>CAWGXB010000037.1:0-295763 GCA_963826335.1 Candidatus Acidiferrales bacterium | reverse complement strand
TCGCCAGCCACATCGGAGGTTTTCGAAGCAACCTCGCGCACCATTTGCGCGCCCATGTTCTCGAGCGGATCCGGCAAATCGATTTCCTTTGCCACGGTCACGCCATCCTTGGTGATGATGGGTGAACCGAATTTCTTCTCGATCACCGCATTGCGCCCTTTTGGACCGAGCGTAATCTTTACTGCGTCCGCCAGAAGGTTGACGCCGCGCAAGATCGCTTGACGAGAATTCACACCAGTTACTATTTGTTTTGCCATAAAACTTCACCCTCCTGGGTGATCGCCCTTACCGCTCCATCCAGAATCTCCGAACGAACCACTACTTCTTACCGGATGCCACCTTGGCCATTCCGCCGACTTTAGCGAGGATTTCGTCTTCGCGAAGAATCAGATATTCCTGGCCATCTATCGTGATGTCGTTTCCGGTGTATTTGCCGAACAAAATGCGATCACCGACTCTGACATCGAGGGTGATGCGATGGCCCTTTTCGATTTTGCCGGCGCCAACAGCGATAACCTCGCCCTCGTGCGGTTTCTCCTTAGCCGTATCGGGGATGATGATTCCACCCTTCGCGGTTTCTTGCTCTTCCAGTCTGCGCACCAGGACGCGGTCATGCAGCGGAGTAATATTCACAGCCATCGTCTTTCCCTCCAATGAACTCATTTCACAAACTCGAACGCTTAATTGCGGTGTTCCCAAAGCGATTGTTACGGTCTAAAACTTTGCAGGTTCTTCTGTCGCGCAGCCGCCAGGTCGTCATCCTGTTTCTTCTGAAGCTCAGCTGCTCTCTGGGGACCCTGTTGCGCTTCCAGTTGAACGGCTGCGGCGATCGCCACCTTCGCTGCCGCGTCGGCTTGCACGGAATACATGACCAAGGTGAAGCCATTCGCCAGGTAGGAACGACTCAGAGTCAAGGAGTGCTGTGCATCTTCCCAATGTGCGACTACCTTCTCGTCGGGTCCCGATGGTACGGGCTTCGTTGCGTCGATTTCTGCCGGAGGCTTGATGGGCGGGCCGTACGTCGCCGCAATTGAGTTGACCAGATCCTCTGTTGTGAGGCCTTCAATCGCACTACGGTCGTAGGTCGCGGACAAGCTGTAGAGCTGGCCATCGCAGAAGGTGAATAGAATTTCTCGCACGCTGTCCGCTTGGTAGGAGTTCCCCGGCAGCATCGGCAGCCACCAAGTAAGTTCCTGGATTAGCGCAGGTTGGCTATGAAGAGTTTTGACATCGGCGATCTTCATGTCGGTCTGCTTCAATACGTCAGCCGGGCTCATGCCAAAGGAAAAACTCCGGTACTTAGACAAGTCCTGTGCGCGAAGCAGCGGCCCCACCAGAAGTATGGCAACAAGACACAGCGCGGAACTGCGGAACGTTTGCATTCTCATTTTTATCTCCTGCCAATTCCCAAGGACCCTGATCAGAATCGGGTGCTGCTACGCGCCGTTGCTTTTACGACTGACGAGCGTAAATCCTGCGCCCGTTCGCGTATCCAACTGCCATGGTAAGAAGAACTGCTCCGACCACCGCAACCATGGAAGTAACTACGGTTCCGGTGAAGCCGTGAAAACCCGCGGAGCGCATCAGGAGCCCACCGGCAACGGCGCCGCCAATTCCCATCACCGCGTCCATCCACGGCCCGTAGCCGTTCCCTTCCAGAATTCTTCCTGCCGCCCATCCGACAAGCACTCCGATGAAAACCAATGCAAGCAAATACATACATTCCTCTTTGCCCAGTCGATTTAGAGACACTAGGCAGACTGGGCTTGCCTCTTTACTGGAAAATCGTTTCAGTCCGTAGGCGGCGAGCTTGTGAAGGTGGCCACTTGCACAAAACCGAGGGTTCCCGGCCTCCATGGCCGCGGGAATAATTCAGGGCAGCGTCTTTCGGTCGCGAACAGCTCTCAAGGTGCCGCTGAACTGCCACCATCGTGGGCTAATTTACTGCATTTGTCAAGTGTCGCAGGCCTCTCGTTCATTACTTAACTATTGTAGTGAATACAGACCGGCGCTCCCTTTGGCTGAAATCTCTCAGAAGGAGGCAGGAAACACGGACTCCCCCGGTTGACGCCACTGCAGAAGGTAGCGGACCTCCGGGATCCAGATGAACAGGACGGCGAGATAACGGATACCTACCTGACGGCTCGCCCAAGCCTTCGGGCCAGTGTCTCTTTTCTCCTGCCGCCCAGTTACCATCCTAAAGACTAGGGAGTGTCGGTGCTGTCCACTTTTGTACAGTCTTGCCCAAATGTTCTTGGTAGGGTGCACGTGGCTTTCGAGCGACTCGCTGAGATTTCGCGGATTCGCCCCAAATATGAAACCAAAGAAACGCAAGAGCAATGGAGCAGGCGACTCATTCAATCCGCAGGTGTTTCTTGACACCGCAGGCGTGTCGAGGAAGGTGGTTGAATACCACAGAGGCGAGTCCATTTTCTCGCAAGGTGATGCCGCGGAAACCGTCATGTATATCCAGAAGGGTGGCGTGAAGTTCTCCGTGATGAATGGCTCGGGGAAGGAAGCCGTAGTTGCCATGTTTGGGCCGACGGACTTCTTCGGCGAGGGGTGCATGGCGGGCCAGACGGTCCGCATGGGAACGACCACGGCGGTTACGCCGACGACTCTGCTTGTTATCCAGAAAAAAGAACTGTTACGCGTGCTGCACGCGGAACACGAACTATCCGACCATTTCATCGCGTACATGCTGGCGCATAACATCCGTGTCGAGGAAGATCTGATCGATCAGCTGTTCAATTCCAGCGAAAAACGCCTGGCCCGCACTCTGCTGCTTCTGGCTCGTTATGGGAAGCAAGAACAGCCTGACCGCATTCTGCCGAAAGTTTCCCAGGAGACGCTGGCGAGCATGGTGGGAACGACGCGTTCACGCGTGAACTTCTTTATGAACAAATTCAGGAAACTGGGGTTTATCGAATACAACGGCAAAATCAAGGTGAATAAATCGCTGCTGACGGTTGTTTTGCACGAGTAGGTTACGTTTAAGTCCCAGCCGAACTTCAAGATTTGGCGGCTTGACGGCACATGAATTCCCGGTGAAGTGATCAAGCCAGGATTCTAATTAAGACTTTTTCTGGATTCCCACGACGAGCATGACAATGCCGCCTGCCAACGCGAGCGCTCCAAGTATAGGAGGAATAGAAACGTGATCGTGTTTTTCCGCGGTTGCCTGGATCGGTCCGACATCAAAAACTTTTTCTTGATGAGTGTAGGTAAATCTCTGATAGGCGAGCGCGAAGCCGCCCAGAACGATGAAGAGAATCGCGCCCCAAATGTAAGGTTTCACGATCTGTGACATTCCTAAATGCGCACAAGAAGTACAAGAATGACAACGATGAGGATCGCGAGACCTACGCCACCCGATGGGATATAGCCCCAGTCGCGGCTGTGTGACCATCGCGGCAGTGCTCCCAACAACACCAAAATCAAAATGACGATTAATATGGTTCCAAGCATGGTTTTTCTCCTTGTCGATAAGATTCTGTTCGGTATGGTTTGCAGACTCCACCCAGCGGTCTTCCCGCGCTGGGTCGGAGCTACAATCCACCAAGTTGCTCGATGCTTGCTCAGTTCAGATAAACAGAAACGGCGATGCGGTCGCGGGGATACCTTCGGTTGTACAGGTAATAGCCGTCTCCAGCGTAGTCGATATGCACATCGTCGTTGTCGTACCAATTGTTGGACCAGTATTCCGGCCACGGATCAACCAAACTGAACCAATAGCCTCCGTACTGGAAGCGGGGATACCCGCCAACGATAACTACTGGGTAGCTGTAAATGCGGAAGGGGTGAGCCGAACCGAAATAGCCATTGTAGCGGTTGTCGGGAATGCGATAGCCCTTGTAGCCGCCACGTTGTTGCCAATCGCGGTGCTCGGACTGCCAGTTATGCGCACGCGTGCTGCTGCCAGTCACTTTGCTGCTCGCCTTCCTGCCGGCGTTGCTCCTGCTGGGACTGCATAGCGACTTGCTGCACGTGGGGTTGTTGCTCGGTGCGCTGCTGTTCTTGTGCGCTCTGGTTCTGTTGCGTGTGCTGACGCTGCTGATCTTGCTGCGCCTTGACTTGCTGCCGTTTGTCGGACTGAGCTCTGTTGTTGCTGCTGCTGTTGCTTCTGCTTCTGATCTTGCTGCCCCTTGGCCTGCTGCTGTGAGTGCTGCTGTTGCTGTTTCTCCGACTGGGCCTGTTGTTCGTGCTGCTGTGGTTTCTGTTGTTGTTGGGGCTGGGTCTTGCTTTGCTGTTCCGTATGTTGTTGGGGTTGCGGTTTAGGTTGCTGTTGCTGCTGGGCCTGCTGTTGAGGCTTAGGTTTTGGTTCCTGTTTTGGTTCCTGTTTTGGTTGCGTAGCAGGCTTCGTCTGCTGCTGTTTCTCGGGCTTAGCAGGTTGTTCCTGCTTTGGCGGTTTCTCTTGCTGGTCCTGGCCTGCTTGAGCGGGCATAGAAAATCCTAGAAGCAGAAACAGCGCCGTTGTACCGACAACTCCAATTGGTTTCATGAAGATTCTCCATTGCCACGTATTCGCCCGCGCGCCCTTGCGTATCTGGCGCGAAACATATTGCCGATGGTTAGTTCTGTTCCTCGAGTCGCAACTCTCGGCTGAGCCGCTCATCGTCGCTGTTTATGTCCCGATGCGAATGTGCGCGAGGGAGTGGAATAGCCCGAAAATGTTCAGGAGCCACAACACCACACCGATGACCACTACGGCATTCAAGATCGACTTGATGCTGCCTTCCATTGGGATAAACCGGTTCACCAACCACAAAAGGACGCCCACGACGATCAGGGCCAGCAGAATTTGAATGAGAGGCATAGTTTTTGTTCCTTTCTATCCGTATTGAGGGACACTTCTAACCAGGCGAGCTGGGCCGCTCGTCGAGCCTAAGTGCCTTTCTAAGTTTGTCGTTCGATATCCTTGACGCTTGCGAGGGGTTTGCGAACAAGCTTGCGGGGGACGGACTGGCCAACAAACCAGCCCTTTTGATGCAAACCAATCCTAGACTTTGTCCGCTCGCGCGTCTGTTCACTTGTATACAAGTTTGCAGTTTGCGGTGATATGATCAGGTTTCCTGAAAAACTCGCATTTGTTTGCCATCCAGATCGACTCGGCCGCATAAAGTATGCCCAAAGCAACTGCCAAGAAGACCAAGCCAGCCCCCATAAGCAAGATCACTTTCGATTTGCAGGCTTTTCTGGATAGCTCGGGCGCCGCGCGGCGTGTTGTAAAGTTTCGAAGATCCGGGAAAATCTATTCACAAGGCGACCCTGCCAGCGGCGTGAAATACATCCAAAGCGGCGGCGTGAAGCTTTCCGTTATCAATGAAGACGGAAAGGAAGCGGTCGTGGCAATCCTGGGGCCGGGCGACTTTTTTGGCGAAGGATGCCTGGCGGGCCAGCTTTCATGCATGGGTACAGCTACCGCGATTGTGCCTACTTCCATATTGTCCATCGACAAAAAGGAAATGATGCGCGCGCTGCACACCGAGCACGCGTTCTCTGACCTGTTCATCTCCCATATGCTGACCAGGAATATCCGCATTGAAGAAGATCTGATTGACCAGCTGTTTAACTCCAGCGAGAAACGCCTGGCGCGTTCCCTGCTGCTCCTCGCTCAGTACGGGCGAGAAGATCAGCTTCATGGAGTGATCCCCAAGGTTTCGCAGGAAATGCTAGCGGAGATGATTGGCACCACGCGCTCGCGGGTAAACTTTTTCATGAATAAGTTCAGGAAAATGGGGTTCATCAAATACAACGGTGGGCTTCAGGTTAACTCATCACTTTTGAGCGTGGTGCTGCACGACTGACGCGCCACCCGCTAACCGCCGCTCCGAGCCGTTAACGCCTGGGCGGCATTCACGCGCTGATCTTTCATCACATACAGGGCCTTGTCCGCTGCATAGAGAAGGGTTCCGATGGTGTCGGCTTCGCGCGGATAGCTGGCAATTCCCAGGCTTACCGAAAGCGCCGGCGCTTCGCCGTCGGCGTCAAGAAGTTCGCAAATCCGTCGCGCTACCAACGTGGCGGCGCCAATGCCGGTTTCCGGCAGGACCACGGCGAACTCGTCACCACCGTGGCGTGCCGCAGTATCGATAGACCGGCAGCAGTCTCTCAGAATTTGCCCCAGTCGGCAGAGGGCTCGATTTCCCACCAGGTGGCCAAATTGATCGTTGATCTTTTTCAATCCGTCGAGGTCCAGCATCAATAGAGAAAATTCGCGGCCGGTGCGCTTGGAGCGACAAATTTCCGCGTGCAGCGCCTCGAAGAGGCGGCGATGGTTGGCCAGTCCGGTTAGCGAGTCCGTCGATGCCTGATGGCGCAGTTCTTCCTCAAGGGTCCGCTGCTCTGTGATGTCGAGAGCGATGATTTCGTGGCCGGCGAAATTTCCCTGGTCGTCATAAACGCCACGACCGCTGATCCTGGCTTTCAGAGGAGTTCCGTCTTTACGCTTCCAGTCGGTTTCGATGGGGTCGATTCTGTTGGAGTCGGGAGCGGGTTGAACGAAAGGTGACGCATTCCGAAGATCTGGGAAGATCGGGGAGAGCTGGTGTGCGGAGAGCAGTTCGTCTTTTGAGGAATAGCCAAGCATGCGCATCAGAGCCTGATTGACGTCGCGCACGTTGCCCTGGGCGTCGCAGCGGTAAATGCCGTAGGCTGGGTTGTCGATCAAAGCGCGATAAAGGGATTGCGAATGCTGCAAGGCTTGCCGCACCTCTTCGAGCTCTTCGCGCAATTTTTTGTCGTTCAAGGCCCGCCGAACCGCCATTGGCAATTGCGCAATGTGTTCCTGCTCGACGTACTCGAAGGCACCCGAGGCGGTAAGTTCCGCTCGAGATTCAGTGCCTAAGCCAGTGGTCAACAGCACCAACGGGGTTTCCCGCAAGGTCTTCCGCAGGAGTTGCAATTCGTGTGCGCGTGGGCAGGCCGGACTGGGATATTCGACGACGATGACATCGTAGGACCGGGATCGAAGCTGCTCGGCGCACTGCGACGGGCTCAAAACAAACTCAGAGCTGACGGTGAATTGCCCTTTTTTGAGTTCGCGCAGACAGCTGTCAATCGCGCTCAGATCGCGGTGAACAAACAGGACATACAAAGGGCGATGCCGATGGAGAGGCGCGTTCTGGGTGCGCACACCCCATACTTCCGAACGGGTTTGGCTCTGTGCCAGGTCTGTCATAGCGCCGGCGCCCGCAACCAGCCATGGCCGCCGATCGAAACGGGCGGCATGGAGATTGATCCTTCGTAGTCAGGATAGGAGGGACGGAAAACCGCGTCTGTTCAGTTTTGGACACTGTACGTTAGGACAGGTGGACTGGAATGGGGTACCGGCCGCGCTGTGATCGTGCTTCCAATACCTCGAGCCAGGTCATTGACTGGTTTGGGCATGTAATCTCGGCCACACGCGGTTCGTATACTCTTAGGGATGATGCCCCTAGCCAGGCTTCGCTCAACTTTAACGCTTCACACGATTTGATAGGTAAGCAGACAAGTTTTCTCTACTACTATGCTCGCTGTCAGCGACAATCTTGCCCAGTGCTTCAGCGCCTTGCGCGGGCACAAGCTGCGTGCTTCGCTCACAATCCTGGGCCTGACGATGGGTGTAGCCACGCTGATTACGGTGATGACCATCGTGCAGGGCGCGAACCTGTATGTTGAGCAAAAAATTGCGAACCTGGGCACGGACGTGTTCCAGATCGCGCGCACTCCTTTTGCGGTGACGGACTTCGACATCATCATCAAAGCCCTGAAATTCAAGAAACTCGAAATCGAGGATATGAATGCGGTTGCCGAGGGATGCAACGCTTGCCAGGAAGTGGGCGCCAGCACGAGCGCCAGCGTCCGGGCACGATCGGGCGACAAAGAACTTCAAGACGTCAACTTTTATGGGCAAACCGCAAACATGGCGGATATTGATACGCGAAGGGTGGAGGTGGGCCGGTACTTCACTTCATCGGAAGCAGAGCATCGGGCCAACGTTTGCGTGATTGGCGACACGCTGATGCGCCAGCTGTTTCTGGGTACGGATCCCGTGGGCAAGACCGTGCATATCGGCAACGATGAGTTCACGGTTGTAGGAGGGATGGAAAAGATCGGCAGCGTGCTCGGCCAGGACCAGGACAACTTCGTAATCGTGCCGCTCCCCGTTTTTCTCCGCATTCAGGGAATCCATTCCAGCATTACGATCAACGTAAAGGCCGGACCGGGGAACTTCGAAAAAGCGCAGGATCAAGCGCATCTGATTTTGCGCTCGCGACGGCATCTCTCGGGCAATATGGACGACGATTTCTTTATTGGCACGAAGGACAGTTACATGGCCTTGTGGCGCAGCATCAGCGGCGCGTTTTTCGCGGTGTTCATTATGGTCAGCGCTATTTCCGTGGTGATCGGAGGCATCGTGATCATGAACGTGATGCTGATGAGCGTGACTCTGCGAAAAAGAGAGATTGGCGTGCGGCGCGCCGTCGGCGCAACCAAGCGAGACATCCTGGGCCAGTTTATGGTGGAAAGCGTGGTGCAGTGCATTGTGGGAGGCATGGCGGGCATCACCCTGGGATTCCTGGTGGCGATGGCGCTGCGGACGTTTACGCCTTTCCCGGCCTCGGTGCAGACGTGGGTTGCGGTGATGGGAGTGTTCCTAAGTTCCGCAGTCGGACTATTTTTCGGAATTTATCCGGCCTTGCGCGCGTCGCGGCTGGATCCCGTGGTCGCGTTGAGGTCTGAGTGATGGGAATGACGCTACCACAGACCCGGGAGAATTTTCTTGCCGCGATGGAGACGCTGCGCTCGTCGAAGGTGCGCACTGCGCTGACGGTGCTTGGCATCGTCATTGGGGTGTCCTCGGTGATTTCTATGGCGGCGATTATTCAGGGACTGAACAGATTCGTGCAAGATAGAGTGGAGTCCCTGGGCTCGCGCACCTATTTTCTGACGCGATTTCCACCAGGGATGGACCCCGCACACATGCCGGAGCGCATTCGCACACGCAAATACATCGAGTACGACTACGCCGATTTCATTCGCCGGGCCGCGCCGCACGTGTCCATCGTAACGACTTCTGGAACACGCGGGTTTTTCCTGGGGGACAGCAATCTGATTACCAGCGGCAACCACAGCGTGGAAAAAGTAATCGTGCGCGGCGCAGAACCGGAATACACGGAGGCCATCCCGTTGTTTTCGATCGCGCAAGGACGCTTCATCAGCACCTTTGACCAGGAGCACGCGCGTCCCGTCGTAGTGTTGGGCGCAGCCATCAGCGAATCCCTCTTCCCGGGCACGGACGCCATTGGCAAAATGGTGCGCATCAACGGCAGTCAGTACGAGGTCATCGGCGTTTTCGAGCACGACCAGGGCTTGTTCCTGGGACCAGGAGTCGACATCTTCGCCATCATTCCACTCAGCAACTTCAAGAAGCAGTACCCGGAGGCGAAAGAGTTGATCATGATCTTTACGGTTCCCAAGGACGTGAATGTAGAGCTGGCACAGGGGGAAGTCATTCAAGCCATGCGCCGTTTGCGTCGCGTCCCTGTGGACAAGGAAAATGATTTCGAGCTGAGTTCGCCAGACTTTCTGAGCAATCTGTGGAATCAGCTTACCGGGGCGCTGGTGATATTGACGACGGTGATCAGCTCCATCGGATTGCTGGTAGGCGGTATTGGGGTAATGAACATCATGCTGATCTCCGTGACCGAGCGCACCCAGGAGATTGGCGTACGCAAGGCTATCGGCGCTCGCCGTGCGGATATTCGGCTGCAGTTTTTGCTGGAAGCCGTGGCCCTCACCCTTGTCGGAGGGACTCTGGGCATCTTGATCGGGGCGGCCATATCCACACTGGTGCGCACATTGGTGCCGTCGATTCCCGCGACTATTTCTTATCTTTGGGTGACGATTGGCTTTCTAATTTCCGTCGGCGTGGGATTGTTCTTCGGCTACTATCCGGCGAAAGTGGCCGCAAATCTCGATCCCATCGATTGTCTGCGCTACGAATAAAGTTCGAGAGCGGGGACGGGCACATGCCCGCGCGTGCTATATTCACGCGCAAGGCGCGAGAAAAACTGACCTGCATGTGGCGCCGCGAATCGAATCGATGCGTCTAAAGAAGCGGAGAGAACCTTGACCACCTTCTGGCATGACTTGCGCTACGCGCTGCGCACACTCCGCAACAATCCTGGCTTCGCCGCCGTCACCATCCTGACGCTAGCCTTAGGCATTGGGGCGAATACCGCAATTTTCAGCGTGATCAATGCGGTGCTGCTGCGGCCGCTGCCTTTCAGCAATCCGGACCAATTGTGCGTCATCACGGAGAGCTTGCCATCCTTCCCGGCGATTGGGCCCTCCTACGAGAATTTCCAGGATTTTCGCGATCGCGCTAAGTCATTTTCAGGCGTATCCGCCACCCGCATCACCACGCTCACGTTGACGGGAGCGGGCGAGCCGGAACGCCTGTCCGCGCAAATGACTTCCGCTTCGATGTTCCCGCTGCTGGGAGTAAGGGCTCCTCTAGGCCGCACTTTCGCGCCGGAAGAAGATCGCGCTGGCGGCCCGCAGGTAGCGTTGCTGAGCTACGGCTTCTGGCGGCGGCATTTTGCGGGCTCCCCGGAAGTTCTGGGCAAGTCCGTTACGCTCGACAACCAGAGCTATACCATCATTGGCGTGCTTCCGGCCGATTATCAATTGCTCGTCCCTGCGGACGTGTACGTTCCGTTCGAGCCTTGGGCAAAAACCCTGCCAGACGATCGCAATTGGCATCCCGGAATTACCGCCGTGGGACGTTTGCGAACCGGCGTCACGCTGTCGCAAGCGCAGTCCGAGATGAAGACCACTGCCGGGAATTTAGCGCAGGAATACCCCATCTACGATACCGGCATGGGCGCCGACGTAACTTCCATGCGGGACCGCCTGGTCTCGAATGTTCGGCCGGCATTGCTCGTAATGCTGGCGGCTGTGGGGCTGGTATTGCTCATCGCTTGCGGCAATATTGCGAATCTGTTGTTGGCACGCGCAACCGCACGCCGACAGGAAATCGCGGTGCGCACCGCTATGGGAGCCTCGCGTTCGCGAATCGTGCGCCAATTGCTGACCGAAAGCGGCCTACTGGCGCTTGTGGGCGCAGGCGCGGGAGTTTTGCTGGCGTGGGGCAGCATCACCTGGTTGCTGAGGCTTGGGGGCACGGCCTTGCCCAATATTTCTCCCGTAACTGTCGATTCGCGAGTGCTACTGTTCGCCGCCGCGTTGGCGGTTTTGTCCGGCGTGCTATTCGGATTGGCGCCGGCGTTTCAAACGGCGCGCATCGATTTGCGAAACGTTTTGAATGAAGCGACGAGGGGGTCAACCGACAGCCGCGCCCAGCGCCACGTACGCAGCGCGCTGATCGTTGCCGAGGTGGGTCTAGCCCTTCTCTTGCTCGTAGGCGCTGGACTTCTCCTGCGCAGCTTCGAGCGCCTCGCCAGCCAGATACCTGGTTTCCGTCCGGACAATCTTCTGGTCGCGGATATCCCGCTTTCTCCTAATGCTTATCCCAACTCCGTCGAGCGCATGGAATTCTTCGATCGATTGCTCGAAAGGCTTCGCGCTATTCCCGGGGTGCACAGCGCGGGCGCGGCGACTACCTTGCCTGTTACCGGCACGGGCAGCGCCATTCACTTCAATATCGAAGGACGCGCGCCGAAATCACCGCATGACTACGTGATGATCGGTTATCGCCCCGTGACTGCCGGCTATCTGGAAACGCTGGGCGTGCCATTGCTGCGTGGCAGGTTCGTGTCGCAATCCGACACGGAAAAAACGCCGTTTGTTGCGGTGATCAATCAAGCCGCTGTGCATCAGTATTTTCCCGACGGCGACCCAATCGGCAAGCGCATTCAGCTTGGCGCCCTTCCTGATGCCACCGTCCCCTGGATGGAGGTTGTCGGAATTGTTGGCGATTTGAAACAGGATCTCGCCGGTGATCCCAAGGCGGAAATGTATGTGTCGGCGCGCCAGGGCGATTCGCTGCTGCCGATATTTGCACTATCGATGGTTATGCGCACGGAGCGCGATCCACTGAGCGAAGCCTCGGCGTTGCGTAGCGTAGTGCGCGATATCAATCCCAATCAGCCGGTAGTCCGTGTGCGCACCATGGAGGAAAACATTTCCGGTTCTGTCAGTATGCCGCGCTTTCGCGCGATGTTGCTCGCGATTTTTGCAGGCACCGCGCTGGTACTGGCGATTGTGGGGTTATACGGATTGATGGTCTATACCGTGAATCAGCGCGTGCATGAAATTGGCATCCGCATCGCGCTGGGCGCGAATCGTGGCGATGTTTTGCGCATGGTGATCGCGCAAGGGTTGAAGCTCGCCGTCTCTGGCGTCCTGATCGGAGTGCTGTCTTCCCTGGCGCTGGGCCGGATCCTATCCGGCTTTCTGTACGGCGTCAGTCCCACCGATCCCGTCACCATTCTTGGCGTAGCAGTTCTTCTGATATTCGTGGCGCTGCTCGCCTCCTACCTGCCGGCAAGACGCGCCACACGGGTGGACCCAATGGTGGCCCTCCGCTACGAATAAGTGGCTGCAATGGCTGAGCTTGGCTCTGCTGCGAAAGCAATCGAGAAAGTTGGTGGACGTGACCGGGTTCGAACCGGTGACCCCCTGCTTGCAAAGCAGGTGCTCTCCCAGCTGAGCTACACGCCCTTACAACTGTATGATTCTAAGAGATTTTCGTGGGAGTGACAACCTGCTATCTTGTCAGGTGCTCTCCTAACTGAGCTGCGCCAACAACGTGTAACTACTATTCTCTCCAGCATTTACAGTCACTACCTGAACATCATCAACTTAGTTTTTCGGTCCATGCGGTCCAACAATAACCTCGAATCCCTCAATTCCGGCCGGCTCCTGTCAGACAGCGATCTATCTATATACAAAGGTGGAAGAGAAGAATGAGCAGATTGCGCATCGCAGAATCGTAGCAGAACGGCAAACTAAGGAATCATGGGCGAAACAACAATTCACCGCAGCTTGACGGCCGGACTAAGTTTTCGCTAGGCACGGAATGCGCTCCGTAGGAAAGGACGCCTGTATGACTATTACTCCTTCTCTCTTCGAAGCTTACCTTAAGTGTCCAACCAAGTGCTTTCTCCGTTGGCTCGGCCAAACATCAGCCGGCAACGAATGCGCGGATTTTGATCGAGCTCAACAGGCATCCTACGAGACTGAAGGAATCAAACGCTTGACGCAAACACTGGCGACAAATCCATGTGTGGCTGGTGACTCCGTCACCTTAACTGGGAAGCGCGCTAAATGGCGCGTGGCCATAGGACCCGTCGCGCGGGCCGGGGACTTGGAATCCACCATTGAAGCCATAGAACAGGTGCCAGCCGAATCACAAGGCAAACAGGGACAACTCATCCCGATTCGATTCATCCGCACGAACAGGCTCACCAGAGATGACAGAATGCTCGTAGCATTCGATGCGTTCGTATTATCCGAGATGCTGGGATGCGCCAGCAAATTTGCCAAGATCATCCACGGGGACGCGAACGCGACACTCAAGGTGAAGGCTGGTGGTCTGGTGAGCGAAGTCCGAAAACGGATCGAGAAGATCAGAGCACTAGTCTCCGCGGACTCGCCGCCAGATCTCATTCTTAACCGTCACTGTACGGTATGTGAATTTCAATCACGCTGTAGGCAGAAGGCGATTGAGACAGACGACCTCAGTCTTCTCGCTAACATGTCAAAGCAGGAACGGAAACAATACAACAGCAAAGGCATTTTGACGGTTAGGCAACTTTCCTTTGCGTTCCGCCCCCGCAGGAGGCCTAAACATTTAAGAGAAAAACGCGAGAAGTACCATCACTCTTTGAAGGCACTCGCGATCCGGGAACACAGAATCCACATTGTGGGCAGGCCGGAGCTGAAAATCATGGGTACTCCAATCTTTTTCGACGTGGAAAGTGTACCGGATCGAGACTTTCACTATTTGATTGGAATGCGGATTATGAAGAGCGACTGCTGCGTCCAGCATAGTTTCTGGGCCGATACCCAGCAAGAAGAGAGGAAGATTTGGAGGGAGTTTCTCGAAGTTTGCGCCGAGGTAAAGGATCCAGTTTTGATCCACTATGGCGGCTATGAAGCAGCCTTCCTAAAGCGAATGCGAGAGCGGTACCCCACAGTAATAGAGAATCCTGCGCTGCTGGAGAAATTGACAAAAGAGTCGGTGAATGTCCTCGCCTTCGTCTACGGGCAAGTTTATTTCCCTACGTATTCGAACAGTTTGAAGGATATCGCAGGGTTCTTGGGATTCAGTTGGCCAGAGCGGGACGCAACGGGTGTTCGTTCAATCATCTGGCGTCACGAGTGGGAAGAATCGAACAAATATGAAACCCAGCAAAAGCTCCGCGATTACAACTTGGCTGATTGCGAAGCGTTGGAGTTCCTGGTCAAAGTGTTGTGGGGATTTTCTTGTCCCGAAGAGTCCGCAAGAAAACCACAGGATGGAAATCCTGTATTTGTAACAGCTAGTCTGTCCAGCGGGTTTTCGCACCCAGACTGGCGAAAGTTCGAGGGCGCAATGCCTGAGTTGGACCGTATCAACGAAGCAGCCCAGTGGGACTACCAACAGGACAGAATATACCTGCGAACGAAGGAATACTCTAGAAGAAGAGTGAAGAAACGTCAAACCGGAGGAAGTCCGATCGAACGCGTCGACAAGGTGGTTACCTCGCCAGAGTGCCCGGTGTGCCCCAAGTGTCTACGCGCATCTCGAAAGAAAACGAGAAAAGTGTCATACCAACTGCAGGAGTTAGTATTCGGGAGAAGCAGTGTTAAGAGAAGGACAGTCAAACGGGAATTCCAAGAATTCTGGTGTAAGACCTGTAAGGACACGTTCGGCCTGGACGAGCGTTTCCACGCAAACACGAAGTTCGGTTGGAATTTCGTTTCCCTTTACTTCTACTTGGTATTTGACGTTGGCACTCAAGAGCGACGAGTCGCCAGAATGTTCGAGCGGCTCTTCGACGTATCGATCTCGACCGGGGGTGGGTCACGCCTCAAAACAAGAATCGCCCGATACTACGATCAAACCGTACAGAAGATACTCGCCAGGATTACTGCAGGCCATATCGTCCAGGCTGATGAGACCAAAGCACGAAAGAGAGGGTCAGCAGGCTATGTGTGGGTATTCACCAACTCACATGAAGTGGTCTATTTATATTCTGAATCGCGCGAGGCGGACACCGTTTCGCGGGTGTTGAAGGGATTCCGAGGCGTGCTGATCTCCGACTTTTATGCTGCATACGATTCAATTGAATGCGCGCAGCAGAAGTGCTTGATACACCTGCTGCGCGATATGAATAACGATGTTCTGGCACACCCGTATGATGAGGAACTCAAGCAGATTGTCCACAACTTCGCGTCACTTCTCAATCCGATGATCGAGACGATCGATCGACACGGCCTCAAAAGGCGATTTTTGAACAAGCATCTAAAATCCGTTGATCGCTTTTATAAAGATCTGTCGCTCAGAGAAAATTGCAGCGAATGCGCACTCCAGTTGAAACGGCGCTTCGAAAAGAACCGCGATAAGCTTTTCACATTCCTCAGACACAACGGCGTGCCATGGAATAATAACAACGCTGAACACGCGATCAAAGCGTATGCAAAGTCACGAGTAATGTTCCAAGGTGCTCCTAGCGCGAAGTCTATGTCTGAATATCTCGTTCTTCTTAGCATCTGCGAAACATGTAGGTTCAGAGGCGTCGATTTTCTAGATTTTCTGCGTTCGGGCGAACGAGACGTCGAGGCCTTTACCAAATCAAAGCGGCCAAAAGCAGCTAATACATATCAGACTGAGTCGTGACTGATGCAAGATAACGCGTAATCGGAATCGCGCCTGGCAATTCAACTATCGAGTTGCAACAAACTTGTTGGATCTATCTCGACTAAATTAATTGCGTTCCGCTTGACCTAACCCTCGATTCTAACGATCTGACCAGGTTGAATGGATTCAATGTGCGCGAGGCAAACAGGCACGTGTGGTAACAGGTCTTTTAGCCGGTTCGATTTTGTGCGGAAAATGATAATTGCGATGTTTCGGCCGGTTAAATTTTGCTGGTATTCGATACCTTGATCGACGGTGAGGAAAATGTCAAATTTGGCTGTCTCCGCTGCTACAAGAAGCTCACCATTGGTCAGTCCAGCTAGTCCAGCGTAGCGGGCTGTTTGGCAATCGTGACCGGGCAAAGATTTCCGGAATCGTTCATCGATACATTCGTCGATCAGAATGCGCATTTAGGGACGTGCGAGCAAAAGATGCTTTGCTTCTTCGAGTGCAGCGACGGCCGAATCACGAGAGACGGTAGGAAAACCCTCCAGAAAGTCTTCGAGTGTTTCTCCCCCTTCCAGGTAATCGAACAGGGTTTGGATCGGCACTCGCGTGCCGCGAAACACAGGAGTTCCGCCAAGAATGTCCCGATTTTTGATTATGATTTCCACCATATGATTGTACCACGCGCGTGGGTACAAATCCGGCTGCGGCCGACGGAATTGGTCACCTTGTAGGCTAACGAATATGACTATCACTAACGATCTCGTTGAAACCTTCCTTAAATGCCCCACCAAATGCTCCTTCGGTCACGCGGAGAGGCTGAGACGGGAAACGCTTATGCCGCCTGGGTTCAAACTAAAAACGACGTCTTCCGCCTCGAAGGGACCAAACGCTTGGTGGCAGGGGTCGCGCCCGATAAATGTGTCATCGGCACACAGGCGATGGGAAGCCTTAAGCCGGCTCAATGGCACTTGGGTATCGAGTTCACTGTACAGAGCCAGAACTTGCAATGTTCCTGTCATGCACTTAAACAAATTCCCCCGGCCGGCCGAGGGCGAACTGCGCAGTTTGTCCCGATCCGATTCGTGTTCAGGAACAAGCTCAACCGGGACGACAAGCTTCTGCTGGCGTTTGATGCGCGAGTATTGTCGGAAGCGCTTAGCCGAGAGGTCGGCCTCGGCAAGATCGTGTATGGTGAGAACTATGCGACCCTGAAAGTGAAAACCCCAGCTCTGGCAAGGAATGTACGCAAGTTGACCGACAAGATTAGTACGCTGCTTGCCAGTCCCTCACCTCCCGACCTGGTTCTGAACCGCCACTGTGCCGAGTGCGAGTTTCAAAACCGCTGTCGACAAAAGGCAATTGAAAAAGATGACCTCAGCCTGCTCAGCGGCATGGCAGAAAAGGAGCGCACCGATTTCAACAGCAAGGGAATTTTCACCGTTACCCAACTCTCCCACACCTTCCGACCACGCCGCCGGCCACAAGGATTAAGGGACAAGAGAGAGAGGTACCACCACTCGTTGAAGGCGCTTGCAATCCGGGAGAAGAAAATCCATATCGTGGGCAGCCCAGAAATGAAGATCGAAGGGACACCTGTTTACATCGATATCGAGGGTTTGCCCGATCGAGACTTTTACTACCTGATTGGCGTTCGAATCAAAGCGGGCGACTCTGTCGTTCACCACAGCCTTTGGGCTGACAGTCCTTCGGACGAGGGCAGCATCTGGCGAGAGTTCTTGTCCAAACTCATAGAAGTCGAGAACCCAGTTTTGATCCATTACGGCCGCTTTGAGACCGTCTTCCTCAAGCGAATGCGCCAAAGGTATGGTGCGCCGCCAAGTGGCTCTCGTGCGGCGAAAGCACTCGAATCGCCTATCAACCTCCTCTCCGTTATCTTCGGGCAGATCTATTTTCCAACCTATTCCAATGGATTGAAGGACATTGCCGGCTGGCTGGGGTTCAAATGGTCAGATCAGGACGTTTCTGGTGTCCAGTCCATCAGATGGCGGGACGCCTGGGAACAAACCAAGACGTCGTTGGCGAAGGAAAAACTCATCGCTTATAACTTGGAGGATTGCGCCGCGTTGGAACTGGTCACCCGTGCCGTTGCACAAGCCGGCCGACAAGATATCAGGCCAAGTTCGGAAGCGCCGCAAAGTCTAGAAGTTGTGGTTGCTGACTACCTGGATTCGAAAGTGTCCTTGTGGCCGAGATTCAGGAGTTCCATTGATGGGTTCGAAACTATCAATATGGCTGCCCGCTGGGATTACCAGCGCGATACCCGCGTTGCCCGTGCGACAACTCAGAACACCAATGGCCGTAATTGTGAGGGGCGCTCTGTTCGAAGTCTCACAAAGGTCGAGGTGTGCCCGCGGAAATTTACATCTTTTCTTCTTCACGGTCATCAAACGCCGTGAGAACAAGTAACTGCCTCTTGAGCAGTAAAGGAGTCAGGCGATGATTGGCGCCGATGAGATTCGAGAAGGCTTGGGCCAAATTCAAATTTCCCTCGGGGTCCTGAAAGCCACACGACCGCAGCCGAAATTAAGGCTGGTTAATGCCGCCTCTGCGCGTCCGTTCATACGTGAGGGAATCAGTCTTTCTGGCTCTCAAGTGCTTGTCGCATTCTTATCCGCGTTAAGTTCCGTTAGCCCGCTGCTTTGGGCATTTCTGCATCTCTGGTTATTCGGAGATTGAGGCAAAACAAGCTGACGGCCTGCAGCACGAATTCATTGAGGAACTTGGCAACATAATGGGGCCATGCCTTCAGCGTCAAATTATTCTGCTAATTATTATCCGCAATAAGCCCTACCATACCGCTCTTCTGGTCGAACGACACAGCCTTGGAACGTAAACAATTCGATCGCGCGCGTTAAATTCCATAGCACATCGTGAGCGGCTGCTATTTGTGCCGAAACAAGATAGAATTAGCGCCCCAGTATTGCTCTTAAATTGTCGACCGTTTTTCTTGACCGCCCTGAACGGCAAGGAGATCGAGTGATCCACGCAAGAGAGCCAATGCAAAACGTTGCCGATCGAGGGAAAGGCCAACTGAGCCGTAAAGGGCCTGCGAAAATTCACACCATCCTTGCCGGAAGACTTCTTTTCTCCGTGCTTTTTGGCTGCATTTTGCTAGGTTGCCGGTCGACGAAGCCCGCTGCAACTCCCACCATCGTGTTCAGTAAAATTCCGCCAGCAGCGCAAGGCGGCAGAGAACGGGTCGACACAATCTCGGGCCGTGTTACAGGCGCGCGCCCTGGACAAAGGATCGTCGTGTATGCAAGGAGCGGTCCGTGGTGGGTGCAGCCGTGGCCCGACAAACCGTTCATCCCCATTCAGCCGGACTCTACCTGGAGCACAGAGACCCACCTGGGATTCGAGTACGCCGCAATGCTCGTTGAATCGACCTACCATCCGCCTCCAACGATGGATGTTGCGCCGACAGGCGGCGGTTCCATCGTCGCCGTAAAAATTGAGAAGGGTGTAGGCACCCCTGAGCTTGCGCCGGTAAAAATTGTGCACTTCAGTGGCTATGACTGGAAAGTGCGCACGATTGCCAGCGATCGCGGCGGAATGAACAATCTGTACGACGGAGGTAATGCCTGGACCGACGCGAATGGCGCGCTGCATCTCCGTATTGAAAAGAAAGAAGAGAAATGGTCGTGCGCGGAAGTGGTGATGACGCGAAGCTTGGGTTACGGAACCTATAACGTTGTGGTGCGAGACATTTCGCATCTGGAACCCGCCACCGTTTTTAGCACAACCACATTCGACGATTGGGGCGGCGATCAGCATTATCGCGAAATGGATACGGAGATCAGCAAATGGGGCGACGCGGAGAAAAAGAACAATGCGCAGTATGGTATTCAGCCGTTTTTCGTGCCCGGCAATGTAGCTCCATTCATAGCTCCGGCGGGCACTTTGACGCATTCACTGCATTGGGAGTCGGGTCGCGCGAGTTTTAAAACGGTTCGCGGCTCATCGCTCAAGCCCGATAGCCCTGTTGTTTTTGAGCACGTGTTCACGTCGGGAGTGCCGACCCCTGGCCAGGAGACTTTTCAACTTCTGTTTTACGTCGTTGCCAGCGACAAGAGTCCACAGAAAAAGGGAAATGAGGTTGTAGTTGAGAAATTCGAATACTTCCCGTGATGCGCGTTGCAAACCGCAAAGCCTTCCCAGAATCGCGTTCATGGCCTTTATAGCGGCGTGTTGCGCGTTCACGGCCAAAGCGATTGACCCACATCGTGAGCTTTCCCAGTATATGCGCGACCACTGGGGCAGCGAAAAAGGTTTTAGTGGCGGTTCTGTTACCGCCATTGCGCAAACGGCGGACGGATATCTGTGGATCGGCACGGAACGAGGGCTGATTCGCTTCGACGGACTAACTTTTCGCGCATTCCCGCAGGCAAGTCCAACATCTTTTCCCATCGGTGCGGTCGAGCAACTGGTTGCCGATTCGCAGGGCGATCTTTGGATTCTGTTGCAGAGCACCAAGATTTTGCGCTATCACCTCGGGAAATTTGAGCTGGGGCGCGAAGAAGCCGAGTTCGGCATCACCGCGCTCACGAAGCAGCTGGACGGCAGGATTCTATTTTCGTCACTGGCTCTCGGCCCTCTTACTTACCATGACGAAAGATTCGAAATCGTGGCTCCCGACGCGGCTGCTGCCAACTTCTCGTCCGTACCAGGCGCTGATGAGCTTTCTTCACGGCTCAGTTGGGCCACGGGCGTAACCCCTCATCGTTTTGCGGAACCAAACTCCGCGGTTATTTCGATGGCGCAGAGTTCGGACGGAAAACTTTGGCTCGGAACCCGCGATAAGGGCCTCTTCTACATCAGCGATGGAAAAGTGTATTCGGCCGGCAAGCTGCCTTCGGCCGCCGCGATCAACTGTCTGTTGGTACTGTCCAATCGCGAACTGTGGGTCGGCACGGATCGCGGCGTGCTGCGATGGAATGGAAGCGAAATCACCACTCAGGGAATTCCTGCCGCGCTGGTTCATTTGCCCGTGCGCACTATGCTTCGCGACCGCGACTCAAATATCTGGATCGGCACGTCCGGCGGCCTGGCTCGTGTAAACACCGATGGAGTTGTGCTCGATGTTCAGAACTCGTACGCGAACGGTGCGGTCACCGCGCTTTTCGAAGATCGCGAAGGGAATGTGTGGGTCGGAAGCCCGCGTGGGATTGATCGTCTTCGCGACAGCGCCTTCGTGACCTATGCGGTGCGCGGCCTGAAGACAGAAAGCGGTGGGCCGATATTTGTCGACGAGCGCGAGCGCGTTTGGTTTGCGCCATACGAAGGTGGCCTGCAATGGTTGGCCGGCGGAAAAAGTGGCAACGTAACCAGCGCCGGCCTTGCGCAAGATGTTGTCTACTCGATTTCGGGAGCGAATAACGACTTGTGGCTCGGCAGGCAGCGTGGAGGACTAACGCGTCTGACATTCAGCCATGAAGTAGCGACCGCAAAGACTTACACGCAAACCGATGGCTTAGCGCAAAACGGCGTTTACGCCGTGTACCAGAGCCGCGACGGAACCATCTGGGCCGGCACGCTGAGTGGCGGCGTGAGCGCATTGAAGAATGGCCATTTCACGTCGTACACCACGGCGGACGGCCTGTCATCCAATACCATCGCGGCTATCACCGAGGATTCCAACGGCACGATTTGGTTTGCGACTCCCAGCGGGGTCAACTCTCTCCGTGAAGGGCGATGGAGCGCGTTGCGAAAAGACCAGGGTTTGCCTTCCGACAGTGTGAATTGTTTGCTGATCGGTTCTTCGGATGTTCTTTGGGTTGGCACGTCTGCAGGCTTGGCTTATATACGGTCGGGAAAGGTTCAAAGCGCTTCTGGACTGGCCACGGATTTGAGCGAGCAGATTCTGGGAATTGCCGAAGACCGAAATGGATGGCTGTGGATTTCCACGTCCAGTCATGTTCTGCGACTCGAGGGCCACAAGGTTCTCGACGGCTCGTTGAAGAAATCGGACGTACGCGAATACGGATTGGAAGACGGATTGATCGGAGTGGAGGGTGTGAAACGCTTTCAATCTGTGTTCGCCGATCACAACGGGAAAATCTGGTTTTCGATGAATCGAGGGCTATCTGTTGTCGACCCTGCGCGCGCGAGTTCTGTTTCTCCACCTTCGCTCGTGCACATCGACTCCGTTACTGTCGATGGAAATCCAGCCAGCATGAGCGATTCGCTACGGCTGAATGGTTCGCATCGAAGAATCATATTTAACTATTCGGCGCTGAGCCTCTCGATGCCAGAGCACGTTCAATACAAATACAAACTCGACGGGGTTGACGAATCCTGGAGCAATCCGGTTACGACGCGTGAAGTCACCTACAACAACCTGAACTCCGGGCCCTACCGCTTCCGTTTAATGGCCACCAACAGCGAAGGCGTTTGGAATAGTTCCGAAGTCGATTTACCAATGGAAATCACGCCCCAGTTTTGGCAGACGATATGGTTCCGGATCGCAGCCGCGGTACTCGGCTCGCTGGCTGTGTTTCTGATTTACCGCTTGCGTATCAGGACCGTCGCCGCGCGAATGAACATGCGATTTGAAGAGCGGCTCGCGGAGCGTACGCGAATCGCGCAGGAATTGCACGATACCTTGTTGCAAGGGTTTCTGAGCGCGTCCATGCAGCTACACGTTGCTGACGATCGCTTGCCGGACAACTCCGAGGCAAAACCACTGGTCAAACGCGCGCTCCACTTAATGACACGGGTCATCGACGAAGGCCGCAACACCGTCAGGGGATTGCGTTCATCGGATGTGTTCGATCAGAACCTGGAGCAAGCGTTTTCCCGGTTGCAGCAGGAACTGTCTCCCACCAGCGACATGGAGTTCCGCGTAATCGTGGAAGGCACTCCGCGGCAATTGCGGCCGGCCGTTCGCGACGACATCTATCATATTGGGCGCGAAGCTTTGGCAAACTCTTTCCGGCATTCGCGGGCTACCGAAATCGTTGTCGAGATCGAATACACTGTTAATTTCTTCCGGGTCATGGTTCGCGATAACGGAATTGGCATTACTTCCAATGTTTTGCGCGAAGGCCGCGAAGGTCACTGGGGACTCGCCGGCATGCGCGAGCGAGCGGAACGGATCGGGGCGCGGCTGAGAGTTCTGAGCCGGGCGGACGCTGGGACCGAAATGGAGCTGTCCGTTCCAGGCAACATCGCTTTCACTTCGCAGCCTTCGAAAGGCGGCAAATTCTGGTTTTCCCGGTTGTATGCCAAAAAGAGCAGCGACGGTAAAGCGGTGGCGGAGAGCGAGCAACTGCAATGATGACGACGGGCGGTATCCGAATTCTGAGCGTGGACGATCATCCATTGTTGCGAGAAGGAATCGCGGCAGTCATCAACAGCCAGCAGGATATGTCTGTGATTGCCGACGCCGCCAGCGCGAAGGATGCTATCGAACAATTTCGCAAGCACAAACCCGACGTCACGCTTATGGATTTACGCCTGCCGGACAAGAGCGGAATCGACACCATGATCTCGATTCGCACGGAATTTCCGGAAGCGCGCATCATCATGCTCACGACCTTCGAGGGCGACGTTGAGATCCAGCGTGCCTTGGAGGCGGGCGCCCGCGCTTATTTGTTGAAAAATATGCCTCCGAAGGAACTGGTGGAAGTGATTCGCCAGGTTCACGCCGGCAAAAAGCGCATCCCTCCACAACTTGCAGCGCAACTTGCGGAACACATGAGTGATGAAGCGCTCACAAGCCGCGAAATCGAGGTTCTGAAACAGATTGCCGAAGGTAACCGCAATCGCGACATCGGCGAAAAGCTTTTTATCACCGAAGAGACCGTCAAAGTTCACATCAAAAACATCATGGGAAAACTCGGAGCCAGTGACCGCACGCAAGCCGTGGCCATCGCGATACGTCGCGGAATTATCCACCTGTAAGCCCTGCATCAGTTCCTAGTACCCCTAAAGCGGTAGGAAAAGATACCGGAAAGTGGGGTTTCGCCGCGCCGGCTTGTCATCTATCGTCGGCAATTGCGGGCCTTAGCATTTGACGGGGGCTACTCTGCAGCGACTATTCTCCACGTTTCCAAGCGGCGCTCCTGGCGTTGGACTGTTGGTCTTGCGCGCAGCAGGCGGTGCTACGCTTGCGACTCAAGGCGTCATCCTTCTCTTTTCGCATTCCAGTCTGAGCGTGAACGCTTTGGCAGCGAGCGTTCTTCTCACGTTGACCGGCGTCTTCATCGTGATCGGATTTTTGACGCCGATCGTCAGCCCACTGGCGGCCCTCGAATGCGTCGCCACCCTCGTCTGGACCACGTTGCCCTGGGGTTTGCTAGGCTCGAATTTGGTTGCTTTTAGGCTGATTGCGATGTTTGTGGCTATCGGCTTGATTGGTCCAGGTTCTTTTTCCGTGGATGCCCACATCTTCGGATGGAAAGAAATCGTAATTCCCTCGCCCACGCCGCGTAAAGAAGAAGAATAAGGAGCATGACGTGGCCCCTCGAATCCTTTGCCCTGCCAGCTATCCATGGTTTACAGCCCCCGCATCCTCCAATAGTGGTAGAGCAAACCCACTCTTGCGATGTATCAAAAAACTATTCCATCTCGTGATGCTTCCCCGTTCCGATTCTGCGAATGTCTCTTCGCCGAGCCAATCTCGTGAGAGATCAGCAGTGAACCGGAAGGAGACATAAATTGTTAGCCATCACATCGCAGCCAACGCACATTAACCGCTTTTCCATTTCGAGCGCCAATCTCGAGACAGTTTCAGAGCAGCATCTTCTCTCAGCCGCGCGAGACGGTGACCAGGCGGCCTACGGCGAAATCTGCAAGCGCCACTCGAAAAAGATTCTGCGCGTCGCACTTCGCATCACGCGGAATTATGAAGACGCGGAGGATGCGCTTCAGGAGTCCTTACTGAAGGCCATGATTCACATCAGGGATTTCGACGGCCGGTCACAGTTCTCAACGTGGCTGACGCGCATCGCCATCAATGCCGCTCTGATGAAGATTCGCGCGAAACGCAAGTACCGCGAAACATCAATCCAGACCACAGCGGAATTTTGCGGAGAGCGCCAGGTACTGGAATTGCCTGATCGCTCCCTGAATCCTGAAGACATCTATTGCGAGCACGAGCAGGCGGCACTTCTGCGACAAGCGCTCGGTACGCTCCGCCCGCGAATTCGCACAGCGATCGAAATCTGTCATCTCCAGGAGCGCTCGCTGACGGAGACTTCTCGGAAATTGGGTATTTCCATAGCGGCCACAAAAGGACGCGTATTCCACGCCAAGGCCGCCCTCAGGAAATCCCGAGTCCTGCGACCAATAAATCCCGCGAACGTTCGGCGCGCGGCGTAAGAGTTTGAGTTTGGTTACTTGATTCGAGCCGGAAAGCAAATTCAGGAGGAAGAAGATGGCAACCATTACCACCAAAGACGGTACGCACATTTATTACAAGGACTGGAGAAAAGGCCAACCGCTTATCTTTTCGCATGGCTGGCCACTCAGCGCCGACGACTGGGACGGACAGATGCTGTTCTTCGGGCAGCGCGGCTATCGAGTTATCGCGCACGACCGGCGAGGTCACGGCCGCTCGGATCAGACCTGGGACGGGAATGAAATGGATACGTACGCGGACGATCTCTCCGCGTTATTTGAAAAACTCGATCTGAAGGACGCGATCATGGTCGGACACTCGACCGGCGGTGGTGAAGTTGCCCGTTACCTGAGCCGGCATGGCGCGAAGCGTGTTGCCAAAGCCGTGCTCATCAGTTCCGTGCCTCCGCTCATGCTCAAGACGGACAAGAACCCGGCGGGCCTGCCCCTGTCAGTTTTTGACGGACTCCGCTCAGCGCTTGCCGCTAATCGCCCGCAATTCTACAAGGACATTACCCTTCCCTTTTACGGATATAACCGACCGGGCGCAAAGATTTCCGAGGGCATTCGAGAGCACTGGTGGTTCCAGGGAATGCAAGGAGGCATGAAGGCTCACTATGACTGCATCAAGGCATTCTCCGAAACCGACTTCACGGAAGATCTGAAGAAGATCGACATCCCTGTGCTGGTTATGCACGGCGACGACGACCAGATTGTGCCGATCACTGCTGCTGGCCTCCTCTCCGCAAAGATCCTGAAGAACGCAACGCTCAAGGTTTATCCTGGCTTTCCTCATGGCATGCCCGCGACCAATGCGGACCAGATCAACGCCGACTTGTTGAGTTTTTTCAAAGGAGCAGCAACCGCGGCCGCATCGTAAGCACCACCAGTTCGCTCATCCGGTCCGCGTGGCCACAACGCATTTCCATGCGGGCCGGTGAGCGAGTCGCGCGGATAGGACCTGCCCTCTCGATAGATACATTTCGTAACCAAGGCCTCTTATCGCCTGATCACCCTTAACCTAAATCGATCGTGTGGAATCCAATCAACTGAACCGCCCGCAACAGAGCGACTGAATACAAGATCCTATGACCGAATCGTTGCAGGAGGAGACTCATGGCGAAAGAGCTCAACGACCAATCTGTCCTTGGGTTAAGGAAGAAGAGCGTCTCTATGCCCAGCAAGAACTGACGGATGTCGAACGATATGAACAATAGTCATCGGCCGGTATATGGATCGACCCCAGCGCGTTGAACTTTGCCGTCTGAACCTTGCCTGAATCCGTTGGCCCAAAAGATCGCGGGAAGACGCCTGTAGCCCACCTTTGCCTTAGCTTCCGTTCCTGCTTAATTCGAATTCGATAACTCAGGCCAATGTCGTACTCTAGTAAGTTCAGGTGGCGCCGAATGAGCGAATCTGTACTTCAGAGCGACCAAAAGCGAAATGGCCTTCTGCTTAACGCGAAACGCGTGGTCATCAAGCTGGGGACCAGCACGGTTACGGGTCCCCAGGGCGAACTCTCCTCAGAACGGATCGAGCCAATCGTGCAGGCCGTCGCCTCGCTGCAAACGGGCCACCGCCAAGTCGTCTTGGTATCTTCCGGCGCCGTCGGACTGGGCCGCGGATGGCTCGGGCTTCACCCCTCTCGCCTGAAGGACATGGCAACCAAGCAAGCGTGCGCGGCGGTTGGGCAGAGCCTGCTGATGGAAGCCTACAAGCGACTATTTGGCGCGTACGGCGTGAAAATTGCCCAAGTCCTGCTGACCGAAGAGGATTTCAGCAACTGGCAACGTTATTCCAACTTGCGGCGAACGATGGACAAACTGATTGGCTTCGGAGTGCTGCCCATCGTCAACGAAAACGACACGGTTTCAACCGCGGAACTCGAGGAGTTCGGTGACCACGCTCGCTCCGCCGCCTTCAGTGACAATGACCGGTTGGCCGCCCTGGTCATGAGTGGCTTGGAAGCAGACGCTTTGATCCTTCTCACGAATGTCGATGGCCTCCTGCGCGCCGATACTTCTATGAAACAGAAACGCGCCGGCTCAGCAGCTCGACCGCAATTGATTCCGCTGATTTCAAAGGTAACCCCGGAATTGAGAGCCGTTGCCAGCGGGCCTTCGCAATCCGGCCGGGGCGGCATGGTAACGAAGCTTGAGGCCGCTGAAATTGCCATGAATTGCGGTGGTGTGGCCGTAATCGCAAATGGTAGCCGGCCAGAAACGCTGCCGAGAATTTTCGCGGGGGAATCTGAAGGAACTGTTTTTCTGCCGTCCGGCCGAATGAAGGGAAAACGCCGTTGGCTGGCCTATGCAGCTGGAGTGCGCGGTCGCGTCATCGTCGATGCGGGCGCGCAGCGTGCTATCACGCGCGGCAAAGCCAGCTTGCTCTCGACAGGGGTCGTTCGCGTTGAAAGACCATTTGCGTTAATGGACGTGGTCAGCATTGCGAATGTCGACGGTAACGAATTCGCCCGAGGCGTTGCCAACTGCGCCAGCGACTCAGCGGCCACCACTCGCGTCCTCTTCACTCGGGATAACATTGTTCTTTTGGAGCAGGAGCCTTGAGCGATACCTCTTCAACCAGACTTCCGACCGATGTCGCTTCGATTGCGCGCTCCGCGCGGGAAGCTTCCCGGAAACTTGCGCTTCTTTCGAACAGAACCCGCACGGACACTCTCCTGGCAATCGCGGAGGCGCTCGAAGGAAACGCCGCGCTCATTTTGGCTGCGAATGCCAAAGACTGCTCCGCTACGGAAAAGCTTGTATCTAACGGAGAGATGACGCAAGCCCTGTTTTCACGGCTGCGAATCAAAGAAAGTGGCATCCGTGAAATGGCTGCCCGCGTCCGCGAAGTCGCCAACCTGCCTGATCCGATTGGAAAACACTTGGCAGTCACTGAACTAGACAATGGCTTGATCTTGCACAAGGACTCCTGCCCACTTGGCGTGATAGCCGTCGTGTTTGAATCCCGCCCCGATGTTCTTCCGCAAGTTGCTTCACTGGCTCTCAAGTCGGGCAACGCGGTTCTGCTGAAAGGTGGCGCGGAAGCTGCGAACAGCAACGAAACTATTGTGGCCATCTGGAAAGAGACGCTTCGTAGATTCCCGGATGTGCCCCAGGAGTCCATCGAATTGCTGCAGTCTCGTTCCGACGTGATGGAACTTTTGCGCCTTGAGAACGAAGTCGACCTGCTCATCCCGCGCGGGTCGAAAGAGTTTGTCGCCTTCATGGAGAAGAACAGTCGTATCCCGGTCCTGGGCCACGGCGAGGGAATCTGCCACGTGTTCGTTGACCGCGCGTCCGACGTGAACAAAGCCGTATCCATCACGTTGGATTCCAAAGTTCAGTATCCTGCGGCCTGCAATTCCGCCGAGACGCTGCTTGTGCATAAAGAGATTGCCGCCGCATTTCTCCCCAAGATCGTAGCCGAACTGAAAAAAGCGAAGGTGGAAGTTCGTGGCTGTCCCCGTGTGCTGGCATTGCTTCCTGATGCAGCGCTGCTACCTGCAACGGAAAAAGATTGGTCGACCGAATATTCCGATCTCATTCTCTCTGTGAGAATCGTCGATTCATTTGAACAGGGGCTCGAGCACATTCACCGGTACGGTTCCAGGCATACCGAGTGCATTGTTACGGAGGACCAGAAAGCCGCTGAGCGTTTTCTGCAGGAAGTCGATGCCGCCGGCGTATTCCACAATGCATCCACACGTTTTGCGGATGGTTATCGTTACGGCCTCGGTGCGGAGGTGGGGATCAGCAACGGCAAGCTGCACGCGCGTGGCCCTATGGGCATCGAAGGACTCACCACCTACAAGTACAAGCTCCGTGGAAGCGGCCACATCGTCGCCGAATACAGCAGTGGCGCCCGCCATTTCAAACACAAATCCCTTGCACCGAAAGAATAGTCGCTCGTTTGCCCGTCACCGGAAAAGATTGGTCTTCGCCAGATCCACGATTTCGTCGCCACGTATTTCCAAAATTCGCTTAGTCGTCTGCGTCGAACTGGCTACAATAGGTCGGCTCGATGATGGCATCCGGCAAAAGAAGGACCAGGATGCAGCCAGAAAAAACAAAGGGAGCAATCCATGCTGAGATCGGACGTGAATCGCCGCGAATTCCTGAAGATCGCCGCTGGAGCCGGCGCTGCCTTGGCCATGCCGACTTCAGGTCAGGCTGCTCCGCCCGCCAAAATGATCGGCATCCAGGTGGGAGCAGTTTCATTTGTCGATGAAGGAACTGAGAAGGTCCTTGATGTGCTTCAGGAACGAGCCGGAGTGAACACTCTTTTTCTCGCGGTATTCACTTACGGCAGGGGCATTGCTGGAAGGCAGATCCCCGGCCAACCGCTACCCGACCACGGCAAGCAGGAATACGACCTCAATTTTCACGGTGGGAACTTCGCCACTCCTCATCCCGAATTTTACAAAAACACGGTTCTCAAGGACACCCGCGCGCCCGACCATGGCAACCTGGATATCCTCGCCGAAGTGCTTCCTGCCGCCAAGAAACGCAACATGAAGGTGGTCTGCTGGCTGGAGGACGTGTTTCGCACCGACTTGCCCAACATTCAGAAATTGCAGGAGAAGGATCTGTACGGGCGAAATGCCGAGACGCTGTGCGTCAACAATCCCGACTACCGGAATTTCCTCACTGGCTTGGTCGAAGACTATGCCCGTTCCTATGACATCGACGGCCTGATGTGGGGCTCCGAGCGGCAGGGCGCGCTTACAGACAGTTTGGGAGCCACGCACGACGTGCCGCCGGTCGATCCGGGCCACGTGACTTGCTTCTGCGAGTTTTGTCAGACTAAGGCGAAACAGCGCGGCATCAACGTGGAGCGCACGCGGCAAGGTTTTCTGGAGTTGGAAAAATACGTTCGTTCTGCACGAGCAGGCAATCGCCCCGTGGACGGCTACTACGTTCAATTCGGGCGCCTGCTGTTGCAATATCCCGAGTTGGCCGCATGGGAAATGCTGTGGACGGACAGTCTTCGCGAAACCTATGCCGCAATCTACAAAACCGTAAAGACGGCCAAGCCGTCCGTCCCGGTGGGTTGGCACATCTGGCATAACAATTCCTTCAATCCCATCTACCGCTCGGAGCAGGACCTTCATGAACTATCGAACTATTCGGATTTCATCAAAGTGGTGATGTACAACAACTGCGGTGGCGAGCGCATGGCGCTCTATGTCGACAACATTGGCTCGACTCTTTACGGGGATCTCACGAAACAGGGTTTGCTCGATTTCAATTACGCGGTGATGGGCATCAAGGAAGGCAGCTACGATCAGATTCCTCACACCGGCCTTTCGGCTGATTACGTCTTCCGCGAGACGAAACGTTCGCTGGCCGGAGTTGCCGGCACGAACACTCTCATCTGGCCGGGCATTGATATTGACATTCCAACCGAGCCCGGTAACAGCAAGTGCACGCCGCAAAGCGTCAAGGCAGCAGTCCTCGCGGCCTTCCGCGCCGGCGCGCCGGGCGTGCTTTTATCTCGCAAGTACTCCGAGATGCGGCTCGCCAACCTCAGCGGCGCTGGAGAAGCGGTTCGCGAGTTGAAAGTATCTGGTTGAGAACGGGATTTGACTCGCGCAAACTCCTTGAGCATCGCACTTAGGAGAATTACTGCGTCCGAAGCAATTCCTGCTTGTTTGACGTCTAAGATAAAATGCCGTTAAGGACAGAACCTCGACAATGCTAGGAACGCACAGAATCACATTAGGCTTTTTCCTTCTCTTGTTTGTCGCGACCTTCGCGCTCGCGCAGAGTCCCACCACCACTTCCGTCTCCACACGCGTTGACGTTGCCCCCTCTCAATTGCTTACAACTCCCGTCGACAACAACTGGCTTTCCTACAACGGAGACTACACCGGACGCCGCTATAGCGCGCTCCGCGAGATCAACAACGCGAACGTTTCGCAACTCCGGGCACAGTGGGTGTTTCACGCCCCAAACTCCAGCCATCTGGAAGTGACGCCGGTGGTGGTCGACGGAATGATGTTCGTAACTTCCGCCAACGATGCTTATGCTCTGGATGCACAGAGCGGTCGAATCGTCTGGCATTACTCGCGTCCGATCACCGAAGGACTGATTGATGATGCCTCGCAGCATCACAACCGTGGCGTCGCCGTTTGGCACGACCGCATCTTCATGGAAACCGACAATGCACATTTGCTGTGTCTTGATGTTCGCTCCGGCCACCTGCTTTGGGATGTTGCTTACACCGATGGAAACCCCAATTACGGCGCCACCAGCGCTCCGCTGGTAGTCAAAGATAAGGTCATTGTTGGAACTTCAGGTGGCGACGATGGCGTGCGCGGGTTCCTCGCGGCTTACGATGCGGGAACCGGGAAGGAGTCTTGGCGTTTCTGGACCATTCCCGCACCCGGAGAGTTCGGCTCTTCCAGTTGGCCGGGCGAAAGCTACAAACTGGGTGGCGGCACAACCTGGATGCCCGGAACCTTTGATCCCGAACTCAACACCATTTTCTGGGGCACCAGCAACCCGGCGCCGGATTTTGACGGAGGTCCGCGCCCCGGCGATGACCTCTACACCGACTGCCTGCTGGCTCTCGATCCAGATACTGGAAAGTTGAAATGGTATTTCCAGTTCACACCACACGATCTTTTCGATTACGACGCGGTTGAAACGCCGGTTCTTGTCGATACTGTTTTCAAAGGCCAGCCTCGAAAGCTTATCGTGGAGGCCAACCGCAACGGTTTCCTGTACGTACTCGATCGCACCGACGGAAAATTCCTGTCCGCCAGGCGTTTTTCCGAGAAGCTGAATTGGGCCAGCGGAATTGACGAAAAAGGCCGTCCCGTTCGAACAGATCTCAAGCCCACGGAACAAGGCACCCGCATCTGCCCAGGCATGGTCGGGGCCACGAACTGGCACTCCCCCGCTTTTAATCCGGAAACTTCCTTGTTCTATTTTATGGCCCTGGAAAGCTGCGACATCTACAAGCTCAAAGCCCAGAAATTTGTTCCTGGCCAGACTTACTACGCCACGGGAGCCAGCCGCAGCGAGAGCGACCGAAGCCAGAAAATTCTATTGGCCTATTCCCTCGATGGGCATCAGCCTACCTGGCGCTATGTTCAGTCCGGTAGCGGACATTCATCCGCTGGTGTCATGACCACCGCCGGCGGACTGCTTTTTTTTGGCGATGATGCGCAATCCTTCGAAGCCATTGACGCTACCACCGGAAAATCGTTATGGCACTTCAATACCGGGCAGAATATCAGCGCCTCCCCAATGACCTATGCCGTCAACTCGAAACAGTTTGTCGCCGTCGCCGCCGGCTCCGACATCTTTACGTTCACATTGCCTTAGTACCGCGCGAAATACTTGTTTTCGATTTCGGCGCAGCTTCTCTCCCCTGTCATAAGCGACAACGATGGAACACATTTGTAAATTCAATTGAGAATCGCTTGACTTCGCTCGCGCTCCATTTTAAACTGCGCGACCTAGTTGGGGGGGATCATGGGGAATCGTGTCTTTCGCCTTGTTTTAATCGTTTTAACTCTGTTTGTAAGTGCCGACTTGCTATACGCCGATGTAACCGGGTCGATTCAGGGCATCGTGCGTGACCGTTCGCAAGGTGCGATCGTCGGCGCGCACGTTACCATCACGAACGTAAAAACCAATCTGAGATACGAGTCCGTTACGGGTCCGGACGGTTCATTTCACGTCCTGGCTTTGCCGGCGGGCAGTTACACGCTCAACGTCACCGCCACCGGATTCCGTCCGTTCACCGAAACGAACATCGAAATTAAGGTGAACGATCAACAGAATATCGACGTGACCATGGCTTTGGGGTCGACGACTGAGACCGTCAGCGTGGAAGCCAATGCCGTGCAGGTACAGACCGAAAGCACACAACTCGGCGATGTCATCGACTCAAAAAAGATGCTCGCTCTTCCGCTCAATGGCCGCAGCTACATCGATCTGCTGGGCCTGCAGGCGGGCGTTGCGCCCTCGACGGCTGGCACGATCGGTGGTGACCGCCCCGTCTCCGGCAATTTGAATGCCGGCAACATCTCCGTCAACGGCCAGCGCGAAACTGCCAACGCCTTCCTCGTGAACGGCGGTGACGTAAGCGAGGGGCGTAACCTCGGCGCCGGTTTAGTCCCCAATCTCGACTCCGTCGAAGAGTTCCGCCTCATTACCAACAGCTTCGACGCCGAATATGGAAAATTCAGCGGCGCGGTGATGAACGCCATCACCAAATCCGGCACCAACGCCTTCCACGGTGATGTGTTCGAGTTCCTGAGGAACGACGCGATGGATGCCAGAAATTACTTCGCGCCTTCTAAATCTGAATTGCGCCAGAATCAGTTTGGTTACACACTCGGCGGCCCCATTTGGAAAGACCACCTGTTCTTTTTCTCGGACTATCAGGGCACGCGTCAGGTGGCAGGCGCGGAAACTGGTCTGCAGACGGTACCGACAGTCGACGAGCGGCAAGGCAATTTTGACCCTTCAACCTTGACCGGAACAATCGACGGGCCCTATTGGGCTCAAGTGCTATCGCAACGCTTGGGCTACCCCGTCACGCAAGGCGAACAATACAGCTTTGTCGGCTGTGTCACACGACGCAGTGCGTGTTCCCAGGTGGCGTGATTCCCCAGGCGGCATGGGCATCCCCGACAAGCCACATTCTCCCGTACATTCCCACGCCCACTTTGGCTGGCAACGTGAATAATTATTCCAACAACAGTCAGAGGAGCAGCATTAACGACAACAAGTTCGGGGAGCGTGTGGATTTCAACAATCAAACCACCGGCAACTGGTCGTGGTACTACAACATCGATAACACTACCGTGGACAGTGCTTTGGCAGGATTTGCCACGGTGCCCGGCTTCCCCACCACCACACCTTCGCGCGCGCAAGAGTTCGTCATGAGCAACACCAAAACGGTCGGCTCAACCGCCGTCAATGAAGCGCGCATCAGCTTCTTCCGCACCTCTGTTCACAAAGACAATCCCGCAGGCAGTTTCGCTGATTTGTCATCGCTCGGTTTTGTGACCGGTGCAGACACCTTGGGCATTGTCCCGCTACCTGGGTACACGCAATATATGCCACAGGTGACCTTGGGCCAGATTGGAATGAACATCGGCGTGCCCACACTCAATACCTTCCAGCCCGATACCACATACATGGTCAGCGACGTCTTCTCAAAGGTGGCAGGCAGACACACCTGGAAATTCGGAGGCGAATTTCGCTACCTGATGGTAAACGAGAGGAATTACGCCAGCCCCAACGGACAATTTACATTTGACGGTTCGGTGACTGGCTCTGACATGGCCGACTTCCTGCTCGGCGCAACCTGCAACTCTTGTGGTGGTGCTTACATCCAGGCCGCCAAACAGGTGCTGGATTCCCGGACGCGTTATGGCGGCGCCTTTGTCCAAGACACCTGGAAGGTGACTCCCAACCTAACGGTTAACCTCGGCTTGCGCTGGGAAGTCAGCATGCCCTGGTACGACTGGCAGGGAAAGATCCAGACCTGGGTTGCAGGTCAACAGTCCACAGTATTTCCACTTGCTCCGGAAGGCCTGGTGTTCCCGGGCGACAAAGGCATTCCAAAAACGCTCGCCCCCACGACATACAACAATTTCGGCCCACGATTGGGATTGGCGTATTCTCCGGGATTTTCGGACGGCGTGCTGGGAAAAATCTTCGGAGGCCCGGGGAAGACTAGCATCAGGGCGGCCTACGGCCTGTACTACACTTCGGTCGAGGATCTAAACCTGTTCTACGAAGTGGCTGACGCTCCGTTCGGCCTATATTGGCAGTCCCCGGCTTCGGTACTGTTTGACCAGCCATTCCTGATTCGACAGAGCGGGCAATCGCTGGGACAGCGTTTTCCTTATACCTTGCCGATTCCGGGCGCCCCGTCCAACAAGACACTGGATTTCTCGGTGTTCGAGCCCATCAACTATTTCCCTGGCTACTACATTCACAACAAACTGCCTTACGCGGAGCACTTTAATCTCTCGATCCAGCGCGAGCTCACCAAGTCAACCGTACTCACGATGGCTTACGTCGGCACCGAGGGGCACCGCCTGATCACCCAGCAGGAATCCAACCCGGGCGACCCGACTCTGTGCCAGCAACTCAGTGCTCAGGGGGCGTTCGACACCACCGCTGGCTCGACCGGCTGCGGGTTTGGTGCCGAGAACGACGTCTTCCAACTTCCGAGTGGCAGCTTCGTGTATAGCACCAGGAACAAACTTCTAAATCCAAACTACTGCCCGAATTCGGCTCTCCAAGTATGTTTTGGCTATGGCAACACGTTCACCTACACGAGCGCCAATTCGATCTATAACGCCGGCCAGATCACCGTCGAACGCAAGGCCAACGACTTCAGCTTCCTGGCCGCTTACACGTTTGCCAAGGCCTTGGACGATTCCTCCGGATTCGGCGACTTGGTCAACTTCGTAAATCCCAAACTGAGCCGTGGCTTGTCTTCCACGGATATCACTCACAATTTTGTGGTCAGTTACATTTGGGCCGTACCCTTCGACCGCCTGTTTGGCAACGCCCCCAAGCGCTTGACCCAAGGTTGGCAGCTCCAGGGAATCACCCGTTTCGCCACCGGCTTCCCGATTCAGTTGAACCAAGGCAACGGTGACTTCACTCTGTGGGGTAGCTCGTCGACGGATATGCCGAATCGCGTTGGCCCGGTGCAGAAACTGAATCCGCGCAATTCGAATCCGAATTGCCCAACCATCACGGGATGCTACTTCATTCCGCCTCCGACAGATGTTGCGAATGCCACACCACAATTCCCAGGGGATGTGACAGCAGCAGCCTGCTTGCCGAGTGTGGGCGCATTCGCGCAGAATTGCGTTCCAGGAACCTTCGGGACCGCCAACCGCCGGTTTTTCCACGGCCCTGGATTCAACAACACCGACTTCGGCATCTTGAAACGAACCGCGATTAATGAGAGATTCTCGTTCGATCTGCGCTTCGAATTCTTCAACATTTTCAACCACGCGCAATTTATAAATCCTAGTGGAAATATCAGCGACTCCAGCTTCGGAATCGTCACCAATGCTCGCGATCCCCGCATTGGTCAGGTCAGCGCGAAGTTCTACTGGTAATTCAGCAAACCAGGCGAGACATCAGGCGAGGGTATTGCCTTGCTAGGTGTCTCGCATGGGTTCCTTGCGCATGCTACGCTGTCTCCGATGATGCGGGGCCGCACGGATTCGATTCTTCACCATGGTGGGTTCGTCCTAGTCGTGTCTATCCTCGTGATCACTCTTGCTGATGCGCCAACTTCGCTCGCACAGTCGGCTGAAAGCTACCGGCAGCAGGCCACGGAGCTAGCTCGTTCCAAGTCGTGGGACGAAGCCATCGCCGCCTATCGGAAGGCTTTGGAGCTCGATCCCAGCGACGCGCTCACACACTACGACCTTGCTCTCGCTTTGCACTACAAGGGTGACACCAAGCAAGCCGTCGAAGAATTCGAGTCCGCGATTCGCCTCAAACCAGGATGGGGCCAGGCTCACTATGGCTTGGGCTCCGCCCTCTACGACCTCCATGATCAGGCGGGTGCGCTGAAGGAATTACGCAAAACAGTGGAATGTGAACCCACCAATGCAGCTGCGCATCGCCTCCTTGCCCACGTTTACTCGGAGCAGAATGATTTCGCCGCTGCGGAGCGCGAACTCACCCGCGCGATCGCGTTGAAGCCTTCCGCGGAGATGCATTTCGACCTGGGGCAGGTCGAAGGCCAGCTTGGCAAGCTGGATGCCGCCGCGCTTCAATTTCGCACCGCACTGCGTCTCGATCCAAAGTTGGCGCGGGCTTACGTCATGCTCGGCATCACTTTGCGGCGTCAGGGCGATCACAAGGGAGCGCTCGCCAATTTCCGCAAGGCCGTTGAACTCGATCCTACCGACCCCAATGCCCAATACAACCTTGGCATGGAACTTAAAACGGAAGGTGATTTGCCGGGTGCTATTTCCGCTTTCCGGCGTGCAATCGAACTGAAACCCGATTTTGAGCAAGCTCACTATAGCTTGGGCATCACTCTGCGTGCTCAAGGCGATAGCGCCGCATCGCACAAGGAACTGGATGAAGTGAACGCGCTGCACGAGTTTCGTGCCCATCTGGCACAAGCGAAGCTTCTCATCCTTCAAGGTGTGGAAGCCCTAAAGAAGCAGCAACTGGATGAAGCTCTGAATCTTTTTCAGAAGGCCATTGAGCAAAGTCCGGAGCTGCCGACCGGCTATTACTACCTGGGCGTCACGTGGGACCGCAAGCAGGATTATGCGCGCGCTAAGGATGCTTACGAAAAAGCTTTGCAATTGAAGCCTGACTACGCCCAGGTCCACACCAGCCTCGGCCTTCTTTACTGGCGCAATGGTGACCAAGATCGAGCCCTTCAAGAGTTCCACCAGGCGGTAATGTCGGATGCCGATCTCCCGGACGCCCACTACAATCTTGGTCTTGCCTTGGCGCAATTGGGACAACTCGACGAGGCCGCTCGCGAACTGAACGAAGCTTTGAGCCTTGATCCCAAATACACCGACGCTCGCGTTCAATTGGGCCTGGTGCTGAGCCAGAAAAACGACACGGCGGGCGCCATCAGCGTTTTTCGCGAACTGGTGCATCGCGACCCGACTTTCGCGGAGGCTCATAACAATCTGGGATTGGCGCTGCTGCAGGCCGGCGATAACGGCGCCGCAAAATCGGAATTTCTTGAGGCGGTTCGCCTGAAGCCTTCCTATGCGGAAGCGCACTACAACCTGGGATTGGCGCTACAGAAGCAAGGAAAGGAGTCAGAGTCGCGTGCGGAGTTCGAGAAAGCCTTTGCAATCGAACCGCAGCTAAGAACCGTGGCTCGCCCTTGAAAATGTTCTCACGGCGAAATTTCGCGTTCCTGATTTTGATCGTGTTCGCGGTGACTATTCTTAGATTGCCCGCAGCCGGAGTCCGCGCGGTCGGCAGCCCCACGCCGCAGTCGTCCAACGGCGATTCTTCCGCGAAGGTCTGCGAGTTCGCGCCTCCGGGAGCCTCTTTTTCCATTCCCTACGTTGCGCAAGCCGAAGACTTGAACACCAATCCTGATTCTCCCACCTGGTCACACGCAGCCTCCACGTGGATTGAGAAGGATTGTTCTCATCAAATCGACTATCCCAGACTGAAAACCGAAGTCCGCGCGTTCTGGACCGACTCCGATCTTTATCTGCTGTTCATTTCCCCTTACACCGAGCTTAATCTCTGGCTACCCGCCGATAACACCAAAGACCGCCTGAAGCTTTGGGATCGCGACGTCGTCGAGTTTTTCCTCGGTGACGATTGGCAAGAGATCATGCATTACCGCGAATTCGAAATTGCCCCCACGGGCGATTGGGTCGATCTTGCAATCGATCTCAAAAAGGACATTTCTGACGCCAAGTGGAATTCTGGCTGGCAACCCCAGGGCCGCATCGATGAAAAGAATCACATCTGGTATGCGGCGGCGCGAGTGCCACTGCGTTCCGTCAGTGAAAACCGAGTGCAGCCCGGCACCAAGTGGCGCGTTGCTCTCTACCGCATCGACGGGTTGGGCGAGGACCCAGTGCGCCACTTTATGTGCTGGCAGCCGACTTGTGTCGTCAACCGCGATCCCAATCACGTGCCCGAACATTTTGGAACGTTAGTTTTCACGAAATAAAAAACTCGCTCCGGGAGGATACAAAATGCCCTTTGCAAAAGAACCGAACCGCCGCGGATTCATGAAAATGCTGGTCGCTTCGCCGTTATTAGCTCAAATCGCTGCTCAGGGCCTCTATGTAAAGTCCGCGGCCGCGATGGGCTTGGACCCGAAGAGCAATGTTTATACCCGCCTCGGGGTCAAAACGGTCATCAATTGCCGAGGAACATGGACTTACCTCAGCGGCTCTCTGCAATTTCCGGAGGCCCGCGACGCGCAAGCCGAAGCCGGACGCTATTTTGTGAACATGGTCGATTTGCATCATGCAGTCGGACGTCGCTTGGCTGAACTGACTGGGGCGGAATCGGGCGTCATCACTTCGGGCGCCGCCGGAGCGATGGCCGCGGCCACGGCGGCCTGCATGGCGGGAAGCGATCCGCAAAAAATCTGGCAACTGCCCGACACCACCGGACTGAAACACGAAGTGATCATGGTAGGCGGCCGCAGCGCATTTGATAGCGCCATCCGCCTCACCGGAGCGAAGTTGGTTCTCGTCGACAAACCAGACGATATCGCCAACGCGATCACTCCGAACACCGCCATGATCTACACCACCGACCTGAAGGACAAGCTGGAACGCGAAGCTGCCATCGCAAAACAGCACAGCGTGCCGCTGTTGCTCGACGACGCGGCCGGCATTCCTCCCATTGACAATATAAAGCTCTACGCAAAAATGAAGCTCGACCTTTACACCTTCTCCGGCGGCAAGGGATTGCGCGGCCCGCAATGCAGCGGCGTGCTTCTCGGCCGAAAAGACCTGATCGACGCCGCGGTGCGAAACTCCTGTCCCTACGAGGGCGCCGTCTGCCGGCCCATGAAAGTTGGAAAAGAAGAGGTAATCGGTTTACTGACCGCGATTGAGACTTGGCTGAATACCGATTCCAAAAAGCTTTATGACGAATGGAACGCGCGCGTCGAACGTATACAAAAGCTCGTCAATACCGTACCGGGAGTGCAGACCGAAATCTACATCCCCGACGATGGTAATCGCTACCCGACCCTGCGCGTCTCATGGGATCAGGAAGCTTGGGGATTTGGCATCAAGGATTGCGTGCAGAAACTTCGCGAAGGGGATCCCGTTATCGAAGTGCTCGGGATTGATAATCCCAGCCTCGTGTCCGCCGTGCATGAAGGGATAGAAAAACCAAAACCCAACGCCAAGGAACTCAAGAAACAGAATCACATTGAGCTCGTCTCTATGACCATCCAACCCGGTGAAGAAATGATTGTAGGAGACCGCTTGCGATCGATTCTGGGTGCCGCGCGCAAAGGAAAAGCCGCGTGAGGCGTATCTTATTGTCAACCGCGTGCGTGTGCTTCTGTGCAGTGGCGATGCTGGCACAAAATCCGACGGATGCGGGATCTCCTTTCCGTGCTGCTCCAAACGGGTTCGACGCCGGCGACTACGTTTACATCTCCGGTCAAGTCCCACGCAACACCGCCGGCGACGCTCGGTCCGATTTTCCGGCGCAAGCGCGTCAATGTCTCGACAACGTTCGCAAAGTCGTTGAAACCGCGGGCCTCACCATGGACCACGTCGTTTATGTCCAGGTATACCTCGATGATGTGAGTCACTATCCCCAGCTCAACGAGGTATTTGCGAACTATTTCCCTCATGATCCGCCAGCCCGCGCCGTCTTAGGTGTGGCACAGGTTCCCGAATCGCCGGTGCAAATCACCGCTGTCGCTGTCCGAGAGCTTCGCGGCAAGCAGCCCGTTTCGTTGCCCGGTTTTTCGCAAGGCAAGGCCTACTCTCCCGGCATGCTCACACATGACCGCCTGTTTGTTTCCTCTCTGCCTGCCGGCGATTTTGCGGGCAAATTCGTCCCCAAGGATCCGGCCACGCAAGTCAATATGGCGCTGGACCGGCTGAACTCCGTGGTTCAAGCCGCCAACCTCACATTGGCCAACATGGTTTTTGTGAATCCTTATCTAACCACGGCAGTGCCGATGCGCGTCATGAACGAGCAATACGCTCGCCGATTCGAATTTGGAAATACTCCGGCTCGCGCCACCATCGAAGTCTCCAGTCTTCCCGAAGGCGAGCAGATTACTTACACCGGCGTGGCTGCCCGCGACCTCAGCCAGCGTCGCTCTATCCGTCCAAAGAATATGCCACCGAGTCCCACGGCCAGCCCGTGCGTTTTTGCCGGCGACACTTTGTATTGTTCCGCGAAAAGCGGGTTCATTCCCGGGCCGAACGGTGGCGTGTACTCCGCTTCCACGAAGGACCAGACCCGCCAGACCATGCGCAACCTCCTCGACAATTTAGAGGAAGCGGACATGAATTTTGATCAGGTGGTTTCCACCACGATTTACTTGGACAATCTGAAGGATCTGCCGCAGTTTGCTGGTATCTACCAAAAATATTTCAAGGGACCATTGCCTTCACAAACGGCTGTTCAGCAGCTTCCTCCCGCCGAACGCAATGCCGACAAAGACGACCACTATCCTGATTTGGAGCAGATGTCGCTCATCGCCGTGCGTGGACGAAGCAACTCCACCATGCGGCCTCTGCCGTAGTTTCAAATCTCAATCGGGATTCTTAGGCATCGGCACGAATACCCTCACCGCCAGGATGTGCGCTTTCGCCGCGGAAGCCTTCTGATTGTAAAAACCCACCGTACAGTTCGGCCGAAAGTAGTAAGCGTCTCCCGCCTTCGCGTGGTGTAGGCCCTGAACTCCATCCATCCCGCCGCCCGCCGCCATTTGCCCTTCTCCATCCAGCACCAGATAAATTTCTTCGGCGACTTCGTGGTGGTGCGGAGTATTTGTGCCGCCAGGCGCAAAGTCCATCAGAAAAAAATCTGCCACGGTATACGTAGCGTTAATCCGGTCGCGCGTACCGGTGTGCGGACCGATCAGAAGTTTGTACAGCACGGAATTTGGGTGACCGCCAACAGTCTCTTCCTTGATCTCAGCTACATTAGCCACTGCCAATTCTGCCGGCGGCGCGAGTGCGGTTTCCGGCGGAATTCGCACCGTGGTCACCACTAAACGAAGCGCTTCGCCCGACGGATTCGAAACACTGTGCCGGACCGTCGGCGGAATATAGGCAAAATCATTCTGCGTCAGCGCGTGCGATTTCTCTCCATAGTGCAGCATCCCACTGCCGCCCAGAACAAAATACAACTCTTCTTCTCGTGGGTACTCGACCATCTGGCAGGTGCCGTGGGGCGCAACGGTCAACTCCCCAAACCGCGCCACGCTTTGCGGCAGTTTGGCCTCAGAATCTCCCTCACCGAAGATCGCTGCGTAATGGCACGACTCGCTGGACAAATCAATCTTCTGCTCTGCAAGGACCGAAACGTCGCGGTATAACCATGTGGGCTCGACCTTCCTCTCCTGCATCATCAGTCCCATTCCGATCGCGAAAAGGATTACAGGGAACTCCCTCATCTGGTCCTCCCGTGAGCCAAAAAAACTGTCTGATTATATACAGAGAATGACTCAGAGGGTCTTGAAACTGTGACGGTTGATTCCCAGTTTCCTGATCTTCGATTCAAGTGTCTGCCGGGGTACGCCCAGGCCGGAAGCCACGATTGCGCAGTTGGTCCGGAAGCAGCGTACATCGATCGCCGGCGCGAACCTTATCGTAGTCGGCGGCACCAACGCTTGAGCGAAAATCTCTACTTTCGCGCCAGAACTTCGGCTGGTTGGGCGGCGGAAGCCGGAGACAGCACCGCATCCACCACCGCTAATGCTTCTTCGATGATGTCCAGGCCCTGACGCAATTCCTCTTCCGTGATGATCAGCGGCGGGCATACCCATAACATATTGAAGCGGCTGAACGCATACAGATGCTTACTCTTCAGGTGGGCGGCAAGCTTGGTCATTTCGGGGCTACTGCCGTTGAACGGGGCCAAAGGTTCGCGCGTGCCCTTGTCCTTCACCAATTCCAGAACGCTGAACAGCCCTTTGTAGCGCACGTCGCCCACGCAGTTGTATTTCTGCTTCATGGCCTCGAGGCGCGCGGCCAGGTAGCGCCCCTGCCGCTCCACATTCTGAAATATTTTTTCTTCTTCATACAGATTTAGATTTGCTACCGCGGCAGCACAACAGACCGGGTGTCCGCTATAAGTCAGCCCACCCCAGAGCATATTAGTCTCAAAGTGTTTGGCGATGGCGTCGGAAACAATCACGGCGCCGAGCGGCAGATAGCCGCTGGTCAAGCCCTTGGCGCAGGTGACGATGTCGGGACGAATGCCGAAGTGTTGCGTGGCCAGCCATTTTCCCGTGCGCCCGAACCCGCTCATCACCTCGTCGTCGATCAGCAAAATGCCATATTTGTCGCACAGCGCGCGCAGCTTGGCATAATAATCGTCCGGCGGAACCAGCAAACCATTCGATCCCGTGATGCCTTCCACCAGAATCGCGGCGATCGTGTTCGGGCCTTCCATCTGAATCACTTCTTCAATGTGCGAAACGCACTCGCGGTGGCAGGTCTCCACCTTTTGTCCAAACGGGCAGCGATAGCAGTAAGGATCGAATACGCGAACGATTCCCGGAATGCCTGGCTCGACGGGCCAACGCCTGGGATCGCCCGATGCGGTCATCGAACCCATAGTGGCCCCGTGATACGAACGGTAGCGCGTGATAATTTTCTCGCGGCCGGTGAAAAGCTTCGCCATTTTCATGGCGTTTTCGTTGGCCTCAGCTCCGCCCAGTGTGAAAAAAGCCTTGGCGAGGCCCGTCACTTCAGCGAGCTTTTTGCCCAGCAGGCCTCGCGGTTCTGTTGCGAAGCCAGGTCCGGCAAAACACAGTTCATCCACCTGCTTCTTGATGGCTTCCAGCATTTTTGGGTGCTGATGGCCAATATTCAGGTTGATCAACTGCGAGCTGAAGTCCAGCCAACGATTGTCGTCGCCGTCCCAGAACCACACCCCTTGCCCGCGCTTCATGTGAATCGGATTCGATGCCCCCTGCACGGACCAGGAGAACATGGTGTAGTCGCGGTTTTCTTGAACCACTTTGCGGGAATGAGAGTCCATAATCGCCCTGCCTTCCTTGAAATCCGTCGCGCGGTTAGCGCTGCTGTTGAATCCAATCCATTGTTTTTGACGCCAGTCGATCCAGCGCCACCACCGACATTTCCAGATGCTCTTCTTTGGTGTCCTCTATCTTATTATGGCTGATTCCATTCAGCGACTGCACGAACATCATCACCGTGGGAATTCCCGCGCGCGACACTTCGGCCGCATCGTGCAGCGGTCCCGATGGCATGCGATGCGACTCGCCTGACGTCTCCCGTACCGCCTGATCGCACAGTTCCAGCAGGTGCGAATGAAACGGCACAGGCTCAATGTTCCACAGCCGCGACCAGTTCACCGTGCACTTTTCTTCCGCGGCAAATCGCTGGCTGGCCTCCTGAGCTTCGCTATACATCTGGGCGAGAATGTTGGCGCCCAGGTCGCGCTGGTCCAACGTAACTTCGCAGCGCCCCACCACCGCGGTGACGATTCCCGGGAAAGTCTTCACGCTGCCAATCGTGCAAACCGCGTCCTCGTGTTTCTTGGCAATACTCCGGATCTCCAGCGCCAGCTTGGCCGCCGCGGCCAGCGCATCGCGACGCGCGTTCATCGGCGTCGATCCCGAATGCGCTTCTTGTCCGTGGAACGTAACGATATGCCGCTCAACTCCTTTCGTCCCCAGCACCACGCCCAGTGGCAACCCCATGCGTTCAAGCACCGGCCCTTGCTCGATGTGCAGTTCAAGGTACGCCGCGGCGTTCTTGCGTTCTTTCCCGGCGTCAGGGAACTTGTCGATCTCCACTCCACAGCGCCGCAAGGCATCTTCCAGTTTCACACCGTCGCGATCCGTGCGTCCACGGTCTGCTTCAATCGAATGCGTTCCCGCAAATGCCGACGAACCCAGCAAACTGCGGCCAAAACGCGCGCCTTCTTCATCAGCCCAGTCCACCAAACGCACCGTGACCGGCGGGCGACCCGCAAATTCCGCGGCAATTCGACGCAGCACTTCAAGCCCAGCCAGCACGTTCAGCGAACCATCAAGCCAACCTCCGTTCGGCACGGAATCCAGGTGTCCGCCGATCAACAAGCATTTTTCAGAAGCGCCCGGCAGTGTGACCCAATTATTTCCTGCCGCGTCGTAGTGATGCTCAATCGGTAGTTCCTTCAACTTTGACGCAAACCACTCGCGCGCCTTAAGCCACGCATCTGTCCAGGCGACGCGCTGCGCGCCGTTTTCGTCGCTGGTCTGCGCTCGAAGCTCTTTCAATTCGGCAATTGTGCGTTTGGGATTCAGGCTCATAGCTTCGCTCAGAAATGGCTCGGCTCGCGCTTCAGCATTCTTCCGCGGCCGCGTTCGCCGACGAATTTGCCGTCGCGCACCTGCACTTTTCCCCTGACCGTAACAACCGATGGCCGGCCTTCAATCGTCATTCCTTCGAATCCACTGTAGTCATTATTTATGTGATGCGACTTCGCAGACACGGAGCCGCGATGATCCGTATCAAAAACCACCAGGTCCGCATCGCTGCCCACTGCAATTGTGCCTTTGCGCGGGAACAGTCCAAAAAGCTTCGCAGCCCGTGTACTCGCCGCATCCACAAAGCGATCCAGGCTCAGCCTTCCGCGTTTCACGCCGTGCGCATACAGCAGATTCACGCGATCTTCGATTCCCGGAATCCCATTGGGAATATTGACGAACGAATCCTTGCCCATCAACTTCTGCTCAGTGTCGAACGGGCAATGATCCGTCCCCACCGTATCGATTGAACCGACCGCCAACGCATTCCAAAGCGCATCTTGATTGTGCTTCGCGCGCAAAGGCGGCGACATCACATGCTTCATCCCCTCCACGCCCGGTCGTTCCGCGTAGCTTTTGTCCAGCAGGAAATGCGGCAACACGGACTCCACGTGAATCTTCACGCCGTGCGCTTTCGCGTCTAGCGCGACACGCAACGCCTTCTCGCACGATAAATGGACAACGTAGCCCGTCGCTCCCGTATTTTCCAGAAACGTCGCGAATCTCCCTGTACCCTCAGCTTCCACTGACTCGGGGCGGCTCGGTTCATGCCATTCTGGCCCGGTCTTCCCTTCTGCCAGCAACTTCTGCTGCAACCGTGCCACCAGTTCCGCGTTCTCGCAGTGCGCCGTAACAATCACACCCAGGCGTTTCGCCAGCTCGAGCGTTTGATACATCTCTCCGTCGTCAACGCCAAAAAAGTCTTTGTACGCCAGAAAGATTTTGAACGATGCCGTGCCGTCGGAAACAATCTGTCGCAGTTGCGATTCTGTCTCCTTCACGAACTTGGTTACGGACATGTGGAAGGCATAATCGCACGCGCTTTTGCCTTCCGCTTTAGATTTCCAGAGTTGGTAGCCCTCTAGCGCGTCGTCGTTGCGATTCGGGCAGCACATTTCAATGTACGTTGTGGTTCCGCCAATGAGCGCCGCGATGCTTCCCGTTTCGTGGGTGTCCTTGGCAAAAGTCGCCATAAATGGAAGATAGATGTGCACGTGAGGATCGATGAAGCCGGGAAAAACCAGTTTGCCGGTGGCGTCGATCACTTCGGCATTCGGCGGAGTTTCCAAATCTTTGCCGATGCGCGTAATGGTCTCGTCTTCCACGTAGATATCCGCTTGGACGCGCGAGCCCACCGTCACGATTTCGCCGTTCCTGATCAGCAAGGCCATCTGTCACTCCCGCGACGCGTCACATCATCCTCAGTGAATATGGATTCCCATCTTCTCGCGATATTCCCGCATCTTTTCCCAATCTTCGGTCACCTCGCGCTGCGACTCGGAGAGTTGCTTCCAGGTAACCGGCGCCCGCCCCGATGGCTCTTCAATCATGCGTATGCAATCTTCCACGGGACAAACGTTATAGCATAGCCGGCAACCGACACAATCCTCTTCGCGCACCCGCACTCTGGGACGTGTATTCACCGCCTCGTCTTTCCCGTTTGCGCGAATGTCGTAAGACTGCGGCTGCACGACGCTGCCATCTTTGGCAATCATGTCGATACACTGGTGCGCCGTGTCGTTGCAAGCGACGTAGCAAAGATTGCAGCGGATGCATTTCTGCTGGTCGATGCGCGCTACGGCGCGAAACGAAAGGTCGAAACTATTGAAGTCCGATACGCGATGCAGGCTTTGTCCAACCACGTCAGAGATTCTCGTGAAGCCTTTCTCGTCCATCCAATTGGACAGCCCGTCGCACAAATCTTCCACGATGCGGAAGCCATAGTGCATCACCGCGGTGCACACCTGCAGACTGCTGGCGCCGAGCAGCAGAAATTCTGCCGCGTCGCGCCACGTGGATATTCCTCCCATCCCCGAAATCGGCAGCTTTGACCCACTGACGATCGGGTCCCTTCCCAGCGCCGACAGCATATTCAGCGCAATTGGCTTCACGGCGGGGCCCGCGTAACCGCCGTGGCCGCCCTTCCCCGCAATGTTCGGCGTGATTTCCAGCGTCTCCAGATCAACACCGATGATCGAATTCAGCGTGTTAATCAGCGAGATCGCATTTGCTCCGGCCGCCACCGCCGCCCGCGCCGGCATCACGATGTCCGAGATATTCGGCGTAAGTTTCACGATCACCGGAATCTTCGCCACTTCCATTACCCAACGTGTAATTTGTTCGCAATATTCCGGCACCTGCCCCACGGCGCTGCCCATCCCGCGCTCGCTCATCCCGTGTGGGCACCCGTAATTCAGCTCGATTCCGTCGGCGCCGGTATCTTGAATTCGCCGAATGATGTCGTGCCACGTTTCCGGCTTGGATTCCACCATGGCCGAGACGAGCACCGCGCGATCCGGCCACGCTCGTTTTACTTCCGCAATTTCGCGCAGGTTTACTTCCAGCGGCCGGTCAGAGATCAACTCGACATTGTTGATCGCCAGCATTTTCTGCCCGCCGTAATGCCACGCGCCATACCGGTTGGACACATTCAGCACCGGCGCCCCAATCGTTTTCCACACCGCGCCGCCCCAACCGGCTTCAAACGCGCGATGGACCTGCAGCCCCGAGTTGCTCGGTGGCGCGGACGCCAGCCAGAACGGATTCGGAGAACGAATTCCCGCAAAATTGATACCGAGGTCAGCCACGTGTCACCAACCTTTCATGAATCGCGCGCGCGGCCAGCTTGCCGTCTTGCACCGCCATCACCGTGGAGGCGGCACCTCGCGCGCGAATGCAATCTCCCCCCGCATAAACACCGGGGGCACTCGTTTCGAAATCTTCATTCACCTCGATGAACCCTTTGTTCGTCTTAAGTTTCAGCATCGCGGCCAGAAACGGTTTCTCTTGGCCTGTGGCCTTCACGATTTGGTCCGCCGCAAAAAGGAACTCCGACCCAGGCACGGGCTGCGGAAAAGGCCGACCCGAGGCATCGGCCGGCCCCAAACTCATGCGCAGGCATTCCAGCGACTTCACCGATCCATTTTCCGTATGCACCCCCACCGGCCGAGTCAAAAACGAAAAGCGCACGCCCTCTCGTTTGATGAAATCGTATTCATGGGCATATGCGGTCATTTCGTTTTCCGATCGGCGATACACCATCGTGACCTGGCTTGCGCCGAGGCGCTTGGCAATGGTCGCGCAATCAATCGCGGTGTTGCCCGCTCCAATCACCACGACATTGCGTCCGACAACGAGCTTGTTCGCATCCAATTTGCTTTGCTCGATATATTCCAGCCCGTCCAGAATGTGTTCTTCGCCGGGAATGCCCAAAGTGGTGGTGATCCCCAAGCCCACACTGAGAAAAACCGCGCCAACGTTTCCTTGCAGCTCCGACAACGTAAGATTGGTGCCAAGTTCCTTCCCAATTTCCACCTTAATTCCGAGCTTAGTGAGCATCGCCACTTCCGCCAAAGCCACTTCAACAGGTTCGCGAAGCCCGATAATTCCATAAGTTGAAAGTCCGCCCGCCAGATCCCGCTTCTCGAACAACGTCACGCTATGCCCGCGTTTGGCAAGTTCGCCCGCACAAGACAGACCCGCCGGGCCGGCTCCAATCACCGCGACTTTCTTTCCAGTGGCTTTCGCGGGCTGGAAAAGGTCCATGCCCCTTCCATAAGCAAAATCCATGGCGTATCGCTGCAAGCGCCCGATCGCGATCGGCTTGTGTTCTGCGCCAAGCACGCAAGCGCCTTCGCACAATTCCTGCACCGGGCAAACCCGCGCGCAAGTGGCGCCGAGTAGATTCGATTCCAGGATTGTGCGCGCTGAGCCGCGCAAATTTTGCGTAGAAATCTTCTTGATGAACCGGGGAATATCGATGTGCGTTGGGCAAGCATGTGTGCAGGGAGCGTCGTAGCACATCAAGCATCGCGCCGATTCGATGGCCGCCTCGTTGCTCGTCAGCGGCGGCAGAAGTTCGTGCAGCGCATTCGCAGTCGGTGTTTTTTGCTGAGATTCCGCCAACCCAACCTCCTGATCCCCTTCCCCGGTTTGAAGCGCGACGCCCGGGATTAACAAAGGTTAGAAGCGAAATGCGCTTTGTTCAACAGCCATTCCGCCAAGGCCTATTTCATTACTTGCCGATGCATCAACAGAAAATACAATCCGCCCGAAACAACGAAACCGACGAACCACGCATAGTCGTAGAGCCACCGCAGCGTGGGAACGGCGAGCCCAACTAACGCAATCGCCACTCCCGCCACCAGCGCCACAATCGCTTTTGGATTGAATCCAGCGCGATATTCGTACCGGCCTCCGCGCCGATACAATTCTTCCACCTGAAGCTGCCGGCGCCGCACCACGTAGTAATCGCAGATCATGATTCCGGCAATCGGCCCCAGCAGCGCCGAACAGCCGACCAGCCAGCCAAAAATGTACGAGCTGAAATCGCGCAGTAATTTCCACGGCATCATTAATATGCCCACGACGCCAGTGATCAGTCCTCCGGCCCGAAACGAAATCAGGCTGGGCCGCAGATTCGAAAAATCGTTGGAAGGAGATACTACATTGGCGGCAACGTTGGTATTTAGCGTGGCGACCAGTAGCGCCACCAGCGCGATCAATGCCACGATGGGTTGATTGAATCGCCCAATCAGGGCCACCGGATCCCAGATCGCTTCTCCGAAAATCACTGCCGATGCCGAAGTGACCGCGACACCGATGAAGGAGTACAGCGTCATCGCGGTAGGCAAGCCCAACGCCTGTCCAACCATCTGCACTCGCTGCGATTTGGCGTAGCGCGTAAAGTCGGGAATATTCAGCGCCACCGTGGCCCAAAAGCCAACCATCCCGGTGAGCGCGGGAATGAAAAAGCGCACGAATTCCGAAGTGCTATGAAACTTGCTCGGCGTGTGCAGCACCGGGCCCAGTCCGCCCGCTTTGCGCGTAATCCAAAAAAGAAGAAGCAAACCCACCACCAGCATGAACGGCGCGCCAATCCCTTCTAAAAACTTGATCGTCTCGATGCCGCGCCAAATCACGAACATATTGAGCGCCCAAAACAGAAAAAAGCAGATCCCGTCGCTCCCCGACACGTTTGCCGCGCCAGGCCACACGATACGCAGCATCGAAAATATCGCTTGCCCCCCAATCCACGCCTGGATACCAAACCAGCCGCACGCCACCAGCGCGCGCAGGACCGCCGGAACGTTCGCCCCGCGCACGCCAAACGATGCGCGAACAAAAACAGGAAACGGAATGCCGTAGCGCGTGCCAGCATGCGCGTTCAGCAACATGGGAATCAACACGATCAGATTGCCCAGCAGGATCGTGCACACCGCCTGAAGCCAGCTCATCCCTCCGGCAATCAGGCCAGACGCCAGCATGTACGTGGGAATGCAAACGCTCATCGCCACCCACAGCGATGCGTAGTTATACGTGCCCCACGTGCGTCTTTCCGGTGGAATCGGCGCTAAGTCAGGATTGTAGAGAGAGCCGTCGAACTGTGTCAGTTCCATTCCTTATCCCTGGGAAATCGCAATGAGGCGTCAGACTATAGCATGCGCCCAGGATATTCCACTGAACCGATGCATGGTGGCCGTCATCGTTAGGCTATTCTTCGCCGATGTCTTCATTCCACACCGCGGGATTCGCTCGAATATAGTCAGCAAGCAGCGTGACGCATTCCTGCGAGTCCAGATCGATCACCTGTACTCCCAGGGACCGTAGCCAATCGATGCCTCCCAGAAAATTTCTGCTCTCTCCAACCACCACGGTGCCGAACCCAAACTGGCGCACTAGCCCGCTGCAATACCAGCAAGGCGCAAGCGTGGTCACCATAATCAGTTTCCGATAACTTTTTTGCCGGCCGGCTTTTCGAAACGCGTCCGTCTCTCCGTGGACCGAAGGGTCGCTGTCCTGTACACGACGATTGTGCCCCGCGCCAACCAACTTCCCCGTTTGATCGAAGATGGCAGCGCCAATCGGTATGCCGCCTTCTTTAAGTCCCAGGCGCGCTTCCCCCAGCGCGACGGCAAGCATGGCGTGATAGTCCGGCGCAGTAATCATGAATGTCTTCTCCTGGCGCAAGCGCGTAGAGTCCCGCATTCCGCAATCAACTTAGCAGAAATTGTAATGGATCTTCTCCTTTCACCGTCCGAATCACCGGATTGCACATTCGTCCGCATCGACGTACCCTTTTCTTGTTTGAGGTACCATATGCCTAACACCAACCTTCTTATCAACGGTCAGACATTCCGTGTCGATGCCGATCCCGATGCTACCCTCCTTTCCGTTCTTCGCGAACAGCTCGACCTCACCGGCAGCAAATACGGCTGCGGCGAAGGCCAATGCGGTGCCTGCACTGTCTTGATCGACGGCAAGGCTCATCGTTCCTGCATCACTCCGGTGTCGAGCGTCGCCAATAAATCGGTGATCACCATCGAAGGCCTCGCCCATGGCCAGCATCTTCATCCCGTGCAACAGGCCTTTCTCGACGAGGACGCCATGCAGTGCGCCTACTGCACCTCGGGCATGATCATGTCCGCCGTCTCTCTGCTGAACAACAAACGCAATCCTTCCGATTCTGAGATTCTTCAGTTCATGCAAGGCAACATCTGCCGATGCGGCACCTATCCTCGTATCGTCGCCGCCATTCGCAAGGCCGCAGCCGCTATGCCGGAGGCGCGATCGTGAGCACCAAGCCTCTAATCTCCGACGCCATCGAGCCTGAGCGCTACGAACTTTCCGCCCCTCCCTCTTGGCTTTTCGAATCAGATCGCCGTTCCTTCTTCAAATTCTTTGGCGCCGGCCTTTTCATTTTTTGCGCGGCCTCTAAAGCAGCCGCCCTTCAGGAATCGGGTGCCGCTCGGAGAAATTCCGAAGATTCTCTTCCCAAGGAAATTGATGCCTGGCTGCACATCGGCGAAAAGGAAGACATCACCGTTTTCACGGGCAAAGTGGAAGTTGGCCAGAATATTCGCACTTCCCTTTCCCAGGGAGTTGCTGAAGAACTTCACGTGCCCCTCGACTCCATTCGACTCGTCATGGGCGACACGCAACTCGTTCCCTTTGACATGGGCACTTTCGGCAGTCGCACTACTCCCACAATGAACTTGCAGTTGCGCCGCGTATCGGCCGCCGCTCGCGACGCCCTGATCGCCATCGCGGCCAAGCAATGGAACATCGATCCTTCCCATCTTTCCGCCGCCGATGGCAAAGTTCTGGAAACCGGCTCGTCGCGCTCCGCCACTTATTCGGAGCTTGTGAAAGGTCAGCAGATCACCCAACTCCTTCCGTCCGAAGATCCGCTCATCCCTCCCGCGCAGTGGGCGGTTGCGGGACAGCCCGCGCCAAAGGTTGATGGCCGCGACTTTGTCACCGGCGCTCATCGTTATCCCTCCGACCAGAAACTCCCGGACATGCTGTATGGGAAAATTGTCCGACCGCCTGCCTTCAATGCCACGCTTCTGTCCGCTGACACCAGCGAGGCCAGCAAGCTTCCCGAAGTCACCGTGGTTCGCGACGGCAATTTTCTTGGCGTTGCCGCTCCGACATCGGCAATCGCCGCGAAAGCCGCAGCCGCCATCCATGCCACCTGGAAGTCCGATCCGCAGCCTTCCAACGCGCAGCTTTTTGAGTACCTTAAGAAAAATCAGAAGCCTGCTGGCGACAATTCACGCACCGAGGTTGGCAATGTCAGCTCGGTCCTCTCGACAACAAAGAATCGCCTGCAATTCACCTACAACATCAACTACATCGCTCACGCCCCGCTCGAACCCCGCGCCGCTCTCGCCCAATGGGACGGCGATCAACTCATCGTCTGGACCGGCACGCAGCGTCCCTTTGGCGTCCGCGGCGAACTGGCCGCCGCTTTTCTCATCCCCGAACAAAAAATCCGCGTCTTGATGCCAGACACTGGTTCCGGGTACGGAGGCAAGCACACTGGCGACGCCGCATTGGAAGCTGCTCGGCTCGCGCGCGCTGCAAAGCGTCCCGTCAAAGTCGTCTGGACCCGCGAGGAAGAATTCACCTGGGCCTATTTCCGGCCGGCCGGCGTCATCGAAGTTACCAGCGCCGTTGATCCCTCCGGCAAACTCACGGCATGGGAATTTCACAATTACAATTCGGGCGGCGCCGGAATTCGCACCTACTACGACGTGCCCAATCAACTGATCGAGTTCCATGAGGTCAAATCTCCTCTTCGCCAAGGCTCTTATCGCGGTCTCGCCGCCACCGCGAATCATTTTGCGCGCGAAGTTCACATGGACGAAATCGCCCACTCCCTCAAGATTGATCCCTTGGAATTTCGCCTCCGGAACCTCAAGGAAGAACGCCTTCGCGCCGTTTTCACTGAGGGCGCTAAAGCGTTCGGTTGGAGCGGCCCTAAACCTGCCAATCACGGCTATGGCCTCGGTGGAGGTTACGAAAAACTTGGCTACGTCGCGACATTTGTGGAAGTCGCTTCCGCCCCGGATGGCGATATTAAAATTCTGCGCGTGCTAACGGCCTTCGATTGCGGCGCAGTCGTCAACCCCGACGGCCTTCGCAACCAGGTCATTGGTGCGAACATTATGGGCCTGGGCGGCGCATTGTTCGAAACCATCGAATTCGATAACGGCCGCATCCTGAATAACCGCTTCTCAAGATATCGCGTCCCTCGCTTCCGCGACATTCCTGCCATGGACTCACTGCTGCTTGACCGCAAGGACCAGCCGCCCGTCGGCGCCGGCGAAGCTCCCATTGTGGGCTTGGCCCCGGCGATCAGCAACGCGGTCTTCGACGTCTCTGGAATTCGCCTCCGCTCTCTGCCGATGGCCCCACAGCTTGTCCCTCAAGGACGTCAGATTTCCTAACCTGGCCCATTTTCCAAGAAGCCAATAAGCAAAATCAGCCGTCTAACCCGGAATCAGCGGTAACTGGAAGGGGGTGTCGAACCGATTGATCCGTTGCCGTTGCCGTTCCCGTGCGAAAGTGTGTGCCTCTTCCGGTGAAGTAGCTGAACTTGCGTTAGGCGCGGATTAGACGGTGGACCGATGAATTCTCGCTTAGTGCCGATGCAGTTTTCGCGACCAGACGATTACGTGGAGATTACTCGCAATCCCGCCGTGCGCTACGTTCGTTTTGGCCCGTATGATCTCGATTTGCAGCGCCAGGAGTTGTTCCGCGGCGGCTCGCGTGTATCTCTGCCCCACAAAGTCCTGGAAGTTCTCTTGATTCTGCTGGAGAAGCCAGGCGACGTGGTCACCCGCGAAGCCCTGCGGGCGCGCCTGTGGCCGCCAGATTCGCAGGTGAACTACAACGCAAATGTGAATACCACCGTGAACAAATTGCGTCAGGTGCTGGGCGATTCCACGGACCAGCCAACGTTTGTCGAGACGATTCCGCGCAGAGGTTACTGCTTCATTGCCCGAACGGAATACTCCAATCAGTCGTTGGCGAAGGGCGAGGGTAGCGTACATGCCGACTCCGCGCCGAGTTCCGAATCCTCAGCCGAACCTGCCGCCGCGTCCCGAAAATCCTTCATACAGGATGCGCGGCATTCCGCATCATTCGCGATCGGAGTTGCTGGTCTGCTGATTGCCGGAATACTGCTTGGAGCCATCGCGGCATATCTGGCCTTTCGTCACTGATCGCGGGAAGCTATCCTCGAGACGTTCCGGCTAACGCGCAGTTTTTTTCTTAAGTGTAGCGCTGGGCTTTATCCCAGCCCGCCGTTCTGGGCTGACATGGAGACAACTTAGAAACTGCTGGGCGAGCTGGCTTTTGGTGCCTGCTTTTTCGCGGATTCTTCCACCTTCTGTAATATTTTCTGCAAATCAGCGTGCGAAAAGTATCTTCCGTTCACGATCACTGCCGCAATCTTCTGCGTGTTGGCGATGTCTGTTAGCGGGTTAGCGTCCCAAAGCACCAGGTCCGCCATCTTTCCCATCGCCACACTTCCTAACTGATCTTCCATCGCAAAGAACCGCGCCGGATTCAGCGTGGCTGTTTGCAACGCCTTCAGCGGCGTGAAACCGGCGGCAACGAACCGCTGCAACTCTGTGCAGGCTGAAGCCGGGAAAGATGTACACCCCCGGCGGCGTATCCGTGCCCGCCAGGAATGGCACGCCCGCTTTGTGCAGCATCTGTACCACTTCCAATTGTTTGTCCAGGAACTTTCTGCGTGTCGCAAGATCATCGGTACCGAAATCCGCTTTCACGTCCTCGCTCATCTTCTTCCAGGTGTGGTCCTTCCAATACCCGGGCACATATTTCGCGTGCGGATCTTTGCTGTAATCCGTCACGTCAATTAAGTTGCCGCCGCGCTCCCAGACCAGCGTAGGACATTGCCAGGTCTGGTTCTTCGCCAAAATGGCGGCCAGTGCGGCGGCGCGTTCCGGATCATATGTCGATAAAAACTTCGATTCCGTTTTTGTCCCGGTCAGAAATTCCGATCAGATGCTCGAAGCTGTGCATTCCCGCTGCGGACATGGCGGCGGCTCGGACGGAATCGGGAACGTGTCCTTCAAAAGGTATTTTCCTGCTTGCGCGCCTCATCGGCGATCGCCATCACGGCATCTGCTGGAATCAGTGATTGCAGTTTGATGAAGTCCGCGCCGCGATGCTGTAACTCGTCCACTGCGCGCCACCCGTCCTCCGGCGTGCCGATAGCCAGCGAACTCGGAAAGCGCGGCTTCGGGCCATCGAGCATGGGACCGCTGGTCAGGATGCGCGGCCCCAGAAGTTCGCCGCTTTCGATTTGGTTGCGGAAGGCTTGTACCGTTCCCAGTTCGCTGCCCATGTCGCGCACGCTGGTGACGACGTTGGCAACGAACAGCGGCAGTGAAATCTCCTGCGCCAACGGAAACCAATCGCCATGCACCAAGTGCACGTGCATGTCCGACAAACCGGGAATGAGGTAGCCGCCTTTGGCGTTCACCGTTGGCGCGTTGCGCGGATAGCGCGGGCCCTTCGAACCCACGGTCGTAATGCGGTTCCGCTCGATCACCACCACCTGGTCCGGCCGTACTTCCCCGGTGCGCACGTCGATCACGTTCACGTCGGTGATCACCAGCGTTTCTTCCAAATCCCAGTGCGGCTGCGCAAAAAGCGGCGCCGCACTCAGGAACAGGCCGAACAACAGTGACAAGAGGTCAGGCGCGAATTGCGTAGAGAAGCGCGGACGAAGGCTCATGAAGCGAATCGTAGCAAGATAAACTACACCGAAGACCAAAATCCCCATCTCGGCAGCTCTTCATTCTTTGCTTTCATTCTTAAATGTAGCGCTGACTTTTATGTCAGCCCATCCGCAACTGCGGGATGTTTCATGATGCGAAACGCGGCGTACAGCAGAAAAAGCGCAGCCGCAAGAAGTACTGGCGAACTATACACGCCGGGCATCCACCGATGGAAATAGATCGAACTGGAAATGTGCAACACGGCATTGAAAACGCCAACCACAATCCCGAGAGGCACCGCGATCAAGCGTAGCGCTCGCTTGCCGCTAAAAGCGAACGGCGAAAGGACCAAGAGCAGCACAATGCCGGCAATCAAGCCGGTAAGCCACACCGCAAAAGTGAATGTCGGGATAGGAAGGAACGGCAGCCGCGCTCGAATGGCATGAACCGATACATTGTACGTGGTCAGGAAATCGTGCGTGGCCTCGTCGGTCACGTGCAGCGCCACTGCCAAGGCAAACAGCACCCACGCAATACCAAAGCGGCGGTTGTCGCGCGCGAATTCCATGAGGGAGGCGCAGGAGCGGTGCGATCCCAGTCTACGGCGAATCAATGAGTGTGGCGACCCCGTCTGCTCTACGAGATCGCCGGCCTCGCGCTATTCTTCGAACGTATGGTTCAGGGGATGAGGTGTAGGAATGCCGTGCTGTAGCCCTTGAGCGTAACCGTAAGTTTCGCAGAGGGCGAAAGAGTCACCGACTGCGGACCTTTCGTCAGATCGGTGTCGCTCTGCAAATTCGTTTGCGTGACGGAGGAATAGTTGCCCAGCGCGCGCACATCCAGGATGACGGTGCGCGGATCACCCGGCCCATTGTTATCCGAGGAAGAGTGAACTGCGCGGTCCGTAATCATGATGACATAGGAACCATCGGGATTTTTGGTAGCCAGCGATTCGATGGAAGAACTGTCGCTGGACTCTAGGGCCAGAATTGTGGGCGAAGATAAAGAGCTAACGGGAAACATCTGCGACAAAGTGAAATCGACCCAGTAGGAAAGATATTTGTTGCCGGTGGTGTAATCGACCTCGGAATACTGCGTGTCGGCGCCGTAATCCCAATGATAAAGAGCCTGGTTGCCGGCCTTGCCGAGTTGCGAGAAAACGTAAGGACGCCACGCGGCGAAAAAAGCCGTAGTGCCACGGGTATCTGGAACGAATGTCTGGCCGGGGTTGCAGTTGCTCATGCCATTGGCGGCAGAGTAGTCGGCATTGACGTTGTTTTCCGTCACCCACACCGGCACGTTGGCCAGATCGCTACGCAAAGCAAGCTGCTGCCGTAAATATTGCACGTCGCTGACGAAACCGGGAATGGTGGAAAAAAGCACTACGTCGGTGTCTTTCTGATTGCACGACGAATAGAAATGCGTGGACGCCACGTCGACCTGGGCGTTCACTCCTCCCGAGGCCGGCGCCGCAACAAAAGTGGGAAGATTATTGCGCGGATCGCCAACCTGGTAATCGTAGTCGGAAAGCTCCAGCGCAGAGAATTTGATCGTGGGATCGACGCCAAGCATGGCGGGGACAACCGCATCATACAACTGAACATATTCTAAAGGAGTGAGCCCGTTGATGTTGTACTCGTTGAAGATGCCCCACCACGTGATGGGATGAGAGCTGGTCGACTTGAGTGTCTGACCGCCCCACGTGAAGCCTCCCTTGTTGTAATAGCGCACAAGATTCGCGCAATAGGACGCCATCGTTCCCAGGTTCGACGTATTCACGATCAGGCGGCCCGAAGAATCCACGAGTCCCGGAAGCGGAGGCGCAACGGCGATCTGGAATTCCGGGCTGTGGTCCGTTACGGACAGCACCGGCTGCACAATGGCGTCCAGCTTGGTGAAGTCCCAGTCCGTGGCCATCTGCGGATCTGAATTGGCTTTCCACGGTACCGCTTCCGAAATGCCCTGGATGCGAATGTGTTGCGAACCGAGAGCGTTTAGCTGAGCCGGTTCAATCGCCGCGTGATTCTGGAAGAACTGATAGTCCCACTCGGCTGGCTGGAAAGAGGTGGACATGAACTGCTTCAGCTGCCCATTGATGCCCATTGACGAGTCCACTGCCGAGGAAACGACGGCCGTGGGCGCGACCACAATCGTGACGTCCTTGGATACGCTCGAGACACCGGAAGTACACAGCACCTGCACGGAGTAAGTGCCCGGAGCCGCATTAGGTGAAGCAATAAAATGGATTGTCGCGGTGCCCGACGCAGCCGGCTGCGTGATTTGTGCGGTCACGCCCGTGGGCATGTTGACCAGCGTGATGGATGAACTAGCGGGCGCGCCGCTTATGGTGACGATCAGCGCTTGAGGATTGCCGTCCTGGGTCGTGATCACGATGGAAGTTGAGAAACCCAAAAAGAAACCACTGGTGCCAACGATCGCGACCGTTGAATTGCAGGCGGTCAGCACAAAGGAAATCAGCACCATTGCAAAAAGACGAGGCACAGCAGCACGCACGATGGAAACTCCTTGGCCTGGAGCGAGTTGCCTGCGGAAGACTTGAGAATAAGGATAGCACCACAAGCGGCACCGGCGGTGCGTCAGGCGCCGGCAGTGTAGCGGCCGCCTTCTGAGGCGCGGGCGCTTTTAATCCCGCAGACAACGAAGATACGATGTTAATTGTAATTAGACTTGACATACCTATAACCATGCGCCTAGGCTCACTGCAGCATGGAGTTACAAGCTTCCCTTCCCTGGCTGGCGTTGACCATGACGCCGGGCATCGCAGCCCGGTTGTCTGCGCGAATGCTGCGCGAATTCGGTTCGCTCGACGGCGTTTTCCACGCTTCTCTGACGCGTCTGGAAAGCTGTAACCTGCCTGCGCCAGTGGCCCAGGCCATTTTCAAGAAACAGAACTTCTGGCGAGCGGAAAAGGAGTTGGATGCCGCGCGGTCGGCTGCAAACTGGTGAACTGGACGGAGCCGGAATATCCGCAATCCCTCCTGCAGATCTACGACCCACCCGTGGTGCTCTACGTCCGTGGCGACGCCAGCATCCTGAACGGGCCGAGCCTGGCCATCGTGGGCACGCGGCGCCCAACGGTCTATGGAACGCAAATGGCGGACCGCTTGGGGCGCGATTTGGCGTCTCGAGGCATAGCCATCGTAAGCGCGCTGGCCCGCGGCGTGGGCGCCATTGCCCATCAAGGCGCGACGGCGGTTGGCGGGCGCGCGATCGGGGTACTGGGCACCGGAATCGATGTGTGCTACCCCAAAGAGAATAAGAAGCTCTATGAGAAGGTGCTGGAACGCGGAGCCATCATCAGTGAGTTCCCCATCGGCAGCCATCCCGCACCGGAAAATTTCCCAGTCAGGAAGCGCATCATCGCCGGAATGCCGATTGGCGTCATCATTGTCGAGGGCAAGCAATACAGCGGCTCGCTAATCACAGCACGGCTGGCCATGGAGTTCGGACGCGAGGTATTCGGCGTGCCGGGCAACGTGACGCAAGATGTAAGCTTTGCGCCGAACCTGCTGATCAAGCAGGGAGCCAAGCTGGTCACCAATGCGGAAGATGTGATTGAGGAGCTGCCGACTCCGGTTCGAGCGGCTTTGGTACAGATTGAAGCCGTCGAGTCCGAGCAGCGCAACCTGCTCGTCGCGGATGGGCTAAGTCCATCAGAAAAAAAGATTTACGAGCTACTCAGCGCCGAACAATCCCGCCCCATTGATAGCTTGGTGGAAGCCAGTGGGTTGAATTCCAGCGAAGTTCTGGCTACGCTGTTCACTCTGGAGATCAAAGGCATTGTGCGGCAGTTGCCGGGAAAACAGTTTAATAAGGTACTGTTGTAAGCGTTGAAGTTAGATCTCCAGCGGATGCCGGATGCATCCGAACGTGGCTGCGACGCATCAAGATGCAGACGAAGAGAGAAAGACGCCGGATAGAGATAAGGTAGCGAGAAGGACACACACCGCCCTGCTGGCCCTTCCAGAAGAGTGATCCGGGGTTACAAAGGAAATCATGGCTAGGTCATTGGTAATCGTCGAGTCGCCGGCCAAGGCGAAGACGATCAACAAATATTTGGGAAAGAACTACACGGTCAAGGCCTCCATCGGGCATGTTATGGACCTGCCGAAAAAGACCATCGGTATTCGTTTGCCCGACGACGACGAGAAACCCAAGAAGAAGAAAAAGAAGAAGGGCGCAAAGGCCGCGGCTCCAAAGCCACCTCGCAAGCCGGTGACGCTCGACGACCCGAAGATCTTCGAGCCCACCCTGCAGATCATCCCAGGCAAAGGCAAAGTCATTAATGATTTGCGTAAATCCGCGAGCACGGCGGACGCAGTGTATCTGGCGGGCGACCCGGATCGTGAAGGAGAAGCGATATCCGCGCACCTGGCCATGGTGCTGTCAAAGCCCGCAAAGTTTCTGATTCCCGAGGACGATGAAGTCATCGCCAAGAACGGCAAGATTGGAAAGAATGGGAAGAATGAAGCCGACGAGAAGACCGACGCAAAAGCGGAAGTGAAGCCCGGCAAGGCTTTAACTGTCAAGGGCAAAGCCAAGCCCGCAAAAAAAGAAAAAGACGAAATCAGCATCGAGCCCATCGATCCCAAGAAAATCTTTCGCGTGACGTTCAACGAGATTACGCCGAAGGCCATTCGCGCGGCGTTTGAGAAACCTCGGCAAGTCGATGCGCAGCTCGTGGATGCACAGCAGGCGCGGCGCGTGTTGGACCGCATCGTGGGCTACAAGATTTCGCCCCTGTTGTGGGACAAGGTACGCCGCGGTTTAAGTGCCGGGCGCGTGCAAACTGTGGCGCTGCGGCTGATCGTGGAACGCGAACAGCAAATTCGCGCGTTTGTTCCGCAGGAGTATTGGACCATCCACGCGATGCTGGATGCGGGCGAACCGCCAATTTTCGAAGCCAAACTGTCCAAGCACAAGGGCGAGGATATTGAGGTCAAGAATCAAGAAACGGCGGACGCGATTGTCGCGGCGGTGAGCAAGGCGAAGTGGCAAGTGGCCAGCGTCGCGCAAAAGGAAAAGCGACGCAATGCGCCACCACCGTTCACGACCTCGAAACTGCAGCAGGCCGCCTACAACCGGCTGCGTTACACGGCAAAGCGCACCATGGCGCTGGCGCAGCGCTTGTATGAAGGCGTGGAACTCGGCGAAGAGGGATCAGTGGCGCTGATCACCTATATGCGCACGGATTCCGTGCAAGTCTCCAACGACGCGCTGGAACAAGTCCGTCAACTGATTCCCGAGCGATTTGGAAGCGACTACCTGCCCGAAAAGCCCAACTTCTATAAGTCCAAGAAAGACGCACAGGGAGCGCACGAAGCCATCCGTCCAACGGATGTTTCGCGCACTCCGGAAGATGTGCGGAAATACCTGCAAGACGATGTATTTAAACTCTACCAACTGATCTGGCAGAGATTTGTGGCTTCGCAGATGTTGCCGGCAGTGTTCGACCAGACCTCCATCGACATCGCGGCGGCAGACTATACGTTCCGCGCGACTGGTTCGGTGATGAAGTTCGACGGCTACCTGAAGGTTTACCAGATTCCCGTGGCCAACGCGGACCGCGAAGACGACGAAAAAGATGACGAAGGCGAAGGCAAGTCGCTTCCGCGTGTGACCGAGGGACAAATTCTGAAATTGGACTCGATCCGGCCGGACCAGCATTTCACGGAGCCGCCTCCACGCTATACGGAAGCGACTCTCGTAAAGGAATTGGAAGAGGATGGCATCGGCAGGCCGTCAACCTACGCGTCCATTATTTCAACTATCGTCGAACGCGAATACGTGAAGAAGGATCAGGGACGCTTTACGCCGACAATGCTCGGCGAGCGCGTATGCGTGCTGCTGATCAAGAGTTTCGAAGATGTCTTCGACGTGAAATTCACCGCTAGGCTGGAAGAAGAGTTGGACGACATCGAAGAAGGCAAGCTGCCGTGGCGGGAATCGGTGCGCGAGTTCTGGGAAAAGTTTGTCGTCGACCTGGATAAGGCCGGCGATGAAATGATTTCGTACAAGGCGGGGATACCGACGGGCAAGAAATGCGAGAAATGCGGACAAGGCGAACTGCTGGAACGCATCAGCCGCCACGGGTTTTTCTTGGGCTGTTCGCGATATCCGGAATGCGATTTCATCCAGGACATGTCCGAAGAGATTCCGGAAGACGCCGAGAATAAGGTTGAGTATTGCGAGAATTGCGGGAAAGAAATGGCGCTGAAGCGCGGCCGGTTTGGCGCGTTCCTGGCTTGCACTGGTTATCCGGACTGCAAGACGACGCGGCGGCTGGTGGCGGGCACGCGAATTGCTCACCAACCGGATGAACCGCTGGAAGAAAAGTGCACACTTTGCGGAAACGGCTTGGTGAAGAAGCACGGACGCTTCGGAACGTTCATCGGCTGCACCGGATATCCGAAATGCAAGTACACGCGACCGATCACCATGGGAATCAAATGCCCGAAGTGCAATAAAGGCGAGTTTGTGAAGCGCGCCAGCATGGGCAAAAGCGGTCGCGGACGGATGCGCGTGTTCTATGGATGCTCGCGCTATCCCGATTGCGATTTCACCTCCGCCAATATGCCCATCGATCAGTCCTGCCCGAAATGCGGCGCTCCCTTTGTGGTCGAGAAGAAGAGCAAGATTGGCACAGTCTATTCCTGCATTAAAGAGGGATGCGACTGGGAAAAATTGGCGCCGGAAGACAAACCCGCGGAAGCAACGGGCAAACCAGCGGCGGAAGAATCGCCGGTGGCTGTAAAAGTCTAGGCGATGGACATTCGAGATGCGGCACAACCGCATCCAGTGACGCGATATTCGAGCAGAAATGGACAAAGTGCGGGAGGACATGCCGGTAAGGTGTGCCTGAAGGCAAGGCGTGAACGATGCTGAAGCAGACCATCAACAATTTCCTCGAATACCTAAGATCGGTGAAGAACTCGTCACCGCACACCGTAATCAACTACGGCAAAGACCTCGAGCAGTTCCGCGAATACCTCTCGCCTCCCGGTTTACATGCGCCCGGAGTCACCAAAATCACTCACCACATGATTCGGGAATTCGTCGGCCATCTGCACGAGCAAGGCCTGCAAAAAAGTTCCATCGCAAGAAAATTGGCGGCGCTGCGCTCCTTTTTGAAGTACTGCGTGAGGGAAGGGATTCTGAAAGAGAATCCGGCGCGGCTGGTTCCCACACCAAAACTGCCGAAGCGAATCCCCATGGTGCTTTCGGCGGAGGAGATGAGTCGCTTCCTGGACCAACTGGCGGAGACGCACACCGGGAAGAATTCAGACGAAACGAACGTGACCGGCCGTGGGCTAGCGGCGACCGGATCCCCGGCCGGACTGTCGCACCATGAGGACACGCTGCTGCTGCCACGAGATCGCGCGATTCTGGAATTGCTTTATGCGGCGGGCTTGCGCGTAAGCGAATTGACTGGGCTGAATCTGGAGGACATGGACCAGAAAGACCAGATGCTGCGCGTACGCGGCAAAGGAAATAAGGAACGCATCGTGCCGTTCGGCGGAAAGGCCGCGGAAGCCATGCATCGCTATTGGCCCGTGCGACGGGAGTTGCTCCGAGAGTGCGAAGAGCACGGCCGTCGCGCCAGCGTCGACGCCATCTTTTTGAATTACCGCGGACGGCGCCTGACACAGCGCAGTGTTGGCCGAATCGTGAAAAAATATGTGCGACTGGCGAATATCAACTGGGATTTGCACCCACATTCGTTACGGCATGCCTTTGCAACCCACCTGCTGGCGGACGGCGCGGATCTGCGCGCAATCCAGGAATTGCTGGGGCACCAATCGCTTTCGACAACCCAGAAATACACGCACGCAACCATCCAGCAACTGATGGACATCTACGATAAATCGCACCCGCACGCATAGCGCCAGCTGAACCGGGCCGCGCATGGGTTAATCGAGTCCAGCCGTCATCGAAATATATCGCTGCATTTTTTCAACGCCCACTCCGGACGATTTCATAGGACACTGAATGGTCCGTATAACGTGGGGACTGGCGTGAGTCTGAGTTTCAAATTGACTGTGTTCATCATGGCGTTGGCGTGGCTAGGCGGGGCCTTCTCCGCGCGGGCCCAGGATAATTACGAGATTCAGGTGTATGGCTCTGAGACAGTGGAAAAAGGCCACACCATGGTGGAATTGCACAGCAACTTTACCGAACAAGGCAACACCACCAGTGCCGACGGAACCATTCCCACCAACCACCAGGTGCACGAGACCTTGGAAATTACCCACGGATTCAATGACTGGTTTGAGGTCGGCTTCTATCTCTTTACTTCCATCCAGAATGGGTATGGATGGGATTATGTGGGCGATCACATCCGGCCACGCGTCCGGGTACCGCCCAGTTGGCATTGGCCGGTGGGCGTGAGCATCTCACAAGAGTTTGGGTATCAACGAGCCCAATTTTCCGCCGATACCTGGACGTACGAGCTGCGTCCAATCATAGATAAGCAGGTGGGGCGCTGGTATTTTGCGTTCAACCCGACCTTCGACAAGTCCTTCCACGGGCCGAGCGCGAGCCAGGGCTTCATTTTTTCGCCGGACGCGAAGGTCAGCTATGACTTTACGAAAAAAATCTCGGGCGGAATCGAGTATTACGGGGTTTTAGGACCGACGCAAAGTCTGTATCCTGTTTCCCAACAGGAACAGCAAATTTTCCCGGTGATCGACCTGAATGTTTCGCCCAAATGGGAAATTAACTTTGGCCTCGGAATTGGCGTGACCAGGTCTACGGACCATATCATCACCAAGATGATTTTAGGCTATCGGTTTGATTATTGAGGAAGCAACTCGGGAGAGAAGGATGAAAAAGACAATCGTGGCAGGCTGCTGCCTGGTCGTGGCGTTGGCATGGACAATTGCGACTTGGGCGGCGGAACCCACCGCCCAGTGGAACGCGCTGGTCGATGAGTATCTGGATAAGGTCTATTTCCCCCTGAACCCAACCACAGCCACGCAGGCCGGCATACACAATTTCGATTCCGAAATGGAGGATTATTCGCGCGCAGGCGTGGACGCGGAGGTCAGGAAGCTGCGCGATTTTGCAACGCGTCTCGATCAATTCCCCGACGTCGGGTTGCCGCCTGCGGATGCGGCCGACCGCCAAATCCTGCTGGGCACAATACGCAGCCAGTTGTTGACGCTGGAAAAAATACGCCCTCTGGAGAAGAATCCGGATGTTTATTCCGGCGGCGTGACGGCCAGCATCTACGTGCTGATGGTCCGGAAGTTTGCGCCGGCAGACGAGCGATTGCGAAGCGCCGTGGCACGCGAGAAAAAGATTCCGGGAATCCTGGCGCTGGCGCGGGGCAATCTGAACAATCCACCGAAGATTTACACCGAGATCGCGATTCAGCAATTGCCGGGCATCATCGCATTTTACGAAAGGGATGTTCCGTTGGCTTTTGCGGACGCCAAAGATCCGCAAGTGAAGTCGGAGTTCGCGAAGAGCAACGCGGAAGTGATGGCGGCGCTGAAGAAATATGAAGAATGGCTGAAGACAGATTTGCTGGCTCGCTCGAACGGAGACTTTCGGATTGGCGCCGAGACTTTCTCGAAGAAACTGTTGTACGAAGACATGGTCGATACGCCGCTGGACCGGTTGCTGGAAGTTGGAATGGGGGATTTGCAGAAGAACCAGGCGGCGCTGCGAAAAGTGACGAAAGAGATTGACCCCAATAAGACTCCCGAACAGGTGATGGCGCAACTGGGGTCGATGCATCCCGCGCCCGACAAGCTGATGCAAACATTTCGCGGAACGTTTGACGGGCTGATCTCGTTTATTCACCAGAAATACATCATCACCATTCCGAGCGCGTCGCGGCCCATCGTTCAGGAAACGCCGCCCTTTGAGAGGGCGACCACGACGGCGTCGATGGATACGCCCGGACCGTTTGAGACCAAAGCCACGGAAGCGTACTTCAACGTGACACTGCCGGCTCCGGGAGACAGTCCGGCGGACGTGGCCAGCCTGATGGAAGGCTTCAATATTGGCACCATCGTAAGCACGTCGACGCACGAAACCTTCCCGGGACATTTCATGCAGTACTTGTGGACGGAACGGGCGCCAACAAAGGTGCGGAAAACGTTCTATGCGAATACCAATGGGGAGGGCTGGGCGCATTACTGCGAACAAATGATGCTGGATGAGGGATACGGCCAACCAGGAACGGGCGCGAGAGATGCGCTGGAGGCGAAATACATTCGGCTGGGGCAATTGCAGGATGCCCTGCTGCGCGATGCGCGGTTCGTTGTGGGGATCAAGATGCATACGGGGAAGATGAGTTTCGACGAAGCCAAACAATTTTTCGTAAAAGAGGGCTTTCAGACCGCCAAGATCGCAGAGATCGAAGCGAAGCGCGGAACCTCTGATCCCACGTATCTCTACTACACGCTGGGAAAATTGCAGATATTAAAGCTGCGAGAAGACTACAAGAAAAAAGTGGGCGCTGCGTTCGTGCTGGGGAAATTCCACGACGAGTTCATGGGACAAGGCGAGCCTCCCATCGCAGTGGTCAGGAAGGCGATGCTGGGAGACGATTCGCCGGTGCTGTGAGGAGACACCCTAAGCGCCAGGCCGTAAATCGAAGAATCGCTTTAGTTTCAGGAATGGCTTTTCCAGGAAGGCATAGGAAATCGCCGCCAGCGCGTAGCTGGCAACCAGAACCACCAATATCGAAACGAAGGGATGGCGGTCTGCGTGCATTTCCTTGCTGATGTCTAATGGTATTTTGTGAAGCAGATACAAGCCGTAGCTGATCGTCCCGGTGTAGGTGAGGAATCGATTCCGGAAGAACGTCTGAACCCACTTGCCCGGGCTAAACAGCGACAAATACACGAGTGAAACCGAGGCGAGGGAAGTCATGGAGAATGCAACCCAGCGTACTTGTTGATGTTCCGTAAGAATCGCCAGGCAAGCCGCAATCAAGAACGCCACCCACGCCAATTTGACGTACTTAGCAGGCACCAAGCTTCCAGACCGCAACACGACGGCAAGAAGCGCTCCCGCCATCAGGCCATCCAACCGGCAGAAAAAGTTGGAATAGATATTGACGTGGTGCCCCACCAGGAAATAACGCAGCACCGGTGACGCCAGGATAACGAACACGGCGATTCGTTTAATTTGCGTCTCGGAGAAGTAGCGCACCACCAATGGCCAGACCAAATAGAACTGCTCCTCAATCGCCAGCGACCACGTGACACCCAAAGCACCGGCCGCTTCCGCCGGAACCGCTACCAGGAAATTCTGCAAAAAAATCGGGTAAGCCCACCAGGGAGACGACCGTCCAAAAATGTCGCGCGCATCGGAGGGGTGCAGATGCGGAACGATCAGGAACATGAAAATGAGCAAACTGTAGTACAGGGGCCAAATCCGCAGGCAGCGGCGAGCGTAGAAATTCTTGAAGTAGGATTCGGACTGCTTGGCCTGCAGCAAAATTCCGGTGATCAAGAAGCCGGAAAGCACAAAAAAGAGGTCTACACCCATCCATCCATAAGTGGAGACTGCTTCCAGGTGCAGCGCAGAAAATGAATCGGTATTGTGAATCAGCACCAGAAGGATGGCTATACCTCGGACGGCGTCGAGTTGCGGAATCTTCTGGGTCATCGTGTGACGAGGCAATCGCCGGCGATGGTTTCCTATTGTAAGGGAAAGTCAGCGCAAATTGGCGATGCAGTTACCGCATGCCAAGCATCCATTGACTTTCTTGCGCCTTCACTCCTAACATGCACCGCGAAAGGAACTCACCGTGTCTCAAACATTCCGCCCGTGCCTGGCCATCCTTGCATTTCTCGTGTCTTCTCCTCTCGCCGTTTCCGCGCAAGAAATCCTCAACCGTCTTGAACCGATGGATGTTTTCCGTGTGCAAGTCGCTTCCGATCCGCAAATTTCTCCTGACGGCAAGCGTATCGTGTACGTGCGCCAGTCCGCGGATATCGGCGCAGATCGGCGCGTCTCCAATCTCTGGATTATTAATTTTGATGGCACGGAGCACCGGCCGCTCACCACCGGCACCGCTGGCGATTCGTCTCCGCGCTGGTCTCCCGACGGCACGCGCATCGCTTATATCTCGGACCGCGATGGAAAGAGCCAGCTCTACGTGCGCTGGATGGATTCTGGCCAAAGCGCCAAGCTCACCGACCTGGAAAACTCTCCCTCCGGCATTTCCTGGTCTCCCGACGGGAAGCAGATTGCATTCAGTTCACTCGTCTCGGCGGCGCCTCCGAAAATTGCCACACTTCCCGCGGCGCCAGAAGGCGCGAAGTGGGCTGATCCGCCGAAGGTTTATGAAGACCTGATCTATCGCTTCAATGGCCCGGGTTATTTGAAGCCCGGATACTCACAGATTTTCGTCGTTGACGCAGATGGAGGCGCGCCTCGCCAACTCACCACCGGGAAATTTCCGCATGGCCCCGGCGCCGGCGGATTCGGCGGCTCTTATCCTTCATGGGCGCCCGACGGAAAATCGCTGATTTTTTCGATGAATGGTACCGCCAATTACGAGTACGAGCCTCTGCACACCGAACTCTTTGAGCTTCGCGTCGCTGACGGTTCCCTGACGCAACTCAGTCACCGCAACGGCCCCAATGAGTCGCCCGAAATTTCACCGGATGGAAAGCTGATCGTCTACACCGGCTTCGACGATCGCTACCAAGGCCACCAGACCACTTATCTCTATTTAGCCAATCGCGATGGCAGCAATCCTCATGTAATCACTCCCAAACTCGATCGCGACGCGTCCGAACCGCACTGGGCGCACGATGGCAAGGGCATTTTCTTCAGCTATACGGATCAGGGCGACACCAAGCTCGCCTATTTTTCACTGGATGGTTCCACCCAGGTTCTGGCGGAGCACCTGAACATGGGCGCGAATTTCAGCGTCGCGAATAATGGCGCCTTCGCCGCGCAATACGACACGCCGTCTGATCCCGGCGACGTCTCGGTGGCATTGCTTGCCGATCCCAAGCTGAAGGTCCTTACGTCGCTCAATCGCGAACTGTTCACTGCAAAGAAACTTGGCGAGGTGGAGGAACTCTGGTACGAATCTTCGTTCGACAAACGCAAAGTGGAAGGCTGGATCATTAAGCCGCCCGATTTTGACGCATCCAAAAAATATCCGTCTGATTCTGCAGATTCACGGCGGGCCCTTCTCGAACTATGGAGATCGTTTCGACTTGAACGCGCAGATCTGGGCCGCCAAGGGTTATGTGATCCTGTATACCAATCCGCGCGGCAGCACAAGTTACGGCGAGGAGTTCGCCAATCTGATTCACCACGCCTATCCCGGCAACGATTTCCAGGACCTCAACTCTGGAGTCGATGCTCTTGTGGCCAAGGGTTACATCGATACCGACAATCTGTTCGTCACCGGCGGCTCCGGCGGCGGCGTCCTGACTTGCTGGATGATCGATCACACCGATCGCTTCCGCGCGGCGGCCAGTCTCTATCCGGTCATCAATTGGTATAGCTGGGTGCTCACGTCGGACCTGCCTTCATTCGGCGCGCAATACTGGTTCGCCGGCAACCCTTGGGACTACACCGACGACTATATGAAGCGCTCGGTGATTTCACTGGTGAAGAACGTGAAGACGCCCACGCTGCTCATGACCGGAGAGGAAGACTTCCGCACTCCGATTTCGGAAGCTGAGCAGTATTACGCCGCGCTGAAGCTGCTTAAGGTGGAGTCGGCGCTGGTGCGCTTCCCCGGGGAGCCGCACGGGCTAAGCCGTCGGCCAAGCCATCAAGTGGCGAAAGTGGCGTACACGATGAATTGGTTTGATGCGCACCGCAAAAAACCTTGAGCTGCCGCGTTCATTCATGGTACCAGTGTGGCTGATACCGGAACCCCAACACCCAGGTTGGAAAACGAACCTGGATACCCTTCTTATTTTAGAACGTTAGGGAGAATCGGTTCAGCTTGCTTTGGCGAAGCGCAGGGCGACCGAGTCAATGCAATAGCGCAGGTGCGTGGGCGGAGGTCCGTCGTCGAAAACATGGCCGAGGTGGGCGTCGCAGCGGCTACAGGAAACTTCAGTGCGCACCATTCCGAGGCTGCTGTCGATCGTCTCGCGAACATTCTCCTTGGCGATTGGCGCCCAGAAGCTGGGCCATCCAGTCCCGGAGTGAAACTTGGTGTCGGAGTTAAATAGAGCCGTGTCGCAACAGATGCACCGGAACACGCCTTTTTCCTGCCCATTCGGATCGTCATTGGTGTAAGGGAGTTCGGTGGCGGCGTGACGAGTCACCGCGAAGGAATCGGGAGAGAGTTGCTTTTTCCATTCGGCTTCCGTTTTCACAATCCGGTCCACAGTGACGGTGGAGATTCGTTTGCCGTCATCGGTGAATTCGACGATTGTCACCGAAGTCGGCAGCCCTGCGGACTCCACGTCCGCGTGAAGCGGCTGATTTCGCTCGGTAAAGCGCCAGGCCAGGACTACCCCTGCTGCCACGGAGCCCGCCAGAAAAGAACGGCGACCAAGGATCGCGGTGGGCATTTTATCTTTTTCGTTCAGGGTGAACATGTTGGGCCTGATATTTAGAGTCGGTGGGTAGCGGGAAGTTACAGAGCGGTATGCTAACCCGAACACCCAGGTTAAAAAGCGAACCTTGCGTACCCGGCGACATGGACCACTTCAGGGGTGCGCGACTTACAAGTGGAAGTTAAGCCGCCCTGCGTTCCTCCCAATAGTCCTCAAAGCGATCGTTGAGATGAGAGCAGCGTAGTGCCAGGATGGCGTTGGCTCCCCGGACGGTCCAGAACATTCCCGATTGTTTGAGACGAGAGCCGATCACCGTCTTGCACGCGGCTTCGATTACACCCGAGCCAACAAACAAGTGCTGGCGGCGAAACTTGGGATAGCGCATGCGCTCCGCATTTCTTTCGAAGTAATCCGCCTCGGTGCAAATCTTCTCGGCCATTTGGGGATTGACGGTGTCGATGGACCGCAGCACGCCCACCAGTTTTTCGATTTTCCCTTTGTCCAGCAGACGCTTTTGGTGGACCTTCATCCAAGCTTTCTGTTTGACTTCCTCGTGGGGATACAGCTGGCGCGCCACCTCCCACAGATGCTGGCGAGCATGGTAGAGATCGACAATCTGGATGGCGTCCGGAAAGTGTTCGGCGACAAGATTCCAGATCCATTCGGCGCCATCGCCGATGACGACTTTCTTTTTCGCACGGCTCCAACCGCGTTTCCACGCTTCTCGATAGATGCGCTTGCCAAACTCCACCGCGGTTTCGATGGCCCCGCTGTAGGTCGTGGAATCCGGGTCGCGGATCGCGTAGCCTTCCCGGTCCCAGGTAGTCTGGGTGAACACACATCCCAACTTGGCCTCCCGCGTATGAGCAGGTAGACCCTCGGTCTTGCCTTGCCGACCTGCCGTCTCTTTCTTCACCACGGGGACTCCGGTCCCATCCATTTGCACATACAGGATGGGAATGGGTTCGCCAGTGATGACCGGCAGATCCAACTGCAGGGCTTTCTGGATCTCTTTCTTCTCACACTGGACGATATCGTCTCCGATGGCTTCTGCCGTGCGCTCCACAGATTTGGTCGTCACCTCCAAGCCGGCCAGAATTTGCATTTGCGCGCGGCCGTGATCAAACGGGACCTGCTGGCCCACCAAGGCCTGCATGCGGCGCACCCCAGGAGAAAACTCCGTATTCTCGATGTCCAGTTCGACATCCACCGGGAACTGGCCGACATGGCATCGGGAGCACAAGAAATAGGGGCGGGAGAGGCGTGCGGGACCCACAATCGTCTGCACAGGTTTAGAACGGATTTCCTGATATTGCGCGTGATGGCCGCAACGACACGGCAACTGACGCTGATCCGCGGCTGGGGCTGCGAACTGCAGTAGTTCGCTTAAGGCGGCAGCACCGGCTTGGTGGAGAGCAGCCCGCAAGGCCGACTCTATCGCTTCGAGATCGGTCCGGCCGTCCTTATGGCGTTGCGCAAAGACACGACCGAGCAGCTGGTTTACTTCCCGCGCAACCTCCTGATGGATCGCAGCAGCCGTTTTTTTTCCTGCTCGGTCCAGCCACCCCGTTGCTGCTCGACCGGACGGAGTCGACAGATCTCTTCGTTGAGGGTGACCAGGTCTTCGCTGAGCTTCTGGAAGCGGTGAAACTCGGCCACCTCTTGCTGTGCCTTGCGCAGCGCCGTGGGATTGGGAAAGCTTTCCGTGACCGTCTTGCCGGACACGCGGCGAGTGAGGCGAAATTGCGGATCATGTCCAGGGTCGTTATGTTTGGCGCAGTGGCAAGAAGGCTTGCCGCAGCGCCGGGTCACCGCGGTAATGGAACCCGGTCGAAGATCATGCAAGCCGAGGAACTCTTCCAGGAGCTTCGATCTTTGGGTCTCCAAAGTTGCTAGATCGTTAGGCATAGGGATCTCCTCTCTCTGTAGCGTATCTATTCTGCACGTATAGATACGCTCAGAACAATGCCACAAAGAAAGGAAACTTGCTAGATACCACCTCCACGCCGCGCACCCCCACTTCAGTCCCGCGTTGACGGTTGGTCGAGGGGACCCGTATAATAGTGGTTTGTCTAGAGCTTTGGAGGACCGATGTACGCCGTCATACAGACCGGGGGAAAGCAATATCGTGTCGCACCCGGCGACACCATCCGCATAGAGCGGGTCAAGGGTGATGTGGGCGAGCAGGTGAAGTTTGGGACCGTGCTGGCAGTGCATACCGATGACAAGAAGATACTGGCGGGAACGGACGCAGGACAGGCCAGCGTAACCGGCAAGATCGTGGAACAAGGCCGAGCCAAGAAGCTGACCGTTCTAAAGTTCAAGAAAACCAACCAATACAAGATTCAGCGAGGCCACCGGCAGAATTACACCGCCGTGCAGGTCAGCGAGATCAAGCTGTAAGAGACCGGTTTACAAACCGATCACGATAAAGCGAAGGGATTGCGTCATGGCACATAAGAAGGGTGGCGGCTCGTCAACAAACGGCCGCGATTCACACGGACAAAGGCTGGGAGTCAAGCGGTTTGGCGGACAACTGGTGAATGCCGGCACGATTCTGGTACGGCAGCGCGGAACCAGGCACCAGGCCGGCGAAAACGTAGCGCAGGGCAAGGACGACACCTTGTTCGCGCTGGTGAAGGGCTACGTGAAGTTCGAAGACAAGGGCAACCGCGGGCGCTTTATCAGCGTGACGCCGGCGGAGCAGGCCAAGGCCGCGAACTAAGCCTTAGGCATTGCGTTCGACACAGCTTGGGAGCCATATTGAAGGGCGGACACACTCCGCCCTTTTTTCCTTTGCGATGAAGATGCGACTGCATTTCTTGTTGCCGAGCACCCTGGCAGTGAACGTGTGCTTGAAGAGGGATCGAGGATGAAGCGTGTTTGTTGACGAAGCAAAAATTTATGTAAAGGCCGGAGACGGCGGAAACGGTTGCGTGGCGTTTCGGCGGGAGAAGTACGTGCCGCGGGGCGGTCCATCGGGCGGAGATGGCGGCGTCGGGGGAAGCATCTACCTGGAAGCGAACATGAACGACAACACCCTGCTGCGCTATCGCTACAACCGGGAATTCAAGGCGGATCGCGGACGGCACGGCGAAGGCTCGAATTGCACCGGGGTGTCTGGCGACGACATGATCCTGAAAGTGCCGGTGGGCACGCTGGTGTTCGACGAAGAAGGCGAAGAGCTGCTGGCGGATTTGAAGAAGCCGGGGCAACGCGTCCTGGTGGCGCAGGGCGGGCGCGGCGGACGCGGGAATCAGCACTTTGCAAAACCGTGGCACCAGGCGCCCAGGGAAAAGGAAGAAGGGCAAGCGGGTGAAGAGCGGCATTTGCGGCTGGAACTGAAGCTGCTCGCGGATGTGGGCCTGGTAGGATTTCCGAACGCGGGAAAATCCACGCTGATCTCCGTGATCAGCGCGGCGCGTCCGAAAATTGCCAATTATCCATTCACGACGCTGCAGCCGAATCTGGGTGTCGTCAACGTGGACGGCGGGACCGGCGGTCACGGCACCGAATTAGGTCGAACATTTGTTGTGGCGGATTTGCCTGGGCTGATTGAAGGAGCGAGCCAGGGGGCCGGGCTGGGCATCCGTTTCCTGCGGCACGTGGAGCGGACGCGTTTGCTGGTACACCTGATCGACACGAGCGACGCGACGGACGAGGACCCGGTGAAGGCCTTCCAGATTATCAATGCGGAGTTGGCGGCGTTCAGCGCGGGACTGATGGAAAAGCCGATGATCGTGGTGGCGAGCAAGCTGGACGCCACGCCGGACCGGGCGCGGCTGGATGAACTGCAAAAGTTCTGCAAGAAAAAGGGATTGGAGTTTCACGCCATTTCCGCGGCCACCGGTGAAGGCGTCAAAGAATTGATGAAGGGCATGGCCGACGCGCTGGATAAGATTCCGCGAGAGGAAGTGGAAGAGGCCAGCGACGAGGATGAGGAAGCTCCATCCGAGGAGATGGAGATTGATGCCACTGAAGCTGAGGCCGCAGCCGCAGATGACCCGGGCGAGAACGACGCAGACTCTTCCGCGGTAAAGGATTCGTGAGAGAATTGGGCGAGACACAAAGGGAGGCTCGTTGACGACCGCGCAAGCGCACCGCACGGCGGCCAAACATCATCCAAGGCGCATTGCCATTTTTGGCGGCTCCTTTGACCCCATCCATTCCGGACACCTGGCGGTGGCCCGCGCGGCCGACCGCCGATTTAATTTCGACGAAATTCACTTCATCGCTGCCAGCCGCCCTCCCCACAAGCTGAAGCAGCATCTGGCGCCGTTTCCCCACCGCTTCGCCATGGTGGCGCTGGCCTGCTCAGAGCACCCTCATTTCGTACCCTCGTTAGCGGAGGCGGGGGAGGACTTCAGCGGCTCGCAATTACACTATTCAGTGGATACCGTCCGGTACTTCCGTCATGCTTATCATGAACAAGGTGACCGGATATTCTTCATCATCGGCGCGGATGCGTTTCTGGATATTCCAATGTGGAAGGAGTACGAAACGCTGCTAGGACTGTGCGATTTCGTGATTGCGAACCGACCGGGCATCCGGCTGGAGGCTTTGCGGCTGGTGATTCCACCCGATCTGCACGGGCGTCCGGACGCGAAACGCGACAAGGAATCCGACGCCATCGGTCCCGGAACACCGATTGTGGGGCGGCTGCATCAAACAACCGTGTACCTTCTGGAAAACGTAGCCAGCGACGTGAGCGCCACGGATATTCGCAAGAAGACCAATCGCGGACACTCGATTCACGGGCTTGTATCTGCCAGAGTGGAGGAATACATTTTGAAACAGGGCTTGTACCGGTGAAATTGGAAAAACTACCGCAGGGGGTGCGGCTGGCTGTGGAAGCCGCGCAGAACAAGAAAGCTGGCGGCATCACCGTCCTGAATCTGGAAGGGCTTGGAGCGTTCACAGAATATTTCGTGATTTGTACCGGCTACAGCACGCCGCAGATTCAAGCCATCTGTAACGAAGTGGAAGAGCTGCTGTACAAGGAATTAAAGCGCACGCCCCAGCACCGCGAGGGACATCGTTCGGCGGAATGGGCGTTGCTGGATTTTGGCGGATTGATCGTTCACGTTTTTGGCGAGCAGGCACGACGATATTACGATTTGGAGAGGTTGTGGAGAGCCGCTCCCAAGCTTGAGATCCCGGACACAGAGGGACAAAGCGCGGGAGAGCTTTCCGAGAAAGTAAGCTAGGCCCAGCCCGGAAACGCTGCCTCCGGGAAACGCAGGCGGCTGGAGATATCCAGCAACATGACTACAGAGCGATTGCCTTGGATCGGTGAAGATCCGGCGTCGCAGCGTCTCTTCGAACTCGCGCAGCAGATCGCCCCAGTTCCCACGACGATCCTTATCACCGGAGAGAGCGGCACCGGAAAAGAATATTTGGCGCGGCTGATTCACGAAATCGGCCCGCGACGCGATTCCCCCTATTTGCGAGTCGATTGCGCGGGACGGCCTGCAGACCTGGCGGAGAGCGACATCTTCGGCCACGAACGCGGCGCGTTCCCCGGCGCACAAGACCGGAAAATCGGCCAACTGGAAATGGCAGGAAAGGGCACGGTGGTTCTGGATGGAGTGGCGTCGTTGACACCGGGAGCGCAAGCCAAGCTGTTGCGCGTGCTGCAGGACCAGTCCATGGAACGAATCGGCGGCAAGGAAACGCAGAAGGTAGAAGCGCGCGTAATTGCCCTGACCAACGCGGACATGGCCACGGCCGTAAAAGAAGGGCGATTCCGCGAAGAATTGTATTACCGGCTGGACGTCGTGAAAATCTGGGTACCTCCTCTGCGCGAGAGGCGCGCCAGTATCTTGCCGCTGGCGGAATTTTTTCTGGCAGCCATGCGCACCAAGCATGGGAAACCCAAAGCAAATCTGAGTGACAACGCCAGAAGGCTGCTGCAGGGATATCGATGGCCAGGCAACGTTCGAGAACTGCAAACAGCGGTGGAACGCGCGGTGATTACAGGTAAGGGAGAGCTTCTGGAGGTGGAGGACTTTCCCGCCGAGGTGCTCACCAGTTCCAACAAGGGCGAGCAAGAATCGCGGCTGCGTTCGCTGGAAGACATCGAGCGCGAAGCTATTGTGCAAACCCTGGAAGTGATGGGCCAGCAGATCGGGCGCTCCGCGGAGATCCTGGGAATCAGCAGGAAGACCTTGCTGGAGAAGCGCAAGAAATACGGACTGGTGCCGGAGCCATCACAGGCTGAGGTTAGCGGCAACGGGTCGTCCTCGAACACGCTGAGGCGCGGCCAAGCGGGCGGCGGATAAAAAGTCAGGGCTCCGTTTCTACAGTTCGTTCGCAGCAGCTGATCGAAAAACCTTCAGGCCTGAAAACCTGAGTAAAGCACGCTGTATCTCGCAAATCTCACCAATCCATTGGTAGACCGGCAAATCAGAGTAAAATCCCAGCATGCGAATTCGGCTGCTGATGCTCGGGAAAACGCGGCGCCCTGAGTTGCGTTCCGTGTTGGATGATTATGTGAAGAGAATCACCAGGTCGTGGCCGACGGAAGTATCGGAGGTACGCGACGGCCATGCCGCATTGAAAAAGCTGCAGGCAGACCGCGCGGCAACGTCGGTGCTGCTCGATGCGGCTGGCAAGGTCTACGATTCTGTTGCGTTCGCGAAGTGGTTGGGTGAGCAGCGCGATCGCGGCACTCGCGAGGTCATCTTCGTCTGCGGAGACGCGGACGGCTTTTCGGAGTCGTTGCGCGAACAAGTACGGCAAAAAGTCTCGTTGAGTGCGATGACCTTTTCCCATGAACTGGCGCGGGTGATGCTCGCCGAACAGATTTACCGCGCGCTCGCCATACTGTCGGGGAGCCCTTATCCGAAATAGAGTGACCGTGGCCGGGCGATTTAGTGCTGGCGCGTGTGTTTTGCTGTGTTCCGTGGTTGAATGGGCGACGGAGAAAACATGCCGAGACGAATTGAACCCGATCACAACCAGCCGTCCGTGGCCATTGAGATACCGCTGGAGAAACCGCTGCCGGATTACGATCTGGACCAGGTGGAACAGCCAACGCCGCGGGACATCGATGCGCTGCTTGTGTCGCAAGGGTTTCGCGATCTTGTAGACGATGCCAGGGGAGTGTTGACCGAGCTGGTGGCGCATCCGCCGCCGCTGCGAAATACCAGCCATTTGCAGGATCTGGAATTGACCGAGGTTCCGCATTTCGAGATTACACAGTTGACCGGCGCGATTTGCCCGGGCGACGAACTGTACCGACCGGGGCTGTGGATCGTATTGAAGGACACCAAGCTGCCGCCCAAGAAACCGCTGACCGAAGTGGCGCTGGAACATGTGCGCGTGATCGTGGATGAGTTTGTAAAACGGCTGGCACTCTAGAGCTGTGGCGCTCAGATCGGCAAAAGTGAGGAATCATGCCGGAAGGAAAAGGATTGCTGATCGTTTATACCGGGCCAGGCAAAGGCAAAACCACTTGCGCGCTGGGCACAGCGTTTCGCGCGGTGGGGCAGGGATTGCGCGTGCTGATGGTCCAGTTCATCAAAGGCTCATGGCACTACGGCGAGTTGGACGCCGCGAAGATGCTGGGAGACGACAAATTTGAGATTCGCCCGATGGGCCGCGGTTTCGTGAAGGTAGGCGGAGCGGAGACAGATCCGGAAGATATTCGTCTGGCCGAAGAATGCTGGGAATCGGGGCGCGTGGCAATTTATAGCGGGAAGTACGACCTGGTGGTGCTCGACGAAATCAATTACACCATCAGCTACAAAATGTTGGACGCGGCAAAAGTAGTTGATGCGCTGAAGGCGCGGCCGGAGCAGGTGCACGTGATCTGCACGGGTCGCAATGCTCATCCGTTACTCGTGGAGCAAGCTGACCTGGTGACGGAGATGAAAGAAGTGAAACACCCGTACACGAAGGGTATACTGGCACAACGGGGAATCGATTATTGAGCAGGAGCGGCTTGGAATGCGCTCGTGTCAAGTGTTATCAGTGACCAAATATCAGTGACCAGATTTCAGGGATCAGGAAGCAACATGAAACGGCACCGGCTCACCACGCGAATTGGTAAGTCTTACTTAGAACTGATAACTTAGAACTGAAGCCTTCTATGTCATGGTTTAAACGAGAGAAGAAATCGATTGACCAGGCAACGCCGCCTGAAGAACGGCGTGTGCGCACCGAGGGATTGTGGGTCAAGTGCGAAGGGTGCCGCGCCATCGTCTTTCGCAAAGATCTGGAAGAAAATCTGCTCGTCTGCCCGAAGTGCCAATTCCATTTCAAGATGAATTCCAAGCAGCGGTTGGCATTGCTCTTGGACGGACACTATACAGAACACGACGCCGGGATGGTGTCGACCGATCCGCTGAAATTCGTGGATACCAAGGCGTACGCCAAGCGAATCAAGGACGCGCAGAAAAAACTGGGCATGAACGACGCGATCATCACGGCGGAAGGCCAGCTGAATGGCCGGCCGGTGATCTGCTGCGCGATGGAGTTTGGATTTATCGGCGGCTCGATGGGAGCGGTGGTCGGAGAAAAAGTGACGCGAGCGATTGAGATGGCCATTGCCACGCGACAGCCGTTGATCGTCGTTTCTTGCTCGGGCGGCGCGCGAATGATGGAGGGAACCATCAGCCTGATGCAGCTCGCGAAAGTGTCGGCGGCGCTGGCGCGGCTGGATGAAGCCAAGCTGCCCTACATCTCGGTGCTGACGGACCCAACGACCGGCGGTGTGACCGCGAGTTTTGCAATGTTGGGCGACCTGAATATCGGCGAGCCGGGCGCGCTCATCGGATTCGCCGGGCCCCGTGTGATCGAACAGACCATCCGCCAGAAACTTCCGGAAGGATTCCAGCGGTCGGAGTTCCTGCTGGAACACGGATTCCTCGACGCGGTGGTGCAGCGCAAGGATCTGAAGGGCTTCATCGCCAACGTGCTCGACCTGCTGATGAACTGAAATGAATTACGAGAGCGCGGTCCGGTATCTGCTGACACTTGGACGCGAACTGGCCGCTCCCACGCAAGCGGCAGCCGCAAAATTCAATCTGGAAAACATAACTGTGTTGATGGAGCGGCTGGGCCGCCCGGACCGCGCATATCCCTCGATTCACATCGCGGGAACAAATGGCAAAGGTTCGACCGCCGCGTTCCTGGAAGCGATCCTGCGTGACGCGGGATTTCGCACCGGTCTGAATACTTCTCCGCACCTGGAAAAAATCAACGAACGCATCCGCATCGCCGGCGAAGAGATCAGCGACGTGCGGTTCGCGGAATTTTTCACGCGGATTCTTGCGGTGATTGAAGAACTCCTGGCGGAAGGCAAGCTGAGGGCGCATCCAACGTATTTCGAATGTGTGACCGCGCTGGCTTTTGAGGCTTTCGCGCGAGAGCGCGTGGAATTTGCTGTTGTCGAGGTGGGTCTCGGAGGGCGCCTGGACGCCACGAATCTTCTGACTCCCGTCGTCTCCGTAATTACGCGAATCGATTTCGATCACGAGAATTTCCTGGGACATTCGTTGCGCGAAATTGCTGGCGAGAAGGCCGGCATCTTAAAGCCGGGTGTGCCGGCGGTGTTTGCGCCGCAGCAACCGGAGGCCGGCGAAGTGCTTCGGGCCAAAGCGGAGGAACTGCACTGCCAGGTCGTTGAGACCGACCAAGCGTTTCGAGTGATCCGCGAAGAGACACAAAACGGGTGTGTATGCGCCGAAATTGAGGAGCGCGTTACCGGAAGACGGATGACACTTGCGCCGCAACTCTCTGGACGCTTCCAACTGCAGAACGCGTTGAACGCCGTGACGGCAGCAACCGTGCTACAACAGCGGAACTATCGCATCAGCGATGAAAATATCGTCAATGGAATCGCGGCGGCGCAATGGCCGGGCCGTATTGAGAAATTGCAGTTGAGCCCCGACTTGTACCTCGACGGGGCGCACAATCCGGGAGCCGCGCGCGAACTGGCTCGCTTCATGCAGGAGAATTTCGCCGGCCGCAAAGTGTACTTAATCTACGCGGCGATGCGCGATAAGGCCGTGGACGAAGTGACGGGACTGCTGTTTCCCCACGCCGAAGAAGTGATTTTCACGGAGGCAAGAACGCCGCGAGCAATCAGCGCCGCGCAATTGCAGGAAATTGCCGGGCACCACGCAGCGCGTCATTCCGCGATTCCCGATGCGGAGCAGGCCGTGCAAGCTGCATTGGCCAAGGCAAACCCGCGCGACGTGATCGTAATTACCGGATCCCTGTATCTGGTGGGACAAGTGCGGCAGGCGTGGCGGCAAGCGAGAAAAGTCGCATCGTGCTAGGAATGGCGTAGAATAAGGGCCTATCGCGAACCACAGCCGGCCGGGTGGCCGGCATTCTCTTTTGTGCGAAAAAGCGAGACAAATGACCAACGATTCGAATCAATTCTCAAAAAAAGATGGCGTATTGGTGGGCGTAATTATGGGCTCCTCCTCCGATTGGGACACCATGGAGCACGCGGCAAAGACGCTCGGCGACCTCGGTGTGCCGTATGAGACGCGGGTTGTTTCCGCGCATCGTACCCCCGACTTGCTGTTCGAGTACGCCTCGCAAGCGGAGCAGCGCGGCATGCAGGTGATCATTGCGGGGGCAGGCGGCGCGGCGCATTTGCCAGGAATCGCAGCGGCAAAAACGATACTGCCAATCCTGGGTGTGCCGATCGAGTCGAAGGCCTTGAAGGGGCTCGATTCCCTGCTCTCCATTGCGCAAATGCCGGGAGGAATTCCCGTGGGAACCATGGCCATCGGCAAAGCAGGCGCGATCAATGCGGCGTTGCTGGCCACGGCGATTCTGGGCGTGAAATACCCGGAGTATCGGGACGCGTTGCGCAAGTTCCGCAAACAGCAAACAGAAAAAGTTTTGGCGAATCCGGATCCGTCCGTTTCTGCCGCAAGCGGCGCGAAAGCAGCGGCCGAAAGTCCACAGGGGAAGAAGCACGCATGACCATTGGGATCCTGGGCGGAGGGCAACTCGGCTACATGCTGGCACTGGCGGGTTACCCGCTGGGCCTGCACTTCCGGTTTCTCGATCCTTCTCCGGAGGCCCCCGTCGGCCGCATCGCGCACCGCGTCACCGCCGACTATCTGGATGAGCCGGCGCTGGAGAAATTCGCGCACGGGCTGGAGGTGGTCACGTACGAATTCGAAAATGTTCCCGTGAACGCCGCACGCTTTCTTTCCGAACGCGCGCCAGTGTATCCGCCAATGTTGGCATTGGAAGAGGCGCAGAACCGGCAACGCGAGAAACGCCTTTTTCAAAAGTTGGGAATACCGACGGCGGACTTTGCCGACATCGAGAAACGCGAAGATCTTGACGAAGCCATCAAGCACATCGGCCTGCCGGCAATTCTCAAAACCTCGCGCATGGGATACGACGGCAAGGGGCAATGGCAGTTGCGCACGCGCGAGGACGTGGAGAAAGCGCGGCCGAATCTGCCGGACGTCCCCATGATTCTCGAGAAGTTCGTGCCGTTCGAGCGCGAACTGTCGCTGATCGGAATTCGCGGCCGCACAGGCGAGACGGCCTTTTATCCACTGGTAGAGAACCACCACCGCGACGGAATTCTCCGCTTATCGCTGGCGCCCGCTCCGAACCTCACGGATTCTCTGCAGCAACTGGCGGAAGCGTCGATGAAGAAGGTTCTGGAGGAGTTGCAATACGTCGGAGTGTTGTGCATCGAATTTTTCCAGCTGCAGGGGAAATTGCTGGCGAATGAAATGGCACCCAGGGTGCACAATTCGGGCCACTGGACCATCGAGGGCGCGGAAACCAGCCAGTTTGAAAACCATCTGCGAGCGATTCTGGGACTGCCGCTGGGATCGACAGCCACCGAAGGGCATTCGGCGATGGTGAACCTGATCGCGGAAGTTCCGAAGCCCGGGGAAGTGCTGGCGGTTCGCAATGCGCATCTCCATCTGTACGGAAAAGAACCGCGCGAAGGCCGCAAGGTGGGGCACGTAACGGTGCGCGCGGAAACTCCGGAAATGCTTCAGCAAAAATTTCGTGAACTGCCGGCGTTCTTCAAGCGGCCCGAATATTGTTTAGAAAAGGCCACGCCGGAAATTCTTGCGAAAAGAGTGTAGCCGACAATGCTAACTAAATGGCTTCAGGCGATTGCGATTGCCGCGGCAGCCGCGCTTGCGTCACCTGCCTTGGGACAACAGACTACTCCGCACAGTTTCGCTGTGAAAAACGGCCATTTCGAAATGGACGGCAAGCCGTTCCAGATCATTTCCGGAGAAATCCATTACCAGAGAGTCCCGCGGGTCTACTGGCGCGAGCGCTTTCGAATGGCGAAGGCGCTGGGACTGAATGCCGTCACCACCTACGTTTTCTGGAATGTGCACGAACAGCAGCCGGGCACGTACGACTTTTCCGGGAACAACGACGTTGCCGAATTCATCCGCGAAGCGCAGCAAGAAGGGCTATATGTGGTCCTGCGTCCGGGGCCGTACGTGTGCGCGGAGTGGGAGTTTGGCGGCTATCCGGCGTGGCTGCTGAAAGACCATTCCCTGGTTTTGCGCAGCAATGATCCGAAATTTATTGAGCCTGCCGCGCGTTGGTTCAAGCGTCTGGGACAAGAGTTGGCGCCACTGCAGGTCGGCAATGGCGGTCCGATCATCCTGGTGCAGGTGGAAAACGAATATGGCTCCTTCGGCAACGACCATGCCTACATGGAAAAAGTCCGCAGCATGCTCGTGGATGCGGGATTCACCAAATCTCAGTTGTACACCGCGGACGGCGCCGAAGAGGTTCCCGCCGGTTCCCTTCCCGATCTGCCGGTGGGCATCAATTTTGGCGGTGCAGACGCGGGTGCAGCCCAAAAAGAATTCGAAACACTGAAGAAGGTCCGGCCGAATGGCCCATTCTTCAACAGCGAATATTGGGATGGCTGGTTTGATCACTGGGGCGGGCCACACGCCTCCACAAACGCAACCAACGAAGCGGCTAACCTGGACTGGATGCTGAAGCAGGGCTACTCCGTCAGCCTGTACATGTTTCACGGAGGAACCAGCTTTGGCTGGATGAACGGCGCCAACAGCGATGGCAAGAATTATGAGCCCGACGTCACCAGCTACGACTACGATTCGCCTCTCGATGAGAGCGGCCGCCCCACGCCGAAATTTTCGTTGTTTCGCGAGGTGATCGCGAAGGATACCGGAAAGGTTCCACCGGCCGTGCCCTCCGTCGCACCGGCCATGAAGATTCCAGCGTTCAAGCTGGAAGAAACCATGGCGCTGTGGAAAGTTCTGCCGGCTCCCGTGCATTCGCAGCAGCTACAGAGCATGGAAGATTTGGACCAGGCGTACGGCTACATTCTTTATCGCACGCACTTGAATGGTGCGACCAAAGGAAATCTCGTTCTGGATGGCCTGCACGACTATGCGCAGGTGTATCTCGACAGAAAGCTCGTGGGTACGCTGGATCGCCGCCTCGATCAAAGGCAACTTCCCGTGGATGTACCGGCCGCCGGCGCGCAACTCGACCTCCTGGTGGAGAATACCGGGCGGATCAATTTCAATATTATCCTGCGCAAGGAACGCAAAGGAATCGTGGGGCAAGTTACGTTGGACGGCAAGCCCCTATCGGGATGGGACATTTATCCGCTGCCGATGGACCAGCCGGGGAAATATTCCTTTGCGAAGAACCCTTGCGAGGGAGCGTGCTTCTATCGCGCCACCTTTCAGGTCGACTTGCCGGCGGACACGTTCCTCGATACCAGCGCGTTCACCAAAGGTGAAGTCTGGCTGAATGGCCATCCACTCGGCCGTGTTTGGAATATTGGGCCGCAGAAAACCCTATACGTTCCCGGGCCCTGGCTGCGCAAAGGCGAAAACGAAGTGGTGGTTTTCGATTTGCAAGGCGGTGCAGGGCGAACGCTAGTGGGGCACGACAAGGCGATCCTGGGTGGCAAGGCAGAATAAGTTTTCAGTTGTCAGTTCTGAGTTTTACGTAAACCCCAATACAAAAGTCCCTGCCGCGGCCGTGTCGTCGCAGCCTAGACGAACGACCCCCAAAGCGCCCCCTCGGGCGCGGTTGCCGCTGGCCTCTGCCGGATGTTAGGATTTGGGGTTCTATGACACCCGCCAGCCCCAACCTACCTCGGATCGGCATCCCCTGGCGCACCTCTCAGGAAGAGGGCGAGCAGCTCCGCCCTAAGGTCCAGGACTACGAGAACGCCGTCCGGGAAGCCGGGGGTGAACCCGTGCTGCTCTCTCTGCAGGCTGGAGCCACGCTGAACGATCAACTAGCGTCCTTGGACGGCTTTTTGCTGCCGGGAAGCCCTGCCGACGTGGAACCCAAGGAATATGGCGCCAGTAACCAGGGAAAGTCGGAGCCCCCAGATCTGCCGCGGGAGCGAACGGATCGAGCGATTCTGGAGCACGCCTTCGCTGAAAAGAAACCGGTTCTAGCCATTTGCTACGGTTGCCAGCTACTGAACGTCTACCTGGGTGGAACCCTGATTCAGGACTTGCGCAGCGAGACCGGAACAACCGCGGCGCACCGCAAGAAGGATGTCTGGCCGATCGCACTCAGCGACCCCAAGCACGGGGTGCGTTTCGAGCCGGGCAGCCGTCTGGCAGAAATGGCTGGAGAATCTTACGCGGTGGTGAATAGCTCACACCACCAATCGGTGGATCAGCCCGGGCGTCAGTTGCGCATCACGGGCAAGGCGAGCGACGGAATTGTGGAAAGTGTGGAATGGACTGGCAACGAGAACTGGGTGATCGGTGTGCAATGGCATCCCGAGCGCATGACGGGCGACCCATTGGCACGGCGGCTCTTTTCGGAATTGGTCAAGGCGGCGAAGTCGGCCACAAAGGCTGGCACGGCTAAGTATTGAACGCATCCGACCAACCGGCTACGGGATTTACGAATCTGAACATGGGGGAAACATGATCTCACTGGCAGGAAAGGCGGCACTGATTACCGGAGGTTCCCGAGGTATTGGCGCGGCGGCGGTGAAGTTGTTCGCGCAGGCCGGGGCCGACGTGGTCTTCAGTTATAACTCCGCGAAAGAAGCGGCAAAGCAAGTCGAACAGGAAGCAGCCAAGCATGGTACGCGCGTAGAAGCATTTAAAGCCGACGCGGGGAAGCACGCCGACAACAAGAAACTGGTGGAGCACACCATTGCGCGGCTGGGCCGACTGGACATCTTGGTAGCGAATGCCGGCGTGTGGAACATGGAAGACCTGCCCATCGAGAACATGACGGAGAAGCAGTGGGACGACATGATCCGCATCAACCTGAAGAGCGTGTATAGCGTGATTCACTACGCAGTTCCGCAGATGATCAAGCAGAAGTCCGGCAGGATCATACCCATCAGTTCCACCGCGGGCCAGCGTGGCGAATCGTTTCACACTCATTACGGCGCGTCGAAAGGCGGAGTCATCAGCTTGACGAAGGGGCTGTCCACCGAATTGGCGAGGCATGGAATCCTGGTGAACAGCGTGGCGCCGGGCTGGGTGGCCACGGACATGTCCAATCCCGTGCTGAAAACGAAGGCTGGGCAGAAGATGGCGGCGTCCGTGATTCCATTGGGCCGCGCCGCAACCGCAGAGGAAGTTGCGGGTCCCATTCTGTTCCTGGCTTCCGACTTGGCGAATTTCATGACCGGAGAGATTTTGAATGTAAACGGAGGCTCCGTTCTGTGCGGCTGAAAACCTGCCACCTCTTTCTAGGGCTGGTCCTGACAGCGGCGATCCTATGGGTGCCAGCCGCGAGGTCGCAGAATCCGGACACCATGACTCCGGAAGCCAGCGAGGCCAAAGGCCGACAGATCCTGAATCAGTTGATCGCGGGGCTGGGCGGCCAAGCCTATCTGAACGAGAAGACATCCGAGTGCGATGGCCGGCTTGCGCAATTCGGGCATAACGGGGACCTCACCGGATATATCGAGTTCAAGGAATATTGGTCCTACCCAGACAAGAAGCGCACCGACTTTGCGAAAAAGGGCAACATCGTCGATATTTACGCGGGCGATGAAGGATGGACGATGGACCGCGGAGGCGTCTCCGAGGAGCCGGCGCCAGCCGTGGCGGATTTCCAGGAAGCGGTAAAGAGAAACATCAATAATGTGCTGCGAAATCGTCTGAAGGAAGATCGCATCCAGATTCGCTTTGGCGGCAGCTCCGTGGTGGACCTGAAAGCGGTGGAGTGGGTCGAGATCAGCGACGCGGAAGAGCGTGTGTTCCGATTGGCCGTGGATCGTTCAACCCATCTGCTGGTCCGCAGCATCGTGACCATCCGCGACGAAAATACCCACGAAAAGATTGACGAGACCACGGTGTACTCGAACTACCAGGAGAAGGACGGCATCCAGGTGCCGATGCAGATTACCAAGGAACGCGATGGCCGCCGCATCTACCAGGCCTTTTACGCCGGTTGCCGCAGCAACCCCGAATTGCCCGCAGACTTCTTCACGAAACAGGCATTAGAGAAACGTTATGGCGACGTTGGCGGAAAAAAGAAGAAGTAGGCAGACGCGCGGAGCGATGTAAAATGATAGGTAATAGCCGTTGAGGCACATCGTGGCTGAGCCGTCGGAACCCTGATAACTTAGAAGGTCCCAGTCCAAAAATGAAGAGGCGGAGCACCCACTTGCGGTGCCGGTGCAGTATTTCATGAATGTCCTGAACCCACATCGCGGCGGGCAGAGTAAGGGCCAGCATGGCTTCAGCCTGACAGAACTCGTCGTGGCAGTGGCCGTGGCGCTGGTGTTGATGGGCATCGGCATGCCCGCGTTTCTCCGCGCCTATCACACTTACCTGCTATCGAATGCGGCCTCGCAAACAGCCGATATTTTGCGCTTCACACGCTACGAAGCAATCCGCAGAAATATGTCGTTGAGCTGCCAGATTCAGCCCTACGCCGGCGACCCCACAATGACCATTCTGTGGACCGATTCGAACAAGGATGGCAACCCCGATCCGACCGAACAGCAAATCTTGCTGGGAAGTGGCGGAAACCTTGTGTCCGGCGCGGGCGTGCCGGGCGTTGCTGCCTTGACGGCAGCGGCAAACATCACCGGGGGATCGTTCTCGGTTCCGCCAGGTGGAACGCCGATCACTTTCGATGCGCGGGGAGCCGCCAATCCACAGATCGTAAATATGCTGTACCTGGCAAGCGTGAACGCTCCGGAGGCTGGATACCGGGCGGTGGTACTAATGCCAGCAGGGTCCATCGAGCTATGGACCGGAGACGCAAACGGGAATTGGCAACAACTGCGTTGAGAAGAGAAAGAATGAGACGCGAATTCACAAATCGCGGAAGGGCTCGCCGCAACCAGTCCGGTTTCACCTTGATGGAGCTGCTGGTGGCCACGGTAATCATTCTTGTCGGGCTGGTGGCCGTGGCGCAACTTGTGCCCACATCCGTGCTGATGAATACAAATAACCGCAACGACGGAACCGCTTTGGTCTTTGCACAACACCAGATGGAAGCGATACGGGCAATTCCCTTAAATGCAAACACCTTCTCCGATCCGCTGGGCGTGATTTGTCCCTTGGGAAACACCTGCCAGCTCGGCGATCCCGCGCAGCCGGGAACGCTGGTGGGAAGTCCGGTAAATATTGGCTCGGGCTCGCCGATTATGGATTTCTCGGCTGCGCCCGTGAATGGCTACAGCTTCACGTTTCTCGACCCGCATGACCCCTACGGCGCCGCATATGACGTGCGCTGGGCGGTGATCACCTCGACTAACGGTCCAATTACTACTGGAAAACGCATCATTGTCGGAGTATATCGACGCGGAATGCAGTCGACGGCGCTTCCCGTCACACTTGACACGATGGTGTCCAAGTGAACGCGCCAGTCAAAAATCCCGGGCAGGGCGGGTTCACGCTGCTCGAGTTGCTCATTGCTACGGTTGTCTTTTTGCTTATTTGCGGCGCGATTTTTGGATTACTGGACATGGCTCAAAAGAATTATGGCAGAGAGACGCAAATCTCAAGCTCGTTCCAGGAGGCGCGCCTGGCGGTGGATCAGATTGTCACCGACTTCGACCAGGCGGGTTACCCTTCCCTCTCGATGTTTTCCGAAGTTCCGACCGCCACGCCGTATGCCTACGGTCCTGTAGCGTGGTGGCCGGGCTACACAAACAACCCGCCCACTCCGTGCAAAGTGGGAACTACATGTACCTCTCCTGGGGATTTTGATTTGATCGTGGAGACAGCTACAGGCGGTGGCACGGTGAACTGGATCCGGTACCAACTGATTGGGACTACTTTGTATCGCTCGGTGGTTCCAAAGACCGTTGGTGTGGACCCTACCGTAGCCACATCGTCTCCGGGAGCGATGGTTCCGTTCATCGTGAACGTCATGAACAATCCACCCGCGGATCAGCTTGCCGAATTAATTGCCAGCTATCCGACCGTTTATCCGGGAGGGAACCCGGTTCCGATTTTCCTGTACACCTGCGATAGTTCCACGGGAACTGTTTCCTGCTCGACGGCCACCCCGCCCGGCTTGAGCACGCAGATTCGCGATGTCGATGTGACCCTGATCGTCAGGACCACACAACGCGATCTTCAGACGCAGAAATGGAAGTTGGTGGAGTTAAACGGCAGAGGGCACCGCTCAAATCCAGATTAGCTGAGGCCAAAGAAGAGCAGAAATGCACTTGAGGCACAAATCGACAAAACGCCGGAAAGAAGCCGGGGTCGCTATGCTGATCGCGATTTTTGCCTTGCTGCTGATCAGCGTGATCGCGATTGCCTTGATCGTTTCGTCCGGGACGGAGAGTGCGCTCGCAAAAAATTACCGCACTTCTACCAGCGCATATTATGCCGGGCTGGCGGGAATGGAAGAAGCGCGCGGACGGCTGCTGTGGCGGAATCCGAGCTACGTGAATAATGTGATTCCGGGATTCATGCCCGCCTCGGGAACTCCCGCTATGACCTTGTCGCAAGTTCTGTATATCTTGAACCCCGCAGGCGCCGAAGTTGTTGATCCCACAGACCTGTCAAGTTCGAATCCCTACGCGGACAACGAATACCTTAGCGAGTTCAACATCCCAATAACGGCCGCGACGGTGCAGACCATCACCTCCGTTTCCGGCTCGGCAGGCATACCGGGGCCGCAATTCAAATGGGTACGAATCACGCCGGCAACGGAGCAATCGCTGGCGCCGCCGTTAGGTCTCGACGTCGACAACGACGGCTCGGTTGATAAAGTTTCGCCGCTATACTACGACCCCATGAACATTAGCAAAGTAACCGGGACGCCAAGGCCGGGGCTGATCACGGTTCCAACACCCTCGGCGGTTCAGGCGCTTGAGATCACGGCCCTGGCGGTGATACCGCCTAACACGCAAAAACTGCTGCAATATGTTGTGGTGCCAGCTACGCTGAACCTGAGTTTTCCCTCCGCGCTTACTCTCGACGGCAACAGCGTGGTCTACAAAGCGCCCACAGCGAATGCCGCTTTGTTCTTTGTCAACGGAAATGACAATACCGTGGGCAGGACTTGCGCGACTCCTTTAGTATTCCCATCTCCCTACGCGATCGGATACACGAATGCTGCAGACGCTCCCAATATTGTGGCCGCAACTGCCCCGAACCAGGCCAATTATACGGGGACCGCGCTGCCCCCGTCTCCGCCGACCCCCAGCGTGGGACCGGCAGCTGGGGTGGGACTGCCCCCGGTGGCGCCCGCGGGAGCGCCCCCAGGTGTACCTGTACCTCCCGGAGCTCAGACACCAAGTTCGTTGGATTCCGCGGTCCAGACGATTACGCAGAGCGCAGATGTGATATTGACGCCAGCCGTCGCAGGGACAGCCGTAACAGGTGGGCAAATGCCGGCCGCCATGAATGCGTCGAATCCCATGAACATCGTCGTGCAAGGCGATCTGGACTTAACCTCGTGGCATAACCAAGGCTACGGACTGCTGCTGGTTACAGGAACCCTGACCTACGATCCAGATGCCTCGTGGTATGGCCTTGTTCTTGTAATTGGGAAGGGTCTTGTGGTCGGATCTCACGCCGGCACCGGCAGAATCCAGGGAGCCATGTTTGTCGCGCAAACGCGCGACCCGGTCACGGGGAGTTTGTTGGCCGATCCAAATCTGGGGCCCGCATCCGTTGATTTTTCTGCACTCAATCCGAGCGCGAACATGGGAATCTACTACGATAGCTGCTGGATCAACACCGCGCTGAGGCCTCCCACGTATCAAGTGCTGTCCTTCCGTGAAATCCCAACAAACTGAATTGTCCCCGCGCTGCATCGCGGAAATGACCGCAGTCTGCGGGAGAGGTATACTTACAGGATGGGACATGCGAGCGGAAATTCACTGATGCACGGCACTACTGTTCTGTGCGTGCGCAAAGAGAGCAAGGTGGTGTTGGTCGCCGATGGCCAGGTAACCATGGGCGATCATGTGCTAAAGCACACCGCGAAAAAAACTCGCCGGTTGTACAGCGACAAAGTGGTGGCCGGCTTTGCGGGCTCGACGGCGGATGCCATTTCTCTTTTTGAGCGCTTCGAAGGCAAGCTGCAGGAACATTCCGGGAATCTGCAGAAAGGCGCCGTGGAACTGGCCAAGGAATGGCGCAAGGATCGCGCACTGCGTCATCTGGAGGCTTTGCTGATTGTCGCCGATGCCAAGTCGACGTTTGTGCTCTCCGGAAATGGCGACGTCATCGAACCCGACGACGGCATCTGCGCTATCGGCTCCGGCGGACCTTATGCCCTGGCCGCTTCCCGCGCCTTGCTGAAGCACAGCAAGCTATCCACCAAGGAATTGGCCCTGGAAGCGATGCGCATCGCCAGCGAAATTTGCATTTATACCAACGCTAACTTTACTGTCGAAGAGATCTAAGGGGACACCGCAGTTCGTCAGCTTCGGCGCAAGCAAGGACTCGAACTCATATGGCTACCAAGACGGAGAAGGAAATCACGCTGTTTCCCGGAGGAAACGGCGCGGCCCAGGCTGATGGAACGGAGATGCTTCCGTCTCTCGACGACATGACGCCGCGCGAAATCGTGGCTGAACTCGACAAGTACATCGTCGGCCAGGCAGCGGCCAAGCGCGCTGTTGCGGTCGCGCTGCGCAATCGCGTGCGAAGGCAGAAGCTGCCTCCCGAGATCGCCGAGGACGTGCTTCCCAAGAACATCCTGATGATCGGTCCCACCGGCGTAGGCAAAACGGAAATCGCGCGGCGGTTGGCGCGGCTCGCGGGATGCCCGTTCGTAAAAGTAGAGGCCTCGAAGTATACGGAAGTGGGCTACGTAGGACGCGACGTCGAGTCGATGGTGCGCGACCTCGTGGAAACCTCGATCGACATGATCCGCGAAGAGAAACTCGACGAAGTCGCGGATCGCGCCGAACAAGCCGCGGAAGAACGCGTGCTCGACTTGCTGCTTCCTCCGCCCCCACCTCCCGCGGCGGGCACGCCCGAAGCGGATTTGGCCGCGCAGCGCGAACAGACGCAGCGCACCCGCGACAAATTGCGCGCGCAGTTGCGGGAAGGAAAACTGGACCAGCGCATGGTCGATTTGGAAGTGCGCGAGCGGGCCATGCCGTCGTTTGAAATTATCTCGAATCAGGGCATTGAGGAGATGGACGTCAACCTGAAGGACATGCTGAGCGGGTTCTTCGGGCAACAGAAGAAAAAACGCAAGATGAGTGTCGCGGACGCTTTCGAATACCTGATTCAGGAAGAAGAAAACAAACTTCTGGACATGGAGCAAGTGACGCGCATCGCGGTGGAACGCGCCGAGCAGATGGGTATCATCTTCATCGACGAGATCGATAAAGTGGCGGGACGCGAAGCCGGGCACGGCCCCGACGTTTCGCGTGAAGGCGTGCAGCGCGACATCCTGCCGATTATCGAAGGCACCACGGTCAATACCCGCTACGGCATGATCCGCACCGATCACATCCTGTTTATCGCCGCGGGCGCGTTTCACGTCACCAAGCCCTCGGATCTGATTCCCGAGCTACAGGGTCGCCTGCCCATCCGCGTGGAGCTTCAGTCGTTGAAGGAAGAAGACTTTGTGCGTATCCTGACGGAGCCGAAGAACGCGCTGATCAAGCAGTACGTGGCGCTGATGGAAACGGAAGGCCTGAAACTGCAGATTACCGAGGATGCGGTCCAGACCATCGCCAAATTTGCCACCACCGTCAACGAGCAGACAGAAAACATCGGCGCGCGCCGCCTTCACACCATTCTGGAAAAGGTGCTGGACGAGATTTCGTTTGAGGCGCCTGACCTGAAAAAGAAGACGGTGAAGGTAGACGCGGCTTATGTGAACAAGCAGCTGGCGGACATCGTGAAGAACCAGGATCTGAGCCGGTATATTCTGTAAGCGCCGACGATTGAAAATGAAAACTGGAAAAGGGGCGAGACCCAATACGCCGTGCCGGCCGCTTTCGTCCCTGACCATTTCCGCACTGCTTTTTTCCTACATTCTTTTTGCCTACGGATGCGGCGCGCCCGGCGAGCCCGCGCCTCCGGTGCCACCCACTCCCGTCGCGATTACGGATTTGACCGCTCGCCAGGCCGGTGATGCGGTGCAGCTCAGTTTCACCATGCCCAGCAAGAGCACGCTGGGCGAGAAGCTGAAAGAAGGGCCGGCGTTCGAGGTCCTGCGCGGATCGTTTAAACCCGATGGCACCGCAGACGAAAAGTCCTTTCGCGTCGTCGATACCGTGCCGGCGTCGCTGGTAAACGAGTACGTAGAAAAGGGCAAAGTCGAGTTTCCCGACGCCATCTCACCCCAGGAGTTGAAGGCCCATGCCGGTGAGCCGGTGCTCTATCGCGTCCGGACCTACGTTTCTCCCAAAAAGATTTCGTCGAGTTCAACAAGCGCGTCGCTGAAACTCTATCCGGTGCCGGCGCCAATCCCATCGGTACAGGTGGAACTGACGGAAAATGCCATCGATCTGAAGTGGCAGACGCCAACCAATACCACTGCTGGCGAGCCGCTCGGCGCCATCCCGGAATATCATGTTTACCGAGGCGAACTCGATCCCCAGACGGCGGATGCGGCCAAGCTTAACCCGCGGAAAGCCACCTGGAAAGCCCCGCTCCTGCAAATCGCCGTCACGACTATCCCGGAATATCACGATGTAGGTTTCGACTACGGCAAGACTTACGCCTACACGGTGCGTAGCACTATCCAGGTTCAAGGCATGACGCTGGAATCCAGCGATTCGCCCTTGGTGGTACTAACCCCTCGGGACACCTTCCCGCCTGCAGCGCCACAGAGTCTGGTCGCGGCCGTGCTGCCTGGCGCGGCGGGTGAGCCCAAGGTGGTTGACCTTTCCTGGTCCATCAATCTCGAAACCGACCTGGCAGGTTATCGCGTCTATCGTAGTGAGCAGGAAAGCACACAAGGTGAACTGCTCACCAAGGATTTGTTGCCCACACCTGCTTACCGTGATACCTCTGTCCGCAACGGACAAAAATATTGGTACCGCGTCACCGCCGTCGATAAGGCCGGCAACGAAAGCGCTCCCAGCCAGCCCATCGCGGTGGAAGTGGAGCAACCTCCGTCGTAGTTCCGGGTTCCCACTGGTAGAAACGCTTGGTAGGATGCCCAGGTCCATGCCAGACACCATGAAGTTGCCGGGCTATCACTGGTTTCAATTCCTACGGAACTCCTCTATTCGTATAGGTATTTACACCGGGGCCGGTCTGTCGGTTATTTTTTGCGTTTGGGTGATCGTAGCGAACCGCATCCCCGTGCTCGAACCATTTGCGCTTGCCCGCAACATCGCAGCGATCGCGGCGTTGTGCTTCTTCGCCAGCCTTCCCACCCTGCGGTTCTTCCGTAGTCCGGGAGAGATGCTGGCGTCCGGCTTGGTCGGATGGACCATGCTGTCGGTCACCTATCGAGTTCTAAGCGCGGTATTCGTGTTGCTCCAGGATCGTTACAGCGCGTTTCATGTCTTCGTACTCGGAGCTGTGATATATCTGATCTGCGCGACAGTATCGTGGATTGGAACGATCATCTGGCGAGCGCGCATGGCGGACGGCACGCATACCCACCACTAAGGAAAATTTCGCGAATGAAATTCTGCCGATTCTCACCGGTGTCTTCCCGACAAAAATCCAGTGCCAGCGTCAAATTCGGCTTGATTGAAGGCGACTCGATCCGGGAAATCTCCGCTGCCCCTTGGAAGGATTGGAAAAAAGCGCGGCGCTCGTTTCAGTTGAAAGATTGCCGGCTGGCCGCTCCACTCTTGCCCAGCAAGATTGTATGCGTGGGGCGAAACTATGCGGCGCATGCGGCGGAATTTGGCCACGAAATGCCGAAAGAACCGATGATCTTTCTGAAGCCGCCCTCTTCGGTGATTGGACCCGGTGAATCGATCGTGCTGCCAAAATATTCGCAGAGAGTGGAGCACGAAGCCGAACTCGGCGTGGTGATCGGCAAAACCTGCGCGCACCTGACGGACGACGAAGATCCGCTTTCCTATATTTTGGGCTACACCTGCGTGAACGACGTAACGGCGCGCGACCTGCAAAAAAGCGATGTGCAATTCACGCGCGCCAAGGGCTTCGACACTTTCTGCCCTGTCGGCCCACACATTGAGACTGAAATTGATCCCTATAATGTGCTCGTGGAAGCACACGTTAACGGCACGCAGAAGCAATCCGGCAACACCTCACTCATGGCTTTCCCGGTGGCGTTTCTGGTGCGCTGGATCTCGCGCATGATGACCCTCGTTCCCGGAGACCTGATCGCCACAGGCACCCCCTCGGGTGTTGGCCCGTTGGTGTCTGGCGATACCGTCGAGGTCTCCGTCGCGGGCATTGGCATGTTGCGCAATCCGGTGCATTCTTCTGAGGCATGACTTCGCAGAGCTCGCTGCCATTCGGTAGAATGGAGATAGATGGGGAACGAGAGCTTCCTGTAAGGGGAAGTCGCACCGCGCCGGGAGATTCCGTTGCTGATCCCCGAATCCAGATTCATACCGTGTGAGGTAGAGCGTTGAAAGAGTTGCTCGCCGATTGGAAGATGCTGCTGGCGATAGGCGGAGGAAGTCTGGCCGCGCTGGCGATGATTGCGTATGCGTTTGTGCGCCCCGCCGTCAATCCCGAAGAAGAAGAACGGAAGCGCAGACTGCACTTGAATTTGATTGGCCGGATCGCGGAAGGCCAGGTTGTCGAGCTGCTGGCGGAGCAGGAAGCGCCGCCGGTGGAAGAGCCCCGCAAACTATTTGGCTCGCGCCCGCGTCCCCTGGCGGATAACCGGCCGCGGCAACTGGTTTCCTATAGCTACGCGATATCCGGAGTAACGTATCAGACCGCACAGGACATCACCGGGTTGGAAAGCCAGGTGCGCGTGGAGCGTCTGGTGGCCGGCCATCCTGCCAGCGTGAAATACGATCCTTCGAACCCCAGCGATTCCATCCTGGTGGCTGACGACTGGTCCGGAATAAGGTAGTCCCTTCCAGCAGGAGGGCCTTCCATCCGGTGCCGGTACTCGATTTCTGCCAATTGAGCTATCCTTTGTCTGCCAACCTGAAGCGATTTGGCCGCCTGCGATGAAACACGTTATCGCCTCATTCTTCATGGTGCTGTTGATCGTGGCGATGACTCTGAGCGCCATGGCCATTCTAGTGCGCGCCACGGAGTACGTCACTTCCATTGAGCACCCGTTGGTACGCGCCGGCGCCATTGCGGCTGAACTGTTGCTGGGCGTCATACTGCTTCTGGGAACGGTGTGGCTGGCAACTCATCTCGCGGTGCTGATCTTTGCTCCCAAACCAGAATCCAAGGAGGGTGGACCCGTTGGCTGACAAAAACCGCGTCACCTGGGAATCCTCGGAAAACGTGAAGCGGCTCGAACAGCTTCGCGGCATTTCGCAAGAAGCGGAAGCCGGCGGTGGACCGGAACGGCGCGAGCGCGAGCACAAGGCGGGCAAGCTCTCGGCGCGCGAACGGATTCATCTGCTGCTGGATGAAGGAACATTCGAAGAGCTGGATAAATTTGTGCGCCACCGCTGCGTCGATTTTGGCATGGAAGAATCGCGGCCGGCGGGCGATGGCTTCGTTACAGGCTTCGGGCGCATTGACGGCCGCCTGGTGTATGTGTTCGCCCAGGATTTCACCGTCTTTGGCGGCTCCCTGTCCGAAACCAATGCGCAGAAGATCTGCAAGATCATGGATCTGGCCATGCGCAACGGCGCTCCCGTGATTGGCCTGAACGATTCTGGCGGAGCGCGTATCCAGGAGGGTGTGGCATCGCTGGCAGGCTATGCGGATATTTTTCTGCGAAACACCTTGGCCAGCGGCGTGATTCCGCAGCTCAGCGCCATCATGGGGCCGTGCGCCGGGGGAGCAGTCTATTCGCCCGCGATTACCGATTTCATTTTCATGACTCGCGATACATCCTACATGTTCGTGACCGGCCCGGACGTCATCAAAACCGTTACGCACGAAGAGGTGACGAAGCAAGAACTCGGCGGAGCCATGACCCACAACGCCACCAGCGGCGTTGCCCATTTCATTTCGCGCGACGACGCGGACTGCTGCGCGATGCTTCGCGAACTGCTAAGTTTTCTGCCTTCCAATAATATGGAAGACCCGCCGCGGCGTGCCACAGACGATCCGGTCGACCGCCGGGAAGAGTCACTGAATTCTCTTGTGCCCGAAGATCCGCAAAAGCCTTATGACATTAAGGACGTGATCCACGCGCTCGTCGACGATGGCTACTTCTTTGAAGTCCACGAGCACTACGCCAGAAATCTGGTCGTTGGCTTTGCCCACTTTGATGGCCGGCCTGTCGGCATCGTCGCAAACCAACCCGCGTTTCTGGCGGGCACGCTGGATATCAATGCTTCCGTAAAAGGCGCGCGGTTCGTACGCTTTTGTGACGCCTTCAATATTCCGCTGGTTACCTTTGAAGATGTGCCGGGATTTCTGCCCGGCACGCAGCAGGAATTCGGCGGCATTATCAAGCACGGCGCGAAGCTGCTATTCGCATTCGCCGAAGCCACGGTGCCAAAAATCACTGTCATCACGCGAAAGGCCTACGGAGGCGCGTATTGCGTGATGGCGTCGAAGCACATTCGCACGGACGCGAATTTTGCCTGGCCGACCGCGGAAATCGCGGTGATGGGGCCGGAGGGCGCCGTCGATATCGTGTACAAACGCGAACTAAATAGCGCGCAGCCGCAGGATCGCGAAAGGCTCAGAAAAGAAAAAATTGCCGAATTCCGCCAACGCCTGGCCAACCCATTTGTCGCCGCGGAGCGCGGCTATCTCGATGCGGTAATCGAACCGGCGGATACGCGGGAGCGGATTATTACCTCGTTGCGGGCCCTGGAAAACAAGCGGGACACGAATCCCAAGAAGAAGCATGGAAATATTCCGCTCTGAACGTGCTTCCCGGAATTCACGCCTGCAAAAGCCACGGCGCGTAATTCATTGCGGCTACATGTTGGGTTTGGGATGCGCTGCCAGAGCTTCCTTGAACGCCGCCAGATTATTCTTGTCGATCACAGCCGTGCCGGTGTCCACCCAGACCGGAAGCGGCGCGCTGGGCGCGGTGCGCCAATCTTTGTATTCATGGACCACGTTGTGGTGCAGGTCGTCGGCAAAACGCACGCCGTAAAAACCCATGATGTAAGGCTTCTGAACGACCGTCGCCGTGATCGCGCCGCGACTGATCCAGTCTAGCGTCTCAGGATCCTTGTCAAACGCCACGATTTTCACTTTACCGGCCAGGTCGAAGCGGTTCAGAACTTCTGCCGCGCCCTCGCCGCCCGAGGCCTCCAGACCGATGACCCCATCGATCTTTTCCTTTTTTTGTATCAACGCAGCGATGGCGTCGTTTGCGTTGCGTGCGTCGCCTTTGTCGTCGATGGTCTGCAGCACCTTGATGCCGGGGTATTTCTTCAAGGCATCATTCGCCCCCAGGACGCGATCTTCCACGTTGAGTTGGCCGGTCAGTCCCACAATTACGACGCTGCCCTGACCACCGAGCAGTCCGGCCATGCGCTTGGCGCTCTCTTCGCCGGCGCGAACATTGTCAGTGCCGACGAACAGCACGCGCTTGGAGTCAGGAGCGTCGGCGTCAATGCAGATCACCGGAATGCCCTGCAGCACCGCATCGTCAATCGGCTCCTTGAAGAGTTGCGGATTGCTGACGGAAACAAGTATGCCGGAGGGATGTGACGCGACGGCTTCCTTAAATGCGGTCAACTCCTCATTCGGCGACAAGCTGGCAGGCCCGGTCATCTCAACCTTTACGCCCATCAGCTTTCCGACGTCCCGTAAGCCAGCTTCCGCTTCCTGCCAGTACGGCAAATTCACGTTCGCCGCCACCAGAATGTAGTGTTCCTCTGGCTGGTGATACGGCGTGCCGCAGGAGCCCAGAAACATGCCCCCCATTGCCACGCTCAGAATGGAAATCGACTTTCTGAATTTCATGAACGGTCTCCTTTGCAGGTGTTCCCCTGGATGCTGTTGGACTTGGGGAAGAGACCAGACGGTGTTCGTGGAAAGCCTAACACAAAATTCGACAGGCGGAGTCCTTCCGCGTCACGTTACCTGGTGATGAGCGATTCGCATCGCGTATTGAAGCTATTTCAGCAGGAATTCCTGCAGAAACTCCACGGTCGCGTAAAATTCGTAATCGCGGTTCGCTTTCTTCTGGAAACCGTGGCCTTCATCTTTCGCCATGATGTACCACACCGGAGTGCCCTGCTTCTTCAGCGCCGCGACGATCTGGTCGCTTTCGCTTACAGGGACCCGCGGATCGTTCTTTCCGGCGACGACCATCATCGGCTTCTTGATCTTGTCGATGTTGTTCATGGGCGCAATGCGTTCCAGGAATTCGCGCATCTTGGGGTCGCGCTCGTCGCCATATTCCACGCGACGCAAATCGCGCCGGTAGCCTTCGGTATGTTCCAGAAACGTCACCAGGTTGGACATGCCTACGATATCCACCGAGCATCGCATGCGATTGCTGTAGAACGTGGAGATCGCCAGCGTCATGTGGCCGCCGTAGCTTCCGCCAGTGACGGCTATGCGAGAAGCGTCAAGATCCGGCCGAGTGCCAATCCAGTCAAAGAGCGAGTTGATATCTTTGTAAGAGTCCTCGCGCAAGAATCCATTGTCGAGCTTCATAAACGTCTTGCCGTAGCCTGTCGATCCGCGCACATTCGGCACCACTAAGGCAATACCCAGCACGTTCAGGTAGTAGTTGGCGCGCCCAAGAAACTCCGGCCGCGACTGTCCTTCCGGCCCGCCGTGAATCTCAATTAGCACCGGACGCTTGCCGGTGAATTTTGCCGGCGGCGCATAAAGAAAGCCGGAGATCATTTTTCCGTCGAAGCTCTTCCAGCGGATCAGTTCAGGCTCTCGAAACGCGTCTGTTCTCACGGCGCTCTCGCTCATCGTCCAACGGTCGAGCCTGCCGGAATCGATATCCAGTGAAAAGCAATCTCCCGGAAGGCTGGCGGAAACGATGCTGAAGGCGAGGTCATGATTGTTGTGGTGCCAAATCAAACCTCCGACTAGGCCTACGGGCAGCTTCGGCACGGGCAATTCCTTGCTTGTCGCGGTGTCGATCAAGTGCAGCACGCTCAGCCCATCCTCGTTGGTAAGAAACGCGAGCCGCTTGCCATCCCAGGACAATGCGAACTCGTCGACGTCCCACGACAATCCCGCGGTGAGCACCTTCGGCTGCTTGGTGGCCAAATCCAAATACATCAGCCACTGAAACTCAGAACCGGCGTCCGCGGTGTAGTAGATTCCTTTGCCGTCTTTGCTGAAGCGCGGATTGGAATACGCAATCTTTTCATCGCCTTTGCGCAGCGTCAGTTCCGTCTTCTCACCCGAAGCGGCGTCAATCAGCCAAAGATACGATTCATTTACCGAGATGCCTTCGAGCACCAGAATTTTTGAATCGTCGGGCGACCAGTCTTGCGGTTCCCAACCGCCGCCCTTGAGTTGGGCGAGTAGCCGATCGGATTTCGGATCCGTGGGATTGATGAGCCACAAGTCCGTGTCCTGGCCGGTGCGGCGCGTGGAGATGTAGGCCATCCGATCGCCCTTCGTTGACCATGGCCCGCCAATGTTTCGCGACTTTCCATCTGTCAGCAGTGTGATGTCTCCTGAAGCCAGATCGTAGCGGTACAGTTGATACCATTCCCCGCCGCCAATGTCCCTCTGAAATACCATGTACTCGCCGGTCGTCGGTTGAAACCTTCCACCATATACAGGGTCCGCGGAAAACGTGAGCTGTTGGCGCGCGCCGCCCGGCATTTTCACCAGGTGCGCTTGATAGGTATTGCCGAATCGCGTGCCAATCAATAACTCGCGGCGCTGCGGATGCCAATCGGTGGGAAATGCGGAACGCGTCTCACTATAGCGCCCGGCGGCCTCGGCGAGCGTCGCGGGAACCGGCGGCACTCCCTCGGCCACAATGGGTTCGGGAGGCGCCACCGTTCGCGTGTCCTGCGCGGCAACAAAACCCGCAAACCCGAGAATCAGCAAAAGGCCGGCGAAGTGCCTTCTCATCTCTTACCTCCTCGAAAACTGGTCTCTTTCTTACACCGCGTAGCATTAGACACGCAAGTACCGAGTAAACCGCAGCGCGCGCCAGCCGCGTGATAAGATTCGGCAAGTCGCACAAATTCTTCTATGTTCAAGAAAATCCTGATTGCCAATCGCGGTGAAATCGCGGTCCGCATCCAGCGGGCGTGCCGCGAATTGGGCATCCACACCGTTTCCGTTTTCAGCGAAGTCGATCGCGCTTCCTTGCACGTGCGATTGGCCGACGAAGCCTACGCCATCGGCCCCGCGGCCTCTCGCGATAGTTATCTGCGCGTCGACAAATTGATCGACGCCGCGCGGAAAACGGGTTGCGACGCGCTGCATCCCGGCTACGGATTTCTTGCCGAAAACCCGGCTTTGCCGCGAGCCTGCGCGGAAGCGGGTGTTACGTTTATCGGGCCAACCGCCGAGGCCATGGAGGCGATGGGTTCGAAGACCGCGGGAAAACAACTTGCTCGCCGCGCGGATGTGCCCACTGTTCCCGGCACCAGCGACCCAATCGAGAGCCCGGAAGAAGCTCAAGCGTTGGCGCAAAGTATGGGCTATCCCGTGGTGCTGAAAGCTATTGCGGGCGGCGGAGGCAAGGGCATGCGCGTTGTGCCCGCTGACGAAGCGTTCGCGTCCGCGTGGCGCGATGCCGCATCAGAAGCTCACAACGCTTTCGGTGATTCGCGCCTGTTTCTCGAAAAATATCTGCCAAGCCCCCGACACATCGAGATCCAGATCTTTGCGGATTCTCACGGACGCACCGTCTCTCTGGGTGAGCGCGAGTGCTCCGTGCAGCGCCGCTACCAAAAGGTGATTGAAGAAGCTCCCTCGCCGGTGATGACGCCGGATTTGCGCAAGAAGATGGGAGACGCGGCGGTGCGCATTGCGCGCGCGGGTGGCTACGTCAATGCGGGAACGGTCGAGTTCCTTGTCGATGCGGACATGAATTTTTATTTCCTGGAAGTGAACGCGCGCTTGCAGGTCGAGCATCCCGTTACCGAGCAGGTCACCGGACTCGATCTCGTGAAACTCCAGATTGCCATCGCTGCGGGCCACCGCCTGCCCTTTGCCTGGGAAACCATCACCCCGCGCGGCCATGCCATGGAGGTTCGTCTCTACGCAGAGGATCCTGACAACAATTTCTTCCCTTCCCCAGGAAAAATCCTCATGCGCCACGTGCCGGCCGGTCCGGGAATCCGCATGGATGAAGGCGTCTATGAAGGATACACAGTGCCCATGGAATACGATCCGCTGCTCAGCAAACTGATCGCGTGGGGCAACAGCCGCGAAGAGACGATCGCGCGGCTTCGGCGTGCCTTGGATGAATACACCATCACCGGAATCCACACCAACGTCAGCCTGTTCCGGCGAATCCTGGGCGAGCCGGAATTTCTGCGTGGCGAAATTCATACCAAATGGCTGGATGAATTGCTGGAACGGCCGCGGCCTCCCGCGGTCGCGCCGAAACCTGGCACTGAAGAAGCATGCGCTATCGCAGCCGCATTCTGGGAAGCCACGCAAATTAGCGGTAAGTCCGATCCGTCTTCCAGTGTTCAGACAACAGCTTCGCGGTGGAAGACAGAGGGCCGCAAGCAACAGGTGGACCGCCAGCCATGAAATTCGAAGTGCATCTCGAGGGCCCATCGGGAACGTGCCAGCACGTGGTGGAACTGGAGCGCGAGGGAGAGAACTTCCTCGTGGTTCTGGACGGCCAGCGCGTTGACGCGGACGTCGTCAAGGTAGCCGCCAGCTCCGTGTCCATTCTGTTGGACGGGCAATCGTTTGAGGTGCACGTCACGCCTGCTCTGGAAGGAAAGCTGAAGCTGCAATCCGGTGCGCACGAGTTCACGGCGGAAGTCCAGGATCCGCGTGCCTGGCGTGGCCGCAAACACGGCGGTCTAGAAGCAGAAGGACGCCAGCAGGTTCTGGCGCCCATGCCCGGCAAAGTAATCCGTCTGCTGGTGAAGGAAGGCGAACCGGTTGCCGCGGGCCAAGGCATTATCGTGATCGAAGCGATGAAAATGCAGAACGAAATTCGCTCGCCGAAGAGCGGCAAAGTCGAGCGCCTGCTCGCAAAAGACGGCCAGACCGTCAACGTCGGCGAAATCCTGGCCTGGGTAGAATAACCAACTGATGTGATTGGGCATGTGGCTCAGGCCTTCAGGCCTGAGGCATTCTCGGTTGTGTGAGAAACGCGATCGATTGTGGAAACGCGGTTGTTATTGCGTGTTCGCAGGGGCCGTGGGCTTGGTCCCGGCAGGCAACGGCGTTGTGACCGGCGGCAATGTCGATTTGGCGGCATCGGGCAACTTGCCAGCCGTTTCCACCACCTGCTCCGCCAAGTAATTTGTGACTTTAGCTTCGTCACGCGCCACGGCCAGATACGCCGCGCGCAGCAACTGTTCCTTGCGATCGCGCAACGTGTCGCGGATGGTCTGCTGCACCTGAGGATCGTTGATTCCGCGCTGGCCGGCTGCTTCGCGCGCCACCAGCTTCAGGATGCGGATGCTGTCCTTCAGCACGATAGGCTGGCTCACTTGCCCGGGCTTTAGCGACAGTACCAGCTTCTTCAGTGCCGCATCGGCCTGGTTCAGCGACGATTCCGGAATGTAGCCGAGGTCGCCGCCATTCGACGTGGTATTCACATCCTCCGAATAATCCATCGCCAATTGCGCAAAATCCGCGCCGCTATTCAGCTTGTCGATGATCATCTTGGCTTTGCGCTGCGCTTCCGCTTCATTGGTGGCGTCGTCATTCTTGCGGTTGCGGACCTGCGGGTCTTTGCGCGGCGTGATCACAATCTGCGAAATACGGTACTGTGGTTCCGCAACATTAAATTGGTTCAAGTTGGAGTTGTAGAAGTCCACCACGTCCTGATCGGTGATGGTGATCTTGGCAGCCACTTCTCGGTTCAGCAGCTTCTGGATCGACAACTGGCGCCGCAGGTCGCGCTTCAGGTCGTCCACCGACATGCCGCGCGCCTTCAACTGGCGCTGAAATTCATCTTCGGTGAACGGGCTCTTCAGTTCGGTGAACTTGTCTTCCACTTCACCGTCACTGGCCTGCAGGTTCAGTTTCTTGGCGCGCTCCAGCAGAATCTCGTTGTTGATGAGCTGCTCGACGACATTCAGCTTCAACGATAGCGAGTCTTCCTGCGTGGGCTTCTGCGCCTCCGGGTTCACCTGCGAACGATAATACTTCTCCACATCGTCGCGCCGGATCTCCGTGCCATTCACCACCGCCCACACGTCGGGAGCGTGATGCTCGCCCTGCGAGCAACCAGCCAGTCCGGAAAACAGGACGGCGGCGGCGACGGGCAAAAGGGCAGCGACACGGCGGGTGCCACGGAGTTTCCGTGTACTCGAAGAAGAGTTCGGAGAAAGGTTCAATGGTTTGGCTCAGGCAGCCTTTTTAACACGGCCCAAACGTATGCATCCCGTGCATACACGTACCTGCTTGCGAACTCCGTCAACGACTGCGCGGACGCGCTTCAGGTTGGGATTCCAGCGGCGGCGCCGGGTATTATTAGCGTGGCTGACCACGTTTCCGTAATGCGGCGCTTTGCCGCAGATTGCACACTTCAATGCCATGACTCTACACTTCCTACGCTTCAAAGGATAGAAAACAGAAGTTTTAATTGTAACAGAGCGAATCGCGAAACACAAAGCTACCACTCGGCGGACAAACCAGTTCGTTCAGGGCTCAAAGACGAGTCGCGTGCCTTGTTCGGGACTGTTCCAGAGTGCTTCAATATCGCTGAGTGCTGCCCTCCTGATGTTGAACTGGAAGGGCTTCGTCGCCGCGATCTTGAAAAACTCGCCCACCGCTGCCAGGATTCGATCGAGCGAGGCGCTGCCGAAGCCGCTTCCCAGCAACTCCAAACCCGAGCTTCGCAGGGTCGCAGCGGGCAGGCTAATTGTCCGTCCGGCACTTTCCCCAATCTGAATAAACCGAACCCGCGGTGCGGATTTGCGCAGCCCCTTCTGCGAGATTGCCTCGAGCACGCACTCTGCCGGGTTACCCCACAGATAGTCGAGCACCACATCCATGCTTGATCCCTCGTATTCGCTGCGGAAGGCAGCCACTAGAGGATCTTGATCCTGCTCGAGTGAGATGATTGTGTCCGCGCCGAGTTCCTGCAGCGTTTCCAGCGCCCGCGGATTACGCCCGGCTGCCACCACTCGCCGCGCTCCCAGCCGCTTCGCGACCTGCACGGCGAGCCGTCCGGCCACTCCGGTTGCGCCGAGGATTAGCACACTTTCTCCGGCGACGAATTTTGCTCGCTCCGCAAGCGCAACCCACGAAGACATCGCCGGATTGGCAATGGCTGCGGCAGTCGCGTCATCCAGCCCATCCGGCAGTGGGATGCACATCCAGTTCGCCGCCAAGCCCCGCTCGGAAAAAGTACCGTACGGGCGACGCGACATCCCGAAATAAACGCGCGAGCCGTCCGCCAGCCGTCCTACACCATCCACTCCCGGCACGAATGGCAAGTCTCCTGTGTTGCGGTAGTGCGTGCCGCTTGCCAGCGCCTTAACGATGGGATGAAGACCAACCGCCGTTACAGTCACCAACAGCTCGCCTTCTGCGGCAACGGGATCGGCGAACGTCCTGTAGCGAGGCGGCGCATCGAAAGCGTGGACAACGGCGGCACGCATAGGAGTTCTCCTTAGACTCGCTGAACTGTCACGTCTCTGGGCTAAGCGAGGCAATTGACCCACAAGGGTTCTTACGCAGCCACAGGTTAAACCAGGCGGCCGAAAACTGGCAAGAATGCGGAATCCCTTCGCCATGATTGCGTTTTCGTGCCTTTCGAAGGGATTGAACGATTCTCAGCAATGCGCGGTAGCTCGGGATTTGTTGGGCATTTGCTATACTTTATCTGTCCCTGCAGGGTGGAAAAGACTTGAGCTCGCTCCGCATCTCGATTGTTCAATACCTGAACACTGCGCCTCTCGTTCGCGGATTCACTCATGGCCCGCTCCGCGGCAAGTACGACTTGTCCTTCACCGTGCCCTCGCAATGCGCCGAAGCGTTGCGCAGCAGCGCGGTAGACCTGGCCATCATTCCCGCGATTGAATACCAGCGCATCCCGGACCTGGTGCTTGTCCCTAATCTGTCGATTGCGTCGAAAAGGGCCGTCCGCAGCCTGCTGCTGATTTCCCGCAAGCCAGTTAACGAAGTGACGCGAATCGCACTGGACCGTGGCTCGCGCAGCACCCAGGCGCTGATCCGCATTCTGTGCAGGAAACTCTGGAACATTGAACCCCAGTTTTTCGAAGATGCGCCCGATCTGTCGTCGATGCTGCAGAATGCTGATGCGGCGCTGCTGATCGGCGACCCCGCTCTTCGCGTCTCTTGTGCCATCGAGCAAGAAGCGCGCCGGGATGCTTCCGGCGCATGGACCTGCCCTGGAGCCAGCGCTGGCGTTTCCGAATATCCCACGCTCTACGTCTACGACATCGTCGAGCAGTGGCGCACGCTGACCAAGTTCCCCGCCGTTCTCGCCGTGTGGGCTGGCCGCCGCGACGCTGTCACGCCGCAAGTGGTGCAGGATTTTCAGCAGTCGCTGGCGTTTGGCTTGCAACATCTCGACGAAATCAGCGCCGAGGCGTCAGCTGGATTGAAGCTACCGGCCGCTCACCTGCAGCGTTATCTGACCGAGAACATCGACTACACGCTCGACAATGAGAATATGCAAGGGTTGGCCGTGTACTATCGCTACGCGGCAGAAATGGGATTGATCCCGGAAGTAAAGTCCATCGCACGAGCAGCAGAACCCGGTAGCCCGCTGCGCGATTCCGATTTTGCGGTGAAGCTGGGGAAGTAAGGTTGCGGCCGCGCCGGCAACCGAAACACGAATCTCTGGAAAAGGAAACGCCGTGGGAATCACCAAACAACAAGCTCTCGAAATGCTCCAGTCCGACGACCTCGTCGGCATCGGCATGGCCGCGCACCAGTTGCGCCTGAAGAAGAACGACCCGCGCATCGCCACGTACCAGATCGACCGCAACATCAACTACACGAATTTCTGCACCGAATACTGCTCGTTCTGCGCGTTCTACCGCCCGCTGGGCGCGAAGGACGGCTACATCCTGTCGTTCGACACTATCTACAAAAAAATCGACGAGATGCTGGAGCTGGGCGGCACCGGCGTGCTTCTTCAGGGCGGATTGCATCCCGACCTGCAAATTGGCTACTACGAAAATTTGCTGCGTTCGCTGAAGTCGCGCTATCCGCAGGTTCATCTGCATTGTTTTTCCGCGCCGGAAATTCTGTGCATCGCTGAGGTCAGCGAGCTCAGCATTCGCGAAACCATTCAACGGCTGATAGACGCTGGCCTCCAGTCGATTCCAGGCGGCGGCGCGGAAATTCTGGACGACGAGATTCGTGGAAAGATCGCGCGCCTGAAATGCACCAGCGATGAATGGGTGGAAGTCCACCGCATTGCGCACTCGCTGGGGCTGCGCACCACCGCCACAATGATGTTTGGCTGCGGCGAAGAGCTGCGCCACCGCGTGAATCACCTGGAACGCATCCGGCAAATCCAGGAAGAGACCGGTGGATTCACCGCGTTTATTCCGTGGATTTTCGCGGCGGAAAATACTGCGCTCGGCAAAAAGGTGCAGGAAACCACCGCGGTGGATTATCTGAAGACGCTGGCCGTGAGCCGGCTGTACCTCGACAACATTGACCACATTCAGTCGAGCTGGCTGACCCCGGGAATCAAGGTATGCCAGATTGGTTTGCAGTTTGGCGCCGACGACGTGGGAAGCATCCTGATTGAAGAAAACGTGGTGTTCGCCGCGGGCGTGAAGCGCCGCACCAATGAAGAGGAATTGCGCCGCATCATCACGGACGCTGGATTCATGCCCGCCCAACGCGACACGCTATACCGCGCCTACGCCCTGAAGTCGCCATACCCCGCTCGATCGCAAGCGGCGTAAAAAAATTTCACTCTTCAATGTAGCGCTGACTTTTATGCCAGCCACTCAGTTTTCTCGGCTTTACAGGACAAAACCAAAACCGCCCGCCTCACAAGGCGGCCGCCACAGAATCGGCGATGTCCGCTTGGTTGTGCTACTTGCGCAGCCGCAGGATCACTTCAACGCCCGTGCCTTCCGGCAAATTCAGCGCGTCTTCCGGGTGCAACGCACCGTTTTTATAGCGAGCGAAAAAACGCATCGTGGAGTCCTTCGCCGGCTGCTTCGCCGAGCTTGATCCGCCGGCCGCGCCCGCCCGCGAAGTTTCATCCAGCGCCTGGTTCACCAGCGCATCCGCGTCGCGATTCTGTTCCCGATACACGTGCTCGATGCGAAATACTTCCAGCGTCTGCGACATTTTCTTCGCGCGTTCGAACAGCGGCTTCAACTCTTCGCTCTTCACCTTGTACTGCCCGCGCATCTGCTTCACCAGCAACTCCGAATCACTCTCCACGCGCAGCGCCCGGATCCCATGCGTCTGCGCATAGTCCAGCGCGGCGATCAGCCCAAAATATTCGGCTACGTTGTTGGTGTTTTGACCGATGTATTTTTTCAGCCGCGCAACAATTTCTCCTCGACCATCGCGAACGACCACGCCGTAAGCTGCCGGCCCGGGATTCCCGCGCGAACCCCCGTCGATGTTTGCCAGGAAGGAAGCGATCGGCTTGCGTTCCGGCTCAGGCTCTCCAAACAGCCCGCTCCCACGAGGAATTGGAGGACGCGTAGGCATCAGGAGCCGCCCGTTCCGCCGGAAGCGGCGCCCTCCGCGTTTTCCAGAGGTGTGGCGTGGGGAACGGGTTCCAGCGAGTACAGGATGCGGCCGCAGGTTTCGCAGCGAAATACTTCCTCGTCCGTTTCGGACTTCAGCAACTGAATGGTGTGAGGCAACACGCGCATACCGCAGGCGCGGCACTGTTCGTCGCGCACTTCCGCCATTACCGAACCGGGATTCTTCCGCGCAATCCGCGAATATAATTCCATCAGGTCTTCGGGAATCTTCTTGGCGATTTCTTCGCGTTTGGCGAGATCCGCCTCCAGCGCTTTCTTTTGCTCGCCGTACTGCACTTCAATCTGCTTCTTTTCCTTGGCGACGGCCTGCTCCGCTTCTTTCAAATCCGCCTCGAAGTGTTTGATGCGGCGCTCCGCTTCTTCCACGCCCATCATCTGTTCCAGCACCAGGTCTTCAGCCTGAGAAACTTCCTTCTCCGCGTTGGCGATTTCATGCTGCAGCGCCTTATACGCTTCGTTGGTCTTTACCGAAGAACTCTGCTCGCGGTATTTCTTCGCGCGCTCCCTCCACTGGCTAACGTCCAGCTCAAACTTCTTCCGCTGCGTTATCCTCTGCGTCAGCCCTTCTTTCGAAGACGCCACCGCGACTCGCGCCCCGTTCAATTGCGCATCGGCTTCCCGCATGCGCTTCGGCAGACTCTCCAGATCCACCCGTAGCGCGGCGATCAACTGGTCTAGCTTTTGCAGGTCCATCAAGTGTGGAATCGCGGGATGCATGGGCCTCGATTCTAGCACACGCGCGTGAAGCCATTCCGCTATGGAAACGAGAGTAAAGGCCCACTCCGCAGAACCTCGGGAGACGAGCAGCGTGGCGTTGTGCGGAGGCGGGCGCGCTCATCCTCGACGCAAGAGCACACCCGCATACAAGGGCGAAACTCCGCACAACTCCCAGCAAAGCAACAGCGGGGTTAGGAGGCTTTAGCGATGTCGCGGTGAATCATGGCGGCGTCAACAAAGTAGCCCAGGCCAATGGCCAGCGGCAGGATGCCGAACGACGCAGCCACCATGGTCTGCGGCTCGCCAGAGAAGCGAGCGATTAATGCGAACGTCAAAAAGAAACCAAGTCCGCCGCTGACTAGCAGAATGCCGGCCCGGCGCGACCTGGCGTACTGCGACAGCTCCGGTTCCATGGGGATTTCAGCGCCGCGTGCCAGTGCCGCCAACCTCTCCTCGGTTCTCAGTTTGCGAACCCGGTAGTACATGTACATTGCCGCCACGGGAATTCCACAGGTCAGAATTACCGCAACCAATCCAATAAATTCTCCACCCATATTGTGCTCCTTCGAAGCCTCTGTTCTGGCTGGGCCGCTTGTTGCGGTCTCAACACAAGTAACGCAATTGGCGTGGAAAAAGTTCCGCCGAACTGGGGCGGAAAAGAGGGTGTTCTGCGGCCCTCAGGGCCGGACTTCGCTGATTTCCATATTGGAGCTAATCGCCAGCTGGGGGTACCGGATTGGCGAGCCTGCGGGCGCCGCGGCGTGCTTTGCCAGCACCTGGAACTCCGCTGCCCCGTTGCAGTCGATCTGATAGCTGTATCCGTCGCGCTCGGTACGCTGCATGCTGAGCGAACCGGAAGAAATCAAATCGTCTAGCGAAGAACAATGACCGTTCAAGGCGATGCTGCCGCGCTCCGCTTGCGCGATCTGCAGCAGGTCGGCACGCACGCCCGTCAAGCTGATGGCCTGCGTCGGTGCAGTGCCGGAATCAGTGGTGGGCATTTTCGAAAAATGAAAGTAGTAGACCCCGAAAAGCAGGGCAGCTACAACCAGAAGGGCGGCAATGGCGCGCATAGAAAGATTGTGGACGCCCGGCGCTGTGCCAACAAGGATTACTCGCCCTTGCGTGCATAGAAGAGCAACACCGATTTGGATTTTGCACCCGCTCGTCAAGTGCGGCGGCATCCTTACTTCAGCCGCCCCTCTCTCGGTACATCTCCCCTCGAGACACGACCATGCCCACCGCAACTCCTGAACTTGATTTACTCTCAATCGAAAAACTGCGAGAGGAGGAACTGGCCGAAGCCCGCGTCATTCAGAGCGGCATGTTGCCCACCCGGCCTCTGCGCGTCGGCGGCATTACGATCTCCCACGAATTTCAGCCTGCCGCCCTCGTCGGTGGCGATTACCTCGATTATTTCTCGCTGCCCTCGGCATGATCGGTATGTATAGCGGCGACGTTTCCGGAAAAGGCCTGCCGGCGGCTATGTATGCGGCGCTAGCGGTAGGAACGCTCAGAGGCATCCACAAAACGGGGCAGCATTCCGCCCAGGTGATGGCTCTCTTGATCAAGAGGCTGCTGCTCCGAGGCATACCCTGTCGATACACGGCCATCCAGTACGCGCTGCTCGATCCCGTCACGGCGCAGTTGCACCTGTCCAGCACAGGCATGCCCGGCCCGATGCTGCTACGCGAAGGTGAATGTCGAGCGCTGCAAGTTGCGGGAATTCCTGCCGGCCTGTTTTCCGAAATCACGTATGACCACTTGGCCGTGCAGCTCGAACCCGGCGATTCCTTGCTGTTCCACACCGATGGTTTGACCGACACGCGCAATTGCGATGAAGCCGAATTCGAAGAGCAGGGGTTGCAACGAATCTACGGAAGCCATGCAGAGCAGTCCTCGCTGGAATTGCCCGGCGACATCTTCTCGGCCATCGGCAAATTTATGGGTGACTGCGCGCAATTCGACGACATGACCGCCGCGATTCTGCACTACTCGGGAAGCTAGGCAGCCGTGACTCGTGGCACGACACCCTCGACAACCAGTGGCAGCCCGCAGATAGCTCGTTAAGTCCGCAGGTAATGCCCCGCGCCGGTGTCCCGATTCGCGGGTTCTGCCGTTTACAACGATTTCCGGCCACCTGCCATCAAACTACGTGTGATAGCTACGCCGGTACTCCTCGCGCAAACCGCGCTTTGTCTGACCCAAGGCTGTGGCGTACACTGAACGCTTGATATCTCCGTCTAATTCGAAGTGAGGAACTCCTTGAAACAAACATACTGCGCTCTCCTGCGCCATCGTTCGATGCGCGCCCTGACTTGTATCTTCGCCGCCGGCATGGCGATTGTCATGACGCCGCGGCATTCTTCCGCCGCCGCGGACACATCCGCAAAGCCCTCAGTACTTTTCGACGCCATGAAAACGGAGCTGGACCGCTCGATGAAGACCCTGGGTACCCAGGATCCTGCCGCCTATTTCATCGGCTACGTCCTGACGGATTCCGACCGCGTCAATGTTTCGGGCTCGAATGGCGCGCTGCTCAGCAGCGACGAGGGGCGCAATCGCTGGCTGGAAGTTACCGTGCGTACCGGCTCCTATCAATTGGACGACACCCACAAAGTCGATGGTCGCCAGCCTCCCAACGGAGGCCCTGGCACCAGCGTTCCGGTTGACGACGACAGCGAGGTCCTGCGCCGCGCCATTTGGCTGGAAACCGATAAGCAGTATCGCTCCGCCGCCGAGGCTCTCATCAAGATTCAAACCGGCAAGGAAGTGAAAGCCCAGACCGAGGAAGGCAAAGCACCCGATTTTTCCCAGGAAAAACCGGCGACTCACATTGGGCCTTGGGTTTCCATCTCCGTGGATCGCAAACCCTGGGAAGAAAAAGTTCGCGCCTATACGAAATACTTCCGGGAATCTCCCGCGGTCATCAACTCCATCGTCACCTTCACGGCGCAAGCGGAAAACTCCATCCAGCTCAATTCTGAAGGAACACAACTGCAGTTTGGACAGATTCGTTACCGCCTCGAGTTGTTCATCCAGGGCAAAGCGGTCGACGGCATGGACATCGATCGCTACTACAACTTTGACTGGGTGAACCCTAGCGAAGCGCCCGACGACAAGGCTGTGCAGGCTGCTTCTCTGCAACTTCGCAAGGAAATGGAAGGCCTGGTGGTTTCGCCCATCAACGATCCCAGCGTGACCCCGGCACTACTGACCGGCCGCGCTGCCGCCGTGTTTTTCCATGAAGTCTTCGGTCATCGCGCCGAAGGCCACCGCCAAAAGGACGTGAATGAGGGCCAGACCTTCACCAAAAAAGTCGGCGAACAAATCCTGCCCAGTTTCCTGACCGTGATCGACGATACCACCCGCAGAAAAGTCGACAACCAGGAATTGCTCGGCTTCTACGAGTTTGACGACGAAGGCGTTCCCGCGCAGCGCGTCGTCCTCGTCGACCATGGCGTCTTGAAGAATTTCGAAATGTCGCGCTCGCCGATCGACGGCTTCCCACAATCCAATGGCCACGGACGCAGGCAGTTGGGCGCCACTCCGGTATCGCGACAGGGAAACCTGATTGTCGAAAGCAACAAGATGGTGACCAATGCCCAGTTGCGCGAAAAGCTCATTGAAATTATCAAGCAGCAGGGCAAGCCCTACGGCCTCTTGATTGACGACATCGCCGGCGGCTTTACGTTGACCGGCCGCGGCCAACCCCAAGCCTTCCAAGTCGAACCCCTCGTGGTCTACAAAGTCTTTGCCGACGGTAAGCCCGATGAATTGGTTCGCGGTGTCGACATTGTCGGCACTCCTCTCGCCTCCCTCGCCAAGATCGTCGCCACCGGCGATACTCCGGAAGTCTTCAACGGTTACTGCGGCGCGGAGTCCGGTTCCGTCCCGGTTTCCGCCGTCTCTCCCGCAATCCTTACCACCGAATTGGAAGTTCAGAAAAAGCCAGCGGCAACAGACCGCCCGCCGATTTTGCCGGCGCCGGCGCACGACACGGTGAAAACGGGAGGCCTTCAGTAATGCGGACGCTTCGATTCGTGGCAATCTTGCTTGCATCTTCCATTGCTTCAGCCGTCTTCGCGCAGGCCCCGGCGGACAACGATCACACTATGCAAGCTATGAAGGACGAAATGGCGCGCGCGAAATCGCGTCTGGAGTTGCAGATCACCAAGGGCGATAAACCGGTGCGCCCGTATTTCATCGAATATCGCTTGCTGGATATGGACGTTCGCGAAGTGGTGGGAGAATTCGGCGCGCTCCTCAGCAGCACTCACAACCGCAGCCGCATCATGGATGTGAACGCCCGCGTAGGCGATTACAAACTTGATAGTTCCAACTTCGTCGGCGAGGACGCCTTCCGCGGGTTCATTGGTTCCACCGGTACGGTCGGAATCGATCGCGACTACGATTCCCTGCGCCAGGATCTTTGGATTGCCACGGATCAGGCCTTCAAGGAAGCGGCGGAGACTTATTCGCGCAAGCAGGCATACCTCAGCAGCCTGGCGCGGCAATCGGACATCGACGACTTCGCCAAGGTGGAGACGGTGCAACACGTCGAACCGCTTGCCACTTCCGACTGGTCCAATCGCAATTGGGAACAGGAGGCTCGCGACACCTCGTCGGCGCTCCGCGCTTTTCCCATGATTTATGAATCCCGCGTGACCTACTACCTCGTCTACACCACGGAATATTTGCTCACCAGCGAAGGTACTGCGGTTCGCGCGAATCATTCTTTCGCTGCCATCGAAAGCGGCATGAACGCGCTCGCCAAAGACGGCATGCAGGTGGCGCACTACTATTCCACCTATGCGCCGCGCCCCGCGGACCTGCCCAGCGTCGACGATGTCAAAAAAGGATTGAATGTTGCCGGTAGCGAGTTGATGGCCATGCACGCTGCCGCGCCTGCGCCAGATTATACTGGCCCCGTGCTTTTTGAGTCGCGAGCCGCAGCCGCCCTCGTTGCCGAAGTGCTTGGGCCATCGCTTAGCGGCGCGCGCCCCCCGCTGGCCTTTCAGCCTGTGGTTGACCAACTCATGAGCAGCCTTGGTGCTCGCAGCGATTGGAGCGGCAAAGTGGACTCGCGCGTTCTGCCCGCCACTGTTTCGCTGATCGATGATCCCGGCGCGAAAGATTACAAGGGAACTTTGCTGGTGGGAGGTTACGCCATCGATGAGGAAGGCGTTCCCGGCCAGAAAGTAACCATCGTCGATAGCGGCAAACTGAAAGACCTGTTGATGTCGCGCCGCCCTGGCCCCGATTTTGGCAAATCCAACGGGCACGGACGCTCGTCGTTCCTCGCGGATCCTAAACCCATCATGAGCAACCTGTTTTTCAGTTCCACCGAAACAGTTTCGAAGGACGAACTGAAGAAAAAGTTTGTGGATGAGTGCCGTTCAGAGAAGCTGGACTTCTGTATTGTCGTCCGCGAAATGGACAACCCCGCGTTGAGCCTGATGCACCAGGAAGATTTCACCGGACTGCTGGCAAGCTTCGGCGGCAACGCTGCTACCGACCGCCTGCCCTTGGTGGTCTACAAGCTCTATCCCGCCGACGGCCGCGAAGAGCTCGTGCGTGGCGCACGCATCACCGGATTCAGCCCGCGCAGCCTGCGCAACATCGCCGGAATCGGTAACGACGATTTCGTTTACAACTACATGCAAAGCCAGGTGAACGGTATCGCGGGAACCGCGCTCGGCGCGTTTGGCAGCGCGCAAAGCGGCCTTCCTGCGGCGGTCGTCGCTCCTTCGCTTCTTTTCGAAGAGGTCGAAGTGCGCGGCGCTCGTGGCGAGCCCAAGCGCCTGCCCATCCTGCCGGAACCGCCGATGACTCCCAAGGGCGGGAAATAGCTCGACTACTTGATATCCCAAACGAGAAAAGGGCGCCTTGCCTAAGCGAGGCGCCCTTTTCGATTTTTTTGCAGCGTCCTGATTACGAATTTGCCTACACGTGCTCACAAGTTAAATGCCACGCTCGGTATCGCCTCACACTTGAGGTAGTCTTATGCCATGGTGCTTCTCCGCCGACTCCACGAGGCTGTCCAGGAAAAGAAGCGCGCCGCGTTGCTCAGCATCGGCTCGGCAATGCTGCTGCTTTGCCTGAAGACCTTCCTGGTAGTGCGCACCGGAAGCCTCGGCGTTCTTTCCGAAGCATTACATTCGGGGCTCGACCTGGTCGCCGCGCTGATTACATTCCTTTCCGTACGTGTTTCCGACGAGCCCGCGGACGAACGTCACCCTTACGGCCACGGAAAATTCGAGAATTTCTCGGCGTTCCTGGAAACCGGTCTGCTCATCATCACCGCCCTGTACATCATCTACGAAGCCTTTTATCGCCTGTTCTTCCACAGTGTTCACGTCCAGCCCGGCCTCCTCGCCATCGTCATCTTATTCGCCGCTTTGGCCATCGACATCACCCGCGCCCGCGCTCTCAATGCCGTCGCAAAAAAACACACCTCCGAAGCTTTGGAAGCCGATGCCCTGCACTTCTCCACCGATGTTTGGAGCACCATGGTTGTAATCCTCGGCGTGGCGCTCGTCTGGGCGGGCGATTATTGGAATCTCCCATGGCTCGCCTACGCCGACGCGTTCGCTGCCCTCGGCGTTGCCGCCGTGATTCTGTGGGTGGGCTCGCAACTCGGCAAGCGCACCCTCGATGCCCTACTGGATGCTGCGCCCGAGGGGTTGCACGACGAAATCACCGATGCGGTCGGCCGCATGGATGGCGTCCTCGATGTCGAGCGCGTACGAGTGCGCCGCTCGGGCAATCGCCATTTCGTAGATGCCACCGTTAGTGTCCCGCGCACCTCCAGCCTCGAACAAGTCCACGTGCTGACCGACGCCATCGAGCGGCGCATCGGCGAGATTGTGCCTTCCGACGTGATTGTTCACACCGAACCCCGCGCGCCACGCGGCGAAACTCTATTCGAATCGATACGCGCCGTTGCTCAGCGCATGGGCCTGGCGATTCACGATGTCGCCGCGGTCCAGCAGGATGGCAGCCTGTTCGTCGAACTGCATCTGGAAGTGGACGAGAACCTCAGTCTGGGCGAAGCGCATCGCCGCGCAACGGAACTGGAAGAAGGCATTCGCGCGTTACGCGATGGAAACGTAATGGTGAACATCCACATCGAACCACTGGGCCGCCACATCGCCACTCCCGATACCCGCGAAGGCGAAATGCGCCAGCTGGAAATCGACGTGGAAAATTTCCTGAATCGCATGCCTTCCGAATACGATGAACTCATCAATTGCCACGAAGTTCATGTGCGTCAGGTGGAGCATCACATCCTGGTCTCTTGCCATTGCATCATGAAAAGCGACTTGCCCATCACCCGCGTTCACGACGTTACCGCCGCTCTGGAAGATCGCGTCAAGGAACGCTTCGCCCAGATTTCCCGCGTCACCATCCACCCCGAACCACCCGAAGCTTCCTAGCAAGCTGTTTCAGGCGGGCTTCTCTTTATTTCCACGCAGCGCAAATACCTGCGCGCTAAACGCTAGCAACGCCGGAAAGCATTCCAACACATATCTAGGTTCCGGCGTCTCCACCGTCGTCAGAAACAACGTGCGCGCCAGAATGTAAAACAACAACACACCCGACGCAGCCCGCACTCCCGGCCATTTCCACAATTTCCAAACGCCCCAAGCTGCCAGCGCGAGATAAAAAATGTTCAAAACGAAAAACAACGAAGTCACGCCCTGGTCTACCGGATCCTCATCCCACATTTGCGCCACGGGAAACACATTGCCCGACACCGGCACCAGTTCGATTCGTGGCGTAAACCACATGCGCACCACGCGCCGCAACGGAATCCACAAGTACGTGCGCAGCGGATGGCGCGCCGTCCTTTCGCGCGCCAGTTGCGCAAATACCGCGTCTTCCTCCGCTGTCAATGTCAGGTCGTCGTTATATTGCTCCAACACCGCCGCCACTCGTTCTTTTTCCTCCGGCGTGTCGAACGCCCACGCGGGAATATCGTCCAGGTCGATGGATTCATCATTCAACTTCCACGGCACCAGGTAGCAGTCGCGCACGCGGTACAGCCATGTCCGTTCCCAAGCCATGAACCCCTTGGGATCGATTTCTCCCGGCAATGTGGCATCCTTTGGCGCCAGCGGCTGGAATTCGTGCAGCGTCACCGCATTGCGAATCGCCCACGGCACCAGCGGCACACAGCACGTGCAGCCCATCAACACGCCGGTCAGTAACCAACGTTTCCATTCGCCCCGGCGCGCCATCCAGACGCCCATCACGGCCAATGTCGTAACCAGCAAGAGCGGCGTTTCCGGGCGAAACAAGGTGCCAATCCCCACCACCAGCCCAGCCAACGCCGACAGCGTCCAGTAGCCCTTGCCGGTTGACGCGCTCCCCTGAAATACCTCGCGGCCCTCGTCGCGGCTCAGCGTCGCCACCAGTACCAGAATGATCATCGCCACCGCGCCAAAAAAGATCGCCCAGGTTTCCGTCAGCGGCACGGCTACATAGTTCGCTGTAAAGGGGCACAACACCGCCAACCACAAACCCGCGGTGAACGCTCGCTTTGACTTGGCGCGCGGATCGCACAGCGTTACCAAAATGGCCGCCAGGCCGCCAATCGCCAGGCAGGTCGCTAGATCCACCATCACCTGCGCCAGCATCACAAAGATGCGCGCCGGCTCTCCGGTGCGCCCTGTCAGCGCGTAAATCAGCGCCAGAAAAGCCGGATAGCCCGGTACTCGCAAGTTCACCGGCACTAGCGCCCCGCCGATATCCATGGCGTACTTGCCGTGCTTCAGCCAATTGCTGGCCAGTTGATCGTAGATCACTGTATCCCCGGAGCCGGCAGGCAGCTTCAGCACGAACAGCAGGCGTAAGCAGATTCCAGTGAAAAGTGCGGTCAGAGGACTTAAGAAAACTCGCTTCATATTGCTTCGCATCTTACAATAGAGAGGTTCGGTTCTACTCGCGACGGAGTAACTTGTTCCTTACCGGCGTAACCCACCTGCGCCGCAGGAACGCCACGCTTCATGAAAGAACGCAGGCCAATCTTCTACGACGCCGAGAAACTGCGGTGGCGGCGCACTCGTCGGCTCATGGAAATCAGCGGAGTTCTGCTGACCTTGCTGTTGGTGTATTTCTTCATCACCGTGGCCGGCGGCGTGGAACTTCCCTCCTCACTGTTGCCCGATTCCCGGCCCGCTTACCACGCCGTAAGGAAAAAACTCACCACGAAGCCTGTCCCGCAGCGAGAAGGGCGCCACAAGCGCGTCGCCAACATCGGTCAGATTCCCGCCGCGTACGACCCGCTGCGCGCGGCCTTTTATGTCAGTTGGGATGCCAACAGCCTCGCCTCTCTCAAGAAGCACTATAAAGATATCGACTTGCTGATGCCGGAACAGTTGCACGCCATTTCTCCCGATGGCGCTATGACCATCGTGGACTATCAGCGCAATCAGCAATTGGTCGTCAAAGCCTCGCCCGCCGAGGCCATCGCGCGCCTGAACCAGGATCAACTGCATCGCTGGATGCGCTCCGTCAATCCGCCGCTCGAACTTCCCATGATGGGCTTGCTGAACAATTACGACGGCACAGTCTGGCGCGTAAAAGAACTGACGGAATTACTGGCCAATGCCGCCGCACGCCATCGCTTGATCAACGATGTGGTCACCTATGCCGTGCTCGCCAAGCAAGAGGGCCTCGTCGTCGACTTCGAAGAAGTGCCCTCCTCCAGTCAACACTATTTCCAGGAATTCGTCGGCGAACTTGGGCCGGCCCTGCATGCCGTCGGTCTGAAATTGATGGTCACTCTTCCCGCCAGGGACGACGCCTACGACTACGCCTTTTTTGGCAAGGAAACCGACGCCATCATTCTCTTCAACTTCGACCAGCACTGGCTCTCTTCTCCTCCCGGCCCGATTGCCGCTCAAGACTGGTTCATGGAGAATTTGCGCCAGGTCCGCGAAGTGGTTCCCGCGCAAAAAATTATCGTGGGCATCGCCAACTATGCTTACGACTGGACGCAAGCAACCAAGAAGGAGCCTCAGCAAGCCGCGCAATTCAGCGTGCAGGAAGCCCTTCTGCATGCCTACGAGTCCGAAGCCGAAGTCGAATTCGATCAGGCGTCGTTGAATCCGCACTATTCTTACGATGACGAGCACGAACGCACCCACCAGGTCTGGATGCTCGACGCCGTTACCGCCTACAACCAGTTGCGTGCCAGTGAGCGCCTGGGGGTGCAAGGCACGGCGCTATGGCGCTTCGGTTCCGTAGACACTTCGTTGTGGCCCATCTGGGGCGCCACCCGTCCCGATGACGCCATCCGCGACAAACTCACCGACATTGCTCCCGGACCGGATCTCATTCTGGAAGGCGACGGTGACATCTGGCGCATCGCCGACGTCCCCAAGCATGGCCGCCGCACACTCGCTTACGATAAGACGACCGACCTGTTTACCAGCGAAAAGTACGATGCCCTGCCGCTTTCCTTCGACATCGAGCAGATCGGCGCCGCCAAAAACAAGCTGGTGTTGTCTTTCGACGATGGCCCCGATCCGCGCTGGACTCCCAAAATCCTCGACATCCTGAAAGAGAAGAAAGCCCCCGGAGTATTTTTTGTCATTGGGGAAGAAGCCAACCGCGCGCCGGATATTCTGAAACGCGAATATGCCGAGGGCCACGAAATCGGCAACCACACCTTTACGCATCCGCAATTCGACCAGACCTCCAAGACTCAGATCAAATGGGAACTGAACCTGACGCAAAGGCTGATCGAAAGCACTCTGGGCGTGAAATCCATCCTTTTTCGTCCGCCCTATGGCATCGACCACCAGCCCGAATATGCCGAAGAAGTCGCGCAACTCCCTTACCCGCAGGAACTCGGTTACCTTATTGTTGGCCAGCGAATTGATCCCGACGACTGGAGCTTAACGGACGACAAACGCCCTATACCGGCTCAGGAAATCCTCGACAGCGTTTTGCGGCAGGCCACCAAGGGCAACATCATCCTCATGCACGATGGCGGTGGGGATCGCTCGCAAACTTTAGCCGCTCTGCCCATGGTCATTGACCAGCTTCGCGCCAAGGGCTATGAGTTTGTCTCTGTTTCCGACCTGATTGGCAAGACCAGAGCCGACGTGATGGCGCCCCTATCCTTCCGCGAACGCCTGGCTGCGCGCGCGGATGGCGTCATCTTTGTGATCTTTCAGTGGTCGCGCTTCACCATTGCCACCATTTTTATTCTCGGCATCATCATGGTCAGTGGCCGCGCGCTGATCATTGGCATTCTCGCCATCATTGAAAGATTGCGGCCCGATCGTGCGAAATTGCCGGAGCCTCCGCCCAGTGTCACCGTCCTGATTCCCGCTCACAACGAGGAAACCGTCATCGTTCAGACCGTCACGTCCGTCCTGCTCTCCGACTACGACAACATCCACGTTATCGTCGTCGACGATGGCTCTGCCGACCGCACTCTCGAACTTCTCCAATCCAACTTTGGAAAAAATGACGCTGTCCAGATCCTCCATCAGGTCAATCGCGGAAAAGCCGCGGCGCTGAACAACGCTCTGTCTCACGCCAAAGCCGATATTGTCGTCACCATCGATGCCGACACCGAAATTGAACCCGACGCCATCCGCAACCTCGTCCGCCATTTCTCCGATCCCCTTATCGGCGCCGTTGCCGGAAATGTCAAAGTTGGCAACCGCGATCGCTGGCTCACTCGTTGGCAAGCCCTCGAATACGTCACCAGCCAGAACATGGAGAAGCGCGCTTTTGATCTTCTCAACTGCATCACCGTTGTCCCTGGTGCCCTGGGCGCGTGGCGCAAGGCCGCCATTGAAGCAGCCGGCGGCATCACTGCGGATACCGTCGCGGAGGATGCCGATCTGACGATTGCGATTCGCAGGTTGGGTTGGCGCGTCACCTACGACGAATACGCCGTCGCCTGGACCGAAGCTCCCGAAACGCCCGGCGCGCTGATCCGCCAGCGTTTTCGCTGGACTTTCGGCACCTTGCAATCTTTCTGGAAGCACAGCGACACGTTGTTTCGTCCCAAGTACGGCACTCTCGGCTGGGTCGCTCTCCCCAACATCTTTCTTTTCCAGATTGCATTGCCGCTGATTTCTCCCATCATCGACCTGTTGTTCCTGGGCAGCTTGCTGTTGTGGGGCCTGGCGCAACTTCATATCACGCAAATTCCGCAACTCTGGACCACCGCCGACGTCCAACGCTCGGTCGTCTTTTTCCTTGGATTTATTATCATCGACGTGCTCACCTGCATCATTGCGTTTGCCCTCGAACGCCACGAGGACTGGACCCTCCTCATTCCTGTGCTTCTCCAGCGTTTCTATTATCGCCAGTTGATGTACATCGTCCTGTTCCGCTCGGTCAAAGAAGCCGTCAGCGGCCGCCCCGTTGGCTGGAGGGGCGTCGAACACGAACCACACGAGCCTCCTCGTCCGTCCCCGGCTCCGGCAACGCTTTCTGGCGCAAAATAAAACTCCCGGCACGCTACTCGATGCGCGCCGGGAGTTTTGTAAGAACGTGGATTATCTTCGTGCTTACGGTTGCGCTTGCACTAACGGAATCTGCGATGCCAGCTGCAGATCAATCAGATTACTCAAGCGGCGATCCAACTGGAAGAACGTCGCCACTTTCTTTCCCGGCAACACTTGGCTGAAGATCGGATCGTATTTCAGCCGCAGTTGCGCCACAGCCTGGTCCGCCTCCAAAGAGCGCTTGATCAAGCTCGCGGCCTGCGCATCGGTGACGGAACCCCAATTCGTAGCGTATTCCTTCAGTAGTTCATATTTGGTGTCGTTGACCTTCGTCAACTCCGCCGTGTACTGGTCGTACAGCGGCCAGAACTTTGTCGCCTCGGTATCCGTAAGGGTAAGGTTCGCAGCGATCAGCTGTTTCTTGTGCGAGCGAATGTCCTGCCGCAGCAATGCGATGTCTTGATCGCTGACCCCCTGCGGCGACTTACTGCCCGCCACGGAAGACGACGCCGCTTGCGCCGGCGCCTTGGGACAAAATGCCGCACAAGCGCCCGCCAACACCAGCGCGATGATTACCGTTTTTCTGTTCATGAATACTCTCCTTTTGCAGCAGCGGGAAGCGCCTGTGGCACAACTTTCGTACAGTGACAATCAGGTCCCATGCTGCTCTTCCTCTTGAATGGAATTTCTCAGATATCCAGAGTTCGCTTTCTGGGCTTCGCGACAGCGTGCGATGGAAACCGCGGAATGGGCGAAACTTCCACGTCGCCAATTTTGCTTAGAGCCGTCTTGGTTGCGAACTGCGAACGTCACTTCGCTTTGCCTGGACCCGGCAATGATAGAACCCTTTACCGCTTTGTGCAATTTCTATGTGCTCCATCATGACCGGCAAATGAAAAGCCCCACGCAGCCAATATGCGCGGGGCTTTCCGTGGAACTGGGATCCTTGAAGGACTACTCCTGGCTCTGCACCAGCGGAATCTGCGAGGAAATCTGCAGATCGATCATCTCGCTGACGCGGCGGTCCAGTTGGAAGAACGTGGCAGCCTTTTTACCGGGCAGCACCGCTCTCACCAGTGGGACGTACTTGGAACGCAACTGCGTGACCGCCGTATCCAGATCCAGCCAGTCTCGCGCCCAAATCATCGCCTGGTCATCTGTAATGCCGCCCCAATTTTCAGCATATTGCTTGATCAGTGTGTACTTCTTGTCGTTGACCCGGACTAATTCTTGCGTGTACTGGTCGTAGACCGGCCAGAATTTTGTAGCTTCCGCCTCCGTCAGTTTCAGGTTCGCGGCAATCAACTGCTTTTTCTTCGATCGAATATCCTTCCGCAGCAAGTCCACGTCCTGCGAACTCATCACTTGGCCCGTCTGGCTGGGCGATGCGGCGGATTGCTGCCCGCCCGTCGCCTGCGCAAACGTCTGGGAACTCGCGGCGAGACCAGCCCCCGCCAAAACCGCTACTACTAGCATCTTTTTATTCACCGGTCTTCTCCTTGATGAGAAGCGCAACGAGGCCATCCCTGCGAACGGAGCGATTCGCCAATCTCCTTCGTTGCGCGAATTTTCTGAGTCACAACGGCCATCTGGCGAAACTCGGCTTCACGCTCTGGGGTGGCCAATCCGGTACACCTGTGCGGCCAACCAGCTCTTAAGTTAGGCAGAGGTAAAAACTGATTCGTAGCGATTCAAGCACGAATCGACAGACGACCTGAATGTCGAAATTCTAGAGGTTTTCCCGGGATTTCACAAGGAACCACAAGACACCCCCCAATTCTGCGGCTCACTGGTGCTAAACTTCCCCGGTATTTCTTCAGGACCAGGACGTGGCTCGGTGACTCCACATTCCCTCATTTTTCGCGACATTGCCATGGTCTTCGCCGCCTCGCTTCTTTGCGGACTCATCGCCTGGCGCCTTCGCCAGCCCATCCTTCTCGGCTACGTCCTTGCCGGTCTGCTCCTCAGCCCGTTTACGCCCGGCCCGCATGTTCAGGACGTGCACACATTCGAACTCATGGCGGAAATCGGCGTCGTTCTGCTGATGTTTTCGGTGGGCATCGAGTTTTCTATCCCGGATCTCTTGCGCGTGAAGTGGGTCGCGCTGGTGGGCGCGCCCCTGGGAATTGTCCTGTCCATTGCACTGGGCGCCGGAATCGGCGCGCTGTTTCACTGGCCGCTCACCCAAGGAATCGCCGTGGGCTGCATCATTTCCGTCGCCAGCACTATGGTTCTGATGCGCCATTTAATGGACCGGGGAGAACTGGGCTCCGATGCCGGCCGCGTGATGATCACGCTCACTCTTGTTGAGGATTTAGCGGTCGTAATTCTAACGGTGATTCTGCCCGGCCTGTCTCCCTCCAGTCGGGAAAATTTCGCGCATGTCGCCTTCCGGATTGCGAAGTCCCTTCTGCTGCTGATTCCTATCGCCGCGGCCGCCTGGAAGTTCGTGCCACGATTGCTTTCTCGCGTCGAAAAAACCTGCAACGACGAAATCTCTTTGCTGCTCGCTCTCACTATCTGCCTGGCCATCGCTGCGCTCACAGAAGCTGTAGGGCTCTCCCTGGCTCTCGGCGCCTTTCTGGCCGGCTTGTTCCTGGGCAAGACCAGTTTCACTCACAAGCTGGAAGAGCAGACGCGCTCTCTTCGCGATGCCTTTGTCGCTCTTTTCTTCGCCACCGTCGGCATGCTCATCAACCCGCAGAGCTGGATCACCAGTTGGCGCACCATTCTTTTATTAGTTGCGATGGTGCTCATCGGGAAGTTTGTAATCTGGGCAGGAGTAGTGCGCCTATTCCGCTATTCAACCGATACGTCGGTCCGCGTCGGCATCGGCCTCACGCAAATCGGCGAATTCTCTTTTATCCTCGCGCAAGTCTCCCTCAACGCAGGCTTGATATCCGAGCAGATCTATCACGCCACGCTTGCGGCTTCGCTCGTAACCATCCTCGCAAACGCAACGCTGTTCCGGTTCATGAAACCTGCCGTGCCCGCCAAGCCCAAACCGCTTGCACCTGCCCAGACAACTGTCTAGCGCGCCTAATCCTCGTACTTGAACGTTTTGTTCGGATAAGGTGGCGCCTTCGGAACCGGCCTCGGGTCCTTCTGGATCTCTTCCTGCAGGAACTTCAGCGCCTCATCCAACTGCGCATCGCTGCCCGTAAACGTCGCATGCGGCAAATTGTCCTTCACGATATCGGGATCGACGCCGTGACCCTCAATCAGCCACTTCCCTTCCGGACCGTACACGCCCGTCTCGGCCGCTGTCGCAATCCCGAAGTCTGACAATATATTGCTCCCAGACAACCAGATCTCGCCTCCCCACGTCCGTACTCCGATCAGCTTGCCCATTCCCAACCGGCGGAACCCTTCGGAGAACGCCTCGCCATCCGAAGCCGTTTCCTGATCGCACAAAACCACCATGTGGCCACGGAACGCGTATTGCATGTTCCAGTTGGGATTGCCTATGCGCGGCTGCCAGTAGAACCACGCCTTCCTCATCAATTTCCCCAACAGCCACGAATCGATGTTGCCGCCTCGATTGTGCCGCACATCGATAATCAGTCCCTCGCGATCAAACACCGGGTAGAACTCGCGTGTCCACTGTTCGATGTCGCGCGGGCCCATGGCCTGCAAATGGACATAGCCAATCCGCCCTTTGGAGTCGGACTCTACCTTCAAGCGCCGCGTATACTCCCACTCGCGATACGCAATTTCCCGTTCTTGGCGCTCCGTCACCGGCGTGGCCAACACATCGCGCGCCTTCCCATCCGTCACTTTCACGTGCATCAACACCTTGCGCCCCGCTTTGCCACGCAGCAGCTCGCGTTCGTCCTGCACCTTCAACAGGTCGTCGCCGTCGATGCTCACGATTACCTCTCCGTCCTTCACCAGAGAATCGGGTCGCGCCAGCGGCGGCGCCAGATCCGGCAAATCAGGATCATGCAAATACACGTGCTGCACAACGTAGCCGCCGGCCTTCTCGTCGCGCTGCAGCACTGCGCCGAGCGTGGCGATATCCACCTGATCGGCGGGTTTGCGCGCATCGCCTCCAAACACAAAAATGTGCAGCGCTGAAAGTTCGCTGACCATTTGTGCAATCACATCATTCAATTCCTGACGGTCCGAAACCCGATCGACCAGCGGCAAATACCTGTCGCGCAGCCCCTTCCAGTCCAATCCATGCATGTTCCGGTCGTAAAAGTAATCGCGTTCCAGTCGCCACGCGTCCAGAAACAGTTCGTGATATTCCACGCGCGGATTCGTCATGATCGTCCATTTCGACATGTCGATCTTGGCTTTGCCCATCACCTTGGGATCCGCAAGCCCGCTGCCCTTCGCGTCCGAATCGATTATCAGGAAGTCCTCGCCCTTCGCCACCAGCATTTTCTTGCGGTCCAACGAAATTTCGAAGCCTTTCACATCAGACATCACCGTTTCCGGCGCTTCGCCCTTATTCGCGATGTCGATGCACGCTAGAGCTTGCTTCGGCGGCGCGTCTCCATCGCGATCCGTCCAGCACAGCCGCTTGTCGGTGGCCTGCAACGAAGAATAGTTCCCAGCCGGCGCGGGCACCTCTCTCAAGCGCGAGGCGATGTTCGTGAAATCGATGGTGACGGTTGCCGGCTTCTTTTCTTCCGGCTTCTTCTCGTCACTGGCTTTTTTCTCATCCGCCGCTTTCTTGTCCGCGCCTTTCTTGTCTTCTTCCTTCTTCTTCGGTTCGCCAGGCTTTTCCGGCTTCGTTTCCTCCGTCTTCGCCGGTTGCTCCGGATGCAATTCGTCCGCTGGAGTAAACGGCGAACGCAGTTCCGGCGTCAACGCCAGTTCGTAGATTTTCAGCGAACGATCGAAGTTCGGATCCGGCTGGCGCGGTCCCCAGGGTGATGGCACGGTTGTCTTCAGCATGCGGTCCGACAAAAAATACAGCCATTTGCCGTCGGTGCTCCATGCCGGGTTTCCGCTGTTATAGCGGTCCGAAGTCAGCGCCGTAATCGCGCCGGTGTTTACATTCAGCACTTTAATTTGTGTAAATGTATTCGTCGCCACTTCCCCATACGCCAGCCACTGGCTGTCGGGCGACCAGGTCAGGTCCGAGAAGTCGTCCATCATTGATTGCGCGATGCGCTTGTCCTGCTTGGTTTTGATGTCGTACAGCCACAGTTGCTGATCCTTGTCGCGATGCGCCAGCCAGTGGCCGTCCGGCGACGGCACTCCTTCCCAGCGCAGCACTTTCCCGTCTTTTGTCCATTGCTCCGGTGCGCCGACGCCATTCGCCGGGTATTTCCAGAATTCCGTCTCGCCCGTCTGCGTGGAAATCGCAACAATGCTTTTGCCGTCGGGCATATACCGCGCCTCGCGATACCGTATTCCCGAATTGCCCGCAACCTTCACGATGCGCCCACTAAGCACCGGCAGCGTGAACACCTCACCGCGCGCCGTGAATACCGCCGCGCTTCCGTCAGGAGCAATGTGCGCTCCCGTCAAATAGTCGAGCGGCTTCTTCACCCAGTGATCGCGCAGCTGATCGAAATCAGACACCAGCGTAATGGGCACGATTGCGTCCTGCCCCGCATTCAGATCCAGCAGCCACAGGTCCGCCCCGCACTGGTAGACAATTCGCCCGTCTCCCATCGACGCGTATTGCACATCAAACCCTTTGTGATGTGTCTGCTGTTTCACGTCGTGCCCGTCCCGGTCCATCGAATAAATGTTCATCACTCCGTCGCGGTCCGACAGAAAGTACACCCGGCCATTCCAGAACATCGGATTGTGCGACGTGCCGGTAAAGTCGCTCGTCAGTGGCACGGCCTCGGATCCTGCGTCGTACCGCCAGATGCTTTCCGCCGTTCCGCCCTTGTAGCGCTTGGTCTGGCTCGGTTGCCGCTCCAACCGCGTGAAAAAAAGTGTTTTGCCATCCGGCGTGAACGCGCCCTCGGCAGCCTGCGACAGCGGCACGATTTCGTACTTGCCGTTGCTGTCGATCACCACGAGTTTCGAGTCCGGTAATGTGGAGTATCGCGTCGTGCTCACCAGCATGCGGCCATCGGGCATCCAGCCCGCTACGCTGGTGTCGCCATTCCACGTGCGCCTCTGCGGCAGACCGCCATCCACCGGCATGGTGTACGCGTCCATCGGCCCTTCATACTGCGCGCTGAACGCCACCGTCTTTCCGTCAGGAGAGATCGCTGCCAACAGTTCTTCGCCTGGGGCGGACGTCAGACGCTTCGCCTCACCGCCTTTTGTGCTCACGGTCCACAAATCACCCTCGGCCGTAAAAATAATCGTGTCGCCGTGAATCGCGGGATAACGGTAGTAGCCGGGGCGCGGACCCGGTTTGTCATCTGCGGTCAGTCCCGCGACCGACAATGTGATGATCGCCACGACAACAACCATTCGAGCAAAGATCTTGCTGATTGAATTTCGCATGACTGGATGCATCTCCGTAGCGCCTGGATCGTGGAAATTGTGGTGCGAGATTATTCCGTGGCGCATTCGCTCTTTGGTATGAGCCGGAATTCCTTTGCGTGGGCCTCCGGCGTCTGCGAGTATACCCCCGTTTGGCACTCCCACTTTCAGAAGGATGCCACATGCTGAAGTCGCAACTACTTCTTCGCGTTGTTATACCAACGCAGAACTCGCAGAGCGCGCAGCGTGTTCCAGCGGCTCGCCCCGCCCACGTCAGTCTCGATCTTCAATGGAATATATTCGAGATGGAGCAAATTCATCGGCCACCGCCCGTTTTGGTGGCGGCGCTGAATCACAACTTCGATGGCCTCCCTGATGCGGCTGCCGGGCTTGATTCCTGCGTTCCGCAGATAATCGAGTCCGCGCAACACGTCGTAATGCCAAAACGCCGGGAACGAGAAGCGCAGCCAGTGTTTGTCGATGACTTTTCCGGTGCGAAGCGAGCGCAACAGGCGGCGCTCCAGCAGATAATTTTCTGCCCTCTTGCGGGCCTTGCTGACGCCTGCCGATTTGCGTCCTGCCCGTTCGTATTCCAACAGTCCTTCCAGCACGCATATGGTGGTGTGGAACGAAGACCGCCGGCTTTTGGGTGCTTCGCAGTTCCAGCCGCCATCTTCGAGTTGCTCGCGCAGCAGTTGCTTGGCCAGTGCATCGTTCGGTTCCTTGAAATATGCACCGATGCCAAGAATTCTTCCGTTGATGCAGGGCTCTGTTTCGCCTTGAAGGTAAGGCCGGTTGTTCAGCCACTTGAACACCACCCTCTTGTCGACGCGGTCGATCATCTTGCGAGCCTGCTTGCTGGCAGGATCGAGACCGAAGCTCTTCAAAACGTCGAGACTGTACAGCGTAATAATCAAGTCTCGGTCCGTCTTCGGCAAATCGGCTCTCCAACCGCGGGGACTTCCGCCCCAGGTACCAGCAGGAGACTGCCGGGCGAGAAGCCGGGCTCCCCAGCCTTCGGTCGCGATGCGCGCCCGCTCGGTCGAGATTGCCCCGGGGGCTTCATCCGTGAGGTCCCTCATAACCTGCCAACGGATGGCCGGGTCAGAATCGAGTAGCCACTTCAGTTCCCCGGGCCGCGGTGCGTAATCGTTTAGGCGCATCGGTCTCTAAAGCTCATCCCTCTGCTGGCTTCGCTTCAACAATCGCTACGTTCCGAGCCAAAAGAGCGTCGTCCCCAGACGGGCACACTCGAGTCAGAACGAATCCCGCTGCCTCAAGAAGTGTTCTCCATTCACGTTCGCTACGCTCTTTACCGCCGGTAACGGCAAGCATGTTCAGGTCGCTCATCAGATGCCCTTCCAGTTGCGGATCTGCGTGAGAGACCAGCGCAGGCAGCACGAATTCGATCACCAACAAACTGCCGTTCTCTGGAATCACTGCGCGACAGTTCTTCAGAATGGTGACAGCATCTCCGTCCTGGCGCCCGTGCAACACATGCTTGAGCATATATACATCGGCGCCGCTCGGGACCGATTGCATCAGGTCTGCAACGATCAGCTCGCATCGGCGCGAAGGATCTTCATCCGCGAAGCGAGATTTGGCGGCCTCCACACTGGGCTCCAGGTCTACAAGCATCCCTCGCAAATGCGCGTTGAGTTTCAGCACCGCAAGAATCAGCGCCCCGCCGCCTCCGCCAAGGTCAGCGACCACCTTCGCGCGCGAAAAATCCCATGCCTCTGCGATCGGAACGTAATCTTCGGCCGGAGCCGTTCCCATCACCGCGCGAAAAATCGCACTTGCTTCGGGTTCCTGCGACCATCGCGAAGGTATTTTCGGATCGCGCACCTCACGGGCCGGCCTACCGCTCCGAACACAGTCGGTAAGCAGCGACCACTCGTCGGCTAGCAGATCCGCCCAGAAGATGATGCCTGGCCAGACTGACCCAGGCACATCCCTCCGCAGCGGTTTGCCAAACGGAGTCAGCCGAAAGTGTTCGGGCGTTGTCTCCTCTGCCCCGCCGATGCTCGCAAGGGCTCGCAGCAGGCGATACAGAGCGCCGGCATCCGCCTGACACTTTTCTGCCAGGAAACCAACGCTACGCACCTCGTCTCCGAGTACATCGGCAATGCCAAGCCGCGCAGCCGCGCAAAGCACCCGGCTGCGGGAATACGCCATTGCCATCTCTAAAAGCCCCGTATTCGGCGTTACATTGCCGATGCCACCGCTAACTTGAACCATGACACACCTCAAATTTCAGGGAGAGAATATCAGAGGAACCGCAGAAGATGTCGAAGAACGAGCGCCGCTAGGTTGCCCGTAAAGCATGGTGAGCAACGCCTTGTGAAATTGACGTGGAAAGATCCCCTGACGTTTACGCATGCAGGCTGAATATACGCGCTGCACGGTCCGAGGAACTCTGGCGTCATTCGCCTTTCTGTCGTAGCTTCGCCTGTTCGACGGTCAACTTGTAGGCTACGTAGTATTTGTAAATGTTTCGGACGTAGGTGACGGTCTCCTGCCCAATTTCCTGGGCGGCGATCAGTTCAACGTTGTCAAACCAAACATCAGGGTTGAGCCCGCTTTCTGCAGCCTGCTTGCGCAGCTGGGCCACGCGGCTCGGGCCGGCATTGTAGCTGGCAAACACCAGCATCGTGCGGTCGACAGGATTCAGCTTGGGGTCGTTGAAATAGGTGTCGGCAATGTTGCGCAGCATCTTAACCCCGGCGTGAATGTTGGCGTCGGCCACGCCCACATTGGCGATGTTAATAGGTGGGGCGGCGGCGTATCTGGGAATGACCTGCATGATGCCCACCGCACCCCGCGGGCTGCGCAGGTTCTGGTTCAGCATGGATTCCTGGTACCCCTGTGCGGCCAGCATTAGGTAATCAAAATCGTATTGCGCGGCATATTTCTGAAACAGCGCAATGGTGGCGCGAAACTTTTCCATCTCTTTGCCGGATGTGGAATTTTTCACCCACTTGGTATTCTTCAGGTAGCGACGCAAGATCGTGTTTCCAAAAGATGTACCGACTCCATGACTGGCGACGAATTCATCCAGAAGCTGTTTAAGCTGGGGATTGCTCTTGCGCATAACCAGCGCCGCTTGTCCCTCGGTGACGAGCGGCACGTCGGAATGCGCCCTCAGATTATCGAAGACCTTTGACCACAGTTCGGCGCGTTCCCGCGTAGTGATGGTGGCGGGGATCAGGTCGGCGTTCACCATCTGGACCAGATCGTCGTCGGTGAGATTCTTATCAGCTTCCCGAACGTTTATGGGCGTCTTGCCTGCTTTCTGCAGTGAGTCGTTCAACTTCCGTAGTTCCTGGTAGCCAATCGTCAGCGGATTGACATAGATTTCCTTCCCTCCAAGTTCGTCGAGGGTAGAAAACGAGCCGAACTCGGGTCCGCTCACTACAATCCGCGTCACATTGCTCTGAACAGGGACGGAAAAGGCAAACTGCCTCTCCCGCTCAGGAGTCACGGCAATAGCGTTCGCGATGAAGTCACCCATTCCTTCTTTAAGCGCGGCTTCCGCTTGAGGCGGTGCGACCGGCAGGTATGTGACTTTCAGCTGTACGGGGCCAGTCTTAAGCTTTTTATTGGCAAACCTCTGGAACTCTTCCAGTGATTCATAGATGGCGCCGCGGGGCCGCCCCTTGTCATAAAAGAAGCCGATGGGATTAAGAATGACAAGCGCACGGATGTTGCGCCTCTTCACCATTTCGTCCAGATCGCCGGTGTGGTGGTCGAAGTGCAGCGGTAACAACAGAGCATTCGTCGCGGGGGACGATGTCGGACCGGACGCAGCCCCTTCTTGCTTGGTCTGTTCGGTACTTTGCGGCGTAGCTTCTTTTTTGCCGCAGGCCATCAGCAGTAACGCAACAATTGCTGGTAGGAAAGCCCTCAGGGATGAATTCAGGCCTGTAAGCATTTTGTCCCCGGGAACAGCCTAGCAAACGGGCTGAGGATTGTTAGTGAAAAATCGCGATAGCCCTCACAACCCAGAATCGCCATCGGCCGAATGGTCGGCAACCCTTCCCCTTCCCGGATTGCGGACGGTTTGCCGCCACGAGGAAACGGATGGAAAGGAGGCAATCAGACCGCCAGACATTCGTCGGCAGATTCCAGGCCGGAAGGGCCGGTCGTCAAACCATTCACAGAATAGTGGGCTGGAATTATCGTCTTGGGATCATATTTCCCGACGATTGCATAGCGCGCGTGAGGATTGACTCGATGGGCAGAATCAGCACATCAATGTGCCTCGCCGTCTGTACGTGACGGCGATTACATCGTCAGGACTGCTCGAAACCGGGCCTTGCCTTCCACAACACGCTGATATGCCTCCGGCGCATCGGCCAGTGGGTACGTCTCAACGATCGTTTTAACTTTTCCTTGCGCCACGAAATCAAGGGCTTCGTAGAGATATTCGGGGCCGTTTTGCTGGCTGCCGATCACACGAATGCGCTTCATGATTAGGTCCATCAGAGAAATCGAGAGCGGCTCAGAGTCCGCGCCCATTGTCACAAGCCGGCCGTCCGGCCGCAGTCCCTGAATACTGTCCACCATAGACTTTGTCGAATTGGAGGTGCTGAGAATCACGTCTGCGCCCCCCGCTTCGGCAAGGCTCTTTCCGTCGCGAACAATTTCATCCGCGCCCAGATCGCGGATTAACTTGTCTTTATCCGGCGAGCGCGAAATTGCGATTGTCTCAAAGCCCGCGGCTTTCGCGTATTGCACCGCAAGGTGGCCAAGTCCGCCGATTCCGAGCACGGCCACGCGCTCGTGCGGCTGCGGGTCGGCCCAGCGCAGCCCGCTGTACACCGTATAACCTGCGCAGAAAATGGGCGCCGCTTGCTCGTAAGAAATCTTGTCCGGAATTAAACAAGTCGCGTCGGCATTCATCAGCATGTACTCGGCGTGGCCCCCAGGTGCGTCCAGCCCCGTACCCTTCATATAGGGACAGAACATCTTCCGGCCGCGCAGGCACCATTCGCAGCGTCCGCACGTGGATTGAATCCATGCGGTGCCCACGCGGTCTCCTACCTTTCTCGTGGTGACGTCGGGAGCGACGGCAATAATCTCCCCCACCGGCTCGTGACCGAGGATTCGGGGAAACGATCCTGGAATGTGTCCGAGTGTTTCGTGCACGTCGGTGTAACAGATGCCGCTTGCGCGCATCTTCACCAGCACTTGGTTAGGCCCCGGGTGGGGCTGGGGAACTTCTTGGACCTGCCACGAACCGTTCACGGCGGGTACGACCGCAGCTTTCATAAGTCTTCCTCCTGGCACGCTAGGATGCTAGCTCCGTTATGCTGGGTGCATGATTTTACTTTCCCCTACCGCCAATCGCACCCACAAATTGATGCGTCCAGTACCACCACCCCGCAACTTTGTTGTAGGATATTTCCCTCGGCGGAAGGGGAGAATCATGGCTACTACGTTTACGCTCAACGGTAAGTCCACCACAGTGAATGTCGACCCACAAATGCCTTTGCTTTGGGTTCTGCGCGACACTCTCGACCTGACCGGCACCAAATTTGGCTGCGGCATGGCGCTGTGCGGCGCTTGCACCGTGCACATCGACGGCGAAGCCGCTCGCTCCTGCATCACTCCTGTCTCCAGCGTGCAAGGCAAGAAAGTAACCACCATCGAAGGCCTGTCGGCCGACGGTTCTCATCCCGTTCAGAAGGCTTGGATTGCCGAAGACGTGCCGCAGTGCGGCTACTGCCAGTCCGGCCAGATCATGTCCGCCGTCGCCCTGTTGGCCAAGAAACCGAAGCCTACCGATGCGGACATCGACGACGCCATGAGCGGTAACATCTGCCGCTGCGGAACCTACCAGCGCATCCGCAAAGCCATTCACCGCGCTGCCAGTTCAACCAGCGCATAATCTCATTCACTCACTCTGTTCCTCGCAAAATCTAGTTTAGGAGTCGCGCCATGTCTTCCACTTCGCTCCTGGATCGACGTTCTTTCCTTAAAACCACTGCCACAGCCGGCACCGGTCTCTGTCTCGGTTTCTACTTGCCCGCTTCCCACGCTCAGGAAAATGAAACCGCCGCGAAGCAGGAAAAAAGACCTCCCAACCCTTTGAACGCCTGGATCCACGTTTCACCCGACAACCACGTCACCCTCATCGTCGGCAAATCCGAAATGGGTCAGGGCATTATGACTGCGCTTCCTATGATTCTTGCCGAGGAACTTTCCCTCGACTGGAAAACCGTCCGCATCCAGCAGGCCCCTACTAACCCCGCCATCTACGACCTCGGCACCGGTGGCAGCGGCAGTGTCGCCGGTTCGTACTTGCCGCTACGCCGCGCCGGCGCTGCGGCGCGAGAAATGTTCATCACCGCAGCTGCGGAACACTGGAACGTGAACCGCGATACCTGCGTCGCCAAGGACGGCGGCATTCTTCACGGCGCGCGCAAGAATTTTCTTACCTATGGCGAACTCGCCGAAGCCGCGGCAACACTTCCCGTCCCCGATTTCAAGACCGTTCCGCTCAAGAATTCCTGCGACTTCACCATCGTTGGCCACGACACGCACAGGTATGAAGTCGCCGAGAAGGTCAACGGCGCCGCGAAATTTGGCATCGATTCGCGTGTCCCGGATATGCAATACGCCGTCATCGAGCGCTGCCCGATTTTTGGCGGCAAACTGAAATCCTTCGACGCCGCCAAGGCCAAAGCCGTTCCCGGCGTGATCGATGTTTTCCCTGTCGACCCCGTCGGTTCTTCCGCCTTCACCGCCGGCGGACTCGTCGTCCTTGCCGATAGTTCCTGGGCCGCTATGCAGGGCCGCAAAGCTCTGCAAGTTTCCTGGGACGAAGGCCCCCATGCCTCGGAATCCTCCGACAGCCTTCGCCAGCAATTTCTCGCCAATGCTGCGCAACCTGGCAAAATCGTCCGCAACGACGGCAACGCCGATGCCGCCATTTCTTCCGCATCAAAAAAGGTCGACGTCGTTTACGAGTTTCCCTTCGCCGCTCACGCCACCATGGAACCCATGAATTGCACGGTTCACATCCGTCCCGATGGCGCCGAAGCTTGGGTCCCCACGCAAGCTCCCCAGTGGGCTCAGGATGTCATTGCCGGCGTTTCCGGCTTGCCGAAAGAATCCGTCATTGTCCACACCACGCTGATGGGTGGCGGCTTCGGTCGCCGCTATATGGGCGACTTCGTGATGGAAGCGGCGCAAGTCGCAAAAATCACCCACAAGCCGGTCATGGTTCTGTGGACTCGCGAAGACGACATGCAGCACGACTTCTACCGCCCCTCGTCCTACCATCGACTTTCCGGCGCAGTGGACACCAACGGCAATCTCGCCGCATGGAAACATTTCCAGACTTCCACTTCGATTGACGCCATGTGGAGTCCCAAGGGAAAAGAAACTCCGGAAAATTCCGAATTTGCCACCGCCATCTTCATTCCGTACCAGACGCCCAATTACCGCATCGAATACACCGTCGCTCAGTCTGGTGTTCCTCGCGCGTGGTGGCGCTCCGTTGAGCATTCCACCAGCGGCTTTGTCGTGGAAAGTTTTGTCGACGAACTTGCCGCCGCTGCCGGTGCAGACCCGCTCGCTTTCCGTCTCCGCCTGATTGGCGATGACCGCACCATCCCGGATTTCGGAAATCCGAAGGAAGGCAAGCCTCTCGTCACTTCGCGCCTCAAAGGCGTCTTGAATCTTGCGGCGCAGAAGGCTCCATGGGGCAAGCCACTCCCGAAGGGCCACGCGCAAGGCATCGCCACGTACTACTCCTTCGAAAGCTATACCGCGTGCGTCGCCGAAGTCAGTGTTCAAAACCGCGCCATCAAGGTTCACCGCCTCGTCTACGCGGTCGACTGCGGCCGCCCCATTAATCCCAATGGTGTTGCCGCGCAGGTTGAAGGCGCTGCGATCTATGGCCTCTCCGCGGCTCTTTACGACGCCATCACCATTCGCGGCGGACGCGTCGAGCAATCCAACTTCAACGATTACGCCATGCCGCTCATCGCCGACACTCCCAAAACCGAAGTCTACGTCGTCCCCAGCAACGAAGAACCCACCGGCATCGGCGAACCGGGGCTGCCCGTCGTCGTGCCGGCCATTTGCAACGCTGTCTTCGCCGCCACAGGCAAACGCCTGCGCCGCTTTCCGATTCGTAACGAAGATTTAGCCTGAACTTCCCTGGCAGTACATTCTGAGCAGCGCAACAACTAGATCGCACACTTGGAATTTGTTTGCGCGCTGACGACCGCGTATTCTGGTGCTCAGCTACTTCTGGCGCGCCTTGATGCCCATCTCTTCTTCGATTTTCATCGCCCTCGCGGCCATCTCTTTCCTGATCTGGATTGTTCTCACCTTTTTTTGGGGAGCTTTCTGGCAACTGAGCGCGTTCGACGATGACGCTTCGGCCCCGGCCTCCATTCCTTCGTGGCCGCGAGTCGTCGCCATCGTTCCTGCACGCAATGAAGCCGACACGATCGCACGCGTCGTCGAGTCTCTCGCCCAACAGCACTACCCGGGCGAATTCCACCTCATCGTAGTCGACGACCACAGCGACGATTCCACCGCCTCTCTCGCCGAGACAGCCGCGGCTAGAGCGCAAGCCACTGATCGCGTAACCATTTTGCCGGCGGCTCAACTGCAGGCCGGCTGGACTGGCAAAATCTGGGCCATGCAGCAAGGCCTCGATCGCGCCAGCACGTTGCACCCGGAATATTTTTGGTTCACCGACGCGGATATCGTCCACGCGCCCGACACTCTCAAGCGCCTGGTTTCCCGTGCCGAAACGCGCAAACTCGATCTCGCTTCCCTCATGGTCCTGCTGCAAGCAAATTCATTCCCCGAGCGCCTACTCATCCCCCCTTTCCTCTATTTTTTCCTTATGCTCTACCCGCCACGATGGATTGCCGATCCTAAATCGCGAACGGCCGGCGCTGCGGGAGGCTGCGTCTTGCTGCGTCGCACCGCACTCGAACGCCTGGGTGGATTCGCCTCCATGCGCGCCGAAGTAATCGACGATTGCGCTCTGGCTCGCTCCGTTAAACGCGCCGGTGGAATCACCTGGATGGGCCTCACCCGAAAAAGCGTCAGCCTGCGCTCCTACAAAACTTTCGCCGAGATTCGCGACCTCATCTCCCGCACCGCCTTCACGCAACTCCGCTATTCCCTCCTCTTGCTGCTCGGCACTCTCTTGGGAATGTTCCTCACCTACATCGTTCCTCCGGTGTTTGCGTTCCACACTCAGCCATTGGTTTGGCGCATGAGCCTGGCCGCATGGGCGTTGATGACCATCAGCTATCTTCCGACCGTGCGCTATTACCGCCTTTCGCCGTTGTGGGCGCCCTTTTTGCCCGTCGCCGCTGCGTTCTACTCCTATGCCACGTCGCTCTCCGCCGTGCGCTACTGGCTGGGCCGCGGAGGCCAATGGAAGGGTCGATCGCAGGCGCCAAAGAGTTAAGCCTTAGTGACGGAAAACCTTGCGGCAATCTCGTTTTTGCCACACGATTCTGAGTAAGCATACTGTGAGGCATTAAACGAGGGTGATTCTGATGAGAGCGATTTTTACGCTCATGTGTGGATTTCTGTTATTTGCCGCTGCGGTTTCCGCTCAGAATTGGATCCCAACCAACGATCCCTCCTACTATGGCCCCTTCAACGGCTTGTTCTGGCCCGATGGCGATGGACTGAGAAAATCGCTGGGAAAAGACGACACCGTCACTCGCGCCGACTCGCCGTGGACTTTGTATGCCTGGGTTTGGCTCGAAGAAGCGCCCAAAGCTCCAACCCTCATCGCCGGCATCGGCAATCCTGAAGACGAGTATTCTCGTTATCTCGGAATCGACGGCGACAAATTGATCCTCTGGGCCGGTAAAGACAACGTCCTCTCCGGCGCGGCTGCTTTAACTCCCCAAAAATGGTATTTCCTCGCTGCCTCTTTCGACGGGCACGACTTCCACCTCTCTGCTGAAGGAACTCCTGTCGCCGACGGCAAACTGGATCTGGGCACCGTCAGCGGCGTTTTGCAAATGGCGCCGTTCCCTTTGCCTTGGCCCGACGGTAAACATTTTGCCGGTGAGATCGCGGCATTCACCGTGCTTCGTCATTCATTAACCGCGGATGAATTGAAAGCCCTCGCGCAGGAACCTGAAAATTTCTCCGTGCTGCTCTTCGAACAAGCCTCCAAGCCTTGGCCGGTGCAGACCTACGCGCAGGCGGGATATCGCGGCCCACAGGATCCCGCCACTATGCCTCGCTCGAAGGCTCCGTTCTCTAAACCAGAAAGGAAAACCGTCAGCCCCACAAGCAATAGCTTCGAACCCACCGGCAAAAATGAATGGACACTTGGCGCGTGGAAACTCCGGCCCGCCCCGGATGTGCGGGAGCCCGCCGAAGCCATTTCTCATCCCGAATTCTCCGTCCGAGAGTGGTGGACCGCCACCATGCCTGGAACGGTTCTAACCACCATGGTGGATCAGGGCGTTTATCCCGACCCGGATTACGGCCTGAACAATCTGGCAATCCCCGAAACTTTGAACAAACAGGATTATTGGTATCGCACGGAATTCACCGCCCCCAATGATTGGAAGGGTCGCCACATCACGCTCACCTTCGAAGGCATCAACTATGCCGCGTCCGTTTGGCTGGACGCAAAGCAGCTTGGCACCATCAAGGGCGCATTCATTCGCGGCGTTTTCGATGTCACCGGCGCGATCAAGCTTGGTCAAACCAACGTGCTGGCCGTACGCGTCTCGCCTCCTCCTCATCCCGGAATTCCTCATGAACAAAGCATCAAGGCGGGCGCCGGCGAAAACGGCGGCATCATGTGCCTCGACGGCCCCACGTTCGTCGACACCGAAGGCTGGGATTGGATTCCCGCGATTCGCGACCGCGACACCGGCATCTGGCAGCCGGTAACGTTGCACATCACCGGCAGCGTCCGCATTGGCGATCCGCAAATTGTCACCAAATTGCCGTTGCCCGCCACCAACCAGGCATCAGTCGATATCTCCGTCCCGCTCATCAACGATTCTTCCGCCACCGTGCGCGGAACGCTGACCGCTTCCTTTGAAAATGTAGCCGTGTCCAAAACCGTTTCCCTTTCTCCCGGCAAGCATGACGTAAAACTCAGCCCCGCGGAATTTCCTCAGCTCAACGTGCAAAACCCGCGCCTCTGGTGGCCCAATGGCTACGGCAAGCCGGAGCTCTACACTCTGAAGCTTTCGTTCTCCGAGGCTGGCAAGGATTCCGACGCAAAAGACGTACGTTTCGGCATTCGCGAAATCACCTACGAGCTCAGCTTGCTGGACAGCACCGGGCATCTGCGCCGCATCGATTATTCGCCTACCGTTGCGCATGAAAAAAACGAGCAGATCGTCGACGTCACCCACGAGGGCATCCGCAACATCCCTGTCACCGATCCTTACCCTTCCATATTTCCTCCTGAGTGGAAGGAAGGCTGGAAGTCTTGGGTCGCTTCGCTGAAGCCCGGCGCGGAAAAATCCGCCGCCGTAACGGTCGTCGACGACACGCGCGCTTCGCCCTACCTCACCATTCGCGTGAACGGCGTGCGCATCGCCGCTCGTGGCGGTAGCTGGGGCATGGACGATTCGCGCAAACGCGTCTCGCGCGAAAAGCTCGAGCCGTATTTTCGGCTGCACCGCGACGCCAACGTCAACATCATCCGCAACTGGGTTGGCCAAAGCACCGAAGGAACTTTCTACGATCTCGCCGATGAATACGGCTTGCTCGTCTGGAACGATTTCTGGGCTTCCACGCAAAACTATAACGTCGAGCCGGAAGATCCTCAGCTATTCCTGGAAAACGCGCGCGACACCATCTCGCGATTCCGCAATCATCCTTCGATCGTGATCTGGTGCGGCCGCAATGAAGGTGTTCCGCAACCCACCTTGAACGAAGGCCTGGATCAACTCATCCGCACGCTCGATGGCACACGCTACTACACGCCCACTTCGAATCAGGTGAATCTGCAGAACAGTGGTCCGTATCGATACGTCGACCCCAAACTGTATTTCACCATGCTCAATCACGGCTTTTCTGTCGAGACCGGCACGCCCTCATTCCCCACTCTCGAAATGTGGCGCGCCTGGATTCCCGAGCCGGATCGCTGGCCCATCAGCGATGTGTGGTCCTATCACGATTGGCACATGAACGGGAATGGCGACATGTTGCCGTTTCTCGCGGAATTGGAAAAAGAGTTTGGTGCCGCCACCAGCCTGGAAGATTTCGACCGCAAAGCGCAGATGCTCAATTACGTGCAGCATCGCGCCATCTTCGAAGGCATGAACGCTCATCTTTGGGCGCCAAACACCGGCCGCATGTTGTGGATGACGCAGCCCGCTTGGCCCAGTTCAACCTGGCAAATCTTCAGCTCCGATTACGACACCCAGGCTTCCTTCTACGGCGTCAAAAAAGCCAGCGAGCCTTTGCACGTGCAGCTCGATCCAACCAGCTTTCAGGTGCAAATCTCCAATTCTCTTCCTGCCACTGCCGCGGGCCTGTCGATTCGCGCCCGCGTCTACTCGCTGGACAATAACGTGCTCCTTCAGCGCGAAGAAAAGACGGATGCGCCAACGGGCGTCACCGAAGCATTCAACCTCGACCTCGCGCCGCAACTTAAAGGCAATGTCGTGCTCGTGAAACTGGAATTGCGCGATTCCGCGGGCGCTGTGCTTTCCGACAATTTCTACTGGCTCGCCGGCGATCACGCCGACTATCGCAAGCTCAATCATTTGCCCATGGCGCAGCTCGCCGTCACCACCAGCGCCGCTCACGAAAAGAATCTCGTCAGGATCCATGTGCGCGTGGAAAACATCGGCGTCACCGCGGCCATCGAAACGAAATTCACGCTGATGGAAAGCGACGGCGCCACCCGCGTTCTCCCCGCCTACTACGCCGATAATTACATTTCGTTCCTTCCCGGCGAATCCAGGGAAATCGACATCGAATCGCCTTCTTCGTCCGTGAAAACCGGCTTGACCCTTGGCCTTCGCGGCTGGAACGTCTCGGAAAAAGTCGTGAAGGTGGGCGGAGAAAAATAGCTCGGAGCTTGAATACCCAAAATGCGGCCCAATGGAAATGTGAATCGAATGCTCGTTTTGAAATCGTCCCCCGGCTCTAATCTCAGGTCAGTGCGCACGTGCTGCTTGGCCATTTTTCTTTTGCTTCTGTTCTCCGCGCCCGCGCTAGCCACCAGTTCCTGGAAAGGAATTCTGCGCGACTCTTCAGGTCATGCGGTCGGCGACGCCACCATTTCCTTGCAGGCCGCCTCGGGAACCACCGCCTATTCCGCCAAATCCTCGCCCAGTGGGGAATTTCTATTCGCCGATATCGCGGCTCAACGTTACCAACTCACTGTCTCGCTTAATGGCAAGCTCTGGCAAGCGGTCGACCCACTAACCATCAAGGACGGTGACGCGCTGGCTGCCGACCTTGAATTGTCCGCGCAAAATCAAACGGTGGCGGTCGTGCCGCGCGCAAACACCAACTCGCAGCAAGCCAGCGGCGGCGCGGTTCTCTCCAGCGGCCAGGTTTCCAGCCTCCCCCTGAACGAGCGCGACTTTAGCAAATTGCTTCTCCTCGCCGCCGGCACCATGACCGACACCAATGGCGCGGCTAACTTCACCCAGCAGTTCACCATCAACGGTTTGCGTGGCTCCACCGCTGTTTTCGCCATGGATGGCGCAGACACCAGCGATCCCGAATTGGGCGGCGCCACATTTTCCAATTTCAACGTCGACGCTATTCAGGAAGTGCAATCCAGTTCCGGTGTCATGCCCGCAGAAATCGGCCACGGCGCCGCCGGCTTCACCAATGTCATCACCAAGTCCGGCACCGACCAGGTCCACGGCAGCGCCTTCGAATTTGTACGCAACGCCGCGTTCGACGCGCGAAACTTTTTTGACCACAAAAGTGACGTGGACACCCGCCGCCTGCCGCCTTTCGTCCGCAACGAGTTTGGCGTTACCAATGGCGGCCCTTTCGTCCTTCCCGGAATCTACGATGGCCGGGGCAAAACCTTTTACTTTGGCGAATATCAGGGCTTTCGCCAGGTGCTTGGCACAACGCAAGTCTTCGCCGTCCCCACCGCCGCCGAACGCAGCGGCATCGACACCACCACTTTTCCCGGTGACACCCTCACAGTTCCCGTTAACCCGGCCATCGCGCCCCTTCTTGCTCGCTATCCGCTCCCGAATGATCCTCACGGCTCGTTCGGCGCGCGAACCTACGCAACCTCGTCGAAAGTCGTCACCGATACCGACCAGTTCTCTGTGCGCGTGGATCAAGTCATTTCCGATAAGGCCACGCTGTTTGGCCGCTTCAGTCTCAATCAGGTGCGTGGACCAACCACCAATCCCGATCAAACCGCCATCGATCCCAATTTCGCCGTGAATTTCTTCGATCATCAACGCAACGCGGCCGTGCGTTACTCTCAAACGCTCACGCCGCATCTTAGCTTTACCGCGGCCTTCGGATTTATTCGCAGCACTCCCTTTTTCCCCGCCACCAATCACACCGATGTCGCGCTGGTCTACGGCGACGGCCTCTTCCAGGGATTCAATACCGCCGACGGTTCAATTTTTGGTTCCTATGGCAACGTTTACCAGATCAAGCAGGACATGGTCTACGTTCACAATGCCCACAGCTTCAAATGGGGCCTCGAAATCCGCCTGAATAAAGACGCCACCATCTTCGGCACCAATCCCAGCGGCGTTTACAGCTTTGGCGGAGGCACCGCCTTCTCTCCCGTGGAAATCACATCCGCCAGTGGCTTGCACAATATTCAGCCCGGCGATCCACTACCCGACGCACTCACCGGATTGCTCACCGCCACGCCGTATTCCTACACCATCACCGCCGCGGCCAGCGTCACTCCGAAAGGCGATAAGTTCGACGAAGCCGCCGTCCGCCGCGAAGCCTACAATTTTTATTTTCAGGATGCCTGGAAGATTTCCCCGAAATGGACGCTGAATTACGGCCTGCGCTACGAAATAAACAGCCGCATCAAGGAAGCCAAGCACCGCACCTCCATCGCCGAACCCATTGGCCCAGATGGCCAGCCCACTTCCTTCCTCACTCCCGGCGCCACTCAGACTTTCTTGTACAATCCGCAACCCGTTTATCCCATGGATTGGACCGGTCTGGCCCCGCGCGTTTCTGTCGACTACGCCGTCACTCCTCATACCGTCATTCACGCCGGGGGTGCCATCACCACCATCCTCCCCAACCTGTGGCAGGACAATTTCGTCACTGGAGGAATTCCGCTGGTTTTTCAGCCGCTGATCACTGCTCTGCCCGGAACTCCCGTGCCTTTTTCCAATACTGTGGTGCCGCTCGCCCTTCCTGAGCCCTACGCCATCAACGGACAACTTCTCTTTCCCAATGGAGACAGTTCCGCCGTGCCGGCTAACACGCAGATTGATCTGAAGCGGTTTCAAAGCGATCTGGAAGCACTCACTCCCGGCCATCAGGTTCAATTGTTGACCGCCGCAGCCATTTCGCGCGGCTTTCGCAACGGCTACATCGGAACGTATAGTCTCGGCGTCGATCACGAATTTCGCGGCATCAAGCTGAGCGCCGCTTATGTCGGCACCGCCGGCATTCATCTCGCCAGCGTTTTCTCTCCCAACGGCTACGGCGGCGCCGATCCCGCCTACGCTCCGTACACTCAGTTCGACGCCTCCGGCCACGCCGTCGCTGGATTCGGGCCTGAGTCCATCATGTCCACCGGCTCGCATTCCAACTACAACGCGCTGCAGACCAGCATTAGCAAAAGCACTTCGCGCATCGGCTTCAGCTTCCAGGCTAGCTACACATTTTCTAAATCTATCGACGATACCAGCGCGGTGCTCGGCGGACTTCCCGCGAATGCAGGCACAATTCTGCAAACTTTGCCGCAAGATCCTTTGAATCCCGAGGCGGACAAAGGTCCATCCACCTTTGACGTCACGCAAGTTTTTTCCTTGAACCTGATTCAGGATTTGCCGCTTGATCGCGTCGGATTCCTGCAGCCAGTCAGCCGCTACGTTACCGCCGGCTGGCAATTTCTGAATATCACGTCGATCACCAGCGGTCCGCCATTCACCGTTTATTCCGGAATTCAGCAAACCGGCGCGGGCGCAGGGGGCACCGATCGGCCCGACCTTTTGTCCATGCCCGATTTTTCTACCAGCCGCACCATTCGCGAGGATTATTTCGGCCGTGGCGCGAACAACAGTTCCTTCTTCTTTCTCCCCATCGATCTTCCCGGCGGCACCGGCCCCAATTCCGGTCGCTTCGGCACCTTAGGCCGCGACACCTTTCGTGGCCCCGGCTTCCATCAATTCGACATTGCCCTCATCAAGAACACGCCGTTTGGCCACCGTGCAGGCGGCGAATTCGGCATCCTGCAATTCCGCGCCGAATTCTTTAACGTTTTTAACGTCGTCAATTTTGGTCTGCCTTCCAACACCGTTCGCGGCACCGGCTTCGGCATCATCAGCCACACCGCCGGCCCGTCCCGCCAAATCCAGTTCTCACTCAAGCTGGTCTACTGATATCTGCGCGCGCTCAGTTCAGCGACGAAATCGCCCCCCCACCGCCGTGATGAAAGTTCTGGAATCGTTGCGTCTGCACCTGGCCTCTTTGTCGTGATTGTGCCGATTGATTCAACCCGTTGACCACGTTGGGCTGCACATTCACGTGATTTTGCGCCGCCTGTCTTGAACTGCCTCCCAGGTTTTGCGTCTCTGTTCGATTCTGCGAAGCGTTCTGCGCTCTTTGTTGTGCTTGCGCCTGTGCATTGGAAGTATCTACGTGATTCCAATTCCCGTTGTTGTACTGGCTCCAATTTCCCGTCGAATCTTTTCGGTAAACGTTCCCATCATGCCCAACGTACGTCCCATTCGTTTCGTGTGCCACCGTTCCGTTCGCTCCTCGCGTTACAACTCCGCTTTGTCCCGTGGATGTTCGGTAGCCTGCCGTTGTTCCGGCCGCTGTGGTTACATGCCCGGTTTGAATCGCCTGCCCATTCCGTGTCGCCACGGAACTTCCCCATTGCGCGTACGGGTTGTGTCCTTGCGAAGTCGCCGCGCGGCCTCCCGTCCACGGAGTGTACGCGCTCGCAACTGTTCGCCCGCCATATGGCCCCTGCACGCTCGCCGAACGTCCGTACCTTCCTGTTGCCGGGTTGTACCACGCGGCAGATCCAGCCGCCCCATAAGGTCCATAGGCCACGCGCCCCGCGGCAAAACCCCCGGTCCACGGGTTGTAAATCGCGCCCACACCATAGGTGCAAGGCCACGGCCGGTAAATAGGGTACGGAACGCCCGGTCCCCAATAAACATATGGCGGATAGTAATACCCTGTACCGTAGACAATCGCTGCGCCAACCGCCGCGCCGATGATGAACATGCCTAAATAGCCGGCGGTCGAACTGCTCTCAACCGTCGTTGCGGTTGCGTTTGTCTGCGTCCGTAGGTCACGTTGTAAACCGGCGAGCTGGACGCAATGGTGTAAATTTCCTGGGGCACGGAATCCGCGGTCTTCCACGGTCCGTCGGGTTTTGTGGACATGAACCATACCCCTTGGAAACACAGGTAGTACACATCGCCCACCTTGATCACTTGCTCCCAAACGCCGTGCCTTGCTTGTGCATCTTTACAAACTGATTCACCGCGTCCGCCAACTTCGGACTGTTTTTCCGCGTCGCCCATGCAATCTGCCCCGCGTCATCCACAACCACGTCCGGATTGCCACGAATGTTCGTATAAATTGTTTCCCACATCTTTGGAAGGTACGCGTTCGTTACCACAATCGGTACCAGCCCGGCATTCAGCATCTCCAGCAGGTCTTCATCTTCCAGGTCCTCGGGCGCCGCACGCAGCTTCACCGGAGCCTTGCCCTGGCTCTTGAATCGCGGATTCAGCGCCTCCAGGTGTTCCCAATAACTCGAACTCTTCCGCACAAACACTTCCTGGCCCGAAAGGTCGTCTATCGAATGGATAGTCGGCGAGTGTGGACCAGTGACCGCGATCTCTTTCACTCCCGTCACCAGCGGATCAGAAATCAACAACCTTCAGCCTCTCGGGAGTAATCGTCAGCGTGCCGACTGCCAGATCTCCTCTGCCTGCTCCAAGCCGCGACAGCATCTGGTCCCTCGGCACCGGGATGAACACAACATGGAACCGCGTGTTCTTCACTTTTGGCGGATATTTTGGAATGAGCCACTTTTCAAATTCGTTCAGGTATTCATAGGAGGCGCCGTGTTGCACACCGTTCACCACGTAATATTGCGTCTTGGAATACGAAACCAGCACGCGAATGAACCGCCGCTGCAGCATTCCGTCGAAATCGCCCGTCCACGGCTGGTATTGCAGCGCCGGCGCGGCGGCAGTTTGCCCTTTCGCAGGATTCCCTGGCGCCGTCTGCGCGACAAGCGTTGCGGCCGTCCCCAAGCTCAATAGCAACAGCGCACACAAGTAACCGAGCAGCGCGTATTTTCCCACATCGTTGCGCGTCGCTTCGTACCTCATCTCGCCTCACAAAGGACAGCGTTCATCGCAGGCATTCTTCAGGATTCCTGTTCTGGGCGGGCCTGAAACTTCGCCTCGCCTAACTGACGCCAACTTAAAAAGAGCGCAAATCTCCATTAAAAACTGTATCCCAGTGACAGCACTACCGTCGGATCGGTTTCTCCCGGATTGAAAATCTGCGTTGTGAAGTTCAATTTCTTATACGTGAACCCCACCAGCGGGCCGCGCTGTACGTCCAGTGGTGTGGTGTAAGCCCTCGTGCGTTGCGCCACGTACCCTATCGTGAACCACTCCACTGGGGAATACGTCAGCTGCGTCCACGTATAGAAAAAATTGCCAGCCTTCGTGGCCGTATCAAAAATATATTCGTTCGCGCTGAATAACTGCAGCTTCTTGTACGTGCCCGTAAATTCCAGCCCCGGCGCTATCCCATTCACGTGCCCAAATACTCCGCCGATCATGGGTGTCACTTCCAATACCAGCTTTTTCCCCGTGCTTAGGTTGTAGCCGGCCCACAATGATCCCGTCCGTTGCGCTTCGTAGTTGTACCGCGCTTCCAGGTGCAGCGTGTCATGATCCGCTGTCAATGTCGGCGAAGCATACGAGTGCCCGTGCGGCACCAAATACCCGCTGACGCTCAAATTGAAATCCCACGGATCTGCCGGTGCCGCCTTACTTGTTGGTGTGTTGCTCGCATCCGTCTGTGCCTTCACGCCCATGCCGCAAAGCAACGCAACAATCAACAGCCCGAAATGTCTGATGTGCTTCATCCGTCGCCGAGATCATATCCTCAATCCCTACCGCGCGTCCCCTTCCGCCATTTCACTCACAGGCCGCCCGGTTCCCCGAACCCGCCACCAGAGTCTGCCCGCTCGCCAAGAATCACCTTTCTTGGTGACTTGCATCACATTTTGTTATACTTCTCCTGTCTGGATAAGGGCTGCATCCCGCACTTAGGGAGTGGCACCGGAGGCCGACATGAGCATCATCCCGAATGGGGGCAACGGGAAAGTCACTGTCCCCGAGTTGCTTCAACGTAAGAATCCTTCCGCAGGCTCTCCCGCACAAAAGAAGATCACTTGTCTGACGGCGTACGACTATCCCACCGCCCGTCTCGTCGATGAAGCTGGCGTGGACGTCGTACTCGTGGGCGACTCGTTGGGGATGGTGGTGCTGGGCTATGAAAGCACGTTGCCCGTCACCCTCGACGAAGCTCTCCATCACACCAAGGCTGTCCGTCGCGGCGTCCAGCACGCCCTCGTCGTCGGCGATATGCCCTATGGCACCTATCACGGCGAAATCCACGAAGCCATCCGCAACGCCATGCGCTTTGTGAAGGAGGCGGGCGCCGAAGCCGTCAAGATCGAAGGCGGCGAGCGCCGTCTGGAGTTGATTGCGCGGCTAACCGAAGCGGAAATTCCCGTAATGGGCCACGTGGGCCTCACACCTCAGTCCGTCAACGCCATGGGCGGCTATCGCGTTCAGGGTAAGACTCCCGGTGCCGCCGAGCAATTGCTTCGAGACGCACGAGCGGTCGAAGCCGCGGGTGCGTTTGCTATCGTTCTGGAAGGCATCCCCCGCGAAGTGGCCGCCGAGATCACCCGCAGCGTGCGCATTCCCACGATTGGCATCGGTGCTGGCCCGGATTGCGACGGCCAGATCCTGGTCCTCCACGACATCCTCGGATTGACCTTTCAGGACCCACCCAAATTCGCTCGCCGTTACGCCAACGTTGGTGAAGTCATCTCCCGAGCCGTGCGCGAATATTGCGCCGACGTGCAAAGCAGCAGCTTCCCGTCCGACGCCGAGTCCTATCACGCGCCGGCATCAACGCTAATGAAGGCGCGCAAAGCCGTGCCCATCGCCCGCTAAATTCACCGCTCGGAGCTTTAGTTCCAAGAATATTTAGGGGGTCGGAGCTTTAGCTCCGACATCAATCGTTCGGCTATGATTGGGGCTTCAGCCCCACAGGGAATGTCCATGAAACCGGAAGAAATGCTAGCCCTCTACGAATACAACGCTTGGGCAGACCGTCGCGCATTGCAAGCAGCCGGCGCTCTTACCCCAGGGCAGTTCACCAAACAGTTGGGTTCCAGCTTCTCCTCTGTCCGCGACACCCTTGCGCACATCTACGGCGTCGAATGGTTGTGGCTCGAGCGCTTTCAGGGTCGCTCACCAGCCGCCATTCCAGACAACCCGGAATTTGCCGATGTCGCCAAACTTCAAGCCAGCTGGGCGGCGTTTGAACCCACGCTTCTGAATTTTGTCCGCGGACTTACGCAACAGCGCTTGGATGACGTGATGGAATACAAAACCATGAAATACGGCGTGTATCGCAATCCTCTGTGGCAATCCATGCAGCATCTCGTGAACCACGGAACCTATCACCGCGGCCAGGTCACCACCATGCTCCGGCAACTTGGCGCGCAACCGCTTCTAACCGATTTGATGCACTTCTACCGCGAACGCACCGCGGCTGCGGGAGCCTAGGCGCGGAATGGAAACGATTCGAACCATTCCCTGGATGAAAGAAAAAGCGCGGGAAGCCCGCCTGGAGCAGCGCGTAATTGGATTTGTCCCCACCATGGGCGCTCTGCACGCCGGACATCTGGCATTGGTTGAACGCGCCAGGAGCGAATGTTCACCCGTCTATGCCTCGATTTTTCTGAACCCCACACAGTTCGGCGCCAATGAAGATCTCTCCAAATATCCTCGCCCTCTGGAAGCCGACCAGGAAAAACTCACCTCAGCCAACGTCGATGCGCTCTTCCTGCCGCAAGCCGCCGAGATCTATCCGCCCGGATTTTCAACCTATGTACACGTCGGCGGACTCAGCGAGCGCCTCGAAGGCAAAAGCCGCCCCGGACATTTTCGCGGCGTCGCCACAGTTGTGCTCAAGCTGTTTGAAATCGTCCAGCCGCACTACGCTTATTTTGGACGCAAAGACGCGCAGCAAGTCCGCATCGTTCAGCAGATGGTCCGCGACCTGAATCTCGACACCGAAATTGTGGTCTGCCCGATTGTGCGCGAACCCGATGGACTGGCCATGTCTTCCCGCAACGCTTACCTTTCCGCCGAAGAGCGCAAAGCGGCCACTGTCCTCTCGCGAGCTTTGCGTGTTGCGGAAACCGAACTAAACGCGGGCGTGCGCGATTCGTTGGAATTGCAGCGCATCATGCGCAAAGTTCTCGCCGCCGAGCCACGCGCCCGTGTTGATTACGTGGAGATTGTGGATGCCGAAACTTTTGAGCCTACAGTGCGCGCCGCTCGTCGCTCCTACGCCGCACTCGCCGTTCATATCGGCAAGGCTCGCCTTATCGACAATCTGCTGATCGAGCCCGTTGGCGACGAATTTAAGACCGAACTCTAATTCACAATCACGCTGCGGCGCCCAGCCGCGCCAGCACTTCCGCCGCGTGTCCTTTTGCCTTCACTGGGTCCCACACTTCCTCGATCTTGCCGCTCGGTCCAATCAAATAGCTGCTGCGCACAATTCCCTGGAACGTGCGCCCCATGAATTTCTTCGTTCGCCATGCGTCATACGCCGTCAACATTTTGTGCGTGGGATCGCTCAGCAAACAGAAATTCAGCCGGTGCTTGCTTCGAAAGCTTTGCAGCAGTTTGATCGGGTCGGCGCTCACCCCCACGATCACTACCCCCTGCTTGTCGAACTTTGCTTTTGCGTCACGAAACTCGGACGCCTCAACCGTTCAACCCGACGTGTTCGCTTTGGGATAAAAGAAAATCAATACGCGCTTCCCTTTGAAATTTCCCAGCGACACTTCTTCGCCTTCATCCGAAGGCAGCGCAAAATCGGGAGCCTTGTCGCCTATCTTCAGCATCATTCACCTCGTCCTAAGTATCCTTGTTCCTGTAACCAGCCCGGGATTTCCGCGCTCACATTCACTGCTTCTCCTGCTGCGAAACGCGCCGTCATTCCAAATGCGATGGCCTCCAGCGGAATCTTTTCATAGATAAAATCCGAATCCACAATTCCTTGTACGTACGCCCGCGCAAATTCTTTCATCCCCAACATCCGGTACTGCTCCACGTGCACCATCTCGTGAAACAGCAAATCAATCGGCACTCCCGGATCGACGATTAAAACACACTCGCCCAATGTGATCCCAGCGGCCGCCGAAAAATTGAAATGCACCCGCTTTCCGATGAATTCCAGTTGCTTAAGAAGGGCCCCGAAAAACGGCGGGCTCGGCACTCGCTCCACTCTCGCCACACGCGCCTGCGCTACAGTCTCCTCTGCAAAATGCGCGCTCAGCGCCACGCGCTCGCGTTCCGTTAACGGCCGCGCGCTGGGCAGATGTTCCGCGCGTTGCGACTCAATCCAGCCCTGCACTTTGCCCGCGACCACCGGGACCAGACTTTGCAGCAAACCCACGCTTACTCGGCCAATACTTTGCGAACAATTTCGTTCACCGCTTGCGGATTGGCCTGCCCCTTCGTCGCTCGCATTACCTGCCCAACGAAAAACTTGAACACGCCTTCGTTGCCCGACTTGAATTTCGCCACGTTGTCCGGATTCTTCGCCACCACCTCGCGCGCTGCTTGCTCGATCGCGGAGTCGCTTACTTGCACTCCCAGACCTTCCGCCGCAACAATGTCCGTCGCTGTCCGCCCCGATTCGAACATCGCCGCGAACACTCTCTTCCCCACCACCCCAGTAATCTTTCCGGATTCAACCAGCGACACAAGCTCCGACAGCGCCGCCGGGCTGACTGGGCTCGCGCTGATTTCTTTGCCCGAATCGTTCAGCCGCCGCAGCAATTCCGTCTGCATCCAATTCGCTGCAGCTTTGCCGGGCGCTCCCGCTTTCACTACCGCCTCGAAATAGTCGGCCAGCGCTTGCGTATATGTCAGCACTTCCGCGTCATAAGCCGTGATGCCAAATGCCGAAACGAATCGCCCCCGCTTTGCCGTGGGGAGTTCAGGCAGCGATTGCCGAACTTCTTCGCACCACGCCGAACTCACGTGTACCGGCAGAAGATCCGGTTCCGGAAAATACCGGTAGTCGTGCGCTTTTTCTTTCGAGCGCATCGGCTCGGTCCGTCCCGAAGACTGGTTCCACAACCGCGTCTCCTGCGAAATTCGCCCGCCCGATTCCAGCACGCCGATGTGCCGTTCGATCTCGTATTCCAGCGCCTTCGCCAGATACCGGAATGAATTCAGGTTCTTCACTTCCACCTTCGTCCCGAATTCCTTCGCGCCTCGCAACCTCACGCTCACGTTGGCATCGCAGCGCAGCGAGCCTTCTTCCATGTTGCAATCGCTCACACCCGTATACAGCAAAATCTGGCGCAGCGTTGTCAGGTATGCGTAAGCCTCATCCGGCGAACGCATATCCGGTTCCGAAACAATTTCGCTCAGCGGTGTTCCGCAGCGATTGAAGTCCACATACGTCTTCTCGTCCGAGTGCGCAAATCCGTCGTGCAGCGATTTCCCAGCGTCCTCCTCCAGGTGCAGCCGCGTGATTCCGATGCGCTTGGTCTCGCCTTTGTGCTCGATCTCAATCCAGCCGCCCGTTGCCAACGGCAGTTCGTACTGTGAAATTTGATAGCCCTTCGGCAAATCCGGATAAAAGTAATTCTTGCGGGCGAAGCGCGAGTGCTCGTGAACCGTGCAGTTCAACGCCAGCGCCGCTCGCATACCCATCTCCACCGCGCGTTTGTTCAATACCGGCAGCGTCCCCGGCAGTCCCAGGCAAACCGGGCAAACATTCGAATTGGGCGCATCACCGAAGCGGGTGGAACAACCGCAGAAAATCTTCGTGCGCGTCAGAAGCTGTGCGTGTACCTCAAGGCCGATCACAACTTCGTATTTCGCCAGCATTTCCGGCGACATTGCAGATTCGGTAGCGAATTTGGTCATGTTGGAATAGAAAGTATAGCAGAGGGCCAGCGTAACTGGGCCGCCATCAGCCAGCTATGCCGGCAGCCGCGAGTCCTCGGCACGCAGCGCGGGGCTCAGCCGTTCCACAAGCGCAAATCCCGCAAACAGAATCAACGTATACAACGAATCGCTCGCCAGCGTGTTCCAGAAAAATGGAATTCCCGCCACATAGCAACTCAGCAACCCCGCTGGCGTTTTTGCATAGACGTCAAAAAACGCCCACATCGCAAAATTCGTCACCAGGAAAAACTGTATTGCGCCAACCAGCGTAGCCGCTGAAATGCCCGACCCCGACTGGTGGTTACGAAATAACCGCCCAATCAGCACGCTGAGGCAAAAGCTCAGATAGACAACCGGAATCACGCCGTAAAATCCGCTGAACCGGTGAAAACCAGCGATCAGGTCGCTAACAAACAGTGCGGCAAGTGGAAACAGAAACGTCGCCCATGGATTCCGCAGTTTTGCTCCTCCAAACAGAGCCATCGCTCCCACGGGTGTGAAATTCCACGGATGCGGCAGGATGCGCACACACGCCGCAAACAAAATGAAACAAGCAATCACGAAAATGCGCAGATATCTCACGTCTGAATCTTGATTTAAACGCTCGGACATTGTTTCTCTCCTCGAGAATCCGGTAATAAATCGCAAAACACAAAAGAATCGCGCTCTACGACTTGCCCCGTCACAACTGGCACGGGCCAGCGGAAAATAGGCCCATCAAAAACAAAGGTGTGGAATTCGCCGTTTTCTCCACACGGGTCGACTTCGATCGGCAAGTCCCGAAAAAAGTCGGCGTCCAATTCTCTGCCGGCGAATGATTTGTCGAGTTTCCTCGGATCGATACAAGCGGTCCTGGCGCGAAACCCGTCGGCCATGAAGCGCCCCGCTAGTTCGCGGGTATCAACGTCCCACAGCGGAAAAATGGCGGACATCCCCGCGTGTGCCAGTTTTTCTTCCCGATAAGCGCGCAAATCCCGCAGGAAAATATCCCCGAAACCTAGGTGGAGAATTCCACGATCCCGGTAGCGCAGCATTGCCTCCGCCATTCGGGATTCGTAGATAGCGTTGGGGCATTGCGGCGGAATGCGCACTTCCTCCAGCGGCAAGCCGATCGACGCTGCCTGCTGCTCCAGAAGTTCGCGCCGCACTCCATGCATGCTGATGCGTTCGTAGCCTTCCGTGACGGTCGTCAACAAGCCGGCCACTTCAAATTTAGGGTCCCGCAAGAGGCAGTGCAGCGCCATGGCACTGTCTTTTCCTCCGCTCCACGCGAATATAACCGGGAACGCCATGTCTAGTTCCGGCCTGAGAATTGGTAGCGAAGTCCAATGCGCGCATCGCGGCCTAAAGCAGGATAGCCAAGTACGTCCTGATATTGTTTGTCGAACAAGTTGGTAGCACGGGCATAAATGGAAAGCCCGCGATAGAAAGTATAGCTCGTCGAGAAATCGAATCGCGCGTAACCCGGGTTGCGCGTGAAGCCGAGAAATAGAAAATCGCTATCCGTACGTACTCCCGCAAAATAGCCGGCGAATACCGCGTTAAATCCCCGATAAGCAGCGGTCACCGTGATCGATCCGGAATTCAGCGGCCGTCGGATCAGTCGATTGCCTGCAATCTCCGCCGGGTCCGAAGCATTCGGCGATTTCAGCACCCGCGTGTCGTCGTAGGTGTAATTCCCGGCAACGAACAGCCACTTTGTCGCCCGCAGTTCGCCCGAAACGTTCGCCCCCCGTGAAAACGCCAGGTCCGTGTTGAAATAGCTGCCGAAAAAAGGACAACCCGGCGGCCCCACCGCTTCGCCGAAACTCACGACGTCGTAAAAACGGTAATAAAAATAGTTCGCGGAAAGCTTGACGCGGCCTCCACTTAATTTCTGATCCAGCCCCGCGCTCCAATTCTTGCTCGCTTCCGGTTTCAGATTTGGATTTCCGGGATCACACACGTCGGTGCCATAGGTCTGGTCAAATCGCGGCTCCTTGATTCCCTGCCCGTAAAACATACGCAGTTGCGTGTCGCCCCAGAATCCTTTCCCGTAACGCAGAAACGCAGTTCCTCCTACACGCGGCACCACTCGCGTTCCGTAGTAGCCATTGGCTTCGGCGCGCGCCCCAAAATCGAACGCCAGCCGCGACATCGGCAAATACCGAAAATCCAGATAGCCCGCCTGATTGTTCCGCCGCACGTGTGGCTGTGGAAGGTAATAAATAGATCCGTTTTCCACCGTGTATTGATAGCCGGCGGTCGCCGCGAACTTCTGAATGCTGTAAGTCGTCTGCGCCGTCACGCTCGCGACGTTGTACGAATACAACGAATCGTACACATAGTCGCAAAACTCCGCCGTCGCCACCGCACTCGCATTTGTTTGCGGGCAGAACGCGAATGGATCGGTGGCGTAAAAACTCTGCGTGGGATTAAAACTGTGTTGCCGCGTATACGCCTCCGCTCCCATCAACTCATTTTGCCAGTGCGAACCAGTCGCGAAATCCCACCTCGCGTTGGCGCTGAACAATTCCTGGTTATACCGCTGGTACAAACTCGGCGGGGTGTACGCAATTTGCCCCGGAATGCCCGCATCGCCCGAATTGTTGCGCACCGTCAACCGCAGTTGATTGGTGTCGCTGATCGCATAGCCGAAATTCCCCGACAATGTGCGATCGATGAAATCGCTGTTCGGATATTCACCATCCGTCTGAAAATACGAAGCCGCTCCCGCATAATCGAAATGTCCGGCCATTCCGGAAATCTGGGCGCCGCCACGATACGTGGAGAAGCTTCCGCCTTCCGAAAAAATGCTGAACGCGGGAACTGCTGTGCTGCCACGGTGAGAAATGAGTTGTACCACTCCGGAAACCGCGTCCGTTCCATAAATCGCGCTCTCCGCTCCGCGCACCACTTCCACTTTGTCCACATTGTCCGTGGTCAATATCGAGAAATCCACCGCGCCTCCCGGCGGATTGATCGCCGTACCGTCCACCAGAACCTTCGTGAAGTTGGAATTCCCGCCATCCAGAAAAATCGATGCCGTCCCATTCGCACCGGTTCGGCCAAACGCCACACCCGGCGTATAGATCAGCAAATCCGGAACGAACACCGATTGCCGCCGCTCGATCTCCTCCCGTCCAACAATGCTGCTCGGCGCCGACGATTGCTGCGCGCCAATCGGCTCCGCTTGCGCCGTCACCAGCACTTGGTCCGACAGCGCCTGCAACTCCATCCGAAAATTCAGTGTCCGCGTCGTTCCCGGTGCCAATTCCACCGTCGCATCGCGCGGCGCGAAAGTGTCGCGAGAAAAATGCACGTGGTAGCGTCCCGCCGGCACCGACAAATCGTAAGCACCGTCGGTCGAAGAAGTCGCCGACCACACCGGCGCATCCGCTGCATTTTCCAGTTGCGCGGTTACGCGAACGCCGCCAACACCGGCGTCACTGGGATCTGTTAAATGTCCACTGATATGACCATCGGCTGGCTGGGATTGCGGTAAAACACGAGCGGGACTAACAAAAAGCAAATACAGGCAGACAACAAGGCGAAGAGTTTTCATGGTTCCTCCGCTCCCTCACGCGCGGGAGCTCAAAGGTTGGCCAGCGCACAATCAAAACAAATGAACAAATCACTCTGGCTGCCGACCTCGCCGGTCTCCTGGCTTGGCAGAATCGAACTCGCCTCATCCGCTCAGCCGTCGCTGAGCAAATAACGTCTGAGTTCTCTCGCGGCCTTCCCGTGGCTAATTGCTCCACAGTGGCCGGCGAGCGCTGCATCTGCCTTACAGTCGCGCGGCGGCGACGGTATTTCACCGTCTTCCCGTGCACGAGGTCTGCGGTAAGTAAAAGGGGCAAAGCCCGCTGTGGATTGTCAGCGTCGGCTGCACGCAAGCGACAACCGGGTTGGGGTTAACGTAAAGTCCCTCTACTTCTACGTCTTCGAAAAAAGCGTTACGCGCGGCCGGCCCGACGGCGTCATGTCTACGCTCAGCGGCGCTTGAAACACTTGCTCCAGCAATTCGCGTTGATACACCGTCGCCGGCGGCCCCACTCGCAGACATTTCCCTTTCTGCAGCAGCACCACCTGGTCCGCATATTCGCCCACCAGATTCAATTCGTGCGTCACCACCACCACGGTGTAGCGGTTCTCCGCCGCCAGCCGCTTCAGCGACGCCAGCAGATCCACTTGCGCGCCAATATCCAGATGCAGCGTGGGCTCGTCCAGTAGCAACAACAATGGCTGTTGCGCCAGCGCCCGCGCCAGAATGATTCGCTGTTTCTCGCCGCCGGATATTTTGTCCATCCAACGATCGCTCAGGTGTGTCGCCCCGGTTTGCGCCAGCGCGTTTTCCGCAATCAACACGTCGTCCGAATTTTCAAAACGCAACCCGCGCCCATAGGGGTGCCGCCCCTGCAGCACAAATTCCCACGCCCTTGACGGGAACAGCAGCCTGCTTTCCTGCTGCACCAAAGCGATTCGCTGCGCCCGTGTTTTTGCCGGCAGCGTGTGCGTCTCGAATCCGTTCAGGAAAATCCTGCCGGACATTGGCTGCAGCTCGCCCGAAATCAGTTTCAACAAGGTGGACTTGCCGCTGGCGTTCGGCCCCAAAATCGCCACGATTTCCGCCGGCTTCGCCTGGAAGCTCAGCGCCTCCAGCGTAAATAGCGGCGCCTGTGAAGGATTCGGCGAATACGCGTAGCTGACTTGTTCCACGCTTAACCGCACATCCGATCCCGCACGTGGCTGATCCGCGCCCGCCGGCGAAGGTACAGGAGACCGCAGCGGGCTACTCATGCAATCCTCCTGCGCAGCAAATAAATAAACAGCGGCGCGCCGGCCATCGCCGTCATCGCTCCAACAGGCAGGTCCGAAGGCGCAACCACTGTCCGCGCCAGCGTGTCTGCAATCACCAGCGCGATTGCTCCGCCAAGCGCCGACGCCGGTATTAGCATGCGATGGTCAGAACCAAAAATCAGCCGCATCACGTGTGGCACCAGCAACCCCACGTAACCAATCGCTCCGCTCACGGAAACGGCTAAGCCCGTCAGAATCGACGCCGCGATATAGACCACAATTCGCACCCGTCGCACTTCCACTCCCAGGTGCATCGCTTCTTTTTCCCCGGCCAACAACAGATTCAAATCAGACGACGTCGTGTAAATCGCGCCAGCCGCCAGCAGAAATCCAATGCCCAGCAGGTACAGCAGCGTCTTTGGCTGCGGCGTCGATAAATCGCCCATCAACCAGAACGCCGTGCCGCGCAGGTTGCTTCCCGATAGCGTCGTCATCAAAAACATGATCACCGCCGACAAAAACGACGCCGAAATGATTCCGCCCAAAAGCAACGTACTACTTTCAATCTGCCCGTCGCGCATCCCCAGCAGATAAACCGCGGCGATAGTGACCGCGGCCCCGATGAACGCACCGAACGGCGTAATCAATCCCGCCAGCTCCGGTGAAATCGCCATGTGGCTTTCGGCGATCAACGCAATGATGGCTCCCAGCGCTGCTCCTGATGAAATCCCCAGCACATACGGATCCGCGAGCGGGTTCCGCAACAGCGCCTGAAAACTCGCTCCCGCAACCGACAGCGAAGCTCCCACCACGATTCCCAGCAGAATGCGCGGCAGCCGTATATCCAGCACGATCATTCCGTAGTCCGTCGAAATCGCGGAAGCTCGCCCCAGCAGCACCTGAATCAAGTCGCGGCCCAATCCGTACAGCGACACTTGCACCGCGCCCATCTTCAGCGACACCACTACCACCCCAAATAAAATCAACACCAGAAGCCCGCAACGCAGCAGCAATCGTTCCAGCGTCAAAGGGCGCATGCAGACTCCGTCCCGCAACCGCCGCCATAAAATTCCGGCGCGACTAATGCCGCATGCGGATGATGTGCAGGGCTTGTACTGTTCGTGGGCACGATTTCCTTTTCTGGGCTCGGCGCATCCTGAAACGACGCAGGATGCAACTGGTGCGCAAGGTCCTCAATCGCGGAGACGATGCGCGGCGCCGGCCGGTTCACCGCATCGCTGATTACCGCATAATGCCGGTTCCGCACCGCATTCAGCAGTTGCCAGCCCGGCCGGTTCACCAACTTTTCAAACGCTCGCGTTCCCGCTCCCGTGTGCTCCGCCGCGAACACCAGATAATCCGGCTGCAGGTGCACCACCTCTTCCAAGCTCATCTGTGGCCAATCCTGCGTCGAGTCCACAATCGATATCGCTCCTGCCTTGCGCAGCGCATCCGCAATAAATGTATTCTTTCCCGCCGATATCAGCGGCTCGGTCCACACCACAAACAGAACATGTGTCGCCGGCGCGGACCTCAGCTCCTCTTGCAGTGTCGCCAGCCTGTGGTTCAAATCGTCGCCCACTGTTTTGCCGGCCTGCGCCGCTCCCAGGATGTCAGCCAACCTTTCCGTCGACGAAATAATTCCGTCGATCGTATGCGCCGCGTCCGTCGAATAACTCGGAATCCCCAGCGTATCCAGCGCGCGCACAGTATCCAGCCGGTTCAAATCTTTTGTCACCAGCACCAGGTCTGGTCTTAGCGCCGCGATCTGTTCCAGGTTCGGATTGATCGCTCCGCCTACTTTCGCCTTTTTCTGCGCTTCCGGTGGATAGTCGCAATAGTCCGTGTCGCCCACAAGCCGATCCTGCAGTCCTAATGCGTACACTGTCTCCGTCAGATTCGGCGCCAGCGAAACGATACGCGTTGGCACCAGCGGAACGCGCACGGTGCGGCCAACTTCATCCACAACTTCATGCGTGCTGGGCTGCGCAGCTGTCGACTTCACGGCGTTCGCGTTCGCCTGCGCCGCAACCTTCACCGCGCACAAAAACAGCAGCGTCAATGCCGGCAGAACGGCTCGCAGGCCGCTTTTGCATCCAAATCGTGGCACGAATCTCTCCTGACGAGAGCTGTGCGAGATCGTTCTTAACAAAAAAAAGCCCCTCGAGAGTTCAGGGGCCATCCCGGATGCTTCCTCTCTCGCGAAGGGCGCGCAACCGATGCGGCTTGAGAGGGTAGCCTGGCTGACGGCTTTGAAGCCGATCACAGTGGCGGGACCGCGGCCGATTTTCACGGCACTTCCCCACTTCTCGAGCCTGCAAATTGTAAATTCAGTTTACGGCGCGCTTCCCGCACTGTCAATGAATCGCCCCGTTTTTCGCACCCCCGCGTGCTTTGCGCGAAACCGTTTATCAGGTTTCCAGCGATATGCTAGGGTTTGATGCTCAGCCAGGAGGAACCATGCCCCCAAAAACCAATGGCATTCTTGAATCCTCTTTGTACGTCAGCGACCTGCCTCGCTCCGTTCGCTTCTACCAGGAAACGTTTGGATTTTCTGTCATCAAAGAGTTTGCTGACCGTGGTTGCGCGATGCACGCTGGCACCCATCAGGTGTTGCTGCTCTTCAAGAAAGGCGCTTCACGCGCGATTCAGTCTCCTCACGATGGCGATGGCGAATTGCACCTCGCGTTCGCTGTCGCCTCCGCCGAACTGGCCAATTGGGAATCGTGGCTTTATGCCAGAGGAATAGCGGTGGAAGAGAAGATTACGTGGGAATTGGGTGGCACCAGCCTCTACTTTCGCGACCCAGACCGCCACTTACTAGAAATCGCCACTCCAGGCACCTGGTCAATCTATTGATCTCTCGCTCACCCCTCCAGGGTTGCGGCTCGTTCGCCTACATTGCCGCCACGCGTCCGCACACGCGAACTCTCGATCGCTAACTCCGGCGTCGGCCGCCTGAAAGGATATTCGCAGTTTTTTCATCCTGCCGAAACACTGGGCCCCTTAGCATAGCCTGCCCACCACCGGAGGCCACGTGATCCGCTTTCGCTTTTTGCTCGCGTCTTGTTTTTCTCTGAGTTTCCTTTTCGCGTCTTGCGTTCTCGCCGACCCAACCTACACCATCCATGTTTTTGCCACTGGCACCGCTGTTAGCGGCACCTCGCCCGATTCCGTCACCTATGGCGATGGCTCGCTTTGGATCGCTTATCAAAATGGAGCCGACACCGCCGGCGCCAGCGGTTCGAGCACTGTCGTCCGCTATTCGCCCTCGGGCGCGGTTCTCAATACCTGGACCATCAAGGGCAATGTCGATGGATTGAACATCGACCCAACTTCCGGCCTTGTCTGGGCTCTTCAGAACAATGATGGCAACTCGGCTCTGACGGTCATCAATCCGGTAACCAACGCCACCACTCCCTACACCTACGGCAGCACCTACACGAATGTTGCCAACCGCGGCTTTGATGACATCGTCTTCACTCACGGCAATATCTTCATCAGCGAAACGAATCCTGCCAGTGGCACTGACGCCGTTATCGTTAAACTCACGAGCGGCTTGCACTCCCCGCTGCAGATCAGCCCCATCCTCAATTCCACGTTCACGGGCACTAATCTCGCCACCGGTTTGCCCACTTCCGTCACCATCACGGATTCTGATTCCCTGAAGCTCACCAATACTGGCCTTCTCGCGCTGACGGGCGAGGCCGACCAGAAAATCGCTTTCATCTCCAATCCCGGCACCGTCAGCCAGACCGAAACGTTCCTCTCTCTACTGGGAACGAATGGCCTGCCAATCACCGGCAACCCGGATGACACGATTTTCCCGAATGCTTCCAACGGATTCTTTTACGTCGCGGACACTGGCGCCAATACCGTTTGAGCCGGCAGTTCGCATCAGTCCCGACTGTCGGCCTTTTTCAAAAGGCGAAGAAAAATCGACATATGCAGCGTTTCGCCGGAATTGTGCATAGTTTCGCCTCTTCATGAAATCAATATCCCTCTAAGGTCCGTGTTTGCAATCACTCCGAGTCTGGCGGCCCAGTTGCAAAACTTTAACAAGTCTGTGCGTTGGCCGCCCTTGCCGCTCTCTCTTTTGCTTCCATCAGCCGAGCTGATGGCGTGACCCTTGTGAGGGACACGACCAAGCTCACCGTCCTCGAGGGCAACACCCTCACCGTCGTATTTACTTTGACCAACAGCACCGACGCCGACGCCTCCATTAACAACTTCGCCGGTGGCGCCGCTTTTTTTACAGGTACGGGTGATCCTACCGATAGTTTTGCCAACTCCGTCATCGACCAGGACAACTGCCGCTTCAAGACCCTCGCGGCCGGCGCCTCCTGCCTGTTTTCCATCGACTACATAACTCACGACGACGTTGGTGAGACCGATGGCGATTTCGGCGTCAACGCATCGAGTCTTTGTGCGGAGGTAGTAGGCCAGCCGGATGTGTGTACCGACGAATATCTTATGACTGTCCAGGATTCGCCAGTTACCTCGCCGGAACCGTCCTCGTTGCTCCTCCTCGGCACGGGCTTCGTTGGCTTTGTCGGTAGCGTGCGGCGCCGAACGCGGTCCCGCTAAATTTGTTGCCAATGCGAATGGAGCCGTCAGCCGCCCAGCCTTTCGGCTCCCCCTTCGCAACGATTTGTTCGTGGCGCTTCTGACTACATTTCCATCTCATCCCTTGCAGTCACAGGCTGCAACGCTCTCAATTTGTCCTCATCTATCGCCACTGGCAAGCTGTCATTTTTGACAATTACACCCTCCTCAATCCAGCGGGACTATGTACGGGGATTCTCATGCACACAAACGCGGATTCCAGTCCGAGCCATGCTCCCGCTGAAGATTCTTTCGTTCGAGGCGGTCCGTTTTATCGCGCGCAGCAATCGCTCGGACTGATTCACCCGAATGGCTGGAATCTCGGCCGCCGCATCACGGTTCTGATCGTCTTCACCTGGCTGCCTCTGCTTCTGCTTACCGCCCTGCTGAATTTCCCGGGCTTGGATTCCCTGCTCAGGGACTATCGAGTTCACGCTCGCCTGCTCATCGCTGTTCCCGTTCTATTGTTCGGTGAGCTTCTCATGGAAGCGCGATTCCGCGCCGTTATGGCTCATATCCGCCACGCCCACCTTCTGGACGCGTCGGACCTCGAACACATGGATGGCGTGATTGCTAAGCTGATACGTTTCCGGGATTCATTTCTTCCGGAACTTGTTGTCCTCGTGCTTCTCGTTATTCACACCGCAGCCTCGTACAAGGGTTTGGTGGACCCCACTCCGTGGCTTGCGCGAGGATCAGCGGCCAACCTTCAACTAAGTGCCGCCGGCTGGTACGCCGTTCTGGTGAGTGCGCCGATTTTTCAGTTCCTGCTAGGCCTTAGTCTCTGGAAATGGTTACTCTGGGTGATTTTCGCGTTCAAGTTATCTCGGCGCAATTTAAAGCTGGTCCCGACGCATCCCGACAGACATGGCGGCCTCGGGTTCCTCAGCCTCACCCCTGGGGTCTTCGCGCCGATCACTTTTGCGGCCTCAGCAGTAATTGGAGCAACCTGGCGGTACGACATCCTTCATCATGGCGCCCACTTGAAAAACTTCATGATGCCAACCATCGCTCTCGCAGTGATCGTCGCGTTTGTTGCGCTTGGCCCGTTGCTCTTCTTTGTCCCCCGTCTCGCAGCTTTGCGCCGTAGAGGCATCCTCGAATACGGCATCCTCGGACAATTGCATAGCCTTGAGTTTCACCAGAAATGGATTCTCCATCGTGCCGGTCACGAATCCGAATTTCTCCTGGCACCCGAGAGCAGCACGCTCGCGGACTATGGCCAGAGTTACGAAAAGATTGAGCAGCTCAACCCTTTCCCCGCGGGCAAACAGGATCTGATTCCCCTGGCGCTTGCGATAGCGATTCCGGCGTTTCCTGTGATTATTGCGCAGATCCCCGTGACCATCGTCCTGCAGGATCTACTAAGAGCACTGCGCTGATTTCCTCGAGCCCTTGCTCCCTATTTGCCGGTCCGTTCAGTAAAGCGGCGCGGCCTTGGTCTTAAATGTAGCGCTGGCTTTCATGCCAGCTCTGAGTCCCTTATAGCGGCACGCTCTTCAACCCATCATGAAGCGGTTCTGTCATTTGTCTTGCAGCCTGTTTAGCCGGTAGGGCATTTCTTCTTTGCTAGCACACGGATTCTACGGCGCTGGCCTCTTCGTTAAGACGCTGTGGCCCCGTCGAGCCCCAGGTCTTCCCCCGTCAAATGCAAATATTCCTGAAGCACCGAAACCACCAGCGCATGATCTTCGCGCTGCGGCAACCCTGAAACTGTGATCGTCCCGACGCATCCCGTTCCTTCCAGAAGAATCGGAAAGCACCCTCCATGCGCGGCATAATCCTTCGTATCTAGCCCGCCGCTCTCCAGAGTTGTGCCGGCGTGCTGATGCTTCAGCCCGATCGCGTACGAACTGCGACGGTAGCGCATCACCACGTTGCGTTTCCGCCGCATCCATTCCCAATTATCTGGAGTCGTTCCCGCCATCGCATACGAAAACAGCGTGTGCCCGCTCACCTGAATATCGATGGCCACGGCAACGCGGCGCTTCTCGGCAGCAGCCTTCAGCGCGCTGCCCACAGCCCATGCCATTTCCGCGTCAAAGTTCTTGAACTGCAGCCGCTTCTCCTGCAGTGCAATCTTCTCGAGATCTTGTTCGATGCTCATCTCATTTCCTGTCTTCAATCTCGATCCATATCATAGCGCTGATTTCCTCACGCCAATATGGCTCCATCCTTCCACATCACGCACGCGACGCGCGGTCCCGCAAGAGATAAAATCGCCACCTCAGAGACTTTCTGTCTACGAATCGAGGCGCATCATGCCGCATAACTTGTCCGATACCATATCGCTGCTCACTCGCACCCCTGCTTCACTCGATACGCTTCTACGCAATCTTCCGGAAACCTGGACGTTCTGCAATGAAGGCCCAGACACTTGGAGCGCGTTCGATGTCGTCGCACATCTACTTTACGGCGAACAAGCCGATTGGATTCCTCGCGCAAAGTTTCTTCTGCAATTTGGCGAAGCTCGCGCCTTCGAACCTTTCGATCGCCAGGGACACGTGCGCGCCAGCCAAGGTAAGTCACTTCCGCAATTACTGGATGAATTTGCTCGCGCACGCTCGGAAAGCCTGAACCAACTACGTGCTTTGAATTTGCGGCCGGAAGACCTCGAGCGCCGAGGACGCCATCCCGCCTTCGGGCCCGTCACACTCTCTCAGCACCTGGCCACCTGGGCCGCTCATGACCTCACTCATCTCCACCAAATCTCCAGGATCATGGCGCACCAATACCGCGAAGCCGTCGGCCCCTGGCGCGCCTACCTCGGCGTCCTCCAGTGCAACGGCCACAGCCTCTCTTAATCTGAAATCGAGTTCGACTCTGCGAGATCTTGCGTACCTCGGAAGGGCACGCCTTCACGGCCGGCGCAAAAGTCCTCATCTTGTCATTCCGAACGGAGCCCGCAGAGGGAGGAATCTCTCCCTCTCTCTCTCTTATGGTTGTAAATGTTTACGGGGGCAACGGCTTCACCGTTTACAGACAAATACGAGCGCCTAGTTCTTAGTCTTAAATGTAGCGCTGGCTTTCATGCCAGCCCCAATTCTGCTATCGCTACCCGCCGAAGCCTTCACTTCAAATTCGCATGCCCAAGAATTATCTCCTCGGATAAACTCAGCGATTCTTCCAGTGTGGCTTCCGTTTTTCCACCAGCGCCCGCAGCCCTTCCTGCGCATCTTCCAGCCGGTAAAGCTCATTCAGAAAAATGCTCATGGAATTTTTCAGCCCGTCGCGCAACGACAGTCCCATTCCGCCAAGAATCGCCTTCTTTGCCATCGTCAGCACCGGCCCCGAATGGCTGGTCACTCGCTCGATCAAGTCATTCACCGTGTGTTCCAACTTCGCCTCCGGCACTAGCCGGTTCACCAGCCCCAATTCGTGCGCTCGTTCCGCCGTCACCGCTTCTCCCAGCAGCACCAGTTCCAGCGCCACTTTCGGTCCCACCAGGTACGGCAAAATCGTTGTTGCCAGTGGCGGAAATACCCCGATGGTAATTTCCGGTTGCGCGAATCGCGCTCTGGGCGTGGCCACCACCAGGTCCCCGAACGCCGCCAGTTCCGCGCCTCCGCCAATCGCCGGCCCGTTCACCACGCACATCACCGGCTTCGAGCTTTCCAAAATTCCCAGAAACACAGCGTGAAACGCGTCCACCATCTGGAACACGCGCTCCGACGTATATTCCCCCACGTCGATACCGCCGCAAAATATCTTGCACGCGGAATCCAGCACGATCAGCTTCACATCCTCACGTTCCGCTACGCACGCAATCCCATCCGCCAGTTCCCGCAGCATCTGTTCATTCAACAGGTTGTGCTCCGGGCGGTTCAGCGTCATGCGCGTTACGCCCGCTTCCACGCGGTGCTTTACAAATTGAAATTCTTCGGGAGACCGGCGCTTCGGCTGGGTTCTTACCTCGACGCTGCTCTGGCGTTGCACGGTGATTCTCCTCCGCGGAAATGCCGCTTTTCTCTCTGATTTTGATGCTAGCATGCGGCGGCGTTCGCCTCCCGCTGGCCTCGTCCCTCGGTGCGCAATGAGTCTGCTGGCCGGATAGCCGGCCCACCGGGTTGCCCCGAAACGCTTCCTGATATAGAACTTTGGAGTGCGGCGGCTAGCCGCCGCTTTTCGACCGACGCCTCACTCAACGAAGTGGCGCGGTATCACAGTTGAGAGAGCCTGCCTTTACAGTTTGCGGAAGAACCTTTAGGGGGTCGGAACTTTAGCTCCGACATCAACTGCCTTGGCTGCCACTGGGCTTCAGCCCCTGAGGAAATGGATTTGGCGTTTTTCGCGCCCCGTTGTCGCGACCGGCTCTAAAATGAATCTGGCTTCCGCCCCCAGGATTTCGTTTTCTTTAGCACCACGGAGACTGCAACCTATGATCCCGATCAGCCACCAACTAAAGCTCGTCCCTTTCCGCACAATTTTCCTAACCTGCCTTTTTGCCGCCAGCTTTGCCATGGCCCTGGATTACAATGTCCAGTCAGCGAAGGATGAACCCCAGTTGAACGAAAAAAACTTGCCCACCGCTACCGCCCTGCGCCTGAAGCAATCTCCCGATGCCGACGGCTTTCCGCAAAAGTCTGCTTGGGACGCGGCGCCCCCTCTTCACTTCGATCAGGACTGGCGCGGCGAAAACCCCGATCCCGGCAGGGCCACAGAAGTGCGCCTGCTCTGGACGCCCGAAACTCTGTTCCTCCGCTTCCATGCGAACTATCGCGATCTCAATCTATACCCCGACGCCCGCGAAGATGGTTGGCGCGACAAACTCTGGGACCGCGACGTTGCTGAAACTTTTCTTCAGCCCGATTCCAGCGATCCCTTAAAATACAAGGAATTTGAAGTCGCTCCCAATGGCTTTTGGATCGATCTCGACGTCTCTCATGGCGCCATTCAGGAACTCCACAGCAAACTCCATCGCCGCGTCGTCCAGAATGCTTCCGCAAAAACCTGGACTGCGGAACTCGCCATCCCCATGTCTAGCCTCACTCCTGCCTTCGACCCCAATCACCCGTGGCGCGCCAATTTCTATCGCATCGAAGGTCAAACCGAGCCGCGCTTCTACTGCGCGTGGAGCCCCACCTTCACCCCCAAGCCGAGTTTTCATGTGCCCGCCGCGTTTGGCAAACTCCTCTTCCAGGATGCCAACTGATTTCGCGCGGTCCCACTCTTCAAATCTGCTAAGCTCGCGGGGAAATGCTTATGTCCAGTATGCCTCGTAGAGTTCCTGCTCTCGTTTGCTTCATTTTTGCGCTCGTATTGCAATCTGCGGCGCTCTTCTGCCCCGCGCTTCCGGCACTCGCCCAGGAAAATCCCAATCCCGATGCACCCTCCATCACCAAAGTCGAGCCGCCGAACTGGTGGGTCAATCTCACTCCCGATGTCATGCTCCTGCTCATCGGAAAAAATCTTCAGGTCACCCACGCCAATTGCAACCTGCCCGACGTGATCGTCAGTCGTACGCAATCCACGGCCGATGGCCATTACCTCTTCGTCTGGCTGAAACTCAATCCGAACCTCAAGTCCGGCACGGCTGTCTGTCGCGTCACCACGCCCAAAGGTCAAACTTCCTTCGAATTGCCTCTCGCCTCGCGAAAACAAATCCTCGCCAGAAATCAGGGACTGTCCCTCGACGACGTCCTCTATCTCATCATGCCCGACCGTTTCGCCGACGGTGATCCCACCAACGATGAACCTGCGGAATTTCCCGGCTCGCATGACCGCGCCAAACCTCGCGCGTGGCACGGCGGCGATTTGCGCGGCGTGCAGGATCATCTCGCTTACCTGAAAGATCTCGGCGTCACCACTGTGTGGCTCACGCCTATCGTCAAAAATGGCGCCACTCAGGATTACCACGGCTACGGCGCCGTCGATCTCTATGCCGTCGATCCCCATCTCGGCACTTTGCAGGACTATCAGGATCTGGTGGCTGCGGCGCACAAACTGCACATGAAAGTCTTTTTCGATGTCGTCCCCAATCACGTCGGTCCCTTGCATCCTTGGGTCTCCAATCCGCCCACGCCTGATTGGTTCCACGGAACCGCTAACGATCATTTATCCTCCGCCTCGCCGTTGAAACCCGATTTCTATGGCCAATCCAGCAAAAAAGACGTCACCAACGATCTCTTCGAATCCCTGCAGGATCCTCACACTCCGCCGGAGATGCGCGCTAACTTGACGAATGGCTGGTTTTTCGGCATTTTGCCCGACCTGAATACAGAAAATCCTTTCGTCGTCGAATACCTCATCCAAAACAGTATCTGGTGGGCGGAATCTTCCGGTCTCGACGGATTCCGCATCGACACGTTTCCTTACGTCCCGCGAAAATTCTGGGCGGAGTGGCATTCCGGCCTGCGCAAATACTATCCGCGCCTGTCCACCATCGGCGAAGTCTTTCATCCCGATCCCACCGTCACTTCTTTTTTTGTTGGTGGCCACAAGGGCTGGGACGGCATCGACACGCAACTCACCACCGTCTTCGATTTCCCAACCTTCTTTACTCTTCGCGACGTCTTATTAAAGCAGGCTCCGGCCGGCAAGATCCCTAATATTTTGCGCCAGGATTCTCTGTACCCTCATCCGGATTTCCTCGTCTCCTTTTTTGCCAATCATGATGTTCCGCGCTTTGCCAGCATGCCCGGATCATCCATCGCCAAACTAAAACTCGCTTTTGCTCTAACCCTTACCCTTCGCGGCATTCCCGAACTCTATTACGGCGATGAAATCGCCATGCCGGGAGGAAATGACCCGGACAATCGGCGCGATTTCCCCGGCGGCTGGCACGAAGACGAAAAGAGCGTTTTCACGGCGCAAGGAAGAACGCCCGAGCAGCAGGAAGTCTTCGCCTATGTCCAAAAACTTCTGCGCCTGCGACGCGACCATGGGGCCTTGCGCAGCGGCCAACTCTGGCATCTTTCCTCCGATGACACTTCCTATGTCTTTTTGCGCGACACCGAAGAAGAACAACTCGTCATTGCTTTTCACAATGGATCCCAGCCGCGTGACCTGAACGTTCCCCTTCGCGATACTCCCGCACAAGGCGCGGCCGGCGCCTCCCTCTTGCTCGGCAACGCCCAGGCGGACATCTCCTCTCGCACGCTTCACCTTCGTCTGCCCGCCCAGAGCCTCTCTATTTTTGTTTTGCAGTGATCTTGCTCGCTGTCGTATGAAATTGGACCTCGGGCGCCGAGAGCCCCACACGCCGTCTTTGCGGGCGGGGTTCTTGGACTTACGTGTGTCCCACCTCGGTAGAGGCGGCTTTACGCCGCCATCTTGTATAGTCTTTTCAGAGACTCAAATAGGCCACTTCTCTTGCGAACACTGATGCCCATCCTCTCTCTACAAAATATCTCCAAGGAATACGCCACCGACGGCCAGCCCATTCCCGCCCTCCAGGACATTTCACTCGACGTCGCCGCCGGCGATCTCCTGGCTCTCGTCGGACGCAGCGGCTGCGGCAAATCCACCCTCCTCAATCTTGCCGGCGCCATGGACTTCCCCACCCGCGGCACCGTCCTCATTGATGGCGTGTCCACCTCCGGCCTCGACGACTCCTCCCTCACAATCCTGCGCCGCAACAAAGTCGGCTTCGTCTTCCAGTCCTTCCAGCTCCTCCACACCCTCACCGTCTACGAAAATGTCGAACTTCCTCTTCTGCTCGCTGGCTTTCCCCATGCCCGCGCCACAGCCGACGAACGTTTACGCTGGGTCGAACTCGATGGCCTCGGCAATCGTTATCCTCACCAGCTCTCCGGCGGTCAAATGCAGCGCGTTGCCATCGCTCGCGCTCTGGTGCATTCGCCAAAGCTCCTACTCGCTGATGAGCCCACCGGCAATCTCGATACCACCACAGGTACTTTGATCCTTGATCTTCTGCAGCGCCTCACTCGCGAACAAAACACCGCCACGATTCTCGCCACTCACAGCCAGGAAGCCGCCGCCATTGCCGACACTCTCGTGCGACTCCGCGATGGGCGCATCGAATCCATTGAGCGCCGCTGACATGCCCCACTTCAAACTCTTCTACCGCTTGATGGTCCGGCCGCTTTTTCACGAGCCCGTTCGCCTCACGCTCACCATCCTTGCCGTTGCGCTCGGCGTAGCTGTCGTGCTGGCCATCGAACTTGCCGGGAACGCCGCCACCGGCTCCTTTCACTCCTCCATGGAGACGCTTGCCGGAGACAATGATCTGGAGGTCGTCGCATCGGGCGGTGTCCCGGAATCCGTGCTCGCCACTCTGTCCTCACAACCTTTCTTTCTTCGCATCTCTCCGCGCATCGAGGATTTCGCCACGGTCACCGAATCCAAGCAGACTCTTCCCCTCATTGGTCTCGATCTCATCGCCGAAGGCAGTCGCTACATCTCTCAAGCCTCCGCAAATGTTTCCGCGCAATCTTCCGACGATTCCCCCGCTGAATCCCTGAAGCGCGTGCAAGATCCCGCCAGCATCTGGGTCGGCTCCAGCCTTGGAAAAAATCCCGGCGACCAACTCCAACTTCTCGTCAACGATCGCACTTTCCTTTTCACCGTGCGCGGCGTCTATCCCGACTCCAATGGAAACGACAGCGCCATCCTCATGGACATCGCGGCCGCCCAAAAAGCCCTCAATCGTTTTGCCCGCGTCGATCGTGTCCTCCTCAAACTCCCTGCTGGCGCCGATCTCACCGCATCACAACAACGCATTCAAAGCGTCTTGCCCGCGGGCGTCGACGTCCATCCGCAAGGCACCGCCACCAACGAAAATCGCAAAATGCTCGCTGCTTTTCGCTGGAATCTGCGTTTGCTCAGCTATATCGCCTTGGTCGTCGGCGCTTTCCTCATCTACAACACAATTTCTATTTCCGTGGTTCGTCGCCGTAACGAAATCGGCGTTGTGCGCGCTCTCGGCGGTAGCCGCTCCGCCATCCTCAGCGCCTTTCTTGGCGAAGCGGCCTGCCTCGGCTTGGCCGGCGCTCTTCTTGCTCTTCCGCTCAGTCGCCTCATGGCTGCTGGCGCCGTAAAGCTGATGTCTCTAACCGTTGAATCCCTCTACGTCAGCAGTCGTCCCGGTTCCATCGACCTGACGTCTCACTCCGCTGCTCTCGCCATTCTGATAGGCGTCGGCGTTGCCGTCTTATCTGCGTCCTCGCCAGCGCGCGAAGCTATGCTCGTTTCCCCTGTCGACGCCATGTCTCGCGGCCGACGCGAATACACTGCCCAAGTGCACAAGGCCCGCGATCTCCTCATCGCCATTCTTCTCGCTGTCGCCGCCGGCTTCGCTTCTCAACTTCCTGCCGTCGCCCGCAAACCTCTCTTCGGCTATCTCGCCACTATTCTTCTCATCATCGCCGCAGCCTATGCCATTCCCGCCTTGGTTAGCTTCCTGTCTTCTCTCACCGCGCAATCTCTCCAAAAAATTCTCGGCGCCGAGGGCCTTCTCGCCTCGCGCAGCCTCGCCGCATCTCTCAATCGCACTTCCGTCCTGGTCGCCGCCCTCTCCACCGCCATCGCCATGATGGTTTCCGTCGGCATTATGGTCGGCAGTTTTCGCCAGACCGTTGTCACCTGGATGAATGGCCAGCTTCCTGCCGATCTCTACATCCGGCCCGCCGGCAGCCCCGCAGCAGATCGCCATCCCACGCTTTCCCCGGACCTCGCTGAAAAAATCGCCGCGCTTCCCGGCGTCGCTTCGGTAGACCGTCTCCGTGCCCATGAAATCACCTACGACGGCATGCCCGTAACCCTTGCTTCCATGGAACTCACCACTTCGCGCTCCTATCGCAGTTCCGATTTTTTTTCTGGCCGCCCTGCGGAGGCAGTTCTCGCTGAACTGCGCGGCGCCAACAACATCATCGTCAGCGAACCCTTCACCAATAAGCATCACGTGAAAATCGGCGACACCATCACACTTTCCCTCGGCTCCGCCCGCGCCAATTTCTGCATTACCGATGTTTATCCGGACTATTCCGCCGAACGCGGCTATATCCTCATGGATCGCGAAACCGCCCTTCGCTATCTCCCCGATCCCGTTCCCTCCAACCTCGCTGTCTTTCTAACTCCTTCGGCCAACGCCGACACCGTTCGCAAAGCCATTCGGCAACTCGCTGCTGACCGCCACATCCTTGTTTTCTCCAATCGCGATCTACGCGCCGAAGCCATTCGCATTTTCGACCGCACCTTCGCCATCACTTACGCTCTCGAAGCCGTCGCCGTTTTCGTCGCTGTCATGGGCATCGCCGGCGCCCTTCTTGCTCTGGTCATCGACCGTCGCCGCGAACTCGGCCTACTTCGTTTCCTCGGCGCCTCCGCTCAGCAGATTCGCAAGCTGATCCTCGTTGAAGCCGGCCTTCTCGGTCTGCTCGCCAATCTCGTCGGTTTCCTCCTCGGCTATCTTCTCTCCCTGATTCTCGTTTTCGTTATCAACAAGCAGTCCTTCGGCTGGACCATCCGTTTCCATTGGCCCGTCGCCATCCTCTTCCCCGCTCTTACTCTGGTGTTTCTCGCTACGGTCCTCGCCGGACTCTATCCCGCGCGCGTCGCCGTTCGCCTGAATCCCCTGGAGGTGGTCCATGAAGAGTAGCGCCCTGCTTTGCGCCGCGCTTTTCCTCTTCCTCCAGCCCGCAGCAGCGCCGTATCAATCCGCCCTACCCGGCTATCGCTACGAGTTCCCGCGCGATCACTTCAATCATCCTGATTTTCAGACCGAGTGGTGGTATTACACCGGTAACCTCACCGCATCAGATGGCCATCCCTTCGGCTTTGAACTTACTTTCTTCCGACAAGCTGTCAACCGTGATCCCGTTTCACAATCCGCCTGGGATATCCGCGACCTCTATCTCGCACACCTGGCTCTCAGCGATCTCGATGCTGGCGTCTTCTATCATGCCGAGCGCACCAATCGCGCCGGACCCGGTATCGCCGGAGTCGATCAATCCGCTCTCCGCATCTGGAATGGCAATTGGCAAATCACCTGGAACGGCTCAGATCAAATGCTCAGCGCCGTCGACGACCACTTCTCCCTCGCGCTAATACTGCATCCCGAAAAACCGCCCGTCATTCACGGCGAAAACGGTGTCAGCCAAAAAGCCGAAGCCCCCGGACACGCTTCTCACTATATTTCCTTCACGCGTCTGAAAACTTCCGGCTCGATTACGCTGAATGGCAAAACCTATCAAGCCTCTGGCCTCTCCTGGATGGATCACGAATTCTTCACCAATCAACTTGATGCCAATCAAGCCGGCTGGGATTGGTTCAGCCTTCAGCTCGCCGACAATACCGAACTGATGCTTTTCCAACTCCGCCGCAAAGACGGCTCCATTGATCCCTTTTCCGCGGGAACCTTCGTCGACTCGCAAGGAAAATCTCGCCACCTCGCTCACACGGATTTCACGCTTACGCCCCTCAGCGATTCCTGGAAAAGTCCCGTAACTTCCGCCACGTATCCTGTCCGCTGGAAGATTTCTGTCCCCAAACTCGGCATTGAATTGGAAGCCGTCACCGCGCTCAAATCCCAGGAATTACCCGGCCATAGCAAGTGGCTTCCGAACTACTGGGAAGGAGCAATCTCCCTCTCAGGCCACAAAGAAAGTTCACCTTTAAAAGGGGTCGGCTACTTAGAAATGACCGGCTACAACCGCCCCGTCGTTCTGGCACACTAATCCACGCCCACGCCCGTGCACCATATTTTTAAAGGTGAAACGCCCAGAATTCCTGTGAGTTTTTACTCTTAAATGTCTTTTAGGGCCTGCGGCCCGCAAAAGCTGATGAAAATCACTTCGAGGTAAGATCGCAACGGCTCGGAGCGGCGAGGTCGACGCTACATTGGAGCATTCGAGGCTGTTTAAATGTCTGATCCGGAGTGTGCGTGATTGAGCGAATAATTGGGCGTCGTTGTTTTCCCCTGGAGGAGCGGCGATAGCCTGCGAGCCTGGTTAAGGTATCGCAGCACGCTCTCCGCTCCCGGCCAGGAGGAAGTGATGTCCTACAGAATAGCGGGAATCGATGTTCATAAAAAGATGCTGGCAGTGGTTGCGTCTGACGTGGAAGTTGACAGCGAGTACCGGTTTGAGCGGCGGAAGTTTGGCAGCAACCCCGAACAACTGCGATCGCTGGCTGCGTGGCTGCTCGAGCAAGAGGTCGAGGAAGTAGTCATGGAATCGACGGCACAATATTGGAAACCAGTGTGGGGAGCGCTGGAAAGATATTGGAAGCCGCTATGCGAGAAGCGAGAAGGCGCGAGGCGGAGATCCGGAACGTTGCATCTGGCGCAGGCGCAGTCCAATCGCGGGCGACGGGGACGCAAGAGAGATTTCCCTGATGCCGAACGCTTGGTGAAGCGGCTGGTGGCCCGGGAATTGATTCTGAGCTTTGTGCCCGATGCCGAGCAGCGTCTATGGCGGACAGTAACGCGCAAGAAATACCAGTTGAGGTGCGATCGGGTACGGCTGCAGAACCAATTGGAGTCTCTTCTGGAAGAGGCACACATCAAGTTGTCCAGCTTCGTCTCCGACCTGCTGGGTCTTAGTGCCCAGCGGATGCTGAAGGCGCTCGCTGACGGAGAAACCAACCCAGCCGCTCTGGCCGCTTTGGCTGATGGACGCTTGCGCGCCACCCCGGAACAGTTGTGTGACGCGCTCGGTGCCTGTACGGAGTTGAACGCTGTGTACCGGCGACTGCTGAAGATGGCGTTGGAGGAGTTGCGATTGATCGACGAGCAGATCGGCGAACTGGACAAGGAGATGGCCAGTCTGCTCAGCGAGCACCAAGATGCCGTCGAGCGGCTGGCGGAGGTGCCAGGTCTGGGAGTGGACTCAGCGCAGCAGATCATTGCCGAAGTCGGCCCAACCGCAGCGACCTTTCCTTCCGAGAAATGCCTCTCCTCGTGGGTCGGTGCCTGCCCGGGCGACGATGAGAGCGCAGGCGTAAACTACAGCCACCGCTCTCCAAAAGGCAACCGCCACATGCGACGCTTACTCAATCAAACTGCGAACGCCGCAGCCAGGACCAAAGGAAGCATCTTCGAGATCGTGTATCGCCGCTCGGTCCCGCGCCTGGGACACAATCAAGCCATCGGGGCGATTGCCCATCGGCAGTGTCGGCTGATCTGGCTGATCCTGCACCAGGGAGTCCGTTACGAAGAACGTGGCCCCGCCGTCACCAAGCAGTCAAAGCAAAAGCGCACTACGAGAATGATCCGGCAACTCCGGAGTCTGGGCTATCGGATCGATCCACCGAATCCTCAACCCAGCCAAGCACAAGCGCAGTGATTTTCGACTCTGTAGCGCTGGCTTTTATGCCAGCCCCGTTTCGTACAGAGTGCGTGTGACAACGGCTGTTTGTCGGGAAGGGCACGACCCCATTCGTGCCGCATCTGCCTTCACCCGGTTACGATACTTTCCAACGCCGACTTATTCTTGATCACCAGCGTCGACCCCATCACCTGCACCAACTGCTTTCTCCGGAAATCCGCCAACAGCCTCGTCACCGTCTCTCGCGACGACCCGATCATCTGCGCGATTTCCTCATGCGTCAGCGTCAACTTGATTCGCACCTGCCCTTTTTCTTCCGGATAGTTCGCCGCCCACTCCAGCAAGAACCGCGCCAGCTTTTCCCCGGCCGAGTGCGACAGCCCGATCGTGCGCATTTCGGCCACCGCCGCGTGATAGGTTTCACCCAATTGTTGCGCCACCCGAAGTGCTGCTTCCCCGTTTTCCTTCAGAAAATTCAGAAATTCGTTCCGTGAAATAAAGTTCGCCTGCGCCGGCTCGATCACATCCCCGGTGAGTTCGTAACATGTCCCTGTGACGGTCGCGGGTAGGCCTAGGACTTCCCCTGGCTCCGAAATCCTCAGAATCAGGGTCTTACCATCCGCTGATGACGTCGACAGTTTCACCCGCCCGCTGCACAGAATGAACACTCCCCTGGCCGGCTGCCCTTCCACAAACAGTGTCGCTCCCTTTGGATACGATGCCGACGAAGTGATTGTGGACAAAGCCTTTACCGATGCTTCCGGCAAATTGCAGAACAGCCGCTCTTCCCGGTGCGGGCACGCGAGGCAATTCTCAATAATCTCCAGCCCATAGGGCGCTCGCATGGAGGTTCCGTCCGGGAGCGTTTCCCCGTCCGTGCGTGTCACAAATCGGAACCTTGTGCCGTTCCGTCGCCAGCCGTTCAGCATGCCGTCACCTACTTATGTGACAGTGATACCTCACCCCGTCGCAGTCTCCTGTGATAAGCATCACGCCACTTGGTGACTCCTGACACCGCCCTTCTCCCCCCTTCGGCTCACCATTCCCTCCGGGGATCTCCCGATGCCTGACAAGCGCGATGTTCTCCAGGTCTTACGCGCCGAACTCGCCTTCGTCGATTCCGGCGGGTACCGGAAAACGCAACGTTTTCCGTGGCGTCCCAATTTTGTTTTCGAGGATTCTCCCACCTGTTTCAATTTCCACGATCCTGATCATCCGCAGACCTGCTCCGAATGCCTGCTGATGCAATTCGTCCCGCAGGACCGCCGCGAGACTCGTTTCCCCTGCCGCCACATTCCTCTCACCAGCGGCGGCGAAACCGTAAATTCTTTTTATGAGTGGGGCACGGCAGAAGAATTGGAGACCGCCCTGCGCGCCTGGCTCCTTCGCATCATTGCCCTTGTGGAGCAGGAAGAACGCGCCAGTTCGCAGTCTGCTTGAATACGAAATTCGCCCGCCAGGAATCGCGGGCTCGCTTGTCGTTGAATGGATAAAATAGAGAGAAGAGAGGCTCCTTCACATCCGGAAGGAGCCTCTCGTTTTTTCCGCGCCCTGACAACGACTGCAAGTTCTTAGTCTTAAATGTAACGCTGGCTTTCATGCCAGCTCCCACCGGAAGAGTCTGCATGACTACGCCTGTCCATAGCGGGAGGGCAGGGTGCCCCAGGTGCCGGTTTTGCACCTGGGGTCTTCGCTCAACTCACGGGGATCTCAGAATTCCTGCCACAACCGCTGCAAGTTCTTAGTCTTGAATGTAGCACTGGCTTTCATGCCAGCTCTGATTTTCCTGTGGACTCTGTGTGACCACGCCTGTGCGATGAATCTGTCTTTTCTTCGAATTCCTTTACCGCTGCTCTAAATAATGCCTCTCCGAAAGCTCCGCCAACTGCGCCGCCGCCTGTTCCGGCGTGATGTCTCGTTGCGGCATGCACAGCAGTTCGTATCCCACCATAAACTTCTGCACCGTCGCGGAACGCAACAACGGTGGAAGAAAATGCGCGTGAAAATGCCAGCCTGAATAATCGCCGCCCCCAGACGGCCGTTGATGCAGTCCCGCCGAATACGGGAAATCCGTCTCAAACAAATTGTCGTAGCGCGTCGTCAGTCGCCCCAGCATACTCCCGAATAAATTCTTCTCTTCAACAGTGAAATCCAGCAGCGAAGCGATATGCCGTTTGCTCACGATCATCGTTTCGTAAGGCCATACCGCCCAGAACGGCACCAGCGCCACAAACCCTTCGTTCTCGCAAACGATCCTTTCTTTTTCTTCCATCTCCAATTTCAAATAGTCGCATAGCAAGCAGCGATTCGTCCGTTTCCGATAATCTTCAAACGAATCCAGCTCTCGTTGCGGTATGTTTGGGATGGCGCTCGCCGCCCAGATCTGGCAGTGCGGATGCGGATTGCTTGCGCCCATCAACGCTCCGCGGTTCTCGAATATCTGCACGTGCTTCACCCACGCCAACTCTTCCAGCGACTGCATTTCCTCTGTCCACGCGTCCACCACTCCGCGCAACTCTTCCTGCGACATTCGCGCAATCGTCAGGTCATGCCGCGGCGAAAAGCACACCACTCTGCATCTTCCCGCCACCGGCTCTCCCACCAGCAACTCGTTCGCCTGTGCCGGCCGTTCTTGCGCCTCTGGCAGCAGCGCCGGAAAATCATTGTCGAACGCAAACGTCGTCTTATATTCGGGGTTCCGCACGCCGCCGGAACGCGCATTACCGGGGCACAAATAACAGGTTGGATCGTACCGCAGCCCTGCAGGCTCGCTTTTCTTCTCTACTTTTCCTTGCCACGGGCGCTGCGTCCGCTGCGGCGATACCAGCAACCATTCCCGCGTTAACGGATTAAATCGCCGGTGCGGTTTTTTCGCGAAGTCACCAGTGTTCATCTCATTTCACGGGGACGCTTTGCGCGCCATCGGCCGCTTTGAAACTGTAAATTTCCGGTTTCAGTCCGGTCTGCTCCTGATATTCCTTGGCCGTCACCTCGCAAAAAGGGTCCACCGCTCCTTGCGCCACCAGGTTAATGGTGCATCCTCCGAATCCGCCGCCGGTCATGCGCGCTCCCAGCACGCCCCTCTGCTTTCCGGCGATGTCCACCAGCATATCCAATTCCCGGCAGCTCACTTCGTAGTCCTCTCGCAGACTCTCGTGCGATTCCGCCATCCACCTTCCCAGCGGCCCCAGTTCCCCGCTTTCAAACGCCTTCGCCGCCTTCAACGTCCGCTCATCTTCCGTCACCACGTGCCTGCATCTCCTGTAAATCACCTTGGGCAAAAGGTCGCGATGCAGTTCCAGTTGCGCTGAACTCACGTCGCGCAACGCTTCGATCTCTGGCATCACTTTCTTCAGCAGCCGCACCCCTTCTTCGCATTCTCCGCGCCGCTTGTTGTATTCGTTCGCCGCCAGTTCGTGCTTCACCATCGTGTTGCACACCACCAGCGTCACATCTTCCGGCATTGGGATCAGTCGCCCTTCCAGCGACCGGCAATCCAGCAGCACCGCATTGTTCCTCTGCCCATGCACCGCGATGAACTGGTCCATGATTCCGCACCGCGCTCCAACGTACTCGTTTTCCGCCCGCTGGCAGAGCAGCGCCAGGCTTTTCTTGTCCATCGATGAATTGGAGTTCTCCAGCAGCGCCAGCGCCGTCGCCACTTCAATCGCTGCCGACGAACTCAATCCCGATCCGAGCGGCACTTCCCCCGCAATGTACAGGCTGCAGCCTTTCAGCGGATATCCTGCCTGCATCAACGCCCATGCCACACCCAGCGGATAACTTGCCCACCCCGTCTTCGGCCACGCCGCCGTATTCCCGATTTCTACCTTCACGTCCTCACCGAAATTCTCCGAATGGATCGCCAGCCTTCCATCCACCCGTGGCGCCGCCCCTACCCAGCACGAAAAATTGATTGCGGCCGGCATCACGAATCCCTGGTTGTAGTCCGTGTGCTCGCCTATCAAGTTCACCCGTCCCGGCGCGCGATACACTCGCCCTTTTTCTCCGAATTGTCTTTGGAACCGGTCCGCCACTTCTTGCGCTGTATACATGAGGGGTATGGAGGCACTTTCGGGCATGGATTCCTACCAGACGAATCTTACTGTCTCTGGAGCGCATTCGAAAGCCCGAAAGCAGCCCAATCCGGAACGCGCCGTCGCCGGCCTAGTTGCCCTTCTTCTGGCCGTAGTACGCCGTGCTTCCATGCTTCCGAAAAAAATGCTTTTCATGCAAAACCTTTTCCAACGGCTTCGCCTTGGCGTTTGCGGTTATTGTCTGCAGCGCCATCGCCGCGATCTCTTCCACGATCACCGCGTTGTGTGCCGCCTCCGCCGGCGTCTTTCCCCAGCAAAACGGCGCGTGCCCCGCCACCAGCACTCCCGGTAAGTGTAACGGGTCGCGGTTCCCAACGCATCGCGCAATGGCAAGTCCCGTGTTCAATTCGTAGTCCTTCCGGATCTCCGCCGGCTTCAACGCCTTCGTTACCGGCACCGGCCCGTGAAAATAGTCGGCGTGCGTGGTCCCAAAACACGGGATTTCCTTCCTCGCCTGCGCCCACGAAGTTGCCGCCCGCGAATGCGTGTGCGCTACTCCGCCTATCTCCTTGAACGTCTTGTACAAAACTAGGTGCGTCTCCAAATCCGATGACGGCCGCAAATTTCCTTCCACCGTCTTCCCATCCAGCCCCACCACCACCAAATCCTCCGGCTTCATCGTCTCGTACGGCACGCCGCTCGGCTTGATAACCACCAGCCCTTCATCCCGCGCGATTCCGCTCGCGTTCCCAAACGTATACAACACCAACCCGCGCCTCACCAGTTCCAGGTTCGCTTCCAACACCTCTTCGCGCAGTTTCGTTAACCTCATTCATTCCCTCTCGACAATACATTCTGCCGCTTCTACGCCACGTGCGCGTACATATCCCATCCCAGATACCGCGTCGTCGCTTCGTGCACCATCGGCGCCACGAGCGAGAAGTTTGCCGCCACATGGTGCTCGAACCCTTGCTCACAAATATAATGCAGCAGCTTCTGCAAGCCGGGAATCTCCACCACTCCCGCTCCGCCAAACGTTTTCAACGGATCGTCCGTAAACCGCCCGCTTCCTGAGTAGCCGCGCATCTTTCCATGTACATCGTCCGTCGAAAACCGCGCAAAGCTCATCGCTCCCGCTTTCACCTGCCCCACGCACGTTCCGAAGGTATTTTCTTTCCCCACTGTTCCCGCGATGATCTCCTGAAAATCCATCTTCACATCTTTAAAGAAGTGCTTTGGCAGGTTACTGCAGTGGAAGCAAACCGCTTTGTTCGGGTCGTCTCCGTAGTTATTGTTCCAGTCCAGCAGCGCGCTCGGCGTTTCCGACGCCAATTGCAGCGCATGCATTCCCAGCACGCCGCAAACGTCCACTTCGCAAGCGCTCGACAGCAGCGAGTCGCTCATCATGCTCATCAACGTGCACGGCACAATTCCCAGATTTTCTTCCAGCGACGTCCAGCATTGCACCGCGCTGATCTGCACGTCTACCGCCTTCATCCATCCGTCCACCACCGCTCCCAGCTTCGCCATCTTCACCAGCGCCGCCTGCGGCACATCTTTCGTCGTCACATACTTCTGAATCGACTGCAGCTTTTGTACCACCGCGTCGTCGTTGTCCTTCATCCGACTGATTCGTCCCAGCACTTCCGAAAGATCGAACGTTTCCACTGTGATTCCGTTCGCCTCCAGCAACTTTTCGCTGTATCTCACGGTATTAAATGCCGCAGGCCGCGCTCCAATGGCGCCAATCCTCAGGTTCCTCAAGCCCTTCACGATTCGGCACACACCTGCGAACCATTCCAGGTCCTTCGCGAACTCCGCCGAATCCGGACTCTCCGTGTGCAGCGTCGTTATCGAATAAGGAATCCCGTATTGCCGCAAATTGTTGCACGCCGACATCTTTCCGCAGAAACTGTCGCGCCGGTGCGTGATCAACATCTGTCCTGGAGTATCCGGCGTCGCTTGGATCAACACCGGCACGCCCAGATTCGCTCTCCTCAACGTATCGGCAATCGCCCGTTCATCGCCAAAGTTCGGCAGCGTTACCACCACGCCGTCAATCACCCCGCTCTTCGACCGGAACAATTCCGCGCAGCGCTTCGCTTCTTCAAACGTTTCCACCGCCCCATGCTTACTGTCTTCCGGCCCCAGCACCACCACGTCCATCCCCGCCTTTTGCAGCACCTTCGTCATTTCTTCCCGGCCCGATTTCGCCAGGTGATCCGGAAAAAATCCGCGGTTTCCCACGATCAATCCCATCGTCATCTTTCTTTTGTTCGTCATGGTCAGCTCCTGGCTCTTTCATTTCCCGTTCCACGCCCTGTTTTGATCGCGGGTAAAGGCAATCAGCGGTATCGTTAGCCATCCGAATCTTATCCCATTTCTCCGCAAAAAGCCTTATCGTAAACGTTAACGCTTCTTACCGCTCTGCCTTTGTAGGGACCTCCTTCCCAGGCGGTCCGCCAACACAAATGCTTGCCGCCGTTACACTCTGTAGAGGCAGCTTCACGCCGCCATCTCAATCGCATCACCCGAGCGAATCGCGAGACCGCGGCACCGCCAAATTCGATCTTATTGACAAGTTCGCAAAAGCCTTCGGTTGCCTCTCTCACCGGTTTCCGAACGTCGACCCCGGCCAATCATCCGTGCGGAACGGCGAAGCCGGCAATCCTTCTTTGTTATACAAATTTCCTTCCGGGCTATCTGCCCAGTCATAGCGAACTGCCACCGGGCTCTCCACCTCTGTGCTCGACACCACCACTGCGTCGCCGTCGATTCGCGCCACCGCCCGATGAAATTTCTTGTCGTCGCCCGCAATCGAAAATCCTCGCAATGCGTCGCCGTGTGCCTGCAATCCCATCCCGGAAAACTTGAATTGCACGCGAATTTCTTTTCCCTCTACTTTCATCCCTTCGTACAGCGGCCCGGAATACACCACCTTCTTTCCATACGTCGTGCCCAGCGCCCACAACGCCAGCCGCTCCCCCACTTCTTGTTTTCTCGGCGGATGCAAATTCTTCGGGTCGCCCACATCAATTGTCACTGCCAGTCCCACATTTGGCACGTTTTTCGCGGTCAACAATTCCGCCTCGCGCAGTTCCGCCCACTGCGATTCGCCGAAATCTTCGCCCTTCCCCAAATTGGGCAGCTGCACAATCAAAAACGGAAAGTCTCCTTCATTCCAACCCGCTCGCCAACTCCCAATCATCGCGGGCAGCAGCGTTCGATACTGATATGCGCGAGCCGTGTTGCTTTCTCCTTGATACCAGATCGCTCCTCGCATTCGATAATTTTCCAGCGGCGCTATCATGCCCTCTACCAATCCCGCCGGCGGGTGTGGCACCTCTCCCAGATCCGTCATGCACTCCACCGCAACTCCCGAAAGCTGTTCCAGCGTCAATTTTTCTCGAACGCCCCATCCTGCTTGCTTCAAGTCCTTGAACCAGACCGTCACCTCCTTCCATTCTGGCGTCGCTTTTACAATTTCCGATTTGTAGTCATCCCAATCGACGATCGTCGGCTGCAGCGTCCGAAAACCGAACGAACCATTTCCTCGAACCCAGAATCGCATTCCCGCATACGACGAGAAATCGCCCGTCGACCCATCCTGATGAAAACTCGCTCTCCAGAACGCGCCATTCGTTCCGTCAATTTTCCCCGATATCTTCGCCGCATAACCTTTTCCGCCGCGACCCGGCGCAACCAGTTCGAACGCGCTCATCCCCGCATCCGCCCAGCTGTACGACCACTCGCCGCCCGTTGAAGTGTTCGACGCGCCATCATCGAAGTTGCTCAACTGCAGCGGAGCCGCCGTCGAATCCGCCCGCAGCATCGCAAAATCATCAAATTCCAACGAAAAGTCTCGCGGTGCCGCCGCGAATTGCTTGTCGTCCGCCGGCATCTTCTCCCATCGCCCGACGATCGGTTGCAGCGTAGGATCTTTTTGCATGTACTCCAGCGGAGTCCATTCCTCGGCCGCCGATCCTGGCCATGCGCTCAGAATTACGCCCACCGGCACCTGCAACGATCGCCGCAGGTCGCGCGCAAAAAAATACGCCACCGCCGAAAATTTCTTCGCGGACTCGCTGTCGCACACTTCCCACGCCGCCGGCAGCGTATCGCTCTCCGCCTGCATTGAAATCCTCTTCGGCACCGTGAAAAAACGCAGCCCGGGATCATTGGCCTTCGGGATCACCTCCGCCGCGTTCGTCGCTTCGCCTAAGCTATACGCCATGTTCGATTGCCCCGACGCCACCCACACTTCGCCCACCATCACATCTTTAAACTCCAGCGTTTTCTTTCCGCGAACCTGCAGCACAAACGGTCCGCCGGCAGGCAGCGCTGCCAGATCCACATGCCAGCGCGAATCCGCGTCTGCCGTCGCTTGTTTCGTTTGGCCCGCGAATTCCACGGAAATGGCCTCATCCGGCTCCGCCCAACCCCAGACGCGTATCGCAGCGTCTCGTTGAAATACCATGTGATCGCTAAAAAGATGCGGCAACCTGGGTTCCGCGGAAATTATCGACGCAAATAGACAACACAACAGCGCAAAAAACACCGGTCGGATTCGCACCTGGAGAATTCTCCTGAACTACTTTATACACGCGTGCTGATTCTATGGCCTGCGCCGCGGCGGTACAACCCGCGCATGCATTTCCCTCAGCACCACTATGCTATTGAATGATTGGATGCCGGTGTTTCCAGCTAGTTCTTGAAACACTCTGCCCGCGCACTTACCCTGATCCTAAGATCAAGCTTCACGAGTACGTCAACACGTAACCCCTGTTTTCCCGGGTCGAACGCTTCCTCGGCCTGAGGCTTCTCTGAAACACGCCCGCTCAACCAGCCTGCGGCGCGAATCATCAGCTTTGCGGAGGGATGGCTATGAACTCGTTGCTCGGAAGACGGCGGGGCGCGCGGCTTCTGATCACGCTAACACTCGCGATTTTGCTGGTTGCAACTATCGGCTGCGGAGGCGCAAACTCTGGCTCGAATGGCGGCGGCAATCAGGGCGGCTCGGCTCCTGCAACTCCAACAGGACTAACAGCCACCGCGGGCGACACACAAACCAGTTTGAATTGGACCGCAAGTTCCGCCGCCACCAGCTATCACGTCAAGCGTTCCACCACTACCGGCGGCCCTTACACCCAAATCGCCAATCCAACCACAACGAACTACACCGACACGAGCGTCACCAACGGTACCAAATACTTCTACGTGGTTTCTGCCGTCAACACCTCTGGTGAAAGTGCGAACTCGGCTGAAGCCAGTGCAACGCCCACTGCGGTAGTGCAAATTCCGCCCGTCCCAACAGGATTGACCGCAACTGCCGGGAACGCGCAAATCATCCTTGCGTGGACAGCCAGCACAGGCGCAGCAAGCTATCGCGTCAAGCGCGCAACCGCTACCGGCGGCCCTTACACGCAAATCGCCAATCCCGCCGTAACCACCTATACCGACACCGGCCTCACCAACGGCACGCCCTACTATTACGTTGTTTCCGCCGTGAACTCCAGCGGCGAAAGCGCCAATTCCTCGCAAGCTAGCGCCACACCCAATGCCACCACGGCCAACGTAACCATCACTATCAATCCTTCCAACACAAAAGCGATTTCCCCCTACATTTACGGCCTCAATTTCTATTCTGGGAATACGGGCGCTCCGCCGCTGCTCACATTCGACCGCGCTGGCGGAAATCGCTGGACCGCCTACAACTGGATCAACAACGGCTCCAATGCGGGTAGTGACTACCTTTACGAAAATGACAACTATTTGTGTAACGGCAGCTGCAATGCGGCTATTCCAGCGGAAGCGGTGCGCACGTTCATTGCAGCCGATCAGACCGACGGTATGGCCAGCCTGGTAACGTTTCAATTGCAAGGCTACGTGTCAGTTGACACCACAACTGTTCAGGTACCCCAGCCATTTCCAAATCTGAAGTACTTCCGCCCCGTACTCTTCAAGAAAAGCACCGTCTCCACTGCCCCTTTCACCATCACGCCACCGCCCGCCACAGCCGATAACAACGTTTACATGGATGAGTTCGCCTGGGCCCTCAATCAGAAATTGCCGGGAATTTTCGGCGCGACCCCAGCCCATCCCACATTTATTGAACTCGACAACGAACCGGAACTCTGGAACTCCACACACGAAGAAGTCCAGGGATCAACCGCCGTCACCTCTGACACCTACATCGCCAACACCATCACTCTCACCAAAGCCCTCAAGGATCAATTCCCTCACCTGATAATTTTTGGGCCGGTGCACTACGGCTTCCAGGGCATTTACAATTGGCAAGGCGAACTCAGCGCCACCCCCGCCGGCTCAAATTGGTTTCCCGACAAATATTTGCCCGCTATCAGCGCCGCTTCGATCACTTACGGCAAGCCGCTGGTCGACGTCTACGACTTCCACTGGTATTCCGAGGCCACCGACGGCACAACACGCGTAACTAACCTTACCGCCGCGACCCTCACCGACGCACAGGTTCAAGCCATCGTCCAAAGCCCGCGCAGTCTTTGGGACAGCACCTACACCGAAAATTCCTGGATCTCCAACGATGTTCTCGGTGGACCCATCTACATCCTCGGCCGCCTGCAAAGCCGCATCAACGCCGAAGACCCCGGCATGAAAATCGCCATCACCGAATACAACAATGGCGGCTCGCAACACATTGCTGGAACCATTGCGCAGGCCGACAATCTCGGCATCTTTGGCGCCGAAGGCGTCTTCGCCGCAAGTCTCTGGCCACTCAGCAACAGTGAACCCTACATCCTGGCCGCTTTCCGCGCGTTTCGCGGCTTCGACGGTTCGACCGCCTGCTTCGGCGATACCTCGCTCCAAGCCACATCCACCGACATCTCAAAGGTTGCCGTCTACGCCAGCGAAGATACCACCACGGCGGGCCGTTACGTCTTCGTCGCCATCAATCGCTCCACCACTGCCCAGGGCACCGCCATCGCTGGCCTGACTCTCAACGGCACCGCGCACTTCTATCAAATGACTGCCCCCTCCGCAGCCGGCCAAAGCACGATTCAACCGGTCCCCGCGGGACAACAATCCGTGAACGGTTCAACGTTGACGCTAACTCTGCCCGCTCTAAGCGTCACCACAATCGACGTCCACTAGCACTTCCGGAAAACACATCGCCTGTCCTGTGATTGTCCTCCCGAGCACAGCGAGGAACCTGCTGCTGGCTCCGGGTGCCCCAGGTGCCGGTTTTGCACCTGGGGGCCTTTCGTGCTCGGAACTCTATCTCCGACATAAAGCGGTGTCTCCGACGCGTCACAATTACCGCTCCCCGGTTCCATTCCCCGCTCCACCCCGATAACTCTCCGCCGGTCCAAGGTAGCTAGGTTTCACCCCTCCCAAATTCACAACGATCTTCTCCACCACAACTCCAGGATCAACCATCCACACTTTCAACGTGTGATAACCCGTCCCGGCAACGCTATGCTCAGAAACGCGCTTGCGCACATTGTCCTTCACCGATGTTTCCCAGTCCTGCTGCGTATTCTCTGCCAACGCGTCGATGATCTGCGGCGCCTGATCGTCAAACGCTATTGCATAGCGCAAGCCACGCCCCGGCACAAAATTCAGCGTCGGGCCCAGGATCGCCTCCACTTCAACTTTTCCCGGCTCGAACAAATACATTTGATATTCCAGGCAGGGCGAATTCCGCGGCGGTTCAACACTTGCCGCCGTCACCGGAAATACCGACATGCCCGAACCGGTCCGCCCATAGTCGGGGATTTTCTCCCAGCGAGCCGACGCTGCATCCACCTTCCGCGTGAACTCGTCTGCTTCCATCGCTACCACGCCATTCGATTCGACAAATCCTCGTACCGATTCGCGCGTCGGCTCCTTCGGATGGAATGCCGAAACCTTCACGTTCACCGCTTCGCCTCCCGCCCCTGAAATCCTCACAGCACCCGCCGTAGTCCCAACAGGAGCCTTGCTCCAGTCGATGCTCACCCACACCCGCTGTTCTTTTTCCACGTCGCCAGAACTTTCGCTCAACCTGATCCAGGGCTCACTCCCAATCGCCGTGAACCGAAAAGTGCCGCGCCCGCGATTGAACACCTCGATGTAGTACCGTTGCCGGCCAAACGAATCGAACTGCGGCAAAATCGCCTCTTCTGCCACGCCCGGCCACGCCCCACCCGATCCTTCAATCGCGATTCCCATTTTCCCTTCTGCCGGAACATTCAATTCCAACACCTCCGGCATCGTGTTCTTCGGCGGCTCGTTCCAGAATGTATATCCGATGTGCGTCTGGTCCATCATGTGGTCCCACTTTCCGTGGGCCAATGTGCGGTTGTAGTTCGCGGAAAGCTCTGCGTCAGCCCGAAACAGCGCGCGCGCCTGCGCTGCCAGATCGTTTGTGCTCGCGCGCCCCTGCTTCGCGTACAGTTGGTTCTTTCCCACCGTCACATACAGCTGCGTCACCTGCGCCGATGCTTTCACCGGAAAAAGTACCAGCTGGAAGAATGCATCGCGATAATTCTCGGGCAGCTTGCCATGAATCTGTTCGGCCTGATCCACCGCCGATTGAAACTCCGCTGCCACACGGTCCGCCTCCTCGTAATCTACCTGGCTGTATGTCCCCGGTTCCAGAAGCTCCGGTTTCCTCCTCCCGTTATATTTCGCGTATTCCTCCATGATCTTCGCGACCTCTGAAGCATACGTGGGACCGAATTCCCTCGTAGCCCATTCGACAGCAAATTCCCCGAGTTTCTCCTTCGGCCACCGCTGCGGATCCCTTGCGAACGTCAGAAAAAACTCCATCGGGAATTCCATGGGCTTCAAGTCGCCCACGTTTACGATCCAGATTCGCGTCGCGCCATACTGGTACGCCAGGTTCATCTGCTCCCAAACTTTCGGAAGCGGATTCGTATTAATCCACTTGTAGGATCGCGGCCCGCCCACATAATCGAAGTGGTAGTAGATCCCCGCGCCTCCGCTGCGCTTGCGTTCTTCCGCCGTCGGCAAGCGGCGAATGTTCCCCCAGTTGTCGTCGCACCACAACAACGTCACATCATCTGGGACGCGCATTCCTTTCTCGTAGTATTCCTGCACCTCTTTATAAAGCGCCCAACTCTGCGGAATCTTCTCTAGGTCCGGGTTCATTTCACGCGCCAGGATCTTGCGCTGGTCCGCCACAATCTTCTCCAGCAGCGCCACGTTGCTTTCCTCAGACATGGGCATGTCCCCATCGCCCCGCATTCCCAGCGTGATGATGCTCTCGTAGTTTTTGTTGCGCTCGATTCCCTGCGACCAGAACTCCCGCAATTCCTCTCCGTTCGTCGAATAATCCCACGCGCCTTTTCCGTGACGCTTCCATTCCTGTTGCGCGCGCAGCATCGGTTCGTGATGCGATGTGCCCATCACGATTCCGTATTCGTCCGCCAGCTTCGGATTCAGCGGGTCATCTTCGTTGAACGCGCTATTCCACATCGCCGGCCAAAGAAAATTCGCTCGTAATCGCAGCAATAGCTCAAACACTTTTTCGTAAAACTCGTGTTTGTACCCGCCAAACTTCTCGTTCACCCAGCCTGTCAGCGCTGGCGCTTCGTCATTCAGAAAAATCCCCCGGTATTTGACGGCCGGCTCACCCTGCACATGCCGGCCCGGCTTAACAAACAATGCGTCGCGATGCGCAATCGGAACGTCCGCCCACCAATACCAGGGAGAAACTCCAATCTGCTCGGAACTTTCATAGATTCCGTAAATTGTCCCTCGCTTGTCGCTTCCCGCTATTACCAGCGCCGCGGAGACGCCCGGAATCGGCTGCGCCACGGTCTGAATGACATACGACTCCCATTTCCCTTGCAGCCGCGCCACGTCGATCTTGTGTTCCCGGATGAGACGATCGATCAGCGCGCTCTTTCCCAGCGTCCCTATGATCACCGCGGTCGCGCCAAGTTCGCTTCCGTCGTGTTGAACACGCGGCGCAATTCCCGTCACTCTCTGAATGTCCTGGCAAAGATCATTGGCGGCGCGCGCCACCCCGGGATAATCGTTCGCATCCACGTAAATTTCCGTCGTCGCGCCCACCCGCGCGAGAACGAAATCCCCATTATGAAATTCGCCCTCGACGAACCGCTCCTCACCGATCGCCCAACACGATCCCGCGGCAATTAGCGCGCAGAACGCCGCCGCCAGCAGCAGCTTTGCCAATTTGTTCATTCCTCGCATGGATTGCAGCACGCTTCTCCGGTCCATCTCAAAAGCGAGTTATACTACGAAATATGCGCCGATTCGCCGCAATTATGGCCCTTTTTTGCGTGCTCGCGGCGCGTGCGCAAGAGCCCAATCCCGAGCAGCTTTTTCGCGAAGCGCAACAAGCCCAGCAGTCCGGCAACAACGAACTCGCCGTCCAGAAATATCAGCAGTTGCTAAGCTCTCACCCGGAGGTCGTAGCCGCCCGCGCCAACCTCGGTATCGCCCTCGCCGCCCTGGGCCGTTATGACCAAGCCGTCGCGCAAGACACCGCCGCATTGCAACTCGTCCCTGGCAACCGTGATCTGCGCATGAACCTCGCTCTCGCCTACTATAAGGGACAAAAGTTCGCCGAAGCTGCCGACCAGTTTGCATCCTTGCTGCAGGAAGATCCGCAAAATGTCCGCGTCGCCATGCTTCTGGGCGACTGCTAGGTCCACCTTGGCAAGGATACTGAGGCCATTTCTCTGCTCATGCCTTTTGAGCAAGCCGACCCTGGCAATCTCACCATTGAATGGACTTTAGGCTCCGCGCTCATTCGCACCGGACGGACCCGCGAAGGTCTCGTCCGCGTCGATAAGGTCGCCGCGCAAAAACCCGTGCCCGAAGTTTACGCGCTCGCTGCCGATGCACATATGCGTCTGGAAGAGTTCGACGACGCGCGCCGCTATGTGGAACTCGCGCTCAAAGCCGATCCCAACTTCCCAGGCCTCAACACCCTCAGCGGTCTCGTAAAAGAGTACTCCGGCGATCTCGACGGCGCCCAAGAAGCCTTTCATCGCGCTATCACTCAAAAACCCGACGATTTTGAGGCTCATCTCCGCCTGGGTTCCGTGCTTTTCCAGCAGCGAAAGCTCGATGAGGCGCAATCGCAACTGGAACGCGCCTTGCAGATCGACCCCACTTCATCCTATGCCCGCTTTGAGCTCGCCAAAGTGCAGAACGCACAAGGTCAGACCGAAGCCGCTCTGAAGAATTTCGAGGCTGTTTCCCGCGCGATTCCGGAGTGGCTGCTGCCGCACGTCGAACTGGCGGCGCTTTACTTCAAGCTCAACCGGCCCGAAGACGGCGCCCGCGAAAGACGGATTGTCGACCGCATCTCCGAAGAAGAGCGCCAGAAAAAAATGAAATCACCGGTCATTTCGCCGCAGCTTCCTTCACGCTAAGCACTCGATCGCCCGCCACATCCTGAAGTGTCTGCACGATTCCTGACGGCCAATGAATTTCCACCAGCTTCGCCTTGGCGTCCTTTCCCAGCCCGAAATGTACCGGTCCGTAGCTGGAAGACGCGTACCCAACACTTGTAGTCATGTGATTGTATTGCGCGCCCGCCGACGTCACCACCTTGATGCGCGTTCCGATCCCGTCTCGGTTGCTTTTGGTTCCTTCCAGCGCAATGTCCAACCAGTGTCCCGAGCCCTCCGAGCGATTCATCCACAGTTCCGCGCTCGCGCCCAGCGCCGTAACCACCACGTCGATTCGTCCGTCGCCATCGAAGTCCGCGAAAGCGCAACCGCGGTGCCGCGCAGGAGGAGACGCATCGAAACCTGCTTCCGCCGTCAGCGATTGCCACTGTCCGCTCGCGCCGGGATTCCTGAACACGGTGTTGTACTGTTCGATGTCCGTGCCCGGTTTCGCTTTGGCTTCCACGTGCCCGCGCGTCACAAAAAGATCTTTCCATCCATCGTTATCAAAATCATAAAAGCCAGGCCCGTAGCCCGCCATCGCCCGGCTCAGGTTTCGCATTCCGGTCGGATACGTCACTTCCTCGAAGCCCTTCCCACCTTTATTTTGAAACAGCGGAAAAGTCTGATTATTCAGCGCCACAAACACAATGTCGGGATATCCATCATTGTTATAATCGCGGAAATCCAGTCCCATGCCGGACACAAAATCTCCGTCTTCCACCAGCGCAACCCCCGCCTGAAACGCCACTTCTTCAAATTTCTCCCCGGTATTGTGGAACAGGTAGTTGTAGTAGGTGTCGTTCGTAACGAACAGGTCCGGCCGCCCGTCCAGATCGTAGTCCGCCATGCCCACTCCCATTCCTTTGCCGACGTGCGCGCGGATTCCCCATTTCTCCGATACATCCTCAAACGTTCCATCGCCCTTGTTCAAAAACACCTGGTTCGGTTGCCCCTCGTAGAACCGCGGATTGCAATAATCGTAGGAACCCTCAAAGCCGCACATCGGCTCTGTCTTGATGTCCCAGCGCAGATAATTCACCACGAACAAATCCAGCAGCCCGTCATTGTTCACATCCACCCACACCGCTGCCGTCGTCCACAATGGCCCGTATTTCGGGTCCACTGACTTATCCAGACCCGCTTTCCCGGTCACATCGGTAAACGTGCCGTTCCCGTTGTTGTGATACAGCGTGTTCCCGTGCAGTCCGCCCACGAACAGATCCGGGTAACCATCATTGTCGTAATCGCCCACCGCCACCGCCATGTCGTAGCCCGTGCCCGTCAGCCCCGCTTCCTTCGTAACATCGGTGAACACTCCTTTCCCATCGTTGCGAAGCAGATGATTCGAGTATTTCGGATCATCCTTCTTAAGCGTCTCGATGTTCGCGCCGTTTGTGAAGAAAATGTCCGGCCGTCCATCTTTGTTGTAATCAAACACGGCGACCCCGCCCGCCATTGTCGCTGGCGCGTGAGGAGTCTTAAGTGTCTCGTCGGTTTCAACGCGGAAGGGTAAGCTCTGCAGCGCGAATTTAATTTTGGACGGAACTGCAGCAGCGGAAGCGGCAGGAGGTGTCTGGGCTGTTGCATTGTGGTCCGGTGCAAAAAAACACGCCACCAGAACTGCGCAGCAAACAGAGCGGGGATGACAAGCCAACAGGACAACCTCCCAATTCCTCGAACTCAACGCGCTCCAGCATTTTCTCACACGCAGAAAGAAAAAGGGGATGGCGCGAACCATCCCCTTTGTACGGCTGGTTGTCGCGACCAGGTTAGAAGTTGTACTTCAGTGCCAACTCCAGCACGCGGCGGCCCGTTGTATAGTGCGCTCGGCCATCCGTGCAGCTGCCCGACGTTGTCGACGAGCAGGTGTTGGTGTTGATCCCGTTTTGGTTGAAGTTCAAGTTCAACGCATTGCCCTGCGTCAAATCCGGCAGGTCGTGATTGATGAAGTTGAACGCTTGGATGCGGAATTGCAGTGTCTGCCGTTCCGTCACGTGGAAGTTCTTGAACAATGACAGGTCCGTGTTGAAGTACGCTGGACCCTTGATGTACGGCCAGATCACGTTGCCATTCTGTCCGCGCGTGGGCATTGCGAAGCAACCCGGGTTGAAGTATTGCCCGGCCATGGTCTTCTGTCTCGGATCGCAAGTCAGGATCGGAACCAAAGCATCAGCATTGGTGCCGAGGATGTTCGCTGTTGACTCGCCGTTCTGGTAGTTTGCATTCAGGTTTCCACCGCTGTTCGGCTGGATCGGCGCGCCGCTCTGGTACTGCAATGTACCCGACAGCTGCCATCCATTCACCGCACCCGACGCGAACTTGTTCGAAGTGTGAACTCCCGGAATCGCCAGCACATACGCCGCGTTAAATATGTTGGTGTGGTCGTATGCCAGCACGCCGTAGTTGTTCTTCATGTTGAACCAATCAATCACCGTTCCATTGCCGTTCCCGTTGTCCGTCTGTCCATCGCGGATTCCCAGGACCTTGCTGAACGTGTAGTTCACCATGAACGTGCTGCGTCCGGTCTGCTTCTGCCACATCATCTGCATGGCATTGTAGTTGGAATAGCTGCCATGCGACGCTACCTGGATCGAACTGTAATTCCACGGCAGGTACTGCGATGTGTTCGGCGGACCGGCGGAGTTGCACGCCGGGCTCGCTGGTCCCTGGCAATAGTACGTTACACCCGTCACCGGATTCGGCTGGAAGTAGCCGCCCAGCGGAACCAGGTTGATGTTGGAAAGGTTCGCTGCAATCAGCATGTCCGATGTATGGCTGCCGACATAGCCGATTTCAAACAACGAATTCCACGGTGCTCGTTGATCAATCAGGAAGGTCCAGTTCTGAACCCATGGTGTGCGATTGTCGCCCATCTGTAGCGCTTGAATTCCCGTACCCGTGCTGGACGCCGGCAGGGATCCTGCTGGCGAAGCCGGCTGGCAAGTAGGATCACTTGCCACTTGGCTGGTCTTCAGAATGTGGCAATTACCCGATGTGGCGAAGTTCTGGATGCCAAGTGGCGCATCTAGTGTCGCGTTCACATCGTTGTAGGCCAGTTGGTAGCGATAGATTCCGTAGCCGCCGCGCGGATTACGGTCTTTCCCGTACCGAATAAGTCGTAGGCTGCTCCGACGCGTGGGTCAGGAATGTAGCGTGAAGAGAACCCGGATATCGGGACGTTCTTGTTGATCGCGTGCCATGACAGCCCTGGAAGGTTCGGGCCTACGCAAGCTGGACCTGGTCCGGTCGAAGCGGGGCAAGTGCTGGGATCCCACGCAACCATACCTGGCGTATTGCCCTCCGGATACCACTGGCCTTCATGGTCCAAACGCAGACCATAGTTCAAGGTCAAGCGGCGCGAAACCTTCCACGTGTCCTGCGCGTAGAAAGCGATTTCGTTGTACCACAGTGTGTGCAGCGGGTCCGCGCTGGTCTGCGCAAAGTCTGCCGGGTGGCCAAGGACGAAGTCCGCCAGAGGATTTCCGGTGGTGCCCCAAGCCCAGTTGTCATAATCATAGCACCCTTGCGGGAACGCGTTCGAAGAACCGCCCCACGTCCCTTCGGTTTGCTGGTTGCCCCCATGTGCCCAGAAGAATCCGAACTTCATGGTGTGCGTGCCCTTCACCCAGGAAAGGTTGTCCGCGATCGAAGGAACGCGCTTCAGTGCTCCGAACGCTCCGTTCTGGAAGGTGGCCGCAAACGCTGGCGCCCACAAGCCCGGGAACCATCCGCCACTACCCGTCTGATTTCCCCAGCTCACCATATTCGGAATCACCGGAGTAATGCCGGGATAGCCGAAAGGAGGCGTTACGCCGTAACCGACCTTCGAGGGGCTCACGTCCGATATCGCTCGGATGTACTGGGTTGACGTACCCAGTGTAGTTAAATACCGTCTCGTTCGTCAAAGACGTCGTGAATTCGTGTACGAAGCTCGCGGACCACAAATTCGAAACCTGCTTCGCTGGCATCGTCGTGGGGTACGGCAGCGTATCGCTGGGCCACCACCACACACCAAAGTTATTGATGTCCGTTTCATTCTGCCGGTTGTAGGAAACATACAACCGATTCTTCGGCGTGATGTTCCAGTCGCCGCGAATCTTCGCTTCCCAGCGGTTTACCGGCGTCGAGTTCACGAACTGGTAGTTAAATGGGTTCCCCGATGTCGGCGTAAGGTTTGGTTTCGGGAACACGGATGCAAGGGCCAGCATATTCGGGTCCAACTGGCTCAGCGGAATCTGTCCATTCGTCGCAACGATTGGTGCGCCCGTCACGCCTGTGGTTGCCCCGCAATAATTGTTGAACCACCACTGCGTGTTGTTGCTCGCGGCGCATGCTGTCGTGCCAGCGGAACCTGCGTTGCTCGAGCCATCCGCCTTTTGCAGTCCCAAGCTCTGCAGATACGCCGGTGTAAAGTCAGCGTATGGCTTGTTGGGGTTCTGCCCCAGCATATCGGCGGTCGGAACGAACAGATGCACCAGATTGCCTTCTGGCTGCTGCTTCATATATTCGTAGCCCGCAAAGAAGAACAGCTTGTCGTGATTCTTGTTGTAGTTCAGGCCAGGTAGGATCACTGGGCCGCCAATATTGCCGCCGGGATAGTATTGGCTATCGTTCGGCTTCGCAACGTTGTTGGCTTTCAGTGAAGCATCTTCCGCGTTCATCACTCCATTGCGCGCATACATATACGCGCCGCCATGGAACTGCGAACCGCCGCTCTTGCCGCTTGCTTCCACCACCACCGGCCCGCGCGCGTATTCCGCCGCGAACGACGAATTGTGTACCGTCATTTCGGCCGTCTGATCCTGGTTGATGTTGGCTACTTGCGTCCCCATGTTTCCGGTGTCAACAAGCAACCCGCCGTCCATCGTCAACTGCAGACCGCCGTACGGCTGGGTACCGTTCGCGGAGAACTGCCCTACTGGTCCAGTGTTGCTGGCGGTCGTCAAGCTGTTCCACATCGTTTGACCTAGACCATTGTTCATTCCCATACCTGGCATGAACTTGATCAACTCCGCGGCGTCGCGTCCCTGAATGGCGATGTTGTTCACCATCCCTTGGTTCAGCGTCATTCCGCTTTCCCCAGAGTCCACCGGCGCAATCAACTCCGCGCTGCTCACCACCGTCACCTGCTCGGTGGTTGTGGCCACTGCCATGTCGATGTTCATCGTGCGGCTGTCTTTCAAATTTAGAACTAGACCATGGGTCTCCCATGTCGCAAAACCCTTCGCGCTCACCGTGAGCGTATAGGTGCCTGGCAGAAGTGTCGGGTAACTGAAGAACCCGGCTTCGTTCGTCTTGCGTTCTTCCACGACGTTCGTGCCTTCGTTCTTCACCGTAACTTTGGCACCCGGCACCGCCGCTCCGCTCGCGTCGCGAACGTTTCCGGCCAGCGAACTCGTATACGTCTGCGCAGCCGTGAAGCTGGGCAGAAGTACGAGGCATGCAATTAACAAAAGAGCCATCCACCGCGAAGCGTGGCAGATCGAAGACACACTCGGCATAACCCCTCCCAAGCGCTTTCCCTATTGCAAGGAAATGCGCGGATTTGTGCTAGAGATATCGGAAAAGGAATGAGGCAAACCAAGACCCAGAATAACCACCGAATCACCCCGTCCGTCGACTTCTTCCTCGCAGAAGAAGCTAGCCACCCTGAATCCTCGCCCGAGAGGCGAGGCGCTGCGCAAACCGTAATCGTTTACGCTGCCTTGTAATCGTTTTCTACTACTCGGCCAAACTGGTGTCAAGGAATCTTTTTAAAAGAGTGATTTTGAATATCGTTTTTTTAGCGCAAATATGACTAATTTAGTCCGCGAGCTACGACCGCCACCGTGCAAACCAGGACCAAACTTGTCGCCTAACCCAGTCGTTCCACCCGAAAACCTACGTCGCCATCATCCTAGTTTTCCAACCATTTACACCATTTACTCCCCTTCTATGCCCCGCGGAGGCGGCTAAAACTCGCCGTTCCGCCCCTCTCTTGATGTTGTCGCCCAACCCCTCTTATCTGGGGTCTGCGCGCCATCAACCATCTCCGCAGGGGGGTGTATGAAAAGACTCGATGTTAAAAATAAACAACGCACATCAAGCCTTGACAGCGCCTGTGTTCGCTCTCAGAACCGCATGAAATCTTTCAAATAACCGCATTCGAGGTTTGGATATCACCGGGGCATTTTGCTTTTTCTGCTATGGTGATTCAGCTTTCATTGCGAGGAAATTTTTATGCGATTCCTGTTTGGCTTGGCCGTGGCCTCTGCCCTGTTGTGTCTCCCCCTGAAATGTCAGGAGCAAATCCCAGCCTTCAAAAATCCCAAACTATCGGTCGAGGATCGTGTCTCGGATCTTCTTTCGCGCATGACTCTCGAAGAGAAAGTGGCGCAGATTTCAGGTGGCGGCGAAGCTAACGAAGGCCTGATCGACACCACCGGCACGTTGCTCTACAAAAATGCCGAAGAAGTATTTAAACAACTCTACGATGTCGACAATAAGATCGGCCCGCGTCAGCGCGCACTCATCCACAACGCCCTCCAGCGTTATCAACTGCAAAAATCCAGGCTCGGCATCCCCGACATTTTCTTCGGCGAAGGCTTGCATGGGTACATGGCCTACGGCAGCACCAGCTTTCCACAAGCGTTGGGTCTCGCCAGCACCTGGGATCCCGTTCTAGTGAAAAAAGTGTTTACCGCTGTGGGTGAGGAAATGGGCGCTTCCGGCGAAGGCCAGGCCTTTACTCCGGTTCTCGATCTGGCGCGCGATCCCCGCTGGGGCCGCGCCGAAGAAACCTATGGAGAGGATCCCTATGTTGGTTCGCGCATCGGCGTTGCCGCCATCGAAGGACTCCAGGGCGATACCTTCTTTATTGACCGCCACCACGTGATGGCCACCGCGAAGCACTTCACCGCCCACGGCCAGCCAGAGAGCGGCACAAACACAGCGCCCGCAAATTTCTCCGAACGCGAACTGCGCGAGTCCTACCTCTTCGCATTTCGCGCGGCTATCTGCGATGCCCGTGCGGGAAGCGTCATGGCCTCCTACAACGAAATCGATGGCATTCCTTCGCACGTGAATCATTGGCTACTCGAAAAAGTCCTGCGCCAGGAGTGGGCATTCCCCGGCTACGTCACCTCCGATGGCGAAGGCTTGCAGATGTTGTATCGCACTCACGGTGTGGCCGCCGATGCCTCCGAAGCCGCAAGAAAAGCGCTCGCCGCCGGCGTCGATTTCGATTTGTCCGATGGCTCCGTTTACCGCACCTTGGTGCAGCAGGTAAAAGATGGAACGGTTCCCATCTCCGAGGTGGATCAGGCCGTGGGCCGCGTCCTGGCGGCGAAGTTCCGCCTGGGATTGTTTGAGAATCCGTATGTTGACCCGGACTATGCGGAGAAAGTCACCAACAGCGCCGAGCACCAGAAACTCGCGGAAAAAGCCGCCGAAGAAACCATTGTGCTGCTGAAAAACGAAGGCGCACTGCTGCCCATCGAACCTAAAAAGGTAAAGACCATCGCGGTCATTGGTCCGAATGCGGCCGACGTTCATCTCGGGGGTTATTCTCGCGATCCCGGACGAGGCGTAAGCGTTCTCGACGGCATTCGTGCGCGCGCCGGATCAGCCACCAAGGTCCTTTATGCCGAGGGCTGCAAAATCACTACCGGCAAACAAGGTTGGGCCGGTTGGTACGAGAACGACTCGAAACTTGCCGATCCCCAAGACCAGCAAGTGAGCATTCGCGCTGCCGCCGACACCGCCAAGAAAGCGGATCTCGCCGTCGTGTCGTTGGCGAGACCGAGGCCACCAACCGCGAAGCTTGGTCAGAAGAGCATCTTGGCGATCGCGACTCCCTCGATTTACTCGGCGCGCAGGATCAACTGATTCAGTCCATCGTAGAAACCGGCGTGCCCACGGTTGTCGTGCTCATCAACGGCCGGCCGCTCTCGATCAACTACGCCGCCGCTCACGTGCCCGCCATTCTCGAAGCCTGGTACCCGGGCCAAGAGGGCGGCAAGGCTGTGGCGCGCATCTTATTCGGCGACGTCAACCCTGGCGGCAAATTAACCATTACCTTCCCGCGCTCTGTCGGCCAACTCCCCGATTTCTATGATCACAAGCCCTCGCGCAACCGCAGCCATATCTTCACTTCCCGCGAGCCGCTCTTCCCATTTGGGCATGGCCTCAGCTACACCACCTTCAACTTCAAACTCGACAACCCACGCATTCAGCCCGCCGAAATTGCTCCGAACGCCAACGCCACCGTTTCCGTCGACGTCACCAACACCGGCGATCGCCAAGGTGACGAAGTCCCGCAACTCTATATTCACCAGCGCGTAAGCTCCGTCACTCGCCCCGTTCTGGAGTTGCGCGGATTCCAGCGCGTCCACCTTCGTCCCGGAGAAAAAACTACGGTAACCTTTACGCTCACCCCCGACGGCTTGGCATTGTGGAATGAAGACATGAAATTTGTCGTCGAACCCGGCGTCTTCGACATCCTGGTCGGCACCAGTTCCGCTAAAACGCAGGCAAGTCCGCTGAAAGTTACCGCGAAATAAAACCCGCCTCGCCGCCGTATCAACAAACGAGCAACGTGGCGGCCCGTTGACAACCTGGCCGAACTGGTCTTAAATGGCGCCGTAAACGTTTACGAAACCCACTCTCGCTCTCTTGAGTCTGCTTTCGTCCGCTCCAGCGTTTTCAGGCGGTGTTTCCATGGACAAGAAAGTCACCCTGTTCGACCTCGCTGATGCCCTCGGAATTTCCACTGGCACCGTCCATCGCGCCCTGCACAATCACGTCGGAGTCAGCCCTCTTACCAAAGCGCGAGTCTTGCAGATGGCCAAAGCGATGCAATATCGACCGAATCTTGCCGCGCGTTATTTGGCCAGGCGGCGCCACTTACGCATTTCCGTGAACACACTGAAAGGAACTACTTCCTTCTGGGACGAAGTGCGCGCTGGGATACAAAAGGAAGCGCAAGCGCACAGTACCGAGGTCGAGTTCCGCACATATCCCCGTCTCTGCGAAGGTGAGAGCGAAGCATTCGACGAAGCCATCAAGTCGGGCGTCAACGGCATCATCACGTTTCCCAGCCGTCCGCAGCAGATGCGCACTTGGATGCGCCGCGCGGTGCGAGCAGAAATTCCTGTGGTGTGCGTGGCCACCGACGCGCCAAACACTGGCCGCCTCGCCGTAGTCTCCGTCGACACCATGGTCAGCGGCTCGCTTGCCGCGGACTTGCTAGGCCGCTTGCTGCAAGGCAAAGGCAAGGTCGCCGTCACGGTAAGTGATCTGGGCATTCAGGAACACGCGGAGAAGTGCCGCACCTTCGACGAAACGTTGCGTAGGTTTTATCCCGCGATGCAACTTGTCGAAACCGTCGAGGAGCACGATATCGAAGCCGAAGCCTACGACAAGTGCCGGCGCATGTTCGCGGCGCATCCGGACCTGGCGGGAATTTACGTCACCACCGAAGCCTCCATTCCCGTTATCGAGGCCGCGCGCGATTCAGGAATATTGCCGCGCCTCGCGATGATTACCACCGATCTGTTTCCGGCGCTCGCCGATCGCATCCGCAACAGCGAAGTCCTGGCCACCATCGATCAGCGTCCTTACACGCAAGGGCGCTTATCCTTCCGTGTTCTGCATCAGTTCCTGGTGGAGGGTTCTTGTCCCACGTGTCAGGTCACGCTCTCGCCGCACCTGGTGATGCGCGGCAATCTGGAATATTTCCTCGAGCACCAGTCGCAGGATGTCACCGCCGAACGAGGTACGGAAATAATCGACTCCGGAGATCGCGCAAATTTCGCGGCGGGATAATTTGGCGCCGCAATCGCGCCCTGCCGAAAGTAAATCCAAAAGCAAACGGGAGGCTTTATCAGAACTCTTGGCATTGATGTGGGAACCAGTGGAACGCGCGCCCTCATTCTTGACGAAGCGGGCCGCATTGTTGCTTCCGGTACCGAAGAGCACGCGCCCTTCGCCAGCCCTCATCCTGGCTGGGCTGAACAGGATCCCTGGGACTGGTGGCGCGCCGCGGCCATCGCTGTCCGCAAAGCCATTCAATCTTCCGGAGAATCCGCCGACTCCATCGCGTGCGTCGGTTTTTCCGGGCAGATGCATGGCGCGGTACTGCTCGACCAGAGCGATGAAGTCATTCGCCCTGCGCTTATCTGGTGCGACCAACGCACCGAAGCACAATCCAAACATCTGGAGCAGCTCTTCGGCCTCGACAAAATTATCCAGCTCACTTGCAATCCTCCGCTCACCAACTTCACGCTCACCAAATTTCTATGGGTGCAGCAGAACGAGCCAAAACACTGGGACCGCGTTCGCAAAGTGATGCTCCCGAAAGATTACGTGCGCTTGCGCCTCACCGGTGAGTCCGCAATTGACGTTGCCGACGCTTCCGGCACACTCATGCTCGATGTCACCAACCGCAAATGGTCCGCGGAAATCCTCAGCAAAACCGGCATCGATCCGCAGATGTTGCCCAAACTTTTTGAGTCCCAGGATGTTTGTGGCCGCATTTCTGAAGCTGGCGCAAAAGCGACCGGGCTGAAATTTGGCACTCCCGTCGTCGCCGGTGCAGGAGACCAGGCAGCGGGCGCGGTGGGCATCGGCATCACGCGAGCCGGTGTAGTTAGCGCAACCATTGGCACCTCCGGCGTGGTTTTTGCCGCCACCGATCGGCCCGCGCTCGATCCCAAGGGACGGCTGCACACCTTCTGCCACGCCATTCCGAATCGCTGGCATCTGATGGGCGTGACGCAAGCCGCGGGCTTGTCGCTGCGCTGGTTCCGCGATCGTTTTGGAGCCGGTGCCGATGATGGCCGCGATCCGTATGAACGCATGACCGAAGAAGCCGCAAGCGTGAAGCCGGGCGCGGAAGGCGCGTTCTGGGCTCCCTACCTGATGGGAGAGCGCACGCCGCATCTCGATCCCTCCGCGCGCGCCGCGTTTGTCGGTTTGACCGCTTCACACACGCGCGCACACCTGATTCGCGCCGTGCTGGAAGGCGTGGCCTACAGCCTGAAAGATACCTTCACCATTTTCGACGAGATCAAAGTTCCCGTAGAACGCATTCGACTTGGCGGCGGTGGCGCGCGTTCTTCCACTGTGGCGTCAAATCCAAGCCGACGTTTACGGCCACGAAGTGGAAACCGTGGAAGCCGAAGAAGGCGCAGCGTACGGCGCCGCAATTCTCGCCGGCGTCGGCGCAAAATGCTGGAGCAGTGTGGATCAAGCTTGCGACGCCATCGTCCGCACCGCCAAGCGCGTCCCTCCCAACGCCGCCACCAGCGCCCAAATGCAGCGCAGTTACCAGCACTATCGCCGCATCTATCCAGCCCTCAAGTCCGTGTTTGCATAGAGTGGAAGTGCCCAGCGACCGGCGACCAGTGAAGCACGAAGCGCAAAATGTCGGCGGGCCGTCGGTGGTGACTTGGCCGGTTCCAGAGCCAGTGCCGGTGAAAGTGATCTGGAAGGAATCCGCCTTAGCGACAGCCGAAAATGCAAAGAGCAAGGCGAGGAGTGGAATGAACCGCAGAGTGGAGCGAAACATAGCAGTTGCCTCCTGATGGCCGTACAGGCCCGTACCTTCGCTTGAAATGTTCGATTGTCCGTCGGGCGGGATGCTGACGTAGAAGGGTACGGCAAGGGGGAGAGCTGGACAAGACTTGGTGTCGGCTTGGCGAAGGTGTTGGCAGTCACTGACAGTGTGGGCAAATGAGGAAAGACTGAGGGGTACCGCGAAGGCCAATTTCAAAAAGACATGGATTTTGCGAAGGAGGAGCGATGGCAATTCAACGCACATCGATGGAATTGATCGAGGACTTCCTGGCTCAGAAGCGTATCGCGATTGTGGGAATGTCGCGCGAAGCAAAAAGCATGAGTGAAATGGTGTTCAAGGAACTTTCCAAGCGAGGGTACGACGTTGTTCCGGTGAATCCGAAGGCGCAGGAAGTGATGGGGCGTAAGTGCTTTGCGCGGGTGCAAGACATCCAACCTGCCGTAGATGGAGTTTTGCTGATGACACCACCCGCGGCCACGGAGTCGGTGGTAAAGGACTGCGCCGCATGCGGGATAAAACGCCTATGGATGTACAGGGGCGTGGGACAGGGAGCGGTGAACGAGAAGGCAATCGAAGTGTGCCGTGAGCGAGGGATTCGCGTGATTCCGGGGGAATGTCCGCTGATGTTTTTGCCGCAGCGCGACGGCATCCATAGCTTCCACGGATTTATCCGCAAAGTGACCGGGCGGTATCCGAAGCACGCGCACGCGTAGAGGCAGTTGAAAGTTCAAAGTTAAGACAATGAAAAACGGCGAGCGTCGGTGTAGGAAACCGCCAGAACATGCGTGGAACGTACGCGAAGACCCCACGTGCAAAAGCGGCACGTGGGGCACCCTTGATCATTCACAGAGGCAATGCGGATTGATTCTTGGTACGCGCGGATCAGCGGCGGAAGACGCAGATCAGCAGGAGAATCAGGGCTAAGAGGAGAAGCGCTGCGAGAATCAACAGCAGCGTCATGTTGCAGGGCTTCACCGGTGGCGGTTTGACCTGGAGACCCTGGCGGATGGCATAGCTGGTAGCGAAGCCGGCGTTTCCGGTGACTGCCACGTCGTAAACGCAGTTGTCGTTTTCGGCGATGACGGAACGGCAGAGTTGTTTCGCGATCGGCAAGGGTAGCGGGTCCACGGCAATTTTGCCGGGGAGAGAGCAGGGAGGCTGCTCGGGGGGCCAGGTCTTCAAGGTGAACGTGTCCGTCGAGGTGCCGGGCGCATAGTCGAACAGGCTGGTGACGGCAGTGACGCGCCAGGCATCGGTGAATTTCTGATAGAGGGCGACGAAGCGGTCATGCAAAGACGACGGCATTGGGCCTATGGAGGAACCATCCGGGAGTGAGGGCAACCAATTTTCGGGCGCGTCGCGCGAGACCATCTTGAAAGAGCCGGCGATGCCGAGGGCATCCTGCGCGGGGAGGGCGTCGATATCGAGATACCAGATGCTGAGGAAGTCCCACCAGGTGGGAGTAACAAATAAGTTGCTGCCATCCGGAAAATCAATCTCGAGTCCTCCGGGCGCCAAGGTTCTGGTGACGCGGGCGCCATCGCCGAGATCGATACCGGTGGGGCCGACGAATGCGAGGACGCCGTCGACGCGGAGTTGCAGGCCGCCTGGATCCGGGACACCAGTGAGGTTCGGTTCATAGGTGACGCGATGCTTACCGACGCGGGCCGCTACCGCGGTGTTGATGCTGACGCAAGTGGCAAGCTCGTCGTGCGGATCTGCCGGAGGATTGTAGGTGGTGGGGATGGGAGCTTGGCGAACCTGGATTTCCATGGCGTCGTTGTGCAGCCAGACAAATTCGCCGACGCCCTGAAAGTTGTAGTGCATTCCGTTGGTGGTGGTGATGTGTGGTTCGCCGGAAGAAGTGGGGCCGTAGGTAACGGAATAAAAGCCAGGGCCCATCACGCCGAGATTAATGCTGATGTAATAAGTGCCGGGTTGCAAAAAGTAGCTGCCACTGGGTTGGCCCGAAGTAGTCAGGGGGATGTCGGCCAAGTTTGAGTTGGGAGAGGTGGTCAGGTAAAAGCTGTGGCCGTCGGTTGGGCCGCCATTGTACGTAGCACTCCACGTGATGGTCTGGGCCACAACGGTCGTGAAAGATGCTTCCATGACGGAACACGGAGTTGTGGAGCAGTCTTTGGAAGCGGTGACGGTGACCTTTGCGGCCGCCGATGCTACCCACAGACACGTTGCCAGAAAAAATAATGAGCATCTTAGCGGGTACAGGATTTTTTGCGGCAACAGTGGTTCGTTCGTGAACATTCGTTTCTCCTTGCGAGAAAGTGGTGTAGCTGGACGCGGCATTGCAAAATGCTGTGCGTCGAGTGCTGCTTAGGCGGAAAGTGAATTACGAGCGAATCGGGCAAACGATTGGCTGAGATGGATAGAGCAGGCGGAGCGCCACAGTGGCAGGTGACAGGAGAAAGCAGCGCTACGGGAATGAAGTGGTAGATTCGATAGGGATTAGCAGGCAAGTAAGAAATTGCTACAAAGTGTGAGCGCAAAGAAATTGAGTGCGGAGGCTATCCGATCAGTTAGTGTGGGACGTCATTCGGATAGAGAGATCGTGGTTCAGAGTTGAAAGTTGAAATGACAGTTCAAAGTTGAAGGTTCAAAGTTGAAAGTTGGGGCAACCGGCAACGGCGAGTCTTGGCATTAGGAAACTGCCGGAATAGGTGCGCAGGGAACGCTAAGACCCCAGGTGCAAAACCGGCACGTGGGGCACCCACGAGTATTTTACGGCACGACTGAAGTCGTGCCCTCCCGAGTTGCAGGAGTTTTCATGCAGACCTTAAACGTTGTGCGACACGACCAGAGGGACCGGAGATTAGCCATGTCTAAGAAGATGAGGATTACTTGGTTGAAAAGGATCGCGCGGTGTGCGGCGTTGCTGTTTATCTTTTCGAGTGCCACATCTGTATGGGCGCAGACTTCCACGGCTCCGGGAACGAGCCAGCCGACGGTGCTGTATGGCGTGGCGTACTACCACGAGTACATGCCGTACAAGCGGCTGGACAAAGACGTGGCGATGATGAAAGAGGCGGGCATCAGCGTGGTGCGCATGGGGGAGTCGACGTGGAGCTTGTGGGAGCCGTCGGACGGGCGGTTCGAATACGCGTGGATGGATCGCGTGGTGGATGCGATGGGAAAGGCGGGGATCAAGGTGATCATGGGAACGCCGACGTATTCCATACCAACGTGGATGGCGAAGGCGCATCCGGAGATTCTGGCGCGGCCGCTGGGAGGAGGGTTTGTGGGTTACGGGATGCGGCAGAACATGGATTACAACAATCCACAATTTCGATTTTACGCCGAGCGGCTGATTACAAATCTGGTGAAGCACTATAAGGACAGTCCCGCGGTGATTGGGTGGCAGATCGACAACGAGACGGGAGCGTACGGCGCTTCGAACCCCGACGTGTTTGCCGGATTCGTGGAACACCTGAAGGAAAAGTTTGGCACCACGGAGGCGTTGAACAAGGCGTGGTTTCTGAATTATTGGGGCGAAGACGTGAACGACTGGGCGGACATGCCGACGCGCGACAACGCGACCAGCACGAGTTACAAGCTGGAGTGGAGCCGCTGGCAGCAGATGCGGGTGACGAACTATTTGTCGTGGCAGGCGGCGCTGGTGCGAAAGTATCGGCGGCCTGACCAGTTCGTAACGCAGGATTTTGGAAGCATGATGAAGCCCGACGTGAATGAGCCGGCGGTGGCGGCGGCGCTGGACGTGGTGGCAAATAATCCGTACTTCAAAGCGCAGGATCATCTGGATGGAGCATGGCAGGCGCTGCAAGGCGATTTTTCGCGTTCACTGAAGCACACGAATTTTCTGGTGACGGAAACGAACGCGCAAACGCTGGGCTGGGATTCTGCCGAACAGTTGCCGCCGTATGACGGGCAATTGCGGCTGAACGTGTACACGAACGTTTCAAGCGGCGCGAACATGGTGGAGTATTGGCACTGGCACTCGATCCATGCAGGGCAGGAGACGTATTGGAAGGGAGTGCTGAGCCACGATCTGGAGCCAAATCGCGCGTATGCGGAAGTGAGTCGCATCGCGCACGAACTGCAGAAGGTTGGGCCGAAGCTGGCGAACATGAAGGTGCAGAATCAGGTGGCCATCCTTTATAGCGTGGACTCAGCGAATGGCATCAGCTTCATGCCGTTCGAACAGCGGCAAGAAACTCGGTGGGAGCCAGGGAAAGCATCCGGGAGTTACAACTTGATTGTGTCGCAGCTGCACCGGTCGCTTTACATGGCGAATGTCGGCACGGACTTTGTGTTTCCGACGGCGAGCGCGGCGGAGCTTGCGCGATACAAGTTGCTGATCGTGCCTGCGCTGTACGTTGCGGATGACGCGCTGTTGAAGAAGATTTCGGACTACGTGCAAAATGGCGGACACGTCTTGATGACGTTCAAGAGCGGCTTCACGAATGAGAATTCGGCGGTGCGCTGGGAACGGGCGCCCGGACCGTTGCGGCAAGCGGCGGGATTCAATTACCAGGAATTTTCGAACTTGGAACGGTCCCTGGCATTACGAGGCGACCCGTTTCACGCAGGCGAAGAAAATCAGGTAAGCACATGGGCGGAATTTCTGCAGTTGGAAACAGCGAAACCCCTGGCGTTTTACGATCATGCATTTTTTGGGCGCTGGGCGGCGATTACATCGAACCAGTTCGGTTCGGGCACGCTGACTTACGAGGGGACGGCGGTGTCCGACAAGCTGCAGCAGACGATTGTCCTGGACGAGTTGCGCGCTGTGGGCCTGAGCGGCCCTGATCAGCAAGTTCCGGTGAATATTCGGGTGAAGCACGGAATCGCAAATGATGGACGGCGGATGCATTACTACCTGAATTACTCCGGTGCGGAGAGCAAGTTCAAATATAGCTATGCGGCCGGGGAAGATTTGCTGACCGGCAAACCGATTGCGAACGGGGAGCAGATGACGCTGAAGCCGTGGGATGTGGCGATCGTGGAGGAAACGGCGGCGAACTAATGGCGGCAGCCCCCACGTGCAAAACCGGCACGTGGGGCACCCTCTATGACGGTGTCGGCGTTGTCAAGCGACACCTGGAGTGCGCAACACGGAGCGGCCGTATCCCGCTAGCTTTCCATCGGAACGATTGACCGGCGCTACGGTGAGACCGGCTTCCGTGGCAGCCGCGGTGTCGAGAGCGGAATTCACGTTGCCGGTGTCGACGAGCAAACGAAGATGCTTGCCGTTGGCTAGAGTGGCGTCGATGCAGGGCAAGCCGGAGCAATCGAGCATCGCGGCGCTTTGAAGTGCAGGCAATTGCGCGTTGGCGTAATGGGGAAGCGCAGCAAGCAGAAGGACGAATAGAAGCAGAGGAGAGAGGCGCACATTACCTCCGACGTTCGAGCTTTCAGCATAGACGGGTGGCGCGGGGAAAAGATAGCGTTTGGAAAAAGGATTCGCGACTTCTGGCGCGGGGCCGATAAGTCAAAATCCCCACGTGCAACACCGGCACGAGGGCACCCGCCTAAACGCGGCGACGAACCGCCGCACTTCAAAAGGGCGTCATGGTGGCGGGGCGTAGGCAATCTGGCGGTAAATTTCCAGATTGTGGCGGATGGTATTGGAGAATTTTGTGCCGCGCGAGTCGCGGTAGGAAATGTCCGTGGTGATCTGTACCGGTTGTTTGCTGCGGAAATAAGAAACGCTTGAATCGAGAATGGTGGTGATGTCTTTGCCGCCAGGCAGGAACTCGAGGGCGCGAAACAGAGGAAGAGCGGAGACGTCAACCGAGCCGTTGCAGCCCATCAATTTATGGCTGAAGCGAACGCGCACGGCAAAGGCGGGCCTCGCACCGATGTTCTTGACGGAAATCGACAGCAGGCCGCGATCGAACACGAAGTCTACGATCACGTAGGGATCGGGATCGGAGGGCGCAGCTAGTTTTTTCGAGGCTCGCGCAGGCATGGTGTTTTTCCGGAAAGAGGTCAAAGCGCGGACAGTGTGAATCCTTCATGACAGATTTCCACCGTTTCGATGGCAACCTCGCTGGTCTTGGCGTTCAAGTGCGGGCTCTCGTACTTGCATGGCCAGCCCCTTTTGAATACCCAGACCAGAACGGCATTGCGCTGTTCATCGAGCAAGGTGATTGAACCGTTGGCGCGCTGGAGATTGCCTTGCGCGATGGAGTCGTAACAATTCCAGAGGGACAAGTCGGAGGTGTAGCCGCGTTTCAGGGTTATGTTGGAGAACTTGCGCAGGCCGACGAGTTTGCGCACGGTGGCTCTTCGGAAAACTGTTGCCCGATGGTTTCCCGATCGGCGCTGCACCCCGCCCTCTTAGCGTAACCTCAACCAAGAGTTCTGGCAGCGCCTCGTACCTACACAAACCAGAATCTCGGACCGTGTGCGCCGGTTGCTGCTACCTTACCGACGGATTGGGGTGAGTTGTAGGAGCGGACGGCCTCGGAAGGCCGTCCCTACAAATACCAAGGCAAAAACCCTGCTTGCAAAGGCGGCACTTGGCGCACGCGGCCTCCCACACAGAACCCGGGAGAAGGACTACCCTTACGAACTGACGGAGTGGAACACGGCTGAGTTGGGTGCAGAAAGCGGCGGCAAGCCGCTGCGCTCCAAAAGCGCCCGCCTCAGAAGGCGGCCGCTACAAGAACAAACCTGAGAGAAAAACCGCATCTTGAAAGGCAGAAGGAGCGGCACGCAAGGCGGACACCGAAGAACACAGGCTGAAGCCTGTGTGCTACTGAGGCTTCATGCGGCTGGGACGGTAGAGGAGGCAATAGATGGCGCCGAGGATGGTGAGGATGGCGCCCCACCAAATGCCGGCGTGAAGGTTGAAGAGGACAGTGGGCGTGTCGGGAGGCCGCAGATACTGGTAAATTCCGGCGGCGAGGATGAGCACGCCGTTGAAGAGCAGCGATACGCCGATAAAGAACCAGATGGAAATCGAACCGCCAGCTTTCATAGAACCTCACCAATAAGCAATTTGAAGGGCGATGAACACCACGCCGACAACGGTGGCCCAGAACCAAGGGCGGTGAAACACGGTGACGTAGGTCTCCGCAGGAATGTCGGTGGCGCCGTAGACCAGTCCCTTGAGCTCGGATTCGGGTTTAGGCGTGGTGAGCAAACTAACGATGACAGTGACAAAGGCGCAGATGATGCAGGACCACAACGCGCGGTACATATTTTCCGCCATGTCCTTGGCATAAGGAGACAGGGCGATATAGCGGAGCGCGGAGGGATCCATCTTTACCCAGGCCCACATGGCAACGGAAGAAGCGGTGCCGGTGAGCAATCCCCAGAAACCGCCCGCAGGAGAAGCGCGCTTCCACAACATGCCGAGAATGACGGTGGCGAAGAGCGGCGCAATGAAGAAACTGAAGAGAGCCTGGACATAGTCCATGATGCTTTTGAAATCCATGACCAGGTAAGCAGTGCCGATGCTGATGGCGACGCCGAGCACGGTGCACCAGCGGCCCATGTTGACGTAGTGATGATCGCTGGCGTCTTTTTTGATGAAGGCGCGATAGATGTCGTAGGTCCAAACGGTGGTGAAAGCGCTGACATTTCCGGCCATGCCGGACATGAAGCCGGCGATCAGGGCGGTGATTCCCAGGCCCAGCAGGCCGGGGCCGCAATAGCGCGCGAGCATGAGAGGAAGGACTTCGTTGTAGCTGTGGCCGCCAGTGGCAATGGCTTGGGCTTCCGGCATGAGTTTCATGGGAAGAACCGCGAGCGCCAGCAGACCGGGAAGAATCACGATGAACGGAACGAACATTTTGAAGGCAGCGCCGATGATGGGAGCCATTTTTGCGGCGCGCATATCTTTGGCGGTCAAGACGCGCTGGACAACGAGAAAGTCGGTAGTCCAATAGCCCATGGAAATGACGGCGGCGAGACCGAAGACGATGCCGGTCCAGTGAATGCCCATGGGATTGTCTTTGGCAGAACCCAGGGTGCTCCAGAGATGGGTGTACTCGGCGGAAGCGTTGGTGGTGATTCTGGCTTTGAGGCCGCTCCAGCCGCCAGCTTCGATCAAGCCGAGAATGGGAATGAGAAGAGCGCCAGCCCAAATCAAGACGAACTGAAGAACTTCGTTGAAGATGGCGGAGCGCAATCCACCGAGGGCGACGTAGATGGCCACTGTGCCGGCGGAAACCCAGATGCTGAAGTTGATGTTCCAGCCGAGGACGATTTTCAGTACGAGGGCCATGGAATACATATTGATGCCGCTCATGAGCACGGTCATGAACGCAAAACTGACGGAAGAAAGGGCGCGGCTGGATTCTCCGAAACGGAGTTTCAAATAGCCGGGAACGGAATGCGTTTTGGAGATGTAGTAGAACGGCATCATGACCAGCGCAAGGAAAAGCATGGCGGGAATGGCGCCGATCCAATACCAGTGCGCGGCGAGGATACCGTATTGATAGGCGGAGCCGGCCCAGCCCATTAATTCGAGCGAGCCGAGGTTGGCAGAGAGAAAGCTAAGACCGGCGATCCAGGCGGTCATTTCCCTGCCAGCCATGAAGAAATCTTCGCCGGTGTTGGCGCGTTCCTTGAGATAGAAGCCGATGGCGAGAACGAGGACGAAATAAAAAACAATGATGGCGAGATCGACAGTGTGGAGATGAACGAGGCGGTTGGTAGCGGCGAATGCTAGCAGGGCGGTCATAGAGTTTTCGGGTCGCTCCTATTCGGCGAGCAGGTCAGGCTTGCCGCTGGACAAAATCGAGATGGCGAAAGCGAAGTCAAACGTCGGCTACTTGACGGAAAATTTGTAAACGGTTTCGGACGTAAATTTCTCGCCAGGCTGAAGCACGGTGGTCGGAAACTTGGGATGATTCGGCGAATCGGGATAGTGCTGGGTCTCCAGGCAGAGCGCGCCATATTTCTGATAGGGCTTGCCACCCTTGCCGACGATGCTGGGATCGAGATGAATGGCGGAGTAAAACTGCACGCCCGGCTCGGTGGTCAGCACCTCCATTTGGCGGCCGGTGGAGGGCTCTTCGACTTTAGCGGCGAGTCGCAGCGTTCCCATTTTTCCGTTGACGACGAAGTTGTGGTCGTAGCCGCCGATATCCTTGATTTCGGCAATGTGCGCGCCGATGGCGGTGGGCTTGCGGAAATCGAGCGGAGTGCCGGCAACGCTCTTGATCTCGCCAGTGGGAATGAGCGTGGAATCGACCGGCGTGTAATTGTCGCAGTGGAGTTGCAGGACGTGCTGAAGGACGTCACCGTCGCCCTGGCCCTTCAGGTTGAAGTAACTGTGATTGGTGAGATTCAGAACGGTGGGCTTGTCGGTTTCCGCGGAGTACTTGATCTGGAGTTCATTTGAATTGGTGAGGGTGTAAGTGACATTGACGGTCAGCGTGCCGGGATAGCCCTCTTCGCCATCGGGGCTGACATAGGTGAAGCGCACGGATTGGCCCTTAGCGTCTTCCGAGGGCGCGGCCTTCCAAACTCTGCGATCAAAACCGACTTTACCGCCGTGGAGACTGTTGGGAGCATTGTTGATGAAGAGATGGTATTCCTTGCCGTCGAGAGTAAAGGCGCCCTTGGCGATGCGGTTGCCGTAGCGGCCGATGGTAGCGCCAAAGTAAGGATGCGGGTCACCAACGTAGCTTTCGATTTTGTCGAAGCCGAGAACGACATCGTCGAGCTTGCCGTTTTTGTCGGGAACAAGAAGCTGAGTGAGCGTGGCGCCATAAGTAATGATCGTGGCGGAAGCACCGTGGCCACCGTGAAGAGTGTAGGAGTCGATAACGGTGCCGTCGGAAAGCTTGCCGAATTCAGCCTTAGAGATAGGGGGGCGCTGAGAGTCAGCGCGAGGTGCGTTGCTGTTTGCGATTGTCATAGTGGAGTACCCGAGAACGATTACGAGAAGCGAAGAGCAGAACTTACCGCCAAAACTCATTTCAATCCTCCCGAAGCAGGGAGACGCCGGAAAGGCAGGCATGTCCTTGCGGTTTGTATCACAAAAGTGAGTGAATCGCGAGTGATCTGTGCAATGTGAAGAAAGAAAGTGGCTTATGTATGTGCGCAAAATGACAGCAGCGGGTGAACTGGAGGAGAGGAACGCGAAAGAAAAAAAGGCAAGTCATTGACAAGAAGGGAGGGAAGGTGCCAGAGTCGGCCAAGAACGTAAGGTGCGAAGCCGTAAACGCTTACGAAGTACCCGGGGACTTTCCATGAAAACAACGGTTAGAAGGAGCGTGACAGTGTTGTCACGCCTGATTGGTCTTGGTGTGCTTTTTTTGGCTGCAACTCTTCCGGCGATGGGGCAGTGGGTACCGGTGAATGCGGTGAAGGGTGTGGAAGCGCAGCCGGACGGAATGGCGCTGGTTCTGGAAAACGGTTACTTGAGGTTGCAGGTGTGCACGGAGTCGGTGGTGCACGTGGTTTACTCGCTGGAGCGGACAGTGCCGGAGCGGCCGGACTTTTTGGTGATCAAGAAAAGCTGGCCGAAGGCGGAGTTTTCGGTGAACAGCGATGACGCCAAGCTGGTGACGCTGAAGACCGCAAAATTGAAAATTGAGGTGACGAGAGCGGACAGCACGATTGTGTTCTTTGACGCCGACGGGAAGAGGCTAGCCGCGGAAACATCGCACACACTGACGCCGGTGGAAGTGAACGGTGAGAAAACGCTGCACTCCGAGCGGTTCGTAAATATGTGGGACACAACGGAAGCGTTTTACGGGCTGGGGCAGCACCAGGGCGGGGTGTGGAATTACCGAGGAGAAGCGGTCGATCTTTCGCAGGACAACACGAACATATCGATACCGATGCTGCTATCGAGCAGAGGGTACGGGATTTTCTGGAATAACGGGTCGCGGAGCCGGTTCAACAACCGGTTTGTGCACGCATTTTACCTGAGTTCGGAAGTGTCGGATTCGATCGACTACTACTTCATGTACGGGCCGGATTTCGACACGATCATCGCCGACTATCGCGAACTGACGGGCCAGGCGCCCTTGTTCGGCAAGTGGGCGTATGGCTACTGGCAATGCAAGAACCGGTACGATTCGCAGCAGGAGCTACTGGGGGTGGCGCAGAAATATCGCGACGAGCACATTCCGCTGGACAACATTGTGCAGGACTGGTTCTGGTGGAACACCATGGGCGAACCGGTGTTCAATAAAAATTATCCCGACCCGAAAGGAATGATGGACGCGCTGCACAAGCTGAATGTGCATCTGATGATTTCGGTGTGGCCGTATTTCCGGCCGGGATCTCCTGTGTATGACGACATGGACAAGAAGGGCTACTTCGTAGCGAAGACGGTAGCGGGCGGGTTTCATCCGAAAGGCATGGCGCTGTATGACGCGTTCAATCCGGAAGCGCGGAAATATTATTGGAACCTGATGAATAACGCGCTGTTCAAGATTGGCGCCGATGCGTGGTGGCTGGATACGACCGAGCCGGAGACCGAGGGGCGAGAAACAAACATTCTGGTGACCAACAAGATCGCGCTGGGAAATGGAGCGCGGTATACGAATGAGTTTCCGCTGATGACGACGAGCGCTGTTTACAGTGGGCAACGCGAAGCTTCGGACCAAAAGCGCGTGTTCATCCTTTCGCGTTCGGCGTATGCGGGAACGCAGAGGAACGCGGCGGCGGTGTGGTCTGGCGACGTGAACCCGACGTGGGAGACGTTGCGGCGGCAAATTCCGGCGGGGCTGAATTATTCGCTGTCGGGTCTTCCTTATTGGACGACCGATATTGGCGGATTCACGGTAGCGAATCCGGATGATCCGGCATATCGAGAATTGTTCGTGAGGTGGTTCGAATTCGGAACATTCTGCCCGATCTTCCGGGTACACGGAACGCGCTCTACCAATCAGAACGAATTGTGGTCGTTTGGGCCGGAGGCGCAGAAAACGCTGGTGGCGTTCGACAAATTGCGTTACCGCTTGATGCCGTACATTTATTCGCTGGCGTGGAAAACCACAAATGAGAGCTACACCATCATGCGTCCGCTGGTGATGGACTTCCGGACGGACGTGCGAGCACAGGATGCGGGGAACCAATTCCTGTTTGGTCCGGCGCTGCTGGTGAATCCGGTGACGGAGCCGGGCGCAACTTCGCGTCACCTGTATTTGCCGGATGCCAAGTGGTACGACTTCTGGACGGGCGCGGCTCAACAGGGCGGAAGATTTGTGGAGGCGGAGGCGCCGATTGAGCGTATTCCGCTGTTTGTTCGCGCAGGATCGATCTTGCCGCTGGGTCCAGACAGTGAATATGCGGCAGAGAAGCCGGCGGATCCAATTGAAGTTCGCGTGTATCGCGGAGCGAATGGAGAATTCGCGCTGTACGAAGACGAGAACGACAGCTACAACTACGAGAAAGGCGCGCACGCGACGATTCCCTTTTCCTGGAATGACGCGGCGCACACACTAACGATCGGTGATCGCACGGGAACCTTTCCCGGAATGCTGGAAAACCGCACGTTCCGAATCGTGTTTGTCGGCGAGAATCACGGAGTGGGCGGCGGCCTGACCGAAGCGGCCGACAAGACCGTGAAATACAGCGGAAAGAAACTGACCGTCACGCCGTAAGACTGCGAAAAAGATGCGTGGTAGGCCAGTCCGAGCGAAGTCGGGAGGGATTCCTCACTCCGGGGCTCCGTTCGGAACGACTAATTTCCGCAGGCGGCTACGTAGTTTCCAAAAAGGATTTGCGGAGGCGAACGTGTTTGCACTTCGAGGCAGTCGCGTGTTGATTGCTGTGCTGTTGAGTGTGCTTGTCCTGGTTGCGCCAGGGCGGTTCCTGGGCGACTCAGGTGACAACAAGGCGATTCCGACGCAACTTGCCGGGCGCGATGCGCTGCTGGTGGGCACGGACTGGTATCCGGAGCAGTGGCCAGAGTCGCGCTGGGAAACGGATTTGCAAATGATGGAGGCGGCGCATCTGCAGGTGGTGCGGCTGACGGAGTTTGCGTGGAGCCGCATGGAGCCATCGGAAGGGCAATATGATTTTGCATGGCTGGATCGCGCGATCCGTCTGGCGGGAAAGCACCATATGGCGGTTGTGCTGGGCACGCCGACGGGCGGGCCACCGGCGTGGCTCACGCAGAAATATCCAGACACACTGCGAGTGGAACCCGACGGACAGCGAGTGGGACACGGCAACCGCGCGCACGGTTCGGTGACTTCCGTGCGTTACCGCGAATACTGCCGGAAGATCGCGGAGCAAATGGCAAAGCACTACGGGCATGACGCGGACGTCGTGGGCTGGCAGATCGATAATGAGTACGGCTACGGACAGATGTCGTACGACGAGGATTCGCGAAAGCAATTTCAGGAATGGCTGAAAGCGAAATACCAGACGTTGGATTCCCTGAATGAGCACTGGGTGACGTCATATTGGAGCCAGACTTACGACAATTGGGGAGAAATCCCGATTCCGGTGGGAGAACATAATCCCGGACTGATGCTGGAGTGGAAACACTTTACGACGTATGCGTGGGCGGAGTATCAGCAGAACCAGATCGATGCGCTGAAGAAATTCATCGAGCCGCGACAATTCATCACCGGGAATTTCATGGGCTACGGGTTCGACGCGTTCGATCACTATATGGTGACGAAGCCGCTGACGTTTGTGTCGTGGGATGACTACGTGGGGCACGGTCATCTGGACGCGGACGCAAACGGAATGAGCCACGACGCGATGCGGGGGCTGAAGCAGGAGAATATTTGGATCATCGAGACGCAGCCGGGATTTGTGAACTGGTCGGAGCTGAACAACGCGTTGAACAAAGGCGAAACGCGCGCGATGGCGTGGCACGACATCGGGCATGGCGCGGATGAAGTGAGTTACTGGCAGTGGCGCAGCGCGTTGAATGGGCAAGAGGAAATCCACGGGACGCTGGTTGCGCCGGACGGCGAGGCGGTGCCGCTGCTGGAAGAAGTTACGCAAACGGCGAAAGAGTTTGGCGAGGTGCAGAGCGCGTTCCGCGGCACGCGAGTGGTCTCGCAAGTGGCGCTGCTGGCCGATTACGACAGCCGTTGGGCGATTGGATGGCAGAAACACACGGACAAATACGATCAATTCGTGATTTTGAAAGACTATTATCACGCGCTGAGGAAACTGGCGCAGTCGATCGATATCGTCAGCCCGGATGTTTCGCTGGAGGAATACAAGCTGGTGGTGGCGCCGGATTTGTATTTGATACCAAAGGAGCGCGCGGAGCGTTTGCTGGAATACGTGAAGAATGGCGGGCATCTGGTGCTGGGACCACGGTCGGGGTTGAAAGATGAATTCAATTCGCTGATTCCTTTGCGTGAGCCGGGGTACCTGGCGGAAGCGCTGGGCGGGCGCGTAGAACAATATTACGCGTTGGAAAAAGATGTGCCGGCGAGCGGAACGTGGGGCGCAGGAGAGATTTCCGTTTGGGCGGAACAGATGAAGACGACGGCGGCGGATGCAGAAGTATTGTTGCGATACGGCAAGAGCAATGGATGGCTGGATGGACAACCGTGCGCGATCACGCGGCGTGTCGGGAAAGGCCGGATTACGTATGTGGGCGGCGTGCTGGACGCGAAGCTGATGACCACGGCAGCAGCGTGGATGACGAAAACGAGTGGAGTGAGCGCGGCGCTGGGTGCCGTGCCGGATGGAATTGAAGTGAGCCGGCGGGTGGGGAAAGACTCCAGCGTGTTTGTGCTGATTAACTTCAAGGGTGAAAGCCAGGATGTGAAGTTGCCGAGGGGAATGAAGTCGCTGCTGGAGAAGAAAGAAGTGACGCACGTGGTTTTGCCGCAGTACGGCGTGGCGATCCTGGAGGAGCACGGGGAGCGCTGAAGGCCGCAGGCCGTTGTTGAGCGTCCACCAGGATGACAGCGCGTCACTATCATTAGATAATTCAGCGTTGGCCGGGGGAGAGTGCAATGCGCGTTGTGACATTCACGGGAAAACAGGGATTGAAAAGTCTGGGCGTGTTGACGGACAAAGGCGTGGTGGACCTGAAGGCTTCGGCTGAGCGTGCGGGAGCGTCGTTGGGGAGCTTTCAGAGCATGGCGGCGTTTCTGGAAGCGGGAGAAATGTCGCGAATTGCGGCGGAACGACTGGTGAACGACAAAGCACAAGCGCACATTCTGGCGCTGGAGGAAGTTCGTCTTGGCGCGCCGGTGCCGCGACCGGGAAAAATTATCGCCGTGGGACTGAACTACCGGGACCATTCGATGGAATCGGGAGCGACGGAGCCGCCGAAATCCCCGCTGATCTTCGCGAAATTCACGACCTGCATCTGCGGGCCGGGCGATGCGATCGTGCTGCCGGCGAGCGACGCAAAAGTGGATTATGAAGCGGAGTTGGGCGTAGTGATTGGGAAACGAGGGAAAGGGATCGCAGCGCAGAGCGCATATGAATATGTGGCAGGGTATATGCCGCTGAACGATGTTTCCGCGCGGGCGTGGCAGTTTGCGGACAAACAATGGGTGCGCGGAAAATCGTGCGATACGTTTTGCCCCATCGGGCCATACCTGGTGACGCGGGATGAAGTGCCGGACCCGCACAACCTGGCGATTCGCGCGCGCGTGAATGGAACGGTACTGCAGAATTCCAGCACCGGAAAAATGATTTTTCACATTCCGCAGCTGATCGAATACATCTCCGCGAGCATTACGCTGGAGCCTGGCGACATTATCGCGACGGGAACGCCTGAAGGAGTGGGTGCATTCCGGGAGCCGCCGATTTATTTGAAGGCCGGGGACGAAGTGGAAGTGGAAATCGAGAAGCTGGGCGTGCTGAAGAACCCGGTGGTGGGCGGGAAGAAGTAAACTACAATCCCGGTTTGGGACGGAGTGATGGAGCTGCGTGATAGGGGAGAAGCAGATTCCTTACTTCGTTCGGAATGACAAAAATAAATTTGCGGTTTGCTCTAATGCTTTTTGCGGCACTTTTCTTCCCTGAATTTTCTTAACGAGAAACCTCACCCCTGAAGGGGTGAGCTACAGGTTTACTCGTTGTAGCGTAGCTGGCATAAAAGCCAGCGCTACCTTGAAGACATACACCTACGTGCAATTCGGCTGCGTACTACGGAAATGACTGGATTGTTCTGCGCTGTACCTTACCGCATAGTGCATGACGCGGCTGCAGACCACTCCCGCATTCTTAACCGAGACGATCATCAGAGGTACGGCACCAATGCAAGCATCCACGAAGAAGAAAAGGGTTAATTCGGAAATGTGTCGCAAGCTGCTTGTGGAGAAGCGGGAGGAGTTGATCAGCCGGTTGTACGAGCGGCGGTCGCAGATTGCGGTGGAACGCGAACCGGACGACGAAGGAGCGTTTGCACTGCAGGACGTGATCAAGGACCTGGCGCTGACGAACATGGAACGGGAAATCCGGACGCTGAGCGAAGTGGAATTGTCGTTGCGATTGATGGAGAGCGGGCAGTATGGGCTGTGCGGAAGCTGCGGAGATGAAATTCCCAGCGCGCGATTGCAAGCGCTACCGTGGACGCGGATCTGCGTGGTATGCGCGGGCGGCGGAATCAAAGGGGCTGGGAGAGACGGCCAGGATGCCGCGAAACGGGACGATCTGCCGGCGGGGGTGCTGCGGTTTGAAAAGCGGGCTGGAAAATAACGTAACAAATCCCGCCTGAAACAACCTCTGGTCGGCTTGTAACTTTTAGAACGTACGGTCTTGATACCTGAGTTACGGTACTCGGCCTATAGGGAATAATGTACAAGCTCCCTGCAAAAAGTTCCGCGCGAGGAAATGGTTTCAACTATTTCGGGGCACTTAGTCGTCGAACAAAGGCTTTGGTTTGAGTAAATAACGGACGGCGACGAATTGGCCGCATTTTTGCCCTACCTTCTACGCCCAATTAACTTGGAGGTAGCTGGAATGGATGCCAAGTTCGACATCTTCAAAAAACTACCTGATGGCCAGCCAATCTGGGTGAGAGCGGTAGAAGGGTTGGAGGAAGCCAGGCGACAACTGATGCAGATGGCGCAAGCAGCCCCTGGGGATTATTTCATCTACAACACAAGAAATGGCGAGGTAATCGCCGGTTGATCGGGAGCAACCGACGGCCAAACTGAGATCTAAATAACGAAAGAAAATATGAAAGCCGGCACGTCGCCCTCAGCGAGTGCCGGCTTTTCGTTTTGGTATCTGATTCACCATTAGTCCGGGGTGATGGAAATGTTTTCGGGGGCGGCGTCGGCGGGATCGCACTCGTGAGTGGGGAGGATGGCGCGAATGCGGGTGCCGGTGGGCCCCGAGTCTACTTCCAGGCGTCCGCCTAGCTCGGCGAGGCGCTCGCGCATACCGGCCAAGCCGATACCGCCAGCGTGGCCGCCGCGGAAACGTTGCAGGACGTCGGGGTGCAGGCCCCGTCCGTCATCGGAGACGGCGAGAATGACGAGATCATCGGTACAGAGGACTTCGATGTCCACGGTGCTGGCCTTGGCGTGGCGGTGCACGTTGGTGAGAGATTCCTGAAGAACGCGAAACAAAGCCAACTCGATCTGCTTGGGGAGGCGTTCGACAACCTCCGCCAAATGCAAATTCACTTGAATACCGCTGCGTTTGGCGAAGCCTTCGGCGTACCAGCGAGCAGCGGAATGGAAACCGAGTTCGTCGAGGAGAGGAGGATGAAGCAGGTGGGAAATGGTTCGGACTTCGCCAATGGCACGATCCGTGAGATCGATGGACTCCAGCAATAAGGGGTAGCTCTGAGCGGTGGATTCGGCTTCGCGGCGTTGCAAGCGTCCGAGATTGATTTTGAGCCCGGCGAGGAATTGGCCGACGCTATCGTGGAGTTCGCGAGCAATCCTGCGGCGCTCGACGTCTTGCAGTTCCAGGATGCGAGCGGAAAGCATTTTGTAAGATTCGGCGTTATTTTTTTCGAGTTGCGCCTGCTGCTTGCGGCGTTCAATTTCGCGGAACAACAAGCCAAAATTGTAGGCGAGGAGAAGCAGCGCCAGAGTGAAGCAACCCCCCAAAATGACGATCAAGCGAATAACAAGACGATGCCAGGTAGCGAGGCGATTTTGGAGAAGTGAGTCCTCCATACTCTCCAGGTTGCGGAGCATGTCCGACATGGAGCGTCTGCGGCCGGCAATTGTGGCGAGAAACTCGTTCCTAGAAGAAGCACTGGAGCCGAGGCAGTTCTGCTGGCGAACGCAAGCAGTAAGCTGATCGATATCCTGCTGGAGGGTCAGCTGGAAGGCATCCAGACGGACCTGCTGAAGAGCATTGTCGGCGGTAAGTTTTTGCAGCTCTGCGACCATGGCAAGCTCTTTTTGGAGCTGCCCATCAAGGTGGGACACCTCGTTGAAATTGCCGGTGAGCTGGTACAAGTCAAAATTGGCGTGAACGTTGCCGATGTCGGAGCGCAGATCCTTGAGCAGGCCGCGCACCTCATAGGAATGGAGTACCCAGTCGCGGCTGTTTTGCATGCGATCGACGGTGACAAACCCCGTAACACCCGTTGCCACGAGAAATATCGCGGCAAGGACCAGCGAGCCGAGGCGCGCGGCGGGCGTGCCTAGAGGACTGGATTCGGAACGACGGGGACCGCCAGCGACCGGCATTGTTTCCTTTCACGGGAGGTAAGGGAATTACCATCCGGGCAGCGCTCCATGTATAGCACGAGTTGGGCGAGCCACATGGCGAAACGGCGAATGCCGCGAGTTCACGGCGATTCGCCCGGGTTTGCCGGTGACGACTCCAAAAAGGAGCGGCACGCGGGAAACCCGGACGGAATTGCAAGCAACGAGCCCAGATCAGATATGCAATTCGTTCACTTGGACGACGAAGATGACGATGTGGCCTTGCTGTTCTTGATGTCGATTTCGTTGACGACCTGCTGAACGTTCGGAACGTTTTTGGTTACTTTTTCAACGGTTGCGCGCTTGGACGCGGAGTTGACAGTACCCTTCAACGTGACGACGCCCTTGTTCACGTCGTACTTGACGTCATGTTGCACCCGGAGCTTCACGAGCTCGGCGTCTACGTTCTTTTCGATGGCTTTGTCGGTGTCGGACTCTACTTTCTTAGCCATGCCCTCATCGCCAGGAGGCCGAACGGCGATCTGGTTGGAGACAACCTGCGTGGGCGCGTTGGAGCTGGCAATCATTTCCGCCTGAGATTTCGCGGCGTCGGAAGTGACGTTGCCGGTGAGGGTGATGACACCCTTCTCACGATCCTGACTGACATCGACGCTTTTTAAACCCGCCTGATCGAGAGAGTGGCGAACGCTGGCGGTTACGTCTGGTGACTTGTGGGTGTCTGAGCAAGCGGAAAGACTCCCGACAACGGCGAGAGCGGCGATCGCTGCTGTCAATTTAAGATTTCGCATGTTTCTCCTTTGCTGTTTTATAGCAACCGACAAAAACTAAAATAGCTGGGACATCCGGCTTGAGCCAGGGCAAGGGGGAATATGAATCCTCGGGGAGAAATTCACTATCGGGATTGGCACTTAGAGAGGGTGATGAATTGATGTAGCGACAAACTCTGGTAGAGAGAGGGTAAAACCATTTACGCCAAGGTCTCCGCGCAGACAGTAAGCTCTGCAAGATGGCGGCGTAAAACCGCCACTACATAGGGAAACGCAGGTGCGTTGAGCCTAAGTTGCGCTGCAGGATTTTGTGACTAATTGCGGCGCTTTGAGCGATTGCGCGAGCGGGTTTGCGCGGCTTTTGCCGCGGCGCGATGGCGGCTTGCTGAACCGCGCTTGCGAGCACTGGCCTTTGCAAAGCGAGAGAGCGCGGCGGGAGACGCGGACGAGGAACCCTCGCGGCGCAGCGCGCGGAGCGAGGAATTGGCGCGTTTGCGAGAAGATTCGGACGAGGGTCTTCTTTTCGAAGAGCGAGAGGATGACGATTTCTTGCCAGGAGGCGGAGGAAGATCGACGCCGGCGCGGCGCGCCTTGGAGAGACCAATGGCGATTGCCTGCTTAGTGGATCTGGCGCCATGAACGCCCTGGCGGACGTGATCCATTTCTTCGCGAACGAATTCACCGGCTTGCGTGGAAGGGGATTTGCCTTGTCGCTTGTCGCGTTCGGCGCGTCGAATAGTTTCTTGTTCGGGCATCAGAGCTCCTGTGAAACAGTGATTCGCGGCCAGTTTGTAATTTGGGGAGGAGCAATTCTATCGGGTGTTTGCTTGAGCGAGAAAATCCGTAAAGATTTCGCCACAGAGGACACAGAGAAACCCAAGAGGAGAGGGATTCCTCACTTCGTTCGGAATAACGAAAATACAAATCAGGATTAATGATCGGTGCGGAGTTCGTTGATTACTTCGGTGACTACGGCTTTGTCGAGTTTGGGGCTGACGTAAGTACCTTCGCCGACAACGATGCGCAAGGCCTTGAGCAATTCCTGCTCAGCATCAGCTTTGAGAAGATAGCCCCTGGCGCCAGCGCGAAAACCGTTCCTGAGAATTTCCGGGGATTCGTGAAGAGTGAGCAAAACAATTTTCATTTGCGGATGAGCGTTGCGAATGATGCGAGTTGCCTCGATGCCATTGATACCGGGCATGGTGACATCCATCAGGATTACTTCGGGTTCGAGTTTATCGGCCAGCTGAATGGCTTCGTTGCCGTTGCCGGCTTCGCCGATGAGCTCCCATTCGGGAAAGGATTGCAAGATTGATTGGACACCCCGGCGAATGAAAGCGTGGTCATCGACGATCAGGACACGGGGCATAGGGCAACATTCTCATCAAGCCGTGGCAGTACGAAAACGGCTGGCGGGCGGCGGATGAATCGCTTCGAAAGTTTCAGATCAATGTGGTTTGGGCGCGGCGAGCTGGGATCGCACAAGTTAGGCCTCGATGATCTGATTTTTGATGGCGTAGCGAACGAGTTCGCTGACGGAATGCAACTCCAGCTTGCGCATGATGTTGGCGCGATGGGTTTCGGCGGTCTTGACGCTGATGCCAAGCGCGACGGCCACTTCCTTGCTGCTTTTCCCCTCGGCGAGCAATTGAACGATTTCGCGTTCGCGCGTAGTCAAGCGGTTACGCTGAGGCAGCTTGGGTTCAGCTCCCGTAACGGTGCGGGAGAACCCGTCCAACAGCATCTCTGAGGCGCGCGGAGTAAAAAAGGTTCTGCGGTTGGCGATGGAGTCGACGGCGGTGACGAGTTCCTTGTCGGCATCGGATTTCAGGATATAGCCCCGTGCACCCGCTTCGACGACGTCGCGAACGAGTTGATCAGAGAAATGCATGGTGAGGATAAGAATGCCGGTCTTGGGAAGTACTTTGTGAATGCGGCGGGCGGCTTCCAGACCATTCAGGTCGGGCATGCTGATGTCCATCACAATGATTTCGGGTTTCAGCTGTTCAGCGAGGGCCACCGCTTCCCTGCCGGTTTTAGCCTCGGCGCAGACTTCCCAGCCAGGCCTGGCGGTAAGTAAATCTTTGAGGCCGCGGCGGATGATGTCATGGTCATCGACCACCAGGATTTTCAAGTTGTTTATCCCCGATCCGACAAGATGATGTTGTGAAGGTGCAGATTCATTTGAATTTGAAAAGACGGCTCGCCCTGGCATCTTAGCTCCAATTTGAGAACAAGTTCTCGGGATATTCGGCAGGGTAAAATTAACCCCTTTCCTTAGAACACTTGAATACCAAATTCACTGTATTTCGCGGGAAGAAAAGCCCCGGAAATGCTGTGACTTACGTGTAGCGCGGGGCCGCGAGCCGGGGGTCATCTCAATAGCAATCCAATGAATAAATAATGAAGACCCACAGGCTCGGCCTATAGCAGGTTACGATTTCACGGCCAGATCGTTTTGCACCTTATCGGCGCCGCCGGCCACTTCGGCCGCCTTGGCACCAATATTTTTCTTTTCATCTGCGGATTGCACGGGACCCTTGAGAGTAACCATGCCGTTGCGAACCATCACCTTGACGTTGTGACCGTAAGTGGAAAGCGACTTGTCGTCGACGATGGACTTGCGAATCTTCTGAGCGAGTTCGCGGTCCGCGGCGGTTTCCTTCTGTTGATCCGCGGTCGGTGCTTGCTGCTTGTTCGCAGCAGTGTTGTCGGGCTGCTGCGCGTGAGTAAGTATGGAAGTGCCGGTAAAGCTGAGTGCCGCCACGCCAACACCGATGGCGATGGTTCTGAAAAATGTTCTGCTGATCATCGAAACTCCTCCTGTGTGTGTTGCCAGAAACCTGGTCTTTGCCGCGCAAAGAATCATAAGCACGCAGTGTGGAGTGGGCCATACGGCGTGAGCTGTACTGCAGAGACTTGCACGCCGTAGTCTTTCCCGAAAATTTTCGGGACGGTTCAGGGGCTCGAAGAAAAACTCTCAGGTGGAGTTTTTGTGCGACTGCAGCGATGCCCGTATTGGTGCAATTTGCGGTGTGGTCCATGCTCTAGTTCGCGCTGCAAGGGTTATGAAAGTAACCCGGTGCACGGTACTTCAGAAGCGAATCGCAACAGGCAGAACACTTTTTCGAAAAAATGAGGGAGACAGAACCATGGCAAAGAACACGTCGGTATTGGGTATTTATTCGAACCGGAGCGCGGTGGAAAACGCCATCGACGCTTTCCGCGAATCCGGGTACGCGAGCTCAGATATTTCTGTGCTGCTGCCGGAAAATCTCGGTCCCCGGGAGATAGCGACAGAAAAAGAAACCAAGGCGCCCGAAGGAGCAACAGCGGGAGCGGGAACCGGCGCAGTGCTCGGCGGGGCGCTCGGCTGGCTGGCGGGCATCGGCGCGCTGGCGATTCCGGGTTTGGGTCCTTTCATCGCCGCCGGACCGATCATGGCGGCACTGGCAGGACTTGGAGTCGGCGGAGCTGTGGGCGGCTTCACAGGCGCGCTGATCGGGCTGGGCATACCGGAATACGAAGCCAAGCGATACGAAGGGCGCTTGCAGAAGGGCGGGATTTTGCTGTCAGTACACTGCGACACTTCGGAAGAAGTTAGCGAATCGAAGGACATCATGAAGCGCACGGGCGCAGAAGATATCTCTTCGACGGGCGAATCGTCGGCGGACGTAAAGGCGACGGACGTGGCATCGAAGAGAGCGGGAACGGGCTACTAAATAGTAGCGAGTTCTGCGACGGAAGCTGTTGGTAGATTAATAGAAATGGGAATCCTCCCCGTCGTACAGGCGGGGAGGATTTACCTGACCGGGTCACAAATCTCACATGAAATCTTCTTTGCTGACGGCACGGCCCCAGGTGTTTGATCGCATCGCCAAGTTGCTGTGGGTAATTGTGCTGGCGCTGGCGATGGCATTTTGTTTTCTGGCGAGTTCTTTCTGCATCACGCTGGTACTGGCGACGTTCCTGTCAATCCTGATTGATCCGCTGGTAAGTTTACTGGAGCGCTTGCACATTCCGAGATCCGTCTCGTCGGCGCTGCTGATTCTGGCGGGGATGGCGGGACTGGGACTGGCGGGGTACGGCTCTTACAATCGCGTTTCGACATTTGTTGAGCAATTTCCTTCCTACGCGGACCGCGTGAGAGAGATCGTTGAGCCACTGAATCACAAAATTGAACAAGTGGAAGAGAGCGCGAAGCGGTTGAACCCGGAGCCCGGAAAAAAGGTTACGGAAGTGAAGGTGCGGCAGCCGCCAACGTGGCCGTCGTATCTGGTGCGAGGGTTTGGGTCCGTGTCCAGCGCCATCTTGATTCTAGGCGTGGTGCCATTCCTGATGTTCTTCATGCTGGTGCGCAAGGAAAAGTGGTACCAGACCATGGCGCAGTTACTGGGGCCGAAGAATGATCCCCTGGAGTTTTCGAACAGCCTGGCGATGATGGTGCGGCGGTTCATGATCGGGAACCTGGCCGCGGGACTGTTCATGGCCAGTGTGACGGTGGTGCTGTTGTGGGCGCTGAAAATTCAGGGCGCATTGATTCTGGGCGTGGTGAGCGGATTATTAAATCTGATTCCGTTTCTGGGGGCGCTGCTGGCCACGCTGGTTCCGGTAACGGCCGGATTGATTCAAGCGGCGCCGGTGAGCACGCTGCTGATCATCGGATTTGCGGTAATTTGCATCCACATCATTTCGTCGAACTATATTTTCCCGCGGCTGATTGGGTCGCGAATGAACATCGGTCCGGTGGCAGCGACGGCGGGGATCCTGTTTTGGGGATGGTTGTGGGGACCGATGGGCGTGCTACTGTCGATTCCGTTAACCGGAACGGTGAAGCTGATCGCGGATTGCCACCCGTCGCTGATTCATCTCTCGAACATGCTGGGCGAGTCGCCGGAGAATGCGGAAGCGGCCGTCAGGCATGATAAGCAAATTGATTTGCCAACGATGGCAGCGCCGCATGTCACGGAATGAATAAGGTCTGGCGTTCAGGCACGAAGGCTCACTGCCGCTTCACGCCGGGCAAACTTTTCGTCCCAGTGAATGCGTCCGGTCATCTGCATCACGACAAATAGCGACAAGATCGCCCCGATCGTTATCGCCAGGCCTGTGAAGCCCTGAAAGAAGAACGCGTACGAGAACAAAACCAGATAAACGAGTTGCGCCAACCCGGCATCCCACAACGCAAAACGCAGATTCACCACCAATCTCAGATATGTGACCACAAGCAGCATTGACACCGCGGAGGAAATGGCAAACGCCCAGTGAATCGAGATGTGGTCCGCCAGATACGCCAACAACAGGTGAAACGAGAAAAACGCAGCGGCCAGAAAGAAATAGTTCATCGGGTGCAGATCGATTCCGCGCAGCGTTGAAAGAATGAACACCAGAAAGAAAAAGAAAAAGAGAGACACCGGCGCAAAATAGCTGATTTCACCTGCCAGCGGCCCGGGCTGTAGTTTCTCTGGCATCACCAGCGCGATGTCGAACCCGGAGACAAGATTCTGGTAATCCCAGCGCAACTCCCAGCCCTTTCCTGCCGGTTGTTTCGTCGTAGGGGAAAGCGAATTGTCGGGAAAATCGAAGCCTGCAAAATCTGTTCGCACAATCATGTGAAAATCGCTGGCCTCTGAAACGTCGGCCGCATCGCGCGAAACCGCGTTGCCCGTAGCCGCTTGCGCCAGGCGATACCTCCAGCTTTTCTGGCCCTGGGAACGATAGGTTGCCTTCAGCACTCCGCTGGCTCCCGCGGGAATTACCGCCTTCGCGGAAACCACCGATGCACCGAACGTCAAGGGCAGCGGTTTGCCATCCAGATAAAGCGCCAGCCCGTCATACACCGCTCTTTGCGCCGGCAACGACAGCCGAAACTCAAATGTTTGGTCGTTCGCCGTTGGATTGTGAAAGGCATGCTCTCCCTGAAAGGCAACCTGATAGGTGCTGAACCACAGCAGCCCTTTTTGCCGGTAGTCCACATGGAAGTCGGCCTGGATTTTGCTTGAATCCAGTGCCACGGGCTGAGGCGTCAGTCTGTTCTCCAGCCGCGTAATCTTCTTCCCGTTTTCCTCGGAGGTAACCGTTTCCGTGCGCTCGATCAAATAGTGAATATCAGGTTGGGTCTGCTCCTGGGTATCTCCCCAGGTGGAAGCGACTCGTCCGGAAAGCGAGCTGGTGGTGGATTGCGTGCGAAGAAAGAGAGCGGAACCGAGGATGCACCAGGCGGTGGTGGTGCCAAGAAAGATGACGGCAATAGCGAGAATGCGTTTGGTCATGAGGATATGCCTCGAAGGGAATGCCGCCGCTGGGAGAACGATAGCGGCTCTGGTTTCTATTGTCAAGTACTTTTTGTTATAAAGCACGCAGCCAGCCACATTCGCTTTCTTCCCTCTCCCATGCATAATGTTGCGATCTTGCGGAGGCGCCATGCACGACTCTCTCGACGATTTCCAGAAATCCCGCAGCGAACTGAACGAAGAAATCCTGAATTGCGGCCACCTTGGTATGAAGCGCTTCTTCGCTTTGGACCATCAGGCCTACGAAGCCGGTCCCCTGGACACCAAAACCAAGGAACTTCTGGGCCTGGTCGCGTCCACCGTGCTGCGCTGCGACGACTGCATCACCTATCACCTGGTGCGGTGCGGGGAGGTGGGGTGGCGCCGCGCGGAGGTAATCGACGCCCTGAATGTGGCCCTACTGGTGGGCGGCTCCATCGCCATTCCGCACGTTCGCCGCGCCTTTGCCCGAATGAGGGAGATACAAGGGTTGCAGGCTGAGGTAGAATAGCGGCCAGAGCTAGTCATGAGCACGACACCCACAGCGATCGCCACCGGCGAAGTGAATTCATTCCAGCGGTTGCGCAATTTCGTTGGCGCCGCCGCCTTCTTGCTGATTCAGCGTTCGCCCAAGTTGCTGCAGCTTCACCGCAACGAGAAGTCGTGGACGCTGTTCCGTATAGCTCTGGGCATTTTCGGCGCGGCCCTGGTGGTATTGCCGCTGGGTCTTTGGAACGGATGGTTGACCGCGATCTTCGGGCTGCTGCTGTTCGTGGCGTCCATTCTTTTGCCGCCAGCGGAAACGGAATCAGCCACGGACCTGAAAGCTCGCGAACTGGGCGCGCAAACCGTTGTGGGCGGCGGCGAGTATCAACCGGGCAATGCTCCGGCCATGCCAGCACAGCTTTTCCTTTCTTCGCAAAATGTGTGGGCACTGGACAAGGATTTCCGCGCACTGGTGGTGATCCCGACGCGCGACATCAAAGCCATCCTTGTTGAGCCCGACGGCGACAACTGGCTGCTGCACATCCGCTGGGCAGATCACCAGGCGCAATTCTGCTACTCCGGCTTTTTCGCGGAACGCTTCGCGCGTCTAGCGCAGGACTCCATCCGAAGTTTTGTTGCGCCACCGGCTGCAGCAGCGGCCAAGCGCCGCTCGGCAGGTGCATAGCAATCCCCACCGCTTTTTCTTTGAGGAAAATCGATTCTGGGCGTCCGTTTGTGTCAAAATAGAGGCATGGCACGGGGTTGGGAGAGTAAAGATGTGGAATCCCAGGTGGAAGCGAAGAAAATTGTGACTGATTCCCAGGGCAAGGGCCAGAAGACCGCTGAGCAAGTACGCCGCGAACAAGATCGACGCGGGTTGCAACTATCTCGAACGCGCATTCAGAACGACCTGCAGAACGCTACCAATCCAAATCACCGGAAAGCTCTTGAAGCAGCTCTCGCGCATCTTGATCAGAAGATCGGCGAACTGAGCTAGTTTTACTGGCAAAAATTTCGATTTAAGTGGGTAGCAAGAGCAGCGGGTATCAGTCTGTAAATACGACGCCCACGGCGGTTGTGCCCTTTTCCACGCCTTCTTCAATACGCACCACGTAACCGCGCAGACGCATGGCCTGCAGCCCGTCGGCTGTCGGGGTTTCCATGGTTACCTGCAGCTCAGACTGCATCCTGGGGCTGTGTTTCAGGGAAATGAGCGCGCCTTGCAGCGACAAATCCCGCACCAGCGTTTCTTCCTCGAATTTCTGCCCCTCCGCAGTAACTCCCATAACGCACGCGCGGAATTGCGCTTCGCGCCGCAGCGCCGTGCGAGATCCGGGCATGTGCGCCTGCACCGGCTCGTTCGCGGAACCCAGGGTAATCACCATGCCTTCACTTGCGGCGAACACGGAGTCGAACTCTTCGCGCGCGTGGCTCAAGAGGCCGTCGATGATGCGGTCAGTTGAGTCCGGATCATGGTGAAACAGCACCAAAGTTTTGGCATTCACTTCGCGCGCTACATTCACGCCTTCTCGCCAGGAGGAGTGCCCCCAACCCTTTCTGGTGGAGGCCAGTTGCGTAGGCGTGAATTGCGCGTCGTTAATGAAAATGTCGGCATCCGCCGCCAATTCTTTCAGGCTCTGGTCCAGCGCCGGATCGCCCGGCTCATTGTCCGTGGCATAAACCACGGTTCCTGCCGGCGTCTCGATGCGGAATCCAAGGCATCCCTGAGGGTGATTCAACCACCGAGCGGTAACTTTGTTCGAACCGACCTGAAAGCTTTCGCCCCCGTCGAGTTCGCGGAATTTACGCCGCGCACTCATGGCGGAAAAATCGACCGGGAAATACGGCAGCGCCATCTGCGTCTCAAACACCTGCCTGAGCGAATCTTTGCCCAGAAATTTCGATCGGAAACTATAAAACTGGAATTCGTTTTTCTGCACGTATAGAGGCGCAAAGAACGGAAGTCCCTGAATATGATCCCAATGATAGTGGGTTACGAAAATGTGCGTCTCGGGATAAGAGGCTCCCTCCGCGTTGCCCCAGCGGTTTCCGAGCATGCGCAAACCCGTGCCGCAATCCAGAATGAATTGCGTGCCGTCCGGCGCGATCAACTCGAGGCAAGGCGTGTTTCCACCATAGCGCCAGGTAGCAGGGTCCACCGTGGGCGTGGAACCGCGCACACCCCAGAACGACAATTTGGCGATGGGATTATTCATGTCCGTCAGCGTGACGTCCGGGCTGGGTTCCCCTGCGGCCGTACTACCCGGCGAGTCGGTGCTATTCCTGATGGTGGCAGTGGATACCCGCAGCGTCAACGAATTCGCTCATGGGTGTTGTCATAGTTCCCACTAACGGGTGCGCGGCCAGGGCTGCACTTCGCGCCTCAACCTCGTACAATATGGCCGTGCACGTTCACGAGCATGACCAAGCCCACGATCACGGGCACAGCCACGCCCATCCGCCGATGAGCGCATCCGTATTGGGCTGGGCCATGGTCGCAACGCTGGGGCTGGTGGTGGCGGAAGTCTTTGGCGGCTTTCTGGGCCGTTCCGTCGCCCTGCTGAACGATGCGGTCCACAATCTTTCCGACGTTCCCGCGCTCGGCATTTCGTGGCTGGCCATGCGTTTGGCTCAGCGGCCTGCGGATTCCGAGCGCACTTATGGTTATCATCGCGCTGGGACCCTGGCCGCGTTCACCAATGCGATCCTGCTGATTCTGCTGTCAGTCTGGCTGGGCTACGAAGCGATTGAGCGGCTGCGCACTCCGCAATCCGTTGTGGAAAGCTGGATGATCTGGACCTCCCTTGCAGCACTGGCAGTGAATGGCGGCATCACGCTGGCTTTGGTGCGCGGGCATGCCGACCTGAATCTTCGCAGCATCCTGGTGCACAATTTCGGCGACGCGCTTTCCAACATTGCCATCATCGTTGGCGCTTTCATCATTCATTACACCGGCGCGCCTTGGATTGATCCCATCCTGGGTCTGGCGATCGGCTTCCTGGTTCTGTATTCCTCGATCGGGATTCTGCGGGAATCGGCGCACATCCTGCTGGAAGGAAGACCGCGCGAGATGAAGGTGGAAGAAGTGGCGCGAGCGATTCTTTCACTTGAACAAGTGGTGGAAGTACACGACGTGCATATCTGGTCGCTCGGCGGAGGCCACAACGCGCTCAGCTGCCACGCGCGCATCCCCGACATGCACATGGACCAATGCGAAAAGATCATCAACGCGATCTGCGAGAAGGTGGCACAAGAGTTCGGCATCGAGCACGCCACCGTGCAATTGGAACGTGCCGGACTGCCCGCCACTTCCGGCTACGTGATGCCGGAACCCGCCCCAAAGCCCTGACGTTTCCCCCAGTTCCTGCGTTCGCTGTGCGGCCCCCGCGCCGTACTGCTTGCGCCTCAAAACGTTCGCAATCCACAAGACTTGCCGCTGTGAATATGGAAGAATCCAACGTGACCTTACGGAGCGTTTTTATGGACTTTTTCCATCACGGCAGCAAGAGGATCCTGCTATGAGAGCCAGAGCCATTGTTCTATGGGGCGCGCTGTTTGTTGCCGCGCCCTTGTTTGCGCGCAACAAGAGCGACGTGATCATCATGCGCAACGGCGACCGCATCACCTGCGAGATCAAGGGTCTGAATGCGGATACGCTATTTATCAGCGTGGACTACATTTTGAGCACGCAATCGGTGGATTGGTCGAAGGTCGATCACGTGGAAAGCAAGCAACTGTTCATCGTGAAGACAGAGGACGGGCTGGTTTATTCCGGCACCATCGCCACCGCCGAAACGCCGGGTAGCCGTCCAGTGAAGATCGAGATCTTCGATGCTGCGGCGAACGCCAAGGTGGAAGTCGACAAGTCTCGGGTCATCAAGATGGATGAAACCTCCAGCAATTTCTGGCAGCGTTTCAATGGCGACATCGGTCTGGGCATCATCTATAACAAGGGCAACCAGTCGACGCAATACAATCTGAACTCCGAGGTGAACTACCCGCGTCCGCGTTGGTCCGCGAACGGCAGCTACAATTCCACATTGTCGTCGAGCACCGGAACCAATCCCTCGACGCGCAACGAGGTCAGTCTGAACGCCCTGCGTCTGCTGCGCTGGAACAATTGGTACTACGCCGGGCTTGCCGATTTCCTGCAAAGCTCGGTTCAGGGTATCCAGCTGCAGAGTACCTTTGGCGCCGGCGTCGGGCGCTACCTGAAGAACACCAATCACGCCATCATCAATGTGACGGGCGGGGTGGCCTGGCAACGCATCAACTATCTGGAAACGGTGGTCCCTGCCACCACGCAGGACGTAACTTCGGCACTGATCGGCGCGCAGGTGAAACTCTTCTGGTTCAACAAGACCAGCCTGGAGATCAACAACTATGTGCTACCCGCCCTCTCGGAGCCCGGCCGCGTTCACTACACGCTGAACACAGCCTACTACGTGAAATTGTGGAGCAATCTGACGTGGAACATTTCCTTCTACGGCAACTGGGACAATCGCCCGCCACCGGGGTTCGTAGGCAGCGACTACGGCAGCAGCTCCGGCGTGAGCTGGACGTTCGGGAATCACTGAGTGAAGGTGGCCGGTGGCCAGCGACCTGCGAGCAGTGAAAGACACCCAGGATGTTCGCAGGCCGACGGGTAGTTGTAAGTTTTCAGTTATAAGTTTTAAGTAAGGCAAAGTGCGCCTGCTAAACGTACGTTAGCTGGCCAAAGATCGATGGCTTGCGGAGTCGGGCTCATCGGGAGGAGATATGTCGAGGGCGGGTGGAGCGACGATAACGCTGCACATGGTTTCGAGTCTTGATGGATTCATCGCCAAGAAGGACAACAGCATTTCGTGGATGGACAGTACTGGCGAGGTCTACGAAAAAGGGGTTGCTGATGACGGCGCCGAAGTCATCGAGTCGATAGACTGCTATGTGCTGGGTTCTCGCACCTATGAACACGCGCTGCAACTCGGCTGGCCCTACGGCGATACTCCGACGATGGTGTTGACAAGTAAAAGGCTGCCGTCCACGAGGAAGAGCGTGGAGTTCTACTCAGGCGACCTGAAAAGATTCGTGGATGAGAAACTCGCGCCGCGATACGGAAACATCTGGGTGGTGGGAGGGGCGATGTTAGGCCAGAGTTTTCTGAGGCTGGGTTTGGTGGATGAAATCAGATTGATGGTAGCGCCGGTGACATTAGGTGACGGACTGAGCCTGTTCGGAGATTCCGGCACGGAGCAAAGGTGGAATCTGGAAAACGTAGTCGCTTACAAGAACGGCTACGTTGAGTTGTCGTACCGGCGCCAATCAGCCGTCACGTAGCCTGAAAACGGGAACTTTGAGCGCGCTGGTGGTGATCTTGATGGAGAGGCCTGCCGAGTTTACGACCGCGCCCGTCGAATCCGTCACATTGAACACATACGGCCCAAACGAACCGGCAGCGGTGGGCGTCCCACTGAAGATGCCGGTGCTTCCCAGAGTGACTCCGCCCGGCATGGCTCCGCCCGAAACCTGCGACCAAGTGTAGTTAGGACTTCCGCCGGCGGCCGTCAAAGAAGCTGAATAGGGGCTGCCAACGGTGCCATCCGGGAGAGAAGAGGTGGTGACTGACAGGGGAATGGCGGAGCTTCCGCCACAGCCGACAGTTTGCAGGAAAATGAAAAGCAAAGTAAGAAAAAAGAAGGCACAACGGTACGAGCGGCGCATGGAGTTCCCCTGGATCTGAATTGGCCGGTGCCGTTCTTCCGCCACTTCGACGATTCGCGTTGCGTTTCTCCGGAAGCAATAGCGTGATACGCGACCCACAGCGCGTACAGCACGACAGAAAACACGGAGTTGGCTCGGTGAGTATTCCCGTGAGCGCCGAGAAAAGTTCCCGGCCGTGCGCACGCTCAGGCTGGCGGGGCGCTCGTCGGTAGGCCGCGGTGCTTACCGGCCTGCGAAGCGCAGTTGGACGGCGTAAAGCGAGGTGCGGGCGGCGATGAAGAGGGTTTTTCTGTCGAGGCCCCCGAAGAGCAATTGGGATGGGCGTTCGGGGACGTCGATGGAGCCGATGAGTTTGCCTGCGGGATTGTAAACGTAGATTTGGCCGGCGGCGACGAAGACGTTGCCCTGGGCATCTTCGGTGACGCTCTCGCCGCCTGCGTTGACGAAAAGTTGCAGATTCGTGAGTGTGCCGTCCTCACCGACTGAGGCGCGGTAGGTCTTTTCTTCGGATTCGTCGGAAACGTAAAGCGTTTGCCCGATTCTTGCGGGGGCCAGACCGAATGCGCGAAGGACGTCGTGAATTTTGGAGCCGTAATACAGTTGGCCAGTGACAAAATCTTCGCCGGCGGGAATAAACGTGCTGCGATCCAGGGAAACGAACTGGTAAGGCTTCCGGCGCATGGCAACTTCGGCAAAATCATTTTCGTTGCGCCAGTAGTCCACGGGAAGAATGGCAGTCATTCCAGGACGCGGCGCGCTGGGCTCTGGCTTGAGGAGCGTGAGTTGATCGAAATTCGCGCCGGGCTTAAGGGTGTAGATCGTTCCGGACCCTTGGTAAGAAATCACGAGGAGATTGCCGGACTTGTCGAATGCAAGCTGCACGGGATCGAGCGGGTTATCACGGACGACGGAAAGCTGACGCAAAGGCACCGACCAGCGATAGATCTTCTGCCATTTGGCATCGACAAAATAGAAGTCGCCGGAGCTGTCGACAGCACCGCCGGAAATATTGAAGAAACCGCCAGCAAGCTTCTCCACTTTGGCGCCTTCGGCGAGGACCGGAGCGGGCTGAACGGGGCTGGCCTGCGGCGGGTTGCCGGAAATGTTGAGCCAGGCAAATTCGCGCTGGCGGATTTCAACGTGATGGGTCTGATCGACAACCGCATTATCAAACGAAGCTTTGCTGTCGCTGTAGCAATGCAGGTTGCGGAAGCGGATATTTTTTGAGTTTTCGATTTTCACGGCGTACGGAAACGGCTGATAGCTGCTGACGACGCGATACATGTGCAGGTTGGCGATGGTGATGTTGCTGGAATCGCGAATCTCGAGCGGCAACGCGAAACCGCCTTCGCCGCGCTCTTCTTCCGTTTGCAACGCATAGATCTGCCAGTTTGCGGCGTTCTGCAAGACGACTTCGGCGCGGACGTGATGCTCGCTGGACAGTTCGTAAATGCGGCCGCTGGTGGAAGTGTTGGAAATGTACAAGCCGGCTTGCGCAAATGGGCTAGGAGTCCAGATATCGAGGAAAGTTCCACCGCCGCCGTTGGTAATCCAGAGGCCGGGATATTGGCCGTCCCAGCGGCGCTTGATGTTGGAGTCGGCGGTGTTGTTGTTATTGTAGATTTGCTCCCACACCTTGCGGCGCTCGTCGGCCGTGGAATTCGGATCGACAGTGCCGTGGCCGCCGAGGAAGCGCACGTCGTTGAGCATGGAATCCTTGCCCGCCATCCACTTTGCGGCGACGGCGCGCGGATTGATGCCGTTAGTGTACAGGCCGATGCCGGAGACGATGTTCGTGCCGCCTTCGGGCGCTTCGAGCAACGGCCTGGGAGCGCCGACGCCCTGGAACGCAAGAGTTCCGTCGGCAAGCAAGATGCGCGTGACGCTGGGATGCAGGCCGATGAGTACGGTGCCTGGCTTGAGCACGATGGTGTCTGTGACGAGGTACTGGCCTGACGGAAAATAGATGGCGCTGTGTTCGGCGATGGCCCTCTGCAGCGCGGCGGTGTCGTCGGTTGAGCCATCACCCCTGGCGCCGAGAGTGCGGATGTTGACCCAAGTATTCATGGGCGGCAGATCGCGGACATCAGACGCAACCGGCGGCGGAAGGGCGGACAATGGCTCGGCGTCAAAGACATCTCGGATGGCGGGAGTGGCGCCGATGTCTTCGAAATGAAGACCGTGCGAGAAAGTTTTGACAGCGTACATGTCGCGCGGACCGGCGACCTGCCTGCCGCTTTCGCGAAACAGCGCAAAAACCGGGACGCCGCGACAAATCACATTTTCCATATTGATTTCGGTGCGTGGGCCGTTCTCGTTGCTGATGATCACGGCCGGGCCAGTGACATTTTCGAGGCGCGCATCCTTGACCCAGAGTTCGTCGGAATATTTGGCGTCGATAGAAATGGCTGTGGGAACATTTTTGAATTGCGGGCGAATCAGGGTGAGTCCCGCTTCGTGCTCGCGAATCGCCGCTTCGCTTTGCCCGTCGAAGGTGCTGTCGATTACTGTGAATTGCCAGCCGGGCGAGGGCTTGCGCGTCCAGATGCCGTATTTGCCGCCGAAGAAATGCAGATCGTGGGCAACGTTGCCGCCATCGTGAATGCCGGCGAGTGCTGAACCAAGGTGGAAATCCATGTGCGCCAGAAAACAGTGCTGCGCGTAGTGTGCGCGGATGCCGACGGCACCGGGGTTGCCATCCTGAATTTCCACATCGATGTTGCTCAAGGCGGAATAAAAAGTGCCAGGGCTGGCGTCGGGAGGGGTGGCGTTCGCTGTCTGCGCGGAGTTTGCAGATGAAGAATTCTTCTGAGGGCGGCCGCCAGCAAAGAAAATCACGTAGGCGGGACCTTGCTGAAAGCCCGGCGTGTTTGCGCCCAAGACGAGCACAGGCCGCGTTGCGCCATAGCCGATGACGCGGATTCCGGGCCAGATATAGATGGTGCGGGAAAGGCGATAGCGGCCCGAAGGCAGAAACAGAATGCCCTGGACAGTAGTTTCCTGAACGGCGTTAATGGCTTGCTGCAGAGCATCGGAATCATCGGCGAGGCCGTCAGCGTGAACGGGAAATTTGGGGGGAGTAAGGTAGACCGCACGCGGGTCATCCAATCGTTCGGTGTAGGAAGAATTGGCGTGCGACGGTGCTGCGCAAAAAACCAAAAAACCAACGACGGCAAAAAGTCTCTTCAGCATGAACCGATCACCAAGTGGCCAGCCCGAGGATTTAGTGTGCAAGAAGCGAGAACGCTCCATCATAGCGGACTGACGCGGAAGAGCATGGTGAATATTTATTGAAGGCGCTGCGGGCGCATCATCGCGCGAAGGCCGCGGCGCCAGCTTTCCGCCAGTCCGATGCGGATGACTTCCATTTCCGGGCGCAAAAACTCCAGAAGCACATCGGTCGAAGGATGAAAGCGTAGCGCCGGCGCGATCAGGTAGACCAGAGGGGGCGCAGGTTGCAGTTGCACGCCGGGGAAATAACCGTAACGCTCCAGATCTCCCGCTTCCTGATGCCGGCGGATGCGCGCCCAATAACCCGCCGCTTGCAATGGCAGGTCCAGATCTTCGGTGGTTTTCAATTCCAGGATGGCGAGGCGGCCGGCTCGAGTAATGCCCAGAAGATCGAGGATGCCGTGCTGGGCGGCGGATTGAGCAAAAACTTGATCATAAACCTGGTCGGGCAGGAGCAAGACGTCGACGCGAGTGACGTCCTGTTGAACAACGGACTGCAGCCAGCGTTCCGACTGCGCGCGATATAAAGGATGACGCGTCTGCGCTGCCAGGGGATTGCGAAAATTCTGGAGATTCAGGACCAGTTGCTTCAGCTCGAGTTCGCTGTGCTTTCGCAACTCTTCCCAGGTTCCGCCAGCATCAAAAAACACCTGGTCATCGTTCCAGCGAGCAAAAGACAAGCCGCGAAAACGCAGCACGACTTCGCGGTCTTGCGTCGAGGCATGCACGGTAATTTCCTGAGGCGCTAGGGCGATGACCGGGGCGAGGGCCGCGGCGGCACGATCGAGAAGCAGTTGCGATTCGCGGCGAGGGACAAGCCACGTGGCAACATTTCCGCTGGCACAGGGATCGACCTTCTCAAGGGTTTCGCTGAGGCCGTCGAGTTCAAAGATTTGGATGGGCACGCGAGGATCGATGACGGCGAGGCGGTGGGAGAGTATTGAGGACTTGCCTTTGGGCAGAATCAGACGCAAAGCAGACACAGTGCCGGAACCGGCCGTCTGGCGAGCGCGTTGCAGCCACAACAGGGCAAACGTCAAGCAGCTCTCGATGGCGTCGGGCAATTCGCCATGCGGGACGGCGAGAAAGGCGCAGGAGTGGCTGCCGCGGCGAGAGACACCGCGGACGTAGATGAGAGAGAGAGAATGCTCAAGATCGGCCACGATGGTGACCCGTTCGACGGTTTCGCCGGGGAATTGTTCAGCCAGGATGCGCCGCAACTGCTCGCAGAAATCCTCGCGCGAAAGCTGACGGGCGCCGCGAAAACTCGACGCGGACAATCTCCATGCGTTCCGGCTTTATGCGCCCAAACCGTTCGACTGCCAGAGCCATGCGGCTGTCGGATTGATCCGCGATGGCCAGCACGCGGCGCGTGACGTTGCAGTTTTCCGCCCACAGATGAAGCAACGGTTTGCCGCCTTCACCTCGCACTTCCCAGGAAAGCGGAGAAATGGCGGTGATGCGGCTGCCGTTTTCGCGGATTTCAATGGTTGCTCCAACAAGGAATTCCTGAAGGCTGCCCCGTAGCTCCTCTGCAAAATCCATATTTGGATAATAAACTAACTAGTTGGTACCTGGCAGGTTTATTTTGCTTTGGCGAGTTGCAGGTTCGTCACGCGCACGGCAGGCTGCTGCATGTTCCAGGAAGGAGGGACATGATCAAAGGAGATTTCGAACGAGCGCCTTTCGCCGGGAGCGAGGGCGGCGGGAGGAGCGCCGAGGACGGCGCGGGCCTCCCGGAGGACCACCTGGTTCATTTCGTCGGAGAACTCCACGGAAAGTTCCAGGGCGGCGATGGCTTGAGGGCCGGAGTTCACAACCTCGGCGTTCATGGTGGTGACTTCCTGATGCAGAAAATTTTCAGCGCGGCTCATGGCGACGTTTTCCACGCGCAGATACTTTGCGTAGTCCTTCTCGGAGTCACTCATTTTGGGCGTAACTACGAGTTGTAGAGTGTTTTGCCGCGGTGCGGGCGTTGGTTTGAAAAGGAACCACAGGCTGGCAGCGATGACGAGAATGACAATGCCCGCAAGCAGCAGCGTGACGCGCAAATCGTTGGCCGGTTTCTGCTCTTCCGTGATGTGCAGTGGCTCTTGCATGGAAACCTGTTCCGCGAACAGCGAATCTATTCCCGCTTAGCGTCCAACGCTCAAGCGAAGCGCCAGGGGTTCGGGCAAACGCGCCGCTCGCATACGGTCCTGAACTACCTCCACGTCGTAAGGCACGCGCCAAAATTCCACGACCTGATTCTGCAGATCAGCGATGGCAAAACTGGCGCGCGGATCGCCGTCGCGCGGCTGGCCAATCGATCCCGGATTCAGCAAATAACGCTTCTTGTCATCGACGCGTAGCGCGCTGCGCACCTCGGAGTCTCGCGGGTGCAGCTGCAAAACTTCCAGCTGCGTGTCCTGGTAAGAGAAGCCGCCCTGGTGGTGGGTGTGACCGTAGAACGTGACGGGAAGAGTGGAATCCAGAAGTCCTTCGAGGGCTTGCGATGGCGTGAAGACATATTCGTCTTCGTCTTGAAATGCGCCATGCACGAGCACAACACCTTCCGCTTCGATTGGTCCTTGCGGGAGCGAGGCGAGCCAATCCATATTCTCGTTGGAAAGTTGCGCACGCGTCCATTGAACCGCAGCGCGCGCAATGGGATTAAAGTCGTCCGTGACCATCAAATCGGCAACTGCCTTGTCGTGATTGCCGCGGATGGTGACCGCACCCATTTCGCGGATCTGCGAAGTGACTTCATTGGGGTCGGGGCCGTAGCCAACCACATCGCCGAGGCACACCACACGGTCCCAGCTTCCCTTCGCCGCGGAAAGCGCGGCTTGCAGTGCTGTGAGATTGGCGTGGAGATCGCTAAGAACTAAGAGTCGCATCCGAGTATTGGGCCCGTGTACCAGAGTATAGATGAAGCAGTGCACCGATGCCTAAGCGAAAGTAAGACCGCAAGAGTCAATTTGGATGGCCGGAAAGTGTACAAAAAATTACATTTTTGCGCGAAACATTCCTTGGGTGACGTTCGTCTATACGGGTGCAGCCGCATTTTGGACTGTTTTGGGATAGAACGAGTTTCGCTAGAAAAAACCCCGCGGTGGCAGCCGCGGGGCCAGTGACACGCAGTCTTTCCGGCTCGTAACCAGGAAGTAGAGGTGTCTTCTTCGGGAGGCTACTCTTCAGCCTGCCTGCGTGTCAACTCCATCTATCCGCAAATCGTTTCCTCGGCTGACTCGCTCCTCGAAAGGATTGACACGCAATGCATAACAAATCCTGGCTACGAAGCTTTGTTCTATTGGCGGCGGTCGCCATTGCAATTCCGGCGTTCGCCAAACCAATGAGCAAGAGCCTTCCTTTAAACCACAACGTGCATGTCGGCAAATACGACGTAAAAGCCGGAGACTACAACGTGCTGATCGATGGCAACCACCTGACCATGAAGAAAAACAACAAAGTAGTGGCGGAAGCGGATGGGCGCTGGGAAGAACGCAACGTCAAGTCTGAGTATACGGAAATTCTTTCCGACAACGACGGCAAAGTGCTCGAACTGCGTTTCGCGGGGAACAAGAGCGCTTTCGTATTGACGAACTGAAGGGAGTTGCACAACCGTGGGTGACCAAAGTTGAAGGGAGCTGCATTGGGTTCAGCTCCCTCTTTTTTTGTGCGGAAGGTTTTTGGGAAGTGGGCTTCGTAGTTCCTTGGTCGGATTCATCTCGAAAATCGTAGCTGGCATGAAAGTCAGCGCTACATTTAAGACGCAGACTCTTACAAGGCTAACGAATCAGCATGCAGTCGCCGTAACTGTAAAATCGGTAGTTGGACTCCACGGCGTGCCGGTAGGCCGCCAGCACGTGTTCTCTTCCCGCAAAAGCGGATACCAGCGCTAATAGCGTCGATTTCGGCAAATGAAAATTCGTCAGCAGCATGTCGACGACTCGGAAGGAATAGCCGGGGACGATGAAGATTTGTGCTTCGCCGCGGCCGGAGCTCAATAACTCTGAGCTCCCCGCGAGGATTGCGCGTTGCGCCGCGTCCTCCAGGGTGCGCACGACCGTGGTGCCGACGGCCAGCACCGGGCGGCCGTCGCGTTTTGCTTTGCGGATTTTTTCCGCTGCGTCTTCCGCGATTTCGTAGGACTCGGTGTGAATCTTGTGCTCCTCAAGCGTTTCGGTGTGAACCGGCTGGAAGGTTCCTAATCCCACGTTCAGGATGACCTCGCAGATTTCACATCCCCTCTCGCGAATCTTGCGCAATATTTCCGGAGTGAAGTGCAGGCCTGCGGTTGGCGCGGCAACCGCTCCCGGCTGCCGCGCATAAACAGTTTGATAGCGGTCGCGGTCGGAGACTTCGTCTGGGCGATCGATATAAGGCGGCAGCGGCACATGGCCTAGCTTTTCGAAATTCTCCGCGACGGTGAGATTGTTGCGCGAAAGAAAACGAAGCGTGCGTATCCCGAGTTCACCGCGAGTGAGAATTTCGGCTTCAAGTTCTCCGGCGCCAAATTCCACGCGTTCGCCCACGGGCAACTTTCGTCCCGGCCGAACCAATGCTTCCCAGACTTCATCTTCAATGTGACGGGTCAGGAAGACTTCCACTGAACCGGAGAGATGTTCGCGAGCCGTCTTGCGGGAAGGAGGCTGCGCGTGCAGGCCTTTGCGCCTGCCGAAGAGTCTGGCGGGAAGCACCCGGGCGGCGTTTACCACCAGCAGTTCATCGCCACGGAGCAGTTCGGGAAGATTCGCAAAGCTGCGGTCCTGCCAGGGACCAGAGGCGCGATCCAGCAACAACAGGCGGGACAGGTCGCGGCGCTCGAGAGGCCGCTGAGCGATCCGCTCGGGAGGAAGGAAGTAGTCGAGATCTTTGAGCTGCATCGAGCCCAACTATAACAAAACAGGAGGGCAGGAGCTCGGCAAGCCAAAACCAGGGTTGGGAAACCAAGAAAACCTAGGAACGCGGGAAGATTGCAATATCCGTATTGCATTGATTATAAGTAGCTTAAATAGATCGACGAGCCCGCAAGAAAATAGTTGACATTATAGCACTCATATTTTATTATCTCGTTGTAATCACTCCTTGGAGGAGAATACAAATGAGAGCCACCATCAACCGTTTCGATCCGTTTCGCGGAGAATCCGCGTTGCAACACCAGATCAACCGCCTGTTCAGCGAGGCCTTTGACCGCTCTTCGGAAGAAGGCAATCTGACCACGTGGGCGCCGCCTGTGGACATCCACGAGACCGAGCACGAACTGGTCGTCAAGGCCGATCTGCCGGACATCAAGCCGGAAGAACTCGACATTCGCGTCGAGAACAACATTCTGACGATTCGCGGGGAACGCAAGTTCGAGAAGAAAGTGGACGAGGGCAACTATCTGCGCGTGGAACGTTCGTATGGAGCGTTCAGCCGGAGTTTCGCCCTGGGGAACACCGTGAACACAGAAGCGATCAAGGCGGACTATAAGAATGGTGTGCTGACGCTGAGCATACCGAAGCGCGAGGAAGCCAAGCCGAAGCAGATCAAGGTGAATGTGGAGGCAAGCGCTCCCGTTGCCGCTGCTGCTGGAGCCGGCCGCTAATTCGCAAAAAAAGGTGCAAACGGCGAAATCGCCGTGCGATAGCATAGGGGGCTGCCGCCCAGGCCAGCCCCCTTTTTTTAGAGTGAGGGAACTATGCTGCGTTTCGACAAAATGACGGTGAAGGCTCAGGAAGCCTTGCAAGAGGCGCAGGAAATAGCGGCGCGCCACGAAAACCAATCAGTGGAACCGGTGCACCTGTTGGCTGCGCTTGTGCAGCAACAGGACGGCGTGGTGCCGCCGCTGATCGCGCGATTAGGCATTCGCCCCGAACTGATCACACAGGACATCGAGCGCGAGATCGCGCGTCTACCGAAGGTGCAGGGATTCACGCAACAGAATCTGAGCCGGGCGTTGAACGATGTGCTGGAGCGCTCGTTCACCGAAGCGACCAAATTCAAGGATGAATACGTTTCGACGGAGCATCTTTTTCTGGCGATCGCCGGCGAAGACCGTGATCCCGCCGGAAAATTGCTGAAGAGGAATGGCGCGACGCACGAAGCGATCCTGCAGGCCCTTGCGGGTGTACGCGGCAGCCAGCGGGTGACCTCGCAAAATCCCGAGGCCACCTACGAGGCACTGGAAAAATACGCGCGCGACCTGACGGAACTGGCGCGGCGCTCGAAGCTGGATCCGGTGATTGGCCGCGATGAAGAGATTCGCCGCGTGATGCAAATTTTGGCGCGCCGCACGAAGAACAATCCGGTGCTGATTGGTGAGCCAGGCGTGGGAAAGACCGCCATTGCCGAGGGACTGGCGCAGCGCATCGTGTCTGGCGATGTCCCCGACGTCCTGAAGACCAAGAAGCTGGTTGCGCTGGATCTGGCGGCGCTGGTGGCCGGCGCAAAGTATCGTGGCGAATTTGAAGACCGGCTGAAGGCGGTGTTGAAGGAAATCTCCGACGCGGAAGGCCAGATCATCCTCTTTATTGATGAGCTGCACACCTTGGTTGGAGCAGGAGCCGCCGAAGGAGCGATGGACGCTTCCAACATGCTGAAGCCGGCGCTGGCTCGCGGCGAGTTGCGCGCGATTGGCGCCACCACGCTGAACGAATACAAGAAATACATCGAGAAAGACCCCGCGCTGGAACGCCGATTCCAGCCGGTGATGGTGGCGGAGCCGTCGGTGGAAGACACTATCGCCATTCTGCGCGGACTGAAAGAACGATATGAAGTGCACCACGGCGTGCGCATCAAGGATTCCGCAATCATTGCCGCGGCAACGCTTTCGCACCGCTACATCTCTGACCGCTTCCTGCCCGACAAGGCCATCGATTTGATCGACGAGGCCGCGGCCAGCCTGCGCATGCAGATCGATTCCCTGCCCACGGAAATCGACGAAATCGAACGGCGCATCATGCAACTGGAGATTGAACGCCAGGCGCTGTTGAAAGAGACCGACAAACATTCGGTGGAGCGCCGCGCGCAGATTGAAAAGGAACTCGCCAAGCTGCGGGAAGATTCCAGCGGACGCAAGGCGCAGTGGCAAGCGGAAAAAGACGCCATCAGCAAAATCCGCAAACTGAAGGAGCAGATCGAGCAGTTGAAGGCGGAAGAGCAGCGCTATGAACGAGCGGGTGAACTGGCAAAGGTGGCCGAGATCCGCTACGGAAAGATTGCGCAAACGGAAAAGGAATTGGCCAGCGCGCAGGAACGCTTCGCCAGCATGCAGAAGAGCGGCACGCCGCTATTGAAGGAAGAAGTTGACGAGGAAGATATCGCCAAGCTGGTAAGCAAATGGACCGGCATTCCGGTGGGACGTTTACTGGAAGGCGAGGCTCAGAAGCTCGTACATATGGAAGAACGGCTGCGCCAACGAGTGGTGGGCCAGGACGATGCGCTCGCGCGGGTTTCGAACGCCATCCGGCGGAGCCGCGCGGGTTTGTCGGATCCAAAACGGCCGATTGGCTCGTTTATTTTTCTGGGGCCGACCGGCGTGGGCAAAACGGAACTGGCGCGCGCGCTTGCGGAATTTCTGTTTGACGATGAAAAACTGATGATCCGCATCGACATGTCGGAGTACATGGAGAAGCACAGCGTGTCGCGGCTGATTGGCGCGCCTCCTGGCTATGTGGGCTACGAAGAAGGCGGCCAACTGACCGAGCAGGTGCGGCGGCATCCATATTCCGTGGTGCTGTTCGACGAAATTGAAAAAGCGCATCCGGACGTATTCAACGTGCTGCTGCAAATCCTGGAAGACGGACGATTGACGGATGGCAAGGGGCGTACGGTCGATTTCCGGAACACGGTTCTGGTGATGACCAGCAACGTGGGCTCGACGGCGATTTTCGAACTAGCCGAAAAAGATCCGGAGCGGGCGCGTAAAGAGGCGATGGAAGCGCTGCGGGCTTCGTTCCGGCCGGAGTTCATCAACCGCATCGATGAAATCGTGATCTTCAATCCGCTGGGCAAGGAACAACTGGCGCGCATCGTGGTGCTGTTGCTGAAGGACGTGGAGAAGCTTTTGAGCGACCGGCAAATCACGCTGGAACTGGCACCGGCGGCGACCGAGCTACTTCTGCGAGAAGGATACGATCCAGCTTACGGCGCGCGTCCACTGCGGCGCACGATTCAACGGCTGATCCAGGATCCGCTGGCGCTGGAGATTTTGAATGGCACGATCCTGCCGGGCGATCACCTTCGCGTGGATCGCGATGGCAAGAAGGACGTGATGAAGTTCGAACGCGTGCCGGCAAAGCACCCGGCAGCGGCCGCGAAGACGTCTTAAGGATGGAGCCAATCGCGCGCAATCGAAGCGGGCCGGCGTTACGGCGCGTCTCCGCCGGCATTTTTCTCGCACTCCTGTGTTCGACTGCCGACGCGCAGGTAAGCGCTCCTAAAAAAAGAGTGGCCGTCTTGAATTTTGAGGACAACAGCGGAGGAAGCGCCGTGGCGTCCCAAGCGTTTGGGGCGGACGCAGCGGATGTGGGCAAGGGGATTTCGGCGCGGATCGTCGAGAAGCTGGTCGCGGGAGGGAAATATACGGTGGTTGACCGGTCCGCAGTGAAGGCGCTGCTGGAGGAACAGAATGGAGTAGCAGAGGGCGAAGATGCGTACAGCGCGGCGTCGAGAATCGGGAGAATGCTGGGGTTGGATGCCATGATTATCGGGGCGCTGACGCGGTTTGGTCCCGATGGCGCGCCGAACAAATCGGGCGGCCGCCTTCCAGGGATGAGCACGCGGAAATCGAAGGCGTATGTGGACATTACTGCGCGGGTTCTGGACATGACCACGGGGCAGTTGATTGGCGGGTTCAGGGTTACCGGAGAATCCGTCGGAACCGGAGACGTGATGCACATCAAGGGACCGGGAGCGTCAGGCAGCACGCCCGAGATACTGAGCGGCGCTTTCGCGAATAGCCTTCTGGATGAAGCCACGCGGAACGCGGTGGAAAAGCTTGCGGCACAACTCGATTCCTTTGCAGAGAAGATTCCTACGCTGACGCTTCAGATTGATGGACTGGTCGCAGAGGTTGCCGGGAATTCGGTAACGCTGAACGTGGGGAAGAAAACGGGCTTGAGAGTTGGAGACAAGCTGGCCATCGTGCGGGAAATTCGACCGGTGGACGATTCCAAATCGGATGTGGGAACGGTGATACAGCACATCGGAGAAGCTACCGTCACCGAGGTGGCGGACGTCTATGCCACGGCAACATTTTCTGGCTCGGGGCAAGTTCGTGTGGGAGATCGAGTGAAGAGTGTGGCGAATGCACCATCGCCGTCACATTAACAAAGGCGGAATTGAAAACTGAGGCGCAGAAGTGGCGGAACTTGACGCTGTGACGCTTGCGCCCTACACTGGATTTTCCGCCAGTGCAGACGATCCGCCAGGAAGGTTAACACCATGAAAGTTCTACGCACCGGTCTTCTTTTGATTTTGCTGAGTGTGTTGCTCGTGATCGTCGGCGGGGCACTGGGCGGCCGCAGCGGGATGCAGATTGCTCTGGTGATCGCCGTTCTGATGAACGGCGTATCCTATTTCTTCTCCGACAAGATCGCGTTGAAGTCCAGCGGCGCGCAGCCCGTCACGCGCGAGCAACTTCCCCGGTTGTATCAAGTGATGGAACGGCTGGCGGCCAAGGCCAATATTCCGGTCCCGGCTTTGTATGTGGTGCCAGACATGGCGCCGAATGCGTTCGCTACCGGCCGCAGCCCGAAGCACGCTTCGGTAGCGGTGACGCAGGGATTGCTGCAGATCATGAATGACGATGAACTGGAAGGCGTGATCGCGCACGAACTGTCGCATGTCCGCAACTACGATATTCTCACCAGCTCAATCGCCGCGACCATTGCCGGCGCCATCACGTACATGGCGCAAATGGGCAAGTGGGGCATGATCCTTGGAGGAATGGGTGGCGGCCGCGACGACGATCGCGGTGGTGGCGGACTTTCCGCGTTGCTGATGATCTTCCTGGCGCCGTTTGCGGCGTTGCTGCTGCAACTGTTCTTGTCGCGAACTCGGGAGTATGCGGCCGACGAAACTGGCGTCCGCATGGTGGGCCACCAACAGGGGCTGATCAGCGCCCTGGAAAAGCTGGGAACGTACAACCGAAAGATCCCGACATCGGCTATCTCTCCAAGCACGTCTTCGCTGTGTATTGTGAAGCCCATGTTCGGGACGGGCACGCTAAGTTCGTTGTTCAGCACGCACCCCCCGCTGGAGGATCGCATCGCGGCGTTGCGGCAAATGACGATTGCGCCAATGCGCTGAGTCATGGTGTGCAAATAATCGGTTCATACCAGCGTAAAGTTTTCCGGCTGAAGGAAAGACAGTAGGCCTGCTGCATTCTTCAACGCTTAGTAACTGCCATGTATTCAGCAAATTACAATCCACAGAATCCTCGACAGCTTTTGGAGCATCAAATGCAGCGTTTTTTGATACCCCGTGTGTTGAGTATGTTGACCGCCGAAACGGGGCTGAGGGGCCCAAGTTATGAGCTGCCGGGACACTATCCATTTGATCTGTATGTATTTAGAGGGAAGACTCTCGCCGGGAGTGCAATCGGAAATCGAGCGGCATTTGCACGCTTGCGCCGACTGCCGACTGGTGTTGAACGCAGCGACCACGACGCTGGACCGTTACTTTGGTCCGCCGAAATTGGCTGCGGATCCGAAGGCCGCCTAAAGAGAATTCGATAAAATATTTGCTTTCATTTTGTTACGGGCGCAAATGACATCCCATTTGCGCCTTTCTTCGTTTCTGGCGGCTGTGGAATGGGTGTGGAAAAGTGAGTAGTACGCCGGGATGAAAATCAGAAAAATTTACGCGCACAAAAGTGAACAGGTAATCTTTACTAGTACTAGTACCTTTAGAACTAGCCCGACTCTCCCCTTTTACCCCCGCTAACCCTTTTTGCTTAAGCAGCTTAGTCGAATCGAGGGCGACCGACGCCGTTTGGTGTTGCGCATGCCCGTTTTATTGGCACATGGCGAAAACGCCAAAAGGAGATGATGTCCATGAGTGACTATCAGGAAACGAATATCCAGAGCACGTCTGCGACACCCCGTTGGGTGGGCCTCGCCATTGCGGCTCTTGGAGGAATTTCTTTAGTGGGACTGGGACTGGGCTGGAGCGCGCTGAATCAATCGAAGTCGGTTGAGCAGTCGACCCAAGCTTCTCTGAAGCAACAGAATGACGCTATGGCGCAGCGCTTGACCAAGACGGAAGATCAGAACCAGCAACTGCAAAGCGATCTAAAAGTCGTGACAGATAAATTGAACGTTACGCAGGAAGACCTGGTGAAGGCGCGGAAACAGACGAAAGCCAGCGTGGCGGCGTATGACAAGAAGCTGAGCGGTCTGGAATCGAACGTGAACACGCAGCTCGCGAGCAAAGCCAGCACCGACGACGTGACGAAGCTGAATGGCGACGTGAGCGGTGTGAAGAATGACCTGGATGAGACGAAATCGAAGCTGGATCGCGCCACGGGCGACATGGGCGTGATGAGCGGCTTGATTGCGCGCAACCACGACGACGTGGAAGAACTGAAGCGCAAGGGCGACCGCAACTATTACGAATTCACAATTCAAAAGTCCAAGACGCCGCAGCGCGTAGGCCCGGTGCAGATGTCGCTGAACAAGGCTGATCAGAAGCGGTCCAAGTACACGATGACCGTGCTGGCCGACGACAAGTCCATCGAAAAGAAGGACAAGACCGCCGGCGAACCGGTGCAGTTCTACGTGAAGGGCACGCAGCACTACGCTCCGTATGAAATCGTGGTCTTCGACGTAGGCAAGAACCAAATTACCGGTTACCTGTCCACGCCGAAGTCGGCTGGAGCAGCGACGGCCGCCAGCAACACCACGGCTCAGTAAGCAATGTTTTCCTTGCTCCGCGAGGAGCAAGCCTTGAGAGCAAGACGGTTAAGGGAGGATTCCAGAGGATCCTCCCTTGTTCCTTGAGTCGGGCCGGACTGCCGCAGCGGTTCGAAATGCTGGACAGTGTTCCCTGCTCTATGCCACTCTAGGGGCTATTCCGCCGGGGAATCGCATGAAGCTAGTAATCTTGAGGGGGAAGGTACATGAAAGCTAAATTCGCAGGAGTAGTTTCACTGACGTTGTTCGCAGCTGCGCTGGCATTCGCGGCGGAAGGTAGCTGGACGGGCTACATTTCCGACAGCCAATGCGGGGCGAAGGGCGCGAACGACAAGCACGCGGATTGTGCGGCGAAGTGCGTGAAGGAGCATGGAGCGAAGTATGTCTTTGTCAACGACGCGGACAAGAAAGTGTACGCGATCAGCGACCAGGACAAAGTAGCGGCGCATGCGGGCCATCACGTAACGGTAAAGGGCAGCGTTGACGGCGATACGATGACGGTCGCCACCGTCGACATGGCCAAGTAAATCAGAACAATTACTTCTCCAAAGGGCAGGGCTTCGGTCCTGCCCTTTTTGTTTTGTTGGCGGATCATCCTCCGCGCGAATTTAGAGGCCTGCCGACCTAAGAATGAAGGGTTGCCGACGATGATCCCTGGCCGGGATGTTTGCTGATGGCGTTAAGAGTGGTGATCGCCTCGGGAGGAATTTGCAGCGTCGCGGCGCTGAGATTTTCACGAAGATGCCCGAGGGAAGATGTGCCGGGAATCAGCAAAATGTTAGGCGAGCGCTGAAGAAGCCAGGCAAGGGCGACCTGCATGGGCGTGACATGAAGCGAGGCTGCCGCCGCGTCGAGCGTGGATGACTGCAGCGGAGTGAACCCTCCCAGCGGGAAGAACGGCACGTACGCAATGCCTTGCATCGCGAGGTCGTCGATGAATCCATCGTCGCTTCGGTGCGCGACGTTGTAAAAATTCTGAACGCAGACGATCTCCGTAATCTTCTGACCTTCAGCGAACTGCTTGGGACTAATGTTGCTGAGACCGATGTGGCGAATCAATCCCTGGCGCTTCAGTTCGGCCAGGACGGTCAGCGGTTCTTCGATGGACCCTTCTGTGGGCTCTGTGAATCCTCCAACCCGAAGATTGACGACCTCCAGCCGCTCAAGTCCCAGATTCTTGAGATTGTCATGAACGCCATCCATGAGTTCCTGGCGCGAAAGGGCCGGCAGCCAAGATTTGTCCGCGCCGCGGCGAGCGCCGAGTTTGGTGACGATCACCAGGTGGTCCGGATAGGGATGCAGTGCCTGCTTGATGATCTGGTTGGTGATATGCGGGCCGTAATAGTCGCTGGTATCGATATGATTCACGCCGACGGCAACAGCCTCGCGCAGAACGGCAATGGCAGCGTCAACGTCGCGCGGCGGTCCATAAACCTGGGGGCCGGCAAGTTGCATGGCGCCATAGCCCATGCGGTGCAAAGCGATTGAGGTACCGCGGAGCGTGAAGCTGCCGCCAAGGTCCATACGTTGGGTCATTCTGCTTCTCCTGTGGTGTCAGTGTGTCACCATTTGCCGTTGTCGTTACGGTGATTCGATGCAGAGAAGTTCAAATTATCTATTCCGGGCGGAAATGCATCCATATCCTTCATGAAGCTGCCATGCGACGAAGCTGTGATTCGCTCGGGGAGCGCCGGCGTTCCCTGCAAGGCGCAAGCCCAGCGTTGGATCCTGGCAGCGACAATTCTGGGCTCCAGCATGGCGTTTATCGACAGCACCGTCGTGAATGTGGCATTACCGGCGCTGCAAGGCAGCCTGCACGCGACTGTCGTCGGCGTGCAATGGGTGGTCGAGTCTTATGGATTGTTCCTGGGGGCTTTGATTTTGGTTGGCGGCTCCTTGGGCGACTTGTTTGGACGGCGGTTGATGTTTCTGGGAGGCGTAGGGATTTTCGCGGCGGCGTCTATCGCATGCGGATTGGCTACGAACATACAACAACTGGTGATCGCAAGAAGTGTTCAGGGGATAGGGGCAGCGTTTCTGGTACCAGGCAGCTTATCGATCATCAGCGCAAATTTTGACGAGAAAACCCGCGGCCAAGCAATCGGCACGTGGTCGGGCTTCACGGCGATCACCATGGCAGTGGGGCCGGTTCTGGGTGGCTGGCTGATTCAGCATGCCTCGTGGCGCTGGGCATTCCTTATCAATATTCCGATTGCGGCGGCCGTGATTGCACTTTCGCTGTGGCACATTCCTGAAAGCCGCAGCGGGACGGCTGGGCGCGTGGATTGGTTGGGAGCGGCGCTGGCAACTGCCGGATTAGGTGGCGTGGTGTATGGATTCATCGAGTCCGTAAGTCTCGGTTGGGGCGATGCGCTGGTCTTCGGAAGTTTAAGTGCGGGCTTCGCCTGTCTGATCGTTCTTGTGTTTGTTGAGGCCCGGGCAAGTTCACCCATGGTGCCGCCAGCGCTGTTTCGGTCGCGCAGTTTTAGTGGCGCGAACCTGCTGACTCTGTTGCTCTACGCCGCGCTGGGAGTCTTTTTTTTCTTATTCCCGATGAACCTGATCCAAGCCCACGGATACTCCAGCACGGAGACCGGTGCTGCTGGGCTGCCGCTGATTCTGCTGGTATTCTTACTTTCGCGCTGGTCTGGCGGACTGGTCGCCCGCTACGGGCCGAGAGCGCCGCTGGTGATCGGGCCGCTGATTGTCGCAGCCGGCTTCGTGCTCTTCGCGGTACCTGGTGTGGGAGCCGGTTACTGGGGAGCGTACTTTCCAGCATTCCTGGTGCTTGGATTTGGAATGGCCATCAGCGTGGCCCCGCTCACCACAGTGGTTATGAGTTCCGTGGAGCAGGACCGAGCAGGCAGCGCCTCAGGCATCAACAATGCAATTGCGCGGGTTGCGGGCGTACTTGCCGTGGCAGTCCTCGGAATCGTCGTGGTGAAAGTATTCAGTTTGAGCTTGAATCGTGGCTTGGCGAGCATCGAGCTTCCGCTCGGCGTTCTGCAGTACATTCGCTCGAACGAGATCAAGCTCGGCGGGCTGGAGCTGCCTGGCGAACTGGATTCTGCCGCAGCAGCGCAGATCCACGCCGCAATCTCCCGTGCGTTTGTTCTTGGATTTCGAACTGTAATGTTGATCTGTGCGGGTTTGTCTCTGGCAAGTGCCGCGGTGGCAGCGGCAATGATTCCCTCTAAAACAAAGTAGAACGAGGTTTTTATTCGATCGGGTGATCGGGGAGAATCAATCGCGCAAGGCACGGGCAGGGTCGGTGCGTGTGGCGCGCCATGCAGGCAAGAAGCACGCGGCCAGTGAGGCGACAGTCATCACAGCGAACGCCGCAGCAAAGACGAGCGGTTCGCGTGGACTGACATTGTAGAGAAGATTTCCCATTAAGCGCGTTAGTGCGAGCGCCATCGCAACGCCAAGAAGCATGCCGCCCGCGGTCAAAGCCAAGCCTCGCGAAAGCACCAGGCGCAACAAGTTCGATGGGTCCGCGCCAAGAGCCATGCGCAACCCCAGCTCGCGAGTGCTCTGCGACACCGCATAAGACATCACGCCGTACAATCCAATGGCCGCAAGCAGCAGCGCCAAGGCGCCCAATACACCGACCAAGGTTACGGCCACGAGTTGCGGCGATGTGGAGCGATCGAGTTGCTCTTGCAGCGTGATCACTTCATACAATGCCAGGTTCGGATCGATCGCGTGCACCTCGCGCACCAGCGCCGAAGCCATCGTCTGCGCGCTAAGCGGTGTTCGAATATACAAACCCACTCCGCGTGAAAAATTCTGGCGCAGTGGCACATAGAAAAAAGGCTTGCGCGTCTCGCGGACGCTCTCGTACTTGGAATCCATCGCGATGCCGACCACCCGCATCCATCGCCCCTTCACCTGAACGCGTTCGCCGATGGGATTCCTGCCACGCCAATACTGTGAGGCCATGGTTTCATTCACGACGGCGACCAGTGCGGCGTTTTCATCATCGGCGCGAGTGAATTCGCGGCCGGACATCAACGGGATGCCCATGGTCACGAAATAGTCGGGGCCGACTTCGTTGTACTCCACAGTAGGCTGCTCCTCCGACGGCGGTTGATAGCCATCCACGGAAATGAGCGATTCGGAATAGCTTCTGTAGCTGAGCGGCGTCATGCGGGCAAACGCAGCCGACTCGACGCCGGGGAGCGCCTTCACGCGATCGAGGAGTTCGTCCTGGAAGTTCTGGGCGCGTTGGGCATCGTATCCCGCTGCCACCAAATTGACGCCAGTGTCCAGCACTTCGTGAGTTGAAAACCCCGGACTGGTATTACGGATCTTCTGCAGGCTGTGCACCAGCAGACCTGCACCGACCAGCAAAACGAAACTGAGCGAAACTTGCAGTACCACCAGGCCCGAGCGAACCCACGTTCTAGCATGGCCGCCAACGACGCCGGAGGAATCGGCTTTCAAGGAACCGGCAAGATCGATTTTGCCGGTCTGCATCGCGGGAACCAGCCCGACCAGAAGCGTGGCGATAACGCAAACGCCGGCACTGAGCGCGAGCACGCGCCAATCAATTTCTCCCAGCAGGTGCATCGACACACTACCCCGCGCGGGGAACAGCAGCACCAGCGCGTGACGGCACCAATGGGCCACCAGCAGTCCGCCGGCTGCGCCAAAGGCCGAGAGGATCAGACCTTCGGTGAACAGTTGCCGTAACAGGCGGCCACGACCGGCGCCAATGGCCACGCGAACGGCCATCTCATGGCGTCGCGCGAACCACCTGACCAGCAGCAGATTGCCCACGTTCGCGCAAGCGATGAGCAAGACAAAAACAACCACGGCGAGCATAATCTCGAGCGTTGGCAGCAAGGTGTGCGCGTTGTTGAATGGCGTTTGCCATAGCGGCCACAGCCGGATGCCGCGACCGCGGTTCGTTTCCGGGTAGTCCGCTTCCAGGCGCTGAGCAACAGCGGAGATTTCTTGCTGCGCCTGCTGCCGAGTGACGCCAGGCTTGAGGCGCACGAAAGCTTCAATCCAGCGCGCGCCGCGATCTTCCAGTTTGTAACCACCCGACTCAAATATTTCTTCCATCGAGGCGGGCACCCAGAACTGCATGGCCCAGCCGACGAAGGTGCCGTGGAAGCCTTCAGGCGCAACGCCGATAATCGTGTGGTACACGCCATTGAGCCGCTGCGTTTTCCCGGTGATTTGCGGATCACTCTTGAATCGGCGCTGCCACAGCTGGTAGCTGATGACCACGACAGGGTGAGCGCTCTGGCCTGAATCTTCGCCGGGTTCGAATCCGCGGCCAAGAATCGGATGAACGCCGATGGCGTCGAAATAGTTCGCCGACACGATGCTACCGGTAGTGACCTCCGCACGGTCTGCGATGCTGAGAGTGGTTCCCGTAATCTTGCTGACAAAAAACGCGTCGAAGAGCGTGCAGTTGCGTTGTAGATCGATGAAATCGGGCCAGGAAAGAGGGGTGGCGCCAGCTTCGCCGCGAGCGGTGCCGGCAAGAGCGAGCAACCGTTCTTGATGAACTACCGCTGGATAGGGGCGAAACAAAGTTCCTTCGATCCAACTGAAGAGCGCGGCATTCGCGCCAATCCCGAGAGTCAGGCAGAGGATCGCCAGGATTGAGAAACCGGGGCTTCGTCGAAGCATCCGCAAGCCGAAGCGTAAATCTTGGAAGATTGACTCGAGCATGGGAAGTCCCCTTTGGTCGCGGTAGCGGTCTTTGGTTTGCTCAATGCCACCGAAGCCGCGCAGCGCCTCGCAGCGGGCATCCTCGGGACTCATGCCTTTGCTCACATTCAATTCCACTGCCATCTCGAGATGTGAGCGCAACTCATCGTCGAGGTCGTCTTCGAGGCGACGGCGACGAAACATCGCTGCCAGGCGGCGGATGAAGATGCGGCAACGTTCGAGCATGGTCTAAGTCGTCCTGAGCACCCGGTTGATCATGGTGGACATGCGCCCCCAGCTTTCCGCTTGTTCCACGAGCTGCTTGCGGCCAGCGCGGGTCAGGGAATAGAACTTGGCCTTGCGGTTGTTGTCTGAGACACCCCACTTGGAGACGATCCAGCCGCGCTGCTGCAGGCGCAGCAACGCAGGATAGAGCGTGCCCTGGTTCAATTGCAGCAGATCCTGGGAGACTTGCTGGATGCGCAAGGCGATGCCGAAACCGTGCAGAGGGCCCATGGAATCGAGGGTCTTGAGGACCAGCAAATCGAGAGTTCCCTGCAGGACTTCGGTTTTGGATTCGGGCATAGGTTCCTTTAGACGGTCAACAGGAGAAAAGGAAAGGTTGCCATAATCCTGTTGATTGTCAACAGGAGTTTTTTGCGAAGCTGAAGGGTATCGACGGTATAGAGGCGGACACAGGCTGAAGCCTGTGCTACCAACGCTGATAGGAAGGCGCTGTGCTCCGCAGAAACTGACAAAGCAGGGCACTTTGGTTCGCTTGCTGGACAGGGCGGGGTAATTGTGCGAGTCTAACGGCCAGTCTGCCAACCCAGCGCAGCATTCCAGTTCGGGAGGATCTTCGTCATGAAACTGCGTTCTTTGACCGCTTCTGTGTTTTTGCTGTGTGCCGCTTCATTGGCCGCGTCCGCGGACGGCACCTGGACAGGATGGATTTCCGACAGCCAGTGCGGAGCCAAGGGCGCGCACGAAGGCGCCGGTGAGTGCACGACAAAGTGCGTGAAGGAAAAAGGCGCGAAATATGTATTTGTGAATGACGCCGACAAGAAAGTGTACATGGTCGATGCACAGGACAAAGTTGCCGAGCACGCCGGGCATCACGTGACCGTGAAGGGCAGCGTCGACGGCGACACGCTGAAACTCGCCAGTATCTCGATGGCAAAGTAGCAGGCGCCGGCGTTTCAAGAAGCGCTTGTCACCTTGGGCAGGATTCAACTCCTGCCCATTTTGTTTTTGCGCGCGCCGAATTTTCCGTTACGATGAAGCTTCAGCCAGGACCTTATGACTACAACATTGCTGCATGCCGGGCGCGCTTTCACTTCTTCAGGAGAACTTCACGATGCCGCGATTGTGACTCGCGACGGCGTGATTGAATCCGTGGGGCCGCGCAGCGGCGTGTCGCTGCCTGCGGGAGCCACGGAAATTCAAGCAACGGACCTGATTGCCACGCCAGGGTTCGTGGACGTGCACATCCACGGCGCGGGCGGCCACGACGTGATGGAAGCGACGGACGACGCCTTGCAGGCGGTGTCCAAAATGATCGCGTCGCACGGCACCACTTCGTTCCTTGCCACCACGGTGACCGCCAATCCGGATGCCATCTGCAAAAGTTCAGAGGGGATCGCGAAATACATCGCCATGCAGCACCAGTCCGCCGGCTCACGCGCGGAAGTGCTGGGGATTCACTTCGAGGGACCGTTCATCAGCCCGGTTCGGCGCGGCGTGCATCCGCCCGAATGGATTCACCTGCCGTCGGCGGACATGCTTGCAAAATTCGTTCAAGCCGCCGGCGGTCACGCGCAGCTCATCACCATTGCGCCGGAACTGCTTGGCGCAACGCCTTGTATTGAAGCGGCGCGGAATGCCGGGCTGGTGGTTGGCATGGGGCATACCGATGCGAATTACGAGCAGGCGCGCGCTGCGATTGCGCACGGCGTGCATCACGCGATCCACGTTTACAATGCCATGCGCCCATTTTCGCACCGCGATTCCGGCGTGATCGGGGCGGTGCTCACTTCACCGGAAGTCACGGCGGAATTGATCGCGGACGGGATTCACGTTGAAGATACCGCCATGAAAATGCTGCTGCAGGCCAAAGGCGCGGCGGGCGTGATCCTGATCAGCGATGGCACCGCGGCTACGGGGATGCCCGACGGGAGATACATGTTGGGAGAAATGGAAGTGACGGTGAGTGGGGGAGTTTGCCGCAACTCCGAAGGAAAGCTTGCCGGCAGCGCCTTGACGCTGGACCGCTCGCTGCGAAACATCGTGAAGCTGGGAATCCCTTTGGGCGATGCGTTGCGGATGCTGACGCTGAATCCCGCGAAGTTGCTGGGTATCGAGTTCAAAAAGGGGTCGTTGCGCGCGGGCGCGGATGCGGACATCGTGCTGCTAGACGATGCGCTGAACGTGGCGCGAGTCTACACCCGCGGAATCGTCAACTAAGGCATTACGCAGCGCAATCAGTCTGCCAGTTCCAAAATTAATTCGATTGCGACGCAAGAGCTCCTCATCGGGAGAAATCTACGGCGGTGGTGTTGCCCCCGCAAATCAGGACGCCAACGCGCTCACCGTTTCGGGGACGATAAATCCCGCTGGTTAGCGCCGCCAATGCCGCCGCGCCACCCGGCTCTGCCGCGATTCTGGCGGACTTCCATAACAACTGCTGCGCGTCGCGAATCTGATCGTCGGAAACGAGCACGACCTGCTGCACAAATTTCTGCGCGATGGGAAACATCAGTTCGCCAACTCTTTTTGGCGCCAGCGAATCTGCGGCAATTCCTCCCGCGTCGGCATCGACGGGATGCCCGGCTTCAAGCGCGCGCGCAAGAGTTGGCGCGGCTTCCGGTTCGACTCCAATCAATGTGATTCTTTTCTGGTACCACGCGGCAATGCCGCCAATTAGACCGCCGCCACCGACCGCGACGAACAGGGTATCCAGATCCGGCACTTGTTCTTCGAACTCGAGGCCCACGGTGCCTTGTCCGAGAAGCGTTTCGCGCTGGTCGAACGCGTGAATCGGCATCGCTCCGCATTCCACTTCCCAAGCTTTGCTGGCTTCCAGCGCGTCGGCGTAGCGGTCTCCCGCGATCACCAGGTCCGCACCATAGCTCTGAATCAGTTGGCGTTTCGCGGCCGGGCAGACGCTGGGCACGAAAATGCGCGCCGGAACGTTGAACCTTTTTGCCGCGAAGGCGACCGCGACTCCATGATTGCCTCCGGACGCCGCGACCACGCCGGCGGACGGCACTTCGCGGAACATCAGATTCGTCACCGCTCCTCGCGCTTTGAACGAGCCAGTGTGCTGCAACAATTCCAGTTTCAGAAATAGAGGGAAGGTTCCCAAAGCAAAATCGGCGCCCTGCATCTCGAGGACCGGCGTGCGCCGGACATACTCGCGAATGCGCGAATAGGCATCGCGGATGTGGCTTCTGTCGGGAAACGGTGTGGCCGTGGCGTTCATGGAGCGACCCTGCTATGATTTAGGCGTTTAGCTAAATACACAAGTATCATTTTGGCGGAAAGAGATGAAGACATCAAACACAATCTTTCGCGCGTTGGCCAACGAAAATCGTCTGCGGATCCTCGATTGGCTGAAGCGCCCGACGAAGCACTTTCCGCCCCAAAAAGATGGCGACCTGGTGAAGGACGGGGTTTGCGGCCTGCTGATAGCGCGAAAGCTGAAGGTGAGCCATCCGACCGCGAGTGAGCACCTGAAGATACTTTCGCAGGCGGGGCTGTTGCACGGAAAGAGAATCAAGCAATGGACGTTTTACAAGCGCAACGAGGCGCAGATATCCGCTTTGAAACAGTCCCTATTCAACAGGATTTAGCGGGTCAGGCTGGTTTCAAGAATTCAGAGAGATTTTCAGCTCGTCGGCCAAGCGCTGCGCGCTGAACGGGCTGCATGCGAAATAGCGTTCGCCTACCTTCAGCGTCGGCACTTTGCGTTTGCCGTGGTTCACGCGCAGGACGAGGTGCTCGCTATCCGCGTCTTCCTCGATGTTCACTTCGCGGAACTCTACGCCGCGATCTTTCAGGAACTTTTTCACCCGGTAGCAGTCCGGGCACCAGGTTGTGCTGTAGATGGTTACGTCTTCCATGCTAAATCTCCCGGCCATGTGATCGAAAAAACGGGGGAAGGTTACAAGGCGGTCGCGGCACGGGGTGCGAGCCTCAGCGGGCGTCAACCGGCGCGCCGCGGTATTTTCTGGCCACATGAATGCGGATCAAAGCGCGCTGCAATGCAATGGTCGCGCGGTCCCAATCGATATCCGGCTCATGGGAAGCCATGCGTTTCTCTGCCCGAGCCAATGCAGCCTCGGCGCGTGCCAGATCGATTTCTTCGGCGCGCTCAGCGGTTTCCGCCAGCACCGTCACGCGGTCTGGCAGGACTTCCGCAAAACCGTGAATGATCGACAGTGTGGTGGACTGGCTGGAGGTTGCCGTGCGGTAGCTCAACTCCCCGATTCCCAGTTCGGTGATCAGCGGCGCGTGACCGGGCAAAATTCCCAACTGACCGTCCAGACCGGGGACAGTCACCTCAACGACCGTCTCCCGCAGCAGTTGCCGCTCGGGTGTCACCACGATCAGTTCTATGGCTTCCGGAAGCATTTTTCTTCCTTAGACGCCCGCCTTCATTTTTTCGGCCTTTTCGAGCACTTCATCAATGGTGCCGACCATATAGAACGCCTGTTCCGGGACATCGTCGTATTTGCCTTCGACGATTTCCTTGAAGCTGCGTACGGTGTCTTCGATCTTGACGTACTTGCCTTCCAGCCCCGTGAACTGAGCCGCCACGAACATGGGCTGCGACAAGAATTTTTCGATGCGGCGGGCACGGGCTACCGTGCGCTTGTCTTCGTCGGAAAGTTCTTCGATACCGAGAATGGCGATAATGTCTTGCAGGTCCTTGTAGCGCTGGAGAACGGACTTCACCGCGCGCGCAACGGAGTAATGCTCCTGTCCCACGACGCGCGCATCGAGGATTCGCGAGTAGCTGGCCAGCGGGTCAACGGCGGGATAGATGCCGCGTTCCACGATTTGGCGGCTGAGGTTGGTGGTTGCGTCAAGGTGCGTGAACGTGGCGGCCGGGGCAGGGTCGGTGTAGTCGTCGGCGGGAACGTAAATGGCCTGCACGGAAGTGATCGATCCCGTCTTCGTGGAAGTGATGCGCTCCTGCAACTCGCCAATTTCGGTGTTGAGGTTTGGCTGATAGCCGACGGCGGATGGCATGCGGCCGAGGAGAGCCGATACTTCCGAGCCGGCCTGAACGAAGCGGAAAATATTATCGATGAAGAGCAGAACGTCGAGGTGCTCCTGATCGCGGAAATATTCCGCGACGGTGACGCCGGTGAGACCCACGCGAAGACGAGCGCCGGGCGGCTCGGTCATTTGTCCATAAATCAAAGCAGCGCGAGATTTTTCGCTATTTCCCGGCTCAATGACGTGAGATTCCGACATTTCCAACCACAAGTCGTTTCCTTCGCGCGTGCGTTCGCCGACTCCGGCAAACACCGACAAACCACCATGCTGCATGGCGACGTTGTGAATGAGCTCGAGAATCAGCACGGTTTTGCCCACGCCCGCGCCGCCGAACAGACCGATCTTGCCGCCTTTCACGTACGGCTCCATCAGGTCGACGACTTTGATGCCGGTCTCGAACATTTCCAGATTGGTGGACTGATCTTCCAGTGAAGGCGCAGGGCGATGAATGGGGTAGTACGTGTCGGTGACGATGGGTCCGAGCTGGTCAACGGGTTTGCCGAGGACGCTCATCACGCGGCCCAGCGTGGCGCGGCCCACTGGCACGGCAATCGGCTTGCCCGTGTCGAAAGCCTTCATGCCGCGAACCATGCCTTCGGTGGGCTCCATGGCGACGGCGCGGACGCGACCATCACCGAGGTGCTGCTGCACTTCGACGGTGACGTCGAGCGGCTCGGGCACGTTGTAGCCTTCGCTGGTGATGCGCACAGCGTTGTAGATCGCGGGGAGGTGACCGGCCTCAAATTGAATATCGAGCACAGGGCCAATGACTTGGACCACGTGTCCCACAGCTGCGTATTGCTCTGCCATCTTCGACTCCTGTAATCTCAAAGCGTGACTTGTAACTTGTGATTCGTGACTCGTGAACTGCTGCCTTCCATGAGTTTGCCTCGCAGCGAGCGGCCGAGTGCGTTGATCAATTGGCCGACTGAATCGCAGTGCAGGTTCAAGTCCTCGAACTCTTCTTTCGTAATGCATCCCAAATCACCGCCCAACAGCATGAAATACCTTGTTTCTTCCAATTCCCCACGCGCAATTTGCAGCGACCTCAGCAATTCCCGAGTGGTTCCTCTGCCGAAGCCCTCTGCTAAATTCGCTGCGACGGAACTCGATGATCTTCGCACCTGACCGACAATTCCAAACTGATCGGAGCGTGGAAATTTCTCCGTCAATCGAAATACCTTCAGCACCAGCTGGTGGGCTCGCTGCCACACCGTCAATTCGCGAAATGATCTGATCTTCACGAGTCACGATTCACAAGTCACAAATCACGCGGTACTGGCTGCTCCGCTGACAATTTCGATGATCTCTTTCGTAATGGCGGCCTGACGCACTTTATTCATGTGCAGCGTCAAGGCGTCGATTACTTCGCCGGCGTTGCGCGTGGCGGCTTCCATGGCGGTCATTCGCGCGGCATACTCCGCAGCGCTGGATTCCAGCATGACGCGCAAAATTTGCGTTTCGATATATCGCGGGAGCAAGCGGTTCAGAATCTGCTGCTCGGGTTGTTCGTAGATGTAGTCGACTTGCGCGGCGGCAGGAGCTGCTGCGGTGCCGGGTTCGCTGTCGTCCTTGACTTCTTCGACGGGCAACAGTTTGTCAACCACCAGGGTTGGCGCCAAAACGTTCTTGAATTCGCTGAACACTACGTACACCGCATCAATTTCATCTTTTGCGTACAGATCGCTCACCAGGTTGGCAATTTCGCGCGCGACTTTGTAATCCACGCGCGCAAGCACGTTCACATATTCCGCGGCGAATTGAAAACCAGCTTTGCGCAGGGAGTCGCGGCCCTTTTTCCCAATCGGGATCAGGGTGATCTTTTTCCCCTTTTTTCCGCGGATGAATTCCTGGGCCTGTTTCAGAACGTTGGTGTTGAAGGCGCCGGCGAGTCCGCGTTCGCCCGACAACACAATCAGAAGGATGCGTTCTTCGGGGCGCTTTGCCAGGAGAGGATGCTGGGGGGATTCGATACGCGCCATGGTCGAGCGCAAGACACGAGCCAGTTCTTTGGCGTACGGACGCGCCGCCAAGGCAGCTTCCTGCGCGCGCCGCAAACGGGCCGCCGCCACGAACTTCATCGCGCGGGTAATCTGCTGCGAGCTCTTTACCGAGCGGATGCGTCGCCGAAAATCGAGCAGTGTGGGCATAGTTTCTGGTCAGGCGTCTGTTTAGTGCGTCGCTCCAGCGGTCAGCGCCGCGGTGAAGCGTTCCTTGAAAGCATCCACAGCGGATTTGATGGAAGCCTTGATGCCGTCATCGAGCGCCTTCTTCGTGGCAATCTCTTTCAGAACGCCGGCGTAATTCGTTTCCGCGAACTGCAGAAATTCTTTTTCGAAGCGCCGCACTTCGCTCACCGGAATGGAGTCGAGCGAGCCACTGGTGGCGACATAAAGCGCCAGCACCTGTTTTTCGACGGAGAGAGGCTGATATTGATCCTGCTTCAGCACTTCCGTCAGACGCTGGCCGCGTGCCAGTTGCGCTTGCGTCACTTTGTCCAGTTGATCCGAGCCGAACTGCGCGAACGCTGCCAATTCGCGGAATTGCGCCATGTCTAAGCGCAGGGTTCCGGCCACCTGGCGCATGGCCTTGATTTGCGCGTTGCCGCCGACGCGGCTCACGGAAATGCCGACGTTGATCGCGGGACGAATGCCAGCGTTGAACAGATCCGATTCGAGGTAAATCTGCCCGTCGGTGATGGAAATAACGTTGGTCGGAATGTACGCGGAAACGTCGCCGGCTTGCGTTTCGATTACCGGCAAAGACGTGAGCGAGCCGCCGCCCAGCTTGTCGTTCAACTTTGCGGCGCGTTCCAGCAAGCGCGAGTGGAGATAAAAAACGTCGCCGGGAAACGCTTCGCGGCCCGGCGGACGGCGTAGGAGAAGAGAAATTTCGCGATAGGCCTGCGCGTGCTTGGAAAGGTCATCGTAAAAGGTGACTGCATGGCGCTTGTTGTCGCGGAAATATTCGCCCATGGCGCAAGCGGCGTAAGGAGCGATGTATTGCAGGGAAGCGGGCTCCGCGGCAGAGGAAGCGACGACGATGGTGTAATCCATGGCGCCGGCGTCGGAGAGCACCTTGACGACTTGCGCAATCGTCGAGCGTTTTTGCCCGATGGCGCAATAGATGCAAATCATGTCGCTGCCCTTCTGGTTGATGATAGTGTCCAGAATGACGGCGGTCTTTCCGGTCTGACGGTCGCCGATAATCAATTCGCGCTGGCCGCGACCGATCGGGATCATAGAGTCAATCGCTTTGATACCGGTCTGCAGCGGTTCGCGCACCGGCTGGCGATCCAGCACGCCGGGAGCAATTCTCTCCAGGGGATTGCGTTGTTTGGTAGCGATGGGCCCCTTGTCATCTTCTGGTTCGCCGAGCGGATTCACCACGCGGCCAATCAGTGCGTCGCCCACGGGCACGGACATGACCATATTGGTGCGCTTGACGGTGTCGCCTTCCTTCAACTCGGAAGACTCGCCGAGCAGCACCGCGCCCACTTCTTCTTCTTCGAGGTTCAGCGCGATTCCGAAAACATTGTGAGGGAAGGCCAGCATCTCGCCCGACATGACTTTTGCCAGACCGTGAATCCGGGCAATGCCATCACCCACGCTGATCACCGAGCCGACTTCGTCAACCGAGACGGTCTGCTCGTAGTTCGCGATTTGTTCGCGCAGGATTTTGCTGATTTCGTCCGCTTTGATATTAGCCATGCCTGCTCCGTTCCCGAATTCCTATTCCGCCGCCAGGCGTGCCCGCATGTGGTTCAACTGGTTCTTCAATGAGCCGTCGTAGATGGTATCTCCGATGCGCACGACCGCTCCACCCAACAATGCCGGATCCAACGAGTACTTCGCCTGAATCTTTTTCCCGGTGACGCGCTCCAGGGTCTGCAGCAATTGTGCTCTTTGCGCGGCATTCAGTTCCATGGCGGATTCCACTTGCGCCTCCGCAATGCCCTGGCGCTGCCGGATAACTTCCTGAAAAGTTGCGATGATGTGGGGAAGTTGCTGGGTGCGGGCGTTATCGACCGCCACAAACAGAAAGTTTCGAATGATTTTGCTGGCGCCGAGACGCGCCACCAATTGCTCGATTACGCCGTGCTTCGCTTCCCGCGACACGGAAGGGTTGCTGAGGAAGGTTCTGAGTTCGGCCGACTCGGCGTAGGCCGCAGAAAAATCCGCCAACTGGTGCAGCACGGGGTCGGTTGCGCCTTGTTCCAGGGCAATCTCCGCCAAGGCGGTGGCATATTGCAGGGCTGCCGATTTCAATTGGGCCTCCCCTGCAAGCTTTGCACGAAATTATGAATCAGCGAGTCTTGCACCGCGGGCGTCATTTGCCTGGCTACCAGGGATTCAGCGCCGTCTACCGCGAGTTTTGCGGCCAAGGCCTTCAGCGCGACGCGAGCCGAGCGCTCCGCCGCTTCGATTTCGGCCTTCGCGGCGTGTCCAATCTTCTCTACGTCCAGTTGTGTGAGTTCCCGAAGACGTTCGAGTTCGGCTTGCGCTTCTTTCTGTGCCGTCGCGCGGAAGTCGGCCACTTCCTGCTCCAGGCGCGTCAGCTTCACCGCGGCTTCTTTCAATTGGCGTTCTGCTTCGGCTTTGGCCGCTGCTGATTTTGCGATGGCTTCACTGATGATGTCGGCTTTGCGGCGGAAAATGGGAGGCAAAACTTTCCGGAACAGCCACAGCAGCACAACCACAAGAATCAGAAAATGGATCCACTTGAACAGCAAGCCGATCGGGCCTTCCGCAGGACTTTGGCCAGCTTCAGCTGCCTGCGACGCTGCCGCGAAGAACAACATCGCGCCCAGCGATAACCCCGTGATCAGCATTAGGAGGCGGCGCTTCATCGCGCCCCGCTCGCCGGACTACCCGGGGCACTGGGGGTTTGTAACACGCGGCGGGCAATTTCCACGGATAGTTGCGGTGCCGTGCTTCCCAGATCTTTTTTCGCCGCCGAAAATTCCGATTCGACGCCCTGTTTGGCTGCGTTTACTTCCGCGGATGCCTTGGCTCGCGCTTCCTTCAGGAACGCCGCGCGTTCTTCCATCAGCTTCTTTCGAGCCGCTTCTTGTTCGGCGTACACCTTAGCGCGCGCTTGTTTCAGGGCTTCTTGATACTGGCGAATTTTTTCGGCAGCCGCCGCTTGAGCCGCTTCCGCGGATTTCTGCGCGCCCAGGGTGCGGGCGTCGCGCTCCGCCATAACTTTCAGCAAGGGTTGGAAGAAAAGAGAACGCAGGACCAGATAAGAAACCAGGACGATCAGGGCTACAGGCACAGCCCCGAGGAAAAGTTCCCCTAGTTGGTGAACCAAATCTGGCATGAGATTGTTTCGCCTAAATTTCAGGAAGGCAGCCGCGCCGTTTCTCGACCCGGTAGGAGCGTACGGAGGGCTTTGTGCCGCCTCACAGAACTACCATTTATAACATTCGGCGCGAGTGCGCGTCAACGAAACGCAAGTGCATTGGAACCGAATTTTCGATAGAAATACTGTGGAAACAGGAGTTCCAAATTGGAATTGAGCGACGTAATTTCCTACCGGGTTCCCAGTACTTCATCCGCTCTAATCCTCGCTATAATTCTCTTTCCATTTTTCGCTTTGCGTTCGTCAACCGAATTGAGAGCTAACACTCATGTCCAAAAGCTGGAAAACCAAGCTGATTCATACTGATGCGAAGATTCCGCAGGGGTACCGTTCGCTGGTGACGCCGGTTTATCGTGGCTCGACCACACTGTTCCCATCGGCGGTGGCCGTGCGCGACACGTGGGACCAGCACCGCGTCGGCTACACATATGGACTGTACGGCACGCCAACGGTGCTGGAGCTTGCCGCGCGCATCTGTGAGCTGGAGTCCGGGAAGCACACCATTCTGACGCCCGGCGGGCAAAACGCTATCGCCCTTGTCAATTTGGCGATGCTACAAGCTGGCGATCACATGCTCATCCCCGCGAGCGTGTACTTCCCCAACCGCAAGCTGGCCAGCACGCTGCTGGCGCGCTTCGGCGTTTCCGCCAGCTACTACGACCCGATGATCGGCGGTGGCATCGCGGCTCTTATTCAGCAAAACACTCGGCTGGTGTGGTGCGAAAGTCCCGGTTCAATAACGATGGAAGTGCAGGACGTGCCTGCGATTGTCAGAGCCGCTCATGCGCGCGAGGTGCGAGTGGTGCTGGACAATACGTGGTCGGCAGGTGTTCTGCTGGACGGGTTTCAGCACGGCGTGGATATCACCATACAGGCGGTCACAAAATACATTGGCGGACACAGCGATCTGCTGCTCGGGTCCGTCACCGTGCGCGATGACGCGCTTTATCAGAGGCTCGGAGCAGCGCAGCAGGTTCTGGGCAGCAACGTATCGCCCGACGACTGCAGCCTGGCATTGCGCGGACTGCAGACTCTGGGTGTGCGGCTCGGCGCGATTGAAAGTTCGGCGCTCACGGTGGCCAAATGGCTGGCGGCGCGTCGGGTAGTCGAGCGTGTGCTACATCCGGCGCTGGATTCTTGCCCGGGCCACGAGTTCTGGAAGCGCGATTTCCTGGGTTCTTCCGGTGTGTTCTCGATTGTATTTAAACCCGGCCCGACGCAGGAGCAGGTTTTTGCGTTCGTGGATGCGCTGCAGCTTTTCAAGGTGGGTTACAGCTGGGCAGGAGTTACCAGTCTTGCCGTCGCGTACGATATTGGGCGCATTCCCGGGCGCCCGCCGTACGACCACCGCATCGTGCGGCTGAGTATCGGCCTGGAGTCCACGGAAGATCTGCTGGGCGACCTTGAACAGGCGTTGGCGAAACTCACCGCTTGAGGCGAACAACGGTCCGCGGCGCAAACTGCGCTCAGGACGACACGGAGGGAAGGTTGTGACTCTAGTGCGCGGTGCTGAATTTATTCCGCGGCATTCACAGCGTCGTAGACGTAATGAATGGTGACCTCGGTATTCTTCTTGCCGAGATTCAGATGCACATCTTCGTATAGCTGCAAACCGTCAGGCGAGAGTTCGTAACTGCGGGACATGCTGCCGTTCTTTCCCACTTGTTCTTCCGAGACCAGCTTGGTGCCGTCCCAATGTGCCGAGAGCTGCTCCGGACCCTGCTGAGGATCCTTTTTGTCCTTGGGCTTATCAAGCGTTCTGCCGTCGGTGTAGAGAATGGTTTTACGGCTCTGATCACCGGTGAAGGTTATTTCCGGCGCTTTCGGCTCCTTCTGTTCCACATTCAACCGGATCGTGGGATCGACCAGTTCCTGCATCTTTTCTTTTTCCGACGCGCCGGGATCGCCTTGAGGAGGATGGTTGCCTCGGTTACCGCCATAGCCGCCGCCACCCGGCCAACCCCCGCCACCGCCTGGCCAGCCGCCGCCCATCCTTGGTCCATTGTTCGTGTTGCTGCTGGTGCCGTGGGCTTGCTGGACTTTGCGGTGCGGATCGTCGCTCTCGTCCTTGTTCAATTGCCAATCGCCCGCAAAGGTCTTCCGCGGAGCCACTTGCACGCGCTTCGGCGCAGGAGTCGGCGCATCCTCCGAGGAAGCTGCCTGAGGAGGAGGGGTGAGCGGTCCCGGGGCCGATTGTGCAAACGCGGCCGTCGCCAGGACCAGACCTGCACCGATGATTAGGAATGTTCTACCCATCGACCACATCGTTGCACCTCAGAAAGCTTGCTTATTATCCACTAAGAAGTTCCCTGCCGCACCCGGACGGGTTCCCGAAGCTATTGTGCCCTACCTTTGTGATTCGCGCAGGAGGCAAAGGGCTGCTTACGGCGCTTCTGGCTGCCCTTTTGGAACCTATACTCCCAGCGTTACTTGGCCCACTGAGCCAAAAAACCTCAGGCCTGAAGGCCTGAGCTACAGGAAGAGGCCTACTCAAGCCAATGCTCCACATCGCGCGCGCGTTCCAATAGCTTCAAGGCGCCCAAGTCACGGAATTCCTTGGCGCGCTTGCGATAGTCGTACGCGCTCTCGGGAAGAATGGCCATGAAGGGCATGCCGGCGGCCTTTGCGGCCAAGGCATCATCAATGTTGTCGCCCAAATAGAGAGCGGTCTGAGGTTCGCGCTTTCCCAAGATCAGGCGCAAACCCTGCGGGTCTGGCTTCTTTTTGGCATCGTCCATGGTGATGACGGTGCGGAAACAACGGGCAGCAGGCCAGCGTTCGAAGGTATAGGTGAATTCCTGGCGAGTTCTTCCCGTGAATAGATTCAGTTCGCGTCGCCGGGCCCACTTCTGAATGATCCGCGGCGTGACCAGTAGCTTCTCTTTCACCACGTTTCCCGGTTCGCCATTTCTGCCCCAGTAAAACGGCTGGAACGCCAGCCTGGCTTGTTCGTAAGAGGTTGGCACGCCAAGCGCTGTGGCCCAGCGCGACACCATCATCCAGTCGTCGTTATTACCAGGACGTCTTTTCCAGGCATGAAACTCCGCCCAAGTGACTTTCTTTCCGGTCAAGGCTTGCATGGTCTGCAGGCCGGAGCGCCAATAGGTTTCCTTGACATCCACGAGCACGCCGTCGACATCAAAAATAAGTATTTGCGGATTGAATTTGCCCGCTGCGTTCTTGCGCGTCTGCCCCATCTGGACTTTCCCTTCGTGTTTATCCTTCCAGTGTACCGTGACTCCCGTCTGCTCTCTGTGTTAAACCTGTGCTAGCCCCATTTCTCGCCGCTGAAAAAAGTTGCACGTTCTCGCTCGGGGGCGCTTCCCTGTGGAGCCAAGATGAAAAGGCCGTTTCTGGCGACAATGCCGATCCTTGCAGCAACCGCTCTATTGTGCGCGAGCGGCTTGGCGTTGCACTCAGCGCCACAGACTCCCACGGCACCTCCGAAACTTGCCGCGACGCCGCCAATGGGTTGGAACAGTTGGGATTCGTTTGGCACCGCGGTCACCGAAGCCGGGGTGAAGGCCAACGCCGACTACATGGCCAAAAATCTCGCGCAGTTTGGCTGGAAATACATCGTCGTAGATATTCAGTGGTACGCGCCGACCGCCAAAGGCCACAACTACATTCCCGGCGCGAAACTGGAGATGGATGCTTACGGGCGTCTGATTCCCGCGGTCAATCGGTTTCCGTCGGCTGCTGACGGCGCAGGGTTCAAGCCGCTAGCCGATTATGTGCACAGCAAAGGACTGCTGTTCGGGATTCACATCATGCGCGGCATCCCCAAAGAAGCCGTCACCAGGCGTTTGCCCATCGAAGGCACGCCGTACGATGCCGCCGACATCGCCGACCCCGACAATCTTTGCGTGTGGAATCCCGACATGATGGGAGTAGACACGACCAAGCCGGGCGCTCAGTCGTATTACGATTCGCTGGCGGAGCTTTACGCTTCCTGGGGCGTCGACTTCATCAAAGCCGACGACATGGCCAGCCACCTTTACCAACCGGCAGAAATTCGTGCGCTTTCGCTGGCGATTCGCAAGAGCGGCCGGCCCATGGTTCTGAGCTTGTCTCCCGGCCCGGCTCCGATTTCCGAAGTGGAGTTTTTTCGCAAATTCGCGCAGATGTGGCGAATCTCCGATGATTTCTGGGATTCCTGGCCAAGCCTGAAAGAACAATTTGCGCGAGCGGCAGCGTGGGCGCCGTTTTCGCGGCCCGGAGCGTGGCCGGATGCGGACATGTTGCCGCTAGGGAAAATCGGCGATCCGGATGACAAAGGTTCGCGCCGCTGGACAAATTTCACGCACGACGAACAAGTCACGCTGATGACGTTGTGGTCCATGATGCGTTCCCCGCTGATTTTTGGCGGCGACCTTCCGGCCAACGACGCGTTCACGTTGGCGCTGCTGACCAATCCGGAAGTGATCGAAGTGGATCAGCGAAGCAGCGGCAATCATCAAGCGGTTGAGTCAGCCAGCATGATTGCCTGGGTGGCGGACGCGCCAAACGCAAAGGACAAGTATGTGGCGCTGTTCAATCTAGCTGATAGAGAACAAAACGTTTCGGTGACGTTTAGCCAGTTGAAATTGCCCTTGGCGAAAGCGGGCACGCGCGATTTGTGGGAGCGCAAGGATTTGGGCGCGGCGGATCACGTTGAGGCAAAATTGCCGGCGCACGGGGCAGCGCTTTTCCGCGTTGCGGCGAACTAGCCTGTTTTGGCGGTGGCGGCATCAGGCCGCCTATCCAGTTGCAGTTTAGTGTTTGCCGGCGGCTGCGGTCGCGGCTTTTTCTGCTGCCAACTGCGCCGCCGTTTTTGCCACCATGCGAACGGTCCAGAAGTCATCGGCCAGGTTGCTATCAGACAGGTAGGCATAGGGTATGGTGAAATAGCCGCCCATTCCCCAGCCCGGGCCCCACGAGTTTCGCACGATAAACGTCTGCGTGCTGTCGTCATAACCGACAGCCACTACCGCGTGGCCGCCGAGAGTTTTTTCGCTCGGCGCCGGCATCGGAACCACGCCGGTTTTCGCCACCGCATCGCTTTCGAAACTTTCATACACAGTGAACCCGAACACGAACGGGTATCCGGCGGCGAGGCATCCCTTCATTTGGCTGAGTACCTGGGGCACGCGCTCGTATTGCAGAGCCTTCCCGAGCGGAGCGTCTTTGAACGCCGGTTGCGGAGGCTTGTCAGCGAATTTTGTGATGTCGTAGGCCCAGACGGTTTCCGGGCACGCGCCGAGGCTGCCGACACTCTTTATGCCGTCGCGAATCTGCGCGCCGCTGTCGGAGTTTACTGTGCCTTCCATGACGCGTTCGTTGTAGTAAATGAACAGCCGGGATGCCGTAAACACCTTGACTGCTTGCTTCATTTGGTCAAATTCGAGGGCACCAGCAATTGCGTTGGCTGTACAACTTCCCAACTGTCCCTGGTCATAAACTTCTTTGGGACATTGCGGGCGCAAGTCCACCTTCGCAGGAAGCGCAGCCAAATTCTCAACGAGAGCAGCGAACAAAAAATCGCGATGATCGGGGATGTCGGGAACCCATCCATACTTGTGCGTTGTCATAATTAGGACCCTCCTGGGCACACACCTCCGCTAGCCCTGCATTTTGAGGGTGAGTTCGGGGGCCGGCGCCGTCTATCGGCACATGCCGATGGCGGATAGTGCAGTAATTGCTGAAAACGTATCAGTCGAAATGAGGCACTCGGAGAGCGTTGAGGAAAAGCTTCAACCCTGAAGGGACGGGTTACAGTTCATCAGCAGATATAGATCGGCGAACGGTTGAGATCCTTCGCTTCGCTCAGGATGGCAAACTCGTCTCGGATCGTGTGTCGATTATGCACGGCTGGCCTCTCCTCGCGGCACTTGCTACACTTCTCTCGCTGCGCGAGCGCACCACCAAGGATTGACCCATGCCCTCATTCTCCGGCGTCGATTTCATCGATTTTGATTCCCAATTGAACGACGAGGAAAAACTGGTGCGGCAAACCGCGCGCGAATTTGTCGACAACGAAATTCTGCCCGCCATCGAAAAACACAGCCGCGAGGGCACGTTTCCCATGCACCTGGTGCCGCTGCTTGGGGAACTGGGATTCTTCGGCGCTAATCTTCAGGGCTACGGTTGCGCTGGAATGTCCAATGTGGCCTACGGACTGGTGACGCAGGAGCTGGAGCGCGGCGATTCGGGATTGCGCAGTTTCGTTTCCGTGCAGAGCGCCCTGGTGATGTATCCCATTTATGCATTCGGCAGCGACGCGCAGAAAGACAAATGGCTGCCTTTGCTGCAGGAAGGCAAAGCTATTGGCTGCTTCGGTCTAACGGAGCCGCAATTTGGCTCGAATCCCGGGGGCATGCTGACGCGCGCCGCGAAAAAGGGAAACAAGTACGTGCTGAACGGCGAGAAAATGTGGATCACGAATGGATCGATCGCCGATGTCGCGGTGGTGTGGGCAAAATGCGAAGACGATAAAGTTCGCGGCTTCCTGGTGGAAAAAGGCACGCCCGGCTTCAAAGCCTGGGACGTGCATGGCAAATGGTCGCTGCGCGCTTCCGTCACTTCCGGGCTGGCCATGAGCGACTGCGAAATCCCCGAAGCCAATCTGCTCCCCGGCGTCACCGGTTTGAAAGGTCCTCTGAGTTGCCTGAACCAGGCGCGCTACGGCATCGGTTGGGGCGCGCTGGGCGCGGCGATGGCCTGCTACGATACCGCGCTGCAATACGCAAAGACGCGCAAGCAGTTCGCGAACAAACCGATTGCCTCGCATCAACTTGTCCAAGAAAAACTTGCGTGGATGATCACGGAAATCGTGAAAGGGCAGCTACTGGCGCTGCACGTGGGACGGTTGAAAGACAAAGGCAAAGCCGATGCGACGCACATTTCCATGCTGAAGATGAATAACGTAAGCATCGCGTTGGATACGGCGCGCAAGGCACGAGATATCCTGGGAGCAAACGGAATCGTCGACGACTACTGCGTGATGCGCCACATGAACAACCTGGAGAGCGTGTACACCTACGAAGGCACCAACGACATTCACAAGCTGATCATCGGAGAAAAAATCACTGGAATTTCCGCGTTCGTCTGAAACCTATGCAAAACCAACACCGCCTGTTGCTGCTTCGTCTCGCCGCCGCTTTGTTCTCACTCCTTGTGTTCGTTTCCGTTTGCATGGCTCAAACTCCGCCGCAAGCTCCCAGACCTAAAGTTCGCACCATCACCGCGTTCATCAATATCGAACGCGGGCGCTATCAGATTCAGGTTTCGGAGGCCGTCGATTTCCTGACGAAAGCCAAAACCTCGTTCGAAAAGCAGGGTTATACGGTGCAGACTTTGCGCATCGTCACCCAGCCCTTTCCCGAATATACCAAGGGAGTTTCGCGAGCCGACACTCTGCAATTCTTCAAAAACCTCGACGGCATCGCGCAACAGGATCACCTGATGATTTCAATCGGCCCGGCGTACCTTACGGGTGACGATGGCGGCGCGCAGGCCGAGCTGCTTGCCGACATTCTGAAAAACACGAAATCGCTGTACGGCACCGTGGTTGTGACCAATAGTGACGGTGTAAATTGGCCTGCCGTGAAATCCGCTGCGGGCATCATCAAAACGCTTGAGGACAACACACCGCACAGCGAAGGCAACTTCCGTTTTGCGGCGACGGCGAACGTGCCTGCATATTCGCCATTTTTTCCGGCCGCGTATCACAGCGGCGCCGGCCACCAATTTGCCATTGGACTGGAATCTGCCAACACCGTCGCTGCTGCATTTCAGGGCGCCAGCGATTACGCCGATGCGCGCCGCCGTTTGATCGATCTGTTGTTCCCGCAAGCGTTTGATGTGGAGCACATTAGCGTGCAGATTGGCGGCGAGCAGGGGTGGAACTACCTGGGCCAGGATCTTTCGCCTGCGCCATCCGTCGACGCTTCCATTGGCGCGGCGATTGAGCTGCTGTCGAACCAGCCATTCGGCGCCAGCGGAACGATGACTGCCGTTGGCACCATTACTTCCGCGCTGAAAGAAATCGGCGCGCGCCGTGTTGGTTATTCGGGCTTGATGCTGCCGGTTCTGGAAGACCCGACGCTGGCAGAGCGCTGGAATGCCGGGCTGTTTTCCGTGGACGCTTTGATGAGCTACTCCGCGGTGTGCGGCACGGGCCTCGACACGGTGCCGCTGGCGGGCGACACCAGCGTGGATACCCTCGCGCGCATGATCGGCGATGTCGCCACGTTGTCGGTGAAATGGAATAAGCCGCTTTCCGCCCGGTTACTGCCGGTGGCTGGCAAACACGCGGGTGACCGTACGGAATTCACCGATCCGCGGCTAATTAACGGCATCATTCAGCCGTCCAGCACAAAATAGCCGGCAGTACTAGCAGGTGGTGCAGGACGACGCGGGCGCACGCATCCGGTCGCTGCTGGGGACACCAAATCAGGGGTACCAGCGTCTAAAGAAGAGGTGCCCGATCCTACAGGGAAGGAATTTGCGCTAATTCTGCAACTCTTTTCTTTCGTTTGATTTGGGCCTACAATAGGCTTGTCGGTAAATTCACTACAGGTGGCAGCAATTCGAGTTGTTGGCCTTGCCCTACAAAATCGAAACCGCGACGGTCCGGTTTCGCCTTTCCAGCGAAACATTTAGCCCCCGTGGGGCGTATTTAGTTTAGGCGCTAGGCTCTCCAACAACGACGAGTGTTTCCCGCACCGGGTGGTCCGTGGCGGATGCGCGAAAGGAATCGCATGAAGACGTGGCAGAAGGTCGGTATCGGTCTGGGCGTGGCCGCGGTGTTGGGAGGGGTGGTCCTCTACAGCATCAATCAAGCCAACAAAGGCGTAGTGACGGTTCAAACCGCAAAAGTAGCCAAGCAGGATTCTCTGGTATCCGTGGTAACAGCGTCAGGTGAAGTGAAGCCCACCACGTACACAAACGTAACGGCACAGGGTTTTGGCCGCATCACCGAGATCCTGGTGAAGGAAGGCGACCACATCAAGAAGGGCGACCGGCTTCTGCTACAGGAAAACGTGCAAGCCAACGCCGACGTGCAAGCGCAGTCCGCTTCGATTAACGCCAGCGAGTCCGGCGTGCAGGCTGCGGAAGCCAGCTACAAAGCGGCGCAGTCGGATTTGATTCAACAACAGGCAAACCTGGAAAAGGCCAAGCTGGATTACGATCGTGGGCAGGGCCTGTTCAAAGACGGATTGATTCCGAAACAGGATTTCGACCAGCGCAAGACCAGCTACGATGCGGCGGTGGCCGCGGTGGATTCGTCGCGAGCCCATTTGCTTTCGCTGAAGGCGCAAATGGAAGTGACGCGCGCGCAACTGAATCAAAGCAAAGCGGTGCTGGTGCACACGAAGGACATTCTCTCAAAGACGACTTACACTTCGCCGATCAATGGAATCGTCAGCTACTTGCCGGTTCGTCTGGGCGAGTACGTTGTGCCGGGCATCCAGAACGCCAACGGCAGTTTCCTGATGACTCTTTCGGACATGTCGGTCGTGACATCGGAAGTGAAAGTGGACGAGACGGACATCGTTAACGTGAAGATCGGACAGGATGCGGACGTAACCATCGACGCGGTGCCGGGAAAAGTGTTCAAGGGAAAAGTGACGGAGATTGGTTCGCAGGCCGTGCTGCGCAGTTCCGGCTTGGCGACGACCCAGACGACTACGAGCAACCAGGAAGCGAAAGACTTCAAGGTAGTGGTGACGCTGCAAGATCCGCCGGAAAATGTGCGGCCTGGATTGTCGACAACCGCGAAGATCAAGACCGCCGAAAAGAAGGACGTGGTGGCAATCCCGATTCAGGCCCTGGCGGTGCGGTCGCGCAAGGACCTCGAGGAGGCCGCGAAGAACGCCAAGAAGAACGGCAACGTGACATTGGCAGCGCCGCCTCCAGCGGCCGCCGGCGATCCGAAGAAAGACGAAGTACAGGGCGTTTTTGTGGTTAACGGAAAGAAAGCTGCGTTTCGGCCCGTGGAAACCGGTATCTCTGGCATCACCGACATCGAAATCACCAAAGGCCTGCAGGCGGGCGACGAAATCGTAGTGGGCAGCTATAAGGCGCTGCGAACGCTGAAGCCGGAAGCGACCGTCAAAATCGATAACTCTGCTCCAAAGAAGACGGAAGACCAGCAGTAAGTGACGTCCGCGACAAATGGGGAGAAAAAGATGCCTGTTGAGATGACATCGTCTGAATCGTATCGCCAGGACTTGGTGGATTCCGGTGTGGTGATCCGCACCGAGGGGCTCACCAAGGTCTACGAAATGGGCGCCGAGCAGGTGCACGCGCTCAGCGGCGTGGATGTCGAAATCCATAAGGGCGAATACGTTGCCATCATGGGACCTTCAGGGTCCGGCAAGTCCACGCTGATGAACCTGATCGGATGCCTGGATTCCCCCAGCGCCGGCCGCTACTGGCTGGCAGGACGACTGGTGAGCGAACTGGACGACGATGAGTTGGCCTACATTCGTAACAAGGAAATTGGCTTCGTGTTTCAGACCTTCAATCTGTTGCCGCGCGCGACCGCTCTACACAACGTGGAATTGCCGCTGATCTACAATGGCACGCCCGCGGAAGAACGCGTGGAAAAGGCCAAGCAGGCGCTGGAGCGCGTGGATCTGACTTCACGAATGACGCACCGGCCGAATGAGCTTTCGGGAGGTCAGCGGCAGCGCGTGGCGATTGCGCGCGCGCTGGTGAACGACCCTTCGATCGTGCTGGCAGACGAACCGACCGGAAACCTGGACTCCAAAACCGGCGAGGAAATCATGGGGCTGTTCGCGAATCTGCACAAGCAGGGCAACACCATTATTCTGGTGACCCACGAAATGGATATTGCGCAGCATGCGCACCGGGTAATCTTCATTCGCGACGGCAAGATTTTCTCTGACGAAAAAGTGACCAAGAACGCGCCGCAGAGCGATTAGCAGGCGTCTTCACGGTCTGTGCGGATACACCGCTCGCTCACCCAAAAGAGAGATTCCTCGCTCCGCAGACTCCGTTCGGAATGACAAAATAAGGCAATTCCTCCACCGACTGTACAGGCGTCGCCCGCAATCCATTGCCTGCTGCGCTTAGCGCGTCGTAGCGGTGTGCGGCGCGTCCAGATCGGTCAATATGTCTGGCGCGGTCAAGTATGTCCCTGACAGGCGGTCGTGCCAGGTCAACGAATCCTCGTCCCAACAGGCCCATAAGAAGCCGAGAAAGAGCGTGCCGGCGGACAACATGTAGCCTGTGGCGCGCAGCAGCAGGTGACGCAGCGTTGGCATTTCGCCGGCGAAGGTAGCCACCTGCAGCCCTCGGATCATCATTCCAGGAGTGGTGCCGCCGAAAATCGTGAATAGGCCAAAATATTGCAGATAAACAAAGGCAAACGTCGAGAAGCAGACCGCGGCGCTAAGCTTGCTGAACGTGAAATGCCCGCCCAGCGAGCCGAACAACGCCAGGAAGCCACCGTAGGCGAAGGCCAGGCAGGCGGCGTCGATTAGGGCCGCGCGGCGGCGGTCGTCCAGAGAAGCCGCCGGAAAGATTCCGAAAGATTGAGGCAGCACGACAGGTTCGCGGCTGACTTCTTGAGCGGTGGGTTGTTCCTCCGGCGGCACGGATACATCGATCAGCAACCGCGTATCGTTGGGCTCGTGCCTGCCCGCGATGCGCCCAATAGCGATAGTGAAGGCGAAATCGTCTTTGGCGTCGTGGGTGTCTCGCGGAGTTTCTTCCACCTGAACGGCAACCGTGCCGCCCGAGTCGGAGGCATTGCCGTTGAACGGCAACTCGCTCTGCGCCTCATTGGGTGCAGACTTGCGCCGCTTGGCACGGTAGGCCTGCAGGCGCTGGTTCAGTTCGCCGCGCCACTCGTTCTCGGCAACGGCATTCGGCGCCAGATGGCCATACGTGGTTGTGGAATGATCCCCGATGGGGACGGACTCCGAAGAGTCACAGAAGTTGCATAACAGCGCACCCTTTGTCAGGACTGCGCCACACTGCGGACATATTTTATTCACCGGTAGTTTTTGCGCTGCGGACGCTCTCACTCCGGTAAAAGAGGAGACATTTAAGCATAGCATCGATCTCAGGAATTAAAACAGGAAGTGGAGTGCGGAGACGCGAAAGAGGTATTGTCGGGAGCGACTCAGGACTCGGCTTGCTGCGTCAACATTTCGCGGCTCAGGGCAATCCGCTTGTCGAGAACCACGGCCACGAAATAGGCGCAACTGGCTCGCTCGGATTCCGACCACGAGGCGAACGAAGGTGCAATGCGAGAGATCGCGGACTGCGCCGCGCTCAGGAACGAATAGTACAGCTGCACCGCCTGCAATCCCATGCGATCCGCAGGACGATCGGGGCACAACTGGAGCAACTGCATCACTCGCGTGAAGTCGCGTCCGGAGGCGCGCGATTGAATGCCGGTAACGTCGCGCACTTCTTCGGAGAGCGCATGGCTGGCAGAATGCGCCGTCAGCGAGCGGCAATACGACACGAAGAACATCATCATCGTAACCAGGGAAACGACAAGAATAATCGCAGCCATCATCGCGGCACCGCCACAAGTTGCGCGGGGGCGAGCCGTGCATCTTCCGAATAACGCATGATCGTAACGCACCAGGCCAGGGGCAGCAGGCAGCCGAGGAGCGGGCTGGCATACTTCACGACCGTTACTCCGGGGGCCACGTTCACTAAGGCGTAGCTGGCGGCATAGGCGCTGAAATACAACCCAAGTGACAGCACCATCTGAACGAGGCGGGTACGTGTCTCACGCAGCTTCAGGACAGCGCCCCAAAGCAAGTAAGTGAGAATAATGCCGACGAAATAGAGGTTTTGAGAGAGTTCGTATGCGAAGTAATGGGCCAGGCGAGTGCCTTGCTGGGCAACCACCGCATACGAAAAACCCGCGGTGCCCAGGAGTAGCACCACGGCCGCCAACTTCATGTGCTTTGCAAAACGTAATTCACCGAAGACACGCGAGTACAAACTGATCAGCAGGACATACAGAATCACCGTCAGCAGCGCATCGGTGTAGTAGTAGCACTGCATGTACTGATCGGAATCAAGTCCGTAAATGCGAAGCACCTGCCAGCGCGCAACATCAGCGAGCACGCTGAGCAGCATGTAGACATTGAGGAAAAAATAAGTAAAGAAGGACCTGCGCGCGATTGAACACACCACAAAGGCCAGCTCTAAAGCTGTTCCCAAGTACCAAATGAACAATTCGGCTGAACCCAGATGCATAATCTCTTTCGGTCCGGTTCAGCCCGCGCGGTGTGTTTAGTCCGCGAGTGCTTCTTACTGACCAGGCTTCCGGATCGGCGGAACTGGAGCTGGCGTATTGGCAACCGTCGTACCCTTCGCTACGTGCGAGGTGATGGCTGCCTTAAGACCAGTAGCTCCAACAAGAATACCCAATGCAAGGGCGATTGCGCTGAGTCTACGTGACATGAGAGTGCCTCCGAGGGAATGAGAACCAATGGAGACACTCTATCCCTTATTGGGATAGTGTCAAGTAGTACACACGCAAAATCTGTTCAAAACTGCCAGTACCAGTCCCTCTCGCCGTTTCGCCCTTTGTTCGACTGACAGTGAGCGAGGGCTGCTGTGGCATCGAAGAGAATAGGAAATAGGAGACTTAGGAACAACAGTACGGCAGTCCCAACTCACTGGTACTAAAGTACTACGAGGATCCGACAGACATTTTCCGATTTGTGACAGTTTTTTGACCTTGAACCACCTGTTAGCCTGCTCGGCCGCTTGTGTTCTTCAGTCGCTATCTGAGGAGCAGTTCTCCCATTTACTGATTGGCAATCATCACACGCCGATAACGGTTGAGAGGCACATCAGGCTGAAAACCAAGGATAAAGTAAGAGAACACTCATCAATTTGGTCAAGGCCCCTTACTTCTCCGCGTGGTGGAATGTTAGCGAGTCCACCGCCTGGTCCATGTTTACGTGTGCTTGACACCCCCGCGCGTTACTCCGTAGCATGGAGAATTGACCTATGCCGGCGTAGCTCAGTGGTAGAGCGAGGGTCTCATAATCCCTAGGCCGTGGGTTCGATTCCCCCCGCCGGCACCACTGATTTCAGAAGACTTAGCCTGCTTTTCTCCGCCGGGTAACCACCGAACCGTTGCCTTATTATTGCGGTTGTTTCGCGCTGCGCTGCTTTTGTAGTTCCTCAAGTCGCTTCTTCAAATATTCCTGGTATTCCTGCTTTAATTTGGGATCGGCGGGCGTGGAATAAATCTCGCTGGACTTGTATTTCCCCTCGTCGAATTTCTTCTTAGTCCATTCGTCGTGAATGTGAATTTCATCGGCGCGGTCCAGAACTTCTTTCACGAATTGCGGAGGAATGAAATAAACGCCTTCGCGGTCGCCGACTGCGAGATCGCCCGGCATTACCGTGACACCTCCGACACGCACGGGAACATTGATGCCGGTGAGCATGACGTTGTCGATCGGAGTGGGATCGGCAGACCGAAAATAAGCGGCCAAGTCAATTTGGGAGAGTCCGTCCAAATCGCGGATGCTGCCGTCGACGACGAGTCCGCCGCCATGCGTGGCTTTCATCATGTAGTAGAACAGATTGTCTCCTACGATGGTGCCACCAACTTTTTTGCCAAAGAGGTCGACGACCAGCACATCACCCGGCTGGAGCATATCGATGGCCATCTGATTGGTCAGGCGCGGAAGCCCGTGAGCCTTTGCTTTCTTCTCCGCGACGTCGTCAACATCGGCGCGCCAGGGCATAAACTGCACGGTGAACACGCGTCCGACCATGGTCTTGCCAGGATGCAGTACGTAAAATCCGTCGGCATACTGGTTGTTGTATTCCTTTTGTTGCAGAACCGCCCAGACTTCTTCCGAAGAAAGATCGCGAGCCCGCTCCATGAATTCATCGGGCACCTTGGGCCTGCCATCGGGAAGGCGATCGAAGGGATTGCCGGGAGTGTATTCGATGAGGTCCTGCTTCGTGAATGTGAGCAGCTGTGCGCGCGCGGAATCAGGAAGCAGCAATGGAGTTGAGCACGCGATCAAGAAAGGGATCAAACTAAATCGAAGCAAATGACGGCTGACAAATTTGGTCATAGGGAACACCTGATGTAGCGATGAGAAGTTAGGAGCAAACACGGGAATGCTATCAGATTGGCCTCCGCGGCTGGCGGGAATTCTCGGCGAAGAAGCAATATCGTCGGGCCCAGGCAACGGCTGGCATAAAAGCCAGCGCTAAATTTAAGAAATAGTGCAAAGGCAATTCGTCAAACTCAGCCATACTGCGACGCGGCGGTGATACGATGCACTCTGAATTCAGAGGTTTAATTTCATGAGAGAAAAAAGCGGAAACGGGTTTGAACGTCGCGAGGTTTTGAAGGCCTCAGCGCTGGCTTTGGGAGGCGCGCTGTTCGGCAAGGAGTCGCTGGAGGCTTACCCCAAAGGTGTGAACGCCAACTCCAGTCCATCGGCGCTGCGAATCACAGATCTGCGCGTGGCCACAGTGGTGAAGCCGGGCCCCAGTCCATGCCCGATCATTCGGATCGATACCAATCAAGGAGTTCACGGACTGGGCGAAGTGCGCGACGGCGCGAGTCCCACGTACGCGCTGTTTCTGAAAAGCCGCATCGTGGGAGAAAACCCGCTGCAGCTCGATAAGATTTTTCGCAAGATCAAACAATTTGGCGGTCACGCGCGGCAAGGCGGCGGCGTGTCCGCAATCGAAATGGCGCTGTGGGATATCGCCGGCAAGGTTTACAACGCTCCGGCGTATGCGATGGTTGGCGGCGGCAAGTTTCGCGACAAGATTCGCATCTATGCCGACACGACCGAGTCCAATGATCCCAAGGTTTACGCGCAACGGATGAAAGAACGCAAAGAGCAAATGGGCATCACCTGGCTGAAGATGGATTTGGGAATTGAGATGGTGGCGGACACGCCCGGCACGGTAACGAATCCGACGGACATCGAGCAGTGGAAGCCGAACCAGTTGCCGCACCCGCTGCTGGGAATGGAAGTGACGGACAAAGGCATCGCCATGCTGGAGCAATACGTTGCCGCGGTTCGCGATGCCGTGGGCATGGAGATTCCGCTGGCGATGGACCATCTGGGGCACCTGGGAGTGAAGTCGATCATCCGGCTGGGCAAGGCGTACGAAAAATACAATTTGTCGTGGATGGAAGATGTAATTCCGTGGACCTACACCGACCTGCTGAAGCAAATTTCGGAACAAAGTCCCACTCCAATTCTCACAGGTGAAGATATTTATCTAAAGGAACCGTTCCAGGTGCTTTGCGAGAAAAACGCCGTGGGCAAAATTCAACCGGACCTTGCCACGTCGGGTGGAATCCTGGAAACGCACAAAATCGGAGATATGGCAGAAGAATACGGCGTGCCCATGGTGATGCACTTTGCCGGAACGCCGGTGAGTTGCATGGCGAATGTGCATTGTGCCGCGGCGACGCAGAATTTTCTGGCATTGGAGAATCATTCGTTGGATGTGCCGTGGTGGTCGTCGCTGGTGGAAGAAGGCGTGAAGAGTCCAATCGTGAATCACGGTTGGATCGAAGTGCCGGATCGCGCGGGACTAGGCGTGACGCTGAACGAGGAGATGGTGCGGCAACACCTGGCGCCGGGGACCGGCTACTTTGAGCCTACGCCACAATGGGATCAGGAACGCTCGTGGGATCGGCTGTGGAGCTAGACGCAACTACGGCTCAATCCGTGAGATCTCGCGATCTGGTGCTGTTGAATCCGGTGGCGGGCGGGGGAATCGCCAACGACGCCGCTCCGCGAGTGGAACAGTTTGCTGCTGAAACTCGTTGGCAGGTGGACTTCCGGCGCACCGCCAGCGCCGACGATTTTGCGGCGCAAGCACGCGCTGGGGTTGTCGCCGGTTACACGAGAATTTTCGCGCTGGGTGGCGACGGAACATTTCAACAACTTGCCAACGCGATTGGCGCGGGCCAAAACATCGTGCTGGGCGTGCTGCCCGCAGGCGGCGGCAACGACCTGGCGCAAGCGCTGGGACTTCCGCTGGATCCTGTGCTTGCGGCGAAACTGCTGCTCGATGGCGAAGTTCGTCTCGTCGACGCTGCGCGCGTGCGGACTTCCGACGGAAACGAGCGGTTGTACCTCGGAGGCGGAGGAGTGGGCCTGGACGCAGCGGCCGCGCAATTTGCCGGCGGAGTCTATCGCAATCTGCGCGGGCGTCCTCGCTATCTGTTGTCGATGATTCGCGCGCTGATCGGTTTTCACGCGTTGCAGATTCATGCGTCGATCGAATCCGAGAAAAGTATTGAGTGGCGATCCGAGGCTTTCGTGGTGGGAGTTCTGAACACTCCGAGTTATGGAGCGGGATTGCGGCTGGCTCCAGAAGCGAAACTCGACGATGGATTGCTGGATCTGGTTCTGGTGGGGAATCTGACGCTGTTGCAGGTCCTTCGCGTGCTTCCGCGCGTCATCACTCATGGCGAACTGCGGACCAATCGGGTACGGCGCCAGACGTTCCGGCGCGTGCGCATTGAGACGAAGACGCCCGCGAAGTTTCACGGCGATGGAGAAATCCTGGGTTGGACGCCGGTAGAAATCGAGGTGGTGCCCGGGGCGATTCACATGCTCTGCCCGCGAAATGGTATTCCAAAACGCTAGTTGGCCGGGGAAATCGGAGACCGGTTGTCCTTCACATCCGCTTGCTTGTGTTTTTTCTGGCGCCGCCGATTCAAATACGAACCAAGGTCCGGCGTGAATTCCTTCAGTTGGTTCCATCCCATATTGTAAATCTGGTTGATGGCCCATCCAGAAAACAACCCGCTGACATTGCGATTCACCTCTGGATAGTACGACAGGGAAATGCTGGCCTGCCCCAATTGCCCAAACACTTGAGGAATATTGAAGGTATCTTTACCGGAATCGGTTCGGCAGATTACGCTGCGCGAGGCCGCATAGCCGATGCGCGATAACGCCGAACCGCGCCCTTTGCGGAAATAACGTGGATCGTCGTGCAAAATCGTGGGCAGAACGCCGTAAATCAGCATGGCGCCCGTAAATTGGTCGCCCTCCTGTGCGGCGTATCGCTCGCCAAACGCGCCCCAGCCTTGTCCGTACTCGGGAATGCCGTTGGCAGCTTGCGAAATACTGGCTTGCAAAAGATTTCCCAGGTGCGCGCTCACGTCCCACCATTGGTGCCAGGCAATATTAAATTTTTCTTTTGGCGCAAGTGGACCGAGATTCTGGGGCTGGTCGTTGGCGGTCATGAAGTTGGGGATAATCCAGAAAATCCGCTTGGGAACTTCGTCGTTCGCTTCCTTGTCTGTCTCTTTGGCGTTGGTGTCAGTCTGGGAAGGAGGTGGTGCGCTTTGGCCAATTTTTGGCTCCGGGCTGTCGGGCTTCTCCTGCGCGCAGGAACACCGGACCAGCATCGCGAGCAACAATAGCGCGATTCCCCGTCCCAAAATAGTCAAGCGCCGGGTCATCTTCCTCCCCGCACACACCGTCGGAGAATTTTCGACAAGGGCTGGAATGGGTAACAACTGCGCGATCTAAACTACGGTTGGCAAATCCCCCAAGGCTTCACGCGGACCTGGTTTCTGCAATCACGCCAGATCCTAGCTTTTTTTGCGGTCAATCTTCAGATTCACAAGAATTTCTCTTCGGCCGTCCAGCGAAGAAATCGTCTTTGTCGGTGACTTTGCCCCGTCCAGTTCGGCGTGGATTTCGTAATCCACGTTCGGATCCAAGCCGCTGAAACGGTAATTTCCGTCGTGGTCCGCGAACCGGCTATTGATCGAGCCGGTGCGATTGTTCTTCAGAAAAACGACCCCTCCCGGCAGTGGAGTATCGGCCTTATCGGTAACCGCGCCGAGCACGGTCCGCAAGGGCGACTCCTTTTTCGAATTCTGCGCCGCCGCAAATCCCGTCACCAGCAACAAAAGAAACGCCATCCACGCCAATCTTCGCGTCGCGCTCATTTCTTCTCCCCGGCCTTACTCTGGTCCACTGGCTGCAGGCGGATTGATAGTTGCTGCTGAATCACTCCGCCCTTCGCCGATACGAATTGCGACACGTCCTGAAAGTGTTTCACATGCACGAACACTTCGTAATCCGGTCCTTCTGGTACACGAACCGCAAACTCTCCCCGCGAATTCGTGTACGTGTCCCACTTGAACTTTTTGTCGCCTTTCAGCCTGACGCGCACCTGCACGCCGGGATAGGCCAGCGCCTTTTCGTTAAACACCGTCCCCAAAATCACGAAGGGTGGAATTTTACTTTTTGTTCTGCTGGTGGAAGATTCTCTTACCGGCGGGGCGTTCTGCGGCGGGGCGCTGGTGTTTTCCGGAGTCACCGGAGGTACTGGCTGTTGGGGCTGCTGAGCCCGCGTTGCAATGGAAAGGCAAAAACAACCTGCCAGAAACACGGCAGGAACAATTAACGACCGCGCGACGTTCAGGGGGAGTCCTTTCACTTTGCTTTAGATGACAACGGAACCAGCAGAAGATGCACGCGGTGCGCGACGCTCGGGATTATTCCTCGTCTTCGTCGTCTTCCTCGTCGTCGTCGATGAGGTCGCCATCTTCGTCGAATTCCTCGTCTTCCTCTTCATCCTCTTCCTCTTCCTCTTCCTCTTCCACTTCTTCTTCCTCGTCTTCCTCTTCTTCAATGTCATCGGAGATCGGATTCAGCGCCACCGGATGCGTCTGCGACACTTCCAGTTCGCACTCGCACTCCGGGCAGCTGAGGATCTCCCCTTCTTCCACTTCGTCTTCATCCACGTCAATTTCTGCGGAACACTCTGGGCAGCGGAGCACGGCTGCTTCCTCCGATCTAGTCTTGTGTTGTGCTGGACAAGCGACGCGCCAACACCTTCCAGCTATTATATACGGAGGCGGGTAAGCGAATGGAAGCACCCGCCACGTAGTGCAAAGTTACCCTACAGATTGGCTTGGGGAAAATCAAGCGAATGGCGCGTCAATATCCGGACCGTCCCGTCGTCGGTGTCGGCGGTGTGATTATCGAGCAAGGCCGGGCGCTGCTGATCCGCCGTGGCAGCGAACCCCTGCTGGGGCAGTGGTCCATACCGGGCGGCACGCTGGAGTTGGGAGAAACCCTGCAAGAAGGGGTTGCGCGGGAATTGCTGGAAGAGACGGGCATGGCCGTACGCGTGTTGGACGTTATCGAGGTATTCGACCGAATTTTTCTCGATCCGGACGAACGTCGCCAGTCAGGCCGATGCGCGCCCCAAATTTCACTACGTGATTGTCGATTATCTATGCGAGCGCATTTCCGGTGAACCGCGCGCCGCAAGCGACGTGACCGATGTTGCGTATGCCAGCGAAGAAGAACTGGAGCGATTCGAGCTGACGCCCACGGCTACGCGGGTGCTTCTGCGGGCATTCGCGATGGATCGCGAACGGCGCAAACTGTCCTAATCCTCGCAGAATTCCGTCGCTAGCCAGTTTGCGTCTCTATTTCGACAATTTCAGAATGTCGATCGAGCCGTTGGCATTGATGAGCGACAGGGTGCAACCTCCATTGCCAATCTTCCCATTCAACACATCGCCGCTAAGCTGGCCCGTGCTGGTCACCGGAAGTTCGCTGTTGATTCGACCGAACGAAGTGCGCGCGGTCAAATCGTAGCCAGCGCTTTCCGGCAGCTGCACCTGGATGGGCGAGAAGGAAGTCTTGACGCTGATATTCTTGCACGCTGTCGATTGCCGCGCGGCGGAAAGCAGCACGGCTCCGTTCTGGTTGTCGACGGTGATGGCGCCGCCGATATCGTCGAGTGTCACGGAGCCAAAGCTCGTTTTCGCCCAGGTAGTTCCGCTCACCGAGTTGGCGGTGACTGAGCCGTTGGAATTCTCCACGCGAAGTGAACCGCTGACGCGCTGGACGTTGATGGCGCCGAAGCTGGTCTTCGCGAAGGTTTCGCCGCCAATGTCGTTCAGAGAGATTCGGCCGTTGCCGGTAGTAACCTTTGCGCCCTTGCGTATGCCGGTGGCGTCGATGGCGCCGAAAGAAGTGTTCAGTGTCGCGTGACCCTTCACCTCCTTGACAGTGACAGCGCCATTGGAATCATCAACCTCAACCGAGCCGCCAAGCTGTTCCAACTGCACGTCGCCAAAGGACGTCTTGACGTAAACATCGTCCTGCACCGGGCCGCCCTTCACTCTGCCGTTCGACGAGGTGCATCGCACGTGGCCATTCACGTTCGCGAAAGTAATCGATCCGAAGCTTCCGTTTAACGTTGCTGAGCCGCTCACGGTGTTGGCATCGATCGCGCCATTGTTATTGTTCACCGTCAAATCGCCGCGAATATCGCGGGCATTCACGCTGCCAAAGGAATTGTTTACCGTGGATGTGCCGGTGTCACTGATTTCCACGGCGCCATTTCCGCCGGATATGGTTGTGGCACCCTGAACGTTGCTGACGGTGATGGAGGCAAAGCGGTCCTTCACATCTAACGAGCCCTTCACGGCCGCAACCGTCACCGCGCCATTGTTGTCGTCGACCGTGACATTGCCTTCCGCTCCATTCACGTCCACCGAGCCGAAGGAGTTGGTCAGTTTCGCCGCGCCGCTGTCGCGAACGTCCAGCTTGCCATGGCCGTTTTCGATGTCGGCCCAGCCGCGAACGTTGCGGATCTCGACGTTGCCGAAATTATTGCGAAGCCAGAGCTTTGCGTCGTTCGGCACCGCGATGTCGTAGTCCACGGAATAGGAAGGCCCGCCCTTTTCGATGCGGATGAACCACTTGCTCTGATCCGGATAGACCGTGCGCACCTTGATGCCTTCCGCGTCCTGCGAAACTTCGATCTTGATTTGATCCGCGTTGTGTTCGGCTTCGGCCTGCGTGGCTGCCTGGACCCGAATGGTCGCCGAGATTTTCACTTCACGGCTGTTCTCGCCGTGAATGTGGACGTCGCCGAATTTGTGTTCCATCGCCAGCGTCTGGTTGGCGCCGAGCGTCAGCGTCTTCTCAAAATTCCGCGTGGTCGTGTCCTGTGCGGCATTCGCGGCCCGCGACGCAGGGATTGCCAACACGGCCAACGACAGCGCAATCGCGGCAATGCTCTTCACAGCAAATGAATTTAGGGTGGGCTTCATCGTTTCGTCTCCAATACATCCTGCAACGTGACCTGTTTTTCCTGGTACATCGCCAGGAGTTGGTATCGCAAATGCGCATTCGAGGGATTCTGCCCCGCTTGCATACGCAAATCGTCTATGGCGCTGTCCAACATGATCAGTTTTTCGTTGTAGCTGGCCATCAGCGGCGAAGTCGGCGTGTCCAGTTGAGGCTTTGCCTCGGCAGCCAGCTTGTCGATGGCCTTCATGTAGTCGCGCTCGGTGCGTTCGACTTCCGCCAGCGTGCGGTCCTTCAGCAGAGGGTTGTCGGGTCAACCGGACCCGGCGCGGAATGCCGATGTACAACATATCCAGACGTGACGGCCATCAGCAACACCAGTGCTCCAGCCATCGCCGTCTGCCACACCATCGGGACATTCCGCCAGAACGAGAGCCGCTCCAGCCAGGAATTCGCCGATTACTGAGCTTGCTGCGCAAGAGCCGTTTCAATCCGGGGCCACAGTGCCGGGCTCTCCCGGTAATCCCGCAATTCCTGCGCCGCGATGCTTAGGGCTTTCCATGCCCGCACCTCTTCCGCGCACTCGGCGCACGACGCGGCGTGAAGCTCCAGCCCAGCCCACTCTTCCGCACTGCCATCCAGAAAAATCCGTTCGCGATCTTTACAGGTGATTTGCATTACGCTCCTCCCGCCTGACTGCTCCGGGGAGCCTCCAACACTTGCCGCAAATTCTTCTTTGCCTGAAACAACGTGTTCTTCGAAGCCGTTTCCGAGATCTCCAGCATTTCCGCAATCTCCGCGTGGCGAAACCCTTCCACTTCATACAGAAGAAAAACGTCTCGCTGGTGTTGCGTCAGTTGCGCGATGGCGCGTTCCAGGGCCAGCTTCAGCGAAGGGTGACCGCCTGGTGCGCGCGGTTCCACCGGCACGGCCCATCTTCTCGTTCGTCCGGCACGATTTCTTTTCGGCGCATCCGGCTGCGCCGCAGGTCGTGGCAGGTGTTCACCAGAATGCGAAACGTCCAGGTGACAAACGAGGATTGTCCGCGAAACCTCGCGATGCTTCGCTGCACTTTCAGGAACGTTTCCTGCACGGCGTCTTCGGCGTCGCTCTTTGTGCCCAGCAGATTTCGCGCAAGATTCTTCATGCGCGCACCCTGCAACCGGTAAAGACGCTCGTAAGCGTGCAAATCGCCGGCCTGGCATGCCGCAGCCAGCGCCGCATCCTCCGGATTACGCCTGCAGGATTGCCTTGCGGTTCCCGTTCGGAAGGTTCCACTCGAGATATCCCCTCGCGCGCCACTGCTGAGATTCTAAGCTCCCACGGCAGCGTAAGGCCCACGGATCCCATTCGTTCTCCTGGGGTATAGACGACGGAGGAGGGCGATTCGTCGGAGCCGCGGTTTGGAGCCCGCGTTGGTTAACAATCTTGAATCAATGGATTACGGAGATTTTGGTGGTGAGCCGGGAACGGCTCTAGCACTCCCGGGGCAAGGCGCCGCGCGTCCGTTCTCGCCGCTCAAATTCCAGAACGGCATTCCGCAGGTCCACCGGCGTAAAGTCCGGCCAGCGCTTCGGCAGAAAACGAATTCCGCAAAGGCGCACTCCCAGAAGAGAAAATCCGAAAGCCGCTGTTCTCCGCCCGTGCGAATCAGCAGGTCCACGTCGGTCGAGCCGCCACGTTGCACTTCGGCAAGCAGCGTCGCCGAATGCCTCGCTGGAAAGGTCAGTTACTTTGTAAAACTTGCTGGCCGCCTGGTAGATCGTGTGTCGCGCCGAATAGTCGATCGCCAATCGCAGGTGCAGCCTTTGCCCTTCGCGGTCAGCGCTTCGGCATCGGCAATCGCCGCTCGCAAGCCCGCGGGCAAGCGATCGCGCCGCCCGATGATGCTCAGGCGAACGCCTTCTTCGAGGCAGTGCGAAGTCTCCGCCTGGAGGTATTCCTCGAGTATCTCCAGAATGGCGTCCACTTCGACGGGCGGACGCTGCCAGTTCGCGGAGGAAAGCGCGAACAACGTCAGTGTGTGAATGCCCAGGTGCGGCGCGCACCGGATGATGCGCCGTGCCGCCTCGGCCCCCGCGCGGTGACCTTCCGAGCGTGGCAGGCCCGCGCCGTGGCCCAGCGGCCGTTGCCATCGCAGATGATCGCGACGTGTAGCCGCGAGCCGCCATCGCGGGTGCTGCGCGATCCGCCAGAACAGATGTGTTGCTCCATGAGCATGCCTGCTTTCTCCGCCGCCAACCTCACAATGTACTTTACAGTACAAAGTAGAACTGAAAAAATTTTACCCCTCGCGCGTCGCCCGGATCAGCGCTTCCATATGATCCAGGTAGCGCTCCAGCGCCCGGCGCCCGCAGCGGTCAGCCGGTATTCCGTCTTGGGCAGACGCCCATCAAACGATTTCGTGCACACGATGTAGTCCGCCTCCTCCAGCTTCCTGGCGTGAACGCTCAGGTTACCATCCGTCGTCTTCAGCAGGGCTTTCAATTCGTTGAAGGTCAGCGAACGATTCACCGCCAGGGCGCTGACGATTCCCAACCGCATGCGCTCGTGGATCAGCCGATCCAGACTGGCCGATACGGTTCGCAGCCTGGCCCGGGACCGCTGCCGGGCCTGCCTCGCGCGTGCTGCGTTCCTGCCGAACTGTCGATGATTTCGCCATGGCTCTGATTTTCCCTCCAATTTCTCAGCCTCCGTAACGCAAAGCGATCCACATCCCGAAGCAGATCTGCACCACTCCGAATCCCGCCGCCATGAATAGATTTCCCCAGGTGGCAGACGCGAACAACGCCGCGCCACCCAGTGCCATCAGGCAAAGCCCCATGATCGGCACGGCACGCACCGAAAACGCTCCGCCCGTCACGATTGCGGTGCCATACAGCAGCAGCCACATTCCCGGCAGAGCAGGAAATTCCGCCGGACTGAGCCATGGCATCGGTAAGAAGCCCGCCAACAAAAATCGGTGGCGCGAAACTCAATACGAACTTTCGCCCCGGTCCGGTGAACAGCGACGAATTCGCCCGCCGAGCTTTGGTGGCGGCCGCGGGTGCCGCAATCGCTACGGCCACAAATACTTCCGCAAGCCACACCGCCAGCCATGCGCGCGGTGTCGTTTGACGTGCAGCCAGCCATGCCGCGGCCAGCGCCGTCATGCCCATGGCTACTCCGCCCCAACCGGGAACGGCAGTGAACTCGGCGGCGCGCTCCATGGTTTCGCGGATGTATTTCAGGTGATCGGCAGCACGCGCGTCGATGGGGATGGGTTCGGGGCGACGGGCGCGGATTGGATGGGAGAGAGGCACGGAAGGGATGATAGGGTGGCGGGGAATCTTTGTCAAGTACTTTGTACCACAAAGTACAACGGCTTCCTTTACCCCTATTTCGCCTTGCGGTACCGCCCCTGCAGCGCGTTCCAGCGAATAATCAATACATCCAGAAACATCTGCACGCTGTCGCGCAGCATGCTCACCTTGGTGGCCGGCGAGTGCGACCAGCGCACCGGCACCTCGATGGTGGAAAGCTCGTGATGCCGCGCCAGATACAGCAATTCCGGGTCGAAGCCGAATCGCTCGATGGTCTGCTGTTCGAAGATGATGCGGCAGGGGTCGCGCCGGAACGCCTTGAAGCCGCACTGCGTATCCACAAATGGCAAGCGCAGAACCACGCGGACGATGGTATTGAAGACAATGCCGGCAAATTCGCGGAACGGGGATTCGTGGACTTCAATCAGGCCGCGGTCCATTGCGCGCGAACCGATGGCCACGTCGTGATCCTTCAACGCTGCGAGCAGTTTGTCCGCTTCTTCAATCGGCGCGGAAAGGTCGGCGTCGGTGAACAGGATGACGTCGCCCAGAGCTTCCAGCGAGCCACGACGAACGCTGTAGCCCTTTCCCGCGATTCACGCCATTGGAAAGCACCCGAAAATTCGCCAACTTGCCGCGAAAGGACTCCGCCGCCTGGCGCGGTGCGGTCCGTGGAACCGTCGTCCACCACGATCACTTCGGCGTCTCGCCGCGACGACTGGATGTAGCTGGCGATTTTGTCGAGGGTTGCCGGAAGCCGGGAAGCCTCCATTGTAGGAAGGAATGATGATGAAAAGTTTCGGCGTGCTGCCGGCGGCGTCATAGAAGATCAGCTTGAATCGAATCGGCTCCATCAATGAAATGTAGCGGCAGCCTTCGTGCCACTGAGGAGAGGGCGTTGGCGCGTTTTCTGGCGCACACCAGGTTCTGGTGAGACGGATCGCCAACGGGAGCGACGAGGCGGCCTCCGTCAGCCAATTGCAGCAACAGCGGCTCAGGCAGCAGGGGAGCGGCAGCGGCGACTAGGATGGCATCAGTAGGGCGCGAACTCCGCCAAGCCGGCGGAGCCATCGCCGCAATGAACGTGAACGTTTGTGAAATCCAATCTTTGCAAGCGCTCGGCGGCACTGTGCGCAAGCTCCGGGCGAATCTCCACGCTGTAAACTTCATCACACAGGCACGAAAGCACGGCCGCCTGATATCCGCAGCCTGTTCCGATTTCAAGGACTTTGTCAGTAGGCTTTAACTGTAGAGCCGCCGTCATTACCGCAACCATATAGGGCTGAGAGATGGTCTCGCCACCTCGATCTCCAGCGGCTCATCTTCGTAAGCGCGTCTCCGCGACTCGTGCGGCACAAACTCTTCCCGTGGGATTCGCGACATGGCTTCGAGTACGCGTTCATCCTTGATGCCCCGCCGGCGAAGCTGCATTGCCACCATGCACTGTCGCGCTTCCCTGGCGCCCATTCTTCGTTCATTTGTAGACGTGGAATTCATCTGCAAGCTCGCCGCCGTCGATACGCATAGTGTAACCGGAGAGGAACCGCGCTGTACGGCTTCCGTTTTGCTATCAGCAAGAGTCCGTAAATTTAGCAAGCCGCCCCCGCTTCCTGCACCTGTGGCCAGTGACCGAACGAGCAAAGCTGCACCGACGAGCAGGCGCGCCGGGAAACCCGTCTTCCTACAATCAATTCTTGAAGGCAGATGCGCTGGCTCTGCATGCGGTGGTTTGGTTGGAGGCAGTTTATGAAGGCCGTTCTCGCGTTGGTGGTGATTTACGTCGTCGCGTTCTCGTACGGTAACAATCAAGGCAGCGCTCCCGGGGCTGTGGAGGCTTCGCCGCAATCTGCCGCGACCAAACCCGCCGCGGTGCGTTCTTCCTCCATCGATCCCGCCAAAGAAGCTGACATTCGCACGCTGCTCGATCTGGTGGGAGCGCGCGACCAGGTTCAGGAATCCGTGAACTATTCCGCGGAGCAGTATCGCGAGAAGCTGCTGGCCACGGTTGCCAATAGCGATAAGAACCAGGCATTCGTGAACGCTGTTGTGACCGACTACGAAAAACAATTCGATGTGCACCAGGTGACGGAGCAACTGATCTCCATCTATGACAAACACTATTCCAGTGAGGAGATCAAGGAACTGCTGCAATTCTATGGTTCGCCGCTCGGCCAACGCATGGCCGCCGAAGCGCCGAAAATCTCGCGTGAAATGCAGGCCGTTGCTCGCGCCACGGCCGCCAAGGCAGTGAAAGACGCTCTGCAGGAAACCAAGGAAGAAAATCCGGGCGTCGGCCAAAACGTGCACCTGACCACCGCTCCGGCACGGCGATTCCAGCAACGGCGCACCGCGCAAGACGGCACACAAGCCGCACAACAGCAGGATCAACCGTAAATCTGACGGGCTAAATCCAAAAATGCAGGAGCCGCCCACAGGGCGTGAGCTTCGCGTTTACTGCAGGCGCTTTTTGATTTTGACGTCGATGCCGAACGTCCCGTTCTGATCCAGCAACGCCACCACTGACACATTGCGATTCACGATGTATTCCACCTGAATCACTTGCTGCTGCGTTGAGTTCACATTCGATTCGTACAGCACCGTCAGGTTCCTCGTCACTTGCTGCTCGACTGTGATTCGCGCTGTCGCGTTCTGCCCGGACCCCGTGGCGGTTGCTCCCGTTCAGCCCGGGATCGACGCGGAATCGCGTAATGCCGAACAGACGCTCCACGCGCCCTCCCAATTGGCTGGAAATCGCCTCAGAAAGCAGCGCGGTCGCTCCGGTGTTGCCGGTCTGCGTTGTTCCGCCGCTACGCAAGGTGGATTCCGAGGTGGTCTGTCCCAGCGCGAGCAGCGTGATGATGTCGTTGGCTGGCAACGGGGGGATCGGAACGGTGCAGGAGCAGGCTCAGCTTGCTGGATTGCCCGCTGAAGTTCAGCGTGATTTCGTATTGCTGGATGTTCGTGGTTGCTTCGACGTTGATGACCGGGTCCAGCCGGAACGGATTGGCAAAGTTCAGGTCCCCGCGCGCCACGCGATAGCGATTGTTGTGGAAGTGCATTCGCCGGACAAAACGTGGATGTGTCCCAACATGATCGGGTGTTCCGCGGTGCCACGAACGCGCAGGGCGGCATCCGCCTCCAACTGGGCGCCCGGCCACTCCATTCGCGCATCCGGCGTCGAGGTGGCTTCCACGTCGAACTGCAGATTGCGCAAAAAGCTGGAAGTCGCGCCGCCAGTGTCGGGCGCAACCAGCGTTCCGGCGGACTCCAGGCCTGCGTTCATGTTCACGCGCTGGATGATCACTTTGCCGGTGAGCAGGCCGCCATCCAGGGTGCCCGCCAGCCGCAGGCCACCACCCAATAGCCAACTGATTCCTTCCGGATAGCGCACGCGAATGCGATCGGTTTTTGCGGAAATGTCGTAGCGCAACGGTTTTTCCGAATAATTCATGCTTCCGCTCAACGCCAGCACCCGCCTCCCGCTTCTCCCGTGACATTGTCGAAGAACAGGCGGTTAGCGTCGAAGTTCAAATCACCCTTCAGGTTGCTCAATCCGGTGGGAAAATCCGCCGAACGCACCGAGGCGTCCAGTAACTTCATTCGGCCGATGATTCGCGGCCGGTCCAGCGTGCCTTCGAACGAGGCATTCGCGTCCAGGTGACCGCCAATATCGACGTCCTTGATATAAGCGCTCAGCAACCGCAGGTCCAGCGTTCCATTCAGTTTCATCGCCACAGTGCGCCGGCCGGTGAATTGCACCGAGCCACTCAGGTCGATGTTGGTGTTCAGGCCCTGCAAGCGGGCGCTGATGATTTTCAAATTATCGCGAGTAGAGGTGAGATGAATCGGTCCGGAGTTTTCCAAGCTCAAGACGTCATAGGTCAGCACCAGTTTGCTCAAATTGCTGTCTATCGCCACGTTCTCGCAATGTTCAGCTCACCCTTCACGGTAATGTCGCCGTCCGCTGTGCCGTGACCTGGGAAATGTCTTCAAGTGCAACGAGGTCATCAGAAAAGGATCCAGATCTATGTTCTGAATGGATACCTTTCCGTTCACCGGCATGGGATCCGCCAAGCCAACAGAAATTTCACCAGAGATCGAGCCGGTGCTCATGGCTGACTTGAGTTTCAGGCGCGCTTCTTTTCCGTCGGAGTTCAGGTCCCCATCGAAACTCCCCACAACTTCCTTTCCGATTTGCAGGTCCACGACGCGGAATGAGCCTTCCCGCGACCGGTTGCGTCACTGGCCCGCTGGACTTCAAGCGAAATGTGATCTGCCCATTCAGGGGCAACGTCGACGATTGGATTTTCCCGATGTTGGCCAGCGGCAGCGACGCTCCACAAGCTCGGTTACCAGGGAGCGGTCCGCGTAACGATAGGCGGCATTGCC
>CAWGXB010000036.1:0-13660 GCA_963826335.1 Candidatus Acidiferrales bacterium | reverse complement strand
CCTCGAGGTCTTGAAGCCTGGTCTGATCGACGGCCAGGAAAACTAGCGTGTTTCAGTATAGTCGCGGTGTGTTCGCGCGGGACTCGAAAATCAATTTCGCCAACACCATCGCAGGACTTTCCGGGTCTTTGCTGTAGGCGTGTTCTATATCGAGGACAACCAGCCGACCATATCGTCCGGCACGTCCTGGCCAGAGTGTGAGCTCTTTACGGAGGCCGAGTTTTAGTCTTTTCTCAACTTCTTTGCCGGGAAGTGCTTAGTTGTACCCTTCAACCGCGCTGCGGGTCGGTTTGGGTATCTGCCAAAGAATCTGGGAATCCGGAGCTAGATTGGGATAGAACCGCACCGACTCGGCGTTGCTAGGCATGAGAACGATGTCAACGCGGCGATTGTAAGCCAGCCAGGTCGCACGGGAATCGCGCACCCGCTTTTCCGGAGGCTGGTTTGGATTCTGGGTTTGCAGGTTGCTAACCGTGGCCTTGTCCAGCGGTTTCTGCTTGCCGTACGCTGAGGTATCGATTTTTTCTGCGGCGATTCCCTGCGAAACCAGGAATTCCTTGACGCGTTGGACCCTGAGTTCGGATAAGGAATCGTTGTACGGATCCGCACCGCGCTCGTCCGCGTATCCGCCAAGCGACAACTTCGCTTCAGGGTCGTATTCGAGATCCTGTTTGAATCCGGTGGCGAGGGTTGTCAATATTTCCTGCTGACTGCGAACGAGTCCCAGCGTCGGGTCCTCCTTGGTAGGATAGGCGGTCGGGAAAAAAACGCTGCGGAGAAGCACGGTCGGAATGGGGTCGACGGAGCCTTTCAGGTGTACCGCTACCGTCTTGGTGTCCGTGCCACCGCACGCGTTCGTCGACTTCAGCGTGTATTTGAACTCTTCGTCCACCGGGCCGGCGCCGCTTTGCGTTGGGCTCAGGGTGATGGATTTCGTCCCGCTGGCATCTACGGAGCCACCCGGATCCAGCGAAACCGCGTCGGAGTTGGACGACGACCAAGTCAGAGTAGTGCTCCCTTGTTCCATGATCTTGTCGCCGATGCGGCGGTACTTGACCTCCATCGGAGAAGCGCTCAACGACGATTGCACCACCGGGTTGACTTCCACCGTTGTGCTCGGCGTTACCACGCCACCTGGTCCTGAAGCTGTAAGCTGATACACGGTGGTTTGCCGAGGCGAGATTGTTTTCTCGCCCGACGTCGGCACGGGGCTCATGCCGCTCATGTCGGCTTCGACAGTTTCGTTGGAAACCCAGGCTAGCTGCGTACTTTGGTTGCAATCGATTTTCGGCGGATTGGCGGAGACCGTCCCGCTGACCGGAGCCACAACGACGGTGGCGCTTGCAATACCGGCTGTAAAGCGTGGCGCCAGTTTAGGCAGTTCACATTGGGGGCGATATGTTGGGCACGACGAGCCACGTGGCCAAGGCTTGGTCTTTTCTTTTCCATTCGAGATATCAACAATCACGCGCTGGTCCGCCGCGACCGTGATCGGGCCGGACCACAATTCCTTACCATCCCGAGTGACCGTCACTTGGTGCGTCCCTGGTGGCACAATCAACTCCTGGTGCCAATTAAAGTCGTTATCGAACTCATCCACGTGGCCTACGAAGTACAGAGGCTTCCTGCCGTTCAGCAGAACGGCGGCGGCTGTTGCCCCGTGGTGCCATCCTGCTTCAATCTGGATGCGACCACGCGGGCCTGGCACGGGTCCGCCAACGGGTTCCAGCTTTATGTCCACCGGCAACGTCTTGTCCGAATCCAGCGAGACATCTTGCTCGACAAACTTGTACCCGTAGTTGGCCACAACCACATGGTGGGTGCCGACATCGAGCTTGATGACCCGATTGCCGGGACCAATGGCCTTGCCATCAACAAATGTGTAGGCCTGCTTGGGGCTTACCGAAATCTTCAGTTTTCCTGGCTTTGCGTTTTGCGCAAAGGCAACCGAGCTGAGCAAAACCGTTGCGCCAAGCGCTAGGCATAAAGTTTTGATTCTTTGAGCGCTCATATAATTATCTCCTGCATACCTCTCCCCGTGTCCTCGGGCAGACTCACTTGATCGCGGGGCGGCGTAGACGTCCAGTGGCGGGCGCACAACTGGTGACTCTGACAGAGGCCGCGCAGTCACCCACGCGGTTCTGAAAAACACGCTTTAAACACTGTCGACGACCGTAGAGTGCATGAGGGCAACGACAAGATCGCCGCAAGTGTTGATCGATTATGTAACTCCCTGGCGATTGCCCTGTCAAGGACGCAAGATATCCTGGTATATATGGTTCTAGTAGTCCTAGGACTATAAATGCTCCGGAAGGCCCTTCTCCATACTGTCGCCGCGCTCTTGGCCTTAGCCTTTGCAACCTCCCTATTTGCCCGCGGTCAGTTTTGGGACTTCCTGGGCTACATGCAGATCGACTGCAGTCAGGATCATGGCCGAATTCAAATCAACCGCCGTGATGTTCACTTTCGCACCATTCAGTTGCGCGTTAGCGGCGACGCTGTTTTTTTTGACCGCCTCGTCGTTCACTTCGATGATGGGACCTCTCAGGAATTGATGGTCAGCGACCGGATTTCACCCGGGGGAAGGGACTACGTGATCGACCTCCTCGGCGAGCGTTCCCTCGAAAGCGTCGAGCTTTGGTACTACAAAGAGCCTCGGGTCCACAATCCGAGAGTGAGTCTGTACGGTGTCCGTTCGCCAGAAGGCGACGGCCAAAATATCGCGCAAGTACCTTAGAGGTCGTGGGTCAGTTTCGCAGTGGATGTAAGGCGGCAGATCTGCTGCGCCAAGAATCTGGTACCCGAAGAGCACCTCTACGTCAGCAGAAGGTTCAGCAGCGGCTAGGTGAAATCAAGTCTCGGCAAAAGAACTTGTCACGTTGTCAGGGCCTGCTACTTCACTCGCAAGCCCACAAGTATTAGATCCAAGAGATGCGGGGAGTGAAGAGGACAAAGGTCAGGGATTGCTACACTGTGCTACAGAATGTGGCGGAATTAGACGCAGAGCAAATGCAGTGTTTATGGAGGTGAATGTCTAAATCCTTTGCTGTCAATGTCCTCGATGTAACGGGCCAACGTATACCAACAAATTCCGCCCTCATAGTACGGAAAGTTGAATCCCTCCTCCTCCGCCAGTTTTGAACTGTACAAATCCTTTACAGAACGTACCTAAGACATAGGTTACACTTTTGGGCCGAACGGATCTTCGAACAAGTAACAACAAGAACCGCCCGCAAGCAACAACGTTCCAGAATTTCCGATGCTCTCTATTTCAAGTCTCTCGAGGACTATTGCGATGAAGCGAATTTTCAGTGTTTCCACTAGCCTGTTGCTGGTCATGCCTACTGCAGCATGGGTGACAAGGTTTGAGGCAAAAGAGCCGGCGCACTTCGTTCCGGCGAATGTCAGCAAAGCAGGAAACATTCCCTATCCCGCGAGTAGCATGGACGCGGGCGTGGTAACACTCTCGGTAGACCTGGACGAGACAGGCCAGGTAACTGGAGTGGCGATTCTGAGGGACATTCCGTCGGTATCTGGGCCGGCCACCGCGGCGGTGCGCTCTTGGACGTATACGGCCGCGACGCTGGATGGAAAGCCCGTGACATCGACGCTGACGATCAACATCGTGTACGATCCCGGCTTTCTTGGCGCGGACAACATCCCGCTGCCACCGCCAACGCAATCTCAACCCATCTCTAAGAAGGATCCGGCATTTTCCCCGCCGCAACTGAACACCGCCGCCTTTGCGCCGTATCCTGCCAAGACGAAAGTCCAAGGAGCCGTGGTCCTGAACGTCACGCTGGATCAGAATGGTAATGCTGCCAAGGTTGCGACTCTGCGAGACGTTCCGCCGCTGACGACGTCGGCAACTGGCGCTTTGAAGAAATGGAATTTCAGCGCAGCAACATACGACGGGAAACCGATCCAATCGCACATGGCTGTGGCGTTCGTGTTTCGCCCTCCGTCCGCCCCGGTTCCCTGAAAAGAAGGGGCACGAAAACCCAATGTTTATGGGATGGCAAGAAAACTCGGCCCTGGTGGCAAATCGCCGAGCAGTGTGTTTTCCGCGCTGTCGCCGAAACAATTGAAAAGCTCGATTCGTTGGCCGCCGCTCAAGGCCGCCCCCGCAGCTATTTGATCAACGAGGCCATCGCCAACTACATCGAACTGTACGCTTACCAGGACGCACTGGTTCGCAAGGGACTGGAAGATCTGCGGGCAGGCCGCGTGGTGAGCCACGAAGAGGTCGTAAAAGGACTTAAGAGGACAAGGCGTGCTCGCCGGTGATCCAATGGACCGAGCAAGCCGCGCAGCAGCTCTACCAGGCTCAAGAATACATCGCGCTGTCCAGCAGCGAGGAAGTCGCTGCGCGAGTCACGATGCGGATCGTTTCCAGTATTCAACAACTTACTGCCTTCCTCATGTCGGGCAGGGCAGGTCGAGTTCCCGACACGCGTGAGTTGGCGATCCCCGATACGCCCTTCCTTGCCTCGTACGCCGTCGAGAAAGCGGACATCGTAGTGCTCGCCATCTACCACGGCGCGCAACGATAGCCGAAGGGCTTCTGGTCACTGCGGAGTCCTGTTGCCGTCTGACGGACCACGAAAAGGACGGGGGCTTCCTCATTCCGCAGACTCTGTTCGGAACGGCAAATCGAACTTTTTCAAGAGGAGAGAATGCCGGCAGGCCAAAAGCCCTCGCACACTTCAGTCGTGCGGCAGGCCGACGGCGCGAAAACACAATTGCTGCAGGCGGTGAACGAGGCGGGCTCGGTTGACGTGCTTCTCTTTGATGTGCGCGTCGTCAACGACACCGTGGAGCGCGCTGAACAGGAAAACAGCGACGAAGCGAGGGGCTTCGACGGACCACGCGCGGGCGCTAGAGCCAGCCTGAAGTAAATCGCAGAGAAAATCGATGGTGACATTTTCGACCAGCCCTTCGCGCGTGGGAGGGCGGGAGCTGTAGAAAAGGATGTCGTGCAGGCGAATGGAATCGAGATAACCCGAGACGCTAGAGGCGGCCCACTCCGCAAGTTTCCCCTTCCAGTCCTCAGCGGGCCTTTGGGCCACCGCGGCTTTCACCTTCGCCAGACGATCTTGCCCGTAGCGATCGCCAAGCGCGGCAAGCACATCGTCTTTGGAGGAAAAATAAAGATAGAAGGTGCCTTTGGCGACATCGGCGGTGGATGTGATCTGCTCAATGGTGGTGGATGCGACGCCGTGCTGCAGAAACAGGTGTTGGGCGGCGTTCATCAACTCACTGCGGCGTTCTTCCGGCGGCTTGGTCCTGGGACGAGGTTTGAATTTGGCGGACATGGAGTCGATAAGCCCTCTGCGACTGAACCCGGGTCAGTGACCGTAGGATAACGAACGCGAGCGGCGAACGCGAGAGCAAGAAAAGGTGGAACGCGGCGCGCAATTGCCGGTCATTGGACGGGCGCTTAGAGTGGCTGGCATAAAAGCCAGCGCTACATTGAAGAAAAAAACCACGTGCGCTCGTGTCGGTGAGCCGGCGCGACGTGTCAAACCCAAGAGCACAGCCTCACTGAAGGGGTGAGCCACAGGATTCGACATCGTGGGCCTTGACTAGCTTGTCGGCGCTACGCAGTTCGGGAAACAACCTGGCCCAGAGCGCCACCACCGCCAAGGTGCCGACGCCACCCAAAAATGCCGCAGGCACGGTGCCGAAGAGCGCGGCCGTGGCGCCGGATTCGAATTCGCCTAGTTCGCTGGAAGCGCCGATAAACATCCATTGCACCGCGCTGACGCGGCCACGCATCGCGTCCGGCGTTGAGACCTGCACGAGTGTTTGGCGAATGACCATGCTCACCATGTCGAAACCGCCGGCAGCAGCCAGGGTGAAGAGCGAAAGCCACAAATTCCTGGAAAGCGCGAAAACGATGGTGGCAAAACCGAAGCCCGCCACACAAAAAAACATGCGCTTGCCCGCCCGGCGCTGGATGGTACGATGCGCCAAGATGAGACCAACGATGGCAGCGCCAACACCCGGAGCGCAACGAAGGCAGCCGAGTCCCGCCGGGCCGACCGCGAGAACATCCTTGGCGTAGATGGGAAGCAAAGCGGTGACGCCGCCCAGCAGAACGGCGAAAAGGTCGAGCGAGATGATGGAGAACAACAAGCGGCTCGAGCGAATGTAGCGAATGCCCCCCAGAGGACTGGCGTCGTTCGGTCCGGTTTCTTCCGAACTGGCCGGTTGTCGTTCACCGGTAAGCCGTAGCACCTGCGTCAGGGCGACGAGATATAGCAGCGCGGAAAATAAAAACATGCCGGGACCGCTGAACGCATAGAGCAATCCACCAATGGCCGGGCCAACCAGCGCACAGATCTGCCACGCGGACGACACGACGGCGACCGCGCGCGGGAATTCTTCGGAGTCCACCAAGCGGGGCAACGTTGCGGCCATGGCTGGAGAGCAGAAGGCTTGTGACGCACCGATGATCGAGAGAAGTAAATACAGCGGCAACATGGAGAGCGTGGCGGAAGCAGACAAAGCACCGAATGCGGCGACACCGAGAGCCTGCAAGAAAAGGGAGAGACCGATGATTTTGCGGCGGTCGAGGCGGTCGGCTGCGTGCCCCGCAAACAGGACCATGGCGAAATTGGGCAAGAAGCGCGCCAATCCGACGTACGCGAGACCCATGGCATTGTGAGTGGCGGAGTAGACGTACCAGCCAACGGCGACGTTGAGCATTTGGGAGCACAACTCATCGAGTGCGCGGATGGCGATAAAGCTGCGAAGGGCGGGTTGCCGGCGAAAGAAGTGGAGCGGCGGGAGATGAACGGGAGTGTTGCAGGCGATAGCGGCCATGGTAAAGAGGCTCCTTGGTGCGAGCTACAGTAATATTGACTGACCGTCGGTCAGTTGTCAAGCAGGGGCAGATCGTGGGCGCGCTCAAACCACGCCACCCCTCGAGCACGGCGGGATTCTGAGAAAATCCCTCTAACCTCGCCGGTTTATGCTTTGGCCATCTAGGAATGAGCTGCTTCCGCTGGGAAGGGCGCGACCGCCTAGAATGTAAGTCAGCCCTGAACATGGTGAAATCTCGCACAACTATCTGGATCGCGGCCTGGATTGTTTATCTGGGCGTGTACGTCATGGTGTCTCGATTCCTGGGGCCCGGGCGGTCGCTGAATACATTTGGTGATATCGCGCAGTGCTGCGTGCCGTTGCTGGCCAACGCGGGCCTGCTGATCAACGCGGGCACGCCACACTGGCGGCGGAACGTGTTCTGGATGCTGCTGGCGCTGAGCTGCACGATGTGGATGGTCGGGCAGTTCCAATGGACGTATCACGAAGTGTATCTGCAGCAGGAGGTGCCGGGCCTGGACGCCTGGGACATTATCTATTTTCTGCGCGGGATTCCGCTGATTGCGGCGCTGACGCTGCGTCCGTATTTGCGGCGCGGCGAGCTACGCATCGGCTTGGGTTACATGGATTTTACGCTGCTGTTGACGTGGTGGACGTTCCTGTATGTTTACGCGGTTTTGCCGTGGATGTACGCGACGCCGACGCTGGCGTACTACGACCGTAATTTCTTCATCTTAACGAACATTCAATTTGTGGTGGTGATGGCGGGGTTCGCGGCCTTCTGGTGGAAAACACGTGGGGCGTGGCGGATTGTATGCGCGCATTTATTCGGGGCATCGACGCTGTACACGGTCGCATCGCTGTTGACGAACCGGGCGGTGACGCAAGGAACGTACTACACCGGAAGCTGGTATGACCTGCTGTTGATGACGGTATTTTTCTGGTATGCCCTGGCGGGCGCAATCGCATTTCAAAAGCGCAATGAATTGGACGGGCCGATGGAGTCGAGCCCGACGGCAGACACAGAAGTGGTATTGGGCGATAGCGTGTGGGCGACGCGATTCGCGATGGCGGCAGTTTTTTCGCTGCCGTTCTTTGCGTTGTACGCGCAGTGGTTTGCGCACGACACACCTGCGGTGAAGGACTTCCGGGTAACGGTAAGTTTGATTGCGTCGTTGCCGCTGGCGCTGATGGTGTTCTTGCGCACGCACCTGGCAGACGCGGATCGCGCGCGCTTGCTGGCGCAGTCGGAATCGTCGGTAGTGAATCTGCAACGCCTGCAAGCGCAAATGGTGCACTCGGAAAAACTGGTATCGCTGGGACAACTGGCGGCGGGAGCGGCGCACGAAATCAACAATCCGCTGACGGCGATTCTGGGCTATTCCGATCTGCTGGCCGATGACCAGGGTTTGCCAGAACGGACGCGGGTAACCGCGACAAAAATTCGGGACCAGGCGCGGCGCACCAAGAATCTGGTACAGAATCTGTTGAGTTTTGCGCGGCAAGTTCCGGCAGAGCGAACGTTGCTGGACATCAACACGGTGGTGACGAACGCCGTGCAACTGCGCGCGCTGGATCTGCACAATGGCGGATCGCGGATTGAGCAACATCTGGAATCGGTGCTGCCCGGGGTGCGCGGCGACAGCAACCAGTTGATGCAGGTATTTTTCAACATCATCAACAACGCGCTGGACGCCATGGCCGAGCAGGGCGGCGGCGTGTTGACGATCAAGACGCAACGCGATCGCGCCAATGTGGTGGTGCTGTTTTCCGATTCGGGACCCGGCATTCGCGAACCGCACCGCGTCTTCGACCCGTTTTACACCACAAAACCAGTGGGCAAGGGCACGGGCCTGGGCTTGAGCATTTGTTACGGAATCGTGCAGGAACACGGCGGCAATATCCGCTGCTACAACGGGCAGACCGGAGGAGCGGTGTTTCGTGTGGAGTTGCCGGCGGTGCTGGCGGCGCTGCCCACGCGCGGAGGTTCGTCATCAGGTGCCACACCGGTTCCATCGAGCCACCGGATTTAGTCTCGTAGAATCCTCACTGATACTTGCGGCAGCGGCGTGCGTAGTTACTCATGATAGAGTTTTGCGGGCGGGTGTGAGCGAATCGAGCTGAATCCATGCCAGAAATCGCGATCAAGACAGAAAAACTGACCAGGCGGTTCGGAGCGCTGACCGCAGTGGACGAGATGGACCTGCAGGTCGAGGCGGGACAATTCTTCGGATTTCTGGGACCGAACGGAGCGGGCAAATCGACCACCATCAAGATGCTGACCGGGTTGCTGGCGCCCACTTCGGGACGAATGGAATTGCTGGGCGTGGATTTCACGGCGCATCCGGTGGAAGTGAAGCGGCAGATTGGCGTGGTGCCGGAAGGAATGGGACTGTTCGAGCGGCTGACCGGCGTGGAATATTTGCGATTCGTGGGCAGGATGTACGGACTGGATCGCGGGACCACAGAGAAACGCGCGCAGGAATTGCTGGAGTTCATGCAACTGGCCGACCGCGAAAAAACGATGGTGGCTGACTATTCTCACGGGATGCAGAAGAAATTGGCGCTGGCTGCGGCGGTGATTCACGGGCCGCGCATTCTGTTTTTGGATGAACCGTTTGAGGGAGTGGACGCGCTGGCTGCCGGAGCGTTGAAGGCGTTGCTGGGAAGGATGACGGAACGCGGGGTAACCATTTTTCTGACAACGCACGTGCTGGAAATTGTCGAAAGACTGTGCAGCCACGTGGCCATCATTCACAAAGGAAAGCTGGTGGCACAAGGATCGCTGGAAGAGTTGCGCGCGGGCGTGCCTGGAACGGAAGGCGAGGAAGGGCAAAAAACGCTGGAGCAGATTTTTCTGTCCATCGTCGGACAAAGCGGCGGTGAAAGAGCGAAGTTTGAGGAACTGACGTGGCTGACGTAGCGCAAATGCCGAATGTGTGGCAGCAACTGAAGCTGATTGCCGGGTTGCGCTGGCACATCTTACGAAACGGTCTGCGCCGAAAGAACAATCGCTGGGACCTGATCGGGATGATCTGGGCGGCGGTTTTCGGCGGAGCGCTGGTGTTGGGCACGTGCTTCGGTTTTTACGCGGGCATGTACGAATTTCTGATGAAAAACCGCCCGCAGTGGGTCGCGCTGTTATTTTGGGGACTGTTTGTGTGGTGGCAGATATTTCCCCTATTGGCCGCGGGATTCGGAGCAAATTTCGAATTCAAAACGTTGTTGCGATTCCCGCTGAGCATGCGCGCGTTCTACCTGCTGGGGATGGGCTACGGGCTGGCGGACTTTGCGGCGGTGTCGTCAATTGCGTGGATCATGTCGATGCTCGTCGGGGCGTTGGTGGCCCGGGCCGGCGTTGTGCCGGTGCTGTTGCTGGTAAGCGCGCTGTTCGTGTTGCTGAACGTGACGATTGAGCGGTTGATTGGATCATGGCTGGAAAAAATACTGGCGAAGCGCAGGACGCGGGAGCTTTTCTTTGGGCTATTCATATTGTCGATGGTGTCTCTAAATTTTCTTTCGCCGATTATGCGGAGGATGGGAGGCGCTCCCAATCCCCGAGCGTTTGAGTTCGTGCGCTACTTGTGGTGGACGCCTCCGTCGCTGGCAGGAAGCGGAGTGGCCGGAGCGGCGCATGGCGACTTGCGGACATTTCTGGTGGGCTTTGCGGGGCTGCTGATCTGGATTGGAATCACCAGCGGATTTTTGTGGAGCCGGTTTCGCGCACAATACTTTGGCGAAGAGCTGGGCGAAAGCGGTGCCCCAAAGGCGGCAAAGAAAAGGGCGTTGCGCGCCGATGATTCGACCGAACTGCCGCGCTTCATTTCGCCGCCAGTAGCCGCCGTAATGGTCAAGGAGTTCCGCTATTTGACACGAAATGGCTTTGCGTTCATCACATTCCTGCTGCCGCCGATCATGGTGATCTTTTTTTCGATGCAATTCGCCGGGAAGAACTCCGTTTTGAAGGAACACGGGCTTTCCACAGAGATGTTTTTCCCGGCGCTGATGGCCTACCTGATTTTGATTCTACTTTCGCCGGCGTACAATTCGTTTGCGTTTGAAGGCAGAGGGATTCAGACCTACTTCATGACGCCGGTGCGATTCCGCGATGTTCTTTTGGGGAAAAACCTGTTGCTGGCAGTGCTGGTGATTTTGGAATTGTCGATCTCGGTCGGTGTGATGATCTGGCGGGTGGGCTGGCCAAGTCCGGCGATGTTCGTGTCCACGGCAGCAGCGGTGGCGTTCGCTGTGGTGGGGCAGCTATCGATTGCGAACTGGTCGTCGCTGATGTTCCCGAAGAAAATGGAAATCGGGAAAATCAAGGGGCAGAGGAATTCGGGCGTGGCAGTGTGGATCGCGTTTGGCGCGCAGATTACCATCGGGGGAATCTGCGCCGTGATTTTGTTTGCAGGAAAGTGGACGGGGAACCCGTGGCTGCCAGCGACTGCTTTCGCGGGGCTGACCGCAGCGGCTGCGGGCGGGTATACGGCAGCGCTGGGGGCGATGGACCGGCTGGCGGAGAAGAAGCGAGAACTGCTGATCGAAACGCTGTGCCGTTAGGAAGAAATCACCACAAAGAACACAGAGTTCACAAAGATCGGAAAGAGAAAGACTGCTTTCAAGGGGAGGGACGAACGTGTTTCTTCGAACTGTGGCGGTTACAAGTGCAGTTTTGGCCTGCGCGATTTGCGGCTTCGGACAAGAAGCCAAGGCGCATGAAGATTCGCTGCGGGTGGAAGAGACGCCAGCTGTAAGCGGGTATGAACAGGCGCTGACGGCGGGGATTGCGCGCAAACTGACGAAGTTCGGACCGAAGACAGACAACGTGGGAAACGTCTGGGTGACGCTCGGGAGCGGCGCGCCGCACAGACTGATCGTTGCGCCTGTCGATGAGCCTGGTTACGCAGTGAGCGAGATTGCCGCCGACGGTTATCTGCGAGTGCAGCGATTGCCGCAGGCATCGCCGAACTCGGTGTTTGATGCGCTGCATTTTGCGCAGCCGGTTTGGGTGATGACGCGCAAAGGCAAATATGTGAACGGAGTGTTTGCGGGCTTGAGCGTGCACTTGCAGCCGGGGCGCGTGAATGCGCCGAAAATGAATCACGTGGAAGAGTTGTACGTGGATATCGGCGCGAGCAGTGGGGCTGAAGTGCGAGCGGCGGGCGTGGATCTGTTGGACCCGATTGCGTTGCAGCGAAAGAGTTTTCCGGTGGGTGATTCTGGCGTGGCAGGTCCCGCGGCTGGGGAAGAGGCCGGAGTTAACGTTCTTTTGGAGTTGTTAGGACAAGGCCGGGAGATCAAAGCCAAAGGGACTACGACCATCGCTTTTGTGACTCAACACTGGACTGGAGGCCGCGGACTGAATCGTCTGCTGACGGAAGTTCATCCGGACGAAATGGTGTTTATTGGCCGAGTGATTCCGCCACCACCGGCGAACAAGGATGCGCCGGTGGAAGAACGGAAACCGGGTAGCGGAGTGGTGCTCGGAGTTACGGCGGATTCCAAGAATGGCGCGGAGAGCCTGGCGGAACGGCTGAAAGCGCTCGCCGAAAAAGAACAGATTCCGCTACAGGTGATGAATGCGGCGCCGCCCCGAATCGCGGGCTACGCGAAGAGCGCGACGCTGCCGGAAAACTTTGTGGAGTTGGGAGTGTCAGAACTTTGGCCAGTAACACCGGCCGAATACGTATCTATGCACGATTCCGGTCGCCTGGAGATGCTGCTCGAGGCCTATCTCGAAATTCCTAAGTCGACGGGAGGAATGGGAGGAGGAACAGGCGGCGGCCACACGCTTTCGACGCTAGAAGCCGTTATCGATTCTTACGGGGCGAGTGGGCATGAGGAAGCAGTACGAAAGGTGGTCCTAAATCGACTGGACCCGAGGCTAGCGAAAATGGCGCAGACGGATGCGGCGGGGAATCTGGTGCTGCATGTGGGCGACGGGAAGAGGGATGAAAAGACGCCGCGGATTGCATTTGTGGCGCACATGGATGAAATCGGGTACGAGGTGAAGAAGATCGAGGATGACGGGCGCTTGCAGGTGGAAGTTTTGGGAGGCGGGTACCTGCAATATTTTCTGGGACATGTGGTTCTGGTGCACGCGAAGAAAGGACCGGTTGGCGGAGTCCTGGAACTGCCGAGCGGTTGGGACAAGCCGGGATTTGAATGGCCGAGCGGGCCGCGCTCGATGGATGAGCCGGCGCACGTTTACGTGGGAACGCATTCCAAAGAAGACACGGAGAAGCTGGGGATTGCGAGCGGCGACTACGTGACGATTCCTAAGGAATACCGGCCACTGCTGGGGACGCGAGCGAATGCGCGCAGCTTTGACGATCGCGTAGGATGCGCCGCGTTGATTGAGGCGGTGAATGCGATTGGGCCGGAATTGAAGGGGCGCGACGTGACGTTTGTGTGGTCGACGGAAGAAGAAGTGGGGCTGAAGGGAGCGGCGGCGTTCGCAGAGCAAGCGGCCCAAGAAGGGCGCGTGCCCGATTTTGTGTTTGCGATTGATACCTTTGTCAGTTCGGATTCGCCACTGGAGTCGAAGCGCTTCGGCGACGCGGAAATTGGAAAAGGATTCGTGGTGCGCGCAGTGGACAATTCGAACGTGGTGCCACGGGAATATGTGGATCGCGTGGTCTCGCTGGCAAAGGAAAATGGTATTCCCGCGCAGTATGGGGTGACGGGCGGCGGAAATGACGGGGCGGTGTTTGTGCGATATGGGTCGGTGGACGTGGCGCTGGGATGGCCGCTGCGCTATTCGCATTCGCCGGGCGAAGTGATCGACACCAAGGACCTGGACGCGTTGAGCAAAATTGTGGAAGTGCTGGCG
>CAWGXB010000035.1:0-153417 GCA_963826335.1 Candidatus Acidiferrales bacterium | reverse complement strand
AGTAGATCGAGTGTCCCCTCATTTAGTCTTTCCACCACTTTTTCGCGGGGCGCCACGAAGTACATCAGATGAATCTTGAGGTTCTTATTGCCCTGGGGATATTTCCGATTCAAATACTTCTCAAACCCCTGGCCGCCTTCGTAAGCCACGCCCCACTGGACTCCCTTGACTGTGTAGTAGAGCGTTTTGGAGTAAGGGACGCCCACACGAATCACTCGGTGCTTCAAAAGAGTGTCGAGGTCACCTGTCCACTTCTTTGTCTCTGTAGGCGCATTCACGAGGGGTACTTTAGATTGTGGGGGTGTGGATTGCGCGAGAACCGCAGGGGCCATAATTGCGCCAGCAACCGCGCAAACAAATACGAAAAGCGAACAAGTTTTGGTCCTGACGAGTTCACCCATTGTGAGGAGCCATGCAGAAATACTTACTCTGTCTTCTTTTCTACGCATTCAGATTGCCGTAATCGTGTTTCTACCATTCCAGCTGTTTAGTTTGAAACATAATAAGCTACTTTCTCTCCGCCCTCTTCCGTGTAATACACCGTCACTCTCGTGCCTTTTGCGATGCCCGCTTCCGTAGCTTTGCCTGCGTCTTCCAAAGCCTTCCCGCTCAACTCAAACGTCTTTTTTGCTCCATGGACGTCCTTAACTACGATTGTCTTGGTGTCTTTATCAAATGTTTCAACGGTGCCATGTGCAGCCTTGAAACCTTCCTTGCCAATCTTGCCGACTTCCATCGCAGTTTCGTCGGCGCCTCTCCCTGTGGTCCGCGCCACGATTTGCGTTCCTTCTTTTAATCCGTTGAATCCGTCCTTGGTTCCTTTCACCGTTGCCGCATCCGTTACCCTAATCGTGTGCTCCGTTCCATCGGCAGTCTTCACCACAATTGTCTTCGTAGTGCTATCCACTTTCTTGATCGTTCCGTGGATTATGTTCACCAAATCCTGCGCCACGCAGATACCCATCGCCAGCACCGCGCAAACTGCAAAGTATCCCAATTTGTTCATCGTCACATTCCCCTTCTAGGCTCGCACTTATCCGCTTCCCAACCAAGATTAGAGAACACAACGCGACACCGGTGACGGAGGGCAGGACTCGGAGAGGGCTGGGGTAATGGAGATTCGCCGAGTCCTGTTGTGTGTTCGAGATCGGACGGTTGCACCGACCCCGTTGCGAGCTGTTCCTAACTTTTTAGACTCAACCCCACTCTCAGACAACTAGGGGAATCCCTAGTTTTTCCTGAAGGTATCTTCGAAATAGACTCTGTTGCTGGTCGAATCCGACCGGAGTGGTTGGGAAAGGAGAGGTTTGGCTAGGGCGGGTTTGATGTGCCGTCAGACTTGTCCTGGGGCTTTCGCTGCATTAGGCCTCTCGCACGACCCTCTTCTTCCCAGCCTCGAGCACTTCCGAATAGCGAACTAAAAAGTCACAGCACGTTTTATTCTGAATGGATACGGGATGCGTAACTATCCGAAATGGCGGCTAGGGGTCGCTGTCACCACGTTCCCATCACCGCCATCTTCGCGGCAACGAGCCCCCTACGCTCCGCTCGCGGTCGAACGCGGGATTGGCGCAGGTCAACATGAGTTCAGACCCAAAACTTGATGTGGCTCTGAAGATTCTGAAGCTTGCCGGTCATCAGATAGGCGACGCACATATTCCTCCGCCTCCGGACGGCCACGCAATGGTTATCTGGATCGACGGTGTTCCTTGCACTGTTGAGGGTGTCCTCAAAATGGTTGAGGAAGAAATAAGAGAATCTGAACAGCCCGGCTAGGCCTAGAAACCCCAGCTGTGTCAGCGGTGAGTCAGAGCCACCATCCTCCCCCTCATGCCGACAAAATCGATTCCGTTGGACTCCACTCTCAGTTTGGTTACCATACCGGGTTGTTCGAAATCTTCTTGCCGTAATCGCCCAGAACAGGAGTTTCGGCGTTGCGTATGGCACAGTCACCTCTGACGAATAGGCGGCCCCCCGCCGACGAACTGCAGCGCATCGCGGGAGTGGATCTGACGCAGATCGACGGCGTCGATGTGATGCTGGCCCAGACCGTCGTCGGCAAAGTTGGACTGCACATATGCCGATGGAGGCGCTCGGTCGCGGTACGCGTCATTTAGACGAGGCGGCAAGCGGGCGAGCCATGGCAGTTATGGTTTTCGGGACACCGAGCTTCGTGCGTAACCGTCAGTATTGTGGGCCAAGGTACGTTTTGCCTTTTTAGTAGAGTCGAGGTTGTTCCAGCGCGATGCGGTGGCCGCTCAGTTGATGACATGCTCAAATACGGCAGCACTACGTCGACAAAGGTTCACGCGTATTACGACCGAAGAAATCGCCAACAACAAATCAAGCACCCCAGAAAGTAGCGGTCTAAATTCACCCACCGAGTCGCGTGCTTACTTCAGCCCAACATCGATCCCACTGGCAGACTGGCGACGGGACAACGTGCCTTGCGTAGCACTCGCTCGGAGGTCGTTCCGCGTAGGGCATCTAGAAATCCGTTCGGACCGTCAGTCGTCATGATGATCACATCCGTGTGAAGCTCCGCGGCAGTTTGCAGGATGACGTCGGCTGGTTCACCCACCTTGACCACTTTGGTCCAGGTCCAGTCGGTGTTCCTGGGGAGTTTTAGCGACGGCATTTCGGCCGAGGGTCCAACGTGGAGCAACGTGACCATGCCAGCTGGCAACTGAAGGTTGCGGATCAACCGGGCAGCGGCTTCAACGCTCGGCTGCGGGCGGGGTTTGATCGCAACCGGGATAAGGATATTGCGGAGAGAGATCGAGCCGTCCTCTCGCGAGACGAAGCCCCCTACGCCGTGAGGGGTGAATAGCGTCAGTTCTCCGGCCCTGCGCGCGATCGGTCCGCTCACCGATTTCTCCAACCAGCGCATGCGGCCCTCATGCTGGCGAACCGCCAACACGATCAGATCTGTAGGATTTTCTCCGAGAAAACCAAGACAGGCTTTCACCGGATCATTGCCCAACCTGAGAACTTTGGCGACCTTTACGCCGAGCTGCCCAACCGCGCTCTTGGGGCTATCTTTCGGGATGAGCCCCCATCGCTCGAGCGTGTCGCGGACACCGGGAAAGTCCTGCCATTCGGCACCGGGACTCGCCTCGACATGGAGCATTGTAAGTTTGGCTCTAGCCACCAACGCCATCTTCAGAGCGTGCACGAAGGCGACTTCACTGGCTTCGGAAAAATCTGATGGATGAAAAATCGATTCAAGTTTTACGCCGTCAAGTCTCTTGGTCTGAGTCATGATTTACCTGCGTTTCATGTCTGAGTTCGAGGACGGGTCGCGGGCGATGCAGCGCCTGGCCGCTGTACATCCAAACCAGCCACCGCCGTAACCCGCCCTCATGTGAGCCAAAACTTGGCAGGCCCAGATGGGCCATCTATCAGTCACAAGAAAGCGCCGCCCCAGCCGCACTGATATCCAATTTTCCAAATCTCTACGCGCCCATGGGAGTCAAATTGTAGCATCGCGCAAGGTCATTGATATTCGCGCGCAACGCGGCCCAGTATTTTTCTGCCTGACTACCATAATTCCCCTTCGTCATCACCTGATTGACGCGGCGCGCACTGTCCATCACCTGCTCCATTTGCGCCTTTGTTTCAAGATAATTCGAAGTTGGGTCGAACTTGCGTCGAAGGCGGTTTGTGGTGCGATTCAAATCGTCCATGGCATTTTCAAGGTCGTCTTTTGTTTGCTTTGCTTGGTTCGCTCGAGCGTCTGGGTTTGCTGAACTCGAACTCTGGCGTCGTGTTGTCGTTCCACTGCTCTTAGCCGAGTCGGCGCGGTTCTTGGCGTCTTGACCGCGATTGTCGAGATAGTTGCTGAATTGGTCCACGCCGTCTTCCACTTTGCGGATGCGATCTCCAACCTGCGCCTTTGTAAACGGATTTGTTTGAGCTTGTGCGGCGGTCGGAAGGCTGAGCACGGCTAACATTGTTATGCACCAAAATGCAGTTCGCTTCCTGAAACTCATGTCGCACCTCCCCGATACTGGCAATCTACGACGGCGCGTGGCTCGCGCGTAACTAGGGATTCCCCTAAGGGACATGGATATCAGCTAGTAGGGTTAATTCATCTCTGGGAACAGTTCCGCTTTCCAACAATTGACACAACACGACCATCACTAGCAGCAAGACACTGGGACGGTCAGCAGGCAAAGCAGTAGTAGCCGGAAGAGATTTCAGATCGGCAAAATACTCTTGCTGTAATTGCAAAAACGGCGCGGCTGTTCCTGATGAGGATGTGGTTGCGAGGGAGAGAAATACCTTCGCATCGACTACTGCCAGTCCTGCCGCGCCTATCTGAAAACCTATAACGGAGAGGGAAGCGAGCCTCTCTATTTAGCGGATTGGACATCACTTCACCTCGACATTATCGTTCGGGATCGTGGACTGAAACGATTGGCTTCTTCGCTGTACGAACTGTGACCAGCTCCGTCTTCCCTCGTACGACTGCGGTGACACACGCTTGGAAACAAATCCCGAATGGTTGGCAAAGAAATGGTGAACGGAGCGATCTGCGACACGTTGGCATCGAGATTCGGCCTCCTCGGAGCCATTTGCCACACTAGGGGAAACCCTAGTTGCTCCTCAAGGTATCTGCGGAATAGGCTTCCTGTATCGCTCCGCCCACAGCAAGAAAGTGCCCAGCAACAATATTCACGCGCTTTTAGGAGGAATTGTTCCATGAGATTCAAGATGATCGCTTATGTTCTTGCGGTGGCCCTACTGTCTGCAATTGGATCTAGCGCTAAGGCTGACGACGAGGAAAAGAGGGAGAAATCCCGCAAGATGGCAGCTGAAGCCCTGCAGGATCTGTACAAGCTGGAACCCACTACTCAAGCAACGATCCAGAAAGCGGCGGGATATGCCGTTTTCGATAACATGGGGGTGAATGTATTGCTGTTGAGTACGGCACGTGGTTCGGGACTGGCCGTCAACAACAAGACCAAGCAAGAAACCTTCATGAAGATGGCTTCGGCCGGAGCCGGTCTGGGCATGGGGGTGAAAGACTACGTCGTGGTGTTTGTTTTCGAGAACGAAAAGGCGCTGGCACAATTTCTGGACTCCGGCTGGTCCGGTTCTGGGCAAGCGGACGCTGCGGCCAAGGCAGGTGAGAAGGGTGGGGCTTACTCAGGAGCAGCCGAGGTCGCCCCGGGAGTATGGGTCTACCAGATCACCAAGAATGGTCTCGCACTTCAGTTGACCTTGCAGGGTACGAAGTACTACAAGGATGACGACCTCAATAAGAAGTAACCTGTTGGGCCCACAATTGGGCAGCGTCTGCGGTGCCTCAACGCACGGATGTTCGACATGACAGCTTTGCAGGACAGGGGAGCGGACGAGACAGTTTCCGATGCTCAGCTGATTCCCCTCTTTTGTCGGGCTTTGGATGAGGTAGGTAACCGGCGAGCTGGACGTTGAACTACGGTTGCGTCATTTCGCGAGAGAGCTATTGAAGCGGCATTTGCTCGTGAGCACGTTCAGCATCGCTTGAAGGGTTCGAATTCCAAAGACGAGAAAACCAGCATTGAGGAGAACCAAACATGATTTCACACAAAGTTTTGCAACGCGTCCAAGTTGGCCTGTCCGGAACAGGTCTTCTTTGCATGATCTTGGCCTTGACGGCAAATGCGCAGGTGAAAACAGAAACTAAGGTCGAGGAAGGCCCTGCTTCGCAAACTGTCAAGGTCGAGACCGCCGAGGTGGTGTACATTTCCGGCAACGATCTCATCGTCAAGACCGACGACGGGGAGCTGCGGCATTTTCCGGATGTCCCAGACGACAAGACCGTGTATGTCGCCGGCAAGGAATTGACGGTTCACGATCTCAAACCAGGCATGAAGCTGCAGCGGGTCACGATCACGACCACCACACCGCGAATGATCACCACGGTAAAGACCGTGGCAGGCAAAGTCTGGCGCGTAAGTCCACCGAATTCAGTCATTCTCACGTTGGAAGACGGTACGAACCAATCCTTCAACATTCCCAAGGGGCAGAAATTCTCGGTCGACGGTCAGGAGACTGATGCTTGGGGCCTCAAAGAAGGAATGAATATTTCGGCGACCGCGGTCACGGAGACACCTGAAACGGTTGTGTCACAAGAGGTGAAACGTACGGGGACGATGCCACCTCCGACGCCTGCACCGCCAAGGCAGGGTGCCACGCTGCTCATCATTCTTGCTCCGGCTAAGCTTCCCTGAGACCGCGAGTAATCGTGCTGTACGTCTTCGTGTTCTGCGTCCCGGGGGAAGGCCCACTATGGCGAGATGACGCCCAGTGGGGAAGGCCCAAGTTACATTGGGAAATTGCGGTCGCAACGAGAAGGTGTTAGTGGATTGCGAAGCGGAGTTTGATGAATCTTCGAATTGGACGTGATTTTCTAAGCGTCCGAAGTCGGGCCGCGGTCGACGTCCTGGGCGGAGAACACCGCGGCCCCTCTCCGCTTCGGTTTGAGCATTCACGAGCTTTTCGGCGCCCTCTTAAATCGTGAGTTAGCAGTTGAGATTGCTGTGATCTTCCTGATATCTCTCGAGGGGCTATGAAGGTAAGTTTTTGCACCCTCATCTGGGCGATGGCTTTCCCGAGTCGAAGTATTGGAGCTGCGCTAGGAGGGTTGGAGGTGCAACCATGATGTGGACTCAATCTCGTCGGCTGAGTTTATTCTTGCTTCTTTGGCTCCCTGCGGCTAGCTTCGGCCAAACCGCTAGCGGTGGCTCAAGTCCGTCGAATCCTCTCAACGTGTACGCCCCGCCTTGCATTTCTCAGTTTAAGCAGTACATCGCCGTGAATTGCCAAATTACTCCGACGGGAGGCGCGCAACCATACAGCTATGCGTTTACCGGAGGCTTCCCAACTGGCATATCGATGTCCACGGGATTAGGCGGTGGCCTGATCAATGGCTCGCCCACAGGCATAACTGGCGAGCAGGCCACCGTGACAGTAACGGATGCAAGAGGGGGAATCGCTGCAACTTCGTTCATGATCACGCCGGCAGGTTTAACTGGGTCAGGCCCATGCGGCAGCCCCCTCTGCGTCACGGGAGCCGGTTACGCGATCAAAACGGCTGAAGGTTATACGATCACAACGTTAGCCACGGTGCAGATGGCGGCCACGAGCTATTGGAGTGACGGCAGCACTCTTGATGTAACTGCCCTGGCGAGCTGGGCCTGCTCTCCGAGTCCGCAGTGCGGTTCGGTATCAGTAAGTGGCCTTTATACGACTGGAAATTCCCCCGGCGCCTACCGTGTGACGGCGACATTCTCCGGAGTAACAAATAATGGCGGGGCGGGTGTCGCGATTACTGCGGCCACCATTCAGACCCAAACTAAAGAGGGCGACCGGGTCGTAAATTCGGGCATGGTGATGAGGGAAGTCCTGCAACTGCGGAGTGGCATACCCGCGGCGGTGCTACAGAAAGCAGAATGCGTCATCGTTGTGCCTTCAACCCTCAAGTTCGCTGCTGGTGTTGGTGGAAGCTACGGGCGTGGCGTAATGACTTGCCGCGGAGGGCCCGACTTTCAAGGACCGTGGGGTGCTCCGTCGATGATCGCGCTCGGCGGAGGTAGCTTTGGCTTGCAGGTCGGCGGACAGGCCACGGACTTTGTTCTTCTCCTGATGAATGACCGTGCGGCCAGCAGCATATTGACAAGCAAAGTGAAGATCGGCGCTACTGCCTCGGCTGCCGGCGGGCCTGTTGGACGTGAATCAACTGCTGCCACGGATGTATTCCTACGTGCAGAGATACTTTCGTATTCACGCGCTCGGGGACTCTTTGCGGGGGTGTCGCTCGAGGGTTCCACGTTACGGCCCGACAATAAGGCAAACCGAAAGCTTTATGGAAGAGATGTTAGTGCGAAAGCAATTGTCCTCCAGGGTGAGGTTTCGCCGCCGCCGTCCGCGCTGGAGCTGCTATCTGTACTGAACAGCAAGTCACCCACCAACAGGTCAGCGGGCGGTGCTCCTCCTCCGCCTCCTCCCGAGGGTCCTCTGGTAGCGTCTTGTTCAGCTAATCCGACCCATGTTATCGATGGAAGTGGCGAGACCGTTTTGGTCCGAGCCGATGCTGGCGATCCGGGCAATGATCGGCTTACCTATAGATGGACGACAACGGGTGGGACCATTGATGGTACAGGATCGCAAGTGCGGTGGAACCCCGCAGGTGTAGCATCGGGCGCCCATTCTGTCACAGCCCAAGTGGATGACGGTCGCGGCGGAAATGTGAGTTGCGTAGTGGAGGTCCGAGTGGACCCGCGACCCAATCGGCCGCCAACGATCAGTTGCTCCGCGAGTCCAAGCTCGGTACAACCGGGCGGTCGCGTGCACATCACTGGGGTGGCAAGTGACCCCGACAACGATCCGCTAATATTTAGCTGGGAATCAACCGGCGGGCAAATCGTCGGCTCCGGTTCGGAAGTCGACCTCGACACCACCCACCTTGAGCCCTCGCACTACACTGTTACGGGCCATGTCAGCGATGGACGCGGCGGCATCGCGGTTTGTCGTGCCGAAATCACTTTGGTAGCTCCGGCGGAAGCCAATTGACCATCCGAAGCATCTAGTTCCCAACGGCCTTGCCTTTACCCACGGCACCAGCTAAGGGCTTGCCGGAAAGTCAGCAACTGATCCTCACGTTGCTAGCTATAGCTAGCGACTTCAAGGAAGATCTCGGAAGCAACCCGATGCGCATCTCGAGTTGCAAGGCCATGCAGATCGCCGCCGAACACCAGAATACAATCAAGGCCTTTCGGAGCGCCGCGTCGACATTACAAAACGCTTCCTTGTCGGACTTGGGACTTGGCATACCGGAAGCAAATCTTTCGACCAAAGCGTATGGGGAAGAAGACAACATGACGCCCGAGTAGGTAAAACATTTGGTGAGCAACATCCAAACTTGAGTCAGGAACAGAACGACTAAAATCCTGAAGAACTTCAAGGTGGTGACGTTGACGCAGAACCGGCGCGTGGACATTACCGTGAGCAGTACAGGGCAACAGTCATTCGCCAGTTCCCGTTCAATGCTGAAGATGCCTTGACGCTGCACAGCCCAGGGACGAAGAAAAAACAGTAGAACTTGCTAATCCAGCCTACTGAGCAGGTTTGGCTTAGTAGGTAGCGAATACTCACGAGCTTGCTTGCACGGGCGCGTCAACGGGTTGCAGGTTTATGTGCAAAGGCACCGTTTTGTAAGAATCCAGCGAAAAGATAAATTAGGTCATCAATCTGAGGTGCCTGACAAATGCGCTTTACCGAAAACCTAGGATTGGCAGTCAATTGCCACACTAGGGAAATTCCTAGTTTCCGTCCAGGTATCTGCGAAATATGCTGGCTGTGTCGGCCTTCCCTGCGAATGCCTCGGGCACACGGCGAGTTGAATCAAGTGGATCTCCTCTTGCGTGACTTTGCGAGAGAACTACTGAAACGATGTTTGCCAGGAAGAGTGGAGTTCGTGCGGATGATCGAGTTGAGTCGGTCGGAGTAGAGGGCACCCACATAATCAAGAAGTTGGTACGGATTATGCATCAAAAGCCGTCCATCTCTAGCCGAGGACGAACCCCAACAGGATTGGTCGCAGCTCTCACAACTCACCGACACAGGAGATGCCCCTACTGTCACGGCGAGGTCTATAGGGAGAAGCGCAGGGGGCTCGCAAAGTTGACTCTCGTGTTGGCCGTTCGACCATATCGGTGCGCTGATTGCGACAGGCTGCACTACGGCTTCTGTTTTTAGTGCGGGGATGTCATCTCGTGTCTTTGGCCCGAGATTCAATTGGATCGTCGTAGCAAAAACGGTTGCGGGGAATTTTCTGCAAAGGCGTGGTCCGGCTACGCATTGATTCGGTTTTCATCGGCTCGGTCAGTTTGAAAACAGCGGGCAAATCAGTGGGAAATCTTTGTCGAATTCAACAAAGGAGAACAGAACATGAAGTCAAGCAACAATTGGATGAGAAGCGGACTCGTGCTCGCCATAGCGACAGCTTGTATTGCCTTCGCTCTGAGCGCCGGAGCACAAGTGCAGACATCAACGACTACGACGGCCGGCCAGAGCAGCCAGGTGATCAAGGTCGATCGCGGCGAGGTTCTCGCAGTGGAAGGCAACGATCTGATGGTGAGAATGGCAGATGGCTCGATCCGTCATTTTGAGAATGTCCCCGAGAGCGCCAAAGCTACAGTTGACGGAAAACAGATGGGAATTCATGACTTGAAACCGGGCATGAAGCTGCAGCGGACCATAATCACAACAACTACTCCCCAGATCGTTACCACCGTTGAAACGGTGACGGGAAAGGTCTGGCATGTCACTCCGCCACTCTCCGTCATCCTGACGCTGGAAAACGGAACGAATCAATCGTTCAAGATTCCGAAAGATCAGAAATTCAAGGTGAATGGAGAAATGGTTGACGCCTTCGGCCTGAGAAAAGGGATGGTGGTGACAGCGACAAAAATCGTAGAGGTTCCGGCGTCGGTCACATCACAGGAGAAGAGTGTAAGCGGCACGATGCCGACACCCCCGGCAGTTCCGCAGGTTCCGGCGTCAGTCCCATCACAACCGTCGGCCCCATCACAGGAGAAGAGTGTGAGCAGCACGAGGCCGATACCCCCACCAGCTCCGCCAGCTGACACTCCTTTGCTGATTGCCGAGGGACAGCCCATGGCAGCTCCGCCGGAGACTGCGGAAGCGCCTGCTGCCCCTGTGCAAACGAAATCGACGACGGGTAGCTACCTCCCGTTCATCGGTCTGGGAGTGCTGGCGCTGATTATTGTATGGGCCATTGCCAGATTCGCTCGCGGGAAGTCCCGAACTTAGGATGGTTCGAGAAGGAGGAGCCCAGTCACTTAGAGGTTCCTCCCACCTCACTTTGCTTTGAAGCTGAGGAGCGGAATCCTCGTGGATCCACCCCTTGGATATTCCATTCAGGCAGCTGTTTTTGCACCTTGACGATGGAAGCCCCGGATTCCGAGGCAGCAGCGATGAGGCGTTTGATCTCATCAACCTCATAGAAGCGAGGTTTGCTTTTCACTTTTGCCGGCATGGTCAGATCAGACACGCTGATCGGCTTTATGTCTTTGTCCCATTTGCTGGCATGCCGAATCATTCCGGTCAGCGTCAGCAGGATATTTTCGACCTGCTTTCCGCTCCGACCTGGGCTGATCTTGTTCACGAATTCTTGAACACGACGCAAGTCCAATTGCGAAACGGGGATCTGGCCGAGTTCTGGACCGATGTGCGCTCGCCAGTGGGACTCTGTTGTTTCTACGCCGCGTGGCTTGCGATGCGGAGCGACTAGCTTGCGCCAGTCCTCCATGACATCACTCATTGTTCGCGATCCAATCGGAACGACTAGATGTGCTTCCGACAGGTTTGCTTGGTTTACTGCGGCGAGAACCGGATTCATTGCCGCTTTCGCTGCTCGTTCGCTTAGACCGGCGAAACTCTGCCCGCGGTCTAAAATCTTGTAAGTCCCATCCGGTTGCGGGATGTACTCACGGTATTTGCAACTCCAAACGCCATTTCTGCAACGCCAATTTCCACTCTGAAAACGACGACGCAAGGCTGGGCTCTTTCCGCCTGTGTTTTTCTTCTCCTCGGAAGACACGCATAGAACCTCGATGTACAAAAAAGGAACAACCAGGAAGTAAAGGGCAGGCCGAACCTGCGGACGGTACAACGAAGGAACGCCCGAAGCGTCGAAACAGCGACTACAATATAAGGATAACGCAGGAAGGGCGAGCCTCCAAAGCTATCCTCTGTCCTCAGTTGTCCCCAATCGGTTCGTTTATGCGGATCCGGAAGATGAGGGAACACAGCACTTTAGGGATTTTGACGGTCCTTCGATCCCCACCGCCCCTACCAAATCCACTCAGAATCCCAACTCATGATCTTGCTTCCGGGGGAAGGGAAACGTTCCGTCTGTCGATTTCCTCCCCGGGGTATTCCGGGAAAGGTGACCATCGACCATTCAATTGACATCCGCCGGGATGTATCGTAGTCTCCTGCTCCTCTGACCCTGGGATTTTCACTCTGGGGAGCGGCCCCGGGGTCAATCCCAAATCGATTGACGGTGATCACCGCTGCACGCTTTTGGAGCCGCGGCAAAAATAGTGAATCGAGGGTCCAGTCTATACCGGCACCTAGTCTGAGGAGGAGTATCATGAAGGTACGTTATATCGTAATACTCGTGTTGGCCGCCGTAGTCGGGCTTTCGTCTGCCGCGATGGCGGATCAGTTTAACTTTTCATTTAACGGCAATGGAATCACTGCGTCCGGTATTCTTACAGTTTCACCGGGGTCGTCACCCGGTGTCGATGAGATCACCGGCATCAGCGGAACATTTTCGGATACGAACGTTGGTGTCTCCGGCGCGATTACCGGGCTGTACCAGCCGGTATCGTATGTGAGTAACACTCTAGCCACACCCGGCATTGCGTTTACCACAGGCGGTCTGTCCTACGACGACCTGTTTTACCCGGCGGGAGACTCCCCGGCGGTCTGTTATGACCTTGTCAACGGTGTTCCCACGCTAACCTATCCATTTTCTGGTGGGCAGTTCGATATCTTTGGCGTGACCTTTGACATCGCCGGACCGGGAGGTTACGTTGGTGAGTTTTGGAGCAACGGTGACGTGGCCGGCGGGCCAATTGTCTACGCAGCCGGACTGGCGAATGCGACGGAGCTTGTGGACAACCCCAACGCCGGCCCTGAAGCGAATGCGCCCCCAGGACGGTACGGAACTTTTGCCACCAGCCCTACGCCGGAACCCAGTTCGTTGCTATTGTTTGCCATTGGGTTACTTGGCATCGCTGCGCTGCGGGCCCACATGAGCAATCGGCTTCGTGTGGCTCGAATGTAGGCAGGGAAACCCGGGGAGAAACCGGTAGAAACCGGGGACTGTCTCTGATTTATGCCCATGATCCGTCAGATCGCTCCGCAGTTCTTCACCATGGACATCCCCGGAACTCTTGCCTATTACAAAGACATGCTTGGCTTCCAGTGTTTAGGCACGTGGCAGGATCCGCCGGTTTACGCCATCGTTGCGCGCGATCAGCATGCGATTCACTTCCGCTGCGCCGCGCCCCCCAAAGCTAACCCCAACAAATATTCGGAGGAATTGCTCGACGCGTATTTATTCGTCGAGGATGTGGACGCACTTTATACAGAGTATTCCGCTAAAGGCGTGGAGTTCACTCGCGGGCTTGCTAACATGCCGTGGCACTCACGCGAGTATGTAGTGAAGGATTGCGACGGCCGTCTGCTTGCCTTCGGCGCAAACGTGTAGCCTGTCTCATTTATCCAGCCGCGAACACTACGTGAATTGTGCAGCATGTGCGCGTGCTCGACGGCTTCCTGATTCCAATCTAGAAGCTGTATCACACGGCGGGTGGGAGCCGGGGACGTTACGGTCTGCACTCTGGCAAAAGTGGAGAACTAGAGTCGAGCCAATGCAGGTATGTTTCCATGCTGTGCCAGCACAACAAATTATTCCTGACGAATTCAGAGGAATCGAATGGATAGGCAGTTTCGACGTGGCTGTAATCGAGTATGACAGGAATGTGCGGCGGAAGCTTGGGCACAACGTCTCTTTGATTGACAATTCTCCAGGAATCAATTGGCAACTGGTTGAAACGTTGCACGAACGGTCCGGTTCCAGCTCGCGGTGACGCGAACGTGCAGATCGTCGAGATGTCGAACTTGCCTTTCGCGCTGTTCTCCATCACAAACAGCGTGGCAAGCGCCGCGCCCAAGCTGTGGCCGGTCACTACGGTTGGCCGCTTTGGCCTGGTTCGCCCCTCGGCTGCGGGCAATCGCTCGCCGCGCTCGGCCTCTCTGCTAATCGCTAACTGCTCGAGCTGCTGGGCGAAAGAGCCACTGAAGGTTTCCGGCCCGGCGGTCTCTGCTCGCACACCGGTTCCTGGCAACCTGCGCTTCACCACTTTCAACGTGCTGTAAATCTTGTCGAATCCACAGGCAACCCGCCCGGCATCGGGGACCTGACGAAAAGAAACGGGCACAGCGTCTCCGTCATCAATCCACTCCAGCGGTCCCTCTGTCCCGCGAATGGCGATGATGCGCGAATCGGGATCTTGTACTGCGTGTGCAACGATTCCGTAGAAAACTGGTTCTTCAAGATTCAGAATGAAGTCCGACATATGAATCCAAGCCCCGAGTTCGTATGTGGGTGGAATGCCGGCAGGCTCTGGCCTGAGCGGGTCCGGGCCTTCAGGATGCTTGAACATGGTGTAAGCGGCCTGAACAAACTGACCGTAGAACAGGGCTTTCTTCGCGTCGAGTGGCTGGCTCAGCGTAAACCTCACCGATCTGTAATCGTCAGTGGATACTACTGCCAAGATGTTGGTCATTCAACTGTGGAAACGCTTGGGCCACTCGTTCTAGAAAAAGTGAAGCGTGGGCCACAGTTGTAGGACAATGACTCGCGTAGAGTGTGGCGAGCCGGTCGGAAGGGAAGTCGTGCGCCGGAGGGGAAGTTGGTAATCGCATGCGAAAGTTGGCTGAGGTTCAGGAAGCCAAGGAGTTGATGAACGAAGCGATCGATTGGTCGGTTTTCAAGTGGATGTTCGAGAAACCGAGAGTACGAAAGACGGCCGATCGCGCTAACGATGCGCTGGACCGGTTGGAGCGAAACGTCAAGGCGCGTTGGAACGATGAGCTGAAAGCGACTCTGAGCGAACTATCCGGAAAGGGCGGCCGGCGACATCCCAAGAGCCAGGAGGCGCCGCCATCAACCAACCCGGAAATCAGGCTGCTGGTGGAAAAAATCAAGGCCGCGGACGACGCAGCACGTCGCGCAAGGCTGGAGGCGGAAGACACGTTTGACGAAGCGGAGCGCCAGTTGAGCACTAGCCTGGCGCGAGAAGGATGCAAGAAAGCGATTCATTGCTGGGAATTGCATGAGAAAGCGATCCGCAAAGCAGAAGCTGCGATGGAATCGAGCAACGTAGAGTCGTAGAGCGGTCGTCAGGCCGAATGCCGCAGAGCTTTCTCCTGGTTCGCAGTGGAGGTTTCTGCTTCCTCGTACAGATCGTCGATCTGCTTGCGATAACGCTCCGCAATGGTCTTGCGACGAAGCTTCATCGTTGCGGTGAGCGTGCCATCCTCTGCGGTGAATTCTTCGGGTACCAGCAAAACTTTTTTCAAGGTTTCGTGCCGGGCCAGACCGCGATTCAACTCGCCAACAATACCGTCGTAAAGCGCTTTGACCTCTGGTTCCGCGATCAATTCTTTGTGGGTTGAAAACACGAGGTGGCTGGCACGCGCCCACTCCTCCAACAGCGGAAAGTTGGGCGAAATAATCACGGAAGCAAATTTCCGCCGGTCTCCCACTATCACGGAAGCTCCGATCATAGGATTCAGCTTCAGGGCATTCTCGATCGGTTGTGGCGCGATGAATTTGCCACCCGAGGTTTTCAGGAGATCTTTCTTGCGATCCGTCACCGACAGAAATCCTTCGTCATCCAGATGGCCAATATCGCCGGTCTTGAACCAGCCATCCACAAATGCGTCTCGAGTCTCCTCGGAGCGATTCCAATAAGCTTGAAAAATTGAGGGGCCGCGCACCAGAATCTCCTGGTCGTCCGCAATGCGCACTTCAACGTTAGCCAGGGGACGGCCGACCGTTCCGATTTTGTGGGCGACCGGCGAGTTTAGCGCGATGACCGGAGAGGTTTCCGTCAAGCCATAGCCTTCGTGGATGCGAATCCCGATGTTCGCATACCACTCCGCCAGTTCCTTGCCCAGAGGCGCCCCGCCAGAGACGAATAGTTCCGCCTTTCCACCCATTCGCTCGCGCACCTTCGAAAACAAGACCTTGTTGGCCAGTTTCCAGCGCAAGGACGCCGGAATCTTGCCGGCAAGTATCTCAGGTCTATGTTCCTGGCCCACGGAGAGAGCCCAGCGATAGACTGCGCGGTTCGGAAATCCTTTGGCTCTCTGTTGCACCTGGCCATAAATCTTCTCGTACACGCGTGGCACACCGACAAAGATAGCGGGCCGAACCTCCATCAGAGCCTGCGGCAGTTGCTCAATGAAAGGGCAATAGGCCATCGTCACTCCGCGGAGCAACAGCGCGATATCCGCATGACGCGCGGTGACGTGCGATAGCGGCAGAAAAGAAATGCTGATCTGCCCGGGATAAACATCAAAACCGTCGAGCGAATGTTGAATATTCGACGTCAAATTGCCGTGGCTTAGCTGCACGCCTTTCGCGTCGCCGGTGGTTCCCGAGGTGTAGATGATGGATGCCAGATCGTCTGGGGTGATGGTGCGGGCAAAGGCGTCCAATTCCGGATCCCGTTCAACGGGGCCTTCGTGCATTAGTTGCTGTATCTGCGTGGCGTCGGCGGTCTTCACTTGATCCATCACCACCACTTTTTCCAACGCTGTTTGGTCCCGAATGGAGAGGACCTTTTCCAGTTGCTTCTCTGTGGAGACGACGACAACTTTCGCGCCGGAATCCCGCAAAATGTAAGCGGTTTGCTGGGCGGTAAGCGTGGAGTAGATGGGCACGACCACGGCGCCCAGCAGGAGGCAGGCGAAGTCCACGGCCGCCCATTCAAAGCGATTCTCACTAAGGATGGCCAGCCGGTCTCCCTTGGTGAGACCCCAGCGGCGGAGCACCTTGGCCACGCCAGCCACCTTCTGGTAAAGCTCCTGCGAGCTGAGGGGCACCCATTCGTTTGCTTCACGCACCAGCATCGCGCGAGGCTGCCCGCGTTCCACGATGGTGAAAAAGATGTCGTTAATGGTCCGAGGTTTCATGCCTGGGAAGTGTCTCCCACTCACTGCATTTTGTGTGCTGCACGATTACAAATGGCCCCACCGCCATGTTGGACCTATCGTGAACCGGACATAGTTTTGCCGGTCCGTAAGCAAGTTAGAAAACAGATGCGTGTTGATCCAATCGGCGGTAAACCGCAGTCCCACGTGTTTGGACAAGTTGAGATCGAAGCCGCCGCCCACGCCGACGAACCAGGTTAAATCGGACTGATGAGGTTTCGGCGGAGGAATATTGAGCAGTTGGAACAATCCTCCGAGGCCCGGCGGGAACGTGAGGTCTGCCGACTCGTGAATTCCTCCGAGGCCGGGACGCACCAGGAAAGTGATCTTTTTCCATTTGCGGATATAAAACTGCGGACCGGCCGCAAAGGTGTACGTGGTCGATTTGAAGGGTACGGTAATCAAGTTTGGAGGGGGAACCAGCGGGTTCTGCGCGTTGGCCGCGGTCAGTATCGGAGCATAGACCGTCTCGCTTCCGTTGATGGTACCGCCGCCACTGATGATGGCGTTCCCACTGGCACTGAAATCTCCACCCAGACCGAGCCATGGCTTGGCGGTGACGCCGAAATCAACGTCAAAGCCGCGTTGCGTCAGGTTACGCGCTGGGCTGATCAGATAATCGAATCCGGTATAGATGGTGTAACGATTTATATCCGACTGCTGCGCCGTGGCCGGCAAACAAACAGACAGTGCAAGTATGCAAAAGAGCATACATTTCATATATTCCCTACTTCCATTTAGAACGGAATGGGATCGGCTCATAATGTCCCACGCAAGCTTCTTCTTAAATCAGTCACCACTGGGGACTGCTTCCGCTGCTGCGTGGGCACCGTTGCCGCGCGGCTACAGGGAGGTAGGCCCAGATTGGGTCACAAAGGTAGGGCCTTTTCAGTGACGGCCGTCACTCCGGCCACAAAAAAGCCCCGAATAGCGCAGTATTTTCCGCGTCGTGTCGATTTCCCGATGCCTGCCTGCGGTATGCTAGGGCGTTCGGTTGTTCTGCCCAGGGTAACGAATCCAAGACATTAGTAAGGATGCAAGCATGAAGGCCACATCGAAAATCGCGGTGTTTGATACCACTCTAAGAGATGGCGAACAGGCAGCGGGCACCCGCCTCGGGAGTCGCGACAAGATCACGCTGGCGCGCCAACTTGCCCGGTTGAAGGTGGACATTATCGAGGCGGGATTCCCCGCATCTTCTCCGGAAGACTTTGACGCCGTACGGGAGATTGCTGGGGAGATTAAGGGGCCGACCATCTGCGCACTGTCTCGCGCGGTTGCGGGCGACATCGAATCCTGCGGCAAGGCGCTTGCCAAGGCGGCGCGCCCGCGCATTCACACCGGCATCGGCGTTTCCGACATTCACATCATGGGCAAGTTTCGCGACGACCGCTACGGCAAGACGCTGGAAGCCAAGAGAGCACAGATGGTGGCGCTGGCGGTGGATTCCGTAAAACGCGCACGCAACTGTGTTGACGACGTCCAGTTTTACGCTGAAGATGCGGGCCGCGCCGACGCGGCATACCTGTTCGAGATGCTGGAAGCGGTCATCGATGCTGGTGCAACTGTGGTCAACATACCCGACACGACGGGCTACACCGTTCCCGAGCAGTATGGTGAACTGATTCGCCGGATTCGAGAGAACGTGCCGAATATTGCGAAGGCCACCATCAGCGTGCACTGTCACGATGATCTGGGCCTCGCGGTGGCCAACTCTCTGGCTGGCATTCGCAACGGCGCGCGCCAGGTGGAAGGGACCATCAACGGAATCGGCGAAAGAGCCGGCAACGCCGCGCTGGAAGAAATCGTGATGGGCATCCGCACGCGAGCCGACTACTACGGAGTGAGCACAGGGGTCGAACCGCACGAGTTCTTTCGCACCAGCCGCATGGTTGCCGACATGCTCGGAATGCCGGTTCCCGCGAACAAAGCGGTCATCGGCTCGAATGCATTTGCACACAGTTCCGGCATCCACGTGGACGGTTTCCTGAAAGACCGGCAGACCTACGAGATCATGCTTCCCGCGGACGTCGGATTTACAGAGAGCCGAGTGGTGCTGACGGCGCGCACTGGCCGAGCCGGCCTTCGTTCGCGGCTGGAAAAACTCGGCTACGAACTGTCCAAGCCAGAGCTTGACAGCATGTACCAGCGATTCCTTTCCGTGGCGGATAAGAAGCAGGAAGTGCTCGACGAAGACCTGCTCGCGCTGGTTCACGACGAACTGCCTCCGGCGAAGCAACACCTCAAGCTGGAGTACATGCAAAGTTACAGCGGCACCTCCGCAATTCCCACCGCTACCGTGCGTCTGTCGGTGAACGGCAAGACCAAGGAAGGGGCTTCGGTTGGCGACGGGCCGGTCGATGCCATATACAAGGCGATTGCGCAACTCACCGACACGCATGCCAAACTTTTGCGCTATGACATTCGCGCGGTAACCGGGGGCACCGAAGCGATGGGAGAGGTCACGGTGCAACTGGAGATCGGCAACCGGCGGGTGATCGGCCGGGGCGTTTCAACCGACATCATCGAAGCAAGCGCAAAAGCGTATGTGGATGGTTTGAACCGGCTCGGCTGATTCGGCCAGACGCAAACAAACTATTTCGCTATGGCGGTTAGCGCTTGGCGCGTGGAGTCCAGGGTCTTGATCAGCGATTCCTTGGGCAGATTCTGAATGATGGGTTTGATAACCCATGCCAATCCCAAGGGCACGTCGCGCGTCAATGAAATGGCTCGGCACTCAGCGCATACACCGCCATCCCGCTCCTGGAATCTCCAGTAAGAATTCAAGCGCCATAGGAATCCATAGCCTGTGTCGGGAGGTACCACCTTTTCCTTCGCGCTTCCGGCGTTCTCCACTTCCGCAATCCGCGTGGTGTAGGAACGGCAAACGGCGCGGGTCGCGTCCAAAGAGTCGTAATGGACCTTATGATCGGTATCGAGGATTACGGTGATGATCTTTTTCTTCAGAAGGCGCAAGTAAATTTGAAAATCGTCGTCGCGATGACTGAGCAGCTTTGAGTCCATCACTTCCGGCTTGTAAATATTCTTATGATTATCGTAGTCCTGGATCAGGGCCAGCGTTTTCTTGAGGCTCGTAGCGGGGATAAATGCGGCGCCGATCCAGTCATGGATTAAGCCATCTGGCACACTCAGAGGCCCCTTGCCGGACCAGAATTGCGCCACAATTTGCCCTCGTTGGATTTGCTGGGATCTTTCGGAACTTACGTCAGACCATAGGAACGAACTGCTTTCGAGCTCGGTCTGTTCCATCTCAGCTTCGGCTTTGCGCACATATGCCTCGAAGGCCTTCAAGGTATGAGGCTTTAGCGCCGTTTGCTTTGCGCCTTGGGCCATTCCATTCCCCCAATCGCGAATGAAGCACTCTGTGTCAGGCTCGGCGCTTCTTTTTAGCGGGGCGACGGGCTGGCTTTTTGCGCTGCGCCAGGCGCTGCTGCAATTCTTCAACGCGGCGTCGCAGTTGTTCCATTTCTCCACCCTCCGGTGCCGGCGGCCACGAGTGGCCAGCCAGTAGATTGCGCACATAATCGAGAGGAGTCGAGACGGCCTTCTGCGCTTCCGAGAAGCCAGAGTTAACGGTGTTCTGGGCCTTCTGATAAAGGTCCAGCGTGCTGGTTAAATACCAGGACAAGAAATCGTGAGTGGCCTTATCGGAGGCCCTGACGATTTGCGTGAGTAATTCCAGCGGCAGGGCAATCTGCCGCTCCTTGGCATCCTCCACGATGATTTGCGTGAGGATGATGTGAGTCAGGTCCTTGCCGGTGCGCCCGTCCACCACGCGGACATTGCTGCCATCGCGAACCATGCGGGCGATGTCGTCGAGTTTCACGTAGCGGCTGGCGCCAATATCGTAGAGCCGCCGATCGCTGTATTTGCGGATGAGAACTTCAGAATTTTTCATAATGCCTCAAGCCGCCGTGCTTGCATTCCCGGCCCCGAGAAAGAGCTTGACACGGGTGGGACCGGGCCGTACAGTGAAGCCGGATACTGCAATGCAGTATACCAAGGAACGAGAGGAGATTCAACCATGCCCCCAAGGGAAAAGAAATCACCTCGAGCCTCTCCGCCGTCGAACCCGTTGATGGGTTGGGCGCGCCAAGGGATCGAGAGTCTTGTTGCGGCGCAAAAGATCGTACTGGATTTGGCGGCTCAAGAGAATGCCCTGGTCTTCGGAATGGTGCGCGACCAGTTTGCGGCACCGCCGTTCCGTCCCGGCCCGATGCTGGCAGGACTAGCTGACAAGGGCGTCAAGAACTTTACGACTGCAGGGAAAATCCTGTTGGACTTCGCTGCCGGAGAGACCGCGCTGGTGGTGGATGGCGTGAAGGAAGGACTGCGGCTGCCGGTGCCGGCGGGCGCTGCCGCTGAGGTTTTGCGTCATCGCATGGAAACACTGGTGGGCATGCAAAAGCGCTTGCTGGATGTGGCCGCGGAAGAGACGCACGCCATGGCGGAGTCTTTTCAAGAAGGCGAAGACGTGAAGGCCGGGGCGAGAGTAGCGGAGTTAGCGCGCCGCGGCGTCGAGGCTTTTGTGGAGAGCGAGAAGAAGTTCCTGGACCTCGCTTCGCATGAGGTGAGCGCCGCTGCGAATGGCGGCAAGTCCAGTGGAAAGCCGCGGGAACGCATGGAAGTTTTGACAAAAATGGCCCGGGAAGGCGCCGAGAAGTACGTGGACGCGCAGAAAAGGCTGCTCGACTTGGCCATCGAGCAACTGGAAGCCGTAAGCGAAGCCAAGGACGGACGCAAAGCGGCGGCGCGTAAACCTGTACAGCGCTCCTGGGGAGAGCTGACAGAAAAGAGCGTCAAGAACCTGGTGGCGGCGGAGAAGTCGCTGCTGGATCTGGCAATGAAACCAAAGAGGGGATCGGCCAGAGACGAGACCCGCAAGACACGCGGCAAGAACGTGCACGTGACAGCGCACCGGAAAGAGGCGGAAAGGGAACCAGCCACTGCTTAGGCCGCTTCGAGAGGCGCGGCACAAGTAGTTAAGGCAGCTACTAAGCACTCATACGGTGTTTCAGCTATTTCTGTTGTCACGTGCCGATGTTATCCAAAAAGTATGAACCTTGTTGCCGATTCCTCCCGACAACCAGGGGGAATCGGCAGCGGGTTGACCGATTTGCGATTTCACAAGCAGCCGCAAAGTTGCATTTTGTATTTCTTTGTGTAAACTGAGGCGCGCATGTCACCTCGCCGACGCCTGATGCCACAAACAGAAATCGGAGAACCATCACAATCACACGCTTGGCACGAATGGCTGGTAGGCGTGGAACTGGCTTTTCTGAGGCTGTCTCCTCTTTACTGGGGCTATGGTGTGCCCCACGGAGACGGCTCGGCAGTGGTGCTGGTACCAGGATTCCTAGGTACCGACCTGTACTTGACGCAATTCCGCAACTGGCTGCGCCGCATCGGGTACGAGCCATTTTATTCTGGAATCCACATGAACGCGGATTGCCCCAACCTTCTAATCCGGCGTCACGTGAACGAGTCGATCGAGAAGGCCTGTAAGGCGAGTCGCGGGAAGGTTCACCTGATCGGGCACAGCCTGGGCGGTGCCATCGCGCTGGCCGCCGCGTCGCAAATGTCTGATTGCGTGGCGTCGGTGATTACCCTGGGGTCACCCATCCGCGGCGTGGCCGGTCATGCTTCCATCCTCCGCGCGGCCGATTTGGTGCGAAAGCAAATTCTGGAAAAACACGGCCGTAGCGTCCTGCCTGCCTGTTACACGTCGCGTTGCACTTGCGATTTTCTGGAGTCCTTGAAAGGGAAGCTGCCGAATTCGGTGCGTCAGACCGCTATCTATGCCAGGAACGACGGCATACTGGACTGGCATGTTTGCCGAACCGGCGACCCGGAAATCGACGTGGAAATCTCCGCCACGCACGTCGGAATGGTATTCAGCCCGTTGGTATACAGCGTAGTGGCCCACCGCCTGGCCGGAGAGTAATTTGCAAGGTCCCTCGTCGCAGACGCCCAGGCAATAAACCGCAGCGGCACGCTTCGTACGTTTGCGTACCTTGCCGAAGTCACTCCACACCGTGACATAAGTCACATACTTGTCGATGCGCCGCGCCTAGTGTCACTGCATCGAACAGTCCTAAGAAGGAGCCGGGATGCTAGCCCGGTTTAGATTTGCGGTACCTCTCGACCGCATTGACGTGCGATCCAGTCCTGCAGGAAATCCAAATCACACAGATTCACAATTCCCGGTAATTCTTTACAGAAACAAGCTTTGCTGTACTTGCTGGGGCAATCCAGACACGAAGCAGAGATCAACGTTCATCAGCAGCGAATCGTTTGTGATGGCAAGCGCTCTCTGTGCGAACGGGAGGCCGCGAAGGGAGCAACCATGACTACGCGCGATGCAGTGCAGGAAAAATTGCAGATTCCGCCAGCCGCCGAATGCCTGACCGAAGAACGCATTGCCCATCTGGAGAACTTGGTCCGTCAGGCCAAAACCGCGGCCGCCCTGTTTGCGCAATTCACGCAAAAGGATGTCGACCGCATCGTGAAATCGATGGTGCTGGCGGGTCTGAAGCACGCGCAACATCTCGCCGCCATGGCCGCCGAAGAAACCAGGCTGGGGGTGATGGAAGACAAGGTCGTCAAGAACATGGTGGCCACGGAATTCGCGTACAACTACATCAAGGACAAACGCACCGTTGGCATCATTCGCGAGATTCCGGAGCGAAATCTTGTGGAAGTGGCTGAACCGATCGGAGTGATCTTTTCCATCACGCCGATTACGAACCCTACTTCCACGGTGCTCTTCAAGTGCATCATTGCCATCAAGACGCGCAACGCGGTCATTTTCAGCCCCCATCCAAACGCCTGGCGTTGTTGCTCCGAGGCCGTGAAGATCATGTACGAAGCCGCGGTGAAGCACGGCGCGCCCGAAGGGGTATTTTCCTGCTTGAGTTCGCACACGCTGCAGGACAACTCCTTCCTGATGCGGCACAAAGATGTTGGCTTAATTGACGCAACCGGCGGAACGGGCGCTGTCAAAGCCGCTTATAGCTCCGGTAAGCCAGCACTGGGTGTAGGCCCGGGCAACACTCCGGTCTATCTGGAAAAAACAGCGGACCTGAATACCGCCGTGGTGGACATCATCGTCTCGAAGACCTTTGATAACGGAACCATTTGTGCTTCCGAGCAAACCGTGGTGATCGACGATGAAATTTATGATCTGGTGCTGAACAAATTCGCAGAGCTCGGCACGCACGTCTGCAACGAACCTGAGGCCGAACGGCTGGCGCGCACGGTCATCGATCCGAAGACCGGATTTATGCAACCCATGGCTGTTGGGCAGAAAGCCATCGATATCGCGCGCTTTGCCGGTCTCGCTGTAAAGCCGGACACGAAATTGCTAATCGCGGAGGTTCGAGGTGTAGGGCCCCAATACCCGCTGTCGGTTGAGAAGCTGTTTCCGGTTCTCGCGGTGTACCGCGCGAAATCGGTTGATGAGGCGTTGAGGGTGTGCGTCGACGTGAATCATGCCGGCGGGCTGGGACATACGGCGGTGATTTTTTCGCGCAATGAGCAAGTCATACGGAAGTTCAGCGAAGCGATGAACGCCGGGCGAATCATCGTGAACTCGCCTGGTTCGGTGGGAGCAGTTGGCGGCGTGTACAACGATCTGGTGCCAACCTTCTCGTTCGGATGCGGCACCGGTGGCGGCAACAGCACCACCGACAACATCAATATCTATCACTACCTGAATATCAAGCGTGTGGCTCGGAGGACACAAGCGCATATGTGGTACCGAGTCCCCAATCAGATTTATTTCAACATGAACGCGGTGGAGAACGTTAGACAGTTTCCGTCGCTTTCCACCGTCATCGTGACAAGTCCGGCTCTGGAGCAAATCGGCCACGTGGACCTTGTCCGACGCTGCATTCCCGAGGGAACCCGCGTGCACGTGCTGGTGATTCCCGACGCGGAGCCCGAGATCAAGGTGGTGATGCAAGGAGTGGAGACGCTCAATTTCTACAAAGCGGATCAAATTATCGCGCTGGGCGGCGGGTCCGTGATCGATGCGGCCAAAATCATGAAACTGAAGTACGAGTCGCCGCAGTCCGACCTGGAAGAACTGGCCGCGCCCTTTCTGGATTTGCGAAAGCGCGTGATTGAGTACCCGACCGAAAAGGTTGTACGAGCGCGGCTGATTGCCATATCCACGACCAGCGGAACAGGAAGTGAGGTTACTCCGTTCGCTGTGCTGACTGACAAGGAGCGCGGGCGGAAGGTAACGCTGGCCGACTATTCGCTAAGCCCGGATGTGGCCATTGTCGATCCGCAATTTGTGATGACCATGCCGAAGGGCCTTACCGCCGATACCGGGATCGATTGCCTGACGCACGCGCTGGAAGCTGGAGTCTCCACGTACGCTTCGCCGTACACCGATTCCAACGCCATGCAGGCGATCCGGCTGGTGTTCAAATATCTGCCTATCGCGTACGAACATCCCCGCGATGAAGAGGCGCGCTCAATGATGCACAACGCCGCGTGCATCGCAGCGATGGCGTTCTCCAACGCATCGGTGGGTGTGAATCACGCATTGGCGCATGCGTTCGGAGCACGCTTCGGCGTGGCGCACGGCCGGGCCAATGCGCTGATGTTGCCGCACGTCATCGCGTATAACGCGTCTGTGCCCACCAAATTCCTGCCGTCGCCGTATCAGAAGGGATTTGTCGCGCACAAGAAATACGCCACGATCGCGGATTTGCTGGGTCTGGGCGGCGGCACGATTGAAGAAAAGGTGAAGAACCTGGTGGCGGCGACAGAACAGCTACTCGACCAACTTGAGTTTCCACGCTCGATTGCCGCGCTGGGAATCTCCAGGGAAGAATTCGAGCACGCCATGCCCGATTTGACGAAGCTTGCCTTCGACGATCCGTCCTGGCGATCGAACCCCCGCATGCCACTGATGAGCGAATTGGCGGACTTGTTTTGGGAGGCTTATCGCGGACGAGGCCATGCGAAGGTGGCACAGGTATTTCAGAATCAGAGCGCGTAGCGGATGGTGGCACATGTCAATGACCGTGGTGTTGCTGAAGACCGATGAAGAACGCATTGTCCAGGTGCTTCAAGAGACGGTGGACAAACTGGATAGCGCCGAGGACGAAGTGGTTTTGGATTTTACTTCCGTGCGGCGGATAGGTCCGGGCGCGCTGCGGGGGATGGAAGACTTTGCGAGCACCGCCGAAAGCAAGGGCGTCAGGGTCGTACTGTGCGGCGTCAGCGTGAGTATCTACAAGGTGCTGAAGCTGGTGAATTTGTCATCGCGCTTTTCATTCGTGAACTGACTGACGCGGTTGAATAGGCAATCGAGTCAGACGCTGAGCAGGAGATTGCACATGCAGAGCAACGAGCAAGGTGACGTGCATGGTGATCGCCTTTCCTGGGGCGACACGGTTTTCCTTCATCTCGAACGCGAGGATATGCCGCTGAACGTGGCGTGTGTCTGCGTGTTTGATGGCGATATCGCTTTCGAGGCTTGTGTGCAGTTTATCGAGTCGAAGCTGCCGCTGATTCCGCGCTACTTGAAGCGCCTGGTGGCTCCGCCGCTGAATATTGGACTGCCCAGTTGGGAATACGACGCGAGCTTCGAAATCCGCAATCACGTTCGCGAAGTGACGCTCAAGCGCGGCACCGAAACAGAGTTGAAGGCGCTTGCGGGGAAGATTCTGAGTACCGTGATGGACCGGCAACACCCGCTCTGGGATCTGACCTTTGTGCATGGAATGAAAGGGAATCGCACCGGGCTGATCCTCCGCCTACACCACTGCCTTGCCGATGGCATCGCGGGCGTGGGAATCATGAATGTGTTGCTGGATGCAAGCCCTGAAGCGCCGCGTCTGCCGAAACGACGGCTTCGGCTGCGTGTCCCGCCGCCTCGAGACTTTTTGTCTTCGGTGGCGACCGGCTGCGTCGATTCGTATTCCGAGGTCATCAAGCGAATTCTGAACGCGCTGGCCGACGTATCGAGCATGGCGGAACGCTTTGCCGCGAACATCGGAAATCTGGCCACGGACGAGTTTACCCGTCTGCTTCCGGAACTCGTCGCGCCTACCGAGCGTTTGTGCTTCAACGTTCTCTACCGTGGACCGCAGAAATTCGCGTGCGCCGAAATTCCACTGGCAGAAGTGAAAGCCATAAAGCAGACATGCGGGACCAGTGTGAATGACGTCATACTCGCGCTGGTGACGGCGACCGTGCGGCGTTACGTGGAACTGCACGGCGATAACGTCAAAGGGCGTCTGTTTCGCATGATGATTCCGGTGAATCTGCGTGGCAATGAAAGTCCGGGCGAATTGGGAAACCGCATCTCTCTGGTCCCGGTCACGATTCCGCTGGATATTCGCAAGCCCCGGAAGCTGCTTGCTGCCGTCCATCAGAGAACGGAGTTTCTGAAACGCGCGCACGCCGCCGAATTGGTTAGTTTGGCTGGCGGCTTGATCGGCCTGCTGCCGAATTCCGCACAGGCGATGGGAGGCCAAATCCTGAACCGGCTGCAGTTCACGCCGTTTAACATGGTCTGCACGAACGTGCCGGGACCGCAGGTTCCGCTCTATTTGCTGGGCCACAAGATGTTGCACTGTTATCCGTATGTCCCGATTGGCGGCGAGATGGCACTCAACTGCGCGATCCTGACGTACAACGGAACGGCGTATTTCGGTTTCAGCGGAGATGTGCACGCAGTACCGGATCTGCGGCGTTTAGAAACGCTTCTGCAGTTGAGTTACAGAGAATTGCGAGATGCCGCCGGGGTCAAGCCTGCACGTAAAGCAAAGAAAAAGAAAGAAAAACGCGTGCGCACCGAAACGAAGGTCGCATCAACATCCGCGCTAATCCCGGAGCCCGCGCCACCTCCAGCTTCCGATCCTGTAACCATTACTCTCGAGCCGCCCACTCCAGTCGAGTCGGCAGAATCGCCAGAGTCCCCGGACACGGAGAAAAAGGACTTGGCAGAGTTGATTGCTTAGGACCGCGAAAGACTCTGCACGGCTGGAGCGCGCGTTCGCGACGCGGTTTCCCTTTGTGCGTAAGAGCGGAGATGGCATGAATGCCCACGTACATTTCAGAGGCCCGCTGCGCTACCGCCTGCGCTGCGCGGTTGAGTTGCTGCAAGCTGCCCTTGAAGTGTCCGTTCGCCGGGCAGTGAAAGGTCCACGCCTGCCGAACTGGAACTGGTTCGTAGAACTCGCGACACAGATGTTGAAGAGACAAACGATTGCTGCTTTCCAGATGAGCGATGTGAAGGAAGCGCGCCGCTATCTGGACTCGGTTGCGATTGATTCGCCGGCGCTGTCGGAAGTGAGCACCACGCCGGTGGCTCGAGAAAAGTTCCGGGGAAGCTGGTCTGCCGGCAAGAAAACGGAAGCAAGTATAACCATGTTGTATTTGCATGGCGGAGGATATTCCTTTTATCCGCGGGCCTATGCCAACTTTATCGCCATGATTACTCTGGCGGCGAAATCCAGAACGTTTGCTCTCGATTACCGTCTGACACCCGAACATCGATTCCCGTCGCAGTTGGAAGATGCGCTCAATGCCTACCGGTGGCTGCTGGAAAAGGGTGCCCATCCTGAAAATCTGATTGTTGCCGGCGATTCGGCCGGCGGGAACCTCGCGCTGGCTTTGCTTCTGGCCGCGCGAGATTCAAAGCTTCCTCTGCCAGCACTGGCGATTGCGCTCTCACCGCCAACCGATTTCGAAATTGACCTCACCGGCGACTGGGAATTCGACTGGATCGAGAAGCGAATGCTGCAGCAGTGGGCAGACTGGTTCTGCGACGGTGCTGAACGATCGAATCCCCTCGTGTCGCCGATACGGGCCGATCTTAGCGGCCTTCCCCCGATCTATATCCAAGCCGGTCGTGCCGAAATCTTGTACGACAGCATTCAAGCCTTCGCGGATCGCGCCCAACAGCAGCGAGCGAATGTTGTCCTGCAAACATGGCCGGACATGAACCATGTTTTCCAGATGTTTGGCCCTGATTCACCGCAAAGTGCCGAAGCGCTAAGGATGATTGGGCAAGTGATTGATGAAAAAGTCAGGGCGCGCGTCGCAATGTGTGCGCCGTCGCAGTGAGTCATTATGGCAGATGGTAACAACCAATTCGATTTCGATTTTATCGTCATCGGTTCGGGTTTCGGCGGCAGCGTTTCCGCGCATCGACTCGTGGAGAAGGGCTATCGCGTCGCCGTCATGGAAATGGGCCGGCGCTGGACGGCGAGATCGAAATGCGCTGGCAACGTCCCTGGTTTTGGCCCTTCCGGAAGTTTCTCGTGAGCCGCGGCGAGAAGGTGCCAACGTACATTCCCAGGGCCAACGAGTTCGCGAAAAAATTCGCGCAACTCACCGGTGGGTTCGCGATGAGCCTGCTTCCGGAGATCCTCTTCGATGTTCCTGGCACGGCGCACTGCATCGGCGGTTGCGTGATTGCGGATTGCGCGTGTCGCGGAGTGGTTGATTCTCGCCACCGCGTCTTCAACTACAAGAATATGTACATCTGTGACGGGTCGGTGATCGCCGCGAACCTTGGTGTTAATCCCGGCCTGACCATCACCGCGCTGACAGAACGGGCGATGAGCTTCATTCCAGCGGCGGCAGAGATGAGTTGGAACGACTCGGCCCGGGATGCTAGCGATCGAATCGTTAACGGACACCTTGTATGAAGATATTCATGAGTTTCGACGCTGCTTCACCGATAGCTTAAGACCACTCATCTTTTGTTGTTGTTCAGCAATCCCTGATCTCTCAAAAGTCTCCGAACTTTCTTCGGCGAGATCGACAATCGCGCCGCCACCCGCGCTATCTTGCACCCTTCGCGCCTCCACACCTTCGGTATTACGATGGCCGCAAATTCTTCGCTCACTTGTTGAAACGATTTGTTTCCGACAATGCCCTGAGACCATTCCCGCAGCGTTGCATTGATGTTGCCGGCCCCGCGAAGTTTGCGCTTAAGATCCTGCAGCTCCCTCCAGACGTAATCCTGATGTGCGGGCTTCAGCAGCGCCGCCGCTCCGTCCGCACATTGCTGCGCCGCTTCCAGATCTTCCGGAAAGCCAAGGCAGAGCGCCAAACCAAGGGCGATGTCCGCCTTCGCTTTCAGGCGGCTATTCTGCGTGTTCGTTGAAGCCTCCTGTGCCTCGCGAGCGAATTCGCAAGCGCGTTGCGACGAAGGAACAAGGCTCGCTCCTTCGTCAATCTGCTCCTCGAACTTGGCGCGTTCCACCGCGGATTGCAGCATGCGCGCCCGCGCCTTCAGTATGCTGTCTTTTTTTTCGTCGCCCAGCTGGAACGCGGCAGCCCCGTCGGCTGCGGCGCGATCGAGTCCGCCGCTGTCGAGGTTCAGATAGCCGCGGGTAATGTGAACATTTCCGTTGCCACGATGATCATCGTAGCGCTCGTAGATTTCATGAGCCTTGGCGAGATGTTCGAACGCCTCGTGGCGCAGGCGAGTCAGTTGCTCGCGTCCCCGGGGTTTGGGAAGGGCGGGGGATTTCGTCGTGCGCTGGCGTTTCTTTCTGAATTTCGCCGCTTCTGAATCGATCTTGTCGCCAAGGTGAACCGCGAGGAGTCTCTTCACGAATGCGATGTTAACGAACGACCGCGCCAGGCTGCGGTTGTGGGGATCGCGTTTGTTATACAGCTCAATCGCTTTCTGAAATCTGGAAAGTGCTTGTTCGTAGTTTCCTTGCCGACGAGCGATTCTGCCGTATGCCGAACTGATGTTGCCCAGAGTCACATAGTCGTCGGTGTCCGCCAGAACCTCCTCGGCCTCGCCGAGAATCCTCGCCGCTTCTTCCGGCTGGCCTTTCTGGAAAGCGATCCATCCTTCTAATACGCGCATCACGGCGGCCATTTTGGGGTACATCAGATGCAAGGCGAGTTCGCGTGCTTGTGCCACATATGCCAGAGCGTCATCGTACCGCCCTTGGCGCCGCAGGCATCGTCCGATCCAGAAATTCGCAATGGAGATCATTTGCTTATCGCTGATCTCCGCCTCAAGAGCCAGGACAGCTTCAAATCGATTGATCGCGCTTGCGAATTCCTCCTCCAACATGGCCACCAGTCCGTTGGCCAAACTCAAGTGAGCATATTCCAGCAACGAAAGCGTCTCGGCACAAACGCTGGAAGAACGCGACAGCAGGCGCTTCAGAAGTTCTCTGCCCGGAAATCCCAGGTCGACCCACTGCGCAAAATAGCCCAGCAGGACCGCGGCGTTTTTCTGTTGCAGTTCGCACGATTCGACCAGTGCTTTGTGGGCGGCGAGGCACCGCAGGCCGCTGTCGATTCTGCGCCAGGCAATGTCTTCCTTGAGCTGTTTCAGGAATTCGTCAGGAATTTCTGTGCGCTGTGTTGCTGATCGGTTGCGCGTCAGGGAAGAAGACATGGCCTTCCTCGGTTGCGGAGCGAATTATATTCCAAGAGGTGAGGTCCCAGGATCCGCGGAGCCCAAAACAACTGGTAACTGGCCCAATTTGAACGCTCGTCCGATTCGGACGGGTCATTTTGACAAGGACGCTATCTCGCAGTCTACTCCAACGTGGGCAAAGTGGTTGCTCAATTCTGCGGCAGTCCGACGGAAGGATGGATCAGAGAGCATGGCTACAACGACCACAAAGATGAGCACGACAGCGGAGCCGCCATCCCATTGGAATCGCAGTGTTCCGCTCAATTCCGCCCCGCCGGACTTTGATGCCACTCGCGATCTCCCTGCCGGCTTTATTGAATTCCTGGCGCCGCTCCATGCTGCGCTCACATCTCGACAGCGCTCGCTCGTTGTCCGCCGCGATTGCGCCTTAGCCGAAGCGCAGGCAGGTAAGCTCCCCGACTACCTGCCGCCATCGGTCGCCACTACAAATTCCTGGCGCATCGAGCTTCCCGAATGGTGTGCCGACCAGCGCAATCAGATGACGGGTCCGGCCGACGAAGCGGAACTCGTGGTGAAAATGCTGAACTCCGGCGCTCCAGGCGTCATGCTCGATCTCGAGGACTCGACCGCAAATACCTGGGAGCACAACCAGCGCGGAATCAAGAATATTCTCGAGGCACTTGGCGGCCGTTTGACGTACTTCGACCGCAAGCGCGATTTGACCGTTGCCGTTAAATCTAGCCCGACCGTCATTTTTACGCGTCCTCGCGGTCTGCATCTTCATCAAGCCGGAGTTCTCCCGGGCGAACTCTTGCCTGCGTCGCTTTTCGACGTTGCGATGGTTGCCTATCAAGTTGATTTCGAATCGCTCAAGCACCCGCTGTGCTTCTACATTCCGAAATCCGAATGTGCGGACGAGGCTCTGTGGTGGCGCGATCTGTTCCAACTGGTGGCCCGCGCCAAGGGTTGGCCATTGAATGCCATCAAGTGCATGGCGCTTGTCGAATCGCATCCTCTGGCGTTTCAGATGGAGGAGTTCGCCTGGAATCTGCGCGACCACATCCTCGGCCTGAATCTGGGCCGCTGGGACTACATGGCCAGCCTGATTCATTTCAATCTGGAAAATCCGGAATGGGTGCTTCCCGACCGCAACACCATTCCCCACAACGTCGGGTTCTTCCAGAATTTGCGCAACCTCATGCCAGAGATTTGCCACAAGCACGGCATGCTTGCCATCGGTGGCATGACGGCTCTGTATCCCAGCCGCGAAGACGCCGAATTAAACGCTCGCGCCCTGAAGGTTCTCGCTGAGGACAAGAAAAACGAATCTCTTTCCTTGATGGATGGTGCCTGGACCGGCCATCCCGATCAGAACGAAATCGCCGTCTCGCAATTTCCGGTTCCCAATCAGCTTCAGGCGCGACCGGCAAGCGTGCATACCCGCCCCGATCTCCGGCCGCTTCCCACGGGCGTCGGCAAGCGCACGCTAGCGGGAACACGCGCCGCGATTCGAACTGTAATTCGCTATCGCAACGGCGTTCTTAACGGCAAAGGGGCCAGCCTTCTTGATGGTTATATGGAAGACCTTGCCACGGACCGCATTTACCGCCTGATGATCGCGCAGCGCATGATGCATTCGGACTCAATCGAGATTCTCGATGAAGCCGGCGCTCCGATTCTTCATGCGCCGGAACTCATCCAGCAACTGTTCGATGAGGAGCTTGACCGGCTGCTGTGCGAAACGGCGAGAGAAAATTCGCAGCTCGCGGCAACACTGCGCGAGGCACGCGGCATTAGCGAGGAAATGATTCGCCGCGGTGAGTTTAATCCGGTCTGATTTGGTCTTTGGAGAAGTGGGGCCCGCCATCGATTCACACGTTGTTCGCAAGATCTGTACATCGGCCACTGAAGAACGAAAGCGCAAGGAGACGCGAATGTCAGCAAATGGAACGAACGGGGCCAATGGCAATCACAATCATAATCACGCGGACTGGACGACAAATCCCCGCTGGGCCGGCATTTCGCGCCCGTACTCGTATTCCGATGTGCTGCGCTTGCGCGGCTCCATCCAGATCGAGTACACGCTTGCTCGATTGGGCGCCGAGAGGCTTTGGAATTTGATGCATAGCGATCCCTACGTTCCTGCGTTGGGCGCCATCACCGGAAATCAGGCCATCGAAATGGTGCAGGGTGGCCTGAAAGCTATTTATGGCAGCGGGTGGCAAGTTGCGGCGGATGGAAACAGTGCGGGCGACGTGTATCCCGATCAAAGCCTCTATCCTTGCGATAGCGCGCCAAATCTGGTGAAGCGCATTAATCGCGCACTGCTGCGCGCCGACCAGATCGAGTCTGCCGAAGGGAAAAAGTCAGGCACCTACTGGCTTGCCCCGATTGTCGCCGACGCCGAAGCCGGCTTTGGCGGTTCTCTCAACGCGTACGAATTGATGAAGTCCATGATCGAAGCGGGCGCCGCCGCGGTCCACTTCGAAGACCAACTTTCTTCCGCGAAGAAGTGCGGGCATCTGGGCGGCAAAGTCGTGGTTCCCACGCGCGAGTTCATCGAGAAACTTATCGCCGCGCGTCTTGCCGCCGACGTCTGTGGCGTGCCGACCATTCTCATTGCGCGCACGGATGCCAACTCCGCCGGATTGCTTCTTGCCGACGCCGATCCGTGTGACCGGGAATTTATTTACGGAGAGCGCACGCCGGAAGGGTTCCACCAGTTCCGGGGTGGCATCGATGCCGCCATCGCGCGCGGCCTGGCCTACGCGCCTTATGCCGACATGCTGTGGTGCGAAACGTCCACGCCGGGCCTGGCCGAAGCCAGGAAATTCGCAAATGCGATCCATGCTAAATTCCCGGACAAACTGCTGGCCTACAATTGTTCACCGTCGTTCAACTGGAAGAAAAAGCTCGACGACGCCACCATCGCCAATTTTCAGCAGGAACTCGGCAAGATGGGCTATAAGTTTCAGTTCGTTACGCTCGCCGGCTTCCATTCGCTCAACATGGCCATGTTCCAGCTTGCGCGCGGATATGCCCAGGCCGGCATGACTGCCTACTCGAAGCTCCAGCAGGAAGAATTCGCGGCGCAGGAAGCCGGCTACCGTGCCGTCACACACCAGCGGTTCGTCGGGACGGGCTACTTCGACGAAATCGCTCAGCTGGTTTCAGGCGGCCACTCGTCGACGACAGCACTCGCTGGTTCGACCGAAGCAGCGCAGTTCCACGACGTTTTGCCGCACCAAGCGTCGAACGAAGTTGGGTCCGAAGCACACGCTTGATCGACGACCATTTTGGATTTGACTCGGCCCTTCAGTAGGTCGCCCGGCCGCCGCTGAGATCGAAGGCGGCGCCGGTGGTGAAGGAATTTTCTTCAGAGACCAGCCACGCGACCATGGAGCTCGCTTCATTCAGTTCCAGAAAGCGTCCGCGCGGGATGCGCGACAGCATGAAGTCAATGTGCTCCTGACTCATTTGTTCGAATAAGCGAGTGCGCGCTGCCGCGGGAGTAATGCAATTCACGGCGATGTTCTTGTTGGCGGTTTCTTTTGCCAATGATTTCGTGAAAGCGATCACTCCGGCCTTCGAAGCGCTGTAAGCCGAGGCGTTCGGATTGCCTTCTTTGCCTGCAATCGAAGCCACATTCACAATGCGGCCGTAGTCTTGCTTCAACATATGAGGGATGATTGCGCCGCAGCACAGAAAAACGCCCGTCAAATTAATGTCCATCACCTGTTTCCAGGCGTCCAGCGGATACTCCCAGGACTTGAGGTTCGGACCGGCAATACCGGCGTTGGCGACGAGGATGTCGATTCGGCAGTGTTTTTCCAAAGCGGACTTGGCGGCCTTTTTTACACTCTCGGCGGAGGCCACATCCACAACTTCGTTCGACACTTCGCCTCGAGCGCTGAGATCGGCTTGCGCTTTGTGCAACTGAACTTCATCGCGATCCCAGAGCGAAAGTGCCGCACCCGATGCCACCAACCGGGAAGCAATGGCGAAGCCAATGCCTTGCGCTGCTCCCGTGACGACTGCTTTACGTCCCCTCAGATCAATCTGATTCATGGTACCTCGCTGGTGTTATCGAATGGGCGTACGCATGTTGTCAGCATCTCTGATTTCAGACAAGCGTCTCCCTATTAAGGTAGGCGTTGATCAACAAATTCTATGCGAAACGCTGGAAAGATGACGGGCCAAGAGAGGGGCGGTGAAACGTGGGCGCCGAGCCCTATAGAAAGTGCGTACTTCCGTTGCGATACCAACGAACAGGGTGGTGCGGGCTAACGATAGCAGAGCTGGCAAATCTCAGGCCTTTCCTTTTTCCCTCGGTGGCTGGGGATTCGAGCATCCGACCGAGTAGCCCGCAAGAAACCCGAGAGCATATTTGATGCCAAGCCGGTCTCGGGTTTCGATGTCCGCGAAGATAGCTAACTTCAACGAGCCAGGGCACATGCAAGGCAACAGTCTTCAGTATCCAGCGCGCTGCCGCGGGACCTTGGTTCACAGTCTGAAAAAACTTTCCAGAAGTGTGCAAGCGAGAAGCCGAGTCGCGAATTCACTGTTAATCACGCCAGCTTGTGGATTGCCCATTTAATCTGCCGCCGGTTTGGCAGAGGTTCTACGTTCCAGCTGTCGCGATACGTGACTCGACACAACTCACTTTCGCGATTACCTCGGTGCCCAAGCCAGCCGAGGAGTGGATCGCCAGCGTGCCGCCGATGCTACGCACTCGTTCACGCATAGAAGCCAGGCCGATGCCAGCCGAGTCGCGCAAGATCGAGGAGTCAAATCCCTTTCCGGAGTCCCGAACGGTAAGCGATACGATATCGCCCTCTCGCCGTACAAACACTTGCACACTGCTCGTGCCGCTATGTTTTGAGGTATTGTTCAGCGCTTCTTGGGCAACCCGGTAGAGGCAACCGGCCACTTCTTGAGGAAGCCGATCGGCGCGATCGTCGACTTCGAGGCTGACGGCCACCTCGCGGTGTTGAAAGATGTTGGCGCAAAGTTCACTGAGGGCGGCGCGCAAACCCAGATGGTCGAGCTTGGTTGAATGCAGGTCGCGGCACATGTCGTGGATAGTCGAAGCCAACTCCTGTAGGCGCAGACTTAGATCCGCGGCCTTCTTGGCAAGGGCGGTGTTGTGGTCCGCATGGAGCTGCTGTTTCAACCGCTCGATCTCCAAGCCCATCAGCACCATTCTCTGGCCGATGTCGTCGTGCAATTCCCGGCTGATGCGCAGGCGCTCCTCTTCCTGAGCGTGAAGCAGGCGCCCGGCAAGCTGCTCGAGCTCGACCTTCGTGCTCCTTACTTCCTCTTCTACAACTCGTCTCTCCTTAATGTCCTCGACAATGCCAACCACCAGGGGCGGGTCCGTCGCACGCGATTTGAGCAGCGAAATGGAAACCCGAGCCCACACCCAATCGCCGTTTTTATGGCGAAAGCGCTTATCCACCTGGTAGGCCGATCTGCGGCCCTCGCGAAGCTCGTCGAACAGAACCACTTCCAAGCGCTCATCGTCGGGATGAGTGAATTCGGTGCAGCGCATTCGCCGCAGTTCTTCCTCCTGGTAGCCCAGCATGCGGCAGAAGGCCGGGTTCACGTAGAAGATCTCACCTTGTGTGCTTTCAAGAGCCACGCCTATGGGCGCCTGGTCCACCAACGCGCGAAATTCCCAATCGCTGGTCAGGTTCCGATTTTCCGCCAACGCGGCCACTCTTGAGCGGGACATTGGGCGTCCTCCCCAGGGTAATAGATGACACAGTAACATGGTCACATTGCTGGCGAAAGAACCTCGTTTAGCAATCCTTGTCCTCCTCAGGGTCTCCTGACAAAACCTTCACAATTTCCTCATGCCTCTGGACATACGTTGGAAGAGCCGCGACCGTGACCCGATATCCGCGGCAGCAAGCACTGGTGTGTCTTTCGCCGGTTGCGGTTAGCGCCGAACGCAGGTGTAATTTCGGCCTTTCGGGCAATGTTTTGTTGTGGTTACTTCAGGAGAATTCAGATGGCAGCATTCGTAAACGGCTGTACGCGTTCCTGGGTTTTGTCCCTTGCATTAATCGCCATGGTTACTGTTCCGTGCCATTCCTTCGCGGACGACGGAACTTCAGACACGAAGGCAGACACCAAGCCGGACACAAGCGCCAGCAATTCGCCGGCGAAAACTGCTCCGGCAAAGGCTGAAGCGCCCGAGCCGATGACAGCGCGCGAGCGATATCTACTGGACCAGCTAGTGGAACTCAAACAGCGCGTTGCGGAGTTGGAGGCCAAGGCCGCCGCCTCGCCTGCGGCACCTGCAGGGAATGTCGCGACCGCGCAACCGGCTTCGCCGAGTTCGGCTGCACCCGCTACGGTGGTGCTTGCTGCAGGGACGTCCGCCGTTGCGGCAGCCGCTCCGAACAGCACACCGGGGCCGGCACCTGCGAAAGTGGAATCAAGCTCCAGCACTCTCGCCTTGCCAGCCGTCGGTCCGCAGGACAACGCGCAGACGATACCAGCCCCGACCACTCCGAGCGCGCCATTCGCCTACGCAGACTGGACCTGGCTGAACGGTAACGCGCGCACCAAGGATGCTGTGTGGGATTCGAAGTATTTCACGCCAGAGTTTCGCGTCGACACCAACTTCATCTTCGACTATAACCAGCCGAAAGACCACACCATGGGCGGCTCAACGGAGAGCTTCCGCAATAACGAATTCCAGTTGGAGCAGTTAAGCTTTGGCGGTGACTTGCATGTTGGCAACGTGCGCGGGCGAATTTTGACGATGAACGGGTTGTTTGCCACCACCACGCCGCGCAATGACGCCAGCGCGGGCGTTGGCCAGTGGAATCTGAACGACGCTTATCGCTATTTCTCAGAAGCATGGGGCGGCTATCACTTCAATGTGAATCATGGGCTGAACATCGATGCAGGTATTTTCGTGTCCTATATCGGGCTGTTCAGCTACTACAATTTCGACAACTGGGCCTACCAACCTTCCTTCGTATCCTCCAATACTCCGTGGTTCTTCAATGGTTTGCGCATCCAGTGGTTCCCGACCGATAAGCTGAAGATTGAGCCATGGATCATCAACGGCTGGCAATCTTACGCCAGATACAATGGCCATCCGGGCTTGGGAGGACAGATCCTGTGGCGCCCGAAGCCGTGGCTTTCCATGGTCTTCAACAACTATGGCATGGGCACCGATACGCTCGGCGTCCCGGGCCGCTCGCGCATCCATACCGACGACAGCGTCGAAGTCAGGTACTACAATCAACAGGAAAATTCCGGGTTAAGCATGGCGGCATTCTCGCTCACGGGTGACCTGGGATGCGAATATGGCGGTTCACCCACGCCGGGCACCACGGTGAGTTGCCACAACAACAGTAACGGACATCCCAAGCAATCCTTTGCCGGATGGATGCTCTACAATCGCCTGTGGTTCCACAAAAACCTGTTTGGTCTAACTGTCGGCGGCGGCAGAATGGATAATCCAGGCCGCTACCTGACGTTGCTGCAACCCATCAACGGCGCAACTGCTGTTTCCGGATCGCCCTATTTCCCCGCTACTCCCGGGAGCGTTTACAAAGCGTGGGATGGTACCGTGACGCTCGATTGGATGCCTTCGCAATACATCACCTTCCGCTTCGAGAGCGGTTATCGCCACGCCAACGTTCCTTACTGGTCCGGCCGAGGTGGGATTACTCCGCCGGGAGGTAACGTTGCTCCTGTCGCCAACAATGGATCCGTGGGCGCCGGCGCGAGCTACATTTGCACAAATGGATCCACCTCCGCGGTTTCTAATTTCTCGCCGTCGGGGCAAGGCTTCAGCGTCGACAATTCCGGTGGCGCGGTGGCCGCATCTTGCGCGTTGCAGTACAGCACGCCGAGCAACGAGTGGACCGCATGGCAACCGGATCTGCGCAAAGGGCAAGCCGTCAGCACCATTGCCATCATGGTGAAGTTCTAAGCGTGACTAACCGCCGCGAGAAGTTGAGGCCTGCATCAGGCCTCAACTTCCATCACAACAGGATCGCTTAACACTTCTGCGCCGTCCGCACTGAACCATCCGCGGAGCCCGCCCGACGGTCACCGAGTTGATCTCCGCCCTACTCACGCTTAACGCCGCACTGCTGCGATCGAAACAGTTCATCATGCCTAAGATTCCTGAAAGGTTCGTTCGCAGTTCATAAGTGCCGCCAACTGCGCCGTGAGAACAGTAATCAATAACACGCATGTGTGTAATTAATAGTTCGCTGCGCGATTCAAGAAACATATACAGCCCATCTATTTTTTTCCGAAAATCTTCACGATTTCATTACGTGCGTTTCCCTATCTTCTCGCCAACGATTTGCGCGACTTGCACAAATTGGAAAAGGGGGCGCCGCCTTGTCAGCCAAACTATCGACACTCTTGATTCTGATGTTGTTGTCCGGGCCATGGGCCGTGGGTCAATCGACTTTCGGCAGCATTCGCGGCACAACACTGGACCAGACCGGCTCATTCATCCCGCAGGCACAGGTCACTCTGCATAGTGTGGACGCAAACACCGATTTTCCGGCGACCAGCGATGATCACGGAAACTTCTTGTTTGAGAACGTCAAGCCGGGGCATTACAGTCTGGCAGCAGCGAAGGACGGTTTCGCCAAGGCAATTGTCGACAATGTGGAATTGGCGGCTCGGCAAGACCTTCGCCTGGATGTGAATCTGGCTTTGGCGTCACAGAACCAGACCGTCGAAGTAACCGAAGCGGCTGCGCTGATGAACACCGAAAACGCGACGCTCGCCGATTCCAAGCTCAATAGCGACATTACCCAGTTGCCCATGAATTCGCGGGCCGTATCATCCAGTCCGTTGGCGGCCTTGGCTGTTTCTCCGGACGTGGTGAAGGACACACAGGGCAATATTGCCGTGGCGGGCGCGACGTCAGCCCAAACGGGCTTCTCTGTTGACGGAATCTCGACCGCCAACGTGCTGAAGAATGGTGCGCTGCAAGACGCTTACCCCTCTTCGGAGGGGATTCAGCAGATGACCGTCACCGCGTTTAATAACAATGCCGAGTTTGCGCAGATCGGCGACGTGACGTTTACAACCAAGAGTGGCACCAACCAGTTGCACGGCAGTTTATTCGAGTACCTGCAAAACAATGCTTTGGATGCCAGAATCCTGAACTTCACCGACCAGGCTCCGAAACATTTCAATACCTTTGGCGGCAGTCTCGGCGGGCCGGTAACTGTTCCGAAACTCTACTCCGGCAAAGACAAAACATTCTTCTTCTTCGACTATGAGGGGAATCGCAAACACACTTCGGCTCCGCAACAGCTCCTCGTTCCAACGCAAGCGGAAAGAAACGGCGATTTGAGCGCTCTCGTGGCCGCACAAGGCAGCCCTTTGCTCGATCCCTTCACCGACCAGCCCTATCTCAACAACATCATTCCGAGCGGTAGCGCGTGCAGCAACCCCAAGGACTGCGTGAGCCCGGTAGCCCAGGCCCTTCTAAACTATTATCCTCTTCCGAACGCGAACCTCGGCGTGGCCAATCCCTCCTACAACTATCAAACCTTGGTTCCTATCCCTTCCAGCAGCAATGGCTGGGACCTTCGCGTCGATCAAATCATCACCTCGAAGCAGCAGATTTACGCTCGGTATAGCTGGAAGAATGTGCTTTACAATGAGGGCGCGATGGGAGCGCCTGCGGGCCAGTTTCTGCCCAACGTTGTGGCCCATGATCAAAACCGTAGTCTCCTGGTTTCCTACAACTATGTGATCCGGCCGAATTTGGTCAACGAATTCCGCTTCGGGTTCACGAACTTCCAGGAAAACGACAGCTTCCCGATTCAGGGCAGTTCTGCCATTAGTCAGCTGGGCCTGCAAGGCATAAATATCTCCCAGCATCCAACCGGAGACGCCTTCCCGACATTCACCTTCTCGGACGGCACTTTCTCGTCCATCGGCCAGGATCGGGCCGGAACCACGATCTCTAAAAGCATGCAGTTCACTGATAACCTCACCCACATCATCGGAAATCACACCCTGCGGTTTGGTTTTGATGTTCGCAAGGTGAGTTACAGCGGGGTTATGTTTTTCGTTCCGTCCGACGACTATGGCAACTTCACCTTCAGTCCGGGACTGTTCTCCAACTACTCTTTCGGCGATTTCCTGCTGGGACTGCCGCAGCAATCTTTCTTCGCCGTTACCTGTCCCCAGATCAACGCGGGCACGACCCAATACGGCGTGTATGGTCAAGACTCATGGCAGGTCAATAGCCATCTGACGGTGAGCTTCGGCTTGCGCTGGGAGCTGCTTCCACCCTTTACCGAAACCATTGGCGACTTGGCTAGCTTCGATCCTCAAACCAACAGCGTCCTTATCCCCAATCAGTTTTTGCAGACCATCGCCAAGAATCCTGATCTCCAGAACCAGTACACCGGATTTCTCGCGTCCTTTAACGCCTGCTCAGTCCCTGGCAGAAACACGTCCCTGGCATGCAGCAATGTGAAAACCGCCAGCCAAGCAGGTGTGACGCAAGGATTGCGGCAGCTCTATCTGCGCAATCTCGATCCGCGAATCAGCGTGGCATACCGGCCATTCAGAGATAGCAAGACGGTCATACGCGCCGGTTTCGGTATCTTCACCATGACTTCTCTGGGGCCCATGTCCTGGAACAATGCCGGCAATCCCACGTCGGATTTGATCACCAATGTGAATTCCATTTCCAATAGCACGCCCCAGTTTCAGTTCCCACTGACGGCTCCGGCCGCGTCATCCATCACGTATGGTGGAGGCAGCCTTGAAGAGGCCAATGATCCGAACTGGCGAGATCCACAATCGGCGCAGTGGAACCTCACGGTGGAACGGCAAATTACTCCCAACACCATCGCACGGGTTAGCTACGTCGGCATGTCCTCGTACCGCCTGCCATACACAATTGACTTGAATCAAATCCCGACAAGCACCACGCCCTACACCGTGCCCGCGGGGGCATTTGTGGACCCGCGAGCGCCCTACCAAAATTGGCTTCTCTTGATGTCCTCGCAAAGCGAAGGGAATGCAAGTTACCAGGGAATGAAAGCGCAAGTGGAACATAGACTGTCTCACGGGTTGTCGTTTCAAGGGAGCTACACCTGGGCCAAAAATATCAGCGACGCGCAAGGCAGCGACGCCCCCACAGCTTTCGGAGGCGAGGAACCCTACGCGATCGAGATTTCCAATCGCTTCGACCCCCGGCATGATCGCGGCAACGTGGTGGGAACCCCACGACAGCGGCTCCTTGTGACTGGCATTTATCAACTGCCGTTCAAGACCACACGGTCAAATTTTCTGAAAGCTGCCTTGGAAGGCTGGGATGTAAGCACCATCATGACGATCCAGACTGGACAGTGGCTCACTCCCACGATTAGCCCCATTTACGATCAATCGAATACCGACATGATTGTTCGATCCGGTGGCGGAGCAATCGCTCGTCCAGACTGCGTGGGAAATCCGATCCCTTCCAACCAGAATCCCGGGAATTTCTTCAACATCAATGCCTTCGCCCCGACCCCTGCTGGTGCGGGAAGGTTTGGCAATTGCGGTTTGGGGATACTGCAGGGTCCGGGGATGATCGATGTGGATGCCGGCGTGGCCAAGCAGTTTCACATCACGGAGCGGCTTCGTTTGCGCTTTGAAGCTTCCTTTACCAACGTGCTGAACCACACGAATTTCGCGCCGCCGGCGACCAACATCAGCAACCCCAATACATTTGGAGTCCTGCAATCCGCGCTGCTTCAGGGAGCCGGTGGCAATCGCACCGGGCAACTGGCGCTACGTCTCGATTTTTAGGGCCGCAACACTAGTTCGGAAGCATCTTCGATAGATGCCCGGCGAGAGCTCTGCCGAAAATCGTCTCGAGAATCGTTTTCCCTTATGAACTCCTTAGGACTCCCTGAACAGTTCCTTACTTCCTGTTCGTTAGTCTGTTTGAATCCCGTTCACGGTTGGGTGAAACTCCACGCCCGTTTTGTTGTGGGCCCATAGAAAGACGACAACCTCATGAACAACGCCACGATTCTGGTGGTGGACGACGAACCACAAATTCGCCGGGTCCTGCTGGCAACCCTTTCGCATGCTGGCTACGACGTTGTCGACGCAAAGAATGGTCAGGAAGGCATTGAGCGCGTTCTACGAGAGCGTCCGGATCTTGTTCTCCTGGATTTCAATCTGCCAGACATGAATGGACCTGAAACTTGCCGCAAGATTCGATTGTCCTTTGCTGGACCCATCATCATGGTGACAGTCCGCAACGAGGATCGCGACAAGATCGAAGCGCTCGATTCCGGAGCGGACGATTACGTGGTGAAGCCATTCGTGATGGGAGAACTGCTGGCGCGCGTTCGTGCTGCGCTGAGACGCTCTCCTACCGAACAGCCGCTTCCGAAAATCGACACTCCGGAGCTGACCGTCGATGTCGAAAAGAGGGCCGTTGATGTTCGTGGCGACAGAATTCACCTGACTCCCAAAGAATTCGATGTCCTGCGTCTTCTCGTGATTGGGCACGGAAAGCCGCTTACGTTCAGAAAAATCCTGCAAGCCGTCTGGGGGCCGGATTACGCAGAAGAAACCGAGAACCTGCGGGTGGTGATAAACCAGCTAAGAAAGAAAATTGAGAAAGACCCCGCGCATCCGCGGTTGATCCTGACAGAGCACTGCGTAGGCTATCGGTTTGAGCTTCCGAGCGTGGCTGACAAAAAACCTGTCCACCGCAAAGTGTGATTTCGCTTGCGTCTATCAAGATGATGCGGCGAACGCAGAAAGCGTAGCCGCAGCCAGCAATCCCGCCGAACTGCGATCGAGATAAATGGTGGTATTCGCATGGGTCCGCAAAATCGAAGCGGGCGCCATGGGGCTGACGTCACTTTCAAGGCACGCTTGAACCGCCGCCGCTTTGCGGGAATCGGGCACCACACAAATAATTTCCTTGGCCTTCAGAATCTGCCGGATAGACATGGAAATCGCCCGCTCGGGAACCGCCGAAATATTTTCAAACCATCCTTCGGCAACCTGCTGGCGGCGGCATGCTTCGTCGAGTTGCACGATGATGTATGGCGCCTCGGTCTCAAAATTGGCGGGTGGATCGTTGAACGCGAGATGCCCATTTTCGCCGATGCCGACGAACGCAACATCGATGGTCGATTGCAGGATGGCCTGGCTGGCGGCGCGGATGACTTCGTCGGGGTTTGCGTCGCCCTTCAGCAGATGACAATTGCTGATCCCTGTTTTGTCAATCAGCCGCTCCTGAAGATATTTGCAGAAGCTCGCCGCATGATTCATCGGCAAGCCGATATATTCGTCCAGATGAAACATCTCCACGCGTTTCCAGTCGATGCCGGGAGTTGTGGTGAGCGCCTCAAGAAACGCGAACTGCGATGCGCCGGTGGCGGCGACTATGCGAGCGCGTCCACGAAGATCCATCGCCGAGCGCATGGCCCTTGCGGCCTGGGCGGATGCCGCTGTTGCCAGAGAATTATCGTCGTCAAATACGCGAATCATCATCTGCAAAGGTCCTCGGTGCCGTTTGGTGCCTTGACATCATACCAGTCGCGTGATGTTCTCTTCCCACGCGACATTTTATTGCATTAGCCGCAAGTCACCACCGCGACGTGCGCGTGCTAGGCCGTTTAACAGGGAATTGTGGAGGGGAAATGAGCGACCCGAAAGATACGATGGACCGAAAAACATTTCTGACGAAATCGGCCGCGCTGCTTGCCGGAGGAGCGGCGTTTGCGGGCACAGCTCTTTCCTACAGCAGAATTCCCGGCGCGAACGATCGGATTTCGCTGTGCCACATCGGGATCGGAATGCGCGGCGAAGAGCTGGACGTCATCGTTTCGCAGCTGAAGACCAGCCACAACGTGGAAATGACCACGGTGTGCGATCTGTGGAGAATGAACCGCGAAAAGGCTGTTGCGGCGAATACAAAATACTACGGCCGCGCGCCGCGGGATTATCAGTACGTGGAAGAGGTGCTGGCGCTGAAAGATGTCGATGCAGTGCTGATCTCGACGCCCGAACACTCGCACTCGCCGATCCTGAAAATGGCGGCGGAGGCCGGCAAGGACGCGTACGTAGAAAAGCCCATGGGCAATGTGCTGGCAGAAGCCAAGGCCGCTCGCGATGCAGTAACGAAAAACAATCGCATCGTGCAGGTCGGCACGCAGCATCGCAGCGAGCCTTACCCCATCGCCGCCTGCGAATTGGTGCATAGCGGCGCGTTGGGAGACATCAGCAAAGTGGAAATCGTCTGGAATTACCATGGTCCGCGGTGGCGGGGACGTCCGCAAACGAATCAGCTCCGTGAACAGGACACCGACTGGAGTAAATGGCTGATGACCAAGCCGTATCGCCCATTTGATCCAAAAGTTTATTGCGAATTCCGTTTGTACAAGGAATTTTCCAGCGGCATTCCGGATCAGTGGATGAGCCACGCCACTGATTTGGTGCATTGGTTCATGAAGGATAGCTTTCCGCGATCCGTGGTTGCGAACGGCGGCATCTTTGCCTGGCCCGATGGCCGCGAAAATGCGGACACCTTCCAGGCGCTGCTGGAATACCCCAAAGGCTTCCTGGTCAGTTACTCAACCAGTTTTGGCAACGACGCGCCAAGCTTTACGCGCTACATGGGGAAAAAGGCGACGCTCACCAACATTGGCGGAGAGGGAAGTCCGCGCTACCAGGTGACGCAAGAAAAAGGCAATCACGAAGACAATGCCGACATCGACGATCAGCGTTCTTCAAAGTATGTGCTGCTGCCGGGACAGACCGCGCTTCCTCCCATGGGGATGGACGACATGTCGACGGAGCACATGGCCAACTGGTTCAATTGCATTCGTTCTCGCCAGCAGCCTAACCGCACGGTGCATGATGGATTTGCTCACTCGGTGGCGTGCATGATGGCGACGGAATCCTACTGGTCGGGCAAAAAACAATATTGGGATGCGGCGACTGAGACAATCGTGGATCACGCCTGACTGGCCACGACGGGAGTTGCGCGAAAGATCAAGCCGAATGCTTGGCGCGAAACTCCGCAAGACACCTTTGCGCCGTCTCTAGTTCCGAGAAGCGGCTGCCTTCTTGTTCCACCAGGTAGTATTCCACTCCGCCAACACTCTCGGCGGCCGCGAAAATACTTTTCCAGTTTGCCACGCCCTCGCCGAACAGAACCTTGTATCCCTTCGAGGTATCTGGCGACCAATCCTTGCAATGCAACGACCGAATTCTGCCGGGGTTCGCGCGAATCCAGGCGACCGGGTCCGATCCCGCTTCAATACAAGTGCCCACATCTAATTGCAACATGATCGCTGGTTTTGTGTTCTTCGCGATGAACTCGATTGGCCGCTCCTTCATCGGAAGGTCCGCAGCAGGCGTGAACTCCAGTTGGTGATTGTGGTAGCCGGATTTCAATCCTGATGGCGCAAGTTGCTCGGCCGCGGAATTCAGCGTGTCGGCCACTTCCTTCCAGCCATCGATACCGGGCTTGGGTTGTGCCGAAGCCATCACCACATATTTGCTGCCCAGAATTAAATTGTAGTCGCGCGCCTTAGGGAGTTTTTCTTTGCTGAAGTACGCGCTGTCGTTGTGGGTTGAAAAGCATCGGATTCCCAGATCGTCCAGCAGTTTCTTCATGTCCTTCGTCTGGCTTTCCGTCCACTCGAAATATGGCGCGTAGAATTCCACGCCCTGGTAACCCATCTTGGCCACCGCGCGCACCGTGCCCTGGGGATCCTTTTGGAGTTCGTCGCGAACAGAATAAAGTTCCAGCCCCACGGGAATGGAACCGGCAGCGTGGGCCTTCAATGCCCACGGAAGAATTGCGGAATAGGTCAGAAAGGCACGTCGCGAAACGCTGGTGAAAGACATGGCCAAATCGTAACGCAGTCTGATCGAGAATTCATGCTAATTTGAGCGCAGCGCCGAACCAATGGCCGAAGCGCGAAGATGATTTATCGGGCGCCGAGCAAAATATCGATGGTCAATTGGTCGAGGCGCTCGTAGGGCAGTCGTTTCTTCATCATGGCGTCTTTGTCAAACGCGTGGGCCAGCAGACCTGCGGCGCCTTTTTGGGAATATTTGTCGACCGGCGGAATCGCATTTTTCGTCGTCGAGATATCCTTCAGGATGGTCTGAATTTCCTTGTCCTGATTCCAGCGGGTGGCTTTTTCTTTCAAGATGAGGTAATTCCGCATGCAGCCGCGGGCAAAGTCCTTCACTCCCTCGCCGTCCTCGGTTCGGTACGCGTGCGCATCGAAATGGCGCGGACCGTCGTAGCGAACGTCTTCCAGAAACTTCACCAACCAGAACGCCGATTTTGGATTGGCGGAGGCAAAGCGCAAATCCTGGTCATAGCGACCGGGCATCTGATCGTTTAGGTCAATGTGAAACAGTTTGCCCGCTTCCCACGCTTGCGCTACGCCATGCATGAAATTCAGTCCGGCCATCTGCTCGTGGGCCACCTCCGGATTCACGCCGACCATTTCAGGATGTTCGAGGGTGGGGATGAAGCCCAGGTAGTGCCCAGTCGTCGACATATAAATGTCGGCGCGCGGTTCGTTCGGTTTCGCTTCCATCGCAAACTTGTAACCGTATCCGCGCTCAATACTGTATTCGCAAAGATAGTTGACGGCATCGCGCAGGCGGCGAACGGCATCATCGGCGCGGCGGCATGCATCGGTCTCAGTGCCTTCGCGGCCGCCCCACAACACAAAAATCTTCGCGCCCAATTCCGCCCCCAGGTCCATCGCGCGCATGGTTTTCTGCAACGCATAGGCGCGCACTTCCGGATCGTTAGCGGTAAAAGCGCCGTCGCGAAAAACAGGATGAAAGAACAGCGACACCGTGGCCATGGGCACGACGATGCCGTGCTCTTTGCAAGCTTTCCTGAATTCGCGCACAATCGCGTCGCGTTCCGTGGGAGTGGCGTCAATGGGTACCAGGTCGTTGTCGTGTAGATTGACGCCCCAAGCTCCGATTTCCCCTAAAATGGCCACGATCTCTGTCGGCGGCAGCACGGGCCGCACCACATCGCCGAAAGGATCTCGCCCGCGGTTGCCCAGCGTCCACAGTCCAAAAGAAAACTTGTCCGCCGGTTTTGGTTGGTATGCATTGCTTGGGCTCATGGAATTCCTCGCTGGGTGAATTTAACGACGCCTATCTGAAACGATTGGAAATGAATTTGGAGCGATGAGGAATTCCCGAAGAAGGGAGTTCACAGAGGTACATCGAAAAACCCTCGGGAACGGCCAGCACAAAAGAACATTCGAGTAATTCCGCGACGTGTACGTTAACGTCAGGCCCATAGTAACATCCGGCAGCGAGATTGCAACCGCCGGTTCGCATGCAGGTTTAGTCCGGCAGCGTAGCTGCTTGCGTAATCGCGAATTGGCCGGATACGCCTGCTGTCTTCGGCAGACCCTGCCGCGTTGCTGGCTGGCCGCCACCAATCCACACTTCCACTTTGCCGGGCAGGATGCGGTGTCGCCCCGCTTCGTCCACCACGCTCAATTCGCGGTCCCGAACAGTGAAGACAACGGTTTTCTTCTCGCCACGATCGAGATGAATGCGCTGAAAACCCTTCAGCGCGCGAAGCGGAGCGCCGGCAATGCCGGTATGTGTCAGATAAAGTTGCACCACCTCATCGCCAGACATCTCGCCGCTGTTTGTAACATCCACCGATACACTCACCGAATGATTGGAGGACATCCCTGCGGCATCGACGCGCGGATTGTCATAACGGAAGGACGTATAGCTCAAGCCGTAGCCAAAAGGATAGAGCGGCTCGCCGCCAAAATAGCGGTATGTGCGCTTTGCCATCGAGTAGTCCTCGAAAGCCGGCAGTTGGTCGGTGGACTTATAGAATGTTACGGGCAACCGGCCAGCGGGGCTGAAGTCGCCAGCAAGCGCCTGGGCAACTGCGGTGCCGCCTTCTTCACCCGGATACCAGGCCTCGACAATCGCGGAGATGTGTTCGTCGGCCCAGTTCACAGCCAGGGCGCTGCCATTCATCAACAATAGAACGGTGGGCTTGCCAACAGCATGAACGCGCTCCAGAAGTTTTTCTTGCGGCGCAGGCAGATCAATCCGCGTGCGGTCGCCACCGCCAAATCCCTCGGCGTCAACCTTCATCTCTTCGCCCTCAATTCGCGGAGAAAGGCCAAGCACCACCACCACCAGGTCCGCATCCTGTGCCGCGCTGGTCGCCTCCTCGCCGCCACGGTCTGGCAGACTCCAGACGAATCGCGCCTCGGAACTGCGTATATTCTGGAAGTATTCAATTTTGATCGCGTAGCGATGGTCCTTTTCCAGATGAATTTTCTTGGTCAACGTCGAAGCAGGGTGGTGAATGCTCCAATCCTCGACCACCAGGTTGTCGTCCAGCCAAAGCCGATAGCCGTCTTGACCTGTAAATCCGATCAAATAGTCGCCGGTTTCTGGCGGCGTCAGCGCGCCGGTCCAGCGCGCCGAATAATTCTTCAACAATTGCGGCGAAATGCCGGTGTCGCCCCAGGCAAAATCGACAGCATCGTCGGTGCGAGTAATTGTGGGCGTTCCTTGCAAAGCCATGTTCGCAAAATAGTCCGCCCGCAGCCCGTGTTCTTTGCAGGACGCGTCGGTACACAGCGCGCTATTGGGAATCACCTTGATTACAGGCCCCACCAACCCCGTGCCCTCGACATACACAATTTTCGAGCTGGGATAGCGTTTCCGAAGGCCCGCCAGAATCGTCACCGGCTTGGACGGCGTACCGTTGTAGTTGCCCACCAAGGCGTCCAGGTCGTCGGCATTGGGGCCAATCACCGCAATCTTCTCGGGCGCGTGCTTCAACGGGAGAAAGTTATCCTTATTCTTCAAAAGAACGATGGCTTCTTGCGCCGCGCGAAGCGCCAGTTGCCGGTGCGCTTCATTGTCGTTTTCCGCCGGGCTTACGCGCGAATACGGCACGGGCGCCGGCGGATCAAACAAGCCAAGCCGGAAGCGCGCCATGAACAATCGTCGCAAAGCCTGATCGATGTCGGCTTCCGCAAGCAATCCCTGATGAACGGCACCAAGGATTGCCGCCAGTTCGGTGCTCATGTGGTTGCGATAGTCCCCGCAGATCAGGTCCATCCCAGCCTTAAACGCCACGGCCACGCCTTGTTCCGGCGTAGTCGCGAAACGGTGCCCACCAAAAATGTCTGTGGCCGCTCCGCAATCGGAAACCACGTAGCCTTGAAAGCCCCAATCGCGCCGCAGGTGTTCCTGCAGCAGCGCCACATTTGCGCAAGCGGGCTGGCCATTCAGAGAGTTGTAAGCGCACATCACGGATTCCGCCTTGCCTTCCATAACGGTCGCGCGAAAGGCCGGCAAATAGGTGTCCTCCATGTCGTGCCGGGAAGCCTGAACGTCCACCGTGTGCCGCGTGGATTCCGGCCCACTATGCACCGCGAAATGTTTGGGCGTGGCGACGGTCTTTAAGTAGTTGGAGTCGTTCCCTTGCAAGCCCATCACAAAAGCGACGCCCAACCGTGCCGTCAGGTAAGGATCCTCGCCATACGTTTCCTGGCCGCGTCCCCACCGCGGATCCCGAAAGATATTAATGTTCGGCGACCACACGGTAAGCCCGCGGTACCAGTCAGAGGAGCCATCCGCATGCACGGTCTGGACATATTTGGCGCGAAACTCCGTGCTGATCACGTTGGCGATCTGGTGCATCAGAGGCTCGTCGAAAGTGGCCGCCAGGCCGATTGCTTGCGGGAATACGGTTGCTTCACCGGCGCGAGCCACTCCGTGCAGCCCTTCGTTCCACCAGTTGTATTCAGGAATGCCTAGTCGAGAGACGGCAGCGGCGGTATGTCCCAGTTGCGAAATTTTCTCTTCAAGGGTCATGCGCGAGACCAGGTCGTCGACGCGCTGCCCGATGGGCAGCTTCGGATTTTTGTACGCTGGAGGGGCTTGTTGCGCGGGTGCAGCCGGACACATCGCCGCGCAAAGAAAGAAGCAGGCCAGCCAATTGATTTTCATTGTCGAGGTCTCATCCAAGAGGTAAATTTCCGGGTAAGTGAAGTGAAAATACCGAGGCAGCATACCATCGTTAACCTACACGCTCGAAGCACGATTTTACCGTGCAGTTTAACGCAGCATGCGGCGACAGAGGTAAGATAAGGCGCAGCCAGTGACCAGGATTGTTTTGAGGTTGCGTAGCGCAATTGTGACGCCAATGTTAAAGCCGCAAAAGCGAACCGGCGGTCCTGTTGGCAAGCGGAGCAAGGAGCCTGGCGATGAGTAAACAGCGGCGTGGGATTCACCTGATTGCGGAACTGGCTGGCGTATCCATCGGAACGGTCGATCGCGCTTTGCACGGCCGCGACGGCATCAAGGAATCCACCCGCCAGCGGATTTTGCAGGTGACGCGCCAAATCGGCTACACCCCCAATCTGGCGGCCCGCGCACTATCCGTGTCCAAAGCCAGCGCGCGCGTCGGCGTATGCATGCCGAAAGAAATCCATTTCTTTTACGACCAGTTGTGGAGGGGCGTTCTGGAAGAGAGCAAGCGTGTCGCCCCGTTCGGCATCGAGTTTGTCAACCATCCCGTACAAGTGCTCGGCCAAGGCGATACTGACGCATTCAAGGAACTGGTGAAGAGCGGAGTGAATGGCATCATCCTCACCGCGGGAAATCCGAAGGACCTGAAGCCGCTGATTGACGACGCGGAAGAAAAGGGCATTCGCGTGGTGTGTGTTTCCACCGACGCGCCCGACAGCAAACGCTCCAGCATCGTGTGCGTTGAGCCCTGGCTCAACGGCTGCCTTGCTGGCGAATTGATGGGCAAGTTTGTTCCAGCGGGTTCAAGGGTCGCCATCGTTGCGGGCATGCTGAAAACCGAGGATCACCGCAAGAAGTCGGACGGATTCTCGGAAGCGTTTGGCCGGCATTGCCACGGAGGAAAAATCGTCGGCGTGATCGAAGGGCACGAAGATGAGGACGAGAGCTTTCAAAAAACGTTTGATCTGTTGCGACGTTTCCCGGCCGTCGCTGGAATTTACGTGAATACCGTGAACTGCCTTCCCGTGTGCCGTGCCCTGGGCGCGCGCGGCCTGGCTGGTAAAGTGAAGCTCATCGCCACCGACCTTTTTGCGGAGATGGCTCCGTACTTTCAAAAGGGAACTATCTCCGCTTCCATTTATCAGCAGCCGTTCCGGCAAGGCCAATTGGCGGTGCGATTGATGGCCGACAATCTGACGAATAAGATCGATTTCCCTCCCAGCGTGCATCTCAGTCCCGGCGTGGTGATGACCTCGAATCTGCATCTGTTTCGGGAAATGCGCCGCAGTGAAGCCAAGTTAACTGAATCCATTCCGTGAATGGAGCCCTACCAAAAAGCGGATAGAGGCCTCAGACGATGCGGCGCGGTGAAAAGTATTGTTATTGTAGAAACATGACCAAGCGTAAACGCTTTCTCGCCCTAACTCCTTTATTTTCAATGGCCTGGGCGGGGGGAGGGATTGCTGAAACCTGGGGAAACGGCCTTTTCCCACTAAAAAAACGATATTCTCCATTCATTTTTCAGAAAGAAAGACTTGACAAGACTTTCGCAAACGGAGTAAATACCAAACTAACGAAAAAAACGTGACCGTTCACGGTTTTACCGTGAGCCAGCTTGGCGGTCGGTGGTGGCGTTGCCGGATCGTTAGCAGGTAACAACGGACGCGGGGTGCTGGGGTGGTTAAGGCTTCGTTCTTGCCTTTTCTCAACTCAATTTTTGTCGATGGTGCTGGTCGTATCGTGGCGCACGCGGAGCGGTGCAACTCCGGCCATGATTCTGCCAAGTAGCGAATAAAGGTCTCACCGATTTACGCAGTTTGTCGGGATGGCTTGGTGACGACGTCAGATCGTCGCTAGGCGGAGGCAACCAAATGAATGAAGTTGTACGTAGTTTTGCACGCGTCCTACGCAGTAATTTCCGCTATGTCTGGATCCTGTGTCTGCTCCTGGCTGGTTTGCCGTTCCTCGCCGCTGCTCAAGAAGCAACGATCGTGGGAACCGTTACCGACCCGGCAGGCAGCGTGGTCCCGAACGTTACGATCACCGTCACCAATACGGGTACGGGATACGTACGCTCGTTTACCACAAATGATGTCGGTCAGTTTGTGGCTCCCAGTTTGCCCATCGGCAAATATGATTTGAAGGCGGAATCCTCCGGCTTCAAAATCGAGGAGTCCAAGGGTGTGATTCTGAACGTCAACGATCGCGTACGCGTTGATTTTCAGATGAAGATGGGTACAAAGTCAGAGACTGTTTCCGTTGAGGCCAGCACCATTGCGGTGCAAGCCGACAGCAGCGAACAGAGCAACCTCATCAGCGGTACGCAGATCTCCCAGCTCGCCACGAATGGCCGAAGCATCTACACGTATGTAACCCTGACCACAGGTGCTTCCAACCTGATGCCAGACTTTCAGGCACCCACGCCGGTGGGCGCGAACAGCGGTATCAGTTTTAACGGCAACCGGCCGGGCCACAACCTCTACCTGCTTGACGGAGGCGAGAATTCGGATCGCGGCGGAGCCGGCAGTTCCAGCATCATGCCTTCCGTTGACTCCATTGCGGAAACGCAAACCCTTACTTCGAACTATACCGCCGACTATGGCCTGTCTTCCGGCGGCACCATTAGCTCGGCCATTAAGTCGGGCACCAAAGAGTTCCACGCTTCGGCTTGGGAGTTCTTCCGCAACGACGCCTTGGATGCGCGGAATTACTTCAATCCTGCTCCTCAGCCAGTTGCTGAACTCCGATACAACGTCTTTGGTTTTAACGTCGGCGGTCCAGTAACCTTTGGGAAGCTGTACAACCCGAATAGGACCAAGACCTTCTTCTTCTACAATATGGAATGGCGCAAGATGATTCAGGGCCAGACCCTCAACCAGACTGTGCCGTTGGCAAGCGCCTACGGCGGTGATTTTACCGGCGGTCTGCCAGCAGACACGAAAGACGTCAACGGTGCTCTGATCCCGCACTCCGGTTTGCACGTTCCCTGCGCGAATCAACTTTCGCCAGCGTTGCAATCAGCGTTCACGGCTGCAGGACAGACATTCAGCACGCCTGCCGCGGACGGCACCTGCTCCGCTAATTCAAAAGTAGCGGTAGGCGCCAATCCAGTTTTCCAGCCGTTCACAGGCAATGCAATACCTGCTGCACTGCTCGACCCGAACTCACAGGCCCTCCTGACTGCCGGTGGCAAATACGGCGGTATCTTCCCCAAGCCGACCAACGGCACCCAGTTCCAGGGCGGTAATAACGTGCCAACCGACGTGCGGGAAGAAGTCGTCCGCATCGACGAAAACGTGAATGACAAGTTCACGATCTATGGTCACTTCGTTGCCGAGCAAATCTCCCAGAACTATGGCACCACCATGTGGAGCGGCGACAACGTACCAACCATTTCCAACACCTTCGGCAATCCTTCCTACGCCGGCGTCGTCCACACCGCGTATGTTATCAGCCCGTCGTTGGTCAACGAGGCCTCCTTCAACTACAACGGGAACCGCATCGCCATTCTTCCGTTGGGTTTGGTGGGTGCGCCATCCAGCTTCAACTTCAACCGCTTCTTCACTGGGCCGAACGTCGACGACCGCATCCCGTCGATCCAGCTCAGTGGCACTACTGGATCGAACTACACTTCTAACTGGACGCCATGGAATAACGTCGCGGACGATTATCAGATCCGTGATGACGTGTCCTGGACCAAGGGCCGCCACCAACTCAAGATGGGCGGCAGTTGGGCGCTTTACAAGAAGGTTCAGGATTGGTTCAAGAACACCCAAGGCAACTTCGCCTTCAACGGCTCGTTTACTGGAAACGACTTTGCCGATTACTTGCTCGGTTATGGGCAGGGCTACACCGAAGACGCCGTCAAGAGCAGCGGCCACTGGAACAACGTTTCCTGGGCGCTCTACATTCAAGACAACTACCGCGTGAACAACAAGCTGACTTTGAACCTTGGACTGCGCTGGGATGGCATTCCGCACACCTACGAAGCCAGCAACCAGATGTCCAACTTCTATCCGAACCTGTATGACAGCGCAAATGCCGCCATACTCAATCCGGGCAATCAGACCGTTAGCCCTCTCAGCCCCGGTCTTGGGCCCAGCCCCAACCCGATTCTGGCGGGCCAACAGTTCTATCTGAACGGAATCGGCATCTGCGGCGTTGGCAGCATTCCCAAAGGCTGCGTAAACGGTGCGTGGGCCAACTTCGGACCGCGTCTCGGATTTGCCTACGATGTATTCGGCACCGGCAAAACCGTCATCCGTGGCGGCTACGGGATCATGTACGAGCGCATCCAGGGCAACGACGTGTACAACAATGCGGGCACTCCGCCGTTCGCGGCGAGCGTTAACTTCAACAACGTCTCCCTCTCCGATCCCAGAACCAACGTCCAGACGGGTGTGACAATTCCGGCTACCCTCCCGACCCCGGTCAACAACATCACTGGGCTGGACCAAAACAACTATGCCTCACCGAGAAGCACACAGTTCAGCTTGGGCGTCCAGCAAGCCATCGGAACGTCCGTGCTGTCCGCGTCCTATGTTGGCACCCAGAACCGCCATCAGAACTACTACTCTGAGACCAACTTGGTAAACCAGAGCCTATTGGCTGGTTTCCAAGCGGACAATTCTGGATACAACGCGGCCGTTCCGTACCTCGGCTACCACGGCATCCGTATGGCGCAGAACGAGGCCAACGGCGACTACAATTCACTTCAGGTATCCATGCGCGGCACTCTCGCGAAGAATGACCTGAACTACTCAGTGGGATACACCTTCGCGAAATCCAACGACTCCTTCAACAGCGGAGGCAGCGCCGGAGACCTCTACAACATTTCCAATCCGTATGCGGGTTGGAAGTACGACTTCGGTCCGTCTAACTTCTCCCACGAGAACGTGTTCTTCGCTAACTTCGTCTATCAGATTCCACTGTTGAAGAACAGCGAGAACAAACTGCTGAAGACGACTCTCGGCGGCTGGGAAGTTGCCGGTATCATCATGGCCGAGTCCGGAGCTCCTCTCAATATCGGACTCAACGGCCAGAACGTGTCGAGCGTCGTTCCGAACACGCAGAACCGTCCAGACCAAACCGGCTCGGGGAGCAATCCTCACACCGTCAACCAATGGTTCAATACCTCCATTTATTCCATGCCCGCAGCCGGGCAATGGGGCAACACCCCGCGCGACCGTGTGTGGGGCCCAGGCCGAGACAACTGGAACCTCTCCCTCTACAAGAACTTCGTATTCAGCGAAGCACGCGGCAGCAGCTTGCAGTTCCGCGCGGAGTTCTACAACATCTGGAACCACACTCAATGGATAGGTGACAACCAGCAGGGTGGCATCAGCACGAACTTCGGAGCCAGCAACTTCGGCGCCGTCACCAGTGCTTATGATCCCCGGGTGATCCAACTGGCCTTGAAGCTGTTCTTCTAAGCTTCTAGCAGCTGTAGCAGCACAACCAATTTGCGGCGTGGCGGGTCACCCCCCCGCCCGCCGCATTTTGTTTCTGGAGCCTGCAAAGCCGCGCCAAAGCAGATACACTAAACAAGATGAAGAGCGGCGATGCGATCCCCGGGCAATAACACCTTGCCAAACCATCTAGGCTCGCGTCCCGCAAGCTCCTGGCATTTTTCTTCAGGAGGCCGGGGCTTTCAGCCCCGCCATAAAGCCCGTGGGATCAATTGGGCTTTAGCCCCTGAAGACTCCGCACTTCTGCAATGTATTTACCCTATGCGACACTGGGTCACACTTGGGCTAATGAACACCTGCAAGTCATTTCTTCTGTTCGTCTCTCTGCTCTTCCCCGGCATCGCCAGCGGCCAAGCTCCCACTCCTTCGCAGGCATTAGCTCTGGAGCAACAAGGGAAGCTCCCAGAAGCCGCGCAAGCCTGGCACGCCATCACGCAGCAGTCTCCTCAAGACGCAGCCGCATTTGCCAGCCTGGGGGTGGTGCTCTCCAAACAGGGCAAGTATCAAGAGGCAGTCCCGGCGTACAAGAAAGCACTGGCGCTGAACCCGAAATTGCCGGGAATCCATTTGAATCTGGGATTGGCGGAGTTCAAGCAGGGACATCTTTCGGAAGCGATTGCTCCGCTTCGTGCTGCTCTGGCAGAGGATCCCCAGAGCATCCAGGTGCAGACCCTTCTGGGCTTAAGCTGCTACGGCGCAAAGCAGTTTGTGGAAGCGGCCAAATACCTGAAGGTGGCGGCGCAAGCCGATCCCGGCAATGCGGAACTGCACCAGGTACTGGCGCAAAGTTGCCTGCGGGCGAAAGACAATGCCTGCGCCATGGGAGAGTTCAAAAAGATTGTGGAGCAAAACCCGAACTCCGCGCAGGCCCACATGCTTCTGGGGGAGGCGCTGGACAATTTGGGAAGAACTCCCGAGGCCATCGAAGAATTTCGCGCCGCTGCGCAGGTGGCGCCCAACGAGCCCAACGTCAATTTCGGCCTCGGCTATTTGTACTGGCGCGTTCACCAGTACGACAACGCAAAAGCAGCGTTTGAGCGCGAGCTGGCGGTTGAGCCGGACCACGCACAGGCGCTGGCCTATCTTGGCGACATCGAAATGAAGGCCGCCGACCTGGAGAAAGCCGCCAGTTTGCTGAAGAAGGCCGTGCAGCTGAACTCCGACATTCGCATTGCCTACGCGGATTTAGGCAGCATCTATATTGACCAGAAGCAATACCCGGAGGCCCTGGCTGCGCTTCAGAAGGCCCTCAAGATTGATCCGGATCAGCCGGACACCCATTTTCGTCTTGGGCGACTGTATCGCGCCATGGGCAACACCACCGCCGCCGACCAGGAATTCGCCAAAGTTAAGGAACTGAACAAGCGCGGCCAACAGGAGAACCTGCTGGAGAAGATGCCCGGCTCACCGGCTCCTCCCAGCCCATAGGATTGCGACCTGCCGCACTGCATTCTATAAATTGTAAGGGTTGCTTCTATGGGCTGGATGCCGACGCCGGCGGTATCTTGCCGTCCGCCGTCAAGCGCTGTAGCCATTGCCGTGCCGTGGCTGCTTCCGGGCTGGTGGCGCTGTTCTTCAGTAGCGCGCGCAGCACAACTGCGGCATCTTCAAAGCGCTGCGCCGCGGTCAGACACTGTGCCACAAGCAAATCGGTTTGCGGAGCCGCGCCACGTGCGTCCGTCTGCGCCTGCTGCGCCATCTTCAGCGCCTGGTCGTACTGCTCGTGGTAATAATACGATTTGGCCAGCGCCCACTCCGTCTCCCAGCCTGCGGTTGGATCGAGTTCCAGCGATTTCTCCAGGTCAGGGATTGCCGCTTCGTATTTCTTCTGGTTGCACAACGCCATTCCCAACGCAGACAGCGCGCGAGCCTGGTTCGGCTCGATTTGCGTGGACTTCGCCAGAACTGTTTCCGCTTTCGCCCAATCGCGCTTCCTCAAATACAGCACCCCTTGGATGTACAGCACGTCTGGGTTACCGGGCGCGAGTTTCATCGCCTCGTCCAGGTATTTTTGCGCTTCGTCCAGCTTGTTTTCCCGTAGGGCCTGCGATCCTTTATCCAGGGCCTCCTTGGCCTTGGGCGCAAGCAGCGGCTTGCCGGGAACGGCTCCGGTTTCGTTGGAGGCCACATCCCGCTGAAGCACGACATCGACGTCCATCTTTACCGCAATCGCCAGCGACACTTCGCGTTGCCCGTTTTTGTAGCCGGCGGCTTCTACCGTGACGGTGTACTCGCCCAGACTGCGCGGTATGAAAAACGCGCGGCCATGCGAGGTGGACTGCTGGTCCATGGGCATTCCGTTCTGGTAGATCTTAATCGTTGCCGGTGCGGTGATGATCTCGCCAGAAGTGTTGCGTACCGTGACGACGATCTCTCCCCGGTCGCCTCGCGACATCGTTCCCATGTCCGAGCTGTCCTGGCAGCGGGCGGGAAGCGCGCACACGAACAGACAGGCCAGCGCCGCCACTAACCATTGGGCCCAGCGCAGCGAAATGGGTTCGCTTCCGCGACTCATGAATTCCCCCTAGCCTTTCGCAAAGGTAGTCCGCACCATGGGGTGCGTCAAGCGAAACGTTTGCGCATAGCTTTAGGCCCATAGAGCCACGAATTCAATGCCGCCGCGATCAAGTTGACCCTTTGTTCCGCTTTCACTACGATGGTTCGCGAACTCGAACACTTCATCATTGTGTGCCGTCTTATATTCGTTCCGGCTCGTTCGCAAAGAGGCTCTGATGGCAGAAAGCGTACTCGTTACCGGTGGTGCTGGCTATATCGGGGGCGTAGTCGTCTCTCAACTTCTAGAGCGCGGCTACCAGGTGATTGTTTACGACAATCTCTCGAAAGGCCACCGTGCTTCCGTACCTGCCGCGGCCAAGTTCATTCAAGGAGACATCTCCGATCGCGCCGCTCTCGATCGGCTGTTTCAGGAAAACTCCATTGACGCCGTGATGCATTTCGCCGCGTTCATCGAAGCTGGCGAATCGATGCAGGTGCCGGAGAAGTTCTTCCGCAACAATACCGCCAACACCCTCACTCTGCTGGAAGCGATGATTGCTCACAGGATTTCGCGCCTTGTGTTCTCTTCAACCGCGGCCTTGTTCGGAACGCCGGAACGCACGCCCATCGAAGAGAACGACAAACTTCAGCCGACAAATACCTATGGAGCCTCCAAGCTCCTCGTGGAACAGATGCTCGCCTGGTTCCACCTGATTTATGGGTTTCGTTATGCCAGCTTGCGCTATTTCAATGCCGCGGGCGCCGCGGGCAAGCAAGGGGAGGATCATCACCCCGAGTCGCACTTGATTCCTTTGACCCTTCAAGTCGCTTTAGGCCAGCGCGAATCCATTTCCATCTTTGGCACCGATTACCCCACGCCCGACGGCACTTGCGTGCGCGACTACATCCACGTTTCCGATCTGGCCAGCGCTCACCTGCTGGTGCTCGACGAACAGAAGCGCAAAGATAAACTGATCTACAATTTGGGAAACGGCCGCGGTTTTAGCGTCAGGGAAGTGATTGAAACGGTTCGCCGCGTCACCGGCCATCCTATCCCGGTGAAGGAAGCGGCTCGCCGGTCGGGCGATCCCGCAATTTTGGTGGCAAGTTCAGAGAAGATCAGGAAAGAACTGAATTGGGCGCCTCGCTATTCCGATCTCGAAGCTATCGTTCGAAGCGCCTGGGATTGGCGCCGCGCCCACCCGCAGGGCTACGCCGAGCAGAGCACCTCAGGCCATTAGCCTATTCTTTTTTTCCCGAAGCCTGCGTCAACTGCCGGTGAATGGCAAATTCCTTGTCCGCTTCTTCCTTCTTGCCGGTGCGGCTCAATGCCACCGCCAGGTTGTAGTGCGCGCCGGGATTCCCCTCTTGCAGCCGCACCGCCATTTCGAGCGGCGGAATCGCTTCTTCGTACCGTCTCAGTGTAACCAGGCAGAAACCCCAGCCCAGGTAGGCATCGCCAAAGCCGTTGTCCAGCTTGGCCGCGCGCGAAAAGTGTCCGAGGGCGTCCTCCCACTGCGAATCCTGCCGCGCCATCTCTCCTAAAATATATTCGGCACCCGCGTTTTGTGGATCGATCTCCAGTTCCTTCTGGAATTCCTGCTTGGCCTGTGCGATTGCCGCGGCGTCGCCGTTTGGCCTGGAGAGCAGCAGCCGCCCGTACAAATAGTGAACGCCCTTGGCGGTGGGATCGTCGTGCAGAATCACTTCATACTGCTTTTGAGCCTCATCCCACTTGCCTTGCATCTCCAGCGCTTCCGCGTTCAGTTTTCGCGCCGCAGTCGAATTCGGAGCCACACGCACAAGGTCCAGCGCGGTCCGCGAAGACAAATCGGAATACGCGTGCGTGGCGATAAAGAGAAGCTCGGGGTCATCGGGAAACTGCTTGTGGAAGAGCAACAGCAATTCTGTAGCGCTCGCGCGATCGTCCATCGATACGGCGCATCTCAGCGCCAAAACTCCAGCTTGTTTCCTGGTTTCTGCCGGGCCCGATCCGCTTGCGACACGCTTCAACGTCGGCAAGGTCTCCTTGCACCGGCCTTGCTGCGCCAGGGCCATTGCTTTCTCCGTGCTAAGCGTCGCACCAGCGGCGACAGGGGTTGCACCGGATTTAGGCGCTTGGGCCATCACCGAAAGCATGGGCACGAGCATCACAGTTGAAAAAAGAAGGGCGATCTTACCTGGGGTTCGCAACATGTCGTCGCAGCACGCAGCCTTGTTAGGCAGTCGCCAAAAAATCAGCGTCTGCCAAGAATGAAATGAGTCGGGCGAGTTTCGCCATCCGCATTCCAGTATACGTTGTTTGCGCTGCGTAGTTGAATCGTCACCAGGCCAGCTTCAGGCCTAGCTGAACTTGCCGCGAACTCGTCGCGGTTGAGGTAATCACCGAGGCTGTAGGTAGCGCCTAGTTCTGATTATTCGAGGATTTCGCCAATTGATCTAGCTTCTGCTGCTCGGCCTTCGCCAGATCGGCTCGGCCTGTTCGCGTGTAAATCGCAAGCATCAGCTGATGAGGCTCCGGCGCGTCAGGCTTCAGGCCAGCGGCTCCTTTTAAATAGCCGAGCGCCTCCACGTCTGAGCCACCCGCTTCCGACTTTTTCGCCAATTCCACCGTGGCCGTGTACAGCAAATCCGCCGTGCCCGAATCGTCGGCATTCAGTTGATGCGCGCGTTTCAGGGCCTGGTACGCCGGTTGCGCCTCACCCAGTTGCCACAACACTGCCCCATACAACGAATTCACGGAAAACAGATCGGGCCAGCGCTCCACGGCTCCGGCAAGCGGCGCGCGCGCATCCGCGAAGCGTCCCAAGCGCACGTACGTGAACGCCAGGTTGTATTGCATCTGTGGCGATTGTGGAGACAATTCCGCGGCGCGCTGCAACGGCTTCAGCGCTCTCTCCAGCTCGCCGTGCTGTCCGTAAAGAATTCCCAGCGTGGCCAGCATTTCCGCATCGTCGGGATTATCAAGCTGCTCGCAAACGGTGATCGCCTGCTCGGTCACGCCGCGATCCAGTTCGTGCGCACAATCCCATTTCAACTGGCTCAACTTGTTGCTCTGATCCCGTTGTTCCTTGGTTCGCGAAAACGCCTGCTTGGCCTCCTCTTCGCGGCCTTCTTTTTTATACAACAGTGCCAGCTGGTATTCCGCGCGCGAGTCGTCCGGGTTTCGCTTTGCCGCTTCCTTCAGCCATTTTTCGGCGCCCTGCTCATTTCCTTCTTTCAAATAAGCAAATCCCAGAAAATAGGCGGTGTCGGGGAACGGCGGTTTCGCAATCGCCTTGTTCAAATTTGCGACCGCGCTTTTGTAGTTCTGCTCTTCCAGGTCCACCCTGCCGAAGTAGTAGCAGATGCTCGGTCGCTCGCCCACCTCGCGCCGAACCGCTTCCAGTTCGTGGCGCGCCTCGTTGTTCTTGTGCTGTTCGAACAACGCGATCGCCAACGGGAAGCGTGCTCGCATTACCAGCGTTGGATCGATTGCCAGCGCGGCGCGAAATTGCTCCGCTGCGTCGTCATATCGGTCCTGCTTCAGCGCTTCATAGCCTTTTCCTAGATGTACTTCCACCGATTCATTGGCCGCCACCTTCGGGGGAGACTGGTTCTGGCTGGCGGTCTGGCCGAACAGCATGGTTGCCAGAAGCAACGCAGGGAATACCAGTAAACTTTTTCGCCAGAAACGCAACGGTGGCACGCCCTTCTTGCTGCTACTGTGATCTTTGAAAAGGTTATCATAGCCGATCGTCGCGTTCAGGACCGAGCCGCAAACTTGACGCGCCTGCACCCCGATGCTAGATTTCGCTTTTACACTGTAAAACACTGGGGGAATCTCACTGAGCCGGTCTCGGAAGACACGCTGCGATATCAGCCGCCGTGAGTTTCTGCAGTATTGCCAAGGCGTTCCCCTCGCCTTTCTTCCTGCGTCACTTTTCTCGGCTTTCCCATTCTCTGCTCCGCAAGCGGCCGCCGCACCCTACGAGTTTCACATTCATCCGCAATATCGCGTTCAACGCGGCATCGATGCCGTTTTGCGGAAAGTCCCGGCAGGTTTTGACGAATTCCGCAACGAGAAATATCAGGATCAGGTTGCAGTCGTTCTGAAGGAGTGGAGTTCGCAGTTGCAGCGCTCCCCGCGGAGTATCGCAGCGTTAGAAAAAGTGATCCCCGCGAATTTCTCCGCTGCTTCGCTCAAGGCCCGCAGCTGGAGGCCGGTTCGCTCCGAATCGGTTCTCTCCGTGTGGCAGGGCGAGTTTTCCGCCGAGCCCGCCTTAAGCCGGGAAAACTTCTTGGCAGACCTGCGTGCGCTGCTCGGCGCCTACTCCACAATCATCACTGCCGAGTTTCAAGTCATCAGCATCCACTCGGTACCTTCGTCTCCCGCTCCTGAAGCCTCCCGTTTACTGCAAACCGTGGTGCGTTTTGAATTGGTCGGCACCGCGGCCGGTTACCACCGCGAACAACGTATCGGCAACTGGAAAATGTCCTGGGAACTTCTGGCTTCCGGCGAATTGCGACTGCAACAGTGGACAGTGCTCGACGAAGTCCGCAGTCGCGCCTCGGCCCCCGTCTTTCTTGATGTCACGCAACCCGCCTTCGGCGGCAACTCTTCCTATGTCGCTCAGCTGATTCATGGCACCGACTACTGGCGCACCGTTCTCGACTCCGCCAGTGGCATCGATATCTACGGCCACAACGGCGTATCCGTTGCCGACATCGATGGTGATGGCTTCGACGATCTGTATCTTTGCCAGCCCGCCGGAATCCCCAATCGTCTTTTCCGCAACCGCGGTGATGGCACCTTCGAAGACATCACCGAGCAGTCCGGTGTCGGCGTTCTGGAAAATACCGCCTGCGCCCTCTTTGCCGATCTCGACAACGATGGACGGCAGGACCTGATCGTCGTTCGCGCCAATGGCCCGCTGTTGTTCCTGAACGCCGGTGGCGGAAAATTTCGCCTGAAGCCCGACGCCTTCCAGTTTGCCAATCCTCCGCAAGGCACGTTCACCGGAGCGGCTATTGCCGACTATGACCGCGACGGCTGGCTCGACATTTATTTTTGCCTTTATTCCTACTACCAGGGCGCCGACCAATATCGTTATCCCATGCCTTACTACGATGCGGAAAACGGCCCGCCCAATTTCATGATGCGGAATAATCGCGACGGAACTTTTCACGACGTCACGAAATCCTCCGGCCTCCATCAGAACAACACGCGTTTCAGTTTCTGCTGCGCGTGGAGTGATTTTAACGGCGACCAGTGGCCCGATCTTTACGTCGTCAACGATTTCGGCCGCAAAAACCTCTACCGCAACAATGGAAACGGCACCTTCACCGATGTCGCGCCGCAAGCGGGCGTCGAGGATATCGGCGCAGGCATGAGCATCTGCTGGCTCGATTCCGCCAATCGTACACCCGACCTCTATGTTGCCAACATGTGGACCGCAGCCGGCCTGCGCGTTTCCGAGCAGGACAATTTCCAGGCGGATGCCGGCGAACAGGCGCGCGTCTTCTATCACCAGCACGCCATGGGCAACTGCCTGTTCCGTATCATCGGCAGCGATCGTTTCGAAGACGCCAGCATGCGTTCCGGCACAGCAGTGGGCCGCTGGTCCTGGTGCAGCGACTCGTGGGATTTTGATCAAGACGGTTTCCCGGACCTTTATATTGCCAACGGAATGATTTCCGGCGTCTCGCAAGACGATCTGAACAGTTTCTTCTGGCGCCAGGTGGTGGCCAATTCTCCGAAAGACGCGCGGCCCAATCACGAATACGAGCAAGGCTGGAATGCCATCAACGAACTGATTCGTTCCGACGGCACCTGGAGCGGCTTCGAGCGCAATGTTTTTTTTGCAAACAATCGCGATGGCACATTTTCCGATGTTTCGGGAGTCGTGGGACTGGACTGCATCGAAGACGGACGCACCTTCGCCGTAGGTGATTTCGACCACGATGGCAAGTTGGAAGTGGCCCTAAAAAATCGCAATGGCCCGCAGTTGCGCTTCTTCAAAAACGTCATGCCCGATCTCGGTGCAGCGATCTCGTTTCGTCTGACCGGCAAAAAAAGCAATCCCGACGCGATTGGCGCCGCCGTCACGGTCGAAACGGAGTCGGGCCGCCAGACGCGCCTGCTGCAAGCAGGCTCTGGCTTTCTAGCCCAACACAGCAAAGAATTGTTTTTCGGTCTGGGAGCAGCCAAGGGCGTGGTGCGCGCCACGATTCGCTGGCCCAGCGGACTCGAGCAGAACCTGAGCGGCCTGCCCATCAATCACCGCGTTTGCGTCGAAGAAGGCCAGTCGCCCACGCGCATCGAGCCCTTTGCCGCGTCATCTCCGTGGTCCACCGCAACGCCGACTGCCGCCGCAAAGGCGGAGGCTTTGCCAGTCAACGTCGAAACCTGGCTGCTCGTCCCGGTGCTGGCTCCGGAATTTTCTCTCCCGGATCGCGATGGACGCCTCGAATCGCTCGCTGCCCGCCGCGGCAAGCCGGTTCTCGTTTATTTCTGGTCCGCGTCTTCGCCCACATCTCAGAATGATCTGCAGCAATTCGAAAAGCTTCATGCAGCATGGGGCAGGGAAGGACTGGAACTCCTCACCATCAATGTCGATGCCGCGCAGAGCGACAACAAGAACGCGCCAGTTGCACCAAGCCCGCGCCAGTCCTTTCCAGTTCTGACGGCCACGCCGGAGTCCATCGCCGTTTACAATCTTCTCTATCGCCAACTATTCGATCGCCATCGCGATTTGACCCTGCCCACCTCTTTCCTCATCGACAAAAACGGCGCCGTGGTTAAGGTCTACCAGGGCGCCATCCCTCACACCCATTACGCCGATGACTTCAAGGCCATTCCCGGCACCGATGCCGAACGCGTCGCCAAGGCTCTGCCATTTCCCGGGCTCACCGCCAACTATGAGTTCGGTCGCAACTATCTTTCGCTCGGCGCCGTCTTTTACGAACGAGGCTATCCCGACCAATCCGAAGCTTTTTTCCGCCTCGCTCTGCAAGACGACCCATCCAGCGCCGAAGCCCTCTACGGACTGGGAAGCGTTTATTTGCAGCAAGGAAAAACCAAGGAAGCTCGCGAAAGTTTTGAGCGCGCGATTCAACTGCACACCACGTATCCGGGCACGTTGCCAAACTCCTGGAATAATCTGGGCATTCTGTCGGCGCGCGAAGGCAACACCACCGCGGCCATCGGTTACTTTCAACGCGCCCTGCAAATTGATCCGGCCCACACCATCGCGCTCTTGAATCTTGGCAATGCCTATCGTCAGAACAAAGACTGGGTGGCAGCGAAAGATTCTCTGCAGAAAGCGCTGGACCTGGGTCCCGAAGATCCTGAAACGAATTACAGCCTTGGCATGGTTTACGCGCAACTGGGCGATACGGACCGCGCTTACGAATATCTGAAGAAGGCGCTGGCGTTGCGTCCCGTTTATCCGGAAGCGCTGAACAATCTCGGCGTTCTCTACTTGCGCACCCGCCGGCCGCAGGAAGCAATCGCCAGTTTCGAAGAATCAATCCGCGTGGCGCCGGCATACGATCAGTCCTACCTCAACCTGGCGCGTGTTTATTCGATACTGGGCGATCGCGAGAAAGCGCGCGCGGTGCTTCTTGAACTCCTGAAGCAGCATCCCGACCATCCGCAAGCGAAGGAGCAGTTGGCACAACTCGGCCAATAGCTCCGGGCGAACGAGCCGCCTCAATTGCACCACGCCAATTCCGCGCTAGAATGTCCTGACCACATGAATGCCAGCTCACTGCGATTTCTTCGAGCCGCGCGCGCCTTGTTGGCACTGATGGCGCTGCTCGTCCCGGCAAGCCGCGGCCAAACCGGCGCCGGCGACGATCGCGCAGTCGTCGAGGGAACAGTTTGCGATTCGCAGAGTAAGCCCGTAGCGGACGCGGTGATTTCCCTGGAAAGTGATGGCCAGTCCCGCAAATTCGTGGCTCACTCCGATGCGCAAGGCCGCTATCGCTTCGAAGCGGTTCCTCCAGGCAGCTATATTTTGCGTGCAAGCAAGCCGGGCTACTTGGATAAGCGTCAAGGCCCATTCGCTGTTCAGCAAAAGGAAGTCAAGTCCGTTGCGCTTCAGCTTTCGCCGAGCGAGTCTTCCGCTTCCGCCAAAGATGCGCTCTCGTCGCTCGAATTTTCTGAAGAACCGCACTTTAACGTTTCCGGTGTCACGGATCCTACCAACCTCGGCGGCCACGGCTCCGACACTGTCCTGCGCACCAAGGAAGCTCTGGCGAAAGACACGGCGGCACTGAATCGCGCGGAAGCGGCGCAGCCGAATTCTGCTGCTCCTGAAAGCTCCGCGGAGGCTCACGTCCGCTTGGGAGACGCCGCCGAACGCGAGGGCCGTCCGCTCGAGGCTGTCCACGAATATCAGCGCGCAGCGGAGCTTCAGCCTAGTGAGCCGCATCTTTTCGTGTGGGGCGCCGAATTGCTCCTGCATCGCGCGTTTGAACCGGCAATCGAGGTGTTTGCCAAGGGGCACCGCCTCTATCCTGATTCCACGCGCATGCTGCTCGGCCTCAGCGTGGCCACTTACGATCAGGGAGCCACCGAACGAGGTGTGCAGCTGCTCCTCCAGGCCTGCGACCTGAATCCCTCCGATCCGGCTCCGTATTTGTTCCTGGGCACGTTGCAGCAAACGGAAAAAATCGAGCCACCCGGCTGGACGGAAAAATTCAAACGGTTCGCCAGTCTTCACCCAGAGAATGCCATGGCGCATTATTACTATGCCGTAGCGCTAAGTAAGCAAAGCCCAGAGCCGGTAGACTCCGCGCTGGTTGAGGCTGAGTTGAAGCGAGCCATCGAACTCGATCCAAAATTCGGCAATGCCTACCTGCAGTTGGGGATTCTGTATTCCGCGAAAAAAGATACACCCGCAGCCGTCGGCGCTTTCCAAAAAGCGGTTGAACTTTTGCCGCTGCCCGATGAAGCGCACTACCGCTTGGCGCAACTCTACCGCCAATCCGGCGAAACCGAGAAAGCCCGCCAGGAAAAGACGCTCTACGATCAGACCTCGCAACAAAAAACCAAACAAGCCGAGCAGCAACGCCACGAAATCCAGCAATTCGTCTACACCCTGCGTGCCCAGCCGCCTGCTACAACGGCACAGCCGGCGAAGCCGCAGTAGAACCCAATCCATAAAATTGTTTTCACATGCGCGCGGCTTCACAGTTTGCGAAAAAACCGAGCGGCCAGTTTTTAGTCTTAAAATAACGCCGGCTTTTGTTTCAGATCCGCTTCACCTGTAGAGTCTGTATGATAATGGCTGCCTTTCGGGAGGGCACGGCTTCAGCCGTGCCGGAAGCGCCAAGACAAGGTGGGGCTCTAGCCCCTGAGGAGTCCCCAGTGTTGTATTTGTAGCGGCCCCCATCTGGGGCGGGCGCAGTTCCCGAAGAAGAATCAAGCCGACCACATCGCGATCTCCACCAAAAGCAACCGACCCACCGGAATTCCAGTGGGTCGGCCACAGAATTAAGTTTTGACCGCGAAGGGCACGAACCCTAGAACGTCAGCTTCAGTCCGAACTGAACCAGCCGCGGGTTGTTCACCGTTGAGGAGACCAAACCGAACGTTCCCGGTGAGTTCAGGTCTGCCGCCGGAAGTCCGAATTGCGCATGGTTAAAGAGATTGAACATTTCTGCCCTGAAATCCAGTCCCATATTTTCCCAGGGCAGCGCAAAACGCTTGATCACCGAAAAGTCGGTATTCACGAAGTTCGGCCCAGACAACGGCGCGCGCGACGCATCTCCCAGTTCTCCCGTGGCGGGAGCCGCGAACGCACAGGGATTGAACCAATACCCCTTGCCAGTCAACTTGCTGGGTCCCGTGCACGATCCGATGGAGCCCGCTTGAAACGGGTTGCCCACCAAATCGGGCCGGCCAGCCGGCGCGGCGGTTCCAATGTTGATCAGGTTCGCTCCTCCCGTTGATGCGGCATTGGTGTCGAGTATAAACACCGGGAAGCCAGAGGTGATTTTTTCAATCACCGTCACTTGCCAGTTGCCCAGCAGCGCGTTGGTCACATTGTTCCAATCATTGCCAAACTTCTTGCCCTTGCCGAATGGCAAATCATAAATCACGCTGGCAGTGAAATTGTTGTTCAGGTTGATTTGTGACAGCGCCCAGTCCGCTTTCTGCCATCCGTTCAGCGGGAAGAAAGGCGCTCCAATTGGTGTGCTCAAGCCATCGGAGTAGCCCGTGTCATACGTTCGCGAGTAGGTGTATCCAATCAAAGCGTAGAGTCCGTACTTCGGCGTCTTGGTTTCTGCCTTGATTTGGAATGAATTGTAGTGTGCTCTCCCGAAATCGTTGATGCTGTAAATATTTGAGAATGGGAAATTCGGGAAGGCCAAGGGGACAAAGGCTCCTCCGGGACCACAGCCCAAAGTGTATCCGGGCACAGCGTCGGGTCCTCCGGCACAAGCCGTCGGTGAGCTGGTGTTGATGTTATTCCCGAAATTCAGGATGTGGGATCCGCGAGACCCCGCATATCCTGCCGTTAACACGATTCCAGCTGGCAATTGCCGCTCCAGGTTGGCGTTGAACTGCTGCACCATCCCCTGTTTTATATTCGTGTTTTCCGTGTTGAATGACCCGCCAAAGTTTAGCGGCGTCGCCGGCGGCGAAACCAACGGGAACCCATCCGAGAAGCCCACCATCTGCGAGAAACCGCCCGGCGCTGATGGCCCGATGTTTGGCGTCCCTCCGAGTACCGACGAACAGTACGCGGCCAATGTGGTGCAGCCACCGAACGACACACCGAAGGATTCCGCGGCATAGGGAGGATTCTGCCACAGGCCCTGCGCGCCCATGCTCCATGCCGAATCGTGATAAATCGCATACCCAGCGCGAAGCACTGTCTTGTCGCTGCCAAGCACCTTCCAGGCAGCGCCGATCCGTGGCTCAAACGCTGTGAAATCCATCTTCACACCTGCACCTGGCCCTACATATGGTTGACACTGCGCTAAGGCTTGCAGTTCCGCGGTGCATCCAGGCGTGGGAATCAGCCACTGATAGCTTGTTGCCGTCGGAATGAAATTCGCCATCCTGCCGCTGGCTTCGGAAATGGGCGTAGCCAATGCCCAGGCTAAACCGAGATTCAGCGTCAAATCTCTGTTCACTCGCCAATCGTCCTGCACAAACGGACGGAACAGCTTCCAGCGCCGGCCCGTGATGTCGCCGTTGAAGTTCTGATCGTGAATACGCAGGCTCGCCAGCCCCATCAGCATGTCTGCCATCGAGGAGCCTGTCCATGCGCCGCTCACGATCCAGAATCCGTCCTGGAATCCTTCGGCACGCACATTCATCTGGTTGATGCGGATTCCGCCGCCGACCTTGATGTCGTGCTTGCCGCGGATCATGTCGAACGTGTCATTGATCGTGAAGATGTTTGTCCCGCCCTGGAAGGGCGAATACCCGCGATCTCCCAGTGACCAATATCCGCCGCCTGTTATGTTCGTGGAGGTCAGCCCGCAACTGCTGCTTGCGCAATTGCTGGTGCCCGTGCAACCGATGTTAGCGCCGGGAATCCCCAGTTTTGCCGCCTCGCACGTGCCCGTGCCTTGCGAAGTGATGTAGTCGAAAATGCGGTTGTAGCCGAAGCTGAACTGGTTCACGCTGGCCGTGGAGAAAACGTGCGTTTCTCCAATGGCAACGTTCCGGGCGTGGTTGATGATTCCCTGGTTGCTGCCAAACGCATTGGCCTCGGCAAAATATCCCGCCGCGCCACCAGGCACATACGAATTTGCCTGGTCGTAGCTGAACCGTGCGAACAACGAATCGGCGCTGGAGAAGTTCTGGTCCACGCGGATGTCGAATTTCGTTTCGTACAGCGAACGCACTGGTTCGCTCTGGAAGTTGTTTCCGTTTACGTTGTAGCCCGGCGTCGGCGCCGGATAGAGCGCAATCATCTGCCCGCCGATGGAGTTAAATAGCCCTGTGGGAATCTTGTTGCAGGGCGTCCCCTGAAATTGTTGTCCGCTGGCCACGCTGACGAGCGGCATAGGATTGCCGGTCGCCGGATCGCACTGGAAATAAATATTGTTGTTGGGCACATTCGGATTGGCGGTCGGCAGATTGGGCACCGCCGATGCGCCACTCATATATGGATTTGTGACCACCAGCCCACTGACTGGATTGCCAAAATTGTCGGCGCTAAAATCGCCGGCCCGCATTGCTGCTGTTGGAACCAGTCCCTGAAACGGAATGCCGTGCAACTGATCTTTCTGCTCGCCATCGATAAAGAAGAACGTCTTGTTCTTGCGGATAGGTCCGCCAAGTGTTCCACCAAACTGGTTCAGGTTGAATTTTTCTGTCGTGGTCGCGAAATAGCTCTTCGCATCCAAAGCCGTGTTCCGCAAAAACTCAAACACCGAGCCGTGGAAGTTATTCGTTCCTGACTTCGTGGTTACCAGCACCGCTGGTCCCGCCCGCGTGCCGTACTCCGCGGAGTAGTTGTACGTGAGAACCTTGAATTCCTGGATGGAATCGATCGAGGAAAGAATCCCGATTCCGCCGGCCGTTAGCTCATTGTTGTCGGTGTTGTCCAGCAACCAGTCGGTGCTGTTCGCGCGGGAACCGCCCACCGACAGCGAAAATGAACCGCGCGCCGCCACTTCGCTGCTTGCGCCGCTAGTGAAAAAGCTGTTGGGGTTTGTCTCTTGCGTAGTTCCAGGCGTCAGCGTTGCCAGTTGCACGAAATCGCGTCCATTCAACGGCAACTGCGCCACCTGCTGCGACGTGATCACTTGCCCCAGCGAGGGATTGGCGGTTTCCACGGCCACTTCCGAGGCCACCACTTCCACCGACGTGCTCACCGACGCTGGCGATAATGCGAAGTCCAATTCCCGCTGCTCATTCACCTGCAGCTTTACGTCCTTCATCTCCACCGGCTGGAATCCCTTGAATTCCGCCCGCACTGTATACACCGACACCGGCAACAGGTTGACGATATAATGTCCCGCTTCATCGGTCGTGGCTTCGCGTACCGCTCCCGTGCCTTGCGAAGTCACCGTCACCGTCACACCAGATCACCGCGGATCCCGATTTGTCCGTCACCGTACCGGAAAAACTGCCAGTCGCTTGCCCCCAAACCGCCGGAGTGAATAACACCACAGCAAACGCAATCAGCAGAATGCAACACAATCTCTTGCTCATCGTCGACACCCCTCCAAGCACCCCATGTCTTTGCTGTCCAGCAATTGCTTTGGAAGCCCGGGACCCATGCTTCTACGCCTTTACCAATTCCTCGACGTATCCGAAAGTCCCTACAGCTGCAAAAAGCTATAGCCAACAAAACAAAATTAGGAAGAAAGTACTTCCCGCTCGCAGTTGTGTCAAGCGCTTGTTTACGCGCACCTGTGCAAGATTTTTGGCCGCATTTTTTGTTGAAAAATCGAGTGTTTTTAAACGGTTGATTTAATTTTTGAATCGCAAAAAACTGCCGTTTAGCTCTTGCCCTTGTTGATCGGAGAAGCTTTCTCCAGCGTTGCGATTAGACCCTTGGCGCATTCAGGCACCGGCACGGCATGGTTGAGCACAATAGCCTTGGCGCTGACGTCCTTGCCATACAAATTTTTGTTTGCGCCGTTGTCGGGCCGCAGCGTTGAACCTTCCAGCGAAATACCCGCAAAGAGTCCGCGAGCGCGAGAGTAGGAAAGGATTTCCGCGCGCATGGTGACATCGGTTTCCGCGGAAGCGGTACGCCCAACCGGGCCCGCCGCGGCCGAAGCGTCACCTCCCAGCTTCACCTTGCTGGTCAAAATGCTCGACGCCGAACGCGGACTCATCAACAACAGCACGAAGTCCGTGGCATTGCCGCCAAGTTGCAAACCCGCGCTGCCGCCTTCTAGTGCGATCATGCTGGGCGCGCCCCAGCGGCCACGAAAGTCCTTGCCGCCGCGACAGGTCATCACGCCGCGTCCATAGCTGCCGCCGAATCCGATGGCGAACTTCAGCACCGACGGCAAAATCACCACGCATTCCGCCTTGTCCAGAACGCTCTGCGGAATACTGTCGGGAGCGTCGAGGATTTCCTTCATCACTTTGCCTGCGTTTTCAACGCGGTCTTGTTCTTTGTCTTGTGCCACAGCCGGGAAAGCCAATGCGACAGCTAAGCTTAGACCAGCTAATATTTTTTTCATGTTTCTCCTAAGTGTCTTGCGCGCGCATACGCGCGCAGTTGTTCGGTACTTATACAGTGCAGGCCCAAAGTATACTCCACACTCTTCTGTCCCGTCATCAGACAGCCCCTTATTTCCTCGTTGATCTGGCGATGAGTGCCTACGCGGCTATATAGTCTGCAAGTTATCAGACGTCCTTGAAATCTATAGTTAAGACGGTGATGTCGTCAGTTTGTCCTTCACCCCGCGGCTGCTGCGACCAGCGGCACAATTCGTCCAGCAATCCTTCGGCGAATTGCTCCGCGGCCAAGCCCGCGCTGCTCTCCATATAACGCTTGAATCGCGCGGTGCCGAACTCTTCCTGCGTGGGGCTTTTCGCTTCCGGAACTCCGTCGGTGTACATGACGCACCGGTCTCCGGCCGCGACCGGCGTTTGTATTGACGTGTAGGTCGCCTCCGGAAACATGCCGAGAAACAAGCCATTCTCCGCCACTTCGCTGACGGTGCCGGCGGATTTGCGCCAAAACAACAGCGGCGGGTGACCCGCCCCGGCGTAGGTCAACAACTTCTTCTCCATATCGACATACACATAAGCCGCCGTCACGAAGTTGTATTCGAACTTCCCGCACAATGCCTTGTTCAAACCTGCCAGCACTCGCCCCGGATCCGATGCGTGACCCGCTTGCGCCGTCAGCGCCACTTGCAGCATCGAAGCGATCAAGGCCGACGGCAGTCCATGCCCGGATACATCCGCCACCAGAATCCCAACATGCTTTTCGTCCACCACGATGAAGTCATAGAAATCTCCCGCCACCGACGTCATCGGAAGGTAGCGCGCCAGGATTTCCAGGCCTTGAATCTCTGGCGTGCCCCGCGGCAGGATCGACAACTGAATCTGCCGCGCCATTTCCAGTTCCATGTTGATTGCCACCAACTGCCGCGCGATTTGGGCATGAGCTTCGCGAAGCATCAGGTGGGTGTGAACGCGCGCTTTCACCACCGCTTCCGAAAACGGTTTGTGAATGTAGTCCACCGCTCCCACTTCGAAACCCTTGGTCTCGTCCTCGGTTCCCGTTTGCCCGGTCAGGAAGATTACTGGAATATCGCGCGTGTCTGAATTCACTTTCAGGCGCCGGCAAACTTCGTAGCCATCCATCACCGGCATCATCACGTCCAGCAAAATCAAGTCGGGCTTCTCCTCGCCGGTGGCAATGGAGAGGGCCTTCTCGCCATTCGTGGCAACCTTGGTCTTGTACGAATCCTTCAACGCCCCTGAGATCATGCCGATGTTGATGGGCGTGTCGTCGACAATCAATATGCACTTCTGTGGCGCTGCTTCAGGCATCGGTTCACTCCAGTTTCAAGGAAAGGCGTGCGGCAATATCAGAAAGCGAATGCAGCGCCGCCGCAAAATCAAAGTTGCCAACGTGCCCCGCCAGCGCGTCCATCTCCGCCTCGGTTAGCACCCGCGATAAACTGGGTCGCGCATCCAGGATGAAATCCGCGGCATCGCCGTCGTCATTCTTAAGCAACGTCTTCAGCCGCAGCAGTGGTTCCCGCACCGTGGCTGGATCCGCCGAACCTCCGCCGTTGCCGCCAGCGGTCTGCTCGTTCGGCAGCGCCACCCGGATGGCCGCCGCGGTTGTGGCAAACGAAGTCTCCAGTGAGCGCAACGTTTCGTCGACACCTTGTCCCGACAGAATTGCGCTCTCTGCCTTCGCTGCAACCTCAGCCACCTCACTGGCTCCCAGATTTGCTGCGGAGCCTTTTATCGAGTGGGCCGCACGCGCAGCCGTCTCCGTTTCCCCTGCGGCCAGCGCGTTGCGGATTTCCTCCACGCCGCCCGCCGAAAGCTGGGCGAATTTGCGCAGCAGCGATTCATAACGCTTCAGATTGCCGCCGGCTCTCCTCAGTGCCGCCTTCGTGTCGATTCCGGGAATCACCAGCGTTCCCGCAGTGGGCACGACTGCCGCGACCGCGGAAACAGTTGCCGCCGGTGTTGCGTGTTCTGGCGTTGCGCTGCCGCCGTCTCGCGGCTTAATCCAGCGCAGCAACACCGTGAACAACTCATCCGGGTCGATGGGTTTTGACACGTGATCATTCATTCCCGCCTCGATGCATTTCTCGCGGTCGGCCGCCATCACGTTCGCGGTCATGGCAATGATCGGCAGGTTGCTTAGTTCTGGCTTGGAGCGAATCGCCTTGGTCGCCGTCACGCCATCCATCACCGGCATCTGCATGTCCATCAGCACGAGATCATATTTCTTCGTGCTCGCCATCCGCAGGGCTTCTTCACCGTTCGCCGCCACCTCAATCGACATCTTCGCGTCCTCGAGCAACCCCAGTGCGACCTCCTGGTTCAACTCGTTGTCTTCCACCAGCAATATTTTTGCTCCGCGCAGCCGCGAAAGCTCCAGTTTGGGTCCGGCCGGAATATCCAGGGTTGTTTCGCGGTCGGCGCCCAGCGCTTCAACCGCCGAATCGAACAGCATCGATGGCGTTACCGGCTTGATCAAGACGTTCGCGAACCCGCTGTCTTCCGCCTGCTTCAGCACTTCCTCCCGGCCATACGCGGTCACCATCACCAATTGCGGCTGAACCGCCAGATTTGGCAGCGCTCGAATCCGTTTGCCGGTTTCGATCCCGTCGATCCCCGGCATCTGCCAGTCGACAAATACAATTTCGTACGGCTCCCCGGTTTCCCCCGCGCGTTTTACCATCTCCACGCCTTCTTGCCCCGACGGCGCCTCATGCACCACAAACGTCATCCCGCTCAGCATCCCGTCCAGCACCGCGCGCGCGTGCGGATTATCGTCGATGATCAGGACGCGCCGCCCTCGCAGGTCGGGCCTGCCGGCTCGGCGTACGGGCACCGCTCCATTGCCAAGCCGCGCCGTGAACCAGAACGTGCTGCCCTTGCCTGGCTCGCTGCTCACGCCGACGGTGCCGCCCATTAATTCTGCCAGCCGCTTCGAAATCGCCAATCCCAGCCCGGTGCCGCCGTGCTGACGCGTGGTCGAAGCATCCGCCTGTTCGAAGGCGCGAAACAGCCGTCCCATTTGTTCCTGCGTCAGGCCAATCCCGGTGTCTCTCACCGAAAAGCAAACCAACTGGCCATCGGCATCTTTCTCCTGCACTCGCGCGGTGACGAAAATCTCGCCGCTCTCGGTAAATTTCACAGCGTTGTTGCAGAAGTTGATCAGGATTTGACCCAGGCGCAGCGGGTCGCCTTTCAGTTGTGTCGGCACCTCTGAATCGATGTCGAAGATAAGCTCCAGCCCTTTGGCCGTGGCTTTTTCCGAAATCAGGTTGCTCACGTTCTCCAGCACGTGCTCCAGGTCGAAGTCGATGTTCTCCACCGACAATTTGCCCGCTTCGATCTTCGAGAAATCCAGGATGTCATTAATAATCCCCAGCAGATGTTGCCCGGACATCTGGATTTTGCGCACGTAGTCTTTCTGCCTGGGATTCAGTTCCGTGCGCAGCGTCAGGTGCGACATGCCGATAATGGCATTCATCGGCGTACGGATTTCGTGGCTCATATTGGCCAGAAAATCCGCTTTGATTCGTGTGGCTTCCTCGGCCACTTCTTTCGCCTTCCGCAGTTCCACTTGCGACGATTCCAGAGCCTGGTTAATCGATTCCAGTTCTTCCTTGCGCGCGGTGATCTGTCGTTCGGAAGCCGCCAGGGCCTGCGCTTGCGCGCGCGTCTGCTCCAGAAGCTTTCTGGTTTCGATGTTGCCCGACAAAACCTCCGTGCTCAACGCCACCGATGGCAACAGCGCATCCAGCAACGCCTGTTGCCGATCGCTCAACGGCGAAACCGGGGCCAGCTCGATCACGGCGGTCACCGCGTCCTTATGCAGTACCGGCAAGAACAGCAAGTTGCCCGCCGACACCGTTCCCAGCCCAGCCGAAATCTGTACGTGCTCCCCGGCCTTCACCGCCAGCGGTCGCCTCTCCACTGCCGCTTGTCCCACAAGCCCTTCGCCAAGCGCAAACTCGCGCGAACTTTCCGCATCCTTGAGTGCAAACGCGCCGATGCGCGAGAATCGCCTGCGGCTTTCATCCGCAAGATATACGCCGCCATAGATCAACGGGACGGATTCCGACAAGCACGACAATAAGGCCGTTGCGAACTCCGGAAAATCGCGCACCCCTTGCAGTCGCCCCAATGTGGACGCCACCTCCGACTTCACCCAACCTTGAATTTCGCGCTCGCTCGCGCCCCGTTGCAATGTCTGCAGCGCGCGGCTGATCTCGCCGATTTCGTTGTTGCGGTCCAGGTACGGAATGGTCTGATCGAGCTTTCCTGCTGCCAGATCCTGAATGCTGTCGCGCAGCGAGAACAACTCGCGCACCACTTCGCCTTGCATGATAATCAGCGCCAGCGCGAACGTGGCAGCAAGACCGAACACGATTACCAGCCATGTGTATAGAATCCGCTGGTGGGTCTCCGCCGTGAGTTCGGCGGATTGCTTGTCTACGGACTTGCGAATATCAGTAACGATCTCAAGGATAGCTTCCCGTGCACGCTGCAATTCCGCATCGACGCTCGCGCGCATCAAGTCCATGGCCTTCGCATTGGAGTTAACTAGCGTCGTGGCGCGCACCGGCCCGGAGTCCAGCACCGCATGATCGAACAAAGCTTGCGCGGCCTTAATCTCGCCGGCGCGATTGGGACTCTCCTGCAGTGCCTGGTCGATGAGCGTGCGATAGTTCGCATAACTCTTGTCCAATTCGCTATCGATGCGATGCATCTTGTCGACGTCCAGCTCCGCAATTTCCTCGTATATCAGTTGGCCGAACAAGGTCGCTTCGGCTTTCGCCTGCGTCAGGTGTTGCAGCGCGCCTACATCCTGGCTGAGCAACTGGCTGTAGTGCGAGTCGATCAGCCTGCTCGCCCTCGACGAGTACATTCCCCCAATGATCACCATCAAAGCTAGCGGGGCCATGGCGACCAGCAGCTTTCGCCGCAGCTTCAGATTTTCAAGAAAGCGGATCATGATGGCGCACCAAAGAAAGCAAGAATTCTAAATCCTCGTTCCGTCATTCCGAACGGAGTCTGCGAAGTGACGAATCTCTCTTCTCTTGGGTTTTCGCCAGGGAGAAATTCTTCGCTGCCCCAGAATGATGTAGCAACTGCCCTTTCAGGCAATTTTAGAGTCGGCAGGGGCGGACTATCGCTCTATTTTTCTCCGTCAACCGTAGCATAGCTGTTCTTTGATTAGAGGAAATTTATTCAACAGCAGAATCCGGGCAAGCCTGCTCACTCGGCAATAATATCCTCGGCTCTGGTCTTCCCAAGCCGCCGCAATGCCACTTCGCCCGTCCCGGTATGGAATTGGATCCGTCGGCCTGGGTTTCCTCCCAGGCTCGATCCGATAATCCGGAAACCTTCCACCGCCAATACCTCAATCGCGGCTTCGCTGTTCAGTCTGCCGATCACCGGTTTCGCCGCTGGGCCGGTTCCCAAAACTTCCGCTCCGCCAAACACCTTCACCTGCACTTCTCTGCGGGCAACACCCAGCTGGTCGAATTGCCAGGCAAGTTGCCGAATCGCGAAATCCACGTAACGGCGCCCGGTGACCAGCCGCTTTTCGGCCGTCAAATCCGTCGGGCAATAGGGCAACACCGGGTGGGCAAGCGCGCCCACCCGCAGCCTTTCGGTCCAGAATGTGATCCCGATGCACGCGCCCAAATCCGCCAGAATGATCACCGATTCGCGGGCAATGTGCAGCTCTCCGGGGTCCACGTAAATCTCACGCAGTTCGCTGTTCAGTTCTAGCATCGATATTCCTATGGCCCAATGGCCCAACGACACAACTTAACGAAGGCGTCCAGCAAATGTGGCTCGAATCGGCACCCGCCACCGTTTCAAATTGACCATCCGTGCCCGAACTGACTCACGCGCCACGTCCCGTTCGGTTCAATTTCCTCGCCCCCTTCGTCCCTTCCACGCCTCATCCGCCTACCCTAACGTGCTGATTCTTTCTCTGTTTTCGCTTCTCTTCTTTCTTGTGCGAGCGAAGCCGTCCGCCAACGCTTTGGCGCTCCTGCACTGTCTATCAGCACGTTCGAGTCCGGCTTTTTTGACGGGGAACTACTTGTCCAACGTGAAGATCTTTTCCATCAACAGCCACTTCTCTCCCGGCAGAGCTTGCGGCAACGGCTGCTGGAATTTCCACATCAAAGTTTCCCATTTCTGAACAGCCGGATTCGTTCGGTCAGACTCCGCCTTCTTCTCAAAAGAGAAAGACGCATTCACTTCCAGAATCATTACCATTCGCGTTCCGAACAGATAAATTTCCAGATCTTCCACGCCGGCGTCGCGAATGCTCTTCGTAATCTCTGGCCAGATTTTCTCGTGATAGCGTTTGTATTCGGCGATCAACGCGGGGTCGTCCTTCAAATCGAGTGTCAGGCAATAGCGTCGATTCATGCGGACAGTCCCTCGCTTTCTGCCGGAACGCCGTGCAGAGAAGCGGCTAGCGCCGGTTTGTATCCCGACATCCCGAAATAAAGTACGTACAGATAGCACAGCAGCGGAACCACGAACGCCCTCTGAATTCCCGCGGCATCAGAAATTCGTCCCATGATCGGAGGAAAGAAAGCGCCGCCAATAATGGCCATCACCAGCAGAGACGAACCGCGTTTCGTCAGCGGCCCCAGATCTTTGATGCTCAGCGCAAAAATTGTAGGGAACATGATGGAGTGAAAGAAGCCCAGCAGTACCACGGCGGCTACCGGAAGTACGCCGGATCCCAGCAAGACCACCGCCGCACAAAGAAAAGCCGCGCCGGCAAACAGTGACAGCAGTCCGTGCGCGGAAACACGCCTCATTAACGCGGAGCCGATAAAGCGCCCTGCCGTGAAACCGATCAGGTGGAACAACAAGCAGTACGCAGCAAGTTTCGCCGCGGTGCCGGGAATTGAAAACTGCGTCAGTCGAATCACGAAACTCGCCACGCCCACCTGCGCACCAACATAAAAGAATTGCGCGATCACTCCTCGTACCAGGTGTTTGTGCGCCAGCACGCTCCCTGCCTCAGACCCGGAAACGCCCGCCTCGCTTTTTTCGCCGGTCTCCGAAACGTCGGGCAAATGCGTGAACTGAAACACAACTGCTAGCACCACGAAAATCCCGGCCATTGCCAAATACGGCCCCTTCACCGTGCTGGCCTCGCTCGCTCGAAACGCCGCCAGTTGCGCCGAACTCATGGCTGCAAGTTGCGCGGGTGCGTACTCAACTCCCGTCAAAATGAACGTTCGCCCCAGCAGCGACGACAGCACCGCGCCCGTCGCATTGAACGACTGTGCGAAATTCAGTCGGCGTTCGGCGCTGCCTGTTGGTCCCAGCGCGGTCGCGTAGGGATTCGCGGCCACCTCCAGAAAACTCTGCCCGCACGCCATTACAAACAGCGCAAACAAAAAGAATCCGTACACTCCGTAAGAAGACGCCGGTAGAAACAGCACTGCTCCCGTCGCGCACAGCAATAGCCCCAGCAGAATCCCTTTCTTGTAGCCGATTCGCTCCATCGCCCAGCCGGCGGGAAATGCGGCCAGAAAATATCCGCCAAAAAACGCCACTTGAATAAAAGAAGACTGAAAATCCGTGAGACCAAACGCCCGTTTCAGGTGCGGAATCAAAATGTCATTCAGATTGACGCCGAAGGCCCACAGAAAAAACAGGCTGATGACCAGCAGGAAGGGAAGCAGGTAGCGGCGCTCGGTCAGCGGCGCGGGTTCAGCCTTCGGTACAGACGGCGGCGGAGCGTGTGTCATGCGGCGTGTCCTCAGGTAAGCGCGCGATCCAGGTGCACATAACCTCCGTCCACAAATAAATGTTGGCCCGTAGTGTGGCCGGATTTGTCCGAGAGCAGGAACACCACTGTGGCGGCAATCTCTTCGGCCGTGGTCATGCGCTGTCCCAGTGGAATCTTGGAGACGATTCGCTTCAGTTTTTCCTGAGGATTCGCATGCTTCGCCAGCCATTGTTGATACAACGGCGTCATCACTTCCGCGGGGATTACCGCGTTGACGCGAATCCCAAAGCTTAAAAGTTCCGCCGCCCATTCTCGCGTCAGGCCCAGAATCGCGCCCTTTGCCGCCACGTAGCCCGAAGTTCCGCCTTGCCCCGTTACCGCCGTCTTCGAACTGATATTTACAATCGAGCCGCGCGATTTTTTCAGCGCAGCCAGCGCGTAGTGTGCCATCGCGTAGTAGTGCACCAGATTCCGCTCCAGCGATTTAACGAATTCCTCGGGATTGCCTCGCTCCAGCCCGACTCCATCATTCACGCCGGCGTTATTCACCAGCGCATCCACCCGCCCCAGAGTATTCACGATACTTTCCACCGCCGAAGCGCATGCCTTCGCCGCGCTCAATTCCGCCGCCACAAATTCGCACGCCATGCCTGCCTGCCGCAATTCCGCCTGCACCGCTTTTCCGGTTTCCACATCCTTATCCACAATTGCGGGAATCGCACCTTCTTTCGCGCACTCGCGCACAATCGCCGCCCCAATTCCCTTTGCGCCGCCGGTTACCAGAATCACTTTGCCGTTTAGCTGAAGGTCCATAGCTCAGCCGTGCAACCGTAGAAAACCGCCGTCCAGCGGATAGTCCGTCCCGGTGATGAACGACGCGTCGTCCGAGCAAAGAAACAGCGCCAGCGCCGCCACTTCTTCGGGCTCGCCCATTCTTCCCAGTGGCTGCGTTTTTGCCAGCTTGTCGTACATTTCGTGCTCGCGCCCCGGATAATTTCTTTTCAAATAATCGTCGACGAACGGCGTGTGTACTCGCGCCGGCGAAATACAATTGCACCGGATGTTGTGTTGCACATAGTCCTTGGCCACGGAATACGTCATCGCGATCACCGCGCCCTTGCTCATCGAATAAGCGAATCGGTCGCCCAGTCCGGCGGACCCCGCAATCGAAGCCATGCTCAGGATCACGCCGCCCCCGTTGGCTTTCATATGACCCGCGCAAGCGTGCATGCAGTTGTAATAGCCCTTCACGTTCACGCGAAACACGCGGTCGAAATCCGCCTCCGTCGTGCTCTCCACATTGCCGATGTGCGACACTCCGGCATTGTTCACAAGTATCTTTACTTTTTCCCGCGCGAAGATTCCCCCAAACACTTCGTTGACCTTGGCCTGCTCGGTTACATCGCACGCGAACGCCGCGGCCTGCCCGCCATTCTCGCCAATGTGCCGCACTGTCTCTTCCGCATCCTTCAAATTGAGATCGAGAATCCGCACCGCCGCGCCGCTTGCTGCAAAACGCTTTGCGATTGCGCGTCCAATGCCGCTCCCGCCGCCCGTTACTACCGCTACCTTGCCATCCAAACGAAAATTCGATTTATTTGCTTGCTGTCCGCTCAAAGCGAAACACCTCGTTTCCACGGAATGAAATCTTCCTGGCCCTTCAACTCCGCCTTGGTTCGCAATTCGCCGCTGGCGACGCGAACCACCAGGTCCAGAATTCCCTCGCCCATTTTTTCAATCGTAGTTTTCCCGGAAATAACCGGCCCGGTATCAATATCAATGATGTCTTCCATCTTCCGCGCGAGTTCAGAATTTGTGGATAGTTTCACCACCGGTGCGATGGGATTCCCTGTTGGCGTCCCCAATCCCGTCGTGAACAGCACCACGCTCGCGCCCGCGCCTACCTGCGCCGTCACGCACTCCACATCATTCCCCGGCGTGCATTGCAGCTTCAATCCCGCGCCCGTCGAGTATTCCGGATAATCCAAAACTCCCGTGACCGGAGACGTTCCGCCCTTCTTTGCCGCCCCTGCCGATTTCATCGCGTCGGTCAGCAATCCATCGCGAATATTTCCCGGGCTCGGGTTCATCTCAAACCCGGAGCCAACCGCCTTGGCGCGCGCTCCGTAGCTTCGCATCAATTTCACGAAGCGATCCGCCACTTCTTTCGAAACGCTGCGGTCGATGAAATCCTGTTCCGTTCCGCATAGCTCGGGAAATTCCGAGAGAATTGTCCGCCCGCCCAGACCGGCAAGCAGGTCGGATGTGTGTCCAATCGCCGGATTCGCGGAAAGCCCTGAAAATCCATCGCTGCCGCCGCATTTCAGTCCCACGCACAAACTGGAGAGCGGCGCTTCTGTGCGCACACTCTTGTTGGCTTCGATCAGGCCGAGAAACGTTTTTTCAATCGCCTCGGTCATCATCTTTGTTTCGGTGCCGCTTTGTTGCTGCTCCAGAATCACCAGCGGCTTATCGAATTGCAGATTTCGCTTGCGGATTTCTTCGCGCAAGATCGGAATCTGCGCGTGCTGGCAGCCTAGACTCAGCACCGTGGCCCCCGCAACGTTCGGGTGGTGCAAGTAACCGGCAATCAGCCCGCAAAGATTGTTGGAGTCTTCCCGCGTTCCGCCGCATCCGCCCTCGTGCAGCAGAAATCGGATGCCATCTACATTTTCAAACAGCGGCGGGCGCCGCGGTGTCGCATCTTTTCCCGCCGCGTGTCCGCTCTTGAGTTCGTCGGTGCGTCCTTCCTTGTAGAGCCGCGCCAGCTCCGCCACCTGCTGCCGATAAATTTGCGGCGCCGCGAAACCCAATTCTTCCTCGAACGCCTGCTTCAGCACTCCAATATTTCGGTTTTCGCAAAATACCAGCGGCACCACCACCCAATAGTTGCGCGTTCCCACCTGGCCGTCGGATCGGCGATATCCGCGAAACGTCCGCCCTTGCCACTTCGCGACGTCAGGCGCCTTCCAGTGGTAGTCCCCCAATTTGTCGCGAAACGGCGCCGCTTCGTGATGCACATTGCGCGTGCTCAGCAATTCGCCGCGTCGAATCGGCTCGACAGCTTTTCCCACCACCACGCCATACATGATAATGTTCGCGCCCGTCGCGAAATCCTGCGTCGCAAATTTGTGCTTCGCGCGCACGTCGGATCCCAGCACATACGACTCGCCGCCAAACGTTATCGTCTCGCCCTTGCTCAAATTCGACAGGGCAATCAGCACGTTGTCTCGTGGGTCAAGCTGCAGGACTCGATTGTTCATAGCAGAAGGTCGTTCTTTCCCCGGAACAGCGCGTTACCAACACCCGCATCTTTCCTCGCGCATTGTAGTACACGAAGCGCGTTAAGTCGCTTGCTCACCTGATCACGCCTTCAGCCGCCAGAAACGTTTCGCGTTGCCCCCCAGCACCGCTTCCCGCTCCTGCTCCGAATGCCCGCTCAAATAATCTTTCACGATGCCCATCACGCGCCGGTACGACGCCGCAACCGTGCACACCGGCCAATCCGAGCCAATCATCAACCGGTTCGCCCCGAATCGTTCGAACGCCACATCCAAATACGGCTTCATGTCCTCGGGCTTCCACCGGTTCCAGTCTGCTTCGGTAACCAAACCCGACAATTTGCAGTATACGTTCGGATTCGCGGCCAGCTCCGCTATCCCTTTCTTCCACGCGTTCATCGCCCCCGACCTGATTTCCGGTTTCGCCAGATGGTCCAGAACAAATCGCTGCTCCGGAGTACGCCGCACGAATTCCGCCGCCACACTCAGATGCTTCGGATAAATCAGAATGTCGTATGCCAACTCGAATTCAGCCAGCAGCGAAATCCCGCGCAGAAAATCCGGCTGCAGCAGGAAGCGATCATCCGGCTCGCTTTGCACAATGTGCCGTATTCCCACCAATTTTGGATTCCGCGCCAGCGCCTGCAAATCCTCGCGCACTTGGGGCGAACGCAAATCCACCCAGCCCACCACTCCCAGAATGAAGGGTGATTGCCCCGCCAATTCCAGCAGCCATCGCGTTTCTTCCAACGACTGCCGCGCCTGCACCGTGACGCTTCCTTGAAATCCCTCCTGTTCCAGTTCACCCTGTAAATCCGCGGGAAGAAAATCCCGCCGCAACGCCGTCATCGTTCCATCAATCCAGTCATACTCTCGCGGGTCATAAATCCAGAAGTGCTGGTGCGCATCGATGTGCATGTGTGTGGGTTGGACTTACGTTCTGAGCCCCGGCGATTTCTTTCACGAATCAGCTGAAATGCTATTACATCGGCTCCGCAAATACATCTCTCGCGGGCTCCGCAGTGATAAGATGTCTCGCATCAACAGTCCTGGTGAGCGATGGCCTTCACAGCGCGTTCGGTAGCTTCTCCGCGTGTCATCAATATTCACGACCTTCGGCGTCTCGCAAAGCGTCGTCTTCCTCAGGTCGTCTTCGATTATCTCGATGGCGGCGCCGAAGACGAAGTCACCCTGCGCGAAAACTGCCGCGTCTTTGAGCAGCTCACGTTTCGTCCGCGCTACGCCGTTGCCATGCCCAAGACCGATCTGCGCGCTCGCGTTCTCGGCACCGAACTCGCATTCCCCGCGATTTTGGCGCCGGTAGGCTACAGCCGCTTGATGCATCCTGCCGGAGAAATCGCAGCCGCCTCCGCTGCCGGATCCGCGGGCCTCATCTACACCCTATCAACCATCTCCGCGCATAAACTCGAAAATGTCCGCGCCGCCTCCACCGGTCCCGTCTGGTATCAACTCTATATCGTCGGTGGCCGCGAGGTTGCCGAAGCGGGCATTGAGCGCGCGCAACGTGCCGGCTTTTCCGCGCTCGTCGTCACCATCGACACGCCCGTCGCCGGCATGCGCGAACGCGATCCTCGTAACGGAATGAAAGAACTCCTCAGTGGTTCGATTCTTTCCAAGCTTCCTTTTCTGCCGCAGATGCTCGCGCGCCCGGGCTGGCTAACTTCTTTTCTGCTCGATGGCGCTGTTCCACAACTGGAAAACATCGTCATTCCCGGCCAGGGCCCCATGCCACTGATGGACGTCACCGCGGCGTTGGCCAAAGCGTTCGTCACCTGGGAAGATTTCCGCTGGCTGCGAAAAGTATGGACCGGCCCGATCCTCGTCAAGGGTTTGCTGACCGGCGACGACGCTCGACGCGCTGTCGATGAAGGCGCTGCCGCCGTCATCGTCTCCAATCACGGTGGACGCCAGCTGGACGGCGCGCCTGCGACTCTGCGCGCGCTTCCCGAAGTTGTAGCGGCGGTCAATGGACAAGCCGAAGTCTTGATGGATGGCGGTATTCGCCGCGGCAGCGACATCGTCAAAGCCATCTGCCTCGGAGCTTGCGCTGTTTTGATCGGCCGCGCTTACGCCTACGGCCTGGCCGCCGCAGGCCACGCAGGTGTCACGCGCGCGCTCGAAATTCTGCGCACCGACGTGGAGCGAACTCTGCTGCTGATCGGGTGCCCCTCCATCTCTGCCCTGAACGCGTCGTACCTGAACATCCCCAAGGAGTGGTAACGCCGCAACGCGGGTGCCGCATCCTTGGGCCGCTGGTTCTTCATAGATGCGGTTTTTGACCTTTTCGACGTGGATCCACGCGATATGGGCCAATTCATCACAGGATGAGCCCTGAGTGTTAGGGCGCAAGCCCTAGCGCCCCGCTGGGCGTTTATACGCATTTAGCCCAGTTCTTGAAGACCCAGCTGCTCTTAACACCTATAATTATCAATAAGTTACAGGATTCGCCTTCCCTCCGCTTCGGCATCTAAGATGCACTTCCATAAACCGAAGCGCTCTGTCGCTATAAGGAGTCCTTATGCGTTTCGCCGCTTCCCCGCGCGATTCCCGCTCCTCTGGGCCCCTTTTTCAAGAACCATTTCCTTCGTGTTTCAGCCCCAGATGTCCCCACGAAACAGGGCCATTCTGGATGGCCGTTACGAATGACAAGAGCCCTTCCACGCTTCAGAAATTGATTTTGTAGCGCCGCAGAACTTCAGGAGCCCGAGCGATGAAAAATGTGCTGATTCTAGGTGCCGCAGGCAGAGATTTTCATAATTTCAACGTCGTTTTCCGCAATCATCCCGAGTTTCGCGTGGTCGCGTTCACCGCAACTCAGATTCCCGACATTGCTGGCCGACGTTATCCACCGGTTCTCGCGGGCCGTGGATATCCCGACGGCATTCCCATCGTGGAAGAAAACGATCTGGAAAAAGTCATAAAGCGCGAAGGCGTCGACGTGGCTGTGTTCTCCTACAGCGACGTTGCCCATCCCACCGTGATGCATCTTGCCTCGCGCTGCGTTGCGGCCGGCGCGGATTTCTGGCTCCTCGGCGCCACTCGCACGCAAGTCAAATCCGTGGTTCCGGTAATTTCGGTGTGCGCAGTGCGAACCGGCTGCGGCAAGAGCCCCGTCTCCCGCCTCGTTGCTGCCGAACTTCGCAAGAATGGTTGGAAGCCCGTCGTCATTCGGCACCCCATGCCCTACGGCGATCTGGCGGCGCAAGCCGTGCAACGCTTCGCCACACGCGAAGATCTGGATCGCAATGAATGCACGATTGAAGAACGAGAAGAATACGAGCCGCACATCGAGCAGGGCACCGTGGTCTATGCCGGCGTCGACTACGAGGGAATTCTCCGCGCCGCGGAAAAAGAAGCCGACATTATCCTGTGGGACGGCGGCAACAACGATACCTGCTTCTACGCTGCCGACCTGGAAATCGTTGTCACCGATCCTCACCGCGCTGGCCACGAACTCGCCTACTACCCTGGCGAAGTGAACCTGCGCCGCGCCGACATTGTGGTGATCAACAAGGTGGACACCGCCAAGCCCGCCGACGTCGAGATCGTGCGCCGCAACATCCAGCAAAATAATCCCAACGCCGCAATCGTTCGCATGGCCTGCAAAGTTTCGCTTGGCCCCGGCGAATCCATCAAAGGAAAGCGCGTCCTCGTTGTGGAAGACGGCCCCACGCTGACGCATGGACAAATGGAGTACGGCGCGGGCGTTGTTGCAGCCACCCAAGGCGGAGCAAGAGAACTTGTCGATCCTCGACCCAACTCTGTTGGTTCCATTCGCGCCACGTTTGAGAAGTATCCTCATCTCAGCCGGTTGCTTCCCGCGATGGGTTACAGCGAACACCAGCGCCGCGAACTCGAAGAGACCATTCACCGCACCGCATGTGACGTAGTCCTGGTCGCAACGCCCGTCGATCTCGGCCTGATTCTCAACATCGACAAGCCTTTCCGCCGCGTCGGCTATGAAGTCGAGGAACTGGGCCAGCCCCGCCTCACCGACTTGCTCTCCAATTTCCTCGAAAAACAAACGCACACCCGCATGCCGGAAAAGGTTTCCACGCGCTAACCCGCGTTGAGGACAAACTGACCTATGAACAACGACTTTCTTTCTATTCGCGATTTTTCGCCCGACGAAATTACCGAATTCATTGAACTCGCCAGGCTTATCAAGTCCAATCCCGAGTTATTCAGCGAATCCCTGAAAGGCCAGACCCTCGCTCTGATTTTCGAGAAGCCCTCGCTGCGCACGCGCGTCAGCTTCGACGTCGGCATCCACCAGCTCGGCGGCTTTGCGCTGTATCTGTCGCCCGCGGAAATCAATCTGGGCAAACGCGAATCCGTCTACGATGTCGGCAAAAATCTGGAGCGCCTTGTTCAGGGCATCATGATTCGCACCTTTGCCCATGAAATCGTCGAGCAAATGGCAGAGTGGGCGCGCATCCCCATCATCAACGGCCTCACGGACTTCAGCCATCCCTGCCAGGCCCTGGCCGATTACCTCACCGTCCTCGAATGCAAGGGGTATGTCGCCGGCTTGAAGATCGCGTATGTGGGCGATGGCAACAACGTGGCCCACTCGCTGCTATTCGCCGGTGCGCAACTCGGCGCTCACGTTTACGTCGCTTCCCCCAAGGGTTACCTGCCCGATGATGGTGCAGTCGCCTGGGCCGCCGATCGCGCAAAACAAACTGGCGGAACCTGCGTCGTCACCGATGATCCCGTCGAAGCAGTTCGAGACGCGGACGTCGTCTACACCGATACCTGGACCAGCATGGGCCAGGAAAAGGAAAAAGAAGACCGCGAAAAAATATTTCGCCCCTTCCAGGTGAATGCAACTCTGTTCGCCAAAGCCAAGCCGGACGCCATCTTCATGCACTGTCTTCCGGCGCACCGCGGCGACGAAGTCACGCCAGAGGTCATCGATTCGCCGCGTTCCGTGATTTACCAGCAGGCAGAAAACCGTCTGCACGCGCAAAAAGCGATCTTGGTGGAATTGCTGAAACACGACGTCGTGGATTCCTTACGTTCGGTTGTGTTCCACGTTCCGCTGCACACCTGACGTCAAGGAACGAGCACCGCAAATGAAAATGATGCTCATTGCCATCGGTGGCAACTCCCTGATTCGCGCCGGGGAGAAGGGCAGCATTGCGGACCAGCAGGCCAACGCCCGTCGTACCGCCCGGGCCATCGTCGAACTGATCAAGAGCGGTCATGCCATTGTGATCACTCACGGAAATGGCCCGCAAGTTGGCGCGCAGCTCATTCGCTCGGAACGAAGCGCCGACCAGGTGCCGGGCCAGACGCTGGACGTTTGCGGCGCCTCCAGCCAGGGAGAAATTGGCTACATTCTGGCGCAAGCGCTCACCGCCGAGCTGGCGTTAGCGGGATTGCCTATTCCAGTAGCGAGCGTCATCACGCGTACGGTCGTCTCTGCCGACGATCCCGCCATGATTCATCCCACCAAGCCTGTCGGACCGTTTTACACGCGTGGCGAAGCGGAGATTCGCATCCGCCATTTGGGTTGGACAATCGTGGAAGACGCGGAGCGCGGCTATCGTCGCGTGGTGCCTTCGCCCGATCCCATCGAAATTGTGGAACTGCCCGTGATTCGCGAATTGGTGAAGGCCGGCGTGCTGGTGGTTGCGTGCGGCGGCGGCGGGATTCCCGTCGTACGCGCGCACGGCATCTATCAGGGCGTCGAAGCGGTCATCGACAAGGATCCCGCCTCCGCGTTGCTTGCCAATGCTTTGGGCGCCGAAACACTGGTGATTTCCACGGCCACGGATTGCGTGTATCTCGACTATAAGAAACCAACGCAGCGGCCTCTGCGCAATGTGCGTTTGTCGCAACTCGAAGCCTATTGCGCCGCGGGGCAATTCCCGCCGGGAAACATGGGTCCCAAGATCGACGCAGCGAAACGCTTTCTGCAGGGCGGCGGCAGGGAAGTCATCATCACTTCCTACGAAAATTTCTCCACAGCGGTCGCCGGCTCTTCCGGCACTCACATCCTTCCCGACGGCGAGCCTCCTGCAATCAAGACCACCAGCGATCAACGCGAAAATACGGACCGCAGAATTCCCGTCGGGACGGTGCGCCGATGAAACTCCGGCACATCCTCGAAGCCCAACAGTTCACGCTTCCCATCATCCGCGAACTCTTCGACCGCACCCGCGGCATGGAGCACGTCGTGGCACGCGGTGGCTCGCTCGACTACCAGAAACGCATCATGGCCTCGCTCTTCTACGTCCCGTCGACGCGAACGCGCTTTTCTTTCGAATCCGCCATGCATCGCCTGGGCGGAAAAGTGATGTCCACCGAACACGCGCGCGCCTTTTCCTCGGAAATCGAAGCTGAGGACGTGGAAGACTCCATCCGTGTGCTCAGCGGTTACGCCGATGTCATCGTTATCCGCCATCCGGAAGAGGGCGGAGCGCGCCGCGCCGCGGACGCTTCCAGCGTCCCCGTAATCAACGCCGGCGATGGCCAGGGCGGCCAGCACCCTACGCAAGCCCTTCTCGACCTCTACACGATTTATCGCGAACGCCCCTTGGACGGCCTCAGCATCGCCTTCATCGGTGAACTCGATCGCGGCCGCACCGTTCGTTCTCTCGCCTACCTCCTGGCAAAATTCGATCGCGTCAAACTCGTTTTCGCCAGTCCTGCCGAACTGCAAATGCGCCCCGACATTCTGGAATATCTCGACCGCCACAACGTGCACTACGAAATGGTTACGGACATGGACAGCGTTCTCGGCAAGGCCGACGTCATTTACCAGACCAGGATTCACCCCGAACGTCTGCGCAACCGTGCCGGCCTGGGCCTCTACACCATTGATTCCTCCGTGCTGCCGAAACTGAAGCCCGACGCCATGATTCTGCATCCGCTTCCCCGCACCACCGAGCTTGCCAAGTGTGTCGACGCCGATTCCCGCGCTCGATACTTCGTGGAAGCTCAGAACGGTCTTTATGTGCGCATGGCTTTGTTGACCATGCTGCTGGATTGAAGTGTCGCCGGCCGCCCCCGGCGAATTTTCGAATCGCAAGGAAGGTACACATGACTCCCGTGATGACAGATCAAGCTCTCAACACAAACGATTTCATCGAACTGGAGAATCGCTACGGCGCCCACAATTATCACCCGCTCGATGTGGTCATTGAGCGTGCCGAAGGCGTCTGGGTATTCGACGTCGACGGCAAGTCTTACCTCGATTGTCTGGCCGCGTATTCCGCGGTCAATCAAGGCCACTGCCATCCTCGCGTTCTTGCCGCCCTTCTCGATCAAGCTCGCAAGGTCACACTGACTTCGCGCGCGTTCCGAAACTCCCAGCTTCCTTTGCTTTGCCAGGATCTGCACGAACTCACCGGCATGGATATGGTGCTGCCCATGAATTCCGGCGCTGAAGCTGTAGAGACCGCCGTGAAAGCCGCGCGCAAATGGGGCTATCAGGTCAAAAATATTCCCGACGGCCGAGCAGAGATCATCGTGTGTGCCGGCAATTTTCACGGCCGCACCGTCACGATCGTCAGTTTTTCCAGTGATCAGGCCTACCGCGAGGGATTTGGCCCATTCACTCCGGGCTTTCGCATCATTCCGTTCGGCGATGCCGAGGCTTTGCGCAAGGCCATCACTCCCAACACCTGCGCGTTTCTTGTTGAACCCATTCAGGGCGAAGCCGGCATCGTCATTCCTCCCGACGGTTTCCTGCATGACGCCGCGGAAATTTGCCGCCAGAATCGCGTGCTCCTGATGGTCGACGAAATTCAATCGGGACTCGGCCGCACCGGAAAACTGTTCGCCTATATGCACGAAGGAATTCAGCCCGACGTGCTGATCGTCGGCAAAGCGCTGGCCGCCGGTTTCTATCCGGTCTCCGCCGTGCTCGCCTCCAAGGAAGTTCTCGGCGTGTTCAAGCCCGGCGACCATGGCAGCACTTTCGGCGGCAATCCGCTGGCGTGTGCCGTCGCGCGCACGGCGATCCGGGTGCTCATCGAGGAAAAGCTCGTCGAACGCTCCGCCGAACTCGGTAAATATTTTCTCGAGCAGTTGCGAGCCATCCGCAGCTCCGCCGTGAAGGAAGTTCGTGGCCGCGGCCTGTGGATCGGCATCGAACTGCACAAAGAAGCGCGCCCCTTCTGCGAAGCCCTGAAAGAGCAGGGAATCCTCTGCAAAGAAACCCACGAGCGCGTCATCCGCATCGCTCCTCCGCTGGTAATCACCCGCGAGGAAATCGACTGGGCCCTCGACCGCATCCGCAAAGTCCTCGTGTAAGCTGCGTAGTCGAAGTTGCTCTTGTAGTGGCCGACCTTCAGGTCCGTTGTGTAGCCTTTCTCTTCGGCGGGTCGCAGCGGTTTCGCTCAGTTCAGCGCCGGGGCCGCGTCAGATGACCCAGCGCGTGAGCGCTGGGACATCACCCAGATAAAACGTCCAGCGCCGTAGGCGCGACACATCCGGCTCTAGGACCCGATGTCAACCGAGCGAAGCGAGGGATCTACTCCTCGCGGAAACCGCACCTAGAGAGGCCAGGGACGACGAGAAAACTTCTCCGCGCAACTCCCCCTGAATCGTCTACAATCAACCCACTTTTGTTTCCCGCTTCCGGCGCTCTCCAGGGAACCCGCTCCATTCCGCCGGACGTCCTGTTCGCTCGGCAGCAAGGAAACGAAATCCCGAGACCCTCGATGAAACTGAATCCCTATCTGCTTCGCAGCACCATCGTGGCCGCCCTCGGCGGTCTGCTTTTTGGCTTTGACACCGCGGTCATCGCCGGCACCACGCACGCCCTCACTGAACTCTACGGCCTCTCGCCAACCGCGCTCGGCATCACCGTTTCCAGCGCTCTGTTCGGGACGATTATCGGTTCCATGCTCGCGGGAATTCCCGGCGACAAGTACGGCCGCAGAGACAGCCTGCGTGTCATGGCCGTGCTCTACGTTATTTCGGCCGTGGGCTGCGCCTTTGCCTGGAGCTGGACCGTCCTGGTTTGTTTCCGCGTCATCGGCGGCCTGGCCATTGGTGGTTCCTCCGTTCTCGGCCCCATGTACATCGCGGAAATCGCACCCGCCAAGTGGCGTGGCCGTCTCGTCGGTTTCTTTCAATTCAACGTCGTCTTTGGAATTCTGCTGGCTTACTTCTCAAACTACACGATCGGCTTGTTTGGATTCGGCGCGCAGGAGTGGCGCTGGAAGCTTGGCATTGCCTCGGTTCCCGCTCTGGGATTTCTCCTCATGTTGTTCTTCATTCCGCGCAGCCCGCGCTGGCTGGTCAAGCAGCGTCGCGTGGCGGAAGCGCGCGAGGTGCTTCGCCTGATTGGCGAAGAGAATTACGAGAAGGAGCTGCAGGACATCGTTGAATCCATCGACGCCGAGCACACCCAGCACGACGTCTTCTTCTCCTGGAAGTATCGTCTGCCCATTTTCCTGGCCATCAGCATCGGCATGTTCAATCAGCTTGCCGGCATCAACGCCATCCTCTACTACTTGAACGACATCTTCGCCCATGCCGGCTTCAACAAAGTTTCTTCGGACCTGCAAGCCGTGGCCATTGGCGCCACTAATCTACTCTTCACCATGATTGCCATGTCGCTGATCGACCGCGTAGGCCGTAAGCGCCTCCTTCTGATTGGCGCGGTCGGCACCGCGCTCTGCCTCGCTGGAGTGGCGCGAATCTTCCTCACTCACAAACACGAAGACTTGCTCGTCTGGCTGTTAATCGGCTACATCGCCTTCTTCGCTTTTTCCCAGGGCGCGGTCATCTGGGTCTACATCGGCGAAGTTTTTCCCAACCGCGTTCGCGCCAAGGGCCAAAGCCTCGGCAGCTTCTCTCACTGGCTCATGAACGGCATCATCTCGCTGATCTTTCCCGTGATGGCGGCGCGTTCCGGTGGCTACCCATTCGTCTTTTTCTCCGTGATGATGGTGCTGCAATTCTTCGTGGTGCTCTTCTTCTACCCCGAAACTAAGGGCTATTCCCTGGAAGAGCTGCAAAAGAAGCTCGGTATCGCCTGAAACTCTTCCGTCTCCTGCTTCGCAACGATGCATTTGCAGCGACACGAGTGTCATCCGGAGGGTCGCGTACTGTGCGGCCCGAAGGACCTCATCTGAAACACCCGGCGAGTTTTCAACGCTGAATCCGGAGCCGTCACTTCACAATTTTCGCGATGTACACCCCGTACGGCTCCAGCGTAATCGTCTTCAACTCCCCATCCGCCGCACTCGCGGCATTCTTCGCCAGCACTTTGCTCTCCGCTCCCGCCAGCCCCTGCTTGCTCAAATCAAAGCTCGGCTGCTGCTTCGTCGCAGACATGTTCACCACCACCAGAATCGTCTCATTCCCAGACTGCCGCAGGTACGACACCACGTTGGCATCCGATTCGTTTAACCCAATATATTTTCCCTCGCGGAAAGCCGGCTCCTCGCGTCGCAACTTCAGCACTCGCTTGTAGAACGACAGCACGGAGTCCGCTTGCTTGCTCTCCGTCTCCACATTGTGTGTTTTCGCCGAAGCTGGCACTGGCAGCCACGGCTTGCCGGTCGTGAATCCCGCGTTTTCGCCGCTGGTCCACTGCATCGGAGTGCGTTCCCCATCGCGCCCCTTTTCCAGCGGCCAACCCAGCACGCCGATGGGGTCCTTTACATCCTCTTTTCGAGTTGGATCGGTGTTCTCCATCCCCAACTCTTCGCCGTAGTACATGATCGCCGTGCCGCGCAGCGTCAGGTAAAACCCCGCCATCATTTTCGCGATGTCGTCGTTATGCGCTCCGTCGCCATAGCGCGAGTACGACCGCTTGATGTCGTGATTCGTGATCACATAGGTCGGCCAGCCGCCCGCCGCATCCACGCCATCAATGTGTTTCCGCACCAGCGGCGCCGACAACGGAAGCTCCGTCAGCAACAAGTCCATCGGCAATTGCAATTCGTTGAAGTTCGGCCCGTAATAGTCCTTCAACTCGCTCACATCGCTCGTCCACGTTTCCCCGATCAGCACCGCGTCGTACTCGTCCGCCACTTTTCGCAGCCGTTGCAGCGCCTCGTGCATTTCCGGCAGCTTCTTGTTGTATTTCTCCTGCATGTTCGGCCGGCCGAATTTGTCCGTGCCCGCCAGCACCGGGTTGTCCTTGAACATTGGGTCTTCGAATAGCGTGTCCACCGCGTCCAGTCGGAATCCCGCCACGCCGCGTTTGTACCAGAAGCGCGTCACGTCAAACATAGCCTTCTCCACCGCGGGATTTCGCCAATTCAAGTCGGGCTGCTCGGGATAGAAATAGTGGTAGTAATACTGATTCGTTGTTGGGTCCAATTTCCACGCCGACAGCCCGAACGTCGACATCCAGTTGTTGGGCGGCTCGTTCGTCCCCTTGCCGTCTTTCCAGATGTACCAGTCGCGATGCTCCGCGCTCTTCGACGACTTCGAATCCAGAAACCATTTGTGCTGGTCCGACGTGTGGTTCACCACAAAATCCAGAATCACCTTGATATTCCGCTTCTTCGCCTCCTTCGCCAGCTTGTCAAAGTCCACCAGCGTTCCGTACATCGGGTCGATGCTCACATAGTCCGAAACGTCGTATCCAAAATCCACCTGCGGAGAAGGGAAGCACGGCGTAATCCAGATCGCATTCACTCCCAGCTCTTTCAAGTAATCGAGCTTCGATGTGATTCCGTTCAAGTCGCCGATTCCGTCGCCGTTGCTGTCCTTGAAGCTGCGCGGATAAATCTCATAAAACACCGCATGCTTCCACCACGGGTCAACTTTCGTGTCCTTCGTGGCCGCTTGCGCATGAATTGACGGCGCCGCAAACAGCAGGCCGAGCACCAGCGCCGCAAATAAATTGAGTTTCTTGCTCATGGGAATACGCTCCTCTACCGCGGGTCGTTCCTGGTTGGTCGCCGTTGTCGCTTTACGGCTTCGGGTGAGCGTTGCCCGACTTGTTTCCAAGTTGAATCGTTAACGTGCCGCGCGCCGTCGCAGCCGGATCGCTTCCCGGCAGTGTCACCATAAGCGTTTCCGCGCCGTCGCCAGCCTTTGTAAGCTTACCGCCTTCCACGCTGGCGATCTGTGCGCCATTGAACACTGCCAGCTCGTATGTCGATCCCGCCGATCCTTCCACTTCCACAGTGAGCGCGTCGTGGCCGCTTGACCACGCCTCCGACAGAATTCGCAGTCCTTCGCTGCCGCCGGCCAACTCTGGCAAACGCGATGTGTAGCTCACGCTGAAATCATCGCGCATCTTCACGCGCACCGTGCTCGGTCCGCCATATGCCTTAAACCGCATCGTCAAATGCTGATCGCTGCTGTTCGTCTCCAGCTTGAACGGCAACGGCCTGCCATTCAGCTCCACGCTTTGCACTTCCGCGCGCAAACTCAATTCCGGCTGAAACAAAATCTCGCAATCGCCAGAGCCCGTGCGGCGCACCTCCAACACGATTTCCTCCGGGTTCCGCAAGAACTGGAAATCGGCTTTTGTATTTCCCGCTTGCACGTTCTGCACTCCGAAGCTCCGCCAATCGGCCGGCAACGACGGTGACAGCGTAATCGACTGCTTTGCCGCATCCACTTGCAGCCCCAGCATCCCGCGCAGCAGCGGGCTCACCACCATCGCCGCGGACCAGATCTGGTGCGGCGAACTGGTCACCAGCGGCTGGTAGTAATCGCCTGAAAGAACTTCCGTCGTGTGTCCCGGCGAACCATCGAGCGCCAGCAATGCATTCGCGCGCAAATTCTGCAGCGCGGCATTCGGCTGGTGGTAGCGATACTCCGCCACCGCCGCCCATCCGGTGAACAGCGGCCACACCGACCCGTAGTGATAGCCGCCCGCGCTGTAATTCGCATAACGCGGCGAAACGATGCGCATGCCCCAATCGGTGGCGTGCCCACGCGACGCCAACTGCTCGATCATGGCCTTGGAATTCTCGGCATCCAGCGCGCCAAACCACATCGGCACCGTTGCCAGTACGCTCTGCTCATCCACGCGCTTGCCGCTCTGATCCAGCGCGAACGCGTACGATTTCTTCTCTACCGACCAATACGCCTCGTTGAGCTTAGCCTTCTCTTTCGCCGATTCCTCCGCCAACGCTTTGCTGTCAGCATCCTTCCCGATCCACTTCGCCAACTCCGAAAGCGAGCGCAGCGCCTCTACCGCCAGCCCGCTCTGGTACAACTCCGATTTAATCGGCAGCAGCGGCCCGCCTTCCACCCAACCGTGTCCGACTCCAAAATTCTTCGGAAACCCGGCGTCGTAGGTGGATTGCAAAAATTGGTACGCCCGCCACAAATTGTCCCAGTGGTCCTTCGCGAAGGCCACGTCTCCGCTGCTGCGCACATAATCATCCATGGCGATCAGGAAAAGTGGCGTGGCATCCGCGGACGCGAATCCGTACGGATAATTCTTGAACCAGTCCACCAGGCTCGCCGTCTGCGCAATCTCGTGCGGAATTTTTCCATCCGCGCGCTGAAACTGGGTCAGAAACGCCAACGCCTCTCGCGTGGTCGCAAAATCTCCCGCGCTGTTCAGCGCGAATGATGTCCACAGCGAATCGCGCCCGAAAAACCACGCGAAGCCCGGCCGCTGGCTCTCTCCGGAAGTGCGATACCCCGCCACCAATCCCGTTCCCAGAAAAGGGTTCGTCACCAGTCCCTGCAACTCGCTCACGCGCGACCAGTCATACGCCGCCTGCAGTTGCGCATCCGGCAGCGTCAAGCTCACCGTCCGCTTCAAGTAGTCCGCATAATATTTCGCGGACTCGCCCTGCAATTCCACGCCATGCTCCAACAATTTGCGGTACGTTTTCTCCGCGTCAGCCGCGCCAGTCACCGAGCCGGCGATCACCACCGTTTTTGTGTCTTCGCCTTTCGCCGTTACGCCAAGCCGCAGCGTATCCACCGTCGATGAAGCGTAGTTGGTGTCGAACACTTCCGAGTCCACTATTCCGCTCGGCGAGCCCACCAGTCCCGCGAATTTCTTGCTCTCTTCTCCCAATGAGAACGCGTGCAGCGCCGCATCCCACGACCCATACGTCGCTCCCAGCCCTGCCGGCCACTCCAGCTGAAAATCGGGACGCCACGCCACGATGATTTCCAGCGGCGCTTCCGTTTCCACTTCGAAGCGAATCAACGCGCCCGGCTCGTCCACGGGAACGAAGAATGTCTCGTTCACGCGAAACGTGTTGCCGCTATACCGCAGCGTGGTCGACTCCGGTCGCGCGACAATCGTGCGCACCATCGATTCCGCAGGAAAGTCGCCTTCCGGCGTGCGAAACGTCACCGTAAAATTCCGGAACAGTTTCAGCGGGTAAACCCAGGCCTCCGCTCGCCCAGATTCATTTCCAAAAATCGCCGCGCGTTTGCCCACTGCACACATAAACTCCCATGGCCGCGCCGCACGCGCAATCTCCAGCGCCGGCGCGGTCTCAGGCGGTGCCGCAGCCAACTTGTCAGGCATTCCTCCCGGCAGCAAAAACGCCACGGCAGCGCCGGCGGCAACCACCCTAGGGAAGGCGATTTTCTTGCGAATTTGACGGCACTTGGCTCGATAAAGGAAACTCTGAAGGGTCTTCATGCGATCAGTCTGCCTGTGGGTCGACTTGCAAAATCGCAGGCCGGTTAATATAAAGAATTGAGTGGAGTCTAGCACAAGCGAAAGCTGGGAAGGTATCGACCTTTTGTCTTCGTCACGCCGCAGGTTTCTGAAATCGCTCAGCCGCTCGGCTCTGGTTCTCCCGTTCGAAAGTATTCTTTCGCTGGCCTGGCCGCTCAAAGTCCCGTCCTTTCTGCAGGACGCTCCCGGCAAATCTCCTCAACAAGCCGCGCCTCCCCCGTCCGCGTCCCTCGGCGTCAATTTCGTCAATGTCGCCAAGGAAGCCGGCCTCAACACCAAAATGATTTTTGGCGGCGAGCACAAAAACAAATATTTGCTGGAGACCACCGGTTGCGGCGTGGCTTTCTACGATTTCGACAACGATGGCTGGCTCGATATTTTCCTGGTAAACGGTACGCGCCTCGAGGGATATCCCGCAGGACAGGAGCCCACCAATCGCCTGTATAAAAATAATCGCGATGGCACGTTCACCGATGTCACCACGCAAGCTGGCCTCGTTCACTCGGGCTGGGGACAAGCTGTCTGCATCGGCGACTACGACAACGATGGCTTCGACGATCTCTTCGTCTCCTACTTCGGCAAAAACGTTCTCTATCACAACAATGGCAATGGCACGTTTACCGATGTCACCGCCAAAGCGGGCGTCGCCACCGACGGCAAGCGCTGGAACACCGGTTGCGCATTCGTCGACTACGATCGCGACGGCAAGCTCGATCTTTTCATCGCCAATTACATCGACATGGATCTCGCCACCGCTCCTGTCCCCGAATCCGGCCCCTGCCTTTACAAAGGCGTGATGGTTGCCTGCGGCCCTCCGGGCATGAACGGCGGAAAGAATATTCTCTTCCACAATAATGGCGACGGCACGTTCACTGACGTCTCGGAAGCTTCCGGCATCACCAACGCCAACGGCACCTACGGCCTCGGTGTTCTCACCGCCGATCTCGACAACGACGGCTGGCCTGATATTTATGTTGCCGACGATTCCACCGCCAGCGCCCTTTACCAGAATCTGAAAAATGGAAAATTTCAGGACATCGCCATTGATGCCGGCTGCGCCCTCAGCGCCGATGGCAAGCCTCAAGCCGGCATGGGCATTTCCGCTGGCGATTATGATCTCGACGGTAACCTCGATCTCGTGAAAACAAATTTTGCCGGCGACACCCCCTCGCTCTACCACAACCTCGGCGGCGCCACCTTTGAAGACGCCACTTTCCCCGCGGGACTTGGCCGCCACACGCAATATCTAAGCTGGGGCGTTGGTTTTTTCGATTTCGACAACGATGGTTGGCCCGACATTCTCATCTGCAACGGCCACGTCTACCCCGAAGTCGAGCAATTGCGCACCGAAGCCGGTTACGCGCAGCGCAAACTGCTGTACCACAATCTGCAGAACAGCCATTTCGCCGATGTTTCCGAGGAAGCTGGCCCCGGCATTTCCGAGCCGTCTGCCTCACGTGGCTGCGCCTTCGGCGATTTCGACAATGATGGCGACATCGATTTCGTCATCAACTGCGTGAACGATGTGCCGCGCCTGGTGCGTTGCGATTCCACCTTAAAGCACAACTGGCTCAAGGTTCGCACCATTGGCACTAAGTCCAACCGCAGCGGCATTGGCGCGCGCCTTCGTTGCGTGGCACAAATTCCCGGTGAAGCCAAGCCGCATTCGCAAATCGATGAAGTGCGCAGCGGTGGCGGCTATTTCTCGCAAAGCGATCTGCGCGTGCACTTCGGCATCGGCAAAGCCGAAAAAGTCGATCTCCTCGAAATCAAGTGGCCTAGCGGCGCCGTCGACACTCTGAAAGATATCAAGCCCAATCAGGTAATCTACGTAAAAGAAGGCGAAGGCATCATCCGCACTGCAACTTACGATGCCGGCAAAAAATCCCCGCCGAAAAAGTGAGCCATATTTGGAGTGCGGTGGCTTGTCACCGCTTTTACGACGGCAGCGTCATCAGGCCTGCCAAAATATTTGCCCACAACCCCAACTCAAATCCCGTCATTCAGACCCCAATATTGTCATTCCGAGCGAAGCGAGGAATCTGCTTTTCCCGCCACCTGCCCCAACGGCCTGCGTTATAGTTCTCCCCGGAGGCCGCCCATGACGAATCGATTTCCGGTGCACGGCACACCGCGCCCGTTAGTCTTTCTGATCGTCCTTCTCTCCAGCACAACTCTTCTACTAGCCGCGGCCGATCAAGCACTCTGGAATCGTGCCTCCCAAACGCCCGTGATTTCTCCGCAAGGCACATCGTGGGAATCCGCCGGCACATTCAACCCTGCCGTCATTCGTCACGGCGACAGAGTCGTGATGCTCTATCGTGCGCAGGATGCCGACGGCCTCTCGCGTATTGGCTACGCCGACAGCCCCGATGGCATTCACTTCACGCGCAGACCTGAGCCGGTCTTCGTCCCCGAAGCTCCCTATGAAATGGGCGGGGGCGTCGAGGATCCGCGGCTCGTCAAAATCGACAACCTGTATTACATGACCTACACCGGCTACAACAAAAAAGACGCGCAGTTATGCCTCGCCACTTCACGCGACCTGATTCACTGGGATCGCAAGGGCATTCTTCTTCCCGCATACAAAGGTAAGTGGAATGTCGAGTGGACCAAGTCCGGCGCGATTCTCACCGAAAAGATTGACGGCAAATATTGGATGTATTGGCTTGGCACTTCACGCGATCACAAAGACGAGATGGGCCTTGCGCACTCCTACGATTTGCTGCACTGGACCGAAGCGACAGAAATCCCCGTCCTCCCGGCGCGTCCGGGAAAATTCGATTCCCGCGTCGTCGAGCCAGGCCCGCCGCCGATTCTCACGCCCGAAGGAATTGTGCTGATCTACAACGGAGCCGACGACAATCTTGTTTATCGCACCGGCATCGCCGTATTCGATCGCAAGGATCCCCGCAAGCTCCTCTATCGTTCCGACCAGCCTTTTTTTGAGCCGCAACTCCAATGGGAAAAAGTGGGACAGGTTCCCAACGTTGTCTTTGTCGAAGGAATGCTCAAGCAGCCCGACCGCTTCCTCTTTTACTACGGCGGCGCCGACAAATATGTTGGCATAGCCGAAACTCACCAGCTCCCCACAAAGTGACCATGTAGCGGCCGCCTTCCGAGCCGGAAAAACTCTGCTATTCAGGGGGGGCGGAGCTTTAAGCTCCGACAACAAGTGCTTGGCTATTATTGGGCTTTAGCCCCGAGGAAATGCTTTTGCGCTTTCTTCCGCACCCTGATCAGCCTTGGAGGAGACTAGCGTTGTCATTCCCAACGAAGTCACCGAGGCGAACAACGGTGACATAACGTTAGTTGCCATTCCGAGCGAAGCGAGGAATCTCTCTTGGATTGTTGCAACCAGAGAATCGGTTTCACCGCACAGCGCTTCCTGCTCCCCGATCCCTGTAACAATCACCACCTACTTGCCCACCACTTTCCCCGCACCCTCTTTCAACTCCAAAACCCGGTCCACCCCCGGCTTCTCAAACATTTCCGTCAATCCGCTCGGCCAGCGAATCTCAATCCAGTCAATCTGCGCCACGCTGCCCAGCCCAAAATGTACCCGCCGGTCGTTGTTCGAAATGTAGCTCGACCCGCTTCGCACCTCATCCACCAGGATGCGCGTCCCTGCCTTCACCCGAATCCGCGCCCCAAGCCCGTCGCGATTCGATTTCACTCCCTCGGTCTTGATCGCTACCCAGTGATTCCCATTCTTCACCTGGTTGATCAGCAAGCTGGGCGGCGCATTCATGTTGCTCACCACCACAGACAACTTGCCATCATTCCAGAAATCGCCGATGGCCAGGCCGCGCGAAGAACTGGGCGTGGTCATGCCCGGCCCGGCGCTGGCTGAAATTTCGCTGAACGTGCCATTGCCGTTGTTGTGATAAAAGAGGCGCGGCTCTTCGTAATTGCTGCCGAGGTGCTGCTTGTCCACTTCCGGATACACGTGCCCGTTCACCAGAATCAAGTCCGGCCAGCCGCTGTTCTCCGCGTCGAGAAACATCGTGCCCCAGCCCAGATATTGCGTGTGCAGACCCAGTCCGGCCGCGAACGTGGTGTCGTCAAACGTTCCATTGCCGTTGTTGCGATAAAGTGTTGAAGTGTCGTCGGAAAAATTCGTCTTGAAAATATCCAGGTGGCCGTCGCCGTTGTAATCGCCAATCGTCGATCCCATCCCAGCTTGCTCTTTGCCATCCTCGTTGAACGCAGCCCCTGCCGACACCGCCGTATCCGTAAACGTGCCGTCCTTGTTGTTGTGATACAGAATGCTCGGCGTGCTGTCGCAAGCTACAAAAATGTCGGGCCAGCCGTCGTCGTCATAGTCAATCGGCGAAGCACTCAGCGCGTAGTGTCCATTGGTTTTGTCGATGTGCGCCTTCTTGGTCACATCTTCGAAAGTTCCGTCGCCCCGGTTGTGGTACAGCATATTCGGCGACCACGGAAGCCCGCGCGGTCCGCACATCACCGGCACGCCTTTCCACAAACATTCCGAGCGTTCGCCCGGCTTCGGCGCGGTCTTTACGTCGAAGTCCACATACGTCGCCACAAATAAATCCACCTTGCCGTCGCGGTCGTAATCCAGAAACGCGCAGCCGCTTCCCCACGCTCCGCCCGTTCCCGCAACGCCTGCCTTCTCGCTCACGTCGGTGAATGTTCCGTTGCCGTTGTTGTGGTACAGCACGTTTTTCCCGTAATACGTCACGTAGAAATCTTCGAATCCATCGTTGTCGTAATCGCCCACGCAAACGCCCTGTCCCCAACCGGAATGCGTCACCCCGGCCTTTTCGGTCACATCCGTAAACGTTCCGTCGTGATTGTTGTGATACAGGTGGCTCGTCGGCGCTCCCGGCCCCGGCACACTTTCCAGCGTCGTCCCATTCACAATAAAAATATCCGGCCATCCATCATTGTCGTAGTCGAACACCGCCACGCCCGTGCCCGTCGTCTCGATGATGTATCTTTTCGTGTCCACCCCTCCGAACACGTTCTTCGCCACCAGGCCCGCCTTTGCCGCTTCATCCTTGAAAAATACAATCGATTTCGCATCCTGATTCGCAGCGGGTTGTTGTCCAATTGCTGTTCCTGTCGCCAACGCCAGCGCGCTGAGAGCGATCCCTGGAATTCTTCGCCCAATCTCTCGATGGATTTTCAAAAGGTTCATGACTTCGGCAGTTACGCGAGTACGCTCAACCTCCGTTGACTCTTCTAAGTCTCACAGAAATACGCGACTCACGGCAAGCTCACGCCGCTCCTCTTTTTGTGCTTAAATTACTCTGACGCAGTGGAGTGTTGCGTATCTATGAAGGTTCGTCTCGCGGTTCTCGCTCTGATCGCCCTTTCCTCCGAGTTCATCCCGCATCTCGTCGCGCAAGCGCAAATGCAAACGCCCGACGCCTCCTCCTCTGCGCAGCCCACTGCTCCTGCCGCACCGGATCCCACCTACGATTCCGCTCGCAAGCTTCTGCAGCAGGGCAAGTACGACGAAGCCATCTCCGCTCTCACGGCTTTGCAAACGCAAACTCCTCCGCCCAAAGGCCTCGATCACGAGCTCGGCGTCGCCTACTACAAGAAGGGCGACTATCCCAGCGCCGTTCGCAGCTTGCAAGCCGCGCAAAAAGAGGAGCCCAACGACGGCGAGATCATTCAACTCACCGGACTCTCGCTCTATCTGGCGGGAAAGCCTGCCGACGCCATCCCCTATCTTGAAAAAGTGCAAACCTGGTATCCGCGCGCGAATGTCGACGCTGCCTACATCCTCGGCGTGGCCTACGTGCAAACCAAAAAATATTCCGAGGGTCGCGCGGCGTTCGCCAAAATGTTTGGTGTGCCGCCGGATTCTGCCGCGGCGTATCTGTTTGCCGCTCGCATGTTGCTTCGTCTCGATTTCGGACCCATTGCTGAGGAATACGGCCTGAAAGCGGTTGCCCTCGATCCCAAACTTCCTCTCGCTCACCAGTTGCTCGGCGAACTTTATCTCTATCAGTCCAAAATTCCCGAAGCCGTCGCGCAACTCGAGCTGGAGGTGGCCGTCAATCCCGCCAATCCTGTCGCGCTCTACAAACTCGGCGATGCTTACACGCGCATCCAGAAATTCGACGAAGCGGAGAAGCTTCTGCAGCGTTCCATCTGGCTGGACCCCACTTCCACCGGCCCTTACATCCTTATGGGCAAAGTGCTGCAGAAAAAAGGTGAGCCGCTGCTTGCCGCGCGCGCCCTGCAACGCGCCATCAACATGGATCCCAACAATTCGATTTCGCACCATCTGCTCGGTCAGGCTTACCGCGACCTGGGCCGCGCCGAAGATGCCGAGCGCGAACTCAAGCTAGCCGAGCAGTTGCAAGGTCGCGAAGTCAGCCGCCAGCAATAACCAGGTCTGACTGTTTTGTATAGCTGTCATCCCGACCGTAGCACCAGCGCCTTTTGCTAGTGCGAAGTGGAGGGATCACGGCACGATCTCAGCCCCCACCTCAATCCCTTGAATCCTAGCGCCGCGCCTCTCTCGCGTTGTCATCCCAGGCGCAGCGCGCGATCTGCTTCTTCACCGCCCAGCCGCGGCCTTCGCCGTAACCTGTTCCTTCCCCAACTTCTCCACCATCTCCGTCGGCAACTCATTCAGAAACACCAAAAACACGCCATTCGTCCAACCGAATCCCACCACATTGATCTGGTAACCGCCCTTTACGGTAGCATCCGTTGAGCGGTCAACCGCATTGTACTTTTCCCGGATGGTCCCATCTTTTCGGAAATTCTCCGCCACCGTACTCAGAAACTCATACGACGTGCGATTCGCCTCATTCGCGAATCCGTAGCGCCTCAGCCCCTCAATGTCCACCAACTGCACCGGCGCCCACGCAAACGGCGCGTCCCACTGCATGCCGGTGTCGTACGGACTCATCAGGATTCCGCCGGGCTTCTCGAAATGGCCCAGCGTCTTCAGCACTGCCGCGGCTTGCGCTTTCGACGGCACGCCCGCCCACAACGGATAAAATGTTGTCGCATATTCGTACGTCGACATCTTCTGCTTCACGAAATCGTAGTCGAAATATTCGCCCTTCTCTTCATTCCACAAATACTTCTGAATCGCTTCCTTCCTCGCCGCGGCCTGCTTCTTCCACTCCTCTGCCTCCGCTGTTTTTCCCAGCATCCGGCTCATCTGTTCCAAATCTGTTTCCGTTTTGTACAGTAAGCTGTTCAGGCATACCGGCGCGAAATGATGTGTGTCCGCTCCGTACGGGCTGAAGCGAAACGAAATATCGAATCCCGATTCCCGCATCGACCGGTCGCCTTTGTAATACTCCCGGCTCAGCGACACTTCATCCAGCACTTCGCATTTTGCCCGCTCCATGGTTTTCGGAATGTCGCAGAACTGCAGCGAATACGCGGTTCCGGGTCCCAGCGGTGTGTTTTCTCCCGCCTTGCGCTCCACCAGGTACACGTGCCCTTCTGGATGCGCCAGAAAATATTCCGCCACTTTCTTGTAATGGTCTGTTTCGTCCTTCAAGCTTTCCGGCGCTGGCCCTTCTCCAAAATCGAAATAGCGCGACAGCCCCGTGTTTCCCGCCAGCATCGGCTCCTGCACCCACATCGCGTGATCTCTCACCGCGTAGCCATAAGCGCGCTCCAGCCACGCGCGATCTTCCTTGCCTTTTGCTTTCTGTGAGTCATAGACCGACAAAATCATCGAGGTCAGAAATGGCGGTTGCGACCGGCTCAGGTAATACGTACGGTTGGCGTTCAGCACCGCACCGTAATTTTCGATCTCAAAGAAAAAGTTCTCCACCATTCCGCGCGCCAGCTCAATCTTTCCCGCCTGCGCCAGTCCGCGAATGATGAAGTAGCTGTCCCATCCATACATTTCGTTGAACCTGCCGCCGGGCACCACGTACGGTTGCGGCAGGTACAGCACGCCGTGTGGGTAAAACGTGTTGGTGTCGATCTCGCCAAGCTTGTGAATCACTTTTGGCAGCGGCTTCACTTCCACGCCGCACTTGGCTTCCAGTTGCTTCACGCTTGCCGGTATCTCGAAATTTGCCGGAACATACAGAATGGATTTCGCCGCCAGCTTCGAATCCACGATCGTCGCGCAATCGCTCATCGATCGAGTCAGCGTGTCCCATCCTTTCGAAATGTACTCGAGAATCGGTTGCAGCCCGGCGTTGCTTGTCGCTTCTGCCGCTGCCTGTTGCGGCCTCGCCGGCGCTACCCCGGGAAACGCCAGCGCTGTGCAGCCTAGAAGCAGAAATATCCCGAACAGTTTTCGTCGTATTACACCCATTGGATAAGCCTCGCTTGCAAAGAGTGTCGTTCTCCTGCCGTCCGTCGTCAATCCTTGATTTGCCTTTTGGAGTGCGGCGGCACGCCGCCGCTTTTCCACCCGACACTCTCAGACGCGGTGCGCCTTGTGCGCCGCGAAGAACCTCAACGGAAGCGCTTTGCCAGGTCACTAGAGTGGAGTGCGAATTCCTATTCAGCGTGCGATGGTGGGCATGGGTTGATCCTTCCCCGCATTCTGCTTTGCCCAATACCGATACAGCGGCAGCCCCGCCAGAATCAAAATCAACCCAATCGTAGATCGCCCGGGCCGCTGAAACCATATATTCACCGTCAGCGCCAACGCTCCCACGACAAACAATCCCGGAACCCACGGATAGCCCCAGCAGCGATACGGCCGTACCAACTTCGGCTCCGTTTTGCGCAAACGGAACAGCGCCATCACCGCCAGCCCGTAAAAAATCCAGCCCGCAAAAATATACAGGCTGGTCAACTCTTCAAACGTTCCCGAAAGCGCCATCACGCTCGCCAGCGTCCCCTGAAAAATCAGCGCGCGCCCCGGCGTGCGATATTTTGGATGAATCCCGTCGGCAACCTTGAAAAATATTCGATCGCGCGCCATGGCATAGGGCACACGCGCTCCACTCAAAATCGACGAGTTCATCGAACCCAGCGCCGAAATCACCATGGCCAGCGTAATCCATGTCGCTGTTCCGTGGCCGATCACTCGCGCCAGCACATCCGACGCCACGTGTTGCGAATTCGCCATTTCGCCGAACGGCAGCACCTTCAAGCACGCCGCGCTGAACAATATGTACACCAGCGCCACGAACGCCACTCCTCCCACCAGCGCTCGCGGAAAATTCCGCTGCGGGTCCGCCACTTCCGATCCCACAAGGTTCAAATCTTCCCAGCCATCGTAGGCCCACAGTGCCGCCGCCAATGCCGCCAGGAACGCGCTCAGCAATCCGGCATTTACTGCCGATGGCCAGATCGGATCTCCGGCGTGCGTCGCGCTTCCCGGCAGCAAAAACGCCACGCCAATCACGATGATCACGCTCACCACTTTGATCGCCGTCAGGAATACCTGCACACCTCCGCCCAGCCGCACACCCAGATAATTCACGCCCGTCATCACCACCAGCCAGAACACTGCCATCGGTTGCGCCCACGTGAACACGAAATCGTACGGCGGAATCCATTGCGTAAGTCCCGGGATGGCCACGTGCACTGTGAAAATTGGCGCGGCCACTGCCGGAAGAAAAAACGCCAGAAAGCGCATCATGCCCGCCGCAATCGAGGCCGTGGACGACGGCCTGCCCACGATCGAGTGCATCCATCCAAACAAATATCCCCACACCGGCCCGAACCCGCGCCGTAGATACGCATATTCTCCGCCGGCTTCCGGTATCGCCGCGCCCAGCTCCGCATACGACAGCGCCCCAAACAGCGAAAGCAATCCGCCCACAATCCACGCCACAAACACCACGGAGATGCTTCGTCCTTCGCGCGCCATTTCCGCGGGCTTCAGGAATATTCCTGTGCCGATCATCGTGCCCACGACAATGGCTGCCGAAGCCCACGGCCCCAGCCCTCGCACCAGTTCCAGGCGCTTCTCGCTCATAGCCCTCCCATTTGGAGTGCGGTGGCTAGCCGCCGCTTTTCCCGTCGCAAACTCTCATCCCAGCTAGGCATATGGCATCCAACCTGTAGTCGCCGCCACGCGAAACTTTCCATCGGCTAATAAAATTTGTCATCCCGAGCGAAGCGAGGGATCTGCTTTTTCAACGGTTGCCGCAATTTTCTTCCATCCTCAAACCTCACCCACCCGTTCCGGGAACGCTCGACTGGCAATCGCCCCGGTCGCAAACGTCACGCACGGCGCAATCATCCAGTACCACATAAACGCCAAGGGTGTGAATCGCGCGACCAGCAGCACCGCCGCCAATCCCACGATCATTCCAATCAGCGACCCATTGGAATTTGACCGCGCATCGAACGTGCCCAACAAAAACAACCCCAACAAACATCCGGATGTAAACGATACGATGGTCAGTCCCGCCTCCAGTACCGGTCCCCAGTGCACCAGTCCCAGAAAGATCAGCACCACGCCCCACACCAGTGTCATCCGCCGCGATAACTTCATGAATTTTTCGGGATCGCGCGTGTGCCCCCTCAGCGCCGCGAAATCCATCACGCTGCTCGCCGCCAGCGAGTTCAGCGATCCGCTCGCGTTCGACATCGCCACCGCCAGAATCGCCGCCAGCAGCAATCCCGCCAGTCCTGTAGGCATTTCCCGCACCAGGAACAGCGGCAGAATGCGGTCGGTCGACTCTCCCTGCGCCAACAACGGCGTGTGCTGCGAGAACACATACAGCATCACTCCTACCAGCAAAAACAGTGTGAACTGAAACAACACGATGAATCCGCTGCTCAACAGTGCCTTCCGGCTATCTTTTTCGTTTCGCGCCGCCAGCAATCTTTGCACGATCGTCTGATCCGTTCCGTGCGTCGCCATGGTCAGGAACGACCCGCCAATCACTCCGGACCAGAACGTATACTTCGTCGCCAGATTCCACGAAAAATCCAAAAATTGCAGTTTGTTCCCGGCGCCCGCTGCCACCTGCGTCACTTCGTTCCACCGGCCCGGAATGCGGTGCAGCAACAGAAACAGCGTCACCACGCTGCCCGAAAGATACAGTAAAAATTGCGCCACATCCGTCCAGATGACCGCCTTCATTCCTCCTTCGAACGTGTAGAAAATCGTCAGCGCAATCACAATGACGACCGCCAGAGGCTCCGACGTTCCCAGCGCCACGCTGACCACCAGAGCGATCGCCGAGATGCGCACTCCCTCGGCCAGTGTGCGCGTCACCAGGAACGTCATCGCCGCAATCGACCGCATGCGCGCACCGTATCGCTTCTCGATCAGCGCATACGCAGTCAGATATTCCCCGCGAAAGTAACCAGGCAATAAAATAATGCAGATCAGCACGCGCCCCACAATGTAGCCGAACACCACCTGCAAAAATGTGAGATTACCGCCATAGGCCAGTGCGGGCGTGCCAATAATCGTCAGCGTCGATGTTTCCGTGGCCACTATGGAAAACGCTAGCGCCCACCACGGCGCGCTCTTCCCACCAAGGAAATAATCGCGCACGTCCTTCTGCTGCCCGCGGAAACGCAATCCCAGCGCGGTCACCCCAAGCAGATAGACAATCACGATAACCAGATCGAGCGGATGAATGTGCATTCGTTATGCCACGCGACAATTTGTAGCCTCGCCGCGAAGTGTTTTGAGAATAGTGGCGGACTCACCAAGCGTCAAGGAAGCTCTCAGCGCTCGTTGCCCCTCCGTCGCTACATCTTCGGCAACTCTGCCACGCCACCGCTGCGAAAATTCCTCCGCTCGCGTATTCTTGTTCCATGCGACTCGCTCTGGGCTTCGATGGCGGCGGCACCAAAACTCACTGCGTTCTGATCGATACGCAAGGCCGCATCCTCGCGGAAAGCCGCAGCGGCCCTTCCAATCCCATGCGCGTCGGCTTTGGAGGTGCCATGGCCTCCGTGTGCGATGGAGCGCGCCGCGCTCTGCAAACCGCGGGTGTTTCCGTCGACGATCTCGCCGCCATCTGCGCTGGTAATGCCGGTACCGGCCAGCCGGAAGACGCCGAAAGAATGAAGTCTCTCCTGTCGCAGGAATTCCCGGGCGCCATCGTGCGTATCTGCACCGACCTGGAACTTACTCTCGAGGCTGCTGGCAATGGTCCCGTAGTCGTTCTTCTTGCTGGGACTGGTTCCGCTGCCGTCGGCCGCGACCCTGCTGGCCAGGTTGTGCGTATTGGCGGTCATGGTCCGCTCGTTAGCGATGAAGGCAGCGCCTACGATGTCGGCCGCCGCGCGGTGATGGCAGGAATGCGCGCGTTCGAAAAAACGCAGCAGGACTCTCCGCTTGGCGATCGCATTCTCGGCGAATTAGGTTTCGCTTCCTGGCAGGAATTGCAAGCCCGCGCCGTTTCTGCTCCTGACGATGTGTTTCCTAGGGTGTTCCCTATCGTGACTGCCGCTGCCGAAACTGGCGACGTAACCGCGCGCCAAATCCTGCAAATCGCCGCCACGGAGCTAGGATCGCTGGTCCACGATCTCGTTGACCGCCTGCAGTTTGCCGATCAGAAGTTTCTCTTGGTCAAAAGCGGTGGCATGCTTTGTCGCTCTGCTGATTTCGACCAGTTGATCGATCAGCGCCTGCGCGAAGCCGCGCCCAACGCGCAATTCGGCGCCCTGGCGATTTCGCCCGGCGAGGCCGCGGCGCGTATCGCCCTTCGGCTCTTGTCCACACCGCATCAGGAAGGGCCGCATCATGACGGCACTTGATCAGGATTTGCAACTCGCTCGCACCGCTTGCGGCGACGAGCTTGCCAAACTGGTCTATCACCCCGATCCCGCGGTTTTGTCGGCGCTCCTCGAGAATCCCGCGTTCGACGATGCGACGTTGTGTCTACTGCTCGCACGCAAGGATCTGCCCGCCGGCCTGCTCGAAGAAATTGGTTCTCGTAGACCTTTGTTGAAGACTTACGCCGTCAAGCGCGCTTTGCTCTTCCACCCTCGCGCGCCTCGCCTCGTCTGTCTGCGGCTCTTGCGCGATCTCTATCTCATGGACCTTGTGCAGTTCACGCTCGCGCCTGCGGTGTCTCCGGAACTCAAGCGTCATGCCGAAGAGCAAATCCTCGCGCGCCTGCCGCAACTTCCCCTCGGCCAGAAAATCACCTTGGCGCGTCGCGGTCCTGCTCGCGTCGCGGGAGCGTTGCTCGCCGAAGGACATTCGCAGGTCCTGCCTGTCGCTCTGGACAATCCGTACCTCACCGAAGCGCAAGTGTTGAAGGCCCTGGCGCGCGAAAAGGTTTCACTCCCGGTCGTTCAAGCATTGGCGGCCCATCGTAAATGGTCCCACGCCTACAATGTGCGCCTGGCTCTGGTCCGCAATCCTTCCGCGCCTCTCGCCACCGTTCTCGCGTTTCTGCCGGAACTTACCGTCAACGATCTCCGCGACCTCGCTGCGCCCGGCATTGTTCCCGCCAATTTGCGCAATTATCTCCAAGCGGAAGTCCAGCGCCGCATGCGCGCTGCCAAGAAGTCGTTGTCCTCATCCTAAACAGAAGCGATGTCATCCTGAGAACTACGTAGTGTGCGCGCCGAAGGATCTCAACTCCTAATTCGCGCGTGAACCGCTCATGCCCTCAACCCTTTTCCTTCAACCGCAGAATCATCAACGCACCCACAAAAAACAACACCGCCGAAAACGAGAACGCCGCCTTCACCGAAACCGCCGCCCACAAGAATCCCACCACCACGCTCGACAAAAAATCTCCCACCGCGTTCACCGCCGCCAGCGTCCCAAACGCCATTCCATGTTGCTCCCGAGGAATTAACTCCGCCGCCAGCGAATCCTCCAGCGCTTCTTCCGTTCCCACATACAAGCCGGCCAGCACGAAAATTACGCCCAGCAACGACAGCGAACTCGGCGCCGCCATCAGAAAAAGTGCCGTCACGCCCGCCAGCGAGTAGCCCGCCGCAAGAATCACCTTCCGGCGCGGCACATGGTCGCTGATCCAACCGCTCGCGTACGCTGATCCGGCGTAGAAGACGTTGTGCAACGTATAAAGACCGATGGCAATGCTCGCCGCTCGCGCCGCCCCGTGAGCCGGCGTTAGCATTCGTGTGGCATACAGAATCAGCAGCGTATGCGAAAAATCGCCCGATCCGAATATCCCCACGCCCAGCAAAAATTCACGAAATGATCCCGGCAACGTTTTCAGTCCGCTCCAGAACGATTCCTGCTTCCGCGTCGCGATCGGACGTTCCCGCACCAAAAACCAGAAGCTGGCAACCGCAATCATTCCCGGCAACAGCGTCCACAAAAACACCGTGCGATATGAATGGTGCGTCACTCGCAGCAACCACATTGCGGTCAGCGGCCCGGCGATGGCGCCCAGCGTATCCATCAGCCGTTCCAGCCCGAACGCCCGGCCGTACGCCGCAGGCGAAACGTCCGCCGCCAGCAACGCTTTCCTCGCAGGTGAACGCACCCCGCGTCCCAGCCACGCAACTGTGCGCCCAGCCAGCACATGGTACGCATGCGTTGCGAACGCGAACGATGCCGTAGCCACCGCCGTCACCGCGTACCCGAACACCGCCAGCGGTTTGCGGCGCTTCAATCGGTCTGTGTAATAGCCCGCGCTGAGTTTTGCGAAACTCGACAGTCCGTCCGCAATTCCTTCAATCGCTCCCAACCAACCCGGCCCGGCGCCAATCACCGCCAGGAACGCTGGCAGCACCGCCGTCGCCGTTTCATGGCTCCAGTCGCTGAACAAACTCGTCAGCCCCACGCCCAGCACGGTGCGGTTTAGCCAGCTTTTGCCTTTATCCGCCGATTTATTTTCTTGGGAATTCACACGCGCCAGTGTACAAGCCTCGGCGCAAATTGAAAAACAGATTGCGGAAGTCGCCTATCGCCGCGCGGCTCGGTACAAAATCACCCGCACCTTTTCCAGCGTGATCAAGCCGCCTTCCACCATTTCATCCAGCCGCGGCAGAATTTGCTCGATGCGCTCCTGCGACTCAATCACTTCCAGGATGATCGGCAAGTCCTGCGATAACCGCAGCAATTTGTCGGTGTGATACACGCTGGACCCGCCGAATCCGCCTACTCCGCGCAGCACCGTCACGCCGGAGAATCCGTCCTTGCGCAGCATTTCCACAATCGCCTCGTACAGCAGCTTGCCGTGCCATTTATCCGACTCTCCGATGTGAATCCGCATCAACGTTCGTTCGCCTTCAAATTTCTCATGTGTCATGGCGCGCTCCTAGAACCGATTCGCCAGATGGATTCCCGCCACCGAAAGCAAAAGCCCGAAAATCACGCTTGTGGCCACATACGTCGTCGCACGCACCCACTCGCCCGATTCCAGCATCTTCGCCGTCTCCCATCCAAAGCTCGAAAATGTCGTGTACCCGCCAAAGAATCCCACCGCAATCGCCACGCGCCACTCCGGCGGAACGATCATGCGATTCAACGTGGCTTGTCCAATCAGTCCCAACAAAAAGCAGCCCGTCAGATTGATCAGCAGCGTTCCATACGGAAATGTGCTGTTCATCTTGATTTGCACCAGGCCCTGCAATCCATAGCGTGCCAACGTCCCCACCGCTCCAAACACGGCAATCAGCAATAATCGCAAAGGTTCTCCTCTCTTCTTGCCGCGAGCCTCGATAACAAAAAACTCCTGGCGCCGCGCGGCATCCAGGAGTCATCAGTCCCGCTTATCGCCGGGACGGTTCTGGCGAACTCCATCGCCATCCAATTTTCCACTTCAGTTTATCCGCCGCTCCGCCATCAAACAAGGCCTTCCGTAATCCCCAGGCGCCATCTCGCCACCGCTTCCGCACACCGCGCCTCTGTTTTTTCTTAAATGTAGCACTGGCTACTATGCCAGCCCAGTGTGTCCCGTTTTCTCAGCCGCTCCCGGAGGGGTGTTGCGTTGCTGCGAACAAAAAAGGTTTTACCAGAATAACTATTTCACCGGAGTCTCTGCCGGCGGCGCAACGGGTGCAGCCTTTGTGGTTACCACAATTTTCTCCAGATGCCCAATATTCTCGCTCACCACCAGATCCGCGCTGATCACGTCTCCGGGTTTCAGCTCCGCCATTTGTTTCGCGTCGGCCACTTTGTAGTCCATGGTCATTGCCGGCATGAATCCGGGAATGTCTCCGTGCTTCAACATAATCCTCTCCGTCGGGACATCCACGGAAATCACCTCGCCCGACACCGCATAATGCTTCGCCGTTTCCTGATGGCATCCCACCCACAAAATTCCACATGCCGCCAAAATAACCATCAACAATCGCTTCATTTCCGCTCCTCAATAGTGAAAGCGCCAGCGAATCTGCGCCGCCATCATTCGTGGGTCCGCGTAGTGCGATCCGCCAAACGTGTTGCTCGTATCCAGCATATACCTCTGGTTCGTTATGTTCGTGGCTACAAAACGCACCGTGAAATTCTCGCCGAAATTCTTACCCAGCGACAAATCCAGAGTGTAATAGCTCGGCAAATGGCTGGGCCCGTCGCCATTCAGAAATCCCGAACCATAATTGATCGTCACTGCCGCAAAGCTGCGCCACGGCAGGTCGCCTTCCCTGCCTGCGGAAAAGGTATTCCGCTGGTCGTGGTCCAGATAGAAATTCCCGCTCTCCGGCGGCGTAAAATCCGTCAATCCCCCCGTTATCGCTCCTACCCCTTGCGCTTTCTGGTTTGAATACACCACGTGCGCGCGATAGTGCTTCAGCAGCAGCGGCGAACGCACCGTGGTCTCCAATCCGCTGATTACCGCCCCTTGTATCGTCAGCGGCAAAAAAATGTTCGAATTTCCCAGCGAATCGTGGTCGAAGAAATTCCTCGCCGAGGTGTGGAAATACGTTTCGCTCACTGCCCATCTTCGTATCGGAATCGTTACGCCATATTCCCGCTGGATGTCCCGCTCCCCGAACAGCGGGAAAAATCCGCACCCGTCGCACCCGGTATTGTCGATCAACGACCCGGAAACGGTATCCAGCGGCGGCGCCTGGTAATAATACGAATACGCCGCGCGCACGATCCACTTCAGCTTCGGAATCTGCACCGCCGCCCCGATGCGCGGGTCTGTAGCATTTTCTGCAATCTGCCCGTCAAAATGCGTGTAGCGCAGCCCTCCGGTCAGCGTCAGCCACGACGTCGCCTTGAACTGGTCCTCCACGAACAGCGCTTCCAGATTTCCTGTCGGCTGCACGCGCTGGCTGAAGGAATTTCCTGTGCCATCGTTGGCATACACCGAAAAAAACGAATTGTCCTGCTGCGCGAACGCATAAATCCCCGCGCGCACATTATTTCGTTTGTTCACCCAAGAAATCGTCGCTTGCCCGCCCTCGTAATTCGACCCGCGATTGTCCGCCGCGATTGGGACGTCCGTCGAGCCACCCTGGTAGACCGCGCGATTGAAGTGATAGAACGGCGACAGCACGAACAGCAGTTCCGGACTGAACGTGTGTACCCACGTCCCAATCACCGCGATATCCTGCTCGCGCTGCCCCCCGTTGTAGCCGACCGTTGTCTGCTCCGGATCGTTCGGCACCTGAAAGTAGTCCAACCGCACGCCGCCATCAAATCGCAGTTGATCTTTCTCCGAGGGATTGTAGAGCAGGGAAGTGAACCCGCCGCCGCCCATCGCCTGGTTGTGCGTGTTCACCGGCGTTGGCGGTTCCAGCCCCCAATCTGTGTTATTCCCGCTGACGCTCGCGTAGCACGCAAACTTTTCCGTGTGGTCCCCAAAGCTCAGCCAGTCGTCGGTCCCGTTGTAGCTACCGTAGCTGGCGATCAGTTCCGCTTGCCGGTCGCGCTCAAATCCGTTTTTCGGCGCCACATTGAATACGCCGTAGATTCGGTCGCCATATTCCGCCGCGTAACTTCCCGTCTCGGCCTGCAGGTAGGAAACATCCTTCGGGTTGAACTGCGTTCCTACATTCGACGCGATATTGGTATTGGGAATCGGCACGCCGTCGATTGCCCAGGTCACTTGGTGTCCGCCGCGCACGTGCAACTGGTCGTGAACCATGTACGCTCCGGGCACGAATTCCGTGATGATCTTGAAGCTGTTGCTGGTGTCCACTCCCGCGTATTTCGACATTTGATCCTGATCGATGAACACATCTCTTCGCGGCGAATCCGGATTCAAATCCTCCGGGGAAGCCGTCACCGTCACTTTTTCCGCGGTCGATGCCAGCGCCATCGCGTAGTGCAGCACCGGCGCACTCCCCGATACCACCAGCAGCGTTTGCGATTGCTCTGCGAATCCTTGTGCCTGCACGGTCACGCTGTACTGCCCTAGTGGCACGGCCTGAAATTCAAACACTCCATCTTCATTGGTGTCCGTTTCTTGTTTGTACGCGGAATTGTTCGCCTGCAGCGTTACGTGCGCCGCGCTCATCGGCCGGTGCTGTGGGTCGTGCACCACTCCCCGCACGGATCCAAACACGGTCGCCATCACGGCTCCGACCAAAACCGTGGCCATGGCCACCAAAAATAAAAATCGTCGCAGCATTGAATTCTTCTCCGTTAAATGGCGGAAAAAGTCCGCTTGCTAGGGGGGCAGAGCTTTAGCCCCGACATTGCGCGGCAAATATCAACGGGCTTTAGCCCCTGAGGACTCAGGGCGCTACAGTCCCTCATTGAATTGACAAGACGATTTTCTACAGGAGAGAACTTTTAGGGGGAGGGGAAGGAGGTGCAAACACTTGCAAGACCTCTTCGTGCTTTGCCGCAACTGCCAAACTCACTGTCTCCGCGGGCGCCGCAATCTGCGCTGGCTCTGGCAACACGTACACGCCGCTATTTACCACCAGCGATGCGTCTTCCTCGTGGCAGCAAGACATGCTGCAAGCTGCCATGCCCGCGCCGCGCGAGTGTTCGCATTCCGCTTCGGTCTTTGCACGCGAGTTCGTCTTCCCGTGTCCATGCGCCGCGCACATGTTTCCCGTGCAGCACGCCATGCCTCGCAACATCCATGCTGATGCACATCGGCGTCCACAGCAGCAATGCTGCCATCAGGCACACACACGCCCCCAGAGTTCTTCCCGGAGCGATAGGAGCGTGGAGCGAACGACTCATAACGTGAGCCTTGACAATACCTGAACCCCCTCCCACTTTCCACACTTCCGCGGCGTTCAGCCCCGCGTGTCTCGCGAATGCAATTCCTTCTTGACTCCATTCCCTAGGCATAGGTAATCTATGCCTGTGAATCCTATGCCTAAAAACGATATGCCTTCCGGCGCTCTCATCCTCCTCATCCTCCGCGTTCTCCGTTCCGGCCCTCTTCATGGATACGCCATCGCGCAACGCATTCATTCCCTCTCTTCGGAAGTCTTGCGCGTCGAAGAAGGTTCCCTCTATCCGGCCCTCCAGAAAATTCTGGTAAAAGGTTGGGTCACCGCCGAGTGGGGCATCTCCGAAACCAACCGCAAAGTCCGTTTCTACAGCCTCACCACCGAAGGCACCCGGCAACTCAAAGCGGAGCTCTCTGAATACGATCGTGTGAATGCCGCCATCCAGGCCATTTTGCGCACTGCCTGAAGGAGACGTGCCATGGCTGAATTCTTTCGTCGTCTCCGCTATCTCTTGAATCGCCGCCGCTTCGATCAGGAACTGGCCAACGATATGGAATTCCACCGCGAAATGGCTGCGCGCGAAGGCCGGCAGAATTTCGGCAGCACCTTGCGCCTGCGCGAGGACGCACGCGAAGCTTGGGGCTGGATGTGGATCGACCGCCTCGCGCAAGACTTCCGTTTCGCCGCGCGGATGTTGCGCAAATCGCCCGGCTTCACGCTCACCGCGGTACTCACTCTCGCCCTCGGCATCGGCGCGAATACCGCCGTGTTCTCCCTGGTCAATTCATTTCTATTGCGCCCGCTTCCGTATCCCCATGCCGAAAGGCTGGTGAAAGTCTGGGAGCAGCTTCGCGTCCTGGGGATCAATCGCTTCGCCTCGCCCGTGGGCGACTTCGTCGACTACCGCAAGGACAATCATGTTTTTGACGATATGGCCGCCGCTGAAGATGATCACTTCCTCCTGACCACCGATCAACTCTCCCAACGAGTCTTCGCGCTGAAGGTCACGGCCAATCTCTTCGGAATGATGGGTCTCCATCCCGCACTCGGCCGCTCCCTGGTCGATTCGGACAATCAGCCTGGCCACGAACACGTGATCCTACTGAGCGATACGGTCTGGCGCGAGAATTTCGGCGCCGACGCCCACATCCTAGGCAAAAATGTCACCCTCGAAGGCCAAACCTACGAAGTCGTTGGCGTCATGCCGCGCGGCCTGCGATTTTCCATTGGCCGTCCGGACACGCCCGACGTTTGGGTCCCTCTCTCTCTGGCCACTGATCCCAATCGCAACACCGGCCGTCTCGAGATCGTGGCGCGCCTGCGAGAAGGCGTCACTCTCGCCAGCGCCCAGGCGCAAATGGACACGCTCGCGCGCCAGATGGAGCAGCAGTACCACATCGAGATGGGCCCTCACGGCGAGGATCCCGGCTACGGTATCTGGCTTGTGCCGCTCCGCGGCGAACTGGTCGGCGATTTGCGCGAATCACTCTTCCTGATGCTCGGCGCCGCCGGATTGATTCTGCTGATCGCCTGCGCCAATGTTGCCAACCTGATGCTGGCTCACGGGGTGAGCCGCGATCGTGAATTTGCTATTCGCATCTCGCTAGGCGCCAACCGCGCCAGGCTGCTGCGTCTGCTCACCATCGAAGCTGCCTGTTTGGCCGCGATCGGCGGCCTGGTCGGATTTGCGGTGGCCGTTGGACTCTCCCGTTTGCTCTTGCTTTGGAGCCCCTTCGACGTCGCCAGGCTGCTCGGTCTCACTCTCGATTTTCGTTTGTTGGCATTTGCTTCGACGGCTGCGTTCGCTTCGTTGCTTCTCTCTGGCCTGCTCCCGGCACTGCTCATGCTGCGCAAAGGAAACTCCGTCGGCATGCAGACGCGCTCGCATCACGTCGTTGGTGATCGCGCCGGACGAAAGCCTCGTCAGGCGTTGGTGATCAGCGAGACGGCCCTCTCGGTTGCTCTGGTGATCTGCGCGGGATTGTTGCTGCACAGCTTCGTCTTGTTGCGCCAGGCTCCACTGGGATTCGATACCACTCAAACTCTTACCGCGTGGATCGAATTGCCAATGTCCTACCAGACTCCCGTCCAGGAGTCCTCGTTTTACGAAACGCTCCTCGACCGCGTCGAAGCCATTCCTGATGTGCAGAGCGTAGCCACCACCACCATGCTGCCGGTTGAAGAGCAAGCTCGCCACAATCCCTTCAGCATTGAAGGACGCGCCTGGCAGCCCACGGGAAACGACCACGTTCCGCAGTTCGCGAATAATCAGTCCGTCAGTGCCGACTATTTCCGAACCCTGCACATTCCTCTAAAACGTGGACGCTTGCTCAACTCGGAAGATCGCGGAGGTACCCAGCCCGTCGCCGTTATCAACGAAACGCTGGTGCGCGGATTCTGGCCCAACGAGAATCCTATTGGCAAACACATCCTCATAGGCGCGCCGCGGCCGGGAGTCCCATGGCTCACCATCGTTGGCGTAGTGGGCGATGTCCGCAGCAGTGGCGCCAACTCGCAACCCGCGCCAGAGTTGTACACTTCGTCGCTGCAGACGCCGAGCCCCTCGACCGCCTTGCTACTCCGCGCACCCACGCCCGATCCCGAGAAACTCATCGCTCAGCTGCGCTCCGAAGTCGCGGCCATCGATCGCGGCGTCGCTCTTTACGCTGTGCAGACTTACGACGATATCTTTGCGCAAACCCTTGGTCCTCGCCGCTACGAAATGCTCTTGCTTTCTAGCTTTGCCTGCCTGGCTCTGCTCTTGGCCGCCATCGGCGTCTATGGCGTCATCTCGTATTCCGTCAGCCAGCGTTCTCAAGAAATGGGCCTGCGCATGGCGTTCGGCGCCACTCCGCGAGACTTGAGCAAACTCGTCCTGCGCCAGGCCCTCTTTCTTTCAACCATCGGCCTGCTCTTGGGAATCGCTCTTGGCCTCGCTTCCCGCAAACTTCTCGCCGCCACCCTTTTCGGCATCACCTTCGTCGACATTCCTGTGTATGCCGCAGTGATCGTTACGATCCTCGCCGTCTCTCTCTTGGCCGCCTATTTGCCAGCCCGCCGAGCAGCCACCCTAGATCCCATGACCACCCTCCGTGCCGAATAACCTCCCCAGTATCTGGACTACTTCCGAGTCGTCCGTCATCCACTCTGAATCGCCGGGAAACGACTGACAGCTACTTCCCACATGTGGACCTCTGGCTCGCATCGCTGAGCAGCGGCCAAGTGCAGGCGCGCAGCTAACAGAATAACTTCCGAGCAGGGGACAGCGGCACGCTGTTACTGGTGACAAAAAACAACAATTTGTTGGCGACTGAACTCGCGCGAGATCCTTCTAGCGAGGAATCCGGGCGCGTCATATCATCGTGCATTCAAACGCGGGAGGGATCATGCGCACTTGGCTGCAAGACGTTCGCTACGCCTGGCGGATGTTTCGAAAAAACGTGCTGTCGACTTTGCTGATTTTAGCTTCCTTGGCCATCGGAATCGGCGCGAATTCAGCCATTTTCAGCGTGGTGGATGCGCTGCTGTTGCGACCGCTTCCTTATCCACAACCAGAACGCCTGGCGGCTGTCTGGCTGCATTCACCGGCAATTGGGATTTTCCGCGACTGGCCTTCGCCGGGCCAGTTCGTTGACATTCAAAACGAGAACCATTCGTTCGAACAGGTCGCGCTCGCGCAGAGCCGTTCTTTCACGCTGACTGGCCGCGAGCAGGCCGAGTTGGTTGACGGAATGCGAACGCAATCCAGTTTGCTGGAGATGCTCGGTGCAAAAGCTCTTCTTGGTCGTCTCTTGTTGCCAGAGGAGGACAAGCCCGGGAAACCGGCGGTCGCTATTCTCAGCGACCGAATCTGGAAACGTGTATTCAATTCAGATCCCGACATTGTGGGCAAGAGCATCGCGCTCAATGGCAAGTTCTTTACGGTGGCCGGAGTACTGCAGCGCGGGTTCGTGCTCAACGCCGAAGTGATGCCGTCGGAAGGACCCATGGACAAAGTAGATGTCTTTCTTCCCTTGCCGTTGGGAGCCGACGCGGTGAAAAACAGAGGCGACGAAAACTACAATATCGTCGTGAAGCTAAAGCCTGGAACCTCGGTCCAACGGGCACAGGCCGATGTCGACGTGATTGCCAGCCGAATCCGAGAGAAGGATAAGCGTGACAGCAGCTTCGGCATGCATGTAGTAGGTCTGCAGGAGCAGGTGGTTGGAGACGTGCGCCGGGCACTGCTTGTACTGTTGGGATCTGTGGCGTTGGTGTTGCTCATCGCTTGCGCGAACGTCGCCAACCTGCTTCTCACTCGCGCGGCGGCACGTGAGAAGGAAGTAGCCATCCGGACGGCTTTGGGAGCAAGCTGGCAGCGGCTGGCGCGGCAATTACTTACCGAGAGCATTTTCCTGGCAATCCTCGGCGGCGCTGCGGGGCTCGTGGTTGCTCGGGTGAGCATCTACGTAGTGCGCACAATGAATCCGGGCAATATTCCGCGACTTGAGGACATCGGAATTAGCTGGACGGTGCTGGCATTCACGTTCGGCATTTCGCTGCTGACCGGCATTCTGTTCGGAGCGGCACCGGTCTGGCGCGCTATCAGGCTGGATCCTAATACGTCGTTGAAAGCCGGCGGCCGAAGCGGGCAGAGCGATGGAGGGCTGCATTTGCGGCGGCACCGTTTGCGCAGCTTACTGGTCGTCTCCGAGTTGGCGTTTTCCCTGATGCTGCTGATCGGAGCCGGGCTGCTGATTCGCAGCTTCGTACGTCTGCAGAATGTTAGCCCGGGATTCGCTACAGACCACGTGCTGACGATGGAAGTTGCTGCCAGTGATCCAAAGTACCGCGACGACAAAGCCGCAGCCAATTTGTATCGGGAAATCGAAGGAGGTATCGCCCGCCTGCCAGGCGTGATTGCAGAAGGCGTGGTTTCGGTTCTGCCACTGACCGGTTCAGTGGGTTGGGGAGGCATCAAAGTGGAAGGCTATACGCCGCCCCCGGGGCAGGAGTTGCAGGTGGACCTCCGGACTGCGAGCACGGGCTACTTTCGAGCGATGAAGATTCCGCTGCTCAAAGGCCGATTCTTCTCCGAATATGACAACGCGGATATGCCGAGGGTCGTAATCATTGACGACAAATTCGCGCAGCGCTTCTGGCCTGCCGGTGATGCCGTCGGAAAACACGTGTGGTTTGATCCCAAGAAGCCCATCACGATTGTCGGCGTAGTAGGAACCGTCAAACAGTATGGCCTTGAGACCGATGGCAAGATCGCGACATATTTCCCGCAGGAGCAAGATCCCTCGACTGGCATGTTCCTCGTTGCGCGCACTTCCTCCGGCGCGGCCGGGCTGTCTTCTGCCATCGTGCAGGAAATCCACACGGTCGATCCGTCCGTTGCGGTTTACGGAATTCGGACCATGCAGGAACGTCTCTACGATTCGCTGGCGCGCCAACGCTTTTCGAGTACGATGCTGGTCGCATTTGCGGCATTCGCAATGTTGTTAGCAGCCATGGGTCTATACGGCGTGCTCTCATACCTTGTAACCCAGAGCACTCACGATATTGGTGTGCTGGTGGCATTGGGCGCACTGCCTGGTGACATTATCAAGTTGGTGGTGCGAGAGGGGATGGAACTAGCGGCAATTGGTATTTTGGCTGGTCTCGCTGGTGCGGCCGTGTTGACTCATGTAATGGCTAGCATGTTGTTCGGTGTGAGCACAACAGATGCGACTACCTTCGTTGTAGTTCCGGCGCTGTTGGCCGCGGTGGCATTCGCCGCTACGCTCATCCCAGCATGGCGGACCACAAGGGTCGATCCAATAGTAGCGTTGCGGGAGGAATGACGCTGGGTGTTTGACTCTCTCAACTGTCTGGAAACGGCAGTCGAGAAGATCGCGAGGCGAACTGCGTTCGAAAGCACCAGTTTTCCTCCAACCAAACATCTGGCTCGGAATAACTTCCGGGTTGCCCGTTCTTCACTATTTATCGGGTCCTTGATCGATTAGACTGAGCCGACCCCGCCTACGGCCAACCTAAACCCAGTTCTCCTGAGATTCCTGATTTTGAGTGCTGGGCTAGAACTCAGTAGGTCAGCCATGGTCGTACCATGCTCGTAGCGAAGATTTGGTTATTAGGCGATGGAGTTGAGAGGAGCGGACGATGCGTGTTTTTGTGGCAGGGGCGAGCGGAGCGATTGGCGAACCCTTAATTGCGGAGTTGTTGGAGCGGGGACACTCTGTGGTGGGGATGACAACGAGCGAGGCGCGGGCGAAGAATCTGGAGGGCCAGGGAGCCGAGGCGGTGATCGTGGACGCGTTCGATGCGTCCGCGGTGGAGGCTGCGCTGCGGCGGTCGAAAGCGGAAGTGGTAATCGACGAATTGACGTCGCTGCCGAAGGCGCTGAGTGATATGCCGAAATACGCTACGGGCGATAGGAAGCTGAGGATTGAGGGTGGAGGGAATTTGTTACGTGCGGCACTCGCGAGCGGCGTGCGGCGGTATCTACAGCAGTCGAGCGGATTCTTCTTGAATACACCGTCAGGGACGCTGGCGGACGAGTCGTCTCCGTTGGATGTAACTGCCAGCCCGGGTGTGGCAGCAAGTGCGCGGACGTATACAGAACTGGAGGCGCGGTTGTTCAGTTCCAATGCAATTGAGGGTGTGGCATTGCGATACGGCTTCTTCTATGGGCCTAAGACGTGGTATTACCCCGGCGAGGCGGCGGCGAACATGGTAATGCGACAGCAGAATGCGGTGGTAGGTAGGGGCGAAGGCGTGTCGTCGTTTGTGCATATCCAAGATGCGGCGATCGCAACGGTTGCGCTGCTAGCGGCACAGCCGGGAGTGTACAACCTGGTGGATGATGACCCTTCGCCGCAGACCGTGTGGCTGCCGGCGTTTGCTAAGTTTGTGGGTGCTCCGGTCCCCCCGCACATGAGCGAAGCGGAAGCGACGGCAATTGCAGGAGAAGATGCGGTGTACTACGCGACGAAGCTGAGTGGGGCCTCGAATGCGAAGGCGAAGCGGATTCTCGGGTGGAAACCGCGACGATTGGAGTGGCTGGAGGCGTAAGTGACCGTGGCGAATGCCGAAGGTTGTGCTGACATTATCGATAGCTGCCCGACAAGCCGCTGCGTTGATTGATGCACGGTTTGATCTTGTTTTCCCTAATTCCGAACGTGTGGTCGGCAATGCGGAAGTAATCCAGGAACTGTCAACACCTCGCTCGTGATCCAGATACGGGGTTCGAGGATGTCAGGGCCGATATCCTTGAACGAGACTTCGGGCTCGTTTCGCAGGATTCACACATCTACGAGAATGCTGTTTACCAGGAGCTGTGACGATTAGTTCCGAGTAGCCGACATACATGTGGAATGCGCGTTGTGCGAGCGGGCGGCTCATGACGCGAACTGCGCTTATTGATCTGTGCATAAATAATGCAATGCGCGTATAATGGGTGTTCAGGAGGCAGAGCACCTATGCCCAGACTGAAGGGGAGCGCCGATCTGTTGGAAGATCGACGCAAGCGAGCATTGGCCCTGCTGGATGCGGGCCATTCTCTCAACGAAGTGGGACGACGCATCGGATGCAACGCGAGTTCGGTGATGCGGTGGCGTAATGCCCGACGGCGTGGTGGAGCGAAAGCATTGCGGGTGCGTTTCTCTCCAGGCCGCCCTTGGAAGCTGACCGCGACGCAACGAAAACGCTTGGTTCGTTTTCTACTTCAGGGACCGGTGGCCCATGGCTACCGCACGAATCTCTGGACCACGATCCGTATTGCTGAGATCGTCCAGCGGAAGTTCGGAATCCGATATCACCGCGCCCACGTCGGTCGCTTGATGCACAGCTTGAAATGGACCCCTCAGAAACCCGAGCGACGCGCATTGGAGCGGGATGAAGAAAAAATTAAACGCTGGAAACAAAGGAACTGGCCCCAGGTAAAAAAAACGCTGCGCGGTTGGGCGCCCATATCGTATTTGCCGACGAATCCGGCTTCCTTTTGATTCCATCCGTGGTTAGGACCTGGGCGCCGGAGGGACAAACTCCCATTCATCGGCATCGCCAAGGGCGACGGGACAAGATCTCTGTGATCTCCGGAATTTCTCTCAGCCCCAAGCGACAGCGATTGGGCCTTTACTATCTGCTCTTCTTCGACAACATCGGCCAGGAAGAAGTCTGCATTTTTCTGCGGGAGGTGCTGCGGCACCTGCGCGGCCCCGTCGTTGTTCTGTTGGATAACTCCTCCACCCATAAGGGGGAACCGCTCCAGAAACTCATGCACCAACACCCGCGCCTCTCGATCAAATATTTTCCTTCGTACGCCCCGGAACTCAACCCCGACGAAGGAGTGTGGTCGCTCGCCAAAAGGGACATTGCCAACACCAGCCCTAAGAATGTCGATGAGTTGCTGGAAGACATCCTCCGTTCGATCGAACGGATCAAAGCCTCGCCCAAGAAACTGCGCGGCTGCATCCTGCAGTCTGACCTGCCTTCTTTTTTGTGCTAAACTATTGCATTATTTATGCACCGAGCAATAGTTTTGGGAAGGATCGAAGGGCACGAAACTGTCGGCCTCTTTCGGATCGCCCTTTCCAGAATAACGAGCCAAAACCGGATATGGGAAGACAGGCCGGGAGCGTTCGACGGCGCCGTTGGCCGAGCGCGAGGCGATCAACCTGACGGGCGCTTCTCCTTTCTCCACCCAATTTTCGAGCGCCGTCATGGAGTCAAACTCGGTGAAACCGGGACCTCCGCCGCTGTGGTGAACTCCCGGTACGAGAAATAGCCTGAAGAAATCTTCCGTTTGCTTGCGTCCACCCATGAATTTCATTACGTTTTCGTAGTAGCCAATAGACGAAGTCGCCATGATGGCGCCGTCGGCCCAGCCATGCCAAAGGAGAAGCTTTCCGCCCCGCGCTTTGAAGGCGCGCAGATCGAGGGAAGTCGCGTCGTAGATTTTTCGCGCTCTGGCCAGCGTGTCGGGATCGCGATCGAAGTCGAAGGTGAGTGCATCGGCGTTCGCTCTTATCTTTTCATCTGCGAGGTATTTTATGTACTGACCGGGAAGTTCCAAGTTGGCAAGACGCGGCGTTATGCCGGGACGTGGCGAGCCAAAATAGTTCCAACCCGCCCACATAGTCTCTGTCCCCGGCAGGTACGGGAACGCGTAGAGCACTTCTCCCTTGGAATTGGTCGCTGGGGTCATCAAGCGCTTGATTGCAGCGACCTGCCCTGCGTTCAGGCAATTAGGGCCTCTGCTCTGAGAAGGGCAAGCAATCATTTCCGGCTGCCATTTACAGGACGGCGGATCGGTGACCAGTCCTTCCTCCACACCAGCCTGAGCACCGCAATGCTCCAGCACGGATTTGTGCATGGCCTCGGCAGCCGCGGCATTGAGTACCGAGCTGCCATGACCATCGCTGAAGGCTTGAGCAAACCAAGCTGCTGCGATGGTATTTCGTCCGGTATAGTCGTACACGGGTGCACTGGCCATTAAGCCGTCAAAGTCCTCAGGGAAGCGTTGCGCTTCCATCAGAACGGCTTGGCCGCCTTTGGAGCCACCGCCCATGTACGAATACCTGATGGGCTTTCCGTAGAAGTGTGTGGTGATGGCCTTAGCAATGAGCGTGACAACGTGATTGCTGCGCCATCCAAAATCCTCCTGTAATTCAGGCGCGTTTGCGGCCCAAACGCCGTCAAATCCCCAAGCGCTGTCGTGTCCGCCATTTCCCGTCGCCGAGGCGTAGCCACGCGTCAGACCAAGGTTGCACGCGTCGCCAAAGACAGTGCCGCAAAAGGCGCCGCAGGCATAAAAGAAAAACTTCTGATTCCAGTCACCGGAAAGCGGCAGCTTCAACTCGAACTTGCTCTGCGGCGCAACATAGCCGCTTACTTCGCAATAACGATGGATCAGGGAGGGGCTGTTAGGGGCGCTGCTTGCATATCCGCTGGGAGTGAGCGTCCATCGCGCCAGACCACTCGTGGGCACTTCGACGATGTGTGCGGAAGTGATGACCGCAGGTCCGCCGGGGGCGGCTTCCAGGTTGAACTCCGTTAGCGCCGCGCATCTCTGCGCGTCAGGGTTAGGCGGCGCATCGGGTGGGCTCTGCGCCGCAGCCGAAGCTAATCCAGTCAAGCAAAGCGCCATGACGAAGCCGATTCGGGTTATTCGCGATGTCGAATTGTTTGGCTCCGGGGACGGAGTCTTTTTTAACAGCGCAAGCCGCTCCAGAAAGTGATGCTTCATCTGATGCCTCCCTACTCTTGCGCTGCGATAGTGCCTATATGTCCATCGCCATAGGCACGCTTGTAGAGGAAGTTGACATTGTGAATTGCTCCGAGGGTACCAAAATCGACGCGCGTTTGCCGAGAATTGCGGGCAGGTGACGGGCGACCGGAAGTTATCGAACATGCCTGGTTTGCGAAGTCGGAAAATGTAACGTAGTACTTCATCGCGCTGGGGAAAGCTTGGGAGAGGAGGAACCGAAGCCGAGTAGGTGAAACCACTTAATGGAATCCAACGGGTGCAAATCCCGTCCGGCAAAAGCTAGCGAGCAGGCCGGTAGCGAGTGTTGCCATTCGCCGGGCGACTGGTGGGTGCGAAGCGTACACAGCAAGGAGGCAGGCCGTGAAGATTCAGCTCCGAAATTACTATTGTTGCGATGCCGACGTCGTTGAAGTGGCGGAAGGCAGTATCCGGGACGACCGCAATTGCGAAGGGCGGACCGAAATCGCCGGAGTCGCTAGCTCGGGGCATGTTTCCAAAGGGATTCCCCAGGAACCCAGGAGAGCTCGCCATCTCTCCGCTCACCAGAGCGGTAACGCGATCGCCAAGGGAGACCAGAGGCGACCGAGAATGGATGGACGAGCAGTCTTACGAACCCACAGTACCGATGAAGGTGGGGAACCGCAGGGCTCCGCAAGGAGCGGCCACGGGACCCACTGGAGGGAAGGGGGAAACAGGTGCACGTATCTGGCGAAAGGAAACATAACCGAGGCTCAGACCTCGACATCCTATGTCCACACAAAACGACAGACTATCCGAACTAGCCAGGGAGGATCCGAAGAAGCAGTTCTTTTCGATTGCTCATCTGATCACGCCCGAGGCGTTGTACGCGGCATTCCGGAATCTACGAAAGAAGGCTAGCGCAGGAGTGGACGGCGTCACCTATCAGATATACGAAAAGGACGCCGCGAGGAAGATCCAACAGCTTCATGAGCGGCTCAAAGAGGGCAAGTACCGGGCCCAACCGCTGCGCAGGATCTACATCCCCAAGGAAAACGGGAAGGAGAGGCCTATCTCCATACCATCGTTGGAGGACAAGATCGTGCAGAAGGCGACAGGCGAAGTGCTCAACGCCATCTATGAGCAGGACTTCCTTGAATGCTCGTACGGGTTTCGACCTGGACGAGGGCCGCACCAGGCGCTGGACGAGGTGGGGCGAGTTATCTGCACAAGGCCCACTAGCTGGATCCTGGAATTAGATATCACCGCGTACTTCGGTGCGCCAGGCTAAGCCCGGCGCTTCCAGCGGGTGAAACTCCCGCCCCGGAAAGGGTCGAGCCGCCCCACTGGGAATCGAGTCTTGGGCTCATGAAGGTGACGACATGAGTTAAGCGTAGACAGAGCGATGTCCAGGCCGTAACGCAAGTGAAGCGATTGAGCCTCGTGACACATCCGGAGGCCGACAGGGTCGAATATCTGGAAGGCAACAGTAGGCGACCGCAAAGGCGATGGTCGTTGGAGACTCCGGCGGGGTCTAAGAGCACGGCATGGGCAGAAACGGAAGCGTTATGGCACCTGGGAGATCCACCGCCGTCTCGGCCTGGAAATAGCGGGCCGAGTATGTCAACCGAATGGACCAACCTGAGGGAGATAGAAGCGACGGTGGAAGTCGGACTCGCTGGTAGTACTCGGAGCGCGGGAAAGCCGCGTACATGGGGAAGCAGCGGGGCAGGTTGAGTAGCTGGTCCAGGGAAACATTCCCTGCACACTCAGAGGTAGGAGAAGAATGTCCACACAACTGGACCAGATCGCGAAGAAGGCGAAGTCGAATCCGAAGCTACGTTTCACTTCGCTGGCGCATCTGCTCACACCGGAGTTCCTCACGGAAACCTGGAGGCAGATGAACCGGCGGGGTGCGAGCGGTGTCGACGGTGAGACGACGAAGGAGTTTGAACAGGGCTTGGACACACGAGTTCAAGAGCTGTGCGAACGCTTGAAGCGAGGGAGTTATCGGGCTCCGCCGGTGCGCCGAGTGGAGATACCGAAAGGACCTGGCAAGGCAGGGACGAGGCCGCTCGGAATTCCGACGGTCGAAGATCGCCTGCTGCAAAGAGCGGTCGCGCGGATATTGGAAGCGGTGTTCGAGGCGGATTTCCTGGAATGCTCGTATGGATTTCGGCCGGGACGTAATCCCCATGGTGCCCTACGGGCGCTACGCGGGATCATCGTCACGAAGAAGGTTGGACACTTGTTCGAGGCTGATATCCGCGGCTACTTTAACCACATCCAGCATGAATGGCTGCAGAAGATGGTTGCTCATCGGATTGCAGACCCGTTCATCCTGCGCCTGATCGGCAAATGGTTGAACGCAGGGTTCATGGTGGGAGGAGTCGTTACGCGAACGGAAGAAGGATCGCCACAAGGCGGGCCGATCAGCCCGATCTTATCCAATATCTACCTGCATTTCGTTCTTGATCTCTGGTTCGAAAAGAAGATCAGACCGGCATGTCAGGGGGAGGCGTACCTGACGAGGTTTGCGGACGATTTCGTGGTGAACTTCCAATACCGGCGCGATGCGGAAGAGTTCCACAAGAACCTGACGGATCGATTCGGGAAATTCGGATTGGAGTTGGCAGAGGAAAAGACGCGGGTGATGCGCTTCGGACGCTTTGTCCGGGCGGACCTAGCGAAGACCGGAGAGAAACCGGATACGTTTGACTTCCTAGGATTCAAGCATGTCTGCGGCACCGATCGAGGCGGCAAGTTTGCCTTGGTGCGGGTCCCATGCGACAAAAGCCGCCGAAAGTTCTTGGCCAAATCCAAGCAGTGGCTCAGTCAGCATCGGCATTGGAAGCGGCGGGATCAGCAAAAGCAACTCGTGATGATGCTGCGCGGCTTCTACCAGTATTTCGGATTGCATCACTGCAAGCCGAAGCTTGACGGGGTCCGGCGCGAGATGCAGCGGCAATGGGCCCGTACGTTGAGACGACGGAGTCAGCGGCACCGGCTCTACTGGTCCTATCTCCTGAGTCAATCCTGGTTCGAACTACCTTATGCAGTGTCGACACTCCATGCCACGGTTTGACTGCCCTCCAACGAGTGCAACCTGGGGAGCCCGTTGCGGGCAATCCGCTCGGCGGGTTCTGCGAGGGGGGACGGGCACAAGAGCGTTTGCTCAAGACCCGTCCCTACCCACCATTCGATCGTGCGAGGGCAGCTCATGGAGATGATCGAAAAGCGCATCCGTGATGGCAGCATTCTCCAGTTGATACGGAAGTGGATTCAAATCGGAGTCATCGACGATGGCCGATTACTCGTGAGTGAAACAGGAACAGGGCAAGGACAGACGATCAGTCCCCTCCTTGCCAACATCTACCTGCACTATGTGCTCGATGAGTGGTTCGAGCACGAAGTGAAGCCCCGCTTGAGGGGGGCCGCACACGAGATACGTTTCGCCGATGATGCCGTGTTGTGCTTCCAGTATCGAGAAGATGCCGAAAAGGTGATGGAGGTCTTACCGAAGCGGTTTGCAAAATATGGTTTGGCGCTCCACCCGGAGAAGACACGGCTGGTGGGCTTTGGGCGATACGCGGAGGAACAGGCGAAGCGGCAGGGGAAGAAACCAGCCACGTTCGATTTCCTCGGCTTCACGCACATCTGCGCACGCAGCCGCAGAGGGAAGTTCACGGTGCACGTGCGGACGATGAAGAAGCGTCTCCGACGGGGCCTGATGGCAATCGCTAAATGGTGCCAGGAGAACCGCCACCAGACTGTGGATGAACAGCAGAAGACCCTCAACGCCAAGCTCCGGGGCCACTATCAGTACTACGGGCGACCGACGAACTACCGGTGCATCATGCAGTTCTACTGGACCGTTCGACGCGTCTGGCGAAAGTGGCTCAATCGCCGCACTCGCGGGAAGAGGCTGACGTGGGAGAGATATGCGGCACTCCTTCGTCGCCATCCTTTGTTGCTTCCACTGATCACCCACTCTTGGAACAGGGAGGAGAGTCGCGCCTGAGGAACCCGCTGCAGTAAATCTGCACGGCGGGGTCTGTGAGGGAGGAGCGCGTCGGGCCGCCATGGCCGACCTAAACGGGCACGCAGCTGGAAACGGCGGACACAGCCAAGGAACGCCTACAGCACACCGCGCTCTCCTCTACTCGGACATTGACGCGAATGCTGTGTATCAGAGGGATGAACTTAGGCCGGTACCTTGTTTGGGATTCCGACCCGGTAACACTATGCGAAAGCTACGGACGACTACGCAAAGAGTCGCGACGCGGATGTTTTGTGGGCTTATCATCCGGCACTGGTTAATGCCTAAACGCGGACGTATCATGGGCACATGTTGAAGAGAGAACTCCCCGTTACGCATTGCACCCAATGTGGCGGCGCGGGTTACAACAGTAGAGTGGCAGATCGTCGTTGTAGTAAGACTATCGCTGGAGAACGCTGCAACGGCACTAATGCGAGTGCCCTCGAACGTAGCGATTGGGAAGATTGTTCAAACTGTGAGGCGACCGGATATTACCGCAATAAAGACTGCCCGCAGTGCCAAGGTGTCGGCTATCTTTTCGTGCGGCCGAGTGAAAAGCAGGCCGTAGTTTAACCGAAGCAGCTTTTGCTAGTACCCAAGTTTCCGGTTTCGGCGTTTCTCGGGACTTTGTCTAAGCGCAGAGCTTCCTGCCGGAAGTACAATGCGGCAGCACGTTGGAGGACGCCATGGACTGGACACGATTCGTCGCCGTCGTCATCGGAAGTGGTATTGCGTCTTCACTGACCGACTGGTTCTTCGCGGGTGATTGGCTGCATCGGCGCTACACATATCCTGAAATCTGGCGAGAAGGGGCCGAAGGACGAGCAATTGCCCTGACCAGCCCACTACCTTTTCTGACCTGCGGAGTGTTTGCCTACGTCATCGATTGGCTGGGCCTTTACTCTGTAGGCGCTGCCGTCAAACTGGCCCTCGCTGTCTGGTTGCTCGGTCCCTTGCCGCTCATTCTCACGAATGCTGCGTTCATGAAACTGCATCGCGTTTTCGTGATGTCATACGCGGCCGGATGGTTGGTGAAATTGATTGTCGTTGCAGTGGCAGCTGGCTGGTTACTTCACTAATGCACAAATGGCCCGGCGCCAGTACCTACTTTTCCGATTTCGGCGTTAATCAGCTTATGTTGAAATGAGCTCGATAGGTACTTTTGACAATGTCATTCATTAGCCCCGCCCAACACACTGCCCAAGGTTTCTTTTCTTGTTACGCGGGGGGGCGCTGCCCAAGTCCTACGGGACGGTAGTGAAAGGCGTCTCCCCTTCTTTGGGAAAAAAATCTCTCTCTGAAGCCGTGTCGCCCACACGTTAGGCCCCCGTTCATGTTGTTGGATCTGCCCGTTGCTCGTCGGTGTATAGCCTTCAGACCTGAAATTCGACGAACGGAATTGGAATGTACAAAGGAGGGTACTTATGAAGTCAGGTAGAAAAATCACTTTCGCTTTGGCAGGAGTTGCCGCACTTTTCGGCGCGGCTGGAGCAGTTACCGCCAACGCGCAAGACAAACCAAATATCGTCATGCTGATGACGGACGACACCGGCTGGAACGATTTCGGAGTCTATAGTGGCGGCGGCAAGTCCCTAGGCCATCCAACGCCGAATATTGATCGGATGGCCAAAGAAGGCGCCACCTTCACCAGCTGGTACGGGCAGGCGAGTTGCACGGCCGGCCGAGCTTCCTTCATCACGGGAAGAATCCCCATTCGCTCTGCACTCTCCATCGTCGTTGCACCAGGCGACGAGAATTTCCTCCGCAAGGAAACTCCGACAATTGCGGAATACTTCAAGAAAAATGGTTACACCACGTACTTTTCCGGAAAATGGCATTTAGGCGATAAGCCGGAAGCTTATCCCACCGAGCATGGCTTCGATGAAATGAAGGAGTTCGCGGCCTACTATGCCGGCGTCTACTCCTACCCCGATACAGACAAGTGGTTTCATCCCTGGTTCCCGTCGTACAACCCGGAATTTGAGAAAATGTGGGATTCCGTCGTAAACCTGGGCGAGTGGGAAGGAGTGACCGGTCAGCCCGCCAAGAGGGTGGCCACGATCACCTACGACTATATGGCGACGATGGACGAACGGCAGGCTGATTACGCGGTTGAGTACATCAAGCAACACGCGCACAGCGGGAAACCGTTCTTCATGGACGTGAACTGGATCAAGATGCACAACCCAACGAACGCCGCACCAGACTTCAGAGGAAAATCGCACCTGGGCGACTATTCAGATTCGCTCATGGAAATGGACGCCGATATCGGGAAGGTGTTGGATGAAATCCGTGCCGATGCGCCGAACACCATCGTCATCCTGACCGCCGACAATGGCGCATGGCTCGACGCTTATCCAGATGCAGGGACAACTCCGTTTCGGGGCGAGAAGGGCTCTGCCTATGAAGGCGGCTGGCGTGTACCAGCGATTATGACTTGGCCCGGGCACATTCCTGCAGGTGTGCAATACGGCGAAATGATGACCCATATCGATTGTTGGTCAACGTTATCTGCGATGGCGGGCGTCCCAGTCCCACCGACGGGCGAAATGAAGGACAACAACGGAAAACCCATCTACTTCGACAGTATAGACAACAGCGCCTACATTCTTGGAAAAGCAGAGCATTCTGCCCGGAAGTCTTGGATCTTTATTAACGGCGAATATCTTCATGCAATTCGTGTTGATGTGGGTGGCGATCCACAGGAACCTTGGGTCAACATTGCCTGGAAATTCGTCTGGACAGCGAAAGATACCTGGCTGGGACCAAATCTAGATACCGGTTCTATCCCGGCGGTTTACAACCTAACTATGGACCCGTATGAAAAGTACGACATGGTCTTCAACGGAGCGGCACCGGCCCGGGCATTCACGAACTCTCCGGGAAAGTATGCCGGACAGGATAACGGTTGGACGGCGGCACTATTCAGCTTGGTGCTCGCCGATTTCGACAAGACGATCATGAAATATCCCAGCATCAAGCGGTTCCCGGGTGGTGCGTCGAACGATTTAATCCCGAATCTTCAGCATCCGGAAAACCCGGTACCGGCGCTTGACCCCAACAAAATGCCGTCGGCTCTTCCTACGGCTCAATAAGAAGGAGAGCTAATACCGTCGGGCGGTTCGCAAGGGCCGCCCATTTTCTTGAGGTTCGATTCTCAAGTCCCGATAAGCGGCGTTCTCGGAGACTTGAAATCCATATGACGTGTACGGCGTTTCAAGCCTAGAGAGAGCGGATATCATTTGAATTTCCGTCGCCAGCACGGGTCCTACCTCCACGAAAACGTGACCGATGATAGCGAGACTGCGTGGGTCGACTTTATCCAAAGTGTCCTGTGACGTGTGCCAATAGGTATCCTGAACATCGAAGTCGATGATATCGCACGCAGCGACACCTCGCTGAATGAAAGAAAAATGGTCATCACCACCAACCGGATAATCTTCATTGACAAACACATTGGCATAGCCGAGTCGTGCGGCGGTTGCCCAGATCAGGTCAACAAGCCAAGCCGTCGAACCCGTATCGCGCTTGATTCTGAGATTTGATGGTCCAATCATGTCAGCGAGAATCATGGCTTTGACTTCCTTGAGTTCGCCAGAAAGGGCCATACTTGCAGCCATCTCACGGCTGCCAAGAGTGTTGTTCGTCTTTGTCCACTGTATGCTGCTCTTGTCAGCCCACTTCCCCTGGGCCTCCTCGCCATCGAAGAAAACAATCCAAGTGTTGAGTTTACTCTTCCGAGAACAAAGCACTCGGGCGAGTTCAAGCATCGTGCCAGTGCCCGAGCCTCCGTCGTCAGCACCGACAAAATTCGGAAGGCGGACGGTATCGTAATGAGTGGCGAAGAGGATGACGCCGGGTTCCGTACCCGGAATTTTGGCAATGATATTTTTCATCGCCAGATCCCCAATCGGTGTCGAGGCATGAAAATCGTGCTCTTCGACGCGACATCCGTAGCCCTTGAGTTGTTCAACGATGTAGGACTGTGCCTGATGAATCGCATCCGACCCTGGTGGGCGCGGACCAAGTTCCACCAAATGACGAACATGTTCAAACGCTCGGGAGCCGTCAAAGCCGCCAGTGGAAGAGGACGGACGAACAGGAAGCAGACTAGGCACACCCGTTTCCTGTGGCGTGGATTGTTGCTTTCTGTTTCCGTCTTGGGTTACAGCTATTGGCTGGCTACTACAGCCACTAATCCACATCGCCAAGATCGTCGCGAGGAACACTCTGGCCTTGGCCATCCAAACCCCTCCAAGTGCACGACAGCCACTTTTCATTTTCTGTTTGGGATTATGCCACGAACCAAAGTCAACTCCCGATTGGTAGCGTTCGCGGAGAAGTGATCGGCAGCCTTTCGCGGCGGCGGATTCCACTTCGGCGTTTCTCAGGACTTGGAAATCACCTTGTGTTTCTTGGGGTCGAAACCTTCGGGAAATAGTGTCTCGTCGTCGTCCGCCCCTTCGAAATTCGCCCCGCTAATCTTTGCGCCTGTAGGGTTTGCGCCCTGCAGTTGCGTGGAACCGCCCACGTTGGGCTCTGGGAGGAATGGACCGCCTACGATGGCGTCGGAAACCGTCACCTGAAACTCTTGCTCGCATTTCAGACATTTAACGAATTCATGAGCCAGCGACCAAATTCCGCGGGCCTGTGTATGGACAACCTGTTCCTGCTGGCAGTGACTACAGGAAACAGTCACAACGGTATAAGGCTGTTTCAATTGTGCCTGGGACATAGTCGACCTCCTGTTGTTCCGCGTCGATTGCCACCCTCCTTTGCTGCGTCACCCCGTAGTGCCTCAAGTTCACCCCCAGTCAGACCATGAGTACACCCGCGTAAGGAGCATTTCTAGTGCAGCGGACACACACGTCCTGGACCGACGTTCGGCCACGAAAGGTCGTCGTCTCCTCAGGTACGGCCTATTTCGGCCCTCATCACTGCAGAGCAGAGTTTGAGGACGCCAAGCTCCATACTTCAGACGGCTCGTTTGGAGGACATTATGCAGCGCTTCCATTCAATTCACGTCCCAGTGGCAAATACGCGGGCCCCCTTTTTTTGTTTGCAATCGAAAATGCAGAGCACTTTTAGCTTGGCGGCGCGGCGTTTATCAGGCACGTCGACGATAAGCAGGCGATTCGTTTTATTGGGCTTTAGGCTTTTGCCGATGCTCAACTGTCAGTGAGACTCTGTCGCAGCTTTTCTCATCGAAGATGACGTATTCACTGGGTTCTGCGGCTCCAAGTTCTTGAACCCGCGCCTCCGCCTCATCGAGAGTCATTGTCGCCTCTAGCCAAACGTATTCGCCCTTCTTCATTCTGAAGATATCGTATTGTGGAGTCATGAAAGTCCTCCAGTCCGAAATTAAGTGTGGGCGAGGAATCCTCCGTCGATGGCGAGCGCATGGCCGGCTATGAAAGAACGGCTCTTCGGTCATGCGCAAATCGAGGAGGTGAGTAGTGGAAGGGACTGCTGCCCCAGGTCAATTCCCCTCCTCTCAGGGGTCGGTGCGCTCATGGTAGAACCGTGGGGCCCAGAGTCACACCGATTCGTTGACCTGGGGCAAGTTCGATTGCTAGCGTTTCCCGGAACTGCTCGTGGTATGTAGTTGTTCCTTCAGTTTCAGCCAACTGCTGTAGCCGTGCTCACGTGCGATTATGTACTGAGCGTCTTCAATTCTTGGATCAGACAAGTACGGCAAAGGGTCGATGGAACAGTAGCGACTACGTGCGGCGGCGTCTCCCCGTCGTAGGGCATGAAGCAGAATTTTTGCTTCTTTTACGATATCGTCCAGATTTGGCTGGGTGGGTAAATCGGTAGGCATCTGTCACCTCCCGGATCACGGGTCGAGAGGAACCCCTGACAGCATCAAAAAAACTACGCCTCCGTGTTCCTTTTGTATGTGACCCACAACGCCGAGGAGAACACACACGTCACACGTCACTTCTTCACGTGCAGAACTCAAGGGGCTCTGTCCAAGTCTTGATTTGTGGCGTACCCGGAAACTTGAAATCCATATGGACGTGTATGGCTTGTGGCGTTGGGCACCGATGTGGGCCGAGCGTTAGAAGTCACGCCATGGTCGCCAAAGGGGGACACTCGTGTAATGTACATCCGTGGGCCTGTTGAACAGTTCTCTGACCTTCCTGAGAATGCGTTTCAACAGGGTGAGTTTGAGTAGGTCGGCATTCATATGATTGCAAGGTAGCGCCGAGTCGTGCACGGGTCAACAGAATGTTGGTGGTAGCGGTCAGTGCCTGTGAAGTGGCGTAACCGGAGACTTGGCTCCCAGTACTTGACTTTACCGATTAGCATAATCAGGTAGTATCCGTCGCGGAGGTTGTTTTGCTGCCCGTCAGTCGGTCCGAAAACAGAACTAGCGCCATTCCGGCAATCCAGAGGAAATGGCCCTCCCGTGGGTAGAGAGGTGGCTGCCATTGGTAGAAGACGACCCAACAGGAGGGAATCATGCAAAGCCAGACGATTCTCAATGCCGACGTGGGTCTGACGGCGGCCACCAAGAAGACGGGGTTAATCAATCCAGCGATGACGATTGGGAAGAACTGAACTAATGTTGAAATCGACGAGTGACGTAAAGATGTCGCAGCCATCCATATGTACCATAGCGTGATGTATGAGCACACGAAACCGCGTTCTCCCTCGTCGTCGACAAAAAAAGCTACCGACATAAGGAAAAAGCTGGCAGTGTACGCCAGCAGCCCAATCCAAAAGAGTTTGCCGCGTCGTGTCAGAAAAATCGTCTCCGCCACATAGTCTATGAGCGCCTCTAGGAATTAGCCGCAAAAATAACCATCCGATGGCCAATCGCTTACGCTAGTTCCTGGGAAGTGGCGTACTCGTAGAAGTGACCGACCTCAGGGGTTCAACGATCCGGCGGAGTGCCGGCATTCAGATTTCAAATTGACGGGAACGTTGTTTGAACGTAGTCGCTGGCGCGACGGACGCTTCGCGTGCTATGCTCCTCACGTCATGCCGCAAGGTAGAGCTTTTGACTGCGATTTTCGGTTTTCTCTAATTTTCCTAAGCCAAGTAAAATCAATAGGCTGCAGACGAAAAAAGATTCAATTCCCATAGCCGTTAGATCGGTGCAGCCACTAGCCCGCATCCGCCGCAACCGCCAGCGCCCACCTTCAAACGGCTCTATCGAACGCGCGCCAGAGCACCTCGCCCAACTTCGCACTTTTGTGAAAACGCGCCTCCGATAGAGTACTAACGTTTCCTCAGGACTTAGGGGATTTTTCCTTGCTTCTAATCTTAATTCTTTACGGCCAGCACCCATTCCAAAACCGGATCGTGCCCGTTCTTATAATCCTCCCACGTAGGAGTGATTTCCTTGTCTGGTGCGACAACATTGCTTGGTCCGCTCGTGAACTTGTAGTAGCCCGTCGAGTAGTGAACAACAAGCTGAGAATTGGGCAGCGTGAACTGCCGAGGTTCCTGGTAGCTGTTTGGTCTTTCACCGATTGGCTGGCCAACCAAAGTCGCGTGGGTCATCGTGCGGAACTGTCGAAAGCTGCCTGAATCAGACACCCGGGGCATAATCCCGCTGGATCACCGGAACCTAATTCCGCTCCGCATTGGGGGCAATTGGGCATCTGGACCAGATCAGCCATTTTATGCCCTTTGCGTCACAAGCTGTAACCTTCACTCCCACGATTCCTTATTCGTGGTAGGTGAACCGGACTGGAACCGGCAACCCGAATCGATCAAGATCAAAGGAGAAACGTGATGAAAGCAGTTTTGCTTCGTTGTCAGGTGGCATTCCTTCTGGCGGTTTCCATGTTCTATGCGCAAAGCGCAGTTGCGCAGGAACAGTCAGGCAAGGTTAAGGGGTGCTCAAACGCGATCCTGCGGGGCGGGTTCGCATACACCAGCACAGGAACTCTTCTCGATTCCCATGTTCCACCCCCTCTTGCGGGCCCCTTCGCCGAGGTCGGCAGGCAAACCTTCGACGGGAAAGGTAACACCGACGCAACCGCAACCTTAAGCGCGAACGGCAACATCGTCCAGGTGACGATTGCAGGCACGTACACAGTGAATCCGGACTGTACAGGCACGATGACGCTCAACGTATCTCCCTTGGGTGCGACGGTCCACGTTGACTTTGTGATCGGCAACGACGGGGCAGAGCTTCGAGCGATCGTCGCGGACCCGGGAGTTGTTGAGAGCCGTGATTACAGCAAGCAGTTCCGATCAGGTCGGGACGAATAGAAGAGGACCTCACCGATACACCTAAGCGCAGGGTTTCGAGAGCATCCTCGCGAAGCCCTGCGCATTCCTCAGCACCAAGAGTGGTGACGCAGGAGCAGAAGGCACGGCGGAGGCGATACACCGTCGTTGCAGCATCATCACCAATTAGGGAGCCAAATTAGATACTCCGGACGGATCGTGTCCAGTTGGGGAGTAACATCGATAACCATTCCTGGCTACGCTCGACCGAAGAGCATCTAATCCCAATTTGTCCAAATGCCGTGGACTACCGGTAGTGGACAATTTCGAATGTATGATGATCGGGGCGGATGCGTGAGCCGCAAACACATCGCAGTTTGCGCTGCCCGGGCAGTCTCACGCATTGGACACAGGATGCAGGCGGAAGATGGCAAGTAGTGTTCAGCAATACATTGATGCGGTCGCGCAACTTCGCGCCTGTGGCGAGAATTCGCTGGTCAGTTTGATTCTTTTCGGTAGCGCAGCGAGCGGCGCCTTCTCGGAGTCTTCCGATGTAGATCTCATCCTTGTGCTGCCCAACGAAGCGGCCCTGGAGGATCGACGACGCCTACGCGAAGCGGTATCGGACCTCGAAGTCACGCACGGCCTTCGAGTGCCGGCGAGCCGTCGAAAAAACCTGCTCGAAATGTTTGCTGAACACGCCGGGGGGCACGGGCATTCCTTCTTTTTCTGCACCCGAAGCGACCTGATTTCGGGAGACGTAGCTCGCGTCTTCGGTCTGCGGACAGCCGAAGAAGTGTTCCTTGAGCGCACGTTTCTTGCGAGCGTGATAGTTTCAGCCAAGACTGTCTGGGGCGAGGACCTGCTGAGCCTCGTGCCCCTCCCTTCTCTCCGCCGCTTCGACGTGTTCAAGGCACTTTTCCGATTAACTGGCTTAGTGCTGTTGAGCGCCGCCGCGTTCCCGGTGCTTTCCGACGCGACGAAATATGCGATGGGTGCGCTCAAGCACTCGCTACACAGCTGCTATTTCTGTTATCACCTGAAGACGGCTCCCCTCGACGAAGAAGTTGAGTTCTTCAACTCTCGTCTGGGTGAAAGTAGGACGCTGTTGGAGTTGCTGAACCAGCGACAAGAGTACCATCGGTCATTTGCATTCGTGCTGCGCTGTGTGCCGGCACTCTTCCGACTCCACCTCCAGACCGCGTTAGATAACCGGTTCCCGCGCGCGGTGGCCAGGGGAGATATCCCAGGTTGTGGATCTCATCCCATTGCATTGACTTAGTCGGTAGTTGGATCTTTATCTCACCGCTTCAAATTCTATGGAATCGGTAGCTCGACCAGATACGGCAACGATTCCGCGACTCCCAGGGATAGACTTCGAATGTGGAGAGTTTCAGCGCGATCCAGCAGTGTCGAAGGCTTCTGAGTTCAAGACACGCGAGGAGCGCGGGATGCCCACAAGATATGTAAGGTGTGTGGTCGACCCCTTAATTCCAACGCGATCCGCTTTCCAGTCATTGTCAACGAAACCTTGTGTCATGGCCAACATCCCCCTGACCGTATACGCACGACCTGCGAGTGTTAAAGCGGCAGAGCGATGGTTCATGGAAATTTGCCCGGGAAGCCGAAACTGACTAAATTGGGAGCAACGCATTGGTGCTGGGAGGAACAAGATTGTATAACAATGTCGGCTCCTCGACCCGAGTAGACTGTCGTGCGCTTGAACGCGCGGCGAACTTCTCAAGATTCCCGCAATAAAAATCACACCAAGTGTGACGCAGCCCCCGCCGCGATTTTGACGATTTGCCGTGATTTCGTTTGCGGTTCTCCTTTGTAAATTTACCCAGGATTAGAGTGTTTGGCCCTGAAGTCGAATAAGACGAAACCCCATCTTCGAATTACGAACGTCAGCACCCCAGAATTTGAAAGAGTCTGGATCGCGAAGAATTATCTCCTTGCGACAAGCGGCTTTTGCAAACTTGGTGCGTCGTTGGCCCTTCTTCATCGGCGACCACAAGTTCTCCTGATGGCCGGAACTATCAATGAGGAATTACTTTTCACCGCGAACTCAATTCTGGTGACACCCGCGTCCTCGTAAATCATCTCTGTCCCTTTGGCAAGGAACCCGCAGGAAACCGTGACCAACGTTGTTGTCGTCCACGTAGAATCCTGTGATCGCTCCGGTCGGACCGTTAACAAAAGGAAACGTTCCTTGGAATGTGCCAGTGCCCGCGCCCGGAACATCGAAGGTGGTCAGTTTGCCGTTCGGTTCGCGCACATAGCCGTGAAATATGTTGTTACCATCTACCCAGAAGCCTGCGATTTCCCCCGCCAGGTTGATGCTCCCCCCGACGGTACCTTGCCGGTATCCGGTGCCCGCCCCTGGAACGTCATACTTGATGAGGTTCCCCTCCGGAGTTCGCAGCAGGCCGTGAGTCATCGTGTTTCCGTCGATGTAATTTCCAGAGACGGTTCCAGCCCAGTTAATGCCGGCAACTGAAGTGCCCTGTCCAGCATCCGTCCCCGCGTCGGAAATGTTGATCGTCGTGAACGTGCCATTCCGCGCCCGTACGTAGCCATGATTCGCACCGTTTGCGTCAATCGAATAGCCTGCCAACACCCCTAACGCGTTGAGACCATCGGTGAAAGTGGTAAATGTGCCTTGGCCAGAGCCTGTACCCGCGCCAGGAGCAGTGAAGGCAGTGATGGAACCGTCGCGAGCGCGCACGAATCCATAGCTCACGTTCAGCCCATCCAAATAGTAGCCCGCAATCTCCCCCTCAAGATCTTAGGGGCAATTACCGCAAAAAACATGTATGACCCGATTGAACGGCCAGGTCCCAATACCCGCTTGGGCCTGGGCGTTGTGTGCATCTGGCACGTAGCGGATCACTATGGCCAGGTGGTTATTTATCTGCGCGAAAAAGGCATTGTGCCACCAGCAAGCCGGCCCAATCCCCCCGAACTGAAAAACAAATACTAAATCCAAAAGCCTGTTGGCCATTTCGCCTGCGTCGGGAAACAGGACAAGTGCTCTGTCAACTTCACGACGGATTCCAAGTCTACGAGTACGGCGTAATACATCCAAGTGGATTGCCTCCGAGTGGGCCGTTCACTCACCGGCGATCTGCCCGACGCTCCTGCTGGTGCGAAAACAGAAGTTCCAATGACAGAGGCAAGATTCTCGCGTCGTGGAAAGCACCTCCTGTAGGTTGTTTCTTTGCAGCACTGACGCCCGATTTTCTTCGATCGAAAACGCCCCAGTTGGACCGGTTCCGGATAGATCGCCGACCCTTACTTTGGGATCGCTTCAGGATTGCCCGTCAGTCGGGAGCAATCCCGCGAGACGTTCATAAACTGTCTGCGAAATTCGCTTTCTGGCACGGCCGGACAAATTGTCGAGCGCCTATTTGCTTTTCAGGATTCCACCGGGATTAGTGCAACTTCGCGTACTCCGCTTTGGCTTGCTGAAGGATGGGGATGTCAGGGTCGGCGTCTTTCCAAAGTGTAAGGAAATCCTGATAGGCGGCACGAGCTCTTGCGGTATCACCCTGCAAAACAGAGGCGCGAGCGAGGCCGAGATGAGCAAGAGCGCCGATTGGCTCGTTGAGCAAGACGCTGCGATGGTCGAGAATTTTTTGAAACTCGGCGGCGGCTTCGCTGCCCCGATGTGCGGCCAGATAGGCCTCTCCTCGCACAAAGACTGGGTACAAGGCTGTCCATCTGTAAGTACCGGACCTTCCTAACTCATATGGCGCGGCAGTTCTGAGCGTCTCAATGGCCTCCGAAACATTTCCCGAGTGGACCGCAAGTTTTGCACGGAGGGTCGGCAGGAAGCTGAACTGCACCATTGTGGCTTCCGGGAATCTCTTGCCCAAATCGTCCGTCAGCGCTCGCGCACCCGCGTCCGCCCCAGCATATGCCAGCGCGAGCGCAGCACCATACTGCACGCCACGGCCTGCCGAACGCTGCATCGCCATAGTGGCACGCCGTCGTGCTTCCTCAGCATTGCCGAACAATGCTTCCCGCAGCCCAGACACTGCTAAGTAGGTTTCAGCCGTTTCCGTTTCCCCTGCTCGTTCGGCGGAGTCTATCGCTTGGCGGGAAAATTCTCGAGCTTCCCTAAGCCGCCCGGAATATGCGGCGGTATTGGCCTTCAAAACCAGCAATTCGTCCTCTACCCCCGGCTTGCCCGCCGACCATGCTACCTGCTGAGCCATACCCGCCGCATCGTTCTGCAAAAAAGCAATTCCATACAGGTTTGCATGGAAGAAAGGGTGGTCCTGTTTGCGTTCGAGAGCTTGACCATAAGCAGCCTTTGCCTCATCGAGGCGATTCAGAGCGATGTAACTGTACATCAGGACGAAGTAAGGAATAGGGCTCTCCGGTGTCAAACGGAGCGCGTCCCTGCCTTCCTGAACTGCTTTCTCATATTGCCCAAACACCGGAAGAATTATCCCCGACAAGAAACCGTGCGGCATTGCCAACCGGGGATAAGCATGTGCCCATAGCTCGCAGGTCTGTTCGGCCTTCTCCAAGTTCCCTGTGGCCAAGATATGGAAGGAAGTCGTGATGTAATACTTCTCTGCCTCACTGGTTCGTTCACGGAGTTCGTAAGCCTTTCGGGTGTAGTCGGCAGCCATGCCGGATTCCGTGAGTTCCGCATACAAGCGGCCGAATCGTGCGTAGGCGATGGCGAAATTCGGGTCGAGTTCGATGGCATGCTTATAAAATGGAATGGCAGCAGTCGGCCCTGCTGCGCTCCAAACTTGACCACCAGAGCTGTACGCTTTGAGGGCCTCAAGCGACGGCGTGGTAGCCTGTTCAAGAGGGGTATCAAATTTCTGCACCGTGCTGAGCGACTCTCCCAGTTTGTTGCGAATTTTTGAAGCTGTTTTTCCCAGAGCATCGAGCACGTGGTTCTTGTCGCTCGCCTCCGCTTCGGTGCTCGCCAGCGATTCCCCGCTTACGCAGTTGACCGCCTTAAGGATCAGAAGGTACTGCGTGCCAATCTCCGCGATCGAACCTTTGATGACAGCGGCGCTAGCCGTCCTCTGGCAGAGATCCCGCGCAAGCTCAGGCGTGAGCTTCGCTTCTGCTGGCTGGCCCATCATTCGCAGTACCTGCTGGATGTGGTCCTGCGAGACGAGGCTGAGGTAGGGCGATTGCTCGAGCTGCACCTCCAACCCTTGCCGCAATGTCCCGTCAAAGACAGGGTCGCCTGTTGTGTTTGTGAAATCGGCTACCAGGACAGTGTCTTTCTCGCCCAAGGCAACTGGCCTTGGCCTGCGAAGCAAAAAAACCGCGCCGAGCGCTGCCAAAGCGAGCAACGCTCCCACCGGCAAGAAATACTTCCAGATAGAATTGCGAAGAGTACTGCCCTGAAGAGCAGGCAAATTCTCGGCTAGGGTGGGGGCTGCCTGTTCAATGACTATGCGAGTGCGTGAGCGGCTCTCGATGACCAAATCGTCACTATCCGGCGTCACCGTGCGGACCTCTTCCGCAAAACGATACCCGCGTCCAGGTAGGGTCACGATGTATCGTCGGTCCTCGGGAGTTTCTCCAAGGGCTTTGCGAAGCATAAAGATGTTCTGGCTCAGGTTGGCTTCCTCGACGAAAGCATCCGGCCAGAGGGCTTTCATAAGCTCGTCCTTGGAAACGACCTCTCGACTGTGACGAACGAGGATCAGCAAAGTTTCAAAGACTTTAGGCGTGATGGCCACCGACTGGTCTTCGCGCAGGAGAACTTGCTTCTCAGGGTCAACCCGAAAGGGTCCGAACTCGTAGAGGACTTTTGGTCCTGTGGACATATCGAAGAAGTCGGAACTCCGCCTCCGGCCTAGGACCATTCACTCTTGGCGGCAATTTATCATGTATATATGCCTGCGGCAATAATCACCACGGCAGCTAATGGTGCCCGCTAAGATGCAGCCCAGTCGCGTTTAACCGTCCACAACTCCTTACTTTTTCGTGTGAAACAGACGATGAGAACCTTTGAGAAATTGTTAGACGGTTTCTAAGGACTTTTGATCCGCCATTCCAGCAGCATGCGCGCATTCGGACGAGGGATGCAGCCAAGGTCCCCGGAATGGAGCGAGCCGTGATGCCGAGAACAACCCGGATCTCTGTTGAGACTGAGACTTTGCTCGTCATTCGACGCGCAAATGTGGCTTCGGCCCGGTGTCCCGGTTGTCACGCCGACGTTGACGTGATCAGTCTCGACAGCGACTGCTTCGCGGAGCCGGCAATCGCGGCTCGCATCCAGGAATGGCTCGCCAACGGCAAAGTCCACTCATGGCAAACCACCAATGGACCAACCCAGATTTGCCTGACGTCCCTTTTCCGATGTTTCGAGCTGGAGGTCCCGGAGAGACTTTGCCGTTCGACTGGAATCCCACTATGTCAGTCAAGGAGAAAACAATCATGAAACTCACTATTTCGAAAACGAAGTCGTTTAGCATCGCACGCATCGGACTAGCGCTCGCGATTATTGCGGGGCCAGTCTGGGCACAGGAACAGAAGCCAAAGCCGACTCGCTATTCCGTCACCGACCTCGGTCCGTTGGCGACAGTGTTTAGCGAGGCGACCCACGTGACCAATAATGGCTTGGCAGGTGGTGCAACGATCCTCCCTAACGGCACCCAGCACGCTGTCCTCTGGTACAGGGGACGGAGCATAGATATCGGCACACCTGGGCTCGGAGGGCCGAACAGTGAAGCATTTGGGGTCAACGAAAGAGGCCGGGCCACGGGCGCGGCAGAAATCTCCACGTCAGCTCCGTATGGTGAAGACTTTTGCGGTTACGGTGACCACCTCGTATGTCTACCTTTCCTATGGCAAAACGGCGTGATGACTCCGCTCCCGACGTTGCGGGGAGGCACCAATGGCGAGGCCGGCCAGATCAACAATCGAGGCGAAGTGGCCGGAAATACGGAGAATGGCACGCCGGACTCCACCTGCACGGGGTTGGGCACGCCTCAAGTGCTCCAGCAGAAGCCTGTCATCTGGGAAAATGGCGAGGTCCGCGAACTTCCTACATACCCCGGCGACGGGACACACCCCCCCGACCCGGACGGATGGGCCTTCGGGATCAACGACGAGGGCCAGGTCGCCGGCACGTCGGGCGTTTGCTCAGTCCTTAACCAGAATACCTTCGTCTACGTTTTGTCTTTTCATGCCTTGCTCTGGGAGAAAGACGGCACGGTCCATGATCTCGGCAACCTCGGCGGGACGGGATTGGCCGGACCGGGAAATGTCGCTTTGGAGCTCAATAACCAAGGTCAGGTGATTGGCACTTCGAACCTGAACGACACAACCTTTCACGCCTTCCTGTGGCCCGACCCAATGACAGGTAAGATGCAGGACCTCGGCACGCTGCTCGGGGATGCTGACAGCGGCGCCATCAGCATTAACGACCGAGGCGATGTGGTTGGCGTGTCGTTTGACGCGAGTTCCAACCCGCGCGCTTTCCTCTGGCAGAACGGCAAGATGTTCGACCTGAACGGACTCGTTGCCAACTCCCCCTTGTATCTGTTGTTCGCACATGGCATCAATTCCCGCGGCGAGATTGTAGGCTTTGGCGTCGTGACGACCGGCGCAAGCGCCGGCGACCTTCACGCTTTCTTGGCTACCCCATGCAATGATGAAGCCGCCGAACGAGACGAGCCCACCGGAAGACCAAGGGCAGTCCTCCCGCAAAATGCCCGTGAGATACTTCGGCAGGCACTGCGCTTCGGCCGATTCGGAACTCGGCCCGTCGGACCGCAATGACTGTCGGGAGAGCACCAATCGCGAATGTTGTGTGGGAGCCTAAAAGTCGAGGAATGAGAGGCTCGATTGGGAGAGCACGGAAGCCTCCTGCTCTCTCTTTCCTTTTGTCTCTCCGTGCTGGAATCGGAAACCAATCGTTGGGAGTGATAGACAAAGCTCTGGGCGGATTGTCGCCACTCGGAAGTTATCCTTGGGCCCAATTTTCCACCGGTCACCTGGACGTATAGTGGCGTACTCGTAGAAGTGACCGACCTCACGGTTCAAAAACCGGACACCTCCCTGGCGCTATCGGCGGCATTTCAAATCGACGGGAAGCTCTAGCGTTTACCGGGACTTGGTCAAAGTTCCTCGCCGGATATGCGCTCGTGTTCTGTCGATTCGTTGACTTGCCCCAGGCCGCGCCCATAAGATGGCGGCACCATGGCGGACTCCGATGCGCTGATCGGCCAGACCGTCTCTCACTACCGCGTCATCGAGAAGCTCGGGGCCGGCGGGATGGGCGTGGTGTACAAGGCCGAGGACACGCGGCTGCACCGTTTCGTAGCATTGAAATTCCTACCGGACAATGTGGCGAAAGACGCGCAGGCATTGGCGCGGTTTCAGAGAGAGGCGCAAGCGGCGTCTGCTCTAAACCATCCCAGCATCTGTACGATTTACGACATCGGCGAGTATGGCGGGAAAGCGTTTATTGCCATGGAGTATCTGGAAGGCCAGACGCTGAAACACAGCATCGCGGGACGTCCCGCGGAGCTGGAACACATTCTGAATCTGGGAATCGAGGTTGCGGACGCCCTGGATGCCGCGCACTCGAAAGGAATCGTACATCGGGATATTAAGCCCGCAAATATTTTTGTAACCGCCGGTGATCACGTGAAGATTCTTGACTTCGGACTCGCCAAGATCTCTGGCAAAGCTGCAATGACGGCCGCGGCGATCGCCCAGAGAGAAGAGACGCGAACGCTCGACGATGAATTCCTGACCAGTCCAGGGGCCACCGTTGGAACGACGGCGTACATGTCGCCTGAACAGGTGCGTGGAAAGGGGTTGGACGCAAGAACGGACCTATTTTCGTTCGGTATCGTTCTGTATGAGATGGCGACAGGCACTTTGCCGTTCCGGGGAGACACGTCCGGGATGATTCTCGAAGCCATCTTAAATCGCGCACCAACACCGGCAGTGCGTCTAAACCCCGAAATACCACAAGATTTAGGGCGCGTTATTGATAAGGCGCTGGAGAAAGATCGGGATGTGCGTTACCAGCATGCTTCGGAAGTACGGGCGGATCTGAAGAGGTTGCGACGCGATACAACGTCAGGAAAAACGGAGGCGTTTTCGGCCAAGCAGGAAATAACGAAGAGCCGCAAGTTGGTGTACGGACTGTTGGCAGGCATGGCGGTGGCGCTGCTGGCTGTAGGTGTGGCCATGTACCGTTCACGAAGGGAAATGCAAGGTACGAGATCATCGGAGTGGGTGCAGCTGACAAACTTTGTGGACTCGGCGACATCGCCTGCATTATCCCCCGATGGACGGATGCTGGTGTTCTTAAGGGGGCCGAGCACGTTCGCGGGGAAGAGCGAAGTTAACCTGAGAATGTTGTCTGGAGGAGACCCTGTCGCGCTAACACACGACGGCACAGCGAAGATGAGTCCGGTGTTCTCGCCGGATGGTTCGCAGATCGCGTACACGATTCCGGCACGCTGGGATACGTGGATTTTGCCCACCCTGGGAGGCGAGCCACACTTGTTGCTGCCGAATGCTTCTGGCCTCACCTGGATCAATCCGCGCCAATTGCTTTTCTCCGAATTGAGAGAAGGGCGACATATGGTGCTGGCTACGAGCGAAGAGAACCGCAGCGGCGAGCGAGTGATCTTTCCACCCCCAGGAAAAGGAAGCATGGCGCACCGGTCGTATCTTTCGCCAGACGGGAAATGGGTACTGGCGGTGTGGATGACCACGGAAGGCGGATGGGAGTCCTGCCGGTTGCTGCCATTCGACGGAACGTCGCTAGGCAAACCGGTAGGACCTCCGGATGCGGCGTGCACTTATGCAGGGTGGTCGCCGGACGGGCGGTGGATGTACTTTAGTTCGGCAGCGAGCGGTAAATTTCACATCTGGCGCCAACACTTCCCGGACGGGCCGCCCGAGCAGATCACCTCAGGAGTGAATGAAGAAGAAGGGATCGCCGTGGCGCTAGACGGGCGCTCATTGATTACGTCGGTGGGCACGCAAGAATCCGCGGTGTGGGTACATGACCGTGGAGGCGATCACCAAATCACTTCCGAGGGCCGTGGGTATTTCGAAGAACCTGATGGAGTGAGTGGGCGGCAAGTGTTCTCGCCGGATGGAAGCCGGGTTTTTTACATGGTTGATCGACGGCCACAGGGTCCCGCAAGCGAGTTGTGGTCAACAGAAATCTCCACGGGAAAGAGTGCGCCGGTGGTATCTGAGCCAGGGCTCTTCGGATTCGACATTTCCCCCGATGGACGTAATGTGGTGTATTCGGTCGGAGCCAAGGATGGCGCGCGCTCGATTTGGTCGGCGCGCGTGGACCACCTGGTCTCACCCAGGAAACTCACCGCCAGCGGGCAGGAGTTGAGTCCGGTGTTCACCCCTGAAGGGGACTTGGTGTTTATGTCGCGCGAGGGGGATGAAAGTTTTCTGTACTGGATGAAGGCGGATGGAAGCGAGCGTCGGAAAATCGACGCGCCACCGGTGATTCAGCTAGAGACGATATCGCCGGATGGTCGATGGGCTGTGGTACAAGCGGCCATAGAGAATGAAGATGCGCCCCGGGGAATTCTGGCGATACCGCTTGAAGGAGGCACGCCTGTTCGAATCTGCACCGGGTTGTGCGTGGTGCGCTGGCCGCGAGATGGAAAATCGATGTTTCTTTCGGTGATTGGCGGAAGCCAGGGGCACATGCTGGGTTGGGGAACATACATAGTACCGCTGGCGACCGGCCAGGTATTTCCGAAGCTGCCGCCAACGGGAATAGCGTCAAAGGCAGATGCGGCAGCTCTTCCAGGCGCAAAATCCGTGGATGGTTCTGTACTGCCAGGACTGAACGAAGAGATTTATGCCTTCAGCCGGACCAATGTGCATCGCAACCTGTTCCAGATTCCCCTGCCGTGAGGCCGAGCGGTACTTCTATGACAGAAGTCGTCCCACTCCCCTCGGGTATCGTTAAAAAGGTGGTCAGGAGTAAACTCGCGAAATGATGAAAAAGCTCCGATTTCTGGTATCTCTTCACACCCGCGAGAACGACTTCCAAGTGGCACAAGGCCAATCCGCAGAAGATGCAGCACGCAAACTGGGGAGCGATGTGGAAATCGTCTTTGCCGATAACGACGCGGTGAATCAGAGCGCGCAACTTCTGAAGGCAATCCAAGGCCGGGTTGAGTCTCGACCCGACGCGATTGTGGTTGAACCGGTTGGGAGCACGGCCATGCCTCAGGTGGCCCAGGCCGCCTGCACCACCGGAATCGGCTGGGCAGTCCTGAACAAGAGGCCGGATTACTTGTCGGACCTCCGCAGTACGGCAACCGCACCCATTTTTGCTGTCAGTTCCGATCACTTCGAGATTGGACGCATTCAAGGAAGACAATTCGGAACATTGCTGCCCGGAGGCGGTTCTGTTCTTTACATCAAAGGACCTTCGCAGAGTGCCGCGGCGCGGGAGCGTGAGTTGGGGATGTTAGAGACAAAACCGTCGAACATTCAATTGGCGATGCTGAAGGCAGAGTGGACAGAGAAAAGTGCCGAGCGGTCGGTGCGGTCCTGGCTGAAACTGGCTACTTCGCAAAGCTCGCCAATTAAGCTCGTCGGTGCGCAGGATGACTCGATGGCCATGGGCGCTCGTAAAGCTTTTCAGGAGATGACCAACGAAGCAGAACGCTCGCGATGGCTGAGCTTGCCATTCACCGGATGTGATGGCCAGCCGAAGACGGGTCAAGTCTGGGTACGCGAAAAATGGCTCGCGGCGACGATCCACATTCCGCCGCTCGCAGGACAAGCGATGGAGATTCTCGCAAAGGCAATTCAGGACGGGACCCAACCTCGTGAGCATTTCTTGACCACGTCGTTCTCGATTCCTCCGCTCGAATCATTGGTAAATTCGCGAAGGTGAAGAACACCATTGAGCGTGACGGATGGTAAGCTACTCGGACCTTCTCCTCGAACACGCCGCAAAGTCCTGTTAACTGGCGTACTCGGAAATCACTTGAAATCCATGTGGACGAGTATGCAGTTACTCAGGTACTACCAGAATGCGAGCATTGAAGAAGCATCTTTAACGGGTATAGTATTCGCTTGTGAGGGCGGCATGAATCTTCGCATTTTGCTCTTACTTCTCCTTCCCGTGGTCATTCCAGTCGTTCGTTCTAAAGCACAGGAAATGCCTGACTCTAAGCAAGCCGAGTTGACGGTCTGGGCTCGTCTGAAGACCATGACGCCATCCGACCTTCAGACGATTATGGCCAAAGCGAAGGTTGGCGACGCCGAGTCCCAATGCTGGGTGGGTCGGGCATACAGCGATGGCCGGTTGGTGCAAAAGGATGAGGAAGAGGCTGCGCGATGGTACTTGAAATCTGCCGAACAGGGTTATGTGCCTGCGCAGCGGCTTTATGGTCTCGTCTCTGTGCAGATCAACCCGGCTACAGGCGAACGATGGATGTTGCGGGCCGCAGAACAAGGCGATGCCGAGGCCGAGTATTTGCTTGGTCTCGCCTATGAACAGAACTGGTTTGGAACCACTGACGTGAAAGAAGCGGTGAAGTGGTATCAGAAGGCGGCTCAGAATGGAAACCCCGATGCCCAATGGGAATTAGGGCGAAAATACGAAGATGGCGAAGGTCTTGAACAGAACTACAAACTTGCCGCCGAATGGTATCGAAGAGCGGCAGAGCACGTTCCAAACTTGGGCGGAGCAGGTGGAGGAAGCAATCAATTGGGCCTCCTCTACATGGAGGGGCTTGGAGTTCCGAGGGACTACGTACAGGCATATTTCTGGTTCAGTTTGAACGGCCCTGAAGTAAATATTGCAGAAGCAAAATCTCACTTATCAGTCGCACAGATTCAAGAAACAGACCGATTGGTAAAAGACTGGAAAGAACACCATCGAGTGAATCCAGAAGTAGCAGCCGCTCTACACATCGACAATTGACTCTAACTCCCGATTTGTGGCGTTCTCGTCCAATTGACCGGCGGCCTCCGCGGCGGATTCCATGTGGACGGGAATGCTGTTACCAGGC
>CAWGXB010000034.1:0-26067 GCA_963826335.1 Candidatus Acidiferrales bacterium | reverse complement strand
CGTGTGGGCGGAAATGGTGAAGACTCCGGACAAAGTCCAGCCTTTGAGCCATCGCTTAACGCTGCAAGACGTTGCCGCTGTGAAAGAAATCATCCCGGACGTGGCGACGGCGGCGGGATTTACCGACATGCCCATGACCGTGGTGGTGCAAGGCGTGACACGGCCGGTCAGCCTGATCGGCGTAACTGACGGGTATCAGCAAATCCGTCGCCTGGTTATTTTGCGCGGACGCTATTTCGACAGCGCGGACGCGGAAACGCACGGCAAGGTGTGCTTGATCTCCGAGGAAGAAACTCGCTGATCGGGTTTTCGGCGTCGACAATCCCATCGGCCGTTCCATTCGCATGGGTGAACTGACCTTTACTGTGATTGGCGTTTTCCCCCGCCGCGACCTACGGATTGACCGAGTTGCAAGACGAATCGGTCCTGATTCCGTTCCCACTGATGCGGTATTACACCGGCAATGAGATCCTGCAACAGGTGCTGGCGCAGGCAATCAATCCCGATGAAGTGGAAAGCGTGGAAAAACAGATAGAGCGGCTACTAAAGAGCCGCCACCCGGCGGAAGCCAGCTACGACGTGCGCACATTGACCGCGATTTTGACCGCCGCGCAACCATTTCACTGGCGTTGACCATCGTTCTGATCGTCGTGATCGCCTTCATCGCTCTGCTGATCAGCGGCGTCGGGATCATGAACATCATGCTGGTTACGGTAACGGAGCGCACGCGGGAGATTGGCATACGCAAGGCCGTTGGTGCGGCGCCCAATCAGATTCTCTCGCAATTCCTTATCGAAGCTTTTCTGATCAGCGGGGGCGGGGCGGTCATCGGAATCCTGCTTGGTTTAGCCATTCCGGTCATGGTGCAGCAACTCCTGCCCGGAAATTTGCGGGCGCCCGTTTCAGGAACGAGCGTTGTGCTGGCGTTTCTCGTGTCCTGCTCCACCGGGCTCTTTTTTTGGGTGGCTGCCCGCGAAGCAGGCCGCGAACATGGAACCCGTTGAGTCGCTGCGTTACGAATAGTCTGCGCACTGAAGCTGGAGCGCGAGAGTGTTTTCTGCAACAGGGGGGAATATGACGACCTGGAAGCGTTGCTTGGTGTACGGAATCGCGGGGACACTGGCGGGTATGCCTGCCTTGAGGGCCCAGGAGGCGGCGCAACCGGGCACCTCGTCCAGCACCCCGATTGTGCTCACCCTCCGGCGTGCCGTGGAGCTCGCTCTGCAGAATAGCAAGGACATCCAGCTTGCCAGGATTCAGACGCGTGTCGCCGACCAGTCCGCAGATCTGACCAGGTCCGAGTTCAAGCCGAATCTCTATGCCGGCTCGGGTGCGGGCTATTCTTATGGCATTTCCCGAAACGCCCGGGGGCCGCGCGCCGTCCGTCTTCAGCGTGACCTATACCGAGCAGGTATTCAATGAACCGCTGCGTGGCCTGACCAGAGAGCAACAAGAGCAGGCCAAGGCGCAACGTATCCTGCTGGAAGAAACGCGCAACTCCGTAATGTTGCGTGTGGCCACGGCTTATCTGGAAATGGTGAAGGTGCGCCACGCTCTGGATCTTCTGCGAGCAGAGAAAGAAAGCGCCGAGAAAATCGTGGAGGTCACCCAGGAGCGCCAGGGCGAGGGCTTTGAGTTGCCTGTGGAAGTGACGAAAGCCCAGTTGACGCGCGCGCAGGTGGTGCAACGCATCCTGCAACTCGAAGGCCGCCAGGATGAACTGGAAGTCTTCCTGCGAAATCAACTGGGGCTGGCGCCGGAACAGCCTATTGAGGTCACACCGGAAGAATTGCCCGGAGCAGCGGAGCAGCAGGGCGCCAACTTGATTGCCATGGCTTCGGAAAACAATCCCAGCCTGGCCTTTGCGCAGTCGGACATCCGGGCGAAAGAGTTCCGTCTAGTGGGAGAGAAGCGCGGGAAATTGCCAACACTCGAGCTGGTATCCGTCTACAGCCTGTTGGCGAAATACAATAACTCACCAGACTTTTTTCAATAAATTTCAGTACAACAACTTCAATGCCGGTGTAAATGTGCAATTCCCGATTTTCAGTTCGAAAACACGCTCCAGCATCGCCCTGGCGCAGGCGAATCTCGACGCGGCAAAATTAAATCTCGCCAGCACGAGGAATCAGGTGAGCGCCGGAGTGCGGCAGAAATCGCGCAAGGTGCAAGAAGCGGACGCGGCGAAAGAGGTGGCGCGTCTGGAACTCCAACTGGCGCAGCAGAAGTCAGCGTACTGCAATCTCAATTTGGCGAGGGCAAGGCGAATCTTCGCGATGTGGAGCGCGCGCGTCTCGACGAAAACGAGAAGTGGATGGCCTATCTGGATGCCAATTTCCTTAGGCAACAGGCGCAACTGGAACTCTTCGACCGCGGGACAACTCGATAAGGTTCTGCAATAAACCGCAACACCTACCCTGACCCGACAGGGGACCGCGACGTGCTGGAAACTGACACACTGAAAATCCTGCAGCGAAGCGCTTTGCAGAAGCTGGACGCGGGTTTCGCTTCTCTGCCGGCAATCGACGCCGCAGCAACGAGCCGCGAAAGAATCAGCGAAGTACTGGCCTCAACCGCCGAGCGACTGCACGACAATTTCCCCTATTTTCATCCGCTCTACGCCGGCCAGATGCTCAAGCCGCCGCATCCCGTCGCGCGGCTGGCCTACGCGCTCGCGCAGTGGATCAACCCTAATAATCACGCGCTCGATGGCGGCCGCGCGTCTTCGGCCATGGAGAAGGAAGCCGTTGCAGAAATCGCTGCAATGTTTGGTTGGACCGAGCATCTTGGGCATCTTACCGGCGGCGGCACCATGGCGAACCTCGAAGCGCTGTGGGTAGCCGGGCGGCTCGAGCAGGGCAAGACCATTCTTGCCAGCGCGCAGGCCCATTACACTCACCAGCGAATCTCCGCTGTCCTGCAGCTGCCGTTCGAGACAATCCCTTGCGACGCGCGCGGACGTATGGACGTGGAAGCGCTACGAAAACGTTTGCGGCGCGGCGATGTCGGCACAGTGGTGGCGACGATGGGGACGACTGCCACCGGGTCGGTGGATCCTTTGGCGGAAATTCTGGAATTAAGCGACCAAGCACGGTTTCCGGTTCCACGCCGATGCCGCGTATGGAGGCTACTTTCGATTGGCGGGAAACCTCGCGGAAGAAACGCGCAGAGTTTTGACCAGATCGCGCACGCCGATTCCATCGTGATTGACCCGCACAAACATGGATTGCAGCCCTACGGTTGCGGTTGCGTGTTGTTTCGCGATCCAACCGTCGGCCGCTTGTACAACCACGATTCGCCGTATACCTATTTAGTTCCCCGGAACTCCATCTGGGTGAAATCAGCCTGGAGTGTTCGCGGCCGGGTGCCGCGGGTGTGGCGCTCTGGGCCACGCAACGCCTGCTCCCTCTGCGCAAGCGCGGCGAATTCGCGAACTCCCTCGAGCGCTGCCGGGAAGCTGCTTGCGGCTTCCACCAACGTCTCGCCCAGGACGGTTCCTTTCCGCTTTTCGCCAGAGCTGGACATCGTCGTTTTTGCCCCGCGCGCGGCAAGCGTGGAGGAAGCTTCCGCGCTCACGCGAAGAATCTACCAAGCGGCTGCCGAAGGAATTTGCATCTTGCCGTGGCGGAATGCCGGTCGCGTTTCTTGAGAGAACGGGAGAACGCAAAGCAGGACCGATTAGGTCTGACTTGCCTGAGATCCGTGCTCATGAAGCCCGAGCACCTCGACTGGCTCGACCGTATTTGGGCGATCTTGGACCAGGCCGCGCAAGAGTGCATGGGGCGCTGGTGCGCCGTCGGGAACGGCGCCTCCAACTCCCACTTAATGCTGTATTTAGCAATTGGATGCCTCTTTCGCCCTGCTGCGAGAAAGCCTTGGGAGGATGCAACCAACTCAGTTAAACTATTATCTACACTAGGTTGGGGCGCTGGACCCGCCTCACTAGCACGGGTGTAGCTAACGTTCGCAAGTCCATTTCCAGAATCCTGCAGAAGGCTGAGGGTGAAGAATGCCGGATGTAATGAAGACTTTGCTGTTGAACCCGCCGAGTTTTGAGAACTTCGACGGCGGGCCAGTTCGCGTTGGCCCGCGACGCGCGAGATTGAGTCCGTATTGGTATCCCGTCTGGCTGAGCTATCCCGCGGGATTGATTCCGGGCAGCCGGCTGCTGGATGCCTCGCCGCACAAGGTTAATTGGCAGCAGACGGTTCAGATCTGCAAGGACTACGAGTTTTCGTCTTGTTCACCTCGACGGTCGGATTTGCCAGCGACCTGAAATTTGCTGGCGAAGATCAAGGAAGCGAACCCGTCGATGAAGGTGGCGTTCGTCGGTCCGCACGGGCACATCAAGCCGGACGAAGACCTCGAAGGCCAGCGAAGATATTGATTTCATCGTGCGCGGAGAATTCGACCACGCCGTGGCCGGATTATGCGCACGGAAAGCCGGTGAACACATCTTGGGCGCGAGCATCTGCGCAAGACGGCAAGGTTGTCCACAACGCGCCGCGGGCGCAGACGCCACACGGCGGAGCTGGATGCACTACCGTTCGCCTCGGATGTGTACAAACGCGACCTGGAAATCGAGCGGTACAACGTGCCGTTCCTGCTGAATCCCTTCTATCTCGTTCTACAGCTCGCGCGGTTGTCCGGCGCTATGCACGTTCTGCATGTGGCCGCAGACGCTGTCCGGGCATGCGTGGCGGACGCGTTCGGTGGACAACGTAGTGCAGGAAGTGAAGACTCCGCGCTGCTACTTCCCGCAGATGAAAGAAATTTTCTTCGACGACGATACCTTCAACATTCGCAAGGATCGCACGATCGAATTGAGCCAGAAATTCAAGCCGCTGAACTTTCAGTGGTCGTGCACGGCTCGCGTTCACAGCGATGACGACACGCTGAAAGCGATGGCGGACGGCGGGGCGCGGTCTGCTCATCGTGGGCTTCGAATCGGGCGAAGCGCAAATCCTGAAGAATATTAAGAAGGGCGCGACCGTGGAGATGGGCCGGGCCTTCATGAAGAATTGCCGCAAGGTCGGAATCAAGGTCCACGGCGATTTCATCATCGGGCTTCCGGCGAAACCAAGGAAACCGATTCAGAAGACGATCGACTATGCGAAGGAACTGGATTGCGAGACGATCCAGGTTTCGCTGGCGCACGCGATGCCGGGCACGGAACTGCACGATCAGATGTCCAAAGAAGGCTTCCTGAGAGTGGAAGCGCTGGCCGACGCCGGCGGCCACCAATTGCCGCATATCGAGATCCCGCATCTTTCGAAGTCGGGAATGATGGCCGGCGTGAACCGGTTCTACGACGAGTATTATTTCCGTCCGAAGGTAGTCTGGCGCATCGTGAAGGAAGCGCTGTGGGACAGCGACGAGCGCAAGCGCCTGTACCACGAAGCCACGGAGTTCCTGAAGCTCCGCGCGGAGCGGTTGAAGTGGGTGCGCGAGGGCGGAGACGCGCCAAAGACCACGGCAACGGTGCGCGGAGCAAGTCGGCCAGCGGCAACGATTAATCCGCCAAAATGAGTCACGAGAACAGGCTGCGAATCAAGACGCTGTCCATGGTCTTGCTGATGGTGGTCGTGTGCAGAAGTCGGCGACCTGCTGCTGAAGAAGGGCATGCTGCAGGTTGGCGAAGTGCGCGTCATCCGCGCGGCTTGGCTCAGGCTTTTGTCTCTACGCTGGCAATATCCCGACCATATGGCTCGGCTATCTTGTTTCTCATCGGCTTTACGCTGTGCTACATGACGGTTGTAAGTTGGGCGGACTACAGCTACGTGATGCCGGCAGGAGCGTTCGGCTACGCGGTGCAGACGGCGCTGGCAGTGGTGATCCTGCATGAAATGGTGACACCCAAGCGGTGGATCGGGGTGGCGCTGATCTGCATCGGCGTTTTGCTGGTGGGGCAGACAACCCAGTACGACCGGCGCCGCCGCGAATCCCGGCGCGGCGGCGTCATGATCAAGATTGTGTTGATGCTGGCTTTCTTCATCGCAGTGGGACCGGTGGCGAAATCGCGATGACGCACGGAATGAAGAAGTGGGCGAGCCGGAAAGCTTTCGTCCGCGAGCGATATTGCGTTTTCTGTGGCGCGCCGTTCGCAGCGGGTGGGTGTGGTTCGCGCTGCCACTGCTTGCGGCCTCTTTCTACTCCTTGTTGATTCTGCTGTCGTGGGCGCCCATCAGCCTGGTAATCCCGGCTTCGGCGGCGAACTACATCGTTGGCGTACTCGGTGCCAAATACATTTTGAAAGAAGAAGTGACCGCGCGGCGCTGGCTGGGTGTGGGCATGGTCTTTGTGGGTGTAATTCTGGTGCTCGCGACTGGATAGAACTAACTCGCGCGCATTGCTCGCTTGTATCCAGTTCATGATTCAGAATAGATTGCAATTACCGGCATGAACATTCACTTTGCCATTTGGCGCTGGGCCATTCTGTTGCTGGCCCTTGCTCCGTTGGGCTACTACGTTACTGCGATCCTTGCGGCTATCCGGTTTTTCCGTCGAGAGCGCGACAAACAACTCGCCGCATTCACCCCGCCCGTTACCCTGCTGAAGCCTGTGCGTGGCGTGGATTTCGGATCGTACGAGAATTTCGCGAGCTTCTGCGCTCAAGACTACCCTGAGTACGAAATCCTGTTCTGCGTGAACGAAATGTCGGATGCTGCCGTTCCGTTGGTCGAGAGAGTCATGAAGGATTTTCCGGAACGCCGAATTCGCATCTTCTCCAACGCGCCGCAGATTGGCTCGAACCGCAAGATCAACAATCTTGCGCTGCTCACTCGCGAAGCAAAATACGAAATCCTGCTGCAAACCGATGGCGACGTTCGCGTTGGCCCAAATTACATCCGTGAACTTGTTGCACCCTTCGCTGATCGAGCGGTTGGCGTGGTCAGTTGCATTTATCGTGCCATCGCGCAGGACAGCTTCTGGGCGGAGTTCGAGGCTGTAGGCACCGCCAGTGATTATTTTGCGGGTGTTCTCGTGGCGGATTGGAAGGAAGGGATCACCTTCGCTTTGGGCGCTTCCGTGGCAACCACCAAAAGCTGGCTGGCCAAAGTTGGCGGCTACGAATCTATCGCCAACCTGCTGGCCGATGACTATGAGCTCGGCAATCGCGTGCACCGCGCCGGAGGCAAAGTCTTGTTGTGTCGCGAGCCTGTCTGGACAATGTACCCGGCACAGGACGCGAAGGGATTCTGGGATCATCAGGTTCGGTGGGCCAGAACGACGCGGCTCTGCCGGCCGGGATCCTTTATTGGACTGTTGTTTACGCACGGCCTGCCGTGGGTGTTGCTGGCCGCGGCTGTGGCCCCTTCGGCATGGATCGCAGCCGGCTATCTTCTCGCCTACCTGGTGTTGCGATTCTCGATGGCCTGGGTGGTCGGCACTTGGGGAATCAACGACGATGTTTTGCGGCGCCGTTTCTGGCTCATTCCGCTGCGGGATCTATTCAGCTTTGCGGTTTGGCTGGCCGCGTTTGCCTCGAATCGTGTGACCTGGGGCGGCCTGGAATATGTGACCAAAGACGGCAAGATGATGGAGATCAGCGCTTCCAAGCGCTAGCTCAGTGGCTGGCGCCCGGAGTCGTCTTGGGCGCGCCCGTACCTGGCGTCGCACCGGGCGTGATGGTCTGATTCTGCCAGTCGGAATCCGTCAGATTCCAGCCGCCGCCAAGTGCCAGATAAAGTTGCACGACCACCAGTCGGCGATTGATCTCTGTTTGCGCCAAAGAATTCTGCTCGGGATATAACTGGATCTGTGCATCGAGCACCTCGAAGTAGCTGGCCTTTCCTGCAGTGTATCGCTGCAAAGCCACCGTCACTGCTTCCTGGTAAGCCCCAACCGAGCGGGCTTGTTCCGCGCGGATGGCTTCGAATTTTTGCCGCGAAATCAGCGCGTTCGAAACGTCGGTAAAAGCGTTCAGCGCGGTTTGCTCGTACTGCAACCTGGTCTGTTCCCAGAAGGCCACAGACTGACGTTTTTGTGCGCGAAGCGCTCCGCCTTCATAAATCGGCCCGGTGAAATTCGCCGCGACGCTCCACACATTGGCGCTGCCCGCGGTAATTTTGGAAAGTGGCGTGCTCGCTTGCCCAAGTAGCGCCGTCAAGCCAAACTGCGGAAAGAAATTCGCCGTCGCCACGCCCACCTGCGCGTTGGCGGCGCGCACCTGCTGTTCGGACGCCAGCACGTCGGGGCGTCGTTCCAGCAGCGCGGAAGGCAGCCCTACCGGGATCTCCGGCGGAACGATTTCGTCAAGCAATTTCGCCGTGTGCACGACCGGGTGGGGATTGCTGCCCAGCAGCACGCTAATCACGTTCTCCTGCAATGCAATCTGCCGCTCAAATTCCGGAACGGCGGCTGCGGCTGCGGCTTGCGCGGCTTCGGCGCGGGAAGTATCCAACTTGGAGGCCACGCCGCCTTCATAGCGTTGCGTAAACAACTTCAAAGTGTCCGTGAAGGAAGCGGTGGTTTCCCTTGCGATTTGCAACTGCAGTTCCAAGCCGAGCAGTTCGAAATAGGCCTGGGCCACGTTGCTGGTCAGTGTCAGCATCACTCCCCGTCGCGCTTCCTCCGTCGACAGGTATTGCGCGCGCGCGGATTCATTCAGCCGTCGAATGCGTCCCCAGATGTCGGCTTCCCATGCAACGCTCCCTGCGGCCAGAAACGCGCCTTTGGTTGTGCCGAATCCCGGGGCCACCGAGCCCATAAATTCATTCTTGCCGTCGCTGGCGCCAACGGAGTAATTAACGGCAGGAAAATATTGAGCACGCGCTACGTTCGCAAGCTGGCGCGCTTGCTCAACCCGCGACACGGCAATTCCGAGATCATAGTTATTTGCCAATGCGGTCTTGATCAGCGCTTTGAGTTCGTCATCCTTGAAAACTTCCCACCACGGCAAATCCGCGTAGGAAGCTTGCTGCGCCGCGCCCTCTGCTCCACGAAAATCCGCAGGCACAATCACTTTGGGGCGGACATAATTCGGACCAACCGCGCATCCAGAGAGCATCAGCGTGGCCGAAAGAAACGCGGCTGCCAACTGCCGGCATGTCCCGCGCGATGATTCGCGGTGCTGGTTTTTGCTGCCGCAAGCCGTTCGGCGCCGCGCATCGCCGCATTGGGACTTACCGTTTTCTATGGTCATCGGGCGCAAATGATTCTCCGTTTCCTTTCCTCCGGATCAATCGGCATGGCCGGGGGTGGGCGGCGCCAAGCCGGGCGTGCCCGGTTGCGCGGCCTTAAGTCCTTCGACTCTTGCTCCTCCGAGCCGTTCAATCATGTAGAACAGTGCCGGAATAATGAAAATGGCGATAACGCTGGCAGCGGTCATTCCGCCGATTACCGCAGTACCCATCACCTGGCGAGACACGGCACCCGACCCGGTAGCGCGCCAAAGCGGCACACAACCCAGAATGAAGGCGAATGAGGTCATCAAAATCGGGCGCAGACGCAAGCGGGCGCCTTCAAGAGCAGCATCGGAGAGTGACTCGCCCTTTTCATACCCGGCTTTCGCGAATTCGACGATCAGAATCGCATTTTTGGCGGCCAAGCCAATCAGCATCACCAGGCCGATCTGCGCGTAAACGTTGTTCTCAAGGCCGAGTCCCGTGTATTGCTTGAAAACGAGCAGGTCGATCATGCGGCGAATCAATAGAGTCGCGAAAGCACCGAACACAGCGATCGGCACGCTCAACAGCACGCTGAACGGCAACGTCCAGCTTTCATAAAGTGCTGCGAGAATCAGGAACGCGAATAAGAGCGACAATCCGAAAATCGCGAATGGCGATACCCCTTGGGAAGCCTGTTCTTCCTGGAATGACATGCCCATGTAATCGAAACCCATTCCCGTGGGCATGGTCTGGGCATAGACCTGCTCAAGGGCGCGCATAGCCTGCCCGGAACTGAATCCCCGCGCAGCAGTTGCGTTGATCTGCGAAGCGCGATGAAGGTTGAATCGCATGGTGAATTCCGGTCCACTGGCGTTCTGAACGGAGGTGACCGCAGAGAGCGGGACCATATTCCCATTCAAATTGCGGACGTAGAACTGGCCGAGGTTCTCGGCGCGGGTGCGGTAAGCCCCTTCGGCCTGGGTATACACTTGCCACTGGCGGCCGAAGCGGTTGAAGTAGTTGATAAACGCGCCGCCCATGAAGGTCTGCAGCGTTCCATAAACATCCTTTAATTGCACGCCCAGAGTGATGACCTTGTCGCGATCGACCTTCGCGTACACTTGAGGCACGGAGGGGAGGCTAGTAGTGAAAATACGAGCTATCTCCGGCCGTTTGCTTGCCGCTTCCATAAATTTCTTCGTTTGCGCGGCAAGAAATTCGACATCGCGCCCCCCGCGGTCTTCCAATACATAGGTCACGCCACCGGAAGCGCCGACGCCGGGAATGGCGGGCGGCGGAAATGCCACGGTGACGCCTTCAGGAAGCTGTCCCAGAACATCATTCAAGTGAATGAGCAAATCCATGTATTGCTCTTCCTTGGCAGTCCGTTCATGCCAAGGTTTGAATGTGACCCAGAAGAAAGTGCTGTAGGTATTCTGAACGCCGCTCAACATACTGTAGCCAATCACCGTGGTGACATGGGCGATGCCCGGCGTTTTCATCAAAATATCTTCCACTTTTTCCGCCGCCGCAGAAGTTCGTTGCAGAGAGGAAGCATTCGGCAACTGCTGGACAACGAAAACATAGCCCTGGTCCTCGTCGGGCAGGAAACTGGCCGGCAGCTTACTTCCTGAAAAGCCGGCGAGGATGGTGAAACCGATAAGCAGGATGATTGCAAATGACAGTTTGTGGATAAAGAAGCGGCACAAAGTTACGTAGCGATTGGTTGCGGAAGTGAAGACCCGATTGAACCACGCAAAGAATTTTCCCAGCGGGCCACGAGATTCCTTTTTAGGCCGAAGAAGCAATGCCGAAAGCGCTGGGCTGAGCGTTAGAGCGTTGAAAGCCGAGAAAATCACGGAAACGGCGATGGTCACGGCGAATTGCTGATATAAACGCCCGGTGATTCCGGGAACGAATGCTGTGGGAATGAATACAGCGGAGAGAATGACGGCAATGCCGATGACCGGTGCGGAAACCTCTTCCATGGCTTTCATGGCGGCGTCTTTGGGTGAGAGCCCATGTTCAATGTGGTGTTCCACCGCCTCCACAACGACGATGGCGTCGTCAACGACCAAGCCGATGGCCAAGACAAGGCCAAATAGCGACAGGGTATTGACAGAAAAACCCAGCAGCGGAAACACCATGAACGTGCCGATCAGCGATACGGGCACCGCCAGCAGGGGAATGAGCGTGGCGCGCCAGCCCTGAAGAAAGATGTACACAACCAGAATAACGAGTACCAATGCCTCAAGCAGGGTGTGCTCGATTTCTTTAATGCCTTCCGTTACGGGGAGAGTGGTATCCAGCGCCGTGACGTAATCCAGCCCCGGAGGAAAGCTCTTCTTCTGTTCCTCCATGTAGGCAATTACGCCCTTGGCGGCAGCTACCGCGTTGGAACCGGGCAGTTGGTAGACAGCAATGACGGCGGAAGGCTTGCCATCCAAACGGCCCATCATGTTGTACACCTGAGCGCCCAATTCGATGCGCGCCACATCTCTCAGGCGAAGCACCGAACCGTCAGGCCGAGCCCGTACAACAATCTCACCAAACTCCTGCTCGGAGACCAGACGTCCTTGAGCGCGTACGGCGTAGGTGTATTCCTGCCCCGCCGGCACGGGTTCCCCGCCGATTTGTCCAGCGGGGTTCACATTGTTTTGCACCTGGATGGCGTTAATGATGTCCGGCACGGTGACCTGCAGCTTGGCGAGCTGGTCGGGCTTCACCCAGATGCGCATGGCGTACTGGCCCGCGCCAAACACCGAAACGCTGGCGATCCCAGGCACCTGCGTCAGGCCGTCCTTGAGATTGATGTAGGTGTAGTTGGCAAGGAAGCGGGAGTCGTAGGTCCCATTGGGAGAATAAAGGTCAAAGAGCATCATGGGCGCCATGGTGGACTTCTGCACGGTCACGCCAAAACTGTTGACGGCCGCCGGCAGCTGCGAAGCTGCCTGATTCTGCCGCATCTGCGCCAAAATCTGATCAGTGCTCGCGTCCGTCTTGATGTTGAAGTCCACCGTCAAGGTCGTCGAGCCGTTGTTGGCGTTCAGCGAGTACATGTATTCCATGCTGTCCACGCCACTCATCTGCTGCTCAATCGGAGTGGCGACAGACTGCTCTACGGTTAGCGCATCGGCGCCCACATACGTGGCGAGAATTTGAATTTGTGGATCGGCGATGTTGGGGAATTGCGCCGTCGGCAGTCCAAGCACCGCCACAGCACCTACAATTACCATGATGGCTGCGATCACCATGGACACGATCGGTCGTTCAATAAAGAATTTGTACATGGCTCCCGCTTAGTTGGAAGTTCCCTTGTTCGATTCAGAAGCCGTTGTGGAGCTTGACTGGTACGGCTTCGGGTTAACCTGCTGCCCGTCCTTTACCTTCTGAATCCCTTCAGCGACGACGCGGTCTCCTGGTTTCAAGCCGTCGGAGATAATCCACTCGCTGCCAGTTTTTTCGCCCACGATCACTGGCCGGATGGCCACTTTATTGTCGTTTCCGACGACGGCAACCAGGAATTTGCTCTGCACGTCGCTGACGGCGCGCTGTGGGACGAGCAAAGCGTTTTTATCGATACGCGCGACAGTGCGGATATTTCCGAACCCGCCGGGTCGCAAGAAATTATTGGGATTAGGGAATTCGATTTGCATCAAAATGGCGCCCGTGCTGATGTCCACCTGGCGATCCAGAGCATAAAATTTGCCTTTGAGCGGATAGATGGTGCCATCGGTGAGTTGCAATTCCCACACCAATCTGCCGAGACCGTGTTCCTCGGTCTCGTCGGCCCTTAACATTTCGCGCTTGGCCCGCAAGTAATCCTGCTCACTGGGCGTGAAGTTCACAAGGATTGGATTCACCGCGGAAATCGTGGTGAGCGGGTTTGCACTCTGCGGGCTGATAAAATCGCCAACTTGTGCATTGGCGATTCCAGCCACGCCGTCGATTGGCGCGGTAATAGTGGTAAATCCCAGGTTTAATTTAGCCCCATCCAGCGATGCTTGCGCCGACGCTATGGCCGCTTTCGCGGCTTCCACCTGGGCCAACGACGACAGGTTGTTCTGGATTGCGTCATCAAGCTCTTGTTTGCTGATCGCGCCTTGGGCTGCCAGTGGTGTGTAGCGTGTCACGTCCTGCTGCGTCTTGCCTTGTTGCGCCACGGCGCGAGCCAAATCTCCGTTGGCTTGCGCCAGAACACCCTTGGCCTGATCTACCGCGGCCTGAAATGTTCGCGGATCAAGCTGAAAGAGTGGTGTCCCCCTTTTCACGTAAGCCCCGTTTTGATAGCTCTGGCTCATCAGATAGCCCGCCACTTGCGCGCGAATCTGCGCATTGACTTTCCCGGTTAATGTCGCCACCCACTGCCGCGTGATCGGCACATCTTTCTGAACTACCTGCACGACTTCCACGTCTGGTGCGGCCGCTTCCGCCTTTTTCTCCTCGCCGCAGCCCGACAAGAGCGTCGTGGTCAGCAGTAGAGCAGCCAGTGTCGGAAATACGCAACGGATCTGCGCTGCCACCTTTTGAGGAGAGTTGCTCATACTCGATATCGTCAAACGTTTGGTCGTAAACATAGGAATTCCTGAACAGCTGAATTCTAAAATTTGAGTTAAATCGCAGAAGCAAGATTGCAAAATCTTCCAAACAGGAGCGTGACCTGGAACGTTCATCCGAGTGGCCAAATCTCCTACGTTTGCCGTGGAGACGAATTCGCGGGACATACTCGCGTGAGCGGAGCTTGCTATCGAGAGGTAGGCTACCCTGTCCCCCAATTCGACCCAAAGCATACACCAAAGTCGACAAATATCAATCATCAAACCCCGAACCACGCTTCGAATTTTCTTCTTTCACCCTCCTCCACTGGCCTGCCACATCTTGTAACAAACCGCAGCTCGGTGTCATGATGCCAACGAAGTCCCGGCTTCCCGCTTTAAGCACGCCCGCTCCGCGTTCTTCGGGACGCGCCGGTATCTTTTCGGGAGCAAACATGGCAAAGGTCAAACCCGGCAGAGTGCACAAGTTCATCAAACCCTACGTAGTCGAATCTGGCAAACATTTCCGGCTAAAAGATCACGACCCTGGCGATACTCATCACCTCAAATCCGAAGATAAGCCCGAAGCCAAAAAAATCCTGCAGGAAGGCGTGGAGATGCTCAGCGACCTGCAGGACGTTCTTTACGCGCAAGGTTGCTGGGGACTGCTGCTGATTTTTCAGGCCATGGACGCGGCGGGCAAAGATAGCACCATCAAGCACGTGATGTCTGGCGTGAATCCGCAGGGTGTGGATGTCTTCTCGTTTAAAGCGCCGTCAACCGAAGAACTGTCGCACACATTCTTGTGGCGGACCACTCACTGCACACCACCGCGCGGTAAGATCGGCATCTTCAATCGCTCTTACTACGAGGAAGTTCTTGTTGTGCGTGTGCACCCGGAATTCCTGGACATGCAACGCATCCCCGATTCGCTGCGCGGCGATCACTTCTGGAAGCATCGCTACGAGGATATCAACGCGTTTGAACGGTACTTGACGCGAAACGGCATTGCCATTCGCAAGTTCTTCCTGAATGTTTCAAGGGAAGAACAGAAGAAGCGTTTCCTTTCCCGCCTCGACGATTCCGCCAAAAATTGGAAGTTTTCCGGCTCGGATATTAAGGAACGCAAATACTGGGACGACTACATGGACGCGTACGAAAAAATGATTCGCAACACCGCCACGGAATATGCGCCCTGGGTAGTGGTGCCCGCGGACAACAAGTGGTTCAGCCGGTTGCTGGTGGTTGCTACGATTGTGGATGCGCTGAACAGTCTGGATCTGCACTATCCGAGGCTGAATGATGACCAACTGGCAGAATTGAAGCAGGCCCGCAAGCAGCTTGAAAAAGAATAGACTGCTGGACTCTAAGCACGCCGACTAGTGGCTGGTTGCGGGATCCGGCACAATTTTCAATCTATTCAGTCCCAAATCACGGAATATTTTGGGCCAGTAGTCCTTGAACATGTTTCCCGCGAAGCGCCACGCAAAATCTGTTCCCACTCGCTCCAGCGATTTTCCGGCAGTTTGCTCGGACGCGGGAAGATACGCGTTGGCCAAGCCCTCAGCGGCGAACGGGCCCAGCAAACCCGATGTGTTGACCACGTTGCTCCCCTGGTCGTTTCGAGTGATTACCAACCGCCGCGCCGAATATTTCACGCTCGACCAGAAGGACGGATCATTCTGTGGGAAAAACCGTGGGTCCTGATGGAACATCGTTGCAAAGAGAAACGTTGCAAAAAAGCTGTTCGACGAAGCCCTGGCCATATCGGACCCAAAGCGATCACCGTAAGCATCCCAACCCTGTCCCCACGCCGACGGAACGTTGCGAGCCTGATCCACGGCGGCGCTTGCTGCTGCCGCCAGAACGTACGCCGGCGAAATACTCTGGTTAACGAATACCTTGAATTTGCCGCCGGCCCCCAGCGGACCCGGATTCGTGGCGATATCCGGGAAAACCAGGGATCGATTCGTCATGTAGCCGACAAATTTTTCCGTCGTCCCCACTACCGCTCCACTGGAGTCGCTCTTCGGCTGGGGAGAGTCGGGCAACTGTTGCGAGCCCGTCCCGGCTCCCGCAGGCGCTTGTGCGAATGCGGAGCTGCCAGACAAGCGCAGCGCGACCACCAGCAAGAAACAAATGATTCTTAGCGGATAGGAACGCGAGGTGAGCTGCGAGGACATGATCTTGCTCTCTTTATTTGGACTTAGCGCCAGCCGGGCCCATATGTGGTTTCGGGAAAGTATCATGGTCGGCCCCTACACGCAATACATTCAGAGCCGCAGAAAGGCTTACGATTTGTGCAACTAAGACAAGCAACGAGAGCACGATCGCTGATCGCGAGTTGACGCAATGCGCCGTCCCGTTTTACTCTTAAAAGGTTGAAGTGCAGTCACGGCAAGCGTCTTAGCTGCTGCGTTTCTTCCCCGCTGGGAGATCGTCCAATTGGTAGGACTCCAGACTCTGGATCTGGCTATCCTGGTTCGAGTCCAGGTCTCCCAGCCAATCTTTTCAAGCACTTAGCAAGGCCCTTCCTCAAACTTCGGACAATACGGAGATTCCTCGCGCCTCAGCCAGCGACTGCCCCGTTAATGCACAGCAACGTTTGCGCGAAACCGCGAAGCAATCCGGAATGCGACTTGGGATCAGTGAGCAACAGAGAATAGGCAGAGTCGCTCAAGCCTCATTTTATTTGGTTGACACTTTCATCGAATCTTGTCAGTTTATCTGCTCTTGACGGGCTTCTTCGCTGAAACTCAGTCAAGTTCAGGTCTTGTTTGCTGCGCAGTCTCCGCCCCAGTTGTCAGGAAGAACCGTAGTGCTACTCCGTTTTTTCTTGTGATTCGCTCGAACAGATATTTTCGCTCGCGAGAGGAGTCGCATGATGCCTATCAGAAGATTCTCGATTCGAGGTCTTCTCATCACCGTGCTCGGGTTGTCCTGTGTGCTCTGCGTCAGACCACAAGACAAAAACACTCCTCCAGCGAAAAAATCACCCCACTCCGAGCAGGGCAAAAGCAGTTCCTGGCCAACGGACCCATCCCTTTATGTTGGTGCTGATACCTGTAAGACCTGCCACGAGGATATCTACAACAATTTCGCGACCACACCCCATTTCGTCACCACCATGGATTCGAAACTTGACGCGAGGAAGGGACCGGAGTGGCATGGCTGCGAAGCTTGCCACGGCCCGGGAAAGGAACACGTCGAAGGTGGGGGTGATAAAACCAAAATCTTCACGTTCAAAGACGCTACACCCGCGGATACCAGTTCGCGCTGCTTGCGCTGCCACCAGTACGACAACGAGCACGGCAATTTTGACCGCTCAGCCCACTTGGCGAATGGCGTCGGCTGCATCGACTGCCATTCGCCTCATTTCGCCAAAGAGTCTGAGTTCATGCTCACGGGGAAACCACCCACGTTGTGCTACGGCTGCCACATGGAGGTTCGCGCCCAGTTCGCTCGACCATTCCATCATCGTGTGAATGAGGGTCTCATCCAATGCAACGACTGCCATAGCCCGCACGGAACTTTCCGGCCGAAGCAGCTGCGCACCAGCGCTTCGGGAGATGAAGTCTGCTACAAATGCCACTCGGAGAAGCAAGGCCCCTTTGTGTATCAGCATGAGGCGAAAATCGAGGGTTGCGTAATTTGCCATACCCCCCACGGTTCAACGAATCAAAGAATGCTCCAGCAAACGCAGGTCAACCTGCTCTGCTTCGGTTGCCACGCGCTTCCGGCGGATATAGGCCCGCCAGGCACTCCCACCTTTCATAATCAGGCGCAAAAATATCAGGCCTGCACGCTGTGCCACACCGCCATTCACGGGTCGAATACCAGCCCGGTATTTTTCACGCCATGAGAGAGGGGGCACAACAATGAAGCGGCTAAGAAACAAACAGAACACAAAGCCCCTGCAATCTCAGGTCTGTCGGCTTTTTCTTTTGGTGATCGCGACGGGACTGCTGTTCGCGTCCTTGTCCGGCGCGCAGCAAACTGACGAACAGAAAGGCATCGATCAGGATAACTACAATATTAAACAATCGATCGAATTCGGATTTCGCTTTACCAGCCTCACCGGGGATTTGCAGACCTACGACACCATGGTGAATCTGCAACAGGGTCCGCGCCTCCTCAACTTCACTACCGAAATGCGTTCCCTTGACCATCGCGGAGTATTTTTCGATCGCTTGTACTTCAGCAATTTCGGATATGGCGGCGATCCTAACGTGGTCAGCGTGCTGCGCATCGGCAAGAACAAATGGTATGCGTTCGACGCCATGTTCCGTCACGACGAAAATTTCTGGGATTACTCGCTTTTGGCCAATCCTTTTAATCCCGCGACGCCCGTAGCCAACGCTCCGGCGAATTTCAATCCCCTGGTGAATGCGTCTTCCAATGTTTTGGGAACCACGATCGTAGGAATCTCGCCTCACTACTACAACACGCGAAGAAACATGCAGAACTACAATGTTACGTTTCTGCCTGACTCCAAAATCAGAGTGCGCGCCGGGTACAACCTGAATACCAACACTGGCCCAGATTTCTCGACCATCCATCAAGGTACCGAACAATTCCTTCTCCAGAATTTTTCCGCCACCCTGTCGCAATATCGCCTGGGTGTGGACTTCCGGTTCCTTCCTCGAACCAACATCAGCTACGACCAGACCTGGAGCTACTACAAAACGGATCCGGGCGTTACCGATGTAAACCAGCAGTTCTCCGTCGGAAGCGGGCTTCCGCCAGTAGATCTGGGAGTCTCGTGGAATCCGCCGAGTCAGCCCTGCAACCCCACGTTTCAAGCCGGCAGCATCGTGAATCCAAAATGCAGCGCGTACTACGACTACTTCTCGCACCGCCAAACGCGGATGAATTTTCCGACGGAACAAATCAGTTTTCAGAGCAACATCATTCCCGCCCTGCAAATGTCCGGAAAATTCAGCTACACGGGCGGCGACATGAACGTGAACAACTATCAACAAAGCTTTGCGGGGCTGGAGTCGCGCAGCCAACTCACGAATTTCCTGCAGAATGGCCCAATCGAGGGACGGCATGTGGCTTCCTACGGCGACTTCGGCGCCACGTGGAAAATCAGTCCTATGCTCAGCGTGGTCGACTCGTTTGATTACAGCAATTGGCTCGAACCGGGTCAGTTCGTCTCCTCGGAGTGCTCCTTCTTCAGCACAAACCTGATTGTTCCACCCAATGTATTTGCTCCGACAGCGAGTCTTCCATTCGCGCCATGCGTTGCGCCGCCGAATGGGGTTGCCGGGACGCCGAACCACACCAGTAGCTCCGGCCCGGACATGCTAATCAACCTCGACAGCAATTTCCTGAAGCAAAGAATCTACACGAACCTGATCGAAGCCCAGGTCGAGTTGTCCGCGAAAGCCGGAGCGTACTTCGGGTATCGCTACAGAAACCGAGAAATCGCCGACAATTTCTATAACACGCAAAACGCCATCTATTTTCCGAATAATCCGGCCCGCGGCAGTTGCGCCAGCCTTGACAGCACGCTGCCTGTCACACAACCCAATCTTCCGGATGGCTGCACCTTGAACCCAGACGGTTCGATTTCCTATCTGACTCCGGGTGCAACTTTTGGGCCGCCAGGCGTGACGAATATCGAGACGAATTCCGCGGTGCTGGGGCTATGGTTGAGACCAACAAGGAATTTAAGTTTCAATCTCGATGCCGAACTATCGGCCTCTAACAATACGTTCACGCGGGTGAGTCCGCTGCAGTCGCAGCAGGTCCGCTTCCGCATGAAGTACAAAGTGAAAAATTGGCTGAATCTGTCGGGCAATGCATCGACTTTGAATGGCCAGAACAATGTGGACACCGTAAACGGCTTGCAGAGGAATTGGAACCTCGGCTTCTCACTCGCCTTGACGCCGTCGGAAAAATTCTCCGCGCAGCTCGGTTACAATTACAATTCGATTTTTTCGCAGATCTTGATTTGCTATACCAGCAGCGCTGCACTTCCCGGACTCCCGGCTTGCCCCAATCTTCCTGGCCTGTTGCAGCAACTGGCGGTGTACGACAGCAGGGTAAACACCGGGTTCCTGGATTTCATCTGGACTCCGCTAAACCGTCTGACGCTTGAGGCGGGTGCGAACCTCGTGGGAGCCACCGGGTCGGAACTCAATCTGAGTCCAGAGAGCGCCATCCCAACCGCGCCGACAGGCTCGTTGAACTCCAACTGGTATCAACCGTATGGCGTCGCCTCTTACCGGTTTGCCAAGCACTGGACAGGCCGGGCACGCTGGGATTATTACGGATACCACGAAGATACCAATGGGTCGTACCAGGATCTGTATGCGCCCAGAAATTTCCGCGGGAATTTGGTCACGCTTTCAGTTCGCTTCGCGTTTTAGCAAATCGACGCCCCAAACGCCCACGCGGCGGCCTTCACTGAAAATCGAATTAAGAATGACAGGAATTTTGGAGGCGCGAGGCGGAATCGAACCGCCGATATAGGTTCGGCCCCTCTCCCTACGCCCACATCTACGTCTCTCCATGCGATTCGCCCGACTTTGGCGTAATTCGGGCTGAGTCGCCAATCAATCCTGCAACGCAACTTGCAACGAGGACGCGGACGAGAAGTTCTCTTGTCCGCGTACCTGATCGGCATGGGACACCAGAACATGCTACCCGAGTCTGGACGCGGTTTTGGACACGGGTTCCTTTTCAATTAGGCACGAAAACAGGGCGTGACTCTGAAGAGGGCCATATGAAACTAACAGCGAGACAGAAATACGATTACAGAGACCTGGACAGAGGCGAGGCGCAACTCATACGGGTTGGACATGCCCTCTGGCGAGATCGCCGCAAATTGGACGATACGGTCGCTGAAAGAGAGGGCATTAACGCGGCACTCGAGAGCGTCTGGAAGGCAAAGAGGGAATATCGGGTGGGACTGGCTAAGAAGAGAGCTTTGCGATTCTCGACGTATCGGAAAGCTCACAAGCAGATCTCCGCAATCTTGGCGATCTGCTGTTCTGCCCGTGGTGCGGGAAATGAGGATTAAGCATCGCAAGGTCGCGCTGCGCAGGATTTACGTAACGTTGGGCGACCGGAGCAGCAGGCCCATCGATGTGACCGACAAACAGCTTGCGCATCTCAACCGCATCCCGGTTGCCAGAGAGATTTTCCTTAGCAACTTCTATTGTCACATCGGGGGCGACTTTTGGGTGATCCGCACGAACGACGGTTTGCAGTACATGCCGAATCCGAATCCCCACTGCGGCAGCCAGACAGACATCCAGATTCTGGAGTCGTTTTTTGAAAGGAGACACTATGGAAACCATCAGCGTGATTGAAGCGGCTCGCTTGGAGCGTGACGGGGGGCAACGGCGACTGGAACTTGCGCGAGTGGCGTTAAAAGACTTCTTTATCGAGTACCCGAACGGCTGCATGAGCAGCGAGTGGAATCACAGTGGTTGGCGCTGGAGTGCGAGGTGGATTCCGCGAACCGCCGTTACATGGACTGCGTACCAGTTGCGCGAGGTGGAGGGCCGATAGATGCCCAGCGGAATCTACAAGCGAAAACCGAAATAACTGGAATGGAGTCACGAAGGATCAATCCTCTCGTTGGCAGATGATGGCCGAGATTCCCAATGAAGAGTTTGAGTGGCAATCCGCAAAGGCAAGAGGCCGACGTGCCGCAATCGTAGGCCCAGGTTGTGCAGTCCTCTGATCCACACTGAGGGCATTGCATTAGCTCTCGTCTCCGTTCTGTGGCGGCTTTCCATTTAACGGTGGCTTCCCGTTGTCGGCGCACTCACAGGCTTCACTCCATGCCGCGAGAGAGCTGATTCTGGAATCACATCAATGAATCGGTTGTACTCGTTCAGTGGCCCGGCTATATCCACTCGCATCACGCGCACACCATCGGGATGCTCACAAACACATCTCCAATGTTTCCGAAGCCCCTCTTCTCGCTTAAGATTGTTCCATTAGACTTCGGATGATCTTCCAGCGTAAAAATGTGCGTCGAATGGCCCGTCGATCAGTTCCGCTCTACGGTTTCGGAGGAAGAATATATGCCTTCCTGTTCTGCGGGAATCAAGTAGGGAAAGTATACACCTTCAGTCGTGGCCGTTGTTGTCTGATGGTGGCTTACCGTTTGCGCCAGCTGATCATTCCCTTCCGGTGGCTTGTGCCCGTTGCCACTCGCATTGATCGGAAGCCGTGGCGGCCGCGGAATGTCGATGATGATCGTGTTGCCACGCAAGCCGAAGTTGCCTCTGCTGGTGTGATGCGCCCTTCCACTCGATCGAATATTTCTTTCACGAAGCGTATCGCTGCGTGAGATCGCACGCTTCACCATGGCCTCGATGAGGAGTTGCGCGTATTGCCGTCCTTTGCTGTCCTTGCGTGCGAGGAATCTCAAGTGGTTCCGTAAGTTTCTTTGGCCTGCCGCCAGGATTGCCGCTTTGCCCCGGCTCACAACATCCTCTTCGAGCGCTTCAGGGAGTTCTCTCTTGGGCTTGGTCGTTCTACCGTGTTCGAGCGGAAGTGAGTTACCTGATTTCTTTGCTGCCATGATTCGCTAGGGTATCACTTCTTGCCAGGTTTGGGCGGTTACCGAATGGCTCGAGTGATGGATTCGCTTCAAGGACCCTCTCAACAGCCAGCCAAAGACATGAAGGCCACACGCCCGTGTTGAACTGGTGGCCTAATTTCCCTCTCATTTCTTTTTACTGGCGATATCGGGGACGATGCGTGTTACTCTTTGTTATCCCGCCCCGGACACGAGCCGCCGTCTATGGCCGAAGAGCCAGAAGAGATGATTTCACATGCGAATCTTGAGTTTCGTGTTTGCGACGATAGCAGCGTTAACGCTCCTGGGTCCCGCCGCCAAGGCCGACTCCTTTGTCATTAGTTACGGGGCTCAGGCGCGCAGACCCCGGACAGCGCGATCATGGCCGGCGCCACTGTCCTTGGCACCGAGACGTTTGACAGCAAAACGCCAGGCTTCGGCGGCTTTACCACGAATTATGGTACTGGCGCGCCATCACCGGTACCTACTCCTCAGGCGCTTTGATATCCGCGCCGACTGAATTTGGTGGCGCAGGCGGTACCGGGCAATTCGTCGACGCTATTGGGGGTAACCGCCCGCTACACCATCATGCTCTCGGCGAGCGGCGCCGACACGGGGTGAATTATTTCGGCTATTGGCTCTCTGCGCTCGACATGGGTAACCAGCTTGAGTTCTTAAGGGGTGGTACGGTGGGGACACGTTCACCCCAGCGGAATATCTCATCGCTGCCCTTGGTGCCTGCACATCCGCCAGTAAATCCAGACCGTGGTAATCCGAACCCGCCGTTCCTAGGGGATGATGCCACGCAGCCCTATGCGTACGTCAATTTTGTCGACACAAGCGGTTTCTTCGACGAAATCGAAGTCACCGAGAATCCGGCCATCGGTAAAATTACGAAGTCTGACAATCACACTGTCGCTTACTGCGGTGACGTGCAAGCCTGCATCTCCGGGAAGGTCGTTACCACGCCAGAGCCGTCCTCTCTCGTGCTTCTGGGCACTGGACTACTGAGCCTCTTAGCACTGAGCCTCTTGGCCTTCGAAGCGCGAAGCCAGCGCCGCGCATTACCGACCGCGCTTATCAAGACGGGTTAGTTGTCGTGATCAGAGTGTATTTCCTGCTTCCCCTAGCGAAACGATGAACCAGTAACAAATCGCTGCTGGCAGCTACAGCAAGCCTTCACTTGCTTTGTATTAGCAAAGCGACAACTGCCCACTCCCGAATTGAAGAAGTAGTAGACTGTAGTTCCCTTCCTCTTCGCCGCAAATCCTTGCGGAGAACCCCGTGGAGAAATGAATGAAGGCCGCAAACGAAACCCTTGGCGTCATCGCCGCAACTTTGCGTGCCGGGAAATGCCGCGCTGGAAGGCAAACCTTCACCAGCGCGAGAGATGGCGTTTCGAGATAGTATTGATTTGGCCGTGGAAATGATGCGCCGGATAGATTCGCGCTGGCCTTCATCGAGTGGAGAACTGATCCTGCCCCGTTGCCCAGTCGCGAATCTCTCTTCGATTCTTCAAGTTCGTCTTATTATGGCTGGGCCGTCAAGCGCGAGCGTATCATTGAATACTGCAGCGCCCTCCGACCTGAAGGCACCATGGCAAACCCCGAACATCTCGCGAAGCTTAAAGAAGGGATCGAGGCATGGACTCAGTGGAGGAAGGGACCTCGTGAGGTCAGGGTGGGTGGACCTCCGAGAGCGAACCTCAAAGGCGAACCTCCACGGAGGCGGACCTCAGCGAGGTGAACCTCAGCGGGGCGAACCTCCGCGGTGCGGACCTCGCGGGGCGACCCTCCGCGAGGCGAACCTCCGCGAGGCGAACCTCCGCGGGGCAGACCTCCGCAGGGCGGACCTCTTCGCGGGGCGGACCTCCGCGCGGCGAACCTCGCGGGGCGGACCTCCGCGGGGCGGACCTCCGCGCGGCGAACCTCCGCGCGGGGCGGACCTCCGTGGGGCGGACCTTCGGGGGCGAACCTCCGCGGGGCGGATCTCCGCGAGGCGAATTTGGTCAAAACGAACCTCGAAGAAGCAAATCTCACGGCTTGTTCCGTGTATGGAATATCCGCCTGGAGCGTGAGGCTGGACGGAGCCATGCAATCGAATTTGGTGATCACGCCTCCAGATGAATCCGCAATCCAAGTAGATAATCTTGAGGTAGCCCAGTTTATCTACTTGCTGTTGAACAACGAGAGAATCCGTGCACGTGATCGACTCGATCACTTCCAAAGTGGTGTTAGTTCTTGGTCGTATTCACGCCGGAACGAAAAATCGTTCTGGACGCTATCCGGGAAGAGCTTCTGCAGCGTGATTATCTGCCAGTGTTTTTCGATTTTGAGAAACCATCCACCGTGATCTCACGGAGACCGTTCGCACGCTCGCTCACATGGCGACGCTTCGTCATCGCGGACATCACAGACGCGAAAAGTATCCCGCAAGAACTAATCGCGATTGTTCCGAATCTGCCGTCCGTGCCGGTTCAGCCGTTGCTGCTGGCATCGCAGCACGAGTATGGCATGTTCGAGCACTTGCGGCGATTTCCGTGGGTCTTGGAACCAGTGCTCTACGAGAGCCAAGAGGCCCGTCGATGGAACTGGAGCCGAAGTGATTACTCCTGCCGAGACTAAAGCAAACCAGCAGATGCGGGACCGACTGAAGCCACCCATACCAAAAGACACCTTCGCCCCGACGTTGGAGCCAAACCTCCAGCCTCGGGGCGGGTTTAGACTGTAGCTCCCTTCCTTGCCGCAAATTCTTGCGGAGAACCCCGATGGAAAAAGAAATGGATGAAGGCCGCAAACGAATCCTTGGCGTCATCGCCGCGATCTTTGCATGCCCTGGAAGCTGTCTGTTCTGGATGGCAAACCCTCACCAGCACGAGAGATGGCGTTCCGAGACAGCATTGATTTAGCGGCGGGAAATGATGCGCCGGATAGATTCGCGCTGGCCCTCGTCGAAACGGTAATGCGCCGACAACTTTGACATTCAGCTGTGGAGCAGCAGTTCGGCGAGCCTGCCGATCGGCGCCAGCAACCGGCGGGTCCCAAAGCTGAGAGAGCTGTTCCGGGTAGCCGAGCAAGTCGATCGAGCAAACAACAGCTATGAAGAATGGGAATTTGGCGTCTCTGCCCACGATCGGGTTAGGTCTGGTTTGAGAGTTCATTGTGATTGTCCGGGAGATTGCTCATCTACTCACCAACGCCACTTTAGCCGTGTCCTGCCCCAAAAACAACTGGTTTTGGAGCCGACCTGGGTCCAGAAAAGAGAGTAAAATTGGGCTCGTTGATGGCCGAGCCTTAGCCCCAATGCCAAGAGAAAACAATTACGCCCTAACTAGAAGCTAATGCCAATTCGATTTTCATCGCTATCCCTAAAGCAGACTGATCTGCTTGCACTTGAAGTGGAGGTAGCTCGCTGGTGTCTTGCTCGTCAGCTAAACAGCAGCCTTCCCAGAAGTGGGGACAGTGTCGTACAAAATAATCTTGCTGGTCTTCACAATTTCGTACGGATCTGCAGAGTTATCCTAATATGGCGAGAACAGTCGGCTGCAACCCAAGCCCTCGTCGAGGCTTGGAACTGGTTGCAGCGTGAGGGATTCTTGATCCAATCGGCACACAGGTGGGTTGGTTCTTCCTGTCTAGGCGCTCCCAGAGTTTAAAATCGAATAACAGACTTCGACGAGTACCGAAAGGCAAACCTTCTTCCTAAAGCTCAACTCCATCCGGTTATCGCCGCGAAGGTTTATCCGGCCTTTCTGCGTGGTGAGTACGATACCGCTGTCTTTCAAGCTTTTCGTGAGATCGAGGTTGCCGTGAGACGCGCCGGAGGATTCCAGACGATTTGATCGGAACAAAGTTGATGCGGGACGCGTTCCGACCTG
>CAWGXB010000033.1:0-64700 GCA_963826335.1 Candidatus Acidiferrales bacterium | reverse complement strand
GGAAAACCCTCGCCGCCCACTCGTTAAGCGGCTATTTCTTCTATTCACTCTGTTTGGCGGCTCTTCTCTCCAGCAGTTTGCTGGGCGGATGCAAATACGGCCGCGATCCTCAGCCCGTCTACGACCGCATTCAGGACGAGATCAAACGAGGCGATCTGAATCTCGCCTTGGCGGACGCCAATCGCGCTTCTGAAAAATATGCCCACGTGAGCCCGGAGTGGGACTGGCGATTTCGCTTTCTACGCGTCCGGATCCTGATCTCTCAGTCGCAGCCAAAAGACGCCCTCGCCCTGCTGAACGACGATCTGCCGTCCTCTCTCCTTTCCACTGATCTTGCCGTTCGCAAACCGCTTTACCAGGGCACCGCGTATCGTTATCTTCAACAAACCAGTCAGGCGGAACAAAAGCTCATCGACGCCGAGCAGCTCGCGTTATCGCTCAATTCTTCCTATCTCTGCGACGTCTTGATTGCACGGGCACAACTCCAGGTTGATCAGGAGCGATACACCGCTGCGGAGGAAACTCTGAATCGTGCTGTCGTGCTCGCCAGGGAACATGGACTGGCGGAACAGCAGGCCAGTGCTCAAGCTGACTTGGCCCGAGTCTCCGCGAAAAGAGATCGCCTCGATGAAGCAGTTGACCGCAATCTGAAGGCACTCGCTTCTGCTCGCGCACTCAAGATGGGTGCGCTCGAAGCTACCATCCTTGGCAATCTCGGCTGGGCCTACTTCACCCTTGGCGACTACCAAAACGCTTTGCTGTTCTACCGCCAGGGAGCAGAGGCTTCCGAACGCGCGGGACTGAAGGGCTACTCCGCCTACTGGTACACCGGTGTCGCGAATTCCTATTTTGCCCTACGCCGCTACTCGGAGGCTGAAGAACTGGCGAAACGCACATTGGACCGCGCCCGGAAGCTCGACGATCCCGAAACCATCACCACCTGCCTGAACTCCCTCGCGGAGCTCAGCCTACGGGCTGGCAAGCTCGACGATGCCGAAAGATATAATCACGAAGCCGTGCAACTCGAACAACAGGGCCTCGACCATTTTGGCGTTCGCGAGTCCACCGTGGTCTCCGGTCGCATCGAAACGGGCAGAAAACATTTTCCGGAAGCCGAGAAACTCTTTCAGCAGGTCAGCGCGGATCCCGCGGCGGAAACCGCCCTCAAGTGGGAAGTGCATGCCCGCCTCGCGGAACTGTACGATTCCGAAAATCAGCCCGCGCAGGCCGAGCGGGAGTTTCGCCATTCCATTGAAACCATCACCGCGGCGCGCGACTCCATTGATCGCGACGATTCGCGCCTCAGCTATTTGTCCGGTGGAATCGATTTTTACAATGATTACGTCGATTTCCTCGTTCGCCGCAACCGCCCTCTCGATGCGCTCCGTGTCGCCGAAACCAGCCGCGCCCGCATGTTGCTCGAAGGCCTGTCCATGGACCAGAAATCATCCTCGCGCGCGATTCCCATGCTCCAGCCCCAGCAGCTGGCGAAAAGCCTGCAGGCTACTCTACTTTTTTACTGGGTTGGGCAGGATCATTCCTATCTTTGGGCCATCACCCCGGCCAAAACTCAGTGTTTCGAAATCCCCAAGGCTTCCGATCTCGACCCTCTCGCCGCTTCGTATAGCAAAACCATCCGCGACCTCCGCGATCCGCAAGGGCCGGGCAGCGCGCAAGGCCAGCAGCTTTACACCATGCTCGTCGCGCCGGCGCAGCAACTTCTGCCAAAAGACGGCCGCATCATTCTTCTTCCGGATCCAAGCCTCTCCGCATTGAATTTCGAAAGTTTGATCGTTCCCGGTACATCGCCTCACTTTTGGATTGAAGATGTAACTTTGTCCAACGCCAGTTCGCTCACGCTTCTTTCCTCCGCTGCGGCGCGACCGCTTTCCAAAGAAAACAATCTCCTGCTAATCGGAAACACGGAACCGGTGGAAGCTTTCCCGGCACTCCCGGAAGCCCCCGAAGAAATGCGCCGCGTCGAGAGCTTTTTCCCGCCGGCGAAACGCACAGTCCTGGAAGGGAAGCAAGCCACGCCCGAAGCCTTTCTTTCGAGCCATCCTGAGCGCTACGCCTACCTCCATTTCGTCACACACGGCACCGCCAGCATCACTCGCCCTCTCGATTCCGCCGTTATCCTTAGCAAATCCGGCGATTCCTATAAACTTTACGCGCGCGACATTCTTCAACATCCGCTCTCCGCCGAGCTTGTCACTATTTCCGCTTGTGAAGGCGCCGCCGGCCGAGCCTACTCCGGCGAAGGACTGATCGGCCTTTCCTGGGCTTTTCTTCGCGCCGGCGCTCACAACGTCGTCGGCGCTCTCTGGGAAGTGAACGACTCCGCCGCGCCGCAAATCATGGACACTTTTTATTCTGAAATGAGCAAAGGCAAGGACCCCGCCTCCGCGCTTCGCATCGCAAAATTAACGCTTCTCCACAATCAAGATCCCGAAATCGTCTTCAAAAAGCCCTTCTACTGGGCGCCATTCCAGCTCTACACCGGCTCCTGATCTCTGGCCTGTGTAGCGGCCGCCTTCTGAGGTGGGCGCTCTTTTTCTCTTCGTCTTCGCTTTCCTCTGTGCCCTCTGTGGTGGATAAATCCGCACTCGGCAGCGCCATCGCCCTCCGACTTGGATCCGCCTTTGCGTTAAATATCTTCCGGTTCCTGCGTCACGATGTGCACATCCACCGCCGGCGATTCCCTCAAGAACCGGTGCACCACCGACAAATACAAATATTTCCGCCAATCCCGCATCGCCGCGCGCCCAAAAATCACCTGCGTGATGTGCCGCGACCGTACGAAATCCGCAACCGTATCCGCGATACTATTGCCCTTCAGTTTTTCCACGCGCGCGCCTAGATTTTCTCCAAAGCGCAGATTCGCCGCCAGCGCCTTGGGATTCTCTTCCCGCGGCGCCAATTCTCGTTCCACGTGAAGCACATATAATTCGGCATCCATCCTGCGCGCCATCCGCGCCGCTCTCGCAATCAAATATTGCCCCGTGGGATTTCCCGAAATGCACACCGCAATGCGCTCGCGTACTCCCCAGTTCTCCCGGATCTCCTTCGCGTCCATGTACGATTCCAGGCTGCGGTCCACCTGCTCCGCCACTTGACGCAACGCCAGTTCGCGCAACGCAATCAAATTTCCTCGCCGGAAAAAATTCTTCAGCGATTGCTCCACTTTTTCCTGGCTGTACACATCGCCGCGTTTCATGCGGTTTGCCAGCGCTTCCGGCGTCAGGTCCACCATCAGCGTTTCTGTCGCCGACAGCGGCACCCAGTCCGGCACCGTCTCACGCACCGTGACGCCCGTAATCGCGCGCACCGTTGGCGCGATGCTTTCAATGTGTTGAATATTCAGTGTGGTGATGACGTCGATCTTCGCCGCCAGCAGGTCCTGGATGTCCTCGTATCTCTTTCTGTGCTTGCTTCCCGGTATGTTGGTGTGTGCCAGTTCGTCCACCAGCACCACTTGCGGCTTGCGCTCCAGAATCGCGTCGACATCCATTTCTTCGAACAGCGTGCCCTTGTAGTCGATCTTTTTCCGCGGCACTGCTTCCAACTGGCTGGCAAGCTCCTGAATCCCTTTGCGCCCGTGCGTCTCGATGATTCCGATCACCACGTCTTCACCGCGGCCGCTCCGGCGAATCGCTTCACTCAGCATGCTGTAGGTTTTTCCTACTCCCGGCGCGTAACCCAGGAATAGTTTGAACACTCCCCGTTGTTTTTGCGCGGGCGACGCTACTTCCAACCATTCCTCTGGCTTCTTCGGCAAGTGTCTTTGTTCCTCCCGGGACGCGTTCAGACTGAGTTACAATACGCCCATGGCCCGCTTTCTTGGTGGGCGCGGATTTGGTTTGGCCGTCGCCGCCTTCTTACTTGCTATCTTAACGTTCGGCTATAGCCGGGTTCTTCAGGTTAATCAGACCACCGTGGCGCTGTCGTTTCTCCTCGCGATTTTAGCAGTTTCCGCGGTTTGGGGCATGGTCGTCTCCGTCTGCATGTCGGTCACCGCCATGCTCGTGTTCAATTATTTTTTCCTGCCTCCGGTCGGCACCTTCACTATCGCCGACCCCCAGAACTGGGTTGCTCTTGCCGCTTTCCTCATCACTTCCATTACCGGCAGCCAATTGTCCGCGCGCATTCGCAAGGAAGCCAACGCCTCCGATAGCCGCCGCCGCGAAGTCGAGCGCCTGTACGCCTTCAGCCAGAAACTTCTGGGCGAGGGCAACGTGATCCGCCTGATGAACGCCATCCCGAATTACATCGTGGATTGTTTCGAAGCCGGCGCCGCTGAACTCTTCGTGCCGCAAAAAGAAAAATTCTACCGCTCAGGCTATGGCGCCGCACAGATTGACGAAGGCCGCATGAAGAATGCCTACCTGCGCGACGAGCTCACCTCTGAACCTCAATCGGCGCTGCACTTTGTTCCCGTGCGCCTCGGCGTGAAACCCATTGGCAGCCTCGGCATTTCCGGCGCCCGCATCAGCCGTCAGACCTTGGAAGCTATCAGCTCGCTCGTCGCCATTGCTATGGAACGCGCGCGAGCCATCGAACAACTCGGCGAAACGGAAGCCGAACGCCAGGGCGAGCGCCTGAAATCCGCGCTGCTCGATTCCATCGCCCACGATTTCCGCACACCGCTGACTTCCATCAAGGCTTCCGTCACCGATCTCCTTGCCGGCCAATCCAATCACACGCCGCAGCAGGAGGAACTTCTCACCATCATCAACGAAGAATGCGATCGCTTGAATCATCTCGTTCAGGAAGCTTCTGACATGGCCAAGCTGGAGGCTGGCGAGTTCGAATTGCACTTTGAATCCGTGCCGGTTGTGACCCTGATTGACGCGGCGCTGCAGCACCAGAAAAAAGCCCTCGGCGACCGTCAAGTGATTCTGAATGTCGACCCCAATCTTCCGCACGTGCGCGCCGACGCCGAGCGTGCCGCCGATATCCTCGTCCAGCTCATCGACAATGCTCATATTTATTCGCCCAAGGATCGCCCCATCACCATCTCCGCCGAAAATAACGGTGATTATGTCAGCTTCAGCGTTGCCGACCATGGCCCCGGCATCGATCCCTTTGAGCAAGGCTTGATCTTCGACAAGTTTTATCGTGGCCGCGATCAGCGCTACCTGGTCCGTGGCACCGGCATGGGTCTTCCCATTGCCAAAGCCATTGTCGCTGCGCATGGCGGCACCATCAGCGTCACCAGCCAGCTTGGCCACGGCTCCGTTTTTTCATTTACACTACCTACCGTGATTAATCGCGGAGAGCCTCAATGACCTCTGCCAATATTTTAGTGGTCGACGACGAACCGCAAATTCGGCGCACCTTGCGCACCACTCTTTCTTTCCGCGGTTACGTGATCGTCGAAGCCGCTAGCGGCGAAGAAGCTCTGGAGCTTATGAGCAGGCAGAAGCCCGATCTGATTCTTCTCGATGTCAACCTTCCCGGCATCAGTGGCATTGAAACCTGCCGCGAGATTCGCCGTACCACCGACGCTCCCATCATCATGCTTACGGTCCGCAGCGCCGAGCGCGACAAAGTTGTCGCACTCGATGCCGGCGCCGACGACTACGTCACCAAGCCCTTCAGCATTGAGGAACTTCTCGCGCGCGTTCGCGCCTCGCTGCGCCGCCACGCCTCCGCGGAAGCTGCGCCTGCGTTCCAATCCAAGGATTTTGCCGTGGATTTCGAACAGCGACGCGTCACCGTCGCTGGCGAAGAGGTCCATCTCGCTCCGAAGGAATTCGAAGTCTTAAAGCAACTGATTGCCAATCAAGGTAAGCCGGTCTCGCATCGACGCCTGCTGCAATCTGTCTGGGGACCCGAATATGGCGAGGAAACTGAAAACCTGCGCGTGGTGATCAATCAACTGCGAAAGAAAATCGAGAAAGATCCGTCTCAACCCAAATATATTCTCACTGAACCTTGGGTCGGCTACCGTTTCCAACCTCCCAAGTCTCCCGCCATAAAAGCTTCGGCACGCTCCGCCCGCTAACGAAGCTTTTGAATTCCTCTGTGATCTCTATGTCCTCTGTGGTGAATGACCACGCGTCTTCGTCTTACTTCGCCGGATAATGATCATCCAAATCCAAATTCAGTTCCAACACGTTCACCCGCGCCTCTCCCAACACGCCCAACTGCCTCGCCTCCGTATGTCGCGCCACCATCGTGCGCAACGCGTCCCCGCTGATTCGGCGCGCCTTAGCCACCCGCGGAATCTGGAACTCTGCCGAAGCTGGCGAAATCTCAGGGTCCAACCCCGAACCCGATGTGGCAACCATGTCCGCCGGTATGGGCGTCCCTGGATTTTCCTGCTGCAGTTTCGCCACGTCTTGCTTCACGCGATCCACCAACTGCTTATTCGTCGGTCCAAGATTCGATCCGCCCGATGACGTTGGGTCATACCCGTTGCCCGCCGCGGAAGGCCGCGGATGGAAATATTTGTCGGCCGTAAATCCCTGCGCAATCAAGCGCGAGCCAATCACCTGGCCGTTTTTCGTAATCAGGCTGCCGTTCGCTTGCTTCGGGAAAATCAACTGGCTCAGTCCCGTTGCCACCAGCGGATAAATCAATCCGAACACGATAGTGGTCGCGATTGTGAACCGCACAGCTATATTCAAATTGTGTTTCATATGCCCTCTATGCCAGGTGCAGCCAGGTCACAAAAATATCGATCAGCTTGATTCCCAGAAATGGCGCCACCACGCCGCCCAGCCCATAAATCAGCAGGTTCCTGCGCAGCAGCGCCGCAGCGCCCAATGGGCGGTAGCGCACGCCACGCAGCGCCAGCGGAATCAGCACAATAATGATCAACGCGTTGAAAATCACAGCCGAAAGAATCGCCGATTCCGGCGTCCGCAATTTCATGATGTTCAACGCGCCCAACAGCGGAAACGTCCCCGCAAACATCGCCGGAATAATCGCAAAATATTTCGCCACGTCATTCGCCACGGAGAACGTGGTCAATGCGCCGCGGGTGATCAGCAACTGTTTCCCGATTTCCACAATTTCAATCAGCTTCGTCGGATTGGAGTCCAGGTCCACCATGTTCCCGGCTTCTTTCGCCGCTTGCGTCCCCGTGTTCATCGCCACGCCAACGTCGGCCTGCGCCAGCGCCGGAGCATCATTCGTTCCATCCCCGGTCATGGCCACCAGTTTGCCCTTGGCTTGTTCATTGCGGATCAGCGCCATCTTGTCTTCCGGCTTGGCCTCGGCCAGAAAATCATCCACTCCTGCGGTTCGCGCAATCGCCGCGGCCGTTAGCGGATTGTCTCCGGTAATCATCATCGTGCGGATGCCCATCGATCGCAGATGATCGAAGCGCTCCTTCATTCCACCTTTCACGATGTCGGTCAGTTCAATCGCGCCCATCACGCGGAAGCTTTGCGCCACCAGCAGCGGCGTACCCCCTGACTTCGCGATTCGTTCCACCATCTGCTGAATTTCGGGCGGCACCACTTGCCCTCGTTCCGCTACGTAGCGCGCAATCGCTTCCGGCGCACCCTTGCGTATTTCCTTCCCATCCATGTCCACGCCGCTCATACGCGTTTGCGCGGAGAAGGGAATGAACGTGGGGTTGTGCGGCCCAAGCTCCCTTCCGCGCAGTCCGTACTTGTCTTTCGCCAGCACCACAATCGAGCGGCCCTCCGGGGTTTCATCGGCAAACGACGCCAGTTGCGCCGCGCTCGCCAAGTCCACATCGCTCACACTCGGGCACGGATGAAACGCCGTCGCTTCGCGGTTTCCCAGCGTGATCGTGCCGGTTTTGTCCAGCAGCAGCACGTCGACGTCTCCCGCCGCCTCCACAGCGCGCCCCGACATTGCAATCACGTTCCGCTGAATCAGGCGGTCCATCCCTGCAATGCCAATCGCCGACAGCAGCCCGCCAATGGTTGTAGGAATCAGGCACACCAGCAGGGAAATCAGCGCGAACACGCTCTGCGGCGCGCCGGAATACATGGCGAACGGCTGCAGTGTCACCACCGCCAGCAAAAAGATGATCGTCAGTCCCGCCAGCAAAATGTTCAGCGCAATTTCGTTCGGCGTCTTCTGCCGCGACGCGCCTTCCACCAGACCAATCATGCGATCCAGAAATGTTTCGCCCGGATTCGAGGTGATCTTCACTTTGATCTCGTCCGAAAGCACTTTCGTTCCGCCCGTTACCGCCGAACGGTCTCCTCCGGACTCGCGAATCACCGGCGCGGACTCCCCGGTTATCGCCGATTCGTCCACGGAGGCCACTCCTTCAATCACTTCGCCATCGCCCGGGATGAACTCGCCCACCGCCACCAGCACGATGTCTCCCGAGCGCAGCTTCGAGCTTGCCAGCACTTTAATAGTTCCATCCGGGCACAGCTTCCGCGCTTCGGTTTCCGCGCGCGCTTTCCGCAACGTCTCGGCCTGCGCTTTGCCGCGCCCTTCAGCCATGGCCTCCGCGAAATTCGCGAACAGCACCGTGAACCACAGCCACAGCGTAATCTGCAATCCAAACCAGTAGCCGCCGGTGTGCCGCACGATGTTTCCAATCAGCACCACCAGCGTGATCACTGCTCCCACTTCCACCACGAACATCACCGGGTTCTTGATGATCAGTCGCGGATCCAGTTTCCAGAACGAATCGATGATCGCGTTCTTCAGGATCTTGCGATCGGTCATTGCCGTTGCTTTTGCTTGTGTCGTCGTCATTGCTTCCTCAGAAAGCCTTTCCCGCACCCATCAACAGGTGCTCCAGGATGGGGCCCAGGCTCAGCGCCGGGAAAAATGTCAGTGCGCCGACAATCAGAATCACCGAAACAAGCAGCACGGTGAACAACGGCCCGGTCACCGGAAAGGTGCCCGCCGATTCCGGCACGTGCTTTTTCGCCGCGAGGCTCCCCGCAATCGCCAGGATCGGAATCTTCATGAAGAACCGGCCAAGGATCATCGCGACACCCAGGCTCACGTTGTACCAACGCGTATTCGAGATCAGACCAGCGAACGCCGAACCGTTGTTGCCCACCGCCGACGTGTAGGCGTAAAGAACTTGCGTGAAACCGTGCGGTCCAGGATTGGTGATGCTCGACGTCCCGAATTTGGAGATTACCGCGATCGCCGTAAAAACCAGGATCGACAACGATGTCACCAGGATCGCCAGCACCGCCATCTTTACGTCGAACGATTCGATCTTCTTCCCCAGATACTCCGGCGTGCGTCCCACCATCAGCCCAGCGATAAACACCGCCAAAATCACGAACACCAGCATCCCGTACAAACCCGCGCCGACCCCCCCATACACGATTTCTCCCAACATGATGTTGATCAGCGGGATCATGCCGCCCAGTGGCGTCATGGAATCGTGCACGTTATTCACCGCGCCGCAACTCGCGTCCGTCGTCACCGTTGCGAATAGCGCGGAGTTCGCGATCCCAAATCGCACTTCCTTGCCTTCCATATTTCCGCCGGGCTGTGTGTCCGTCGTTTGCGTATGCACTCCTGTCAGCAGCGGATTGCCTCGCGATTCGGAGGCGTACGCCACCAGGACGCCCGCAAGAAACAGCACGGCCATGGCGCTCCACACTGCCCAGCCATGTCTCTGCGAACCCGTCATCTTCCCCAGCGTGTAGGTCAGCCCCGACGGAATCGCGAAAATGAAGAACAACTCCAGGAAATTCGCCAGCGGCGTGGGGTTCTCAAACGGGTGTGCGCTGTTGGCATTAAAAAATCCTCCCCCATTTGTTCCGAGCATCTTGATAGCTTCTTGGGAAGCGGTCGGACCCTGCGCAATCACCTGGGTCGTCACCGTGTCCCGCGTCACTTTTCCATTCACGTCGGTTTTCTCGACCACTTGCGGCTCGATCAGCGTGGCATTCGTGTACGGCTTCAGGTTTTGCACCGCTCCCTGCGACACCAGCACCAACGCGCCCACGAGGCATATCGGCAAAAGCACCCACAACAGTCCGCGCGTTGTGTCCACCCAGAAATTCCCGATGGTCTTGGATTCTTTTCGCGCCACGCCGCGAACCACGGCGACAGCGACTGCGATTCCCACCGCCGCCGAAACAAAGTTGTGATACGCCAGTCCGGCCATCTGCGTCAGATAGCTCATCGTGGTTTCCGGCGTGTAGGCCTGCCAATTCGTGTTGGTGGTAAACGACACCGCGGTATTCCACGCCAGATCTGGGGCTACGTTTGCGAGCCTCTGCGGATTCCACGGCAACCACAGCTGCACTCGCTGGATCAAATACAGCAGCGACAACGACACGCCGCTAAACAGCAGCATGGCCACGCCATACTCCGTCCAGCGCATCTCTTTGGTTTCGTCGATGCCGCAGACGCGGTAAATGAGTTTTTCGATGGGACGGAACACGCGATCCAGCCACGTCGATTTCCGCTCGTATACCCGAAAGAGATACGTCCCCATGGGCTTGGCCACCAACAGCACCGCGGCGAAAAATAATCCGATCTGCAACCAACCATTCGCGGTCATCGTTAGAAGTTCTCCGGCTTCAGCAACGCATACAGCAGGTATCCAAACAGAAGGACAGAAATCACAATCAAAATAATGTTTCCTAGCATGTTCGCCGCTTTCTACTTGAGACGCTCGCACGCTTTGAGATACAGAATTCCCAAAGCAAAGAAGGCGAGCGTTATGACTACGAAGATGACGTCACTCACGAGGAGGCTCCCTGAATCACCATCCACTGTAACTGATCGCCCTAAGAAAAGGGTGAGTGGCACATTAAGGATTCATAAGTACCCGCGAGGTTCCATCTGGCTGGCGCAGAAGGGGTTAATTTGAAGATTTTTCGCCCGCCTTGTCCCTGTTTCCATCTTGTGCCACACTCCTTTATCAATGGATTCGACCGTCTCGTCCCCCTCTGCGCACAATCCACGCTTCGAATGGTTCTTAATGCACGCGGGATTCATCCTGATCGGTATCATTACCAATGTCCTCGCGCCGGCTCTGCCGATCTTTTCCCGCCAATGGTCGCTTACGTACGCTCAGGCCGGACTCTTTTTCCCTGCGCAGTATGTGACCAGCATGTTCGGCGTGATTGCTACCGGTTGGCTGGTTTCCCGCTATCACTCATCGAAGGTTCTGGGGCTCAGCTTCATCTTTCTCAGCCTGGGAATGGCCTTGCTGGGCACCAGCCCGTGGACTCTTACCGCAATGGCCGTCGCGTTCAATGGCTTTGGCTACGGGCTCGCCAATCCCACCACAAACCTGCGCGCCACGCAGCTTCCCTCCAAAAATGTTGCGGCCAGCGTCAGCCTTCTCAATTTTTCCTGGGGTGTTGGCGCCGTTGCATCTCCTTTCATTGTGCAGCGGCTCGCTCCCTCTATCGGGATTCACGGTATATCGATGGGCGTTGCCGCGCTCACATTTGTTCTCTGCATCATGCATTTCCTCCGCGCTGTCCCTGCTGTTTCGGCCGCGGCCACTTCCCGCAAGCATCCTCTTTCTGAATGGCTCAATCGTCTGCAGCAGCGGCCGGCGATTCCTCTGTTGCTGCTCTTTTTTCTTTACGTCGGCACCGAAGTGAGCATCGGCGGCTGGGTGACGGAGTATGGGTCGCGTCTTCCTCGCGTCTACGCTTCGGCGTTTGCCAGCCCCGCGTTCATTTTTTACAGTTTTATGGTTTTGGGCCGGGGACTGGCTCCTTTGTTCCTCAAGGTCTTTTCCACGTTCCAGATCTGCATCGTTGGCTTGATGCTTGCCGCGCTTGGCGCAGCATTGGTTGCGCTTTCCACAACGCAACTGTTTCTCCTGGTCGGCTCTGGCATAGCGGGCTTCGGATGCGCGCCGCAGTATCCGATCTTTGTCACCTGGCTCGCGCAGATCTATCGCGAGGATTCCACATGGTTGAGTTCTCTGTTCTTCAGCGCCGGTGGGCTGGGCGGCGGAGTCCTGCCATGGCTTGTCGGTGTGATTGCATCGCAATCGCATTCCCTCCGAGCCGCGTTCCTCCTCCCGCTGACAGTCAGCCTGATCATGGCGCTGCTCTCCCTACGCGCCCGCCCCCACGACTCTACTCCCGCCTTATAGGCCACGTTGTTTTCTGCCATTGGTTTCCTCTGTGCTGTCTGTGTCCTCTGTGGTGAATCACTGCCAAAAGAAAAAAGGGCCCCTGCTCCATTCGGGAGCAGAGGCCCTGGTTTTTCCAATTTAGATTTTCTACCGATCGATCGTCAACGATTTCGCTAACTTGAAATTGATCTTCGTTTCCGCTGGCAAATTCACGTTTTCGCCGCCAGTCCCACCGGAAGCCGCCAACCCGCCAACCGCGCCGATTGCGGCCCCGATTCCCGCTCCCTTTCCGCCTCCGGCAAGGCCGCCGATCAATGCACCCGCGCCCGCGCTGCCGCCGGTCACTACCGCTGTGCGCTTGCCTTTGCCTTTTTCCGTGTCGCTCCAGGTGTGCGTGGAAATCAGATAATCTTTTCCGCCAACCCGGATGCTGGTCAGGCGAATCGTTAGCAGCGCTTCACCCTTGAATTTGCCTTGCTTCTTCGCCTCGACGATCGTCCCGGTTACCTTCGCGCCCTTCGGAACTGCTGTTTCACCGTTCACCGTGATGGGACTCGCCAGATTGCCCTCGAAGTCTTCCCCGGTCTTGTTCTTGTAAGAACTGATCGACGTCGCCAAAATTACCGGCAACGTTGTTCCCGTGGGAACAACCAGTGGCGGTGGTGGCTCGGGCGGCGCGGGTGCCTCTGCCGGCGCGTTCGCGGGATTCGCGGCTTGAGCCTGTTCCTGCGTGGGAATCTGTACGGGCGCCTGCCCTTGCGCGGGAGCTGGAGCCGCTTCCGGCGCCGGCGTTTGTACAGCCGATTGCTGCGGCGTTGCCGTCTGGTTCGAAGGCGCGGGCGCCGGCGTTTGCTGCGGCGTCGCGGTTTGCGCGGAATTCGTGTTTGATTTTCCGCATCCGGTCAGCAACAGCATTCCGGCGATTAGTGCGTATACAGCCCTGTTCCTCATCGCAACCCTCCGTGTAATTAACTTTTCTTCCATTGTGCTGGCGGTATTTCATCCTATCACTTTCGTCTTTCGCTGAGTAGATTCTGCCCTTGCGATCCCTCAACAAGCCGTGAAATCCGGTGGCGGCGCAAAGCCGCCGCTACGGCTTCCGAGGCCTACTTTTTCCTTCGTTCACGCTTGGTTTTCTCTGTGCTCTCTGTGTCCTTTGTGGTGAATCCAGCATTTGCCGCTGCGCCTCGTCCCTCGATACAATTTCGCCATGATCATGCCCGAAGCCCGCGTTGCTCCTCCCGTCTCCGTTCAGGAAGCCACGCGATTGGCCCACGCCCTGTACGGTTTCGACGCCACCGCGCATCCGCTGCCCGGCGAATACGACGACAACTTTCACCTGGTCTCTTCCGATTCCCGGCAATTTGTATTGAAGATCATGCATCCCGCGCGCGAACGCGCATTCGTTGACATGCAGTGCCGAGCGCTCACTCATCTGGCGCAGCGCGCTCCCCAGCTTTCGCTTCCACGGGTCCACCCGACCGCCACGGGCGAATTGTTTTCGGAAGCGCAGCTTCCTGATGGCACCCGGCGATTGATCTGGCTGCTGACATTTCTGCCGGGCACGGTGCTTGCCCGAACGAATCCTCATTCGCTGGAACTGCTTGAAAGTCTTGGGCGTCTGCTCGCGGAAATCGATATTGCGCTCTGGGATTTTTCTCATCCCTTCGCCAAGCGTGACTTGAAGTGGGATCTGACGCGTTCTCTTTGGGCCCGCGAATTTCTGCCGCACATCAAAAACGCCGAGCGCCGCTTGCTGGCTGCCAATTTTCTTGACCTGTTCGAACGCGAAGCCCTTCCGCTCATCCCGCGCCTTCGTCGCAGCGTTATCTATGGCGATGCTAACGACCACAACGCTCTCGTCTCGGCTCCGTGGCCGCAGCCTCGACAGGTCGTCTCGGTGATCGATTTTGGCGACATGCACGAGTCCGTCACCATCGCCGAACCAGGCATCGCCTCCGCCTACGCGATCCTCGGGCACGACAATCCTCTTCCTGCCGCTTGCGCCATTTTGCGCGCGTACCATCGTGCGCGTCCGCTCACGGAAGAAGAAATCGCGGCATTCTTTCCGCTGCTGGCCGCGCGCCTCGCCGTCAGCGTCATCAACTCCGCGCATCGCAAATCGCTCGTCTCCGGCGATCCCTATGTCACCGTCACGGAGGCTCCAGCTTGGGCAGCGCTCGAGCGCCTCGCCAAAATTCATCCGCGCTTTGCTCATTATACTTTCCGCGACGCCTGCGGTTTTCCGGCCGTGCCGCATGCCCCGAAGCTCAGCAATTGGCTCGCAGAGAACCAGTCGTTGGCCGCGCCCGTAATTCCGCACGATCTGCGGAAAGGGAATTGTCTTGCGCTCGACCTTAGCGTCGCCAGCACGTTTCTGTCGTCGGACTCCGCGCAACTGTCCGAACCCGCGGTGTCGCAACCGTTACGCGCGCTTCTGAGCGCCGCGAACGCTTCGGTCGGCATTGGCCGTTACGACGAGCCGCGCCCGCTTTATTCCTCGCAGCTCTTCGGCGACAGCAGCAATCCGCTCGCGGAGCGCCGCACAATACATCTTGGTATCGATCTATTCGTTGAACCGGGGACTCCCGTTTCTGCTCCTTTTGACGCGACAGTTCACGCGCTGGCGAACAATGCCGCGCCTCTTGATTACGGCCCTGTCGTTATCCTTCATCATGAGCCCGCGCCTGGCGTCGAATTCTTTACTCTCTACGGGCATCTCTCTACCGGGACGCTCGATTCACTGAAAGTTGGCCAGCGCATCTCGCGCGGCGAAGTCTTCGCGCACATTGGCCATGCACGCGAAAATGGTGGTTGGCCTCCGCATCTGCATTTTCAAATCGTTCTCAACCTTCTCGATCGTTTCAGCGATTTTCCCGGTGTCGCGTTCGCTTCCGAGCGTTCAGTCTGGCTGGGCCTTTCTCCCGATCCCAATCTCATCCTCGGCATTCCCGCCAGCAATCTTCCGCCGGCCGCTCCTTCGGTTGACGATACGCTGGCTCGGCGTCGCGCTCTGCTCGGCAAGAATCTCAGCATCTCCTACAGCCGGCCGCTAAAAATCGTTCGCGGCTGGAAGCAATATCTTTTCGACGACACCGGGCGCGCTTTTCTGGACGTCTACAACAATGTTCCATTGGTCGGCCACTCGCATCCTCGAGTGGTTCGCGCGGTGCAGGATCAGGTCGCCGTCCTTAATACCAATACGCGCTATCTGCACGACAACGCCAACCGTTACGCTGAGCGGCTCACGGCGCTTCTTCCGGCACCTCTGCGCGTCTGCTACTTCGTAAATTCAGGCAGCGAAGCCAACGAACTCGCGCTGCGCATCGCCCGCGCGCACACCGGTCGCGAAGATATTCTTGTGCTCGAGCACGCTTACCACGGCCACACCAACACGCTCATCGATATCAGTCCGTACAAATTCAATGGTCCCGGGGGCCGCGGGCAAAAGCCGTGGGTTCACGTTGCGCCCATTCCCGACGACTATCGCGGACTGTACCGGCGCGGTGAAACCGATCTGGGCAAGAAATATGCTGCTCACGTCGGCGAAATTCTGGCGTCGCTGAAAAGGGAAAAGCGGGGCATCGCCGCGTACATTGCGGAAACTCTGCCGAGCGTTGCCGGCCAAATCGTGTTTCCGCCGAATTACCTCGGTGAAGTTTACAAACATGTACGCACGCACGGCGGCGTCTGTATCGCTGACGAGGTTCAAGTCGGCTTCGGCCGTTTAGGCACTCATTTCTGGGGATTCGAATCGCAGCAGGTGGTGCCGGACATCGCGGTGTTCGGCAAGCCCATCGGCAACGCGTTTCCTTTGGCCGCCGTGGTCACGACTGCGGAAATCGCGGCGTCGTTTGCTAATGGCATGGAATTTTTCTCGACGTTTGGAGGCAATCCAGTTGCGTGCGCCGCTGGTCTTGCGGTGCTTGACGTTCTGCACGACGAGCAGTTGCAGAAAAATGCGCTCGAAGTTGGCTCGCGCTGGATTGCCGCTCTACAATCGCTGCAATCCAGGTATCCACTGCTTGGGGACGTGCGCGGCTCGGGCCTTTTTCTGGGGCTCGATCTCGTCAATGATCGTGAGACGCGGGCGCCCGCTACTGAGCAAGCATCGTATGTGGTGGATCGGCTGCGCGATGTGGGGATCCTGGCTGGCACCGATGGGCCGCATCATAACGTCATCAAGCTTCGTCCGCCTTTGATTCTCTCAGATGCCGACGCCAGACTTTTTACGGAGAGCTTGGAGCGGGTTCTAAGGGAAGATGCGGCGGCGCCAATTTAAATTCAGTTCGCGCGGTTCGGATTCCGCGGGGGCTAAAGCCCAATGAGAGCCAAGCACTTGTTGTCGGAGCTAAAGCTCCGACCCCCTAAAATGCAGAGTACTTCCGCAAGTTTCGAGGACGTTGACTTCTGACGGTGTTGCTCACCACTGACCAATATGAGGCGTCGCGTCGAAAAGCGGCGGCTAGCCGCCGCACTCCAAGGGGTCAATCTTTTTGGACGATACCGGTTACGCCGGCGATAAATAAGGTTGCCAGGATCCATCCCAACAATGTTTGCAGGCGCAAAAAGACAAACAGGAAGCGCGGCGAATTCAGCCACGATGCCGGCTGCGCGGGCGCGGGATCAGGACGCCAGTAATCCGTCTGGCCTAACTTTACCAATGGCAACGAATTTTCCAGGGAAAACACCAGCGGACCAAGCGGCTCGTAAAATGACGGTGCTTGCCCATTCTGCTTGAAATACGCATACGCCTGCAGGTCTTTCGGCACCATCATTCCCGCGGAACGCGCTCCCGAATACACTCCCCAACCCAGGAGCACGAGAATCGCCAATCCCAGCAAAGCGCGCATCGGATAGTATCCATAACCCACCACCAGGCTGAGCGGCCAGCGGAAGAGCGCGGACGCCACGCTGCCCTCTTCCTTCCAGATGCGATCTTCCATTTCAAAGAGCACGCGCCGCTCTCCGCGATCGAATCCCGCGTCGTTCATCACCTTGGCTAATTGCCGATAGGGCTGCGGCGTGAAGGGCTGCTGCAGCTTGAGCCATCGCAAACGGTTCTTTGCATCCGTTAAATCCGTGACAATGTGTCCGTACACAAATCCATCCAGGTCTAATCGTCCCGCGCTGGGCCAACTGGCTGGGTCGTCCTGGATGGCGCCCGCCGTACCGTTTCGGAGGATCAAGGTCACCCCGGTCGGATTGCTTACTCCGGTCCAAACCAGCGTGCCCTTGACGACCGCGTTCACCATGCGCACTTCGCCTTCCGCGCTGAATGCGCTGCGGAACATCGCATTTCCTTGCACGTTCATGCGGTCGGCGTTCAACGCGCGGCTGGGCGCATTTTTGAAAGAGCCGCCATCACATTCCAGATTGTCGCCAATCTGCGCGCTGAGCAGGTTCACTTCGCCTTCCGCGCGAAAGCCGCCGCGAAAAAACACGAAACCCTTAACGTTGATTCCATCGGCGTTCAAGGCGCGGCGGCCGGCATTTTTGAATATGCCTCCATCGCAACTTAGATTGTTTCCGATCTGCGCGCCGGCCAGGTCGACTTCACCTTCGGCTACGAATCCTCCGCTGAGCAGCGCGTTCCCTTGCGCGCTGATGCGGTCAGCATTCAGGGCCACTCCGCCGGGGTTTTTGAACACGCCCTGATTGCACTCCAGGTTGCCGCCGATCTTGGCGCCCGGCAGGCGCACTTCTCCGTCCGCGCTGAAACCATCGCGCAGAAAGACGCTGCCTTGCACACTCGCGCGGTCCGCGCTCAACGCCCTGCCACCCGCGTTCTTGAAGGTTCCGTCGTTGCATTCCAGGTTGCCGCCAATTTCCGCGCCGAACAGCCGCACTTCTCCTTCCGCCACAAAGGCGTTCCTGAGGAACACGCTTCCTTGTACGCAAATGCGATCCGCGCGCAACGCCTTTCCGGTGGCATTGCGAAATCTTCCCGCGCTGCAATCCAGGTTGCTGCCTATCTTTGCGCCCAGGAGTTGCACTTCACCCTCAGCGTAGAAGCCGTTGCTGAGCGTTACGCTTCCTTTTACCGAGGCGCATTCCGCGTTGATGGAGCGCACCGAGCATCCGCTGAGGCTCAGTGTGGGAATGTCGAGGAATCGCAGGGTCGTTTCTCGCCGCAGGCCGCAGCAGGTGAGATTCAGCGGGAAGGGAACTGTGACGAACGATAGATCGAGTTCTCCTTCGATGCGCGCGCCGTGGGTCTGAATGCCTCGCTGGTCCACACACTCGCGGGCCGCGGAATCTACGCAGAGCCAACGAATCAGCTCCGCGCGTATCGCACGCGTGTCGCCCCACATATCGGACTTGCGCGCGTCGTTTGTTGGATCGGAATCTTTTTTGCTTGGGCCACACCAGGCTATTTCGCCCGCGGGCGCGGAGCGGAGGAGTTTCTCTTCGGCATCGCGTAATGGGGCAAACTGCGCTCGTGCCAACGCGAGCAGTTGCTCCGCCCGCTTGTGCGACGCTTCGGTCATCGTTTCCTCGCACGCCTTTATTGCACTGGGAGCCTTATATCATGGTTTGGTTTAGTGGCGAGCCTTACTGATTTACCACAGAGGACACAGAGGGCACAGAGAAAACCACGAGCTGGATGGGTTAGCTCGAATTGCGGTGAGTGTTCTTACGGTTGCTACAACTACGATGCCGTGGCGGCGTAAAGCCGCCTCTGCAGTAAGACTAAAAGCAGATCCCTCGCTTCGCTCGGAATGACAAGTATAGATGTCGCGCTTGAAAGATGGCCGCGGTTGATAGTCGGTTCCGCGGTTACACGTATTGTTGCTGTGGTTGGGGGTAGCTACTTTGCAGCTTTTTTTACTCTGGGAGCTTCGGCGGCTGGCACGTCTTCGCCGAGGGCGGTGGCCAGATCGATTTGATGGTCTTGCTCTTGAACCAGGATTTGGCGGATCTGCTCGGCCATGGCGTACTCGCCCAATAGTTCACATTGTTGAACGCGCTCGCGGTAATTGCGTATGGTTTCGGTCTCGTTCGCCAGATCGGCGCGCAGCATTTCCTCAGCTTTTTCCGAAGTCTTCACAGGCTTCGGCGTGGCGACAGGCATTTTGCCGAGATAATCGATCTGTCGCGAAATGGTCAGGGCGTGGTCGAGTTCCTGCTTGGCGTGCAGGGCAAGCTGGTCGGCGATGGCCATGTATTCGGCGCCCTTCAGCACCTGCGAATAGATTACATACGAAATAATGGCCTGATATTCGCGAGCCAGATCTTCGTTCAGATAGTCCGCCAGTTGGTCTCGTGAAATCGATGGTTCCAGTTCGCCCGATCGCGTCGCCGCCATATAGTCTCCTCGTCAGCCGGAATGTGAGATGGTCCGTGAATTGGTGGATGGTACGCGGATTGTTCGCCGGGAAGAATCCAGTTAACACCTGAGAAGGGCGGCGCGTTGGGGAGCGTCCGCGCCTTCTGCCTCCCCAGGCCCGCTAGCCTGACCGAGCGGGTCAGGCCGAGGACTGTCCGGCGGCGCGACAAGCGCATCCCACAACCGGACATTTTCATTGGGCGAGCAGCCTGTGGACGCCTCGCAAACTCTTCTGTTGCTTCCATTTATCCGGCGTTCGGCTTGGCAGGCCAATTGCACATTCGAGGACGGCGAGGTTCACCTCTCCGTTCCCATTTCTAGCTTGGAGGCGCGTCCGATGAAAAAGATCGATCACATTCGGGAAAAGGTACGTATTCTGCCCACCTCGCAATACTTGTCGAAAATGCACGACGCCGGTTGGAATCTGGTGGCTCTGGAATGGGAACGCGAAGTGGAGGTCTCTGGCGAACCCCCCGAGCCGACTGTCGAAGAAGTCGGCTCGGAGGAAATTCCGTTCGGGCTGCGCATCGCCGCGGACTGCCGTCACCTGGAAGACGACCCACTGGAAATGCAGACGCTGAAGTTCCTGACTGAACTTATCGTGCAGGACGTGTCGTTCAAGAGTATGGCCGACGCGCTGAACATCCGGGAATATCGCACCCGCGACGGGCGGCCCTGGAACGCGGCCACGGTATTCAAGCTGACTCCGCGGTTGATTGAGGTGGCGCCGCGGATTATTTCGGGGAATGAGTGGGACAAGCGGAAGGAACAAATTTCGCGGGTGACGTGGAATTCGTAGGCGGGGTGATTCACCACAGAGGGCACGGAGGAAAGCCAAGAGAGAACCGAGCCGCCCGCCTCAGAAGGCGGCCGCTACACAGGACGCGCGAGTGGGGATCGAAAAGCGGCGGCTAGCCGCCGCACTTCAATAAAAGCAGATCGCCTGATCCTATGGGGCGTCCCAGTCCAGGGAGTAAATTTCCTGGATGCTGGCGTCGCGGACCAGCAGCGGTAGGTCGTCGGGGCCCAGGCCGGACCAGTTGCCGAAGGCTCCGCCGGCGGCCTGAAAGCCTTTCATGCTGAAGAGGCGCTCCAGTTTGTGCTCTGAAACTTGCACGCGGTAGTAACCTTCTGTGTTGTTCTGTATGCCGTTGAAGTACAGATATCGGCCATCGCGCGACCACGTGGGATAGGCCACAAAAATATTCGCGAGCTCCGTCCATTGCTGCGTCGCCAGATCAAAAAGTTTGAGATGCAGAGAATCCAGCGTGATAGCGGCAATCCTGCGTCCGTCGGGCGACCAGCGTGGCGAATAGAGGCCATCTGAGCCCGGCAGCTTGGTGGATTTCCGCGTCTGCAAATCCAGCGTGTAGACAGCGGAACCTTCATTGTTCAGCGAATTTTCGCCGAAGGCCATCGACTTACCATCCGGCGACCAACTGGGGTCGGCCAGATTCATATCATTGCGATAGATCAATTCGGGCGTACCGCCCTCGGCTGGCACTACGTAGATTTGATACGGCGCGCCGGGAGGATGGCCAAAGAAGGCGATCTGCTTGCCGTCCGGCGACCATCGAGGCAGGTAGGCGAGCATCGGGGGGAAAACCAGTTGGAGCTTCTGGGTGCCGTCCAGCTTGCTTCTCCACATCGTGCCATCGGAGGAATCGTTGTACGCCACCCACTGGCCATCGCGAGAGAAGTCCAATCCCATTGCCGATAATCCGGAAAGGTAGGGCGCGAGTTGCCCAGATTTGGCGTCGTAGCGCACCAGTTCGCCGCGCGGCTTCCATCCTTGTACAAACAGTTTTTTGCCATCGCGGCTGGCCACGGGACTGCCTACATTCATGGGTCCAGTGGTCAACTGAACCGGCTCGTGCGTCTTGGAGCCGAAAAGACCGCCGCGTTCGCGCAGCGCCCAGATGTTTGCGGTGTCGTCTTGAAGGGATTGAAAGACGTAGTACCTTCCGTCGGGCGTCCAATCGCCGCAGCACTCGTTCGGCACGCTGTTCCAGCCGGGAAGTAACTCGTGTAGATTGCCGCCACTGGCCGAGGCTTGCCAGATGGTGCGGCTATTGGTGAGCGGATCGTTCAGCGTGAACCTCAATAGCGAACCATCGGGAGACCAGCGAATGTCGCTGGGCGTTCCCGCGGTGGTCAGCAGCGGGTGTGGGTCGCTTCCGTCGCTGCGCGCCACGCCGATTTCGTTCCCTCTGCAGTAGACCACCTTTTTGCCGTCCGGCGACCACGCTCCAGCATGGCCTTCCAGCGATCCCAAGCGCCGCGGCGAGCCGCCCAGAACCGGCACGCTCCACAGCGGACCGTCGAGGGAGGTTCCATGCGCGGTATTCATCAAGAGCGAGGAGCCGTCTGGGGAAATATCGAAGACGTTGGCGAAGCCGGTGTTCTCCAATGAGGTAGGAATCGTAAACGTCTCTCCACCGGTGACAGAGGTTTGCGACAAGATGGACTGGCTTTCGATGAAGTAGAGACGGGCGCCGTCGGTGACGATGCCGGATTTGGGGCGGTTGGTGTTCGTGAGTTCGACGGTGCGCAGCACGCGTGGCGGCGCAACGGGGCGTGTCAGCGCAAAGCCGAGCAATGCCAGCGCTGCAATCGCAGCGACGCCCACCGCTGCCCATTTCTGCCAGGCACTGGTGCGAGGGCGTGCGCCAGCCGAGGGCAGCGCACCAGACACAGCGCCGCTAGCGCCCGAAAGGGTGGGGTCCATGTCTCGCCGAAGGCGTTTCAGGTCGCTGCGAAGCTCAGCGGCAGTGCTGTACCGCAGATCGATGTCTTTTTCCAACGCCTTGGAAAGAATATTTTCCAGCGGCGCGGGCACGCTGGGATTGATACGCGTGGCGGGAGTTGGGGCAGAATGCAGGATGCCATCGAAGACCAGCGCGACGGTTGACCCGTTGAACGGCAAGACGCCGGTGGCCATTTCGTAGAGCACGACGCCGAGGGAGAACAAATCGGTGCGCGAGTCCAGCTCTTCGCCGCGAGCTTGTTCGGGGGACATATAGGCCACGGTGCCGAGAGACATGCCGGTGCTTGTGATTATGTCGTCATCGAGGAAGTGGGTGTGTGTGAGCAACGTGGAATCGCTGGTGGAGTCGGTGGAGGGTTCGCGAAACGCGGCGAGCTTGGCGAGTCCGAAATCGAGGATTTTAGCAGGGCCCCGATCGACGAGAAAAATATTGGCGGGCTTGATGTCGCGGTGGACGATGCCCTTGGCGTGGGCTGCTTCGAGGGCGTCGGCGATTTGTATGCCGATGTCCAAGTGCTCCGAAGTCGCGAATGATTTCTTGGCGATGCGGTGCTTCAGCGTTTGCCCTTCCAGCAGCTCCATGGCGATGAAAGGGCGTCCTTCGAATTCTCCGACGTCGTATATGGTGCAGATGTTGGGATGGTTCAGCGACGAGGCTGCGCGAGCTTCGCGGCGGAATCGCTCGATTGCTTGCCTGTCTGGAGAAATATTTTCAGGAAGGAATTTGAGAGCGACGTTGCGGCCGAGGCGGATGTCTTCGGCACGATAGACAACGCCCATGCCTCCGCCGCCAAGTTTTTCGACGACGGTGTAATGCGAGATAGTACGACCAATGATTGAGGGCGTAGCCGTCACTTTGCGGTGCAGTTTAACCTACTCTAATGTGGCAGGCAAACTAGTGTTGATGCGGGAGGAAACATTAGCTGATGGGCGGTGAATCAGGAGCGCTCATAGGCTTGCGCCAGTTCAGTGGAGCGCCTCACCCCTGAAGGGTTGAGCTACAGGGACGTCGGCTTGAGTTGTTGGCTGGGCTGGGAAAAGCGGCGGCGAGCCGCCGCACTCCCCCAAAAAGTTGATTTTGTGGATGTGTTCATTCTGCGGGAGTTAAAGTCCTTTAGAATGAACAGATGCGGATGTGTTCATTTTAAGGGAGTTAGGAGCGCCGGATTGGGGAGAGCTTCCGGGGCGTCAACCCCGTTTGAGCTTGGCTCGGGATTGTGGCTCTGGGTCGGTTTGTCAAGAACACAGACCAATACGGTCGTGAGAACTATCGGTAGACATGGAGATCTCCAGTGAAAGATGAATGTGGGTTTTGTTGGGGGGCTCGCGTGGAGGAGAAAAAGCGCGAGGCGCAACTGTAATCGCGTAGAGTTTGCGGCAGTGATAATCAGAGTGTCAAGTACATTATTTAGAAAGGGCGATTGCCGGGAACGGGCGCGGATGAAGCGGACCTGACTTAGGCGCCTGCCAAGGGCTTGCCAATTTCCCAGTGGTGGCCGAAAGGATCGAGGATGCGTCCCACGCGCCAACCGTAGGGCTGGTCCTCGACCGGCATGACCACTTTGGCTCCGGCGGCGACCGCGCGGTTGAAGGCCGCATCCGGGTCGTCCACGACCATGACCATGCGGGTGGTAGCGCCGCCAAGGGATTCGGGGCTGAAGTTGAGATGCTCGGGGGATTCGTCGGCGACCCAGAACTCGGCATCACCGACGGATAGTTGAGCGACTACAGAGCCATCATTCTCGAGAAGGAAGAGTTCGGTAGCGCCAAAGGCGGCTTTGTAGAACTGAACCGCCTCGGCGCCATGGCGGACGGACAGCATTGGGGCGATGGAGGCTTTGGGATGCGTCATGGCGGGTCTCCTTGAGACGCGAAGACCCTAGGTGCAAAACCGGCACCTGGGGCACCCTCTATGACAACTAATGGAGTCTGTTAGCTGAGGGCCTTTTGCAAACGCTTGGTGGTTTTGGCCAATTGTTTTTTGAGTTCGTCGACCTGTTTGGAGATGGCTTTCAATTCTTGCTTGGCTACGTCTCCAACATTGGCGATTTTCCGCGCTTTACGTTCCGCTTTGCCGAGGGCCGCTCCAACTTTGACGCTGACTTCGGTGATTTTGTCTTTCTTTGCCATGAGTCCTCCTCAGTGGGGTTCTACCATATTGCAAAACGGCCAAAATAGTCCACGATTGATTCTTGCGGCCATCCCGACAATCCTGTAGCGCTTGTTGGCGAGCGCCTATTGCATTTCCGGCTTGGGTGGCGATGAGTGTAGGCCATGCCGGCGGCTTTAGCGAAATTTCCTGTTAGTTTAGGGGGCGGGAAAAGAAAAGTCTCTCGGCAGATTGCAGCGAGGGGGTTGTTACTGGTTCTCCGCGTCTTTGGGCTCGTTCCCAAATAGGCGCGCCAGTTCGGCGTGTTCCATCACCACGGCGGGATCGCGCTGGATGGCGTCGTAATATCGTTTCTGAAAACTGTCGCCGCTTTCGGTTGGAGCGAACATTTTGCGGGCGAGGAGCATGGAGCCGCTGCTGTCTTCTTCGGTGACGCCTTTTTCGCTTTCGAGGTTTTCGTCGATGCGGACGACGAACTCGGAAATGTTATGGAGCCAGGCAAACTGTGGATTGTCGACCACCAGGCGGAAGAGTTCGCCCGCGGTGACCTTGCCATGAGCTTTTTCGTAGTCGCGGCGCTCCATTTCGAGCAGCGACTTGTGGAGACGCAACAGCGCTTCGCGCAGCGCTACCATTTTTTGGCGCGCCGGCGTGTCGCGCGAATCGCCATGATTCGCGTATGGATCCTTGCTTTGCCCAGCCATTCGCTTCCCCCCGGATTCGTTTCTGCCTGCACCGCTCCTATTTTGCCGCAGATTGCTTGTCGCGGACTAGCAGATGATTGGCCAAGCTTTGGACGCCCTGAACGCCGCGTGCTTTGGCGTCCGCCAGGTCTTTGTCGGCCTTGCTGTTGGTGGTGCCTTCGAGGGTCACGATTCCATTTTTCACGATGATGTGTATCGTGGGCAAAGGTTCGACCGCATACAGCTTGAGCGCTGAATCCTCGAAGATGGCACGGTAAACGTCGCGCCGCAGTTCATCATCGGGCGGCGATTTCGGCAAAACCTCGATGTTGTTTACCACCGACAGAACGCCTTCGATGCTTTTTACGGCCGCTTCGGCGTGCTCCTTGAGCGTGGGACGTACGACCTGGCCGCTGAGGGTTACCTTGGAACCATCGATGGTGTAGGACAGATAGTCGAAAACCGAATAATAGGGAAGCGATTGGAGCTGATGATGGACGGTGCGCGACAAGTTATCGTCGACCTTGGAATGTTTGTCGTTGATCTGCGCGGCAAGCTGGCCGGCCGCCAACAACAGCATCACGGCTATTCCCATCGCGCCAATTGCGCTGATCGCTTTCATTCCCGCCGCCCCATATTTAGCTTCACGCCTCTTTGCTGCGCAGCTATCCTGCGCGAGTGACGCTACGGTGTTAGCATACGACAGGGAATCGCGCGCGCTGCCTGAAAATTCATGGTGCGTTTTCCATGAGGAGGTTGCCTCTTCCGTGCTTGCTATCGCTCATCGTGGAGCTTCCGGTTATGCGCCGGAGAATACGCTGGCTGCGTTCCGGCGCGCCACAGCGCTGGGAGTGACGTTCATTGAAACCGACCTGCATCTGACGCGGGACGCACACTTTGTTGCCCTGCATGACGAGACGGTTGACCGGACCACTACGGGTCAAGGAGCCGTGCAGGGCATGACGCTGGCCGAAGTACGGCGGCTGGATGCGGGGTCGTGGTTTGGCAGCGAATATATGGGAGAGCGCGTGCCGACGCTGCCGGAGATTCTGGAATTCGCGCGGAAGCACGACGTGGTGTTCTATCTGGAGCTGAAGCCCAATGGATTCTGGGGAGGAGAACACGCGCTGATCAGCGCGCTTCGCGAAGCGCAGCAAATCGCACGCGTGGTGATCATTTCGTTCGACCCCAGCATTCTGGAAGGGCTGCGCCGGCTGGAGCCGACGCTGATGACGGGGCTGCTTTTCGATAATCAAATCGAGGACGTGCTGGCGAAGACGACGGAAATTGGGGCGCGGCAAGTTGCGGTTCGCGGCAATCTGGTCACGCCCAATTTTCTGCACGAAGCGCACAAACGCGATCTGCAGGTGGTCTGCTGGACGATTAACAACCCCGCGCACATGCGCTTGCTGGCCAGCGCCGGGGTGGACGGCATCATGTCGGACTATCCCGATCGGCTGCTGTCTGCGATTAAGAGATAACGGCTATTTGGCAGCGCGAAACACCGCGGCCAATTCTTCCACGGTTAATTGTTCGGCGCGGGCATCTTCTCGTAACTGCAAGTTCTTCAGTATTTCATGAGTGCGCGCTGGTTCGTGAATTCCGCGTAGATTGTTGGCGAGCGTCTTTCTTTTTTGCGCGAAACAGGCTTTCACGAATTCGAGGAATGCGGCCTCATCTTCGAGCTTCAGTTTGGCGCTTTCTCCCGGAAGGCGCATGCTGACCAGCGCGGAATCCACCTCTGGCGGAGGACGAAAGGCGCCCCGGGGAATACGGAGGGCCAAATCCGGCCGGGCGTAGAATTGCGTGAGCACGGACAAGTAGCCGTAAGATTTGCTGCCGGGATGCGCGGTGAGGCGATGGGCTACTTCCAATTGGATGACGACGTGGATTTCGTCAATCAGCGGGGCAACCTGGAAAAAGCGGTGGAGGATGGGCGAAGTAATGTAATAGGGAAGGTTGCCGTAGATGCGGATGCGGTTGCCGGCGGCGATGGACGCGAGATCGGTGTTCAAGATGTCGCCGTGAACGACGGTGAGGTTGGGGTGGAATTCAGCGAGGCTCTGGAGGCGCTGGATAAGAGGAGGATCGAGTTCGACCGCGGTGACGGGAGCGCCACTTTTCAGCAAGTGCTCGGTCATCTCTCCGTGGCCGGCGCCGATTTCGACCCACCGGAAATTCTGCGCGTTCGCCGCGGCAGTTGGCTGCATCGCGTGAGGCGACACGCGGATGGCCCGGGCGATTTGCTCGCGCCATCCTTCATCGCCCAAAAAATGTTGGCCAAGCCGTTGACGCGCCATGATTCCTCGCCAGCCAAGTCTAACAGCACTGATGCCGCACATGCGGGTGGGGGCCGCTTGACGGCATCGTCGGCCTTCGATAGCGTAGAAATTCATTAGCCACATGCGCATCCTCTTCTCTGCCTCTGAAGCGCTACCGTATGCCAAGACAGGCGGCCTGGCCGACGTGATTGAGGCGTTGCCGCGAGCGCTAGTGAAGCTGGGCCACGAAGTGGCGGTGTTCCTGCCGCGGTACCACGGAGTGAAAGCCAGTAAGACGGTGGTCCCGAGCCTGACGATTCCGCAGGGAACGCGGCTGCGTTTTCCGGCGATTTCCAATGGCGGATTTCACCAGGGCGTGCGTTACTATTTTCTCGACGACCCTTTTTATTTTGACCGCGACGGAATATACGGCGACAGGAATCACGAGTATCCCGACAATGCCGAGAGGTTCACGGAGTTGTCGCGCGCCACAATCGAACTGGCGAAGCAGGTGTGGATGCCAGACATTCTGCATTGCCACGACTGGCAAACGGCGATGGTTCCGGTGCTTTTGCGTTCGTCGTACGCTGACGATCCCACGGTGAAGAATCTGCCCGTGGTTTTCACGGTGCACAATATCGGCTATCCAGGGGTGTTTCCGAAAGATGCCATGGAGCGCGCGGGAATACCGGCTGGGGTGTTCCATCCGGGAGGCATCGAGTTTTTCGGCAACATCAATTTCCTGAAGGGCGGACTGATCTACTCCGATTACTTGACGACGGTCAGTCGGAAATACGCGCAGGAAATTCAGACTTCGGAGTTCGGCTTCGGCCTGGAGGGAGTGATCCGATCGCGTGCGGATCGTCTGGTGGGAATCCTGAATGGAGTGGATTATGGGGCGTGGAGTCCCGACCGGGATGCGTTAATCCCCGCAAAATATTCCGCCAAAGATCTTTCCGGAAAACGGGTGTGCAAGTTGGCGCTGCTGGAGCAGTTGCAGCTGCTGAATGACAATCCTAACCGGCCGGTTCTGGGGATTGTTTCGCGTTTCGCGGATCAAAAAGGATTCGACTTAATCGCCGCGATCGCTCATGAGTTGATGCAAGAAGATGTTTTGCTGGCGGTGCTGGGCACGGGCGACCGCCGGTACGAAGACCTGTTTCGCGCGCTGGCCCAGGATTTGCCGGGGCGCGTTGGGCTGAAGGTAGCGTACGACAATCCTACGGCGCATCTGATCGAGGCGGGCGCGGACATGTTCCTGATGCCGTCGCGCTACGAGCCTTGCGGGCTGAATCAGATCTACAGCCTGCGCTACGGAACGGTGCCGATCGTACGGGCAACCGGAGGGTTAGACGACACCATCGAATCCTTCGATTTGCAGACGGGTACTGGAACCGGGTTTAAGTTCACGGAATATACTGGGGCGGCGCTGCTGGACACGATTCGGCAGGCGTTGCACCATTATTCGAATGAAGGCGTCTGGAAGCGCATTCAATTGAACGGGATGGCCAAGGACTTTTCGTGGAACACGTCTGCCGCGGAATATGCGAAACTATATGAAGCTGCCCGAGCAGCACGAAACCTAAACGCGGTTCCAACATCTAATTGAGACTAGAAAGCGGCTGCCTGGTTGCAGACCGTCGAGGACACAATAACGTTATGGCTGATAATATACTTGCGGTGAATGACGGAAATTTCGACGCGGAAGTGCTGGAAGCAAGCAAGGCACAGCCCGTCATGGTGGATTTTTGGGCGGAGTGGTGCCGACCGTGCCACATGCTGGCGCCCACGGTAGCGGAAATTGCGCAGGACTACGCCGGTAAGCTGAAGGTGACGAAGCTGAACGTGGACGAAGCGGTGAGCTCGCCGAGCCGGTATCGCGTGCAGGGAATACCGACACTGCTGGTATTCAAGGATGGGCAGGTGGTGGAGCAGATCGTGGGCGCGGTGCCCAAGGATCAGATTACGAAGGCGCTGGCGCGGCATCTGGGTTGATGCCGGCAGGATAGCTTTCGGGCTCGCCAGTTTCGCGGAGTTCGCTTCATCGGTACTTTAGTCTTCGGCCCGCCTTCCTTTTGCACTTGCAAAGGATGAAGGCGGGCCGCTTTTCGTTTGAAAGCGGTTGGGACATCGATCATGAAGAACGCTGCTGCCGAATTGGTGCGCTGTACCTGGGCTGCGAATGACATCAACATTCGCTACCACGATGAAGAGTGGGGAGTGCCGGTGCGAGACGACCGGCGATGGTTTGAGTTTCTGATATTGGAGGGCGCGCAGGCCGGGTTGAGCTGGGAGACGATTTTGAATAAGCGCCAGCGGTATCGTGAAGTGTTTGCGGAATTCGATGCTGCGAAGGTGGCGAAATTCGATGGGCGGAAGAAGCGGGAGCTGTTGCGGGACCCCGGGATTGTTCGCAACCGGTTGAAGATTGACGCGACGATTGCGAACGCGGCGGCGTTCTTGAAGGTGCAGGAGGAATTCGGAAGCTTCGATGCGTATGTGTGGAAGTTTGTGGGTGGAGCGCCGATTCAGAATGCGTGGAAGACGCATCGATCGTTGCCGGCACAGACGCCACTGTCGGTGGCGTTAAGCAAGGATTTGCAGAAGCGCGGGTTTCGGTTTGTGGGGCCGACGATTTGTTATGCGTTGATGCAGGCTACGGGATTGGTGAACGATCATCTGGTGGGGTGCTTCCGGTACAAGCAAGTTTGTAGCGGGAAAGCCAAACGTTAGCGTCTGGACTGCGAAAAGCGTCATCAGCGGCTAAATAGGCTGCGGAAAGAGGCAAAGCGTTTCCCCAGGGGCTGAAGCCCAGTGTCAGCCAAGCATTTAATGTCGGAGCTAAAAGCTCCGACCCCCTAACAGCACGTTGGCAACGCTGGGCTAGCATAAAAGCTAGCGCTACATGAAGACAGAAGACGCCCGCCTTAGAAGGCGGCCGCTACAAACCGAAGATACGATTTCAGTTGTGGGGAGGGAGTAGTTTGATTTGGTGGCGCTCGAGGAGCTTGCCGGTGGCGTGATCGATGCCGGCGACCGCGGTCTGATAGCCGGTTTCGGCTTGGACTAGCGCCAATTCAGCTTGGGCGAGTTGCGTTTGCGCATCTAGAACGAAGAACACAGTTGTGGAGCCCAGCTGATACTTGCGTTCCTCCGCTTGCAGGCTTTTTTGCGCCAGGTCCCTGGCGATTTTGGCGGCTTCCAGCGTTAACTTCGATTGCTCCAACAAGTGGACCGCATTGGTTACGTCCAAATTCACGGTTTGTGTCGTGCGCGCCTGGCGATATTGATCGCCGCGCTGCGTGACCAGCGCGTCCGCCAGGTCCGCTTCCGCGCCGTGATTCTTGATGGGCAGGCGAAGATTCAGAGTGAGGCCGTAGGTTGGATACTTCAGCCCGAACATCTGGCTGAGACTTTGGCCAATTCCGCCGGTAGAAAGCAGCACGGGCGGGACGGCGGTTGAATATTGATTGCCGCCGAGGCCGGTCGGCGCGTAGAAACCGCCGAGTTCGAGGTCGGGACGAAGATTATTGTGAGCGAGACGCACGCTTAAGGCGTCGCTGGCGAGCTGCTGGCTGGCGGCGTCGAGTTCGGGGCGATTTGCAAGAGCCAGGGACATAGCGGTGGCAATATCCATTTGCAGCAGGGCATCGGTGGGTTCGGGTTTTTCGGTAAGGCTGAGGTCGAGTCCATTGATGGCGGAGTCGCGATCGGCAGCCAGAATTTGCCGGAGCAGATCTTCCGCTTGTTTCAACGAGTATTCCGCTTGAATCACACTGACGCGCCGAGCAGCCACTTCGGATTCAGAGCGGTAAATGTCGAGTGGGGGCAACGCGCCTAGGCTCAGGGCTTTTTTGTCGTGTTCGTAACTCTTCTGGGCTTCTTCGAAAGACTTCCTCTGTACTTCATAGGCCTGGCGGTTCAGCACCACATTCCAATATTGCGTGACGACCAGATAGAGGATGTCGCTGACTTCACCCTGAAAGGTCGCCTGGGACTGACGCAGATTGCGCTGCGCAATGTAAATGGGAGCCTTGTTGGGGAAGGTGCCGAAATTTTTGAGCAGCGGCTGGGTGACCTGGAATTGCCAGGAAGTAGTGAAGGAAGGATTCAAAGTGAAGAAGCCGCTATTGGTGGAGAACTTGTTGGCGCTGAAACTGGTTTGGAAATTTGTGCCGGTGGGAAAGATTTGCGTGTAGCCAAACTGGGTGGTCTGCGAGAGGTCGTTCAAGATTTCGGCGCCCTGCAGTTCGCTATTGGTTTGCGACTTTTGGCGTTGGTCGTTGAAGCTGCCAGTGAAAACTGGGTCGAAGAGCTGGTACTGGCGGAAAATGTTGTTCTGCGCGGTATTGATGGCGGTCTGATCGATGCGGATGTCGGTGTTGTTGGCCATCGCCAGCCGAATGGCATCGTCGAGCGAGAGGACCAGTTTGCCGTCGGCAATATGCTCCTGGAAACCTTCGGGTGGAGGCAGCGCGGTCAGAGGCTTCTGCGCTGCGGGCACGCCCAGGAGGCGTTCCAGCTTGTAGTCATCTTGCGGGAATGCGGGATGGCAGTGGAGGAGAAGGATGATGGTGCAGATGGCTAGAAGGCGGATCAGTTTCACTGGGCACCTCTTTGGGGAATGGAAAATCGAAAAGCGAAAAACGAAAATCGAAACAGCACAACGCTGTGCACTTTGCTGTGTATTACGCTGCGGGTGATGTGCTGGCGGCGCTGAGTGGTTACTCATAGCGGATGGCTTCTACTGGATCGAGGCGGGCGGCTTTTAGGGCTGGATAGATGCCGAAGACCAGGCCGACGGAGATGGAGACGAAAAATGCCAGCAAGATGGAGGTGGCGGTAACGACGGTGGACCATCCCGCGAACCAGCCGATCAGTTCGGACATGCCAAAGCCTACGGCGATGCCAAGCAATCCTCCTGCAAAAGAAATCAGCACAGCTTCCACGATGAACTGGCGAACGATATCGCGCTGGCGAGCGCCAACCGCGCGGCGGACCCCGATTTCGCGAGTGCGCTCGAGAATCGCGGCGAGCATGATGTTCATGATGCCGATGCCGCCAACGAGAAGGGAAATGGAGGCGATGGCCACCATGACGGTGTTGAACAACTGCTCAGTGCGTTTTTGCTGCGCCAGAAGTTCGGCGGGCACGACGATGGAAAAGTCGCCGGCATCGTGATGCGTGGTATTCAGAATGCCGCGCGCAATTTCCGCATCGGTGGGACTGTCTCCGGCGGAGGCCAGGTGAAGGTAGATGCCATCGATTTCATCCTTGAGCCAGGCCTGGGATTCTTCGAGGCGAGAAATCACGGAATGGAGGGGTGCGTAAATCAGATTGTTCTGATCTTCGTTGCGCACGCCGGAAATATCCGCTTGGGAACTGGCCTGCGGCGCGACAACGCCGATGACGTGGAACCACTGGTCGTTGAGCTTGACGTATTCACCAACGGCGTTGGAGGCGCCGAAGATGCTGTCTTTGGCGCCGGCGCCGAGGACGCAGACGGGCGCGGCCGCGGAATCTTCTTGAGAGGTGAAGAAGCGGCCATCAACGACGCGCAGGTTGGTGATGATGAGATAGCTGGCATTCACGCCGTAGACGACGGGAGTATCGAGTTGCGGTTTGGGGAGAATTTTGGAGGGCTGCACGCGTTTGCGAGGCGTGCTTTCCTGGATGCCGGGTATGCCTTTGCGAAGTGTTTCGTAGTCGGTGAGGGTGAGGCCGGGTGAAGTGCGGCGGACTTTTTGCAGCGCCTGCCAATTCACCGATTCCTTGGCTTCGATGATGAGGTTGCGAACGCCGAGCTGCTCGATGAAGGCCATCACCTTTTGCTGCGCGCCGGCGCCAATGGAGAGCATGGCGACGACCGCGGCGACGCCAAAGATCATTCCGAGCATGGTGAGGAGGGAACGCAATTTGTGAGTGGAAAGATTCTCGATGCCGAGGGTGAGGTCGGGGAGCCACTTCTGAACGGTCTTCACGAGTTGGGTGCTGGTGGAATTCATGCCGAGCCGCTCCCTCGGCGAAGCGTCTGAACGAGGGAATTTTGCGCAGCGGTTGAGGTGAGATCCTTCGCAGCGCAAAAGGCGCGCCGCTCAGGATGACAGCGCGCTCGCGTATTCCGGCCATTCATAAAATCATGTGTCATAGCGAATTCCGGCTAGGGTTGCGTTCCGTAATACATTGCAGAAGTGCGGAGTCTTCAGGGGCTAAAGCCCAATTCATAACACGGGCTTTACGCCGGGGCTGAAAGCCCCGGCCTCCTGAAGAAAAATGGTAGGAACTTACGCGGCACGACACTAGTTGCCTCCGGAGTCTACGGAAGGGCCGGTGGCGGGCTGGGATTTTGATTTGGAGGCGGCTCGTTTTTCGGGATCGACGAGAGCCACCTGGGTTCCGGGAGCGAGACCGCTATCGACGATGGCGCGGCCTTCGGTGAATGCGGAAATCTTGATTTCCTGAGGCTGCCAGGAACCAATTTTGCGGACGTAGGCGACAGTTTTACCGGAATGGTCGAAGACCGCTTCGCTGGGAATGGTGAGGACTTGCGGGAGTTGATCGCCGAGAATGACGAGGCGCGAACTGAATCCGGGGCGCAAACGCGGATCGGAATGATCGAGGCGAATGGTGACATCGAACTTGCGCTGCATATCCTCGAACCAATCATTGTTGGCCGTTGAGCCGCCCACGCTGGTGACTTTTCCAAGAAATTTATCGTTGGGAAGGGCGTCCATGAAGACTTCGACGGATTGACCGGATTTGATGTAGGGGCGGTCGCGTTCGCTGACCTGGGCGGAGATTTCCATCTGGGAAATGTCGATGACCTCGCCGATGACGGCGCCGGGATTGGCTTGATCGCCGACGTGATATTCGGGCAGAGTCATGCCGCCCCAAAACATGCCGCCGGTGGAATTGGGATTGCCGTGAATGACGACCATGCCGTCGATGGCGGCTTTCACTTTCATGTTTTGAATATTTTCTTCCGCTTGCTGCATGGCGAGGCGAGCCTTGTTGTGTTTTTCCCGGCTGAGGGCCATGGCGGCCTGGCTGGAAGTGGAATGCGAGAGGATGTCGGACTGAAGCTGTGTGAGGGCGCGGCGAGCTTCTTCGAGAGCGAGAAGATTTTTCTTGGCATCGATGTCGCTGAGGAGTTCATTTTTGCTGACGTCGAGTTCGGCGCGACGCACCGCGTACTTTGCTTTCAAGAGCGAGGTGCTGTCTTCGGCAGTTTGCACTTCGGCATCGGCTTTGTCCTTCAGGATTTCCTGTTCTGCTTGCGCGAGGTCGCTGCGGTTCTGTGCCATCAGATATTCCTGCTGGCTGGGATCGAATTCGAGAACGATGTCGCCTTTTTTCACGCTGCTGCCGGTGTGCGCGAGACGAATAACGCGCAGGGTGCCACCGGCAACGGCGGGAGCCGTGAGGGCGCGGGTTTGCGTGGCTTTGAGCAGTCCATTAGTGGGATAGCGAAGTTGCACGTCGCCCTTCTGGGCGGTGCCGGAGGGGACGTCGCCGTCGCTGGCGCCGACGGTGGAGACGCGGCAGGAGGCGGAGGAAAGAGTGAGAGCGAGGAGAAGGAGGGCCGCACAAGTCCGGGCGGCGCGCCGTCTGATACCCTCAGAGGCTAAAGCCCATGATTTTCCATGCTTTTTCGGCACGGCTGAAGCCGTGCCCTCCCGCACGCCTCGCGTTGTGCCCTCCCGACCGTTGCGAGCCTCTGGGAGATGGCGGCGTAAAGCCGCCTCTACAGAAGGGAGAGCTTTTTCGGCAAATCGTGAAGGTGTGCTCTGGTGATCTTTGGGGTGCGGCACACTAACGACGGAGGGGTTGGGTCGAAAAGCGACGGCTAGCCGCCGGACTCCAAAAAGGGTCATTTGGGCACCGTGGGATCTTTGAGGGCGACCTCGTCGCCGGGTTTAACGCCTTGGGCGATGAGGACATCGTCGCCACTGCGGCGGGCAACTTCCACAACGGTTTCTTCAAACTTGGAGCCGCGGCGGACGTATACCAGGGTGCGACCTTCTTTGCGGAATATCGCCGTCGATGGGAGAACGAGGCCGTTGGCAATGTGATCGACGGCGACGCGGACGAGAGCGCCCATGCCGGGAGCGAGGCGCGGGTCCTGGTCGGTCAAGGAGATGCCCAGCGTGAAGTTTTTTGGGAAAGGCCAGCCGGAAGTGAAATCCATGCTGGCGGTGGAACTGATCTCGTCGACAAATCCGTTGTAATGGCGATCGGGAACGGCGTCGACACGAATGTTGGCGGGTTGTTTGAGTTGCACTTTGCCGCGTTGCGCTTCTTCGAGGCGAGCGGAAATACGAAGTGTGGAGGCATCGGGGAGTTGCGCGAGGGCAGTGCCGGGAGAGGCGTGATCTCCGGCTTTGTAGGGAGCGGAAGGCTGCATGGGGCCGGAAGCTTGATCATTGTTTTCGATAATGATGGTGCCGTCGTTGGGGGCACGAAGAGTGAGCGCGGCGAGTTGCGTCTGATCGCGTTGAACCTGAAAGAGAGCGGCTTCGCGCCTTTTCTGCTTACCGTCGAGATTGGAGGCGGAGGAAACGCGATCAGTTTTCAGGCGCGATTCCGTTTCGGCGAGTTTTTGTTGGGCATCGTCGAGAGCGAGCTTGGCTTTTTGGCCTTCGATGACGGAAAGGATTTCCTGTTTTTGCGTTTCCATGCGCGCGGTTTCGACGTCGAAGCGCGCTTTCATAACGTCGGTCTGATCTTGCTCCTCTTTCATGTTGGCGGCGACTTTGGCCTGCTGGATTTCGGCGTCGGCGGATTTCAGGGCGGATTGATCCTGAGCGAGATTCTGCTTGAGGGTGGTGGCGTCGAATTCCACGATGACATCACCCTTTTTCACTTTGGAGCCGCTGGCAACGATGTTCAGGATTTGCAGGTCGCCGGCGCTGGCGGGAGCCGAGATGGTGATGGATTGAAGGGCTTTCACGGTGCCGCGCAGTTCGGCGTATTCGACGAATTCCTTGCGCTGCACCTCGGCGGTGGGAATCTTGGGAGCAGAGCGCGCAAAACGAATGACACCGAAAATAAGAAGAGCCGCGACGAAAGGAGCTACCGCGAGGAGCGAACGACTGCCGCGAAATCGAGATGATAGAGGCGTGTTCATGGAGTGGGGGACGAACGGACGATGTCGCCGCTGGAAACGCCGGAAAGAATGACGACTTCGGTATCGCTGATAGGACCGAGCTTGACGGGGCGCTTGCCGTAGCCGGTTGAGTTTTTCACCCACAGGAAATCGCCGGAAGATTCGCGGTCGATGGCGTTGCGAGGAACTACCAGAGCGCTATCGGAAGATTGCTGGATAATGTCGAGGGCGGCAGAGAGGTCGGGAAGAAGGCGCGGGTCGTTGCCTTGAATGGCAAACAGCACGGAGAAGGTGCGAATTTTGTCGGAGAATTTGCCTTGCTCGCCGAGGGGGGAAACTTCAGTGAGAACGGCGGGAAGGCTCATGCCAGGGTAGGCATCGAAGCGCACGGTAGCGGCCTGACCCGGGTGGACGCGATCGAGGTCGGACTGGCTGACCATGGCGCGCACCTCCATTTGCGAAGGGTCGACCACTTGCATGAAGGGAAGGCCGGGCTGGACGGAATCTCCCTTTTGCACTGTGCCCATGCGGCTGCCGAGCCAGATGGTATTCAGGACGGCGACGCCGTTCATGGGCGAGCGGATGGTCATTTTTTCGGAATTGGATTGCGCGTAGCGCATGGCTTCTTGCGCGCGGTCGCGCTGAATCTCCAGAATGCGCACGGCAGCGGTGGCCGCGGCTCGTTTGAGATCATAGGTTTTCTTGATTTGAGCGAGGGTGGCCTGGGCTTCTTCGAGGGCTTCCTGATTTTTTTCCGCATCGATGCGCGAGACGATTTCATTGCGCTGAACTTCGAGTTGCGCTTTCTTGAGGGCGTTTTCCGCCTGAGCCAGAGCGGTATCGTCCTTGCCCTTGGCGATTTCTCCTTCAGCCTTTTTTTGTTCCACCTGGCTGACGAGGTCGGTGTAGGTTTTTTGTTTGTCGAGGAAGTCCTTCACCTGGGCTTGCGGGTCGAACTGCACAAGGATTTGGTCTTGTTTGACGGTGGCGCCGGCAGGAACAAGCGCGGTGATATTCAAATTGTTGAGTTGCGCGCCTTCGAGTTGCGGAGCGCTGACGATGAACGAGCGAGTAGCCTGGGTGGTGCCGCTGAGGCGAAACACCTGGGAGAATTTCTTTTGTTCGACGCGAGCGGTGAGCTGAGATGTAGCGGAAGGCGAGGATGCGGAGCGGAATCGCGCGAAGATGCGGGGCAGCAGAAGGATGAAGAAGAGAAGCAGGGCGGCAGCGATCAAAAGCAGCAGCGATGTGCGCCTGGGCCTGGCGAATGCAGAGCTATTGGTGAAAGCGTCCATGCGTTTACCGTGGCTCGCGAGGGCCGCCGTTTCTGTTCAATTGTGCGTGCGCCGTTAGTATAGCGTAGCGTTACTGATCCACAACAGCATCGGTGGAGCAGAGTGTGAAAGTCGAAATGCGGTGCGCACCAATTACGGCTTGCTCCCTGACCTTGTTGTGATTAGACGCAGAAAACGGGCAAGTGTTGCCTCAAGAGATTTGACGAAAGTATGTTTCGCGGCGATGTGATGACGGGAATGAGAGTGGGGAGGTGGAGGAGTAGAGGAAAGCAAGAAAATGGAGAGAGGTCAGTGACGGAAATCACACCGCGATGCACCAAAGTGAGACAGAAGTGCAATAATTTTCCCGTAAAAACACAAATTTGATTTACTCTTTTGCGAATTTGCGTTCATTTTTCTTGCAAATGGACCCAACGAAGCAGCAACGGGATGTTACTATTGAAGGCGAGACGATACCGGTTATCCTGCTCAGCTCCAGCAAGGTCACCCACCTAACGGACCACAGTGATGCCTAGAACGATTGAAGTAACCGAATTAATCTTACGCGACGGACACCAAAGCCTGCTGGCCACACGCATGGCATTGGAAGACATGGTGCCGGCCTGCGAAGACATCGACAACGCGGGCTTCTGGAGCGTGGAATGCTGGGGCGGAGCGACGTTTGACGCTTGCATCCGCTTTCTGAATGAAGATCCGTGGCAACGGTTGAGAACATTTCGCAAGTTGATGCCGAACTCGCGGCTGCAAATGTTGCTGCGCGGGCAAAATCTGCTGGGCTATCGACACTACGAAGACAGCGTGGTGGAGCGGTTCGTGGCGAAGTCCGCGGACAACGGCATGGACGTGTTCCGCGTGTTTGACGCGCTGAATGACGTGCGCAATGTGAAGTGCGCGATAGCGGCGGTGAAGAAGGCGGGGAAACACGCGCAAGGAACGATCTGCTACACGGTAAGCCCGCTGCACACGGTAGAAGGGTATGTGCAGATGGCGAGGGAGTTGATGGATCTGGGCTGCGACTCGCTATGTATTAAGGATATGGCAGCGCTGCTGAAGCCGCAGCCGGCGTACGACATTGTGAAGGCCATCAAGGAATCGCTGGGCGAGCAGGTGAGGATTCACGTACACGTACATGCGACAACGGGCGTGACGCTGGTGTCGTTGATGAAGGCGATCGAAGCAGGCGCGGACGTGGTGGACACATCGATCAGCTCGCTGAGCCTGGGGCCGGGGCACAATCCGACAGAGAGCCTGGTGGAAATGCTCGAAGGTACGGGCTACGACACGAAGCTGGACATGGCGCGGTTGCTGAAGTTGAAGGACTATTTCGCGACAATCCGGCCCAAGTATAAAGAATTTCTTTCCAACATCACTGGCGTAGAAACGGAAATTTTCCAGAGCCAGATTCCCGGCGGCATGATTTCGAACATGGAGAGCCAGCTGAAGCAGCAGGGCGCGGGCGATCGCATGAAGGAAGTGCTGCTGGAAGTTCCGCGGGTAAGGAAAGACGCAGGCTATCCGCCGCTGGTGACGCCATCGAGCCAGATTGTAGGGACGCAGGCAGTATTCAATGTGCTGATGGGACGGTACAAGGTGATTACCGCCGAGTTCGCGGACTTGATGCTGGGGTATTACGGGAAAACGCTCGGCGAACGCGATCTGCATGTGACCGAACAATGCGAGAAGCAAGCCAAGAAGGCTCCCATCACGCGGCGCCCGGCGGATTTTCTAAAGCCGGAGTGGGAAGCGTTGCGAGCGGCGGCGAATGCGCTGGATGGCTGCGACGGCACGGATGAAGACGTGTTGACGTGCGCGATGTTTCCGAAGGTGGCGCCGAAATTTTTTGCGGAACGGGCGAGCGGGCCGAAAAGTGTTGCGAAGGATCCGAACGCACCGAGCGCGACGGGAACTGCCGCTCCGGGAGGAACGGAGCCGCTGCGCGGACCGATTAAGTACGAAGTGAAGGTAGACGGAAAGAAGCACCAGGTGACGGTTTCGCCGGCCTAGAGGATCAAACCTTATGAACGCCATGGAGAAGCGCATTGCAGAGTTAAAGCGCCGTCGCGCAGAAGTGGAAGCGGGCGGCGGCGCGGATAAGCTGGAGAAACAAAGGAAGTCAGGAAAGCTAACCGCCCGCGAACGAATTACCGAGTTGTGCGATCCCAACAGTTTCCAGGAATCAGGAATGTTTGCCGAACACCGGTCGACGTTGTTTGGCATGGCGGAGAAAAGTCTTCCTGCCGACGGGGTGATCACCGGAGCGGCCACGGTGCTGGGCCGACGCGTGCATCTGGCCAGCCAGGACTTTTCGGTGGCGGGCGGATCCGCAGGCGAAGTGCATTCGCTTAAGGTTGCGGAGGCCATGCAACAAGCGATGAAGACGGGTACGCCGTTTGTGTTCATCAATGATTCGGGCGGAGCGCGCGTGCAGGAAGGCATTGATTCGCTATCCGGGTACGGGCAAGTGTTCTTTCACAACGTGATGTTGAGCGGCGTGGTGCCGCAAGTGTCGCTGATTTGCGGGCCGTGCGCGGGCGGTGCGGCGTATTCGCCGGCGCTGACAGACTTCATCATTCAGACGCGCAAGGCGCTGATGTTTATCACTGGACCAAACGTAATCAAGCAAGTGACGGGCGAAGAGGTAACGGCGGAGCAGCTGGGCGGGGCCGATACCCACATGGCGCGTTCCGGGGTAATCCATTTTATCGCCGAGGACGACAAGCACGCGTTGCTGCTGTGCAAGAAGCTGCTGAGTTTTCTGCCATCGAACAATGCGGAAGATCCGCCGGAAATGCCGAATGACGGGAACGTGGATGCGAATGCGCGGCTGAACGAACTGGTGCCGGTGGATTTTCGGCAAGCGTATGACGTGCGGGAAGTAATCGTGAACGTGATCGATGCGGGAGATTTTCTGGAGGTTCAGGCGGGATATGCGCCGAATATCGTGATCGGATTCGCGCGGCTGATTGGTCGGACGATCGGAATCGTGGCGAACCAGCCAACGCAGACTTCGGGCGTGCTGGACATCAACGCGTCGGACAAAGCTTCGCGGTTCATCCGATTCTGCAATGCGTTTAACATTCCGCTGGTGACGTTCGTGGACGTGCCGGGATTCTTGCCGGGCGTGGATCAGGAATACGGCGGGATCATCCGCCATGGCGCAAAGATGCTGTTTGCGTATTCGGCGGCGACGGTGCCGAAGGTGACGGTGATTCTGCGCAAAGCGTTTGGCGGGGCGTACCTGGCGATGTGCGGACACGACATGGGAGCGGACCGCGTGTATGCATGGCCGACCGCGGAAGTGGCGGTGATGGGAGCGGAAGGCGCGGCGGAGATCGTGTTCAAGAAGGAGATCGACGCCAGCAAGGATAAAGCGGCGAAGCGCAAGGAGATGATCGAGAAATATCGCGAAGCGTTCGCGACGCCTTACGTGGCGGCGGGGCGGCGACTGGTGGACGACATCATCGAGCCGGCGTTGACGCGGCGGGTGTTGGCGCAGGCGCTGGAATTTCTGCACACCAAGCGCGAATTGCGGCCGCCGAAGAAACACGGATTGATTCCGCTCTAACGGGTGGATGCTTTCATGGATAAGAAACCAAAAACGTCGCTGGAACTGGAAGTAAAAGAGCTGCGCGCGCGCGTGGAGAAACTGGAAACGCTGCTGGCGGAGGCATTGGTTCGCCCAAAAGAAGCGCCTAAGCCGGTGGCGGAGAAGAAGCCGGAGATTGCGCCGGAAATAATTTTAGCGATTTCGGCGGCGGTGGCGGCGTTTCTGGGCAAGCGCGCAAAGATACAGCAAATTCATTTGACAGGCTCGACGGCATGGGCCGCGCAAGGGCGAGCGACGGTGCAAGCTTCACATGGAATCGTGCGCGGGCTGCGATAAGAGCAAGGTGACCGATGAAACTCAAGGTAACAGTGGATGGTAAGGTCTACGAGGTAGAAGTGGAAGTGGCGCCGGAACCGCTGCAGACGTTGCCGACATTTCTGGTGCAGTCGGCATCGGCCAGCATGCCCGCGGGCCCAGTGCCGAGCGGCGCGGCGCCGACGAACGGCGACGAAGCGGTTGACGAAGAGAAAGTGTGCCGCAGCCCGGTATCGGGGATTATGGTGAAGTCCAACGTGCGTCCGGGACAAGTGATTCAGCCGGGCGACCTGCTGTTTGTACTGGAAGCGATGAAGATGGAAACAGAAATCACGGCGCCGATTGCGGGGAAAGTTGGGGAAGTAAGAGTGAACGTGGGCGAGAGCGTGAAGAGCGGCCAGGTGGTGTTGACATGGGCATAGCGACGGAAGAGATTCCGGGATTTTTATTTTTCGACCATGTGGCAGTTTCCGTGAAGCTGGGCGATCTGGAAAAGCAAGTGGCCGCTTACAAGGCCATGGGTTTCAAGGAAATTCACCGCGAAGATGTGCTGGGAAAAGATCAGGTGCGTGAGGTACTGTTGCGCGTTGGCGAAGGACCGAACCTGATCCAGTTGCTGGAGCCGCTGACGCCGGAATCGCCGGTAGCGAAGCAGATCGAGAAAAACGGTGGACGCGGCGGGTTGGCACACGTGGCGCTGCGCGTGGCGGATATACAGAAGGCGTTCAGCGCGTTGAAGGCGAAGGGATTTCAGATTATTGATGCGGCGCCGCGGCCCGGGTCGCGAGGCACGACGGTATTTTTTGTGCACCCAAAAACGACGGAGGCGGCCGCGCTGGGTTATCTGGTCGAAGTGGTGCAGGAGGCGTAAAGCCATGTGGGAGGAATTCCCGCCGATCCCGACGGCAGAGTGGGAAGCCGCCATCCGCGCGGACCTGAAGGGCGCGGACTACGAGAAAAAACTGGTTTGGCAAACGGAAGATGGTATCGCGGTGCGTCCATACTACCGGCGCGAAGATCTGCCGGGGACGACCGGGCAAGCGCGATTCACCGGCGAGTGGCGAGCGGCAAGCGCGGCGGAGATTCCGAAGGAAGCGGTGCGCGGAGATTTGCTGCACGAGCAGGGCGCGACGGCGGTACAGGAAATCGGCTATGCGCTGGCCGAATCGGCGGGAAAACGAAACACGTTCGTGTTTGCAACCGGCAGCAACTATTTTGTTGAAATCGCGAAGTTGCGGGCGGCGCGACAGGTGTGGGCGCGAATTTCGCAGGAGCCGATGGTGATCTGGTCGCGAACGGCGATGGCGAACAAGAGTTTGTATGACCCTTCCGCGAATCTGATCCGATGCACAGCCGAGGCGATGAGCGCAGTGCTGGGCGGGTGCAATGTGCTGGTGGTGGACGCGGCGCGGTTTCCAGCGCACCTGGCGGATAGCCTGGTGCGGATACTGCGGGAGGAATCGCATTTTGAGGAAGTTTCGGATCCTGGCGGAGGAGCGTATTACATCGAAGCGCTGACGGCGTCGATTGCAGCGGAAGCGTGGAAAGTGTACGAATCGGGGCTTGCGACGAAGGATGCGGCGATTGCCGCGGCGCGCGCGGCAAAAGAAAAGAGCGTGGCGCAGAGGAAGCGAACGCTGGTGGGCGTGAACAATTATCCGGACCTGAGCGAGGTGCTGCCCAAGGATGCGTCGCTGCCGGCGAGCCCGTGGAGGATGGCGGAGCCGTTTGAGGCGATCCGGAAGAAAGTGGAAAAATCGGGGAAGCGTCCGCGGGTGCTGCTGCTGCAGCGCGGCGACGTGAAAATGCGCATGGCGCGAGCGAATTTCTGCCAGAACCTTTTCGGCTGCGCGGGATTCGATGTGCGCGCGTCGGAAACGCTGGAACCGGCGGATTTGGTGGTGCTCTGCAGTTCGGACGCAGAGTACGTGGCTCTGGCGAAAGGAATCTGCGCGCAGACAAAAGCGCCGGTGATCGTTGCGGGCAATCCGAAAGAACAGATCGAAATGCTGAAGAGTTTGGGAGTGAAAGACTTTGTGTATATGGGTGTGAACGCGGTGGAAGTGCTTTCGCGCTGGCACGAGGCACTGGCATGAGCCGGCAACCCTGGATGACGTTGGAAGGGATTGAAGTGAAGCCGCTGTACACGGCGGCGGACCTGGAAGGGCTGGAGCATCTGGACTATGCGGCGGGGCTGCCGCCGTATCTTCGCGGGCCGTATAGCACGATGTATGCGATGCATCCGTGGACCGTGCGACAATATGCGGGTTTTTCGACAGCGGAAGACTCCAACGCGTTTTACCGGAGAAATCTGGCGGCGGGACAAAAAGGGCTGAGCGTCGCGTTCGACTTGGCAACGCATCGCGGATACGACTCCGATCACCCGCGGGTGCGAGGCGACGTTGGAAAAGCGGGAGTGGCGATCGACAGCGTCGAAGATATGAAGATTCTGTTCGACCAGATTCCGCTGGACCAGATGTCGGTGTCGATGACCATGAACGGTGCGGTGCTGCCGGTGATGGCGTTCTACATTGTGGCGGCGGAAGAGCAGGGAGTGCCGACGGCAAAGCTTACGGGAACAATTCAGAACGACATTCTGAAGGAATTCATGGTGCGGAATACGTATATTTATCCGCCATCGCATTCGATGCGGATGGTGGGCGATATTTTCCGCTATTGTTCGGTGAACATGCCGAAGTTTAACTGCATTTCGATTTCCGGGTACCACATGCAGGAAGCGGGAGCGACTGCGGACATCGAGCTGGCGTACACGCTGGCGGATGGTCTGGAGTATTTGCGGACGGGATTGCACGCGGGGTTGGATGTGGACAGCTTTGCGCCAAGGCTGAGTTTTTTCTGGGCGATTGGCATGAACTATTTCATGGAAATCGCGAAGATGAGGGCGGCGCGGCTGTTGTGGGCGAAAATCGTGAAGCAGTTCAATCCGAAGAACCCGAAGTCGATGGCGCTGCGCACGCATTCGCAGACGTCGGGCTGGAGTTTGACGGCGCAGGACGTGTTTAACAACGTAATCCGAACGACGATTGAAGCGATGGCGGCGGCGATGGGCGGAACGCAATCGCTGCACACGAATGCGCTGGACGAGGCGCTGGCGTTGCCAACGGACTTTTCGGCGCGAATTGCGCGAAATACGCAAATCCTGCTGCAGGAAGAGACCGGGATTTGCCGCGTGGTGGATCCGTGGGGCGGAAGTTACTATGTGGAATCGTTGACGGACCAGGTGGCGCGGAAGGCGTGGACGCTGATCGAAGAAGTGGAAAAGCTCGGCGGGATGACGCGCGCGATTGAGACGGGACTGCCGAAGATGAGGATCGAAGAAGCGGCGGCGAAGCGGCAAGCGCGAATCGATTCCGGGCGAGAGACGATTGTTGGCGTGAATAAATACGCGGTGACGAGCGAGCAAGAGATTGATGTGCTGGTGGTGGACAACGCCGCGGTGCGCGAGAAACAACTGGCGCGGCTGGCGGAAGTTCGAGCGCGGCGCAACAGCAAGGAAGTGGAGGCGTCGCTGAACGCGCTGACACGCTGCGCGGAGACCGGAGAAGGCAACCTGCTGGAATTGGCGGTGAACGCGGCGCGGAAGCGAGCGACGTTGGGAGAAATATCGAGCGCGCTGGAAAAAGTGTTTGGGAGGTACCAGGCGGTGCAGCACACGATTTCCGGGGTGTACTCCGCGGAAAGCCGACAAGACGGCGACTTTGTGAAAGCGCGAAAGTTGACGGACGATTTCGCAAAAGCAGAAGGGCGACGGCCGCGCATTCTGGTAGCCAAGATGGGTCAAGATGGGCACGACCGCGGCGCCAAGGTGATTGCAACGGCGTTCGCTGATCTGGGATTCGACGTAGACCTGGGGCCATTGTTCCAGACGCCGGAAGAAGTGGCGCGGATGGCGGTGGAGAATGATGTGCACGTGCTGGGCGTTTCGACGCTGGCGGGCGGACACATGACGCTGGTACCGGAAGTGATTCAGGAATTGAAGAGATTGGGCCGTCAGGATATCCTCGTGGTCGTGGGCGGCGTGATTCCGCCGCAGGACTTCGAGGCGCTTCGCAAAGCGGGCGCGGCGGGAGTCTTTGGGCCGGGCACGCGCATTCCGGTCTCCGCGCAGGAAATATTGCACTCGTTGCAGGAGTGAGCATTGCGGACGCGCCGTCTGGCCGCTGAACAATATGTTTCGGGAGTGCTTGCAGGCGACGTTGCCACACTGGCAAGAACAATAACGGTTATCGAGAGCGACCTTCCGTCGGACAACGAGTTGGCGGCGCAGATCCTGGATGCGCTGCTTCCCCACACAGGTAAATCGAGGCGAATCGGGATTACGGGTGTGCCCGGAGTGGGCAAGAGCACGTTCCTGGATGCAATGGGTTTGTACTTGATCCACGAGCGCGGCGAGAAACTTGCGGTGCTGAGCGTGGATCCGTCGAGTCCCGTGACGGGCGGCAGCATTCTGGGCGACAAGACGCGCATGGAGAAACTTTCCGTGGAGCCAAACGCGTTTATTCGCCCGTCGCCATCGCGCGGAACGATGGGCGGAGTTGCGGGACGCACACGCGAAACTATTTTGTTGTGCGAAGCGGCCGGATTTCGCAACGTGTGGATCGAAACGGTGGGCGTGGGGCAGTCGGAAATTGCGGTGCGGTCGATGACGGATTTTGTGTTGCTGCTGCTATTGCCGGGAGCCGGCGACGAATTGCAGGGAATCAAGCGCGGGATTCTGGAGCTGGTGGACGCGATCGCGATTAACAAGGCGGACGGGCCGTTGCTGGATCGCGCGCGATTGAGCAAGGCGGATTATGAAAGCGCATTGCACCTGTTCGCGCCGGGAGCGGGAGGGTGGACGGCACCGGTGACGCTGTGCAGCGCGCGAACGGGGGATGGAATTGCGGAGCTGTGGGAATGCATACTGCGTCACGAGCAATTCCAATTGGAAAAGGGATTGCGGGCTGAGGTGCGGCGGGAGCAGTCGTTGGCGGCGATGCGGCAAATTATTTCGGCGGAACTGGAAGGGGCATTGCGGCACGATGCCAACATTGCGCGCAGGCTGCCGGAAATTGAAGCGCGGGTGAGGGACGGGCGGATGACGTCGTACCAGGCCGCGAGAGAGCTGCTGGGGGAATTTCGTCACCCGCCGAAGAATAAATAGCAAAAACGGAATTAAATCCGACATACAAACAACTCTGTATTTTTGGCACCTCGGATGCGAAAAAACGGACGGCGGCTGTAAAAAGAGCCGAGCGCGCGGGGTGCGGGAACGTCCCTCGAGGCTGGTCTCTGAAGGAAATCAAAACATTCTGTAGGCTCTAACATGCTCGAAATCGTGTGGTTACGATGAGTTGAGAAGTAGAGATGCGTCTGCGTAAACGTGATGCCGGCATGGAACAGGGTTTGCTCGAGTTTTGCCAGGTGGAGTGTGTAAGGGAGAGGAGATTGAGGTACGGAAGGAGGAGGTTTATGAAGAATTTATTGTCCGGGGCCGGCCCGACGCGGGTTGTTTCCCTCATTTTGTTTTCCTTTTTACTGATGGGAGTCCCTGCGATTTCTGCCGCACAAAACTCCGGGGATAACAAACAGACCGTTCAAGAGACCAAACTGCCGAGTGGCACGACGCTGCCAGTCGTTCTGGTGACATCGCTTTCGTTTGACAAATGCAAGCCCGGACAGGTGCTGCGCGGCAAGATCGACAAAGACGTGCCTTTGCCAAATGGCGCGGTCATCCGTAAAGGTTCGGAAGTGGAAGGCCACGTGGTGGAAGTGACGCCCGCGGCGAACGGAACCGGCGCGAACGTAGCAATGCAGTTTGACAAGCTGGACGTGGGTGGGCAGAAAGTTCCGGTGGTGACGAATCTGAAAGCAATTGGGGACAATGCGCCGGCACTGTGGGCGTTTCGGGTGGATGCGACAGGGAATTATGGAATCGACAACCTGTTGATCGCGCACGCGGGAAATACGCAGCCGGTGGGCAAGATTGTGCTGGCATCGCAAGCGCAGAACTTGAAACTGGAAAAGGGAGACGCGCTGCTGTTGCTGGTGGACTGATGAAATAGGGACGTCAGATCATCACGGGATAACGAGGCGTCGCGTCCAGCGACTGAAGGTTTGTCGGCGATGGGGGCGGCACACCGACTGCCTTTTGTCCTGATGGGTGGATTTTTCGGAGTGACGTCGGCATTGGCGGTCGGTCCACAGGAAAATGCGCGGCGCCAGCCGACTGGTTTCAGCGGCGCAAATTCAAGCAAAAAGCCAACCAAGAGGTGTGAATTGCGGTGGTGGGGTCTCGCCATTGCGCGGAGAGCTTCGGCCGATTTGGAGATACTGTAACTTTTGACAATGGGCCTAGGCGGGAATAGGAGGTAAGTTGGCGGGCACTCAGAGCGTTGGAGTGAAAGAGGATTTATGAAACTGAACAAAATGAGAATCGCACTTCGTTTGGGTCTGGTTGCAGCAGCGTTTTTGGTGATTTGTGGCATGGCGATGGCGCAGAACGACCAGGTGAAAGGCGTGATCAATGGTCGAAGCGGCGCCACCATGTCGGTGCTGACGCAGGGCGGAGAGAGCATCACGGTGGTGCTAACGACGGACACGCAAGTGACGGAACCCGAGGGGCTCTTTCGCAAGAAGCACTTGACGATGACGGCGCTGGTACCGGGACTAGCGGTGGAAGCTAAAGGGGCGTTCAACGACAAGCATCAACTGGTGGCGGCACAGGTGATTTTCCATGGCGGCGACCTGAAAACCGCGCAGGACATACAAGCGGGGCTGGCTCCGACGGAACAGCAAGTTCAGAAGAATCAAGCACAACTGACGGCTGATCAGCAGAAGCTGCAGCAGCAGCAACAGGAATTGCAAGCGGAAGAGGCAAAGACGGCGGCCAACAAAGCGGCGATTGCGGCGGCGAATAAACGGTTCGGAGAATTGGGCGACTACAATATTTTGGGCGAAGTCACGGTATTGTTTGGCAACGGGAAGGTGGATGTCGATCCTCAGTACAAACCACAGCTTCTGAAACTGGCGCAGCAGGCCATGGGCGTTACCGGATACGTGATTCAGGTGAAGGGGTATGCGTCGAAGGTGGGCAGCGCCGCGTTGAACCAGAGGCTGAGCACCGAACGCGCGGAGAACGTGACGAATTTCCTGGAACAACAAGGAAAGATCCCGCTGACCAACATGCTGGCTCCCGGAGCAATGGGAACGAGTCAGCAAGTGGCGCCGGATACGACCGCGGAAGGGCAGGCGGAGAACCGGCGGGTGGTGGTGTCGATATTGCAGAACAAGGCGATCGCCGGGACGTAGTGCGTTGCTGCAGTGGGTATTGGAATTGGAATGTATGAAACCGCTTAGGCCGGGATGAGATGAGCCAAGTCCATTCCGGCCGCGGTGCAGGTGTGGATGGACGGAACTTTGCCACTTTGCGGAGTGGTCGCAGAATGCTGTCGATGTTTGCCGGGAGACGGAGCATCGTCCGCCGAAAACAGGAGAAGCGGGCGGACTGTACGAGCAGTCGCTTAGTTGTGTATAATCAACAAGCTAGAGGAATGAGCGGGCGTCGTACAATGGCAGTATAGAAGCTTCCCAAGCTTCCTCTAGTAGACCCTAACACGCTGAACTGGCGGCACTTAACTGAAATAAAATTCAGGGTAATTGGAAAATGATGGAAAACGGAATGCACTTTCGTCTATGCCATTGATTGTCAGATCTGAAAGAGATTCACGAGAATCGCTTTGACGAGGAAGCGAGGCCGGTTGGAATACGGCCCGTGGTCGAAGGCCCCGTTCTAACCCAAGCCTATTTGGTAGAGCACCTATACCAAGCTGGAAGTAGAGGGCAAAAGTGTTAATCTATACCAGCACATAAGGACACTTATGAGCTTATGAGGTTACATGCTAAATTGTATGTCATGTAATCCTGTACAGATGTGTCTCAATAATGTGATATAATGAACCTAGGGTCAGAACGAAAATGGAACTCGCAAAGGTGGTTGCAAAATACGAGGGAAAAGGCTTCAGTCGAGAGCGGGCCGAAATCAACGCTCTTATGGAGGGTGCAGTATTTGCCATCTTTCGAGACTTCCCGGACGCTTTTCTCCTTTTTGGAGGCGCGACTTTAGTGCTGTTTCACGAGAGTTTGAGACATTCGGCTGATCTCGATTTACTCGCCCGCGGAGCATCTCTGCCGTCGCGTGGAGAAATAATCAACTCTTTGAGGCAAGATCTGGTCCCTGTGGCCGAGAACCTTCAGCTGGGAGGGCTCCGCTTTGAGGCAGTAGGTCCCGATGCTCAGGAAGGCAGAATGTTCGTAGCAACGGATTCCGGGCAGAGGCTGTTTCGAATTGACTTCACTCGATTTGGTTCCGCAATCGAAACTGAAGTCGAAACGCATGCAATTGAAGGAGTACTTGGCGATTCCGCAGTGATTAAGGCTGCTACGAAGGAATTGCTTCTGCTTCAAAAAGCCGAAGCGTTCTTGCTCCGGCGACATGTGAAAGCGAGAGATGCGTACGACATTTACTTACTACAGGGAATCGGTGCAACGCTGAATCACCAGTTGCAGGCTCATTTAGCGGACGCTCTCCTCGCGAACGAGATTGACTCAAGCGGGATCTTGGATCGAATGGCGCGCGTTAATGGAGATCTTTGCAGCTTGGAATTAAAGCCCATATTGCCGGCGGATCTCTATTCTCCACTCGAAGCTGCTGGATTCGAACCCCTCAGGGAAGCAGTGAAAGCGTTATACGGGAAGTGGCTATGAACAAACCGAGAACCAAACAGTTGGACTGGGTGAAGATTTTGACAAATGAGGCCAGGCTGACCGACGTCATACTCGTAGACCGAATCGCCACGACGTATAGAGTTCCAATCGCAACAGTTTGGCGAGCTGTGTCGCGGCTGACGAAACGAGGGCTCTTGAGTCGCGTCGCCAATGGAGTCTACCTGAACAAATTTGTACGAGACGCCTCGGCGCTAGATTTTGTGGGAGTTCTCAAACCGACCGCCTACGTATCTCTCGAATCAGCGCTAAACCATTGGGGAATCAGTACGCAGACGCCGGTTAACGTAACTTGCGTGACCACTGGCAATGCAAAGGAATATAAGACGCCGGAATTCACCATTACATTCCGCACGCTCTCTGAGCATCTGTTCTGGGGGTTCACCGAAAAACAGACGCGTTATTCGAAGTATAGGATCGCGGAACCGGAGAAGGCGTTACTCGACTGGATCTACCTCACTCTGCAGAGTGGTCTTACGCCGCACCTCGATGAAATTGAACTGACACCAATTGACAAGCGCAAGCTGGCCAAATATGCCGAGAAGTATCCAGGAACGGTTCGAAAAGCATTGACGACCTCGCTCGCATTCGAACATTTTGCAGCGTGACGGATTCGCTGCCGGCACATCATCTCCCAGATCGACATTAGAAGAAGGCTGCGATACCGTTTTCCCGTCAGCCTTTCCTCACCGGAAACGATGCCCTGATAGCCGAGAGTTGTTAGCATGCCAAAACTATAGTTTGCCCAACTGCTCGGGTGCGACCACATGGCACTGGCCGGCGGGGTAGGCGAAGCTGCCACTATCCTCGCGACCGCCACCCGCCGGTTTGACTGGAATAGGGCCGACCGTTATCTCGAAAGGATCGGTTCTGGGGCCCTCGCGCGACGTCTTGGCTGGCTCGTCGATTACGTCAAAGCCGATATTCCGCCAGAGATGCGGAACCGCCTGCTCCGACTGGCCGGGCGAAGCCGCAAGACCTGGCTCGGGCCCGATCCGGCACGAGCGCGCGTGGTGCAGGGTGCCATCGGCTACGACAATGCGTGGCGTCTGTTCGTCAACGTGAGACCGGGCGAGTTGGACGGCAGCGCCGACCTTGGTCGGCGCAAGGCCGTCAGAAAGGGCAGCTAGGAATGCTGACACAACCGCAGGTGCAGCGTTACGCCATTGAATCCGGTCTGCGCGATATCATGATTGCCGAGAGGGAAGCGGTGCTGACGTTTCTGCTGCAACTGCTCTGGCCTTCAAGGGCGGCACCTGCCTGCGGAAAATCTTCGTTGGCAGCCAGGGAAGATTTTCGACCGATTTGGATTTCACGGGATCGGGGAGCACGATCACGAGGAAGTCATCCTCGACATGATGCAGGCCTTTGAGCAGCCGTTTCACGGGATCCGGTTCGTCATTCCCGACGAAAGCTACTGCGAGACGCAGGACGGAGTGCCGGGTGCGGATGTTATGTTCCCAAAGGATTCGCGCTGACGATTCCTCGGAAATGAAACTGAATTTCTCTACAAGCAATGGGCTTCAGGTGCACTCAGCGATGACAAACTCTCCGCCATCTGGAACAGCAGATTCTCTTCTCCCACTGTGGAATTCCGAACAGCGGTTTTTGGGCGTTCGCTGGCCATTTTTTCAAAGAATCTGCCCGAAAGGCTGGAACCAGAAACGGAAACCTGCTGCAATGGGCGTTCCGCAACCAGTTCCGGAATGAGTTCCGGAAGGCAAGCATGCATTTCCATAATTCGAAGACAGATAAGGACCGCAGGAACGGCGATAGAGTACGGAAGAAAGGAACGCGCTGGGGCGGTAGCGACCCCACTCTGTGCGGCAATCCAGCCGCCCAGACCCCTCCTGGGGTACGGGGGTCGCTACCGCCCGCGCGTTTTCAGATTTTGAACTCCGTCGCCGGTATTCCCAGGTGCAGAATCTGAAGCAGATTTGAGTCAGACATTGAAGAAGAATCGCTCATGCCACTCATCCCCAAAAAATAGAAATGAAGCAAGCAAAGAAGATTGTATGTGCGGGGCTCGACGAGGAGGCGCACTCTATGCTCCAGCGTCATGCCATATTTCTCGACGTGGGGACCCACGGTCACATCATTTCGGAATCCTTAACGCTCCTCTTCCGGCGTGACCGCGAATCTAAGGAATGGCTCGATAAGGCGAGTTCGGGATTCCCTGCAGAACGGGTCGAAGCAGGAAGAAGGCATAGGAATCAAGACCACGGCAAATGTTGCATGATCCAACGGGTGCTCAATTCGAAGCATTCTCTGGCCATTGTATTGGCAATATCCACAGGTACGTTTCTGTACCTCAAGATGCCATGCCCCACGACAGACTCGCTTCAACTTTTGACATGGAACGAATACTTCTCGCGATTGATTGGGCTACACGATCCGTAGAGTCACGCGGGCACTCAAGCTGCGCTATCGTGTCATGCTGTTCAGGACACCCTGTAGAGGATACTCATTCCTCTTCTCCGTTTTCTACATTTTCAGCCTTCGGCCTCGCAGGGAGGGTACCCCGCAAGCATAGCGTCCAGTAATTCTGCGGGTACCGAGAGTCCTTGAACCTCCGGTAAGTGACGAGGTTGGTCCTCTCACCAAGACAGGGCAGCCCTGGCCTATAGACGCTGAGTATTAGTCCAAGACGACAAAGTATTAGACCTGGAAGGGCTGTCAAAGTAGGTTTGGTCGCGCGCACAACCTCCCGGAGTTCACAGACCGGAATCCAGATGGTCATCGATGCATTACTCGGCCGCGTAAGAAAAGAGAGCCCACTTTCTGTCATGCCAGCTCAAGGCCACCCGCAAGCTTCAGTTGAGCCAGATTGGAGTATTGGGATAACATCGCACTGCCGCCAGTTTTCAGCGACTCGAAAGAGAGGAAAATGCATGAGTCGCCGGGCTGGGCAGAATCCCTCTGTCCGAATTCGATTAAATCGGACAAAGGGAGTCGAAGAGTATTTCTTCCAATACTGGATTGATGTTCCAGGGCAGGAAGAGCGTCGAAGGGAAACAGAAGTAATCGGGCCGATCAAAACAATGACGAAGAGCGAAGCGGAAAGGAAGAAATTGGAATTCATATTGAATTTGAGGATCAATTCAAATGAATACAAAATTCCTTCGTCTCTTACTTTCGCTCATGCAGTTAAACACTACCGGGAAATCTTTGCTCCTAGAATGCTTCGGCGATCCACGTTTTCAGTGGCAGATGGACATCTGAAGGTTCATCTCGAGCCGGATTGGAACGAGATTCCGGTGGAGCACATTGATATAGATGCAGTGAATGAGTGGATCTGGAAGAAACGTCAGGCTGATTTGTCTTGGGTGACGATTAAGAACATTCTGCGAACGATGCAGCGGGTTCTTTCTTGTTGCTCGAATGACAAGAAACCGCCGTTCTCCCAGGAGGGCCTCGCAATTCCCGAACGTGACAAGTTGCAGATGAAGATTGAAAGCCGTGGTGCAGTGTCATTCTCATGGTTGCAGGCGAAGAAGATCGCCGACGAAGTCTACAAGCTGAATGTAGACGACGTGCTAAAGGAACGATACGCCACGTTGTTCATTCTCGCATCAGCAAGCGGTCTACGTTGCGCCGAGTTGTTCGCTTTGAGAATCAATGATCTCGATTTCAAAGCCGGAACGATTCGCGTGGATGAATCAGCCGATCAAAGGACGTACATCATTGGCCCGTGTAAGAACGTAGCGGCCTATCGGACAGTTCTCCTCGCGGATACGGAAGGTCGGGAGGCGTTGGTGATGCTCAAACACTTCCTGAAGGGTCCTCAAACTCAAACCTCGTTTGTATTCCGTTCGAAACGGGGAACTGCGCTGCGCGAAACAAGTGTGCTGCATTCATTCTTGCATCCTGTGTTGAGAACCCTTGGGTTTCCTCAAGCTGGGATGCATGCGTTTCGTCACGGCTGCAATCGCAGGTGGGAATTGTCCGGGATGAATCCTGCCGTACTCCGCCAGCAAATGGGTCACAGCTCTGCTGTGATGACGGCAAGATATACTGGAGAAATTCCACTCGATAAGGTGCAAGAGGCGTTCTCCAAGATGGAATTGGAAAATATGGAAGTTATTGGAAAACGGCCGCGCTGTACTGGCAGTCGCTTAGTTGTGTATAATCAACAAGCTAGAGGAATGAGCGGGCGTCGTACAATGGCAGTATAGAAGCTTCCCAAGCTTCGGACGTGGGTTCGATTCCCATCGCCCGCTCCAACAAAACAGACAACTTAACTACTGCTTCAGGCCGATACGGCTGCTCCATTTGGCTCCAATTGAAAATGCTTTGTGACTTGTTCAACTGGAATTTCGCCCGTATACAGAACAGTCATGTCGGCGGTCGCGTGGCCCATTTGCTGACGAATCACTGCGGAGGAGATTCGCGCAAGTTCCCATCGGCGATTGCATCCGCGACGGAATGCGTGCATTCCCGCTTTCGGCAAACCGAGTGCTTTAACAGCGGGGTGCAAGCCTTGCGTAAGAATCGTCGTCTCCGCTAGCGTTCCATCATTCTCCGAGTGGAATACCAGACCATCGTGCTTGGCAAAATGCCTCAGCGCCTTCATCGCGGCCCGTCCCTCCGAATCGGCAAGGACAACCGTTCTGTACGCCGCAACATTCTTGCAAGGTCCGATTACGCCTGTGCGGTCCACGGATTCATCGACGCGAATTGTGTTCTCGCCGATGTCATCCTTGCGTAGTGCGAGCAGCTCACCAATCCGAAGGCCGGAAGCGGCGGCAAGCAAGAACAGTGTTTTGTACTGTTGACGCCGTCCATCGCCCAATCGGTCATTTTGGTCAAGCTGCGCCACGATTTGCAACGCGTGTTCCCAAGAGTAAGAGACATTCTCCCGAGACTCTATCCTCATTCGGAGTGTCCGTTTGACGCCCGTGCGCATAAAATCGCGGCACAGGAAAGTTATATGCGTCCGTCGCGGCTTGGCAGAAAGCCTCAGGTGTACAATCTAGACTTTCTTGGAGATTGTTGTTTCGGTGAGCAAGGAACTTGATGATGCCCTCCTACTTCAAAATCGATAAGGAGCGTAGGCTAGTAATGAGCACTTTTTCTGGTGTCTTCACGTTGGCCGACGGATTGTCGCATCAGGAGAAACTCCTGATGGACCCGGATTTTGCGTCGAGTTTCTCTCAGTTGCTTGACTGCACCCATGTCACAAAAATAGAGCTTGAGCCTGAAGATGTGCGGACATTAGCCCAAAAAGCGATATTCTCACCCAATTCTCGCCGAGCCATCTTAGTAAGTAGCGACTTAGCATTTGGATTAGCGCGAATGTTTGTGATGTTTCGAGAATCCTTGGGTGAAAAGGGAGTTCGCGTTTTTCACGATCTCGAGGAAGCACTTTATTGGGTTCTTTCTCGGAATGCTTCCGCTTGACAGTTGCTCCAATTAAGCCAAACGCACTCGAAATCGCTGTACAGGCACAATTAAAAAGGACAGACTCGGCTTGACCCAGTGGCTCGCGACCACCAACCTGCTAGCGGGGCATTCTCATCACGGTTTCAGGGCCTATCAAACTCAGGTCATGCCCCGTTTGTCTCACGTCGAAAAAGTAGAGTTTTTCCCCAATAGACCGCATCAGCCTTCGATGGTAAAAGAGAAATTGTGAGCGGGACGGGAAGGTTGGGGAGTCTCGACGAGCCGGGACGCCCCGGCCTTCCTGCATCAAGCCAGAACCGTGGCCGTGGACACCGATCCAACCCTCTCCGTTCCTGCACAGGCTCGTCGCCGTCCTGAAAAATCCTAAGCAAGAGGGTATGGATTGTCGTGTAACTTGTTTGTAGCATATTGGGGAGGTCTATCTGCCGTCAAAATGTGGCTTCTGTAACGTCGAGCGAACTCTGGCCCAACATTTTGAACGCGGCGGCAACTCCAAGTCGAGAAGGGACGAGTGCAAGAACAGGCCCGGCGGTCACTCGAGACTGTGATGCTTGTCCTTGCTTTCCGCTGCCCGCGATTCTAGTTGTCTCAGTGGCGGTGGTCTATGTTAAACGCAACTCGTTATGCCAAGGCCGCCATATCCTGGCTATTGTTCTTCGGAGTATCCGGCTACCCGCTTTCGATCAACGGGGATACGGTGGCGAACAAAGGTTCTTGCCACTTTTCGGTCGACCTGAGTTCTACTTCCGGTTATGAGATGTACACAAACTATTGCGCCGGGTGTCACGGCGAAGACGGCCAGGGGAAAGGTCGTTCCTCGCGTTACTGCACCGTGCCGCCGGCCGATTTGACGCAACTCGCCCGGAAAAACCACGGCATCTACTCCCCCGAAAGGGTTTGCCAGATTCTCCGTTACGGAACAGGACGGCCGCCCAAGGGGCAGGGCTACATGCCCATCTGGGAACTTCTACTAAGGTCTATGAATGCCGACCCGCCCGATGTGACGGAAATACGTATTCACAATCTCGCTGAGTACGTAAAGACTCTCCAGGACACTCCGGCCGGTCCATCCGAGCGGCGGGCCGTCGTTAAATGATTGCCGCTCATTCTCGACTCGGTCCTATGCTCTCTTGGCTGATTCGAGGTTTTAGACCGGTCGACAGGAGGATTTAATTCTGGCGCGGTCATCCTGCTTAAGGATTCATCAGTTCTCGAATATTAACTTTGCTCGTCTTGCTCGATGTCGGGTTGACTATCCGCCAGTGCCATAGCCCTCTGGAAACTCGGTGAAAGGAGACCAACGTGTCTAACGCAATCACGACAAGGACTGCCGAGTGGCAGAAATTCTTGCCCAGGAGCTACCAGTTAGTGCTTGACGGATGGCGACTTGACGTTTGGCAATTCTCTGGTGCGCCAGACAGTTGGTGGTATTGGAGTGCGATACGCAACGGGAACTACGCGGGCCATGGCTCGCAGTACGAAACTTCTGACGCGGCGTGCGAAGCCGCCCAGAAATTCGCGAACCTGACTCACTCCAACGTAGAAGACTTCATCTTCCTTTACGGCCCGTCCTGACTAAGACCCGACGCCGTCTACGAAGCTTTCTAATGCAGACTTGTTCTTTATAATCAGTGTGGATCCGGTGACTTGCAGCCACTGATTCTTGCGGAAGTCCGCAAGCAAACGTGCTACGGTTTCCCGCGACAACCCGATCAACTGTCCGATCTCTTCGTGAGTCAGCGTCAGCTTCAACAGCACTTTCCCTTTCGCTTCCGGAATGATTCGCCGCCAACTGCAAAAGGAATCGCGCAAGCTTCTCTCCAGCGGAATGCGAAAGATCGATCGTGCACATCTGCGCGATCGCCATATGATAGGTTTCGCCCAATTGTTGCGCGACTCGGAGCGCTGCCTCTCCGTTGTCCTTCAAGAAAGCGAGAAAATCATTCCGTGAGATGAACTTTGACTGTGTAGGATCGAGAACCTCCGCTGTGAGTTCGTAACATGTGCCCGTGACGTTCGCCGGAAGGCCTAGGACTTCACCCGCCACGGAAATCCGTAGAATGAGCGCCTTGCCATCGACAGACGATGTAGATAGTTTCACTCTTCCGCTGCAAAGAATAAAAATGCCCCGCGCTGGCTCGCCTGCAATAAACAGTTTCGCTCCTCTGGGATAAAATGCGGAGGAAGTGATGGCGGACAACGCTCTTACGCTGGCTTCCGGCAGGTTGCAAAAAAGCCGTTCTTCACGATGCGGACAAGAAAGGCAATTCTCAATAATCTCCAAGCCGTACGGTGTGCGCATGGTTGTGCGGCCTGCAATAATTCCCCCATCCAGTTTGGTTGCAGATGGAATGCGATCCAGACCCCTGCGCCAGTCACTACGCATGAAATCACATCAGTTTCTTGGCCAAGGGACGATTCGGGCATCGCTTGCGGTCTCGGAATCCTTAAGGCACCTTGCCCTACTGCCAAACTGCTCTTGTTAACCGGCGATGTCAAGTATAGCTATCAAGACGGCGGGCCCTTGGGCGCCTCAATTGTTGACGAACGGCGCGTTCGACGGTCCCCTCTATCATTGCTCTAATAAGCGGCGATGGTAAGATTCCGATGTTGGACCTCCCGGCCCTGAGGAGCTAGCAATGGCAGATATGCCCCTCCTACACCGGAAGGAAGTTCGTGTCCCTTTGAAGATGTTTGTCAATCTTCGCAGTTCAGACAATCCCTCGTCCGAAATCGCCCCAACCATTGACATCAGTTGTCACGGTGCCCGAGTTGTGACCAGGAAGAATTGGCAGCCCGATCAACAGTTGTCGATTCAATCGATCCGTGGAAGTCTCAAATCTGTTGGCAGCGTTGCCCATCCTTAGTCAGTTAGCCTCCGTGACTAGCAACACGAGTTTGACGACGCGTTCATTACCTGTTCGCTTTTTTGCGCGAACGTAAGTGCCGCGAAAGCGCGAACGTGGACTTCACCTAGCAACTGAAGGACCATTCTGGTGTCGTCTTGAAGCCCGGCAAGAGGTAGCTGAAAGGCCGGGGCAACTCCTCCTTCAAGTGCAAACATTTTCAGGCAGTACTAGTAGGACTTGTCCGGTTTCGCGACAAACCAGACTTAGCAAGCCAGAATGTCCAACGAACCTTCGGTTTTTTCACACCTTTGGTAGCCTACTTGGGTCTTTCCACCCATTGAGATGGCTCGTCGGGTTCGCCATCCCTGTTCTTTCATCGCTTGTAGGTAATTACCTTATGGCCCATTAATTGCCTCTCGTATCTCTGTTCGGCACAAAAGTTCTCCAGAGCTGCGGAGCTACGAATTTTGTGCACTTGGCAGGAAAACACCAATGCCGATGAACCTCTCAAAGCTTTGGATTGCACTCAGCGAACTCGGTAATTGGGCGATGGAGCAGAGTGTCGCGGAAGTTCCGGCTGATCTTGCCTTGTGTGAATTTGATTGCAGCAAGAGCCAATGCTCTAGGGACGAATGGGTTGACTGTAAACGTCGCATTTCCAGAGCTGCCGGAGAACTCACGCCTTGCGTCCGGCAGGAACACGCCGGCAATGTTCGGACCATCGAAACCGATCGGGAACTGGTGGGTGCAACATGATTGGTCAATACGTCCGCATAGTCACTGCCCTGAATACTAGAATAGGGACTATCAAAGCCGCCCGTTTCGATAGAGAACGCGTTAGCTTTCTGTTTCATCAAGACCCACGACTTGCCTACACACTTCCTGATGTTTGGATGCGAGACTCCGAAGTTGAGGAGTGCAACCGGCCGACTGATGAACAGGTCGCGATGATCAACAACCTGACGATTCAGGACTACTGATTACCTCGACGAATCTCTTCGCTCGCGACTAAGTGTCCAAGTGGCAGACGACGAATCGTGTGTTCGGCCAACTCTCGAGTAGCCGACGATGCGGGAGTTATCGCAGTTCCGCACGATCGGCAAGTTGGGTGGCAGAATCTTGACGGCATCCGCGATCTCTTTCTGTTCGCGGGACTGGAGGGGGGAATGAGAAGTGGAAACAGCCACTTTGATAGTGTCTGCATCAAATCCACGGGTTCTTACGTTCCGTCCAAGATTCTGACCAACGAAGAAGTAATGGCAAACCTGCCAACGTCTCCGCAGTGGGTCTTCGAAAAATTGGGGATTCGCGAGCGGCACATCGCTGAACCAGACGAATTCACGTCGGATCTTGCTGCCCGTGCCGGACTGGACGCAATCGTTTCGGCAGGGCTTGAACCAAACGACATTGACTTGATCATCGTTTCCACGGCGACACCCGACCGCAAGATGCCCTCCTCGGCATGCATTGCGCAGAACAAGATGGGCATTCGCAACCGCTGCGCCGCGTTCGATGTCGCGGCGGTGTGTGCTGGGTTTGTTTACGGCATCACGATCGCAGGCCAATTCATCCAGAATGGTGTGTACGAGCGTGTGCTGGTGATCGGCGCCGATACCTTCTCCAAGGTCACGGACTGGAGCCACCGCGACTGCGTCGTTTTTGGAGACGGTGCCGGTGCGGTGGTACTCGAGAGGAAGGATCGGGAGAATGGGCTCTTTTCAAGCATTCTCCTCGCCGAGGGCGAAGGAATGGATCAGTTCACTGTCTATCCCGGGGACGCCTACTTCACAATGAACGGAAAAGCGGTTTACCAGATGGCTACAACCTCGGTGCCCGAGTGTATTCAGGAGATTCTACGTATAAACGGGCTGGGACTCGAAGACGTCTCGATGATCGTTCCGCACCAAGCCACAGCTGGCGTCCTCAAGCGCATAGCCGAGGTACTCAACATCCCTTTTTCCCGGATACAGACGAACCTGGAGTCCTACGCGAACACCGCTGGAGCCACAGTTCCGCTGCTCTTGGATCAGGTAAACCGACGCGGTCTCCTCCGCGAAGGAGATCTTCTCTTGCTCGTGTCCATCGGCGCAGGATGGACCTGGGGCGCTAGTCTATATCGATGGTAAATTCCTGTCGTGCAAAGTTTACGGTCGAGAGAGCTGACATTGTTATGCAATCATGTTGGTCGTCGAAGGTGGCAAATTTACGGAAAACTGGAGTGGCTAATGCGATTCAGCTCGTGAAACAAACTCCAAGTCCTGGTATTCAGGAAGTTGGTCAGCGGAAACAAAAGTAAGATTCGGGTCGTTCGGTTCGCGTATTAAGACGCCGCCGCCAAACTCCTCAACGTACCAAGTGGTCGCGGGGTCATCAGGGGCGCACGCGACTAGCTCGATTTCGGCAGGTCTGAGATGAAACAGCACGCAGTCGCCTTTCTTTATGTCCTCACCAGATTGATATCTTAGGGTCACCGTTAATTGAGCGACAGTCATAACTCCTCCTGAGATCAGACATCAAGTGGGACAGCTTCAGCGTACACCCAGCCAAAACCGTCGCATACGCTACACTGCGCAGCTCCCACGTACCCGAATGCAGCGCAAGTTAGGCATTCCTTCCAGCTGTCACCGATGGCCCTCCGGTTAGTGCCAAAGCATCTCTTCCCACTAACCATGCGCCCGCAATTTGCGTCGGTTAGCTCTATGATAAAGCCGGGCCCTCCGCAATTTGTACAAGACGTGACTGGCTCAGGACGCTTCATGTTGCCCAGCAGGCAGGCACTCAACTCAGTCGGCCCACCATCCATCTTTCTTTTCTTTCAAGCTAGTCTTTAGTTTTGTAGGCCGCAAGATTAAAGATGGCTTTGCCAGTAGCACTGTTTGCTTTTCTGATTCAGTGGCACATCAGCAAGTACTGGGAGCAAGTTACGGATTTCACGGGTGGTCTCAATGGGTCGACGCAACACTCAGGTTGAACCCGACTAGCATTGAAAACAAAGGCTAAAATCGCTCGCTAGGGTTAGATCAGCCGGAACACTACCCTCGCTAGGTTTTGACCGATGCTAGCCAAGCAGATCGCTTCCCTAGCAGCCCGTGGTTTGTAACCCCGACATTTTGATTTTGTAACCTGAAGTAACTCGTGGCCGTTTTTCAATTTCCGTTTTGCGAAGAATGCCATGGAATTCTGGGAGAAGGGCCGATGAGAATGGCGACACGAAGGAAACGCTACAGCCTGCCAGAGACAACGACGCTTCAGGAAAATCAACTGAATGATGTCGCGCAGAAGCGTTCCTGAAAACTTCCCGCCCCTTACCTAGCCCGCTGTTGAAACTTCGGAAAGCGCAGCGTGGGATTCGTCTTTGCATACTCCTCATCTACCGCGGTCCGAAAGAGCTGGTAGTGCTTTTTCAGACGCTCTGCATAACCAGGAGATCGCAGGATGAACTTAAACAGTTTCAGAAGCGCGGGCGCATAAGCCGTCTGCTCGCTCATAGGATCGAGAAAAGGCCCCTTCCAGTGGTAACGATCCCAGGCCGGAGCTCCAGCCCATCGCTGATAGAACTCCACGCTTTCCCAGCCATAATTGATAGCAGCCCAAAATTTCCAGCCCGTCTCGGGCCGCAGCACGACCACCAAAACGCGCCGACAGTCGCACTGCGGCCTATTGCAATAGAACTCGATAAAACCGTACTCCCCGTCGGGTAGATCGTCTCTGTCAGAGACGGTCACCGATCGAGTTTCGCTGGCGGCCAGTTGAGGAAATCGCCTCATGAACGGGGTCATCGGCGTCATGTTCATGGCGGAATTGTATCGCGACTTGCCATGGCGGCGGGGATGCTCCTGGCACAGGCTGAGGAAAAAATTGAAAGCAGTGGGAGATTTTCAAAGAAAGTGCTTGACAATATCCGATATCACTGTAATGATATCGGATATGAAGAACGCCCCAATCGAACGCAAGATCGAGAACCTGAAGCAGCAACTCGCCGAGCTCGGGCCCATGCATCCGGGCAGCCTGAGCGAGCAGTACAACGTATGCGGCAAGGTGGGCTGCCGTTGCAAAGACGCGAAGAACCCACAAAAGCACGGCCCCTACTATCAACTCAGTTTTACCTGGCGGGGCAAGGGCCGCACTCGCTTCGTGCGCTCCGAGCGCTTGGCCGAAGTGCGGGAGAAAGTCGCTAATTACAAACGTTTTCGGGAACTGACCGACGAGTGGGTAGACCTGGTGGTGCAGCTGGAGCAGCAGGAGCGGGAGCAAAAGCAGTAGGACGATGGAAATCGATCCTCACAACGAAGTCCCTTTAACCCCGCATCCCGTAACTCAATTGGCTAGAGCGTTACCTTAATAAGGTAGAGGTCTCGAGCTGAGTCCCAATAGAAAATGTTTCATTCTTCAACACGCTGGTCGTCCTTGCTCCTCGACCAGGCCATTAAAATACAAAACAGGGAGAGGATCACTGCCGACAGGATTACACCTAGTGTAAACGCAACTGCTAAATTCATGCTGCTCACAGTGTGCAGCAGGCTGGACATCCACATGGTAGTGAAAAGGAACGGCAGGAGCAGCCAAGGTTCCAAGAGATCACGAGTCTGCCTAAACCATGGACAGACCCAGGAATCCCTCCACCAGCCTTTGATCCTTTTTTGTGGCCATCCCACCATTGGCAAGAGTTCTTCTTTCAGCGCTCCCTTTTTGGCTTGTTGACCCAAGAATCGGAGATCTCCTCGCGCCTGATAACTTTGGTAGAGCATCAGGAATGCCGAGAGCGAGACAAGCATCCCCGCAAATCCAAGTAAGAGATGCGTGGCTGTTCCAGCATCTTTAACAGATACGTATGCGTTGGCGATAAACCCCTGACCGACCAGCAACCACATGATGCGATGATTGGTAACGTCACTTTCATGCCGGATCATTTCTCGGATGACCGTCGTGTACTGTTGTTTCGGGACTTCGTACATCGCATCGCTCATAAGGCGCATACCTCGAACACGTTGTATTTCCACGGTCCCAAATCGACGTACAATCCTGCATCCCGCATCTCACTCCCGCTTCGGTCGTAGGTCTCCCCTGACAGAACATCGGTGAGACGCCATTCCTTTCCTCTCAACTCATCCCACGGCACATGTACACATGCCTGGGCGGATTCTTGTCGGAAGTTGATGACAATGAGGTAGTGCTCATCTCCTTTGGCCCAGCACCAAGAGAGAAGATTCTGGCAACTCTGGTTGTCTGGCCATCCACTCCTCTCACAGAGACGCCATTCACCATTCCGAAAGACATGACGATTGATCCCTTTCAGTAGGTGTTCATAAAATGTCACGAGGTCCTGATCGACTGGCTCAGCTGGGCGACGGCCCAGAAACACGGGCAACCTGACCTTTCTTCCCTCGAATTGCCCTTCATGCAGCAGCTTTGCCCCCATGAGCGTGAGGGTCGCCACGGCTGCGGCGCATCCTCTTCCGGGCGAAAAAGCGGCGGCTGCCCTTGCCTCGTCATGGTTCTCGATGAAACGGACCATCTTTTCCTGAAAGCGAAAATCCGCAAGCAGGTGCTGACGGACGTTCTCCGGGTGAGCGTGCTCCATCCGGTCATAGAGTTTTTTGTCGTAGCAGAAATCAAAACCCTGTTGTTGGAGTTCCCACTCAAGGTCCCAGTAGGCTTCAGCGATGAACTTGAACTCCCCGTGCTTACTTTTAATTGCTGATATCACCGTTCTCCAGTAATCCGTGGCTGGTTTTTCTCCTGCACGGGCCCCCCAAGTACGCTCAAAGATATTGTTCAGCAGGAGCATCGCCATGTCGCACCGAATGCCGTCACACTGTTCGGCGATCTCTGAGATCGTCTCAATCACCGCCGCCCTAAGCCCCCGCTGGAAGCCGTTGAGCTGGAGCACATCCGGCCAAGCCGGAAAGTACGGATCACGTCCGCAGGCGCAAACATTTCCGCCAGTCTCATAGAAGGATGCCGCATCTTTCTCAAGGTCCTTTTCATCTCCGCGGATGAAATATTCAGGGTGCTCCAGGACCCAAGGGTGGTCTGGAGCGACATGGTTCGGCACAAAATCGAGGACAAGACGGATGCCGTGCTTTGCGAGAGCTTTGCGGGCAGCTGCAAGCCCTTCCGGTCCACCGAGATGCTTGTCGACGACGTAGCGGCGCACACAATAGGGCGACCCGACATTGTCCTCCGCGGTAAAGTCAGGGAGGGCTCGCCGGAAATCCTCAAGAAGTCCCT
>CAWGXB010000032.1:0-166805 GCA_963826335.1 Candidatus Acidiferrales bacterium | reverse complement strand
TGGCCACCGCGCTAGGCGAAGAAGTGCCAGCGATCGAAGCCCCCAGAGCAAAGAAAGCCGCAAAGTAGCAACAGGCGCCCCAACTGTATTTGTCATTCGTAGCAACGCGAGGGATTCGCGATGAGGCGGCTTTACGCCGCCATAGGTTTGTAGCGGCAACCTTTAGAGGCGGTCGCCGTTTCCGTCATCAAATCACAATCCCTGGATCGTAAAGCAGTTCGCAACTCGAGGTAAACCGTCAAGTTCATGGTTTTCTCTCTGTCCTTTGTGGTGAATCAGTAAAAGTCGCTGCTCAAGCAAACCGTGATATAAGGCTCCCAGTGCAAATAAAGGTGTGCGAGGAACGATGAGCGAAGCGGCGCAGAAGCGAGTGGAGCAACTGATTACGTTGGCGCGAGCGCAGTTTGCGCCATTGCGAGATGCCGAAGAGAAATTGCTCCGTGCCGCTACCGCGGGCGAAATGGCGTGGTGCGGCCCAAGCAAAAAAGATTCCGATCCGACGAACGACGCGCGCAAGGCCGACATGTGGGGCGAGACGCGTGCCATACGCGCGGATCTGATTCGTTGGCTGTGCGTCGATTCCGCAGCCCGCGAGTGCGTGGACCAGCGAGGCATTCAGACGCACGGCGCGCGCATCGAAGGCGAACTCGACCTATCGTTCGTCACAGTTCCCTTCCCGCTGATTTTCACCTGCTGCGGGCTTCGGCGAGAAACCACCCTGCGATTCCTCGACATTCCCACGCTGAGCTTGAGCGGCTGCTCGGTGCGCTCCATCAACGCGGAATGCGCCTCGGTAAAAGGAAGCGTGACGCTTAGCAACGGCTTCTACGCCGAGGGTGAAGTGCAACTCCCGGGCGCAAAGATAGGCAGCAATTTGGACTGTGGCGCAGGAAGATTTCGCAATGCGACCGGAAAGGCGTTGCGCGCGGACCGCATTTGCGTGCAAGGAAGCGTGTTCCTCAGGAACGCTTTTGTAGCGGAAGGCGAAGTGCGGCTGTTCGGCGCGGAAATTGGCGGCAACCTGGAATGCAACGACGGAACCTTCAAGAACGCGGGTGGAAGAGCCTTGAGCGCGGACCGCGCCCACGTGCAAGGCAGCGTCTTTCTGCGCGATGGTTTCAGCGCCGAAGGAGAAGTGCGGCTACCGGGAGGAATCATTGGCGGAAACCTGGAGTGCAATCAGGGCCTGTTCAAAAACCCTGGCGGAGTGGCGCTGAATGCCGACCGCATCAGTGCGCAAGGAAACGCGCTGCTCAGCGGAGGATTCGTAGCGGAAGGCGAAGTTGACCTGGCCGGCGCGCAGATCGGAAACAACTTAAGTTGCGACGGAGGCATATTCAAAAATGCCGGCGGCCGCGCCTTGAATGCCGACGGAATCAACGTAAAGGGATTCGTATTCTTCCGCGGCGGCTTTCGCGCGGAAGGCGAAGTGAACCTGCTCAGCGCGCAGATTGGTGACAACCTGGAGTGCGACGGCGGCTCGTTCAAAAATGCCGCTAGCCGCGCATTGAACGCGGATCGCATGAACGTGCAGGGGAACGCGATGTTTCGCAGCGGATTCAGCGCGGAAGGCGAAGTGCGCATGGTGAACGCGTTGATCAAGGGCACCCTGGTGTGGACAGGAGTAAGCAATCCCGGCAACGTCACCCTGATCTTGCGAAACGGAACGGCAGGCGCCATTCAGGACGACACCGTCAGTTGGCCAAGCGCGGGACGATTGGACCTGGATGGATTTGTGTACGGACACATCGCCACGGATTTGACGGATGCGAAAAATCGGCTGCGATGGCTGAAACTGCAACAGCCGTTCACGCCGCAACCCTACCGGCAACTAGCCAAGGTGATGAACGACGCGGGATTCGATCGCGGCGAACGGCGCGTGCTCTTCGAAATGGAAGATCGCATCTGGAAGGAAGAAGGCAGCGTGGCGTCCGCTTTGTTCCGCTGGCCGCTGAGCCTGGTGGTGGGTTATGGATACTACCCGATGCGCGCGTTGCTGGGGTTGGCGATTCTCGTCCTTCTTGGTTGGGGCGTGTACTCGGGAGCACGCGCCGCGGGGATGATGGTGCCGAAGGATCCGCAGGCCTATGCGTATTTCAAGCAGAACGGGCAAGCACCGTCATTTTACGAGCCCCTTGGGCCGCTGGTGTTTTCGCTGGAGAATTCGTTGCCATTGGTGAAATTGGGCCAGACGGATTATTGGCGCCCTGATCCCGCGCCCATACAGCCGGCAGCGTGGATGAATTCGCCCCGCGCTTCTGTTTACATTTTTGCGCCTACAAACTCTGCTCGGATGGATCCTGGCCACGTTGTTCATTGCGGGCGTGACCGGTATTGTGCAGAAGGATTAAGCACTTTGGAGTGCGGCGGCTCGCCGCCGCTTTTCCACCCGACACCTCACATTTACCAGTGGCGAGCACCACGGTCGGGAGACAGTGTATTCACACCTTGGGAGAAAACTCTGCATTTCAGCGGCTCGGAGCTTCGGCTCCGACAACAAGTACTTGGCGATCATTGGGCTTTAGTCCCTGAGGAATCACGAACAGAATTAAATTGGCGCCGCGGCATCTTCCCCCAGAACCCGAGCCAAGCTCTCCGTAAAAAGTCTCGCGTCGAAATCCGAGAAAATCAGCGGCGGCCGAAGCTTAATGACGTTGTGATGCGGCCCATCAGTGCCAGCCAGAATCCCCAGATCGCGCAGCCGATTGACGACGTATGACGCTTGCTCAGTAGCGGGCGCCCGCGTCTCACGATTGTTGACGAGATCGAGCCCCAGAAAAAGCCCTGACCCGCGCACGTCCCCAAGCAGCGGATATGTGGATTGCAAAGATTGCAGAGCGGCGATCCAGCGTGCGCCAACTTCCAGAGCGTTTTTCTGCAACTGCTCGTCGCGAAGAACGTCGAGCACTGCGAGACCAGCGGCACACGCGACCGGATTTCCGCCGAAGGTCGAGAAAAATTCCATGCCATTGGCAAACGACGCCGCGATTTCCGGAGTGGTGACCACGGCGGCCAGCGGAAACGCATTGCCAATGGGCTTGCCGAACACTACGATGTCTGGCACCACTTGCTGCGATTCGAATCCCCAAAAATGAGTGCCTAAGCGGCCAAAACCGACTTGAACCTCGTCCGCGATGCAGACGCCGCCGTGCGCGCGAACATTTTCATAAACTTCTGCGAGATAGTCCGGCGGAAACACGATTTGGCCGGCAACGCTGGGAAGCGTTTCCGCGATGTACGCTGCAATGCCCCGCCCTTCCCTTTTCAGCGACGCCAGAATTTCGCTGACGTGGGCAGCATACTTTTTTCCGAGGTCCGATTCGCCGCGACGATACAGACCACGATAATCGTCGGGGATTGGCGCGACGTGAGCCCACGGCTTTTGTCCGCGTCCCCCGGGTCCATTGAATTTGTACGGACTGATATCGATGAGCGTGTTGGTATGCCCGTGGTAAGCGTGCTCGAGCACGACAATGTCTTCGCGGCAGGTGTGCGAGCGGGCAATACGCAGCGCGAGTTCGTTGGCTTCGCTGCCAGAATTTACGAAGTAGCAGACGCGCAGAGGCGCAGGAAGAAGCGCAGTGAGCCGCTCGGCGTAACGATTGGCGTTGTCGTGCAAATAGCGTGTGTTGGTGTTGAGGATGGCTATCTGGTCCTGCACAGCGCGAACTACCCTAGGATGCGAGTGACCGACGAGAGGAACGTTATTGTAGACGTCCAGAAAAGCGCGACCGGTGTCGTCGAAAAGATATTGCCTCCAGCCGCGAACGATTTTCAGTGGATGGCTGTACGAGATGCTGAGATTTTTGCCCAGCAGCGCGCGGCGTGTCGCCAGCGTCTCGTCAAGCGAAGGAGCGGCCGGCGGAAGATGGCTGGCGGGAACGCCGAGGATGAGATTGGAATCGGGAGAAAGGCTGAGCCAGACCGGACGCTCGGAGGCGAAGGCCACGCCAGGAAAATCCGTGGAACGATCGAGGAGGTCGAGAACAATTTGAAAATGCAGATGCGGAGGCCAGCCGCCATTTTCGCGCGCGTGGCCGATGTGCGCGAAGACTTCGCCACGCGAGATGCGCTGGCCAATTTTCAGTGAATCGAGCGTTGAGACGGAAAGATGCCCATAGAGAGTGAAGAAGTCGAGGCCGGGCGCAGGTGCATGATGAAGGATGACGACAGGACCGTAATCAAGAGGCGCGGCATTGTTGGCGAGCGCGTGAACCGTGGCGTCAAAAGGAGCGGAAACGGGAGTGCCGGGTTCAACAAAGAGATCAAGGCCAAGATGAATGGTGCGACGCTCCGCGAGCGGATTGCTGCTATCGCCGAAAAGCTGTGAGGAATAAAGGGGGCGCGGCTCGTCGTAACGGCCGATCCCGACAGATGCGTTTGCGGCGCTTAGAAGCGCTTGCAACTTTTGCGAGAGAGCGGATTCGCAAAGCTGTGCAGCATCGGACGACAGAAACGTGCTGGCGACGCTGAGGTCGAGCGAGAGACAGTTCCCTTTTCGTGGGTCTTGCGGAATCAGAGGCGCGGTTGACGCCTGATTCGTGCGGAGCCAATCAGTCAACTTGGGAGCATGCGGGACGGCCGGAAGACCGCAGACGTCGCGGAAAGCGTAATGCGCAAATCGAGGATGAATTTTGGCGAAGCGCTCTAGCGCGGCCCACGCTGGAGCTTCCGTGACGGTGACATAGGGATCGCCGGAGACCAGAGATTTGCGATGCGCGGAGTTGATGACGCTGACGGCGAGGCGCGCGGCCACCAACGGAAAGAACGCGGCGATTTCTTGTTCCGTGAGCGGATGCGCGCGATGGTACGCGCGCAAAACGGCGGAAGCAGCCGGGAGAGGATGGTCGTGCCCGAGGATCGCGTAGGCGGCGGCGATGGCAGGTTCGGCAACTGTGATGGACTCATGCATGTCGCCAAAGTCGATCACAGAGACAACCTGTCGAGGCTGCGGCCACGGAGGCGAGACGAGAGCGTTGTGGTCGTTGGCATCGCCATAGATGACGCTGCGACGAAGTTGCGGAATGCGCGGCAGGGCTTCGCGTTCGAACAGGTCGAGGAAATTCGCGGCCAGCGAGCGGCACTCTGGGCTCTTGATGTGCGGTAGAAATTCACGAGCCCAGAGAGAACGCGTCAGATCCCACTTCAAGTCACGTTTGGTGAAGGGATGAGAAAAATCCAGGAGCGCGATATCGATTTCAGCGAGCAGCCGGCCGAGGCTCTCGAGGAGTTCGAGCGAATGAGGATTTGTTTGGGCAAGGACTGTGCCGGGCAGAAATGTCAGCAGCCAGATAAATCGAGAGGTGCCATCAAGAAGCTGCGTTTCCGAAAACAATTCGCCCGTGGCGGTCGGATAAACCCGCGGAAGAGAGAGATCAGGAGCGCGCTGGGCGAGATGAGTCAGCGCGCGGCACTGCACGTCAACGAAGGCGCGTTCGCGCGCGGGATGCATGATCTTCAAAACAAATTGCCGGGAGTTGGAAGCGATCAGGTGGAAGTTGTCGTCGTATTCGCCGGGCAACGGATGCGCGGTGGCGTCGAAACCGTAAAGGGCCCGAGCCAGGCGCGTGGCTTCCTGCACCGAGACAGGAGGGGCGACGCGGGCTTCGGGCATGATCATGGCGAAATTGTATCGAGGGAGTGGGCGAAGCGGCAAATGCTGGATTCACCACAGAGGGCACTGAGGGCACAGAGAAAACCAAGGGCGCAGGAGGGAAAAACGTGGGCCTCGGAAGCGTAGCGGCAGCTTTACGCCGCCACTGGGGCAGAATCTACTCAGGGTAAGACGAAAGTGATAGGATGAAATACTGCCAGCACAATAAGAGAAATGTTAATTATACGGAGGGTTGCGATGAGGAACAGGGCTGTATACGCACTAATTGCCGGGATGCTGTTGCTGACCGGATGCGGAAAATCAAACACGAATTCCACGCAAACCGCGACGCCGCAGCAGACGCCGGCGCCCGCACCTTCGAACCAGACGGCAACGCCGCAGCAATCTGCGACACAAACGCCAGCGCCGGAAGCGGCTCCAGCTTCCGCGCAAGGTCAGGCACCCGTGCAGGTTCCAACCCAAGAACAGGCTCAAGCCGCGAATCCGGCGAACGCGCAAGCCCAGGAACCCGCGCCGCCTCCGGAGCCGCCCCCGCCATTTGTTGTGCCCGCGGGGACAACGGTGCCGGTAATTCTGGCGACGTCGATCAGTTCGTACAAGAACAAGACCGGCGAAGACTTTGAGGGCAACTTGGCAGCGCCCATCACGGTGAACGGAGAAACAGCGGTCCCGAAGGGCGCGAAGGTAACTGGGACGATCGTGGAGGCAAAGAAGCAAGGGAAGTTCAAGGGAGAAGCGTTGCTGACGATTCGTCTGACAAACATCCGAGTTGGCGGAAAAGACTATCTGATTTCCACGCACACCTGGAGCGATACGGAAAAGGGCAAGGGTAAGCGCACCGCAGTGGTAACCGGCGGCGGTGCGGGCGCGGGTGCGCTGATCGGTGGGCTTGCTGGAGGCGGAAAGGGAGCAGGAATCGGGGCCGCGATAGGCGCGGTTGGCGGGTTGGCAGCTTCCGGAGGGACCGGCGGACAGAACGTGAACTTGCCGGCGGAAACGAAGATCAATTTTAAGTTGGCGAAATCGTTGACGGTTGATCGGTAGGAAAATCTAGTTTGAAGAATCAGGGCCTCTGTTCCCGAATGGGAACAGGGGCCTTTTTGTTTTTTGGATGGGTAGTGATTCACCACAGAGGACGCAGAGAGCACAGAGGAAATCCAGGGCAGACAAAGGAAAAAGCGCCCGCCTCGGAAGGCAGCCGCTACAAAGCGGGAGTTGAGGCGTGGGGGCGGGCGCGTAGGGAGAGCAGCGCCATGATCAGGCTGACCGTCAACGGGAGGAGAAACGCGGCGCGGAGCGAATGCGATTGCGACGCAATCACGCCAACAAGCCATGGTAGGACTCCGCCGCCCAGGCCACCGGCGCTGAAGAACAGAGAGCTCAACCAAGTGGAATCTTCGCGATAGATCTGCGCGAGCCAGGTGACAAAGATCGGATATTGCGGCGCGCATCCGAACCCTGCTATGCCAGAGCCAACGAGAAGAAACAGTTGCGTTGTGGAGAGCGCGACCAAGGCTGCGCCAAGTGCAGCGAGTAGCAATCCAACGATGCAGATCTGGAACGTGGAAAATGCTTTCAGAAACAGCGGAGCAAGTCCGCGACCCAAAACCATAAGACTGTAAAAAATGAACGCTGGACTGGCAAACGCCGAAGCGTACACGCGAGGAAGTCGCGACCCGTACTCGGTGACCCAGCCGCCGATGCTCACTTCAGTGCCGACATAAAGAAAAAAGAGCAGCAGAAGAGGAATCGCAGGGCGCTGCTGTAGACGATTGAGCCACTCAGAAAGAGGGTGCTTGCGGGAAGTGGCTTCCACCGAAGGGGCAGGAACAACGCGCAGAAAATGGATGACGCAAAGAACAAACGTAAGCGCGGCAACGCCCATCGATAATCCGTGAATGCCGATAGAAGGAGCAAGTCGCTGAACGATGAAAGGAGATGCAACGGCACCAACGCCCCACGAAAAATTGAGAAGACTGACGCTGGCGGCAACATTCTTAGACGGAAGCTGCGTGGCGCGCAGATTGGTGGTGGGATTTGCGAGTCCGTAGCCAAAGCCATTGAACGCGACGGCCATCGCGGTGAGTGTCCAAGGGCTAGTTCCCAGCAAGGCCATTCCCAAGCTTAGAAAGATGAAGCTACGTCCCAGAACCTTTGAAGAGTGATAGCGGGAAACCAGCCAACCGGTGGCGATGACGCCGAACATGCTGGTGACATATTGCGCCGGGAAAAAGAGTCCAGCCTGGGCGTACGTGAGCGACCATTGGCGCGGAAAAGATCGGCAGAGCCGGCGCAAGGATATTGGTAATGATGCCGATGAGGATGAATCCCGCATGCAACAAGAACCATTCGAAGCGTGGATTGTGCGCAGAGGGGGACGAGACGGTCGAATCCATTGACAAAGGAGTGTGGCACAAGATGGAAAGTGGGACAAGGCGGGCGAAAAGTCTTCAAATTAACCCTTTCTGCGCCAGCCAGATGGAGCCTTGCGGGTACTTATGAATCCTTAATGTGGCGCTCACCCTTTCCTTAGGGCGATGAGATACAGTGGTTGGTGATTCAGGGAGCTTCCTCGTGAGTGATGTCATCTTCGTAGTCATAACGATCGCCTTCTTTGCTTTGGGAATTCTGTATCTCAAAGCGTGCGAGCGTCTCAAGTAGAAAGCGGCGAACATGCTAGGAAACATTATTTTGATTGTGATTTCTGTCCTTCTGTTTGGATACCTGCTGTATGCGTTGCTAAAGCCGGAGAACTTCTAACGATGACCGCGAATGGTTGGTTGCAGATCGGATTATTTTTTGCCGCGGTGCTGTTGGTGGCCAAGCCCCTGGGGATGTATCTCTATCGGGTGTACGAGCGGAAATCGACGTGGCTGGATTGCGTGTTCCGTCCCATCGAAAAACTCATTTACCGCGTTTGCGGCATCGATGAAACCAAAGAGATGCGCTGGACGGAGTATGGCGTGGCCATGCTGCTGTTCAGCGGCGTGTCGCTGTTGCTGCTCTATTTGATCCAGCGAATGCAGCTGTGGCTGCCGTGGAATCCGCAGAAGCTGGCAAATGTGGCGCCGGATCTGGCGTGGAATACCGCGGTGTCGTTTACCACCAACACGAATTGGCAGGCCTACACGCCGGAAACCACGATGAGCTATCTGACGCAGATGGCCGGGCTGGCGTATCACAACTTTGTTTCGGCGGCGGTGGGAATCGCAGTCGCTGTCGCCGTGGTTCGCGGCGTGGCGCGGAAAGAGTCCAAGACCATTGGGAATTTCTGGGTGGACACAACGCGCGGCCTGTTGTGGGTGCTGTTGCCGATATGCCTGGTGGGCGCGCTGGTGCTGGTGTCGCAGGGAGCGGTGCAAAATCTGAAGCCGTACACGAATGCCACGCTGATCGAGCCGCAAATCGTGGAGAAAACGGACGCGAATGGAGCAGTGACGCGGGACACGGTGACGACGCAGGTGATCGCGCAGGGTCCGACCGCTTCACAAGAAGCCATCAAAATGCTCGGCACAAATGGGGGAGGATTTTTTAACGCCAACAGCGCACACCCGTTTGAGAACCCCACGCCGCTGGCGAATTTCCTGGAAATGTTCTTCATTTTCGCGATTCCGTCGGGACTAACCTACACGCTGGGAAAGATGACCGGTTCGCAGAGGCATGGCTGGGCGGTGTGGAGCGCGATGGCGGTGCTGTTTCTTGCGGGCGTTCTCGTGGCGTATGCCGCCGAATCGCGCGGCAATCCGCTGCTGGCGGGAGTGCATACACAAACGACCGACACTCAGCCCGGCGGAAATATGGAAGGCAAGGAAGTGCGATTTGGGATCGCGAATTCCGCGCTATTTGCCACGGTGACGACGGACGCGAGTTGCGGCGCCGTAAATAATGTGCACGATTCCATGACGCCGCTGGGCGGCATGATCCCGCTGATCAACATCATGTTGGGCGAAATCGTATATGGAGGCGTGGGCGCCGGCCTTTACGGGATGCTGGTATTCGTGATTATGGCGGTGTTCATCGCCGGGCTGATGGTGGGACGCACGCCGGAGTATCTCGGGAAGAAGATCGAATCGTTCGACGTGAAGATGGCGGTCCTGGCGATCCTGGTGACGTCGTTGTCGATCCTGGTTTTTACGGCGATCGCGGTGATCTCGAAATTCGGGACGTCGAGTATCACCAATCCTGGACCACACGGCTTTTCGCAGGTTCTTTACGCGTACACGTCGGCGGTGGGCAACAACGGTTCGGCGTTTGCCGGGCTAATGTCGAATACACGCTGGTACAACGTGAGCCTGGGCGTCGCGATGATGCTTGGTCGATTCTTCATGAAGATTCCGATCCTGGCGATTGCGGGAAGCCTGGCGGCAAAAAAGCACGTGCCGGAATCGGCGGGCACCTTTCCGGTGACTGGGCCGTTGTTCACCGTGCTGCTTGTTTCGGTGATCCTGATTGTCGGCGCACTGACATTTTTTCCGGCGCTGAGCCTGGGCCCCATCCTGGAGCACCTGTTGATGGGTGCGGGAAAGGCTTTCTGAGGAAGCAATGACGACGACACAAGCAAAAGCAACGGCTATGACCGATCGCAAGATCCTGAAGAACGCGATCATCGATTCGTTCTGGAAACTGGATCCGCGACTGATCATCAAGAACCCCGTGATGTTCGTGGTGGAAGTGGGCGCGGTGATCACGCTGGTGGTGCTGATTGGAAACATCGTGCGGCACACCGGCGGCTACTGGTTCGGATTGCAGATCACGCTGTGGCTGTGGTTCACGGTGCTGTTCGCGAATTTCGCGGAGGCCATGGCCGAAGGGCGCGGCAAAGCGCAAGCAGAGACGTTGCGGAAAGCACGCGCGGAGACCGAAGCGCGGAAGCTGTGCGCGGATGGAACGATCAAAGTGCTGGCAAGCTCGAAGCTGCGCTCAGGCGATATCGTGCTGGTGGCGGTGGGCGAGTTCATTCCGGGCGATGGCGAAGTGATTGAAGGAGTGGCCTCCGTGGACGAATCGGCGATTACCGGAGAGTCCGCGCCGGTGATTCGCGAATCCGGAGGCGACCGTTCGGCGGTAACGGGCGGAACGAAAGTGCTTTCGGACGAGATCAAAGTGAAGATCACGTCGAATCCGGGCGAAACATTTCTGGATCGCATGATTGGTCTGGTGGAAGGCGCGTCGCGGCAGAAGACGCCGAACGAAATTGCGCTGAACATTTTGCTGGCGGGATTGACGATTATCTTTTTGCTGGCGGTGGTGACACTGCAGCCGTTCGCCATGTATTCCGGTGCGCCGCAGAGCGTGTTCGCGCTGATTTCCCTGCTGGTGTGCCTGATTCCTACGACCATTGGCGGGCTGCTGTCGGCGATTGGCATTGCGGGGATGGACCGCCTGATTCAGCGGAACGTGATTGCAATGTCGGGGCGCGCTGTGGAGGCGGCGGGAGACGTCGACGTGCTGCTGCTGGACAAAACCGGCACGATCACGCTGGGAAACCGCGAAGCGACGGCATTTCATCCGTGCCCGAGTGTGAGCGATGTGGACTTGGCGAGCGCGGCGCAACTGGCGTCGTTTGCCGATGAAACCCCGGAGGGCCGCTCGATCGTGGTGCTGGCGAAAGACAAGTACGGACTGCGCGGAAGAGAGCTTGGGCCGCACAACCCCACGTTCATTCCCTTCTCCGCGCAAACGCGTATGAGCGGCGTGGACATGGATGGGAAGGAAATACGCAAGGGTGCGCCGGAAGCGATTGCGCGCTACGTAGCGGAACGAGGGCAAGTGGTGCCGCCCGAAATTCAGCAGATGGTGGAACGAATCGCGAAGTCAGGGGGTACGCCGCTGCTGGTGGCGCAAAGCTTCCGCGTGATGGGCGCGATTGAACTGACCGACATCGTGAAAGGTGGAATGAAGGAGCGCTTCGATCATCTGCGATCGATGGGCATCCGCACGATGATGATTACCGGAGACAATCCGCTAACGGCCGCGGCGATCGCGCGAACCGCAGGAGTGGATGATTTTCTGGCCGAGGCCAAGCCGGAAGACAAGATGGCGCTGATCCGCAATGAACAAGCCAAGGGCAAACTGGTGGCCATGACCGGGGACGGAACGAATGATGCTCCGGCGCTGGCGCAGGCCGACGTTGGCGTGGCGATGAACACCGGGACGCAAGCGGCGAAAGAAGCCGGGAACATGGTGGACCTGGACTCCAATCCGACGAAGCTGATTGAAATTGTGGAAATCGGGAAACAGTTGCTGATCACCCGCGGCGCATTGACCACGTTCTCCGTGGCGAATGACGTGGCGAAATATTTTGCGATTATTCCGGCGATGTTTGCGGGGACGTTTCCGCTGTTGGGCGCGTTGAACATCATGAAATTGCGGACGCCGGAATCGGCGATTCTTTCGGCTGTGATTTTCAACGCGTTGATCATTATTGTGCTGATTCCGCTGGCGCTGCGTGGCGTGCGCTACCGCCCATTGGGCGCTGCGGCGCTGCTGCGCAGGAACCTGCTGATTTATGGGCTGGGCGGCGTGGTGGCGCCATTTCTGGGAATCAAGCTGATCGATATTTTTGTGACCTGGCTGCACCTGGCATAGAGGGCATATGAAACACAATTTGAATATAGCTGTGCGGTTCACAATCGCGACCACTATCGTGTTCGGATTGATTTATCCGCTGGTGGCAACGGGACTGAGCCAGTTGATTTTCCCGAAGCAAGCGAACGGCAGCCTGATTACGAAAAACGGCCAGGTGATTGGCTCGCGCTTGATTGCGCAGGGATTTACGGCCGACAAATATTTCCATCCGCGGCCTTCCGCGGCGGGCAACGGGTATGACCCAACGTCATCGGGCGGATCGAATCTTGGACCGACGAATAAGCAGTTGGTGGATCGCGTGAAGCAAGACGTGGCGAAACTGCAGCAGGAAAATCCAGGGACGCCCATACCGGCGGACATGGTTGCCACATCGGGTTCGGGGTTGGACCCTGAGATTTCGCCAGCTTCGGCAGAGTTCCAGATTCCGCGGGTGGCTAAGGCGCGCCGAATCAGCGGGGACGCGTTGCGCACGATGGTGGCGCGACATACGGAGGCGAGGCAGTTGGGCGTGTTGGGAGAGCCGCGGGTGAACGTGTTGGAACTGAATTTGGATTTGGATGATCATTATCCGGCGAAGTAAGACGAAGACGCGTGGTCATTCACCACAGAGGACATAGAGATCACAGAGGAATTCAAAAGCTTCGTTAGCGGGCGGAGCGTGCCGAAGCTTTTGTGGCGGGAGACTTGGGAGGTTGGAAACGGTAGCCGACCCAAGGTTCAGTGAGAATATATTTGGGTTGAGACGGATCTTTCTCGATTTTCTTTCGCAGTTGATTGATGACCACGCGCAGGTTTTCAGTTTCCTCGCCATATTCGGGTCCCCAGACAGATTGCAGCAGGCGTCGATGCGAGACCGGCTTACCTTGATTGGCAATCAGTTGCTTTAAGACTTCGAATTCCTTCGGAGCGAGATGGACCTCTTCGCCAGCGACGGTGACGCGTCGCTGTTCGAAATCCACGGCAAAATCCTTGGATTGGAACGCAGGCGCAGCTTCCGCGGAGGCGTGGCGGCGGAGCGAGGCGCGAACGCGCGCGAGAAGTTCCTCGATGCTGAAGGGCTTGGTGACGTAGTCGTCGGCGCCGGCATCGAGTGCGACAACTTTGTCGCGCTCGGCGCTGCGGACCGTAAGCATGATGATGGGAGCGTCGGTGGTACGGCGAATCTCGCGGCAGGTTTCAATGCCACTGATGCCGGGAAGGTTGACATCGAGAAGAATCAGATCGGGCTTCTGCCTGCTCATAAGCTCCAGAGCTTCTTCGCCGCTAGCGGCTTCGACGATCACGTAACCGCGGAAAGAAAGAGTGGTGCGCAAGGTGCGCCGAATTTGCGGTTCGTCGTCGACCACTAAAATATTGGCAGAGGTCATTGAGGCTCTCCGCGATTAATCACGGTAGGTAGTGTAAATGAAAAAACGGAGCCGTGGCCAAGCTGGCTGGTGACGCTGATGGTGCCGCCATGCGCAGCGACAATGGCTTTGGCAATGGGAAGACCCATGCCGGTGCCACGGACCAGGTAGCGCTGATCGCGGCCACGATAAAACTTGTCGAAGATCAAGCCTTGCTCAAAGGGATCGATGCCGGGGCCATGGTCGGCAACGCTGAAGCTGACATAATCACCGTTATTTTCGGCGGAGATGGTGATGGGGCGATCCTTGGGCGAATAAATATGAGCATTGTCGATGAGCTGGACGAGGATATCGGCGGCACGCTCGGCGTCGGCGCGCACGTGCGGAAGATTGGGGTCGACATTCAGAATCACTTGACGGTCGCCGAGGGCTTTTTTCTGGTGCTGCAGCGCCGCGTCAATCAGGGTCACAACCGGCACGGATTCAAAGTGCAATTCGAACTCGCCAGCCTCCAGCTTGGCCATGTCAGAAGCTTCCTGAACGAGATGATTCAAGCGATCGCATTCTTCGTTGATGATGGTGAGAAGTTCCTCCTGCTGCGGCGTGTGATTGGATTGGCCGGCAAGGAGATCGGTGACGGAAGCCTTGATGGAAGTCAGCGGTGTGCGGAAATCGTGGGCGATGGAATCGAGCAGCGCGGATTTCAGGCGCTCGCCCTGGCGTTCGGCTTCCGTTTCGCCGAGTTGTTCGATGGCTCGCGCGCGTTCCATAGCAATGGCGACGAGCGAGCTGATAGCTTCCAAGGTCTGACGGCTGATGCGGGCGCCGGAAATGCCGAGGCTGCCAATGGGTTTCACGCCGAGGCGCACGGGAACAAAGTGCAGCGCCGATTGAGGTTCAGAGGTGAGCTCGTCGCGCAGGTAGGCATTCTTCATGCGGCCTTCGTCAATCTGTGCGGCGCCATAGCCTGAGCGGTAGAATTTTTCTTTTTGCGGCACGAAGAGTTCAGCGGCGCCGGCTTCGAAACAATCCACGATGTAATTCGGGATGGCGTTCATCAGGCGGATCACGTTGCCCTCGCCCAGAAGTTTCTGGCTGAAGGCGTACAGGCGCTCGACTTCGCGGCGGCGGCTATCGGAGGCGTTGGCTTCCTTGCGAATGCGCGCGGACAATTGGCTGCCGGTAATGGAAGTGATGAGGAAAGCGGCAAGAGCAACCCAGTTCTGGGGGTCGGCGATAGTGAAGGTGCCGACCGGAGGCAGGAAAAAATAATTGAACACGAGCATGGCGGTGACCGACATGCAGACGGAGACGACCATGCCCCAAACCGCGGAAACTGCTAAAATCGCGAGGAGAAACGACAGCGCCACGGTGGTCTGATTAACCTGAAGAACCCGGCTATAGCCGAACGTTAAGATAGCAAGTAAGAAGGCGGCGACGGCCAAACCAAATCCGCGCCCACCAAGAAAGCGGGCCATGGGCGTATTGTAACTCAGTCTGAACGCGTCCCGGGAGGAACAAAGACACTTGCCGAAGAAGCCAGAGGAATGGTTGGAAGTAGCGTCGCCCGCGCAAAAACAACGGGGAGTGTTCAAACTATTCCTGGGTTACGCGCCGGGAGTAGGAAAAACCTACAGCATGCTGAGTGAAGCGATTCGCCGGAGCGGCCGCGGTGAAGACGTGGTGATCGGAATCATCGAGACGCACGGGCGCAAAGGGATTCAGGAGCTTGCCAGCCAGTTGGAAGCAGTGCCGCGGAAAAAGATCGACTACAAGGGCACGCTGTTCGAAGAAATGGATGTCGACGCGATTCTGGAGCGCAAGCCGCAAGTGGTGCTGGTGGACGAACTGGCACACACCAACATACCGGGAAGCAAGCACAGAAAGAGATACGAGGACATCCAGGACCTGCTGGCGGCGAAGATCGACGTCATCACCACACTGAATATTCAACACATTGAAAGCATCGCGCCAACGGTGCGCGCGATTACGGGCGTCACGGTGCGTGAGACGGTGCCGGACTGGGTGCCGCTGTCGGCGACAGAAACGCTGATGGTGGACCTGACGCCGGAAGCGCTGGCAAACCGCATGAAACGCGGCGATGTGTACAGCCAGGAAAAAGTGGAGCAATCGCTGAAGAATTTTTTCCGGCGAGGAAATTTGATTGCGTTGCGCGAACTGGCGTTGCGTCAAGTGGCGGAGCAGGTGGACCGCAGCCTGGAATCGTACATGGACGCGAAGGAGATCCGGGAGAACTGGGGAGTACGCGAGCGCATTGCGGTGTGCATTTCGGGAAATCCCACGGGGCAATATTTGATTGCGAGAGCGGCGCGGATGGCGCGCAGGATGGATGCCGAATTATATGTGCTTCACGTGGAACGAGAATTGGCGCCGCGGGAAGAGAATCCCAAGGCGCTGGCGGCGAATCTGCGATTTGGAGAAAATCTGGGCGCGCGCGTGGAAAAACTGAAGGGCAATAGTATCGCGGATACGGTTGCGGATTTCGTACGGTCGCGGCACATCACGCAGGTGATTTTTGGGCGCGCGGCGATGCGGGATTGGCGGAAATATTTGTATTTGTCGGTGGTGCACCGGTTCTTGAGGGAATCGCCGGCGGTGGATGTGCACATCGTGACGCAGGAACCGGAAGATATTTAACGCAAAGGCGGATCCAAGTCGGAGAGCGATGGCGCTGCCGAGTGCGGATTTATCCACCACAGAGGGCACAGAGGAAAGCGAAGACGAAGAGAAAAAGAGCGCCCACCTCAGAAGGCGGCCGCTACACAGGCCAGAGATCAGGAGCCGGTGTAGAGCTGGAATGGCGCCCAGTAGAAGGGCTTTTTGAAGACGATTTCGGGATCTTGATTGTGGAGAAGCGTTAATTTTGCGATGCGAAGCGCGGAGGCGGGGTCCTTGCCTTTGCTCATTTCAGAATAAAAAGTGTCCATAATTTGCGGCGCGGCGGAGTCGTTCACTTCCCAGAGAGCGCCGACGACGTTGTGAGCGCCGGCGCGAAGAAAAGCCCAGGAAAGGCCGATCAGTCCTTCGCCGGAGTAGGCTCGGCCGGCGGCGCCTTCACAAGCGGAAATAGTGACAAGCTCGGCGGAGAGCGGATGTTGAAGAATGTCGCGCGCGTAAAGTTTGTAGGAGTCGCCCGATTTGCTGAGAATGACGGCGGAATCGAGAGGGCGAGTGATGCTGGCGGTGCCGTGTGTGACGAAATGGAGGTAGGCGTAGCGCTCAGGATGGCTCGAAAGAAAGGCGTCGGGCGTGGCTTGCTTCCCTTCCAGGACTGCGCGTTTCGCCGGAGGGAAAAAGCTCTCGACGCGGCGCATTTCTTCGGGGGCTTCCGGGAGTGCCGGGAAAGCTTCCACCGGTTCCGTGTTTCCGATTAGCAGGAGATTGTTTTCTTTGGAAAGCGGTCGCGCCGCAGCGGAGGAAAGAAGCGTGAGCGAACTGGCGTTGGACAAAGTTACATCTTCAATCCAAAAGTGAGGCGATGTACCGGGAACGATCAAACTTTCGAAATTCAATGCGGAGAGGCTTGGATCCGCAAGAAGAATGATGCGACCGTCTTTTGGCAGAAGTTGCTGCGCCGGCGCGACAAGCATGGTGTAAAGCTGCTGGCCCTGTGCGCTGCCCGGCCCTTGAGGATCGCGCAGGTCGCGGATGGTTTTGCTATAGGAAGCGGCGAGAGGGTCGAGATCGGAAGCCTTGGGGATTTCGAAACACTGAGTTTTGGCCGGGGTAATGGCCCAAAGATAGGAGTGATCCTGCCCGACCCAATAAAAAAGAAGAGTAGCTTGCAGACGCTTCGCGAGTTGCTGGGGCTGCACCAACGGTATCGCACGAGTGGAAGATTTCTGGTCCATGGACAGGCCTTCGAGCAGCATGCGGGCGCGGCTGGTTTCGGCGACACGCAGGGCGTCAAGAGGGCGGTTGCGGCGAACGAGGAAATCGACGTAATCGTCGTAGAACTCGATTCCGCTGGAGAGATAGCTGAGGCGCGAGTCGTCGCGATCAATGGAGTCGCGCGCCGCGGTGATGGTTTCAATGGACTGACGGAATTCCTGTTCGGCCTGGGCGGGCTTTTCTTCGGCATCGTATAGCTCCGCCAAGCGGGCATGGAGTTCCCACTTGAGCGCTGTTTCCGCGGCGGGATCCGTGCTGACCTGATGAAAGAGTTTCTCGGCTTGCGCAAAATTCTTTCTGCCTGTTTCGATACGCCCGGAGACCAAGGTGGACTCGCGAACGCCGAAATGGTCGAGGCCCTGCTGTTCGAGTTGCACGGCTTCGCGATTGTATTTTTCAGCGTCGTCCAAGCGGCCCGTACGCAGACTGACTTCGGCAAGAGTATTCAGGCATTCGGTGACGGTCTGCATTTCCGCATCGCCCATACGGCGGGCACGGGCCAGTGCCTGCGTTGAGAGCGTTTCCGCTTGCGCGTATTGGTGAAGCGCCATATAGGTATTCGCAACTCCCCCATACCAATAGGCGGAATAACCGTTCAGGCCAATGCGGTCGGAAATGTCCGCGCCCTGCTTGTAGAACTGGAGAGCATTTTGATAGTCGCCTAAGGTGGAATATGCCCAGCCCAAATTGCCAAGAATGGTGGCTTCGAGCGCGGCCATTTTGAGTGCGCGGGCTGAAGCGAGCGCATTCTGGTAGCGATCAACGGCTTCGTCGAGGCGTTCTCTTTTCTCGGAAATGAGCCCGAGGTCATTCTCGGCATTGGCTTGCTGTTCGGGCAATCCGTATTGTTTAGCGAGAGCGACGGCACGAGTGTAGTCCGTTTCGGCAGATGCGAACTTTTCCTGGTCAAATTCCAAACCAGCCTTGGCGATGAGGACCTGACAGAGCAATTGCGGTTGAATGGTTTGAGCGAGCTTCTCGGCTTCCGCAAGTCTTTCCTGAGCTTGCGGAAATTGCTGCAGGTAACGATAAGCGAAGCCCTCATAGAGCGCTTTGCGAACGGCAATGTCGGTGGAAGAGAGAGAGGCGGGAAGTTCTCCTTTCAAAATCGCAAGAGCTTCCCGGGGAGGAGAGCGGGAGACAAGAATTTGCGCGTTCAAAATACGGAATCTCCAGTCCCACTCAGGACTGAGAGGGCAAATTGTTCAGAGGCGTGCCTGGCGTCCGACAGGGCAGATTCAGATCACCCTGCTTGATCTCGCGAATGCGGTCGTAGACGGGCTGAGGATCGCGGCCGTATTTGCATCCGCCCAGCAAACTGCTGGAGAGAAGAGCCGCCAAACAGAGTGAATAGAAGAAATAGCCGCTTAACGAGTGGGCGGCGAGGGTTTTCCGATACGCTCACGAGCGACACGAGGATCAGGAGCAGTTGTGCAACTGCACAATAGGCAGAGAATGGGCAGTACAAAAACTCGTGGACGCAATACCGCGATCAGGGAGTGGGTGGTGAAGTTCTTCCATTGGTTGCCGCGACTGCGACGGTTCCGCCTCCGCCATCGGGAGAGCCAAGATCGAAGCGCAGCATGCTGAGGGTTTTCATGCCCTCGACGGAAAGAATCTCGGCCAAGGAAATCGTACCCAAGTGCGGAACATTGATGATGTGCTTCTTCTTGTCCGCGTCGGACAATCCGGGGAAAGTCGTCTCGATTTTCTCCACCAGAGAGCAAATTGCCACTCCATCTTTCACGTTCGCGATTCCGCCGCTCTTTTTGAGAGAAGGAACTTTCTTGGCCAGGTCTGCGTGAGTTTTTGACTCCAGCAGAAGGTCGTGGCGCATAAAGATATTGAAAGTATAACCGGCAATGCGCAAGTTCTCGAAAGTGCTGCCAATGGCCAGGATGTGCCCCTCGGGCTCGTCAAGGTCATGTTCGGAAGTGAGGCGAGCGACGATGCGATCGGCGGTGATGACGTCCATGATATTCAGGCCAACCAGCGTGGTGATGGATTGTGTGGTGGCGGTGTGGTCGTCCTGCATGCTGCCGGAAACGTGCGAGTGCGCGGACTGGAAACGAGCGAGACGCGGAACGCAGAAATCCTTGACGAACGATTGCGCGTGCCCTCCATAGATAGGAAGACAAGTGGCGGCCTGGGCCTCGATATCGCAGGCAGTGGGTCGGTGGAAACTGGCGTTCAGTGCGTAAGCATTGGCGTGGTAGGCGAAGGATTGGACGGGACGGGGACTCATAGCGAACTCCTCAAGTCAGATACGAAAATCGCAATCGTTACCTTAGTACATTACGGGTTGCTTTGAACAGCAAATGAGAACTTGGCAACCGGAATTTGCGCGGCCGAAGAAGCTTCGTGGCCGAATACCGCCAGAACATAGTCACCGGAATGAAGCAGACCGGTAGGAACAACCAGATTGACTTCCTTGTTGACGCGGTCAGGCGGGATGTTGAATTGCAGGAGCACGCGAGAAGCGGAGTCCCGCAATTCGCCGGCGTAGGAAGAGAACTTCTGAACCTGCGAAGGAACAAAATCAAAGTGCAACTGTACCGCATCGCTTCCTTGCAGCCGCACGATGGTCTTTTCATTTTCCAGACGATCGCCGCCTCGCAGGCCGAACGAAGGGCTGGAGAGGATGGTCTGGCCGGGAGCGGTGACCACGCCGATCTGCGGCTTCGATGTGCGGGAATAGTAGCCGATAGCGAGCAGAAGGACAGCCATCGCCGGGACGGCAATCATAGGACGGAACCAGGAACTCCAGCGAGAGCGAGGAGCAGGCTGTTGCGCAACGCCGACGGGCACGGGCTCTTCGCGGAAGACCTCGCGACTGGCGGAGACGAAAGTTAAGGTGGCCTTCACATCTTCGGCGCACTCGGCACAATCGAAATAGTGCTCTTCGTAGGCGTCGCGCTGATCCGCGGAAAGCTCGCCGAGCACATACTTTTCAGACGCATGTAGACGCTTAGCTTCCAAGTGGTCCATATTCCCTGTCCAATGAGTAGTGCATGGGAACGGCAAAACGTTTCACGAAGACTCCTTGGCCGCAGCCCTGCGGGGGAGGGCCAGATCCTTCTGAAATAGGGTACGAAAGCGTTCCTTGGCGCGGTGGAGGCGAACGCGCAGGTAGTCGCGGTCTACGCCGAAGCGGCGGCAGATCTCGTCCTTATCGCCCTCCTCCAAGAAAACGGCGCGCAAAAGATCGCGGTCAGTGGGGCTGAGTTCTTCCAGGATGCCGCGGACCTGGGACTTCGTCTCCTGGGTGATGAAGGCGCGCTCCAGGTCGATAGCCTTATCTGGTATATCCAGGTGGCCCGGTTCCAGGGGGCGGTCCTTATAGTAGGCGCGGGAATTCTCTCGTAAGACATTCTTACAAACGGAGTTAACGAAGGCGCCGAAGCGCTCGGGCTGGCGAACGCCACCGTCGCGGCGCAGGACGGCGAGGACGCGGATAAAGGTTTCCTGGCGCACGTCGTCGACTCGTTCCGGCGGTAGCATCCTGGCGCGCAGCATGACCCCGAGAAGCTGACCAAAGTAGGCCACAAAATGCTGCTCTGTGGCGGGGTCGCCCTCGCGCAAACGGTCCACGTACGCCTTATCGAATATATACAGTTCCACCCTGACCTCGAACTTATTTGGGGGGAGTATATCGTTGGAAAAGAAATGCCGCAATGGAACTCTGCCCGTTGACAGATGAAACGAAAAGGCTTCTGGATGCACTACCCAATCAAAGGGACCTCCATGAACCAGGAGGTCTATCGTGGGGAATCGGTCACCGGCCCCACGTGCCCCTCGGGCGCATTTCGCACACCTGACCAGCGAGGTGCGCCCCTTCCTAAAAAGGTGAGACGAGGGTAGGAGGAAAATTGGCAACACAAGTGAGAACATTCGCAAATTCCAGTGTTGTTCCTTCCATGGGGTATGCGAAGGAAACACGCCGGATGGAGCCGCGTTCCGTGGAACCGGCCCAGAATGGAACGCAAGGGCTGGAAGAGGTTTGCGCGCAGAGCATCGAGTTTGTGGCGGTGCCAGACATGGCGGCGCGGCTGCAGGCGACGCTGCCGGGAGCGATTCGCAGCGTGCTGCAGAAATCGGAAGGGTTTGCGGGCTGCGCGGTGATGGTGTCGGAAGAGGAAGCGCGGCTGGTGACGGTGGTGACGTTCTGGGGAGGCAAGGAGCGGAAGAGCAAGGCAAGCGCCAACGCGTTGTGGGTGGAGCAACTGCTGGATCCTTATATTGACCGGCAACTGCGAGTGAACAAATTGCGCGCACAGTTTGCGTGGCCGGCAGGAACGCCAACGGGTAAAATCGCGGATTTTGCTGCCGAGGGTGAATAAACAGGCCGGCGCCAGAGTTAAATACTGTGTACGAACTTGCGTCGGGTGGACGCGGAAAGTCGGAAGAGCGAATGAACGCGACAGCAACAGGAACTCGGGCTCGGGAGCAGGGGCTTATGAACGCACTGGGAACGGCACAATGCACGACCATCACCTGCGCGGAAGACGGCGTGGTGACGCTGGCAGGAATGGCGCTTTGCATGGAGCACTTTTTTCGGGAGTGCTATGAAAAGCTGGAAAAATTGGACCCCTTGGTGCGCGGCAAAACCAGGGAAGGCGCGATCAGCGATGGCGCGCCGAAAGTTCTGGAAGAAGTAGTGAAGCAGGCGTTGATGGTGTGCCTGCAACACAAGAATCTGAGCAATCTGGATCGTTCGCGACTGCTGGACATACTTCTGTGGGCGGGTGAGTTGCAGTTGGTGTTGCGCGTGCCGCGAATCATTTCGGCGGATGAGATGGTGTATCGAGTGGCACCGCGGCGGGCGCATGGCGGGCGCGGATTGATTGGTAATTAGGATTTCAAGACGTCGAGTGGCGCCTGAGCCAAAATTCAAGTTGGCGGACCTCCTCAGAAGGCGGTCCCTACAAAAAACAATTGATAAAACAAGTGGTGGGGCCAAGCCGCCTCTACAGCAGCGGTGGCTGGTCGTCTGATGACTGGACGGCGGGATTCAGGCGCAATGAATTGCTGGCGACTGCGAGGGTGGAGAGGAGCATGGCAGCAGCGGCGACTAAAGGATTGATCAGGCCAGTGACCGCGAGAATTATGCCAACAATATTGACGAGAGCGGCGACGAAAAGATTCTGACCGACGACGCGCATGGATTTTCGCGCGAGTTCAAAAAGCTCCGGCACTTTGCCAAGATCACTGTCCATCAGAACGACGGAAGTGAGCGGCGACGCCAAATCCGGGGTCAATCCCATCGACATGCCGAGATCGGCCTTGGCCAGGGCCAGTGCGTCACTCTTTCCGTCTGCAATCATGGCGACGATGGCGCCGCCTCCTTGCCATTCGCGAATAGCCTGGACCTTCTGAGAGGGCAGCACCTCGGAGCGGAAACTTTCTGTGCCAAGTTGCCGGGCAATCGCTTCGGTAGTGCAAAGTGAATCGCCGGAAACCAGGTGAGGCTCAATGCCGCGGCGCTTCAGTTCAGCAACCATAGCGAATGCGTAGCCGCGCAGGCTATCGCTGAAGGCGAGGCATCCTTGCAGCCCGCCATCCCAGCCGAAAAAGATGACGGTGCGACCTTCGGACTCCCACTGACGAGCAATCAATTCGGAGCGAGCATCGATGAAGATGGCCATGTGTTCGGTCAAGCGGCGGCCGCCAATGAACATGCTTTTGTCGTCGACAATGCCGGTGATGCCGAGGCCTTGGTGGATTTCGACGCAGGTGGGCTCGCCGAGCAGGATGTTTCGTTCGTGCGCGAAAGCAACGATGGCGTTGGCGAGAGGATGTTGCGAATATTTTTCCAGCGACGCTAACAATGAGAATGTTCGCTCGTAAGAGGGAGGGATCGCGTTGAAGGGCAAATCGGCGGGCAAGGGATCTAAATCGGAGTTTACGGAGTTCGCCTGCATCCAGGCGGGGCTGGAACAAAAATCGGGCACCAGCTCGCAGGCTACAATCTGAAAATCGCCACGGGTCATTGAGCCGGTTTTATCGAGGACGATGTGCTTGACGCGGCGAAGAAGCTGCAGCACTTGCGTGTCGATGATCAGGATGCCGCGGCGAGAGGCGGCGCCCAGAGCGGCGCAGATCGTAAGGGGATTGGAAAGAAGAAGCGCGCAAGGAGACGCAACGGCCAAAACGGCGATAGCGCGCATCAGGGCGGCGGCGAAATCCATATGCCCGCCAAACCAGCAAAAGCCGAATGTTGCAGCCGCAAGGAAGGCCGCGGCGGGCACAACGACGCGGGCGATGAATCCAACGAGGTTCTGGAGAGGAGAAGCATCGGCCAGAGTTTGCTCGAGCACAGCGATGGTACGCGCAAGCTGAGTATCTGCACCGGTGCGCGTGACGTTGACGAACAGCAAGTTGTCGAGATTGACGGTGCCGGCAAAAACCGGATCACCCGCGCCCTTGGTGACCGGTTCGGCGGCCCCCGTGAAAACAGATTCATCCACAACGGATTCGCCGCGATCCACAATTCCATCGGCAGCAAAGCATTCGCCAACCCTGACGGCAATGGCTTGGCCGGGAGCCAGCTTAGAGACGCTGACGAAATGCTCGTGGCCATCGCGAAACTGGCGGACTTGCTTGGGTAGTGCGTTGCGCAGCAAATCTATCCAGCGGGAGGTTTTGTCTTCGGCGTTGCGAGCGACGAGCTTGGCGGCAAGAAAAAACGTGACCAGGACAATGGCGGTGTCGAACAAGGTTTGCGAATGGCCGAGGAGGAGTTGCGTCAAACCGAAAAGATAGGCGGAAAGGGCGCCGAGGCTCAGCAGGAACTCCGGACAGAGTGTGCGGAGGAGCACGCCACGCGCCGCAGTGCGAAGGATCGGGTATCCGCAGTAGAAGATGACGGGAGTGGCTAACAGCAGAGACGCAAAGGGCATGTCGCTGCGGAGGCGCTCGGAAATGTTGCGGAAGTAGTCGAGACGCAGGGCGAGATTGAGGAACAGAAGCGTTAGCCAGGAAAACAGGGCGAGACCGAGACGTAGATGCAGGTCGGAATACGCGGGGCCAGAGGCGACTTTTGGTGTAGATGGGCTGGCAGCCTGTTCATTTCGATGTAGCGATAAGACGTGAGCCTGGAGTCGTTCGCGGCGCTGGGTGGAGTTCCCTATCATAGAAAATCAGGCCTATCCTGTCGCGAACGCGCCTGGAATAAATCCAAGGTCGCCCGCTGAGGTTTCATACCGGGGAGCATTTCCCCTTGTTCGCAGCAACTTCTAACGAGCCCGGGTCCTGCGGAACGCTCTCGGGAACGATGAGCTGCAGGTGATCCGAGCGTTTTACTTCTGTTTCTCGAGACAACTGGCCGATCGAGAAGCTGGCAAGAACATCCCGGAGAGTGGCCTGTGCGCGCTCCCAGACGGGATGAACACCGCACCAGGACTTGCGCTCACAGGATTCGCCGCTTGCCAGGCAGACGTTGAGGCGCGTGGGACCTTCCATAGCCTCAATAATCTCAAGCAGCGAGGTCTTGTCGCTGTCCACGCGGAGGCAAAAGCCGCCGCCATTGCCGCGATGCGAAGCGACAAAACCGGCGTGCACCAGGCGCTGCATGACTTTAGAGAGAAAACTGCCGCTAACGCCGGTGGCGTGCTCCAAACTGATGAGTTGGGCCTTGGAACCCGGGGGCAGGGTGGCAAGGTGAATCATGACGCGGACAGCATAGTCGGTAGCGCGATTGATTTGCATGGTTCCAAAATGGACTTGAGACGTCCAGTTGTTGGTACTATGAACACCCAGATCAGGGCGGGGCGCAGTATCAAGGGACACTTCCGAGTGTGAGTGAAATCACATTAAATGTTGATTGAGGAGTAACTATGCGCGGGTCGGAAATGAGGTTTTGGCGCGAGGTGAAACGGCCTCAGCGGCTAAAGACGGGTCGACTTAGCACCACTTACGGCACGGCTGAAGCCGCGGCCTCCCGATATTATTGGTGGGCGCTGCGTACTTGTTCCAGTACGGCAGGGTCGGCTTCCGGAGTGGCCCCGGGGCGTGCGGCTAACCAAGAACCCATGCGATTGGCGGCTTCGTTCATGGCGGAAAGAGGGGCGCCACGCAGGAAGTGATGAACGAGGGCGGCGGTAAACGCGTCTCCGGCCCCGACCGTGTCGACGGTTTTGACGGAGAAGCCGGGATGCTCGTGAAAGCCTTCCTTGGATACCAGAAGGCTACCATTCGCGCCACGGGTGATGCAGATGAGTTGCGCGCCACTGAGATGGAGAAGCCACTCGGCAGCAAGGGTCTCTTTGCCGGGAGAAAGCGGCGTGGGCGAGTCGAGCAACTGAAGGACGATAGGCAATTCTTCCTGATTCAACTTAATGATGCTGGCGCGCCGGATGGAATCGGCAAGGACTTCCCTGGAGAAAAAAGGCTGGCGCAAATTAACGTCGAAAATGCGCGTGGTGGTGGGAAGCGCGGCTCCCAGGAATTCGTGGATGGTGCGGCTGGCAGTGGGAGAGCGCTGGGCCAAAGAGCCAAAACAGATGGCGGTGGCCTGGGCGGCGAGCGTGCGCCACTGAGAAGTCATCTGCAGAGAGTCCCAGGCGGCGTCTGCGCTGATTTCGTAGCGCGGTTGACCTTGAGAGTCGACAAGAACCTTTACCGTGCCTGTGGGATGCGATGGATCGGACTGCAGAAAGTCTGTGGGCAGGCGGAGCTGTTGAAACCGTTGCTTGGCTTCCTCGCCCAGAGTGTCGTCGCCAATGCGGCTGGCAACGATGCCGTGATCACCGAGAAGGCTGGCGATGTAGGCGAAGTTGGCCGGTGCTCCGCCAAGCTGCTTGCCGGAAGGAAAGAGGTCCCAGAGCAATTCGCCGAGGCCAATGATGGTGAAATTTCCGTCGGACATGGAAGCCATCTTACGCTAGAGAGGAGGATTGGCGAAAAGGAGATTTGGGAGACAGCGGGATGGCAAGCAAGCAATGCAGATCCCTCGCTTCGTTCGGGATGACATGCGTGTTTTCGGGCTGGTTGGTTAAGCAACGGAGGCAATTCTTGAGAAGGCTCGGGTTCATCGACAGTCTGCAAACGCGGCGGCGAGCCGCCGCACTCCAAAAAGAAAAAGGGGGAACCCTTGCGGGCTCCCCCTTTTTTGGGGTGTTAGGGGTTAGAAAGTGAAACGCACGCCAAACTGCAGTTGGCGCATGCCAGTCGGCGAACCGGGGGAGCCGTCTCCTTCGATGTCGGTGATCTGACCAGCGTTGCCGCCGCAGTCCACGCAGGTGTTGCCCTGGTTGCTGTTGAAGCCGAGGACTGGGTGGTTGAATACGTTGTAAGCGTCGAAGCGGAACTGCGCAACGTAGCGCTCGGTGATAGCGAAGTTCTTCGCCAAGGAGAAGTCGGACCACAGACCATGAGGACCGCGGAACGAGAAGATCCCGGCGTTTCCGATGGTGCCGCAGGCAGGCAGTGCGAACCCGCCAGAGGTTGGCCGAGCGAAGGAGCAGGAATCCTGCCCGTTCAGCGAGGGATTCAGGGAATAGGCAAGAGGCGCGACTGGCGTGAAGTAAGAAACTACGCCGGTTGCTGGATTACGGGAGACGCCCGTATGGAATGTGGGAGAAACAATGTTGGGCAAGCATGGGGCAGACCCGGTCATGACGGTGCCGCATTCACCGATACTCGGTGTCCAAGGCAGTCCGCCGCTCCAGTTGAGTGTTTGCGTCAACGTCCAACCGCCAAGCAGGAAGTTAGCGGGTTTGCTGATGTTGCTCATGTACTTCTGGCCGCGGCCAAATGGCAACTGATAGACGACGTTAACGATGAAGGCGTGGTTGCGGTTCATATCGTTTGGCCCGTAGGCGTACTTTGGACCAACCGCGTAGTAGCCATTGTTATAGGCATGGGCATGCGAGTAGGTGTAGAAAGCCATGAACTGCAGGCCTTGTGAAAAGCGCTTCTCACCCTTGATGACCAATGCTTCGTATTCGTTGTTGGCATTGTTGCCGAAGTAGTTGCCCAAGTCCGTAGAGCAGCACATGAGCGGAACCTGAGTAGGAACGCCGTTCACAATCTGAGTGACCGTGTAACCCGGATAGCTGAACCTGTTGTAGTAGGGGCGACGTTGGTTGTCGGGAATAACCGGAGTAAAGCCCGCCAGAGAGCAACTGCTACCCTTGCAGGTGACCAGGTTCGAACCGGCGCCGATCGGAATCGGATTCGCGTTATAAGCGGGACCATCGCCAACGAAGACGTGGGTTCCCTTGTTGCCCATGTAGGTAACTTCGAGGTTGATCGTCGGTGTCAACTGATGCTGGATGGAAGCGTTCCAGGCATCCACGGTTGGCAACACCTGTTTGGTGGGCCGAATGCGCGGGTCGACAATGCCCTCGGGTCCTTGCAGTGGCAAAAGTCCACTGGAAGGAACTGGAAGTGGTAGCGGCAAGCCGAAGCTAGCCGGCCCTTGAGCCAAGGTAAAGATCGGGATGTTCTGGTTGGTGTTGAGAGGGTTGACGGTGGAGGCTTGGATGGTCTCATTGGCCAAAACCGGCAAGTTCTGAGTGACGACGTGGCCAAAGTTGGAGCCGAACACGCCGATGTCAAAGCTGCGACCGTAGCCCAGGCGCAATACGGTTTTGGGAGTAAATGAGTATGCCAAGCCGAGCCGAGGTGCGAAAGCCTTATAGGTATTGGCGATGTTGCCGTTGAGGCCGTATGGGCCATTCCCAGCGACGCGGATCTGACCTTGCACCAGGTTGGCGAAACCGCCGTTGTTTTTGGCGTTCACGGATTCAGGGTAATAAATCTCCCAGCGCAAGCCGAAGTTGAAAGTGAGCTTGGGAGTTATACGCCAGGAATCCTGACCGTAGTAAAACGTGCGCCACTGACGCTCTGAAGCGTTCAGGGATGTGCTGTAGAAACGCTGGAACTGGCCGACATCGCCAAGGAGGAAGGTAGCCAAACTGAGACCGCCCGTACCGCCGTTGCTGGTTTCCCCGGCGTAGAAGTTGAGTTGGCCGGTGCGGTTGGAGTCGCTAGGAACCCGAAGGTTCGTGGCGTAACGAATGTCAGCACCAAACTTGATGGTGTGATTGCCATGAATCTTGGTCCAGTTGTTGACGCCCTGATATTCGTTCTCTCTCTCCGTGAGTGGGCAGTTGCAGCGGCCAACGTTCAAGCCGTCTCCGAAGGAAGAGGGGGCAGCGTTGCCATCAAAGTAGAACGAGGAAAGACCGCCGGTGACTGGCGGCCCTGGAAGTCCCGCGCCGGTGTTCATACCGGGAATGCCGAGGGCGTCCATAGCTGCGACAGTGGCGTCGGAGTAATGAGTCTGGGGGTTATAACGGAACCAGCCGAAACGGAAGTCGGTGAGCCATGTGGTACCCAGAGCCTTGTTGAAGCCGGTGGCCAAGCTATAGTTGTGAACGTTGGACGAGCCGTTCAAACCGCCGGGACCGAAACCAACGCCGCCCAAAGGACCGAGTGTCCCGTCGCCGGAAAGGCTAAAGTAATCCAAACTGAAGCGGCCGAAGACCTGGAAGTTACGAGGAGCATTCCAGTCGATGCGGGCGTCCATGCTGTTCTGTTTGAACGGGCCAGAACCCGAGCCATTGTAATTGTTGGTTGTTGAGCCGTTCTGAGGAGCGGGGAATAGCTCAAGAATCTTGCTGGCTTGCGGCGAGATTCTGCTCATTGGAATCTGGAAGTTATTCTGAGCCAGGCAAGCGCCTGCAGCGACTGAACCTTGAATTCCGCAAAAGACAAGCCGTCCGGTACCATCCGTGGCGGTGCTGGAAGCGGGGTCGTAGATATAGTTGCTCGGGTCACCGAGTTTGCCGTTGCCGATGTTTGATTGATAAGCACTCAAGTCGCAAAAGCCGCTGGGATTCTTGGTAACGTCGCAACCGCTAAGGACGCTGGCGATGGGAATGGTCAATTGGTTGGTGACGCCGGTGCTCTGAGTTGTGCCTTGGTAGTCGCCGAAAAAGAACAACTTGTCCTTGATGATCGGGCCACCGACGGAGCCGCCGTACTGCTTCCAGTTTCCACCCGGGAAGGGCTTTCCAGGAAGTTGCGTAAATGGATCGCGAGCCACCCAGTCATTGTTCCGGAAATAGCCGAAGCCGCTGCCGTGGAGTTCGTTGGTGCCGGACTTGACCTGAACGGAAACTTCGCTGGCGATAGCCTTGCCGATTTCCGCGTCGAAGTTCTGGTAGGTGATCTTGGCTTCCTGAATGGCATCGAGGTTCGGATTCACTACGATGATTCCGAGAATGGGATCCTGGTTATCGGTGCCGTCCAGAGTGAAGGCCGTACCGCTGAAGTGCTGGCCATTCACCATAATCTGCTGTCCGCCCTGGGGGTTTTCGGTAGCGGCGTGGCTCCAACCGACGAGCTTCTGGGCGCCGGGCGAGAGCAATTGAAAGTTCGTGAAGTTGCGATTCAGAATCGGGAGGTCTTCAACGTACCTCTCATTGAAGTTGACGGCGACATCCGCGCGATCGGTCTTAATCTGCGGAATTTCTCCGCTGACTTCGACGGTTTGCGTGACGGAGCCTAATTGCAGCTGGGCGTCAACGCGAACCGAGGTGTCTGCCGCGATGGTGACATCCTTGGCTTCAAAAGCCTTGAAGGAGGGCGCTTCGATATGCACGATGTAAGTGTCTGGGATAAGGTGAGTCACCGAATAGTTGCCACTCTCATTGGAAGTGGTTTCATCGGTGGTACCTTTGGTAGCAGAGGTAACCGTAATTTTGGCGCCAGCAACAGCGTTGCCCTGAGGATCGTTGACTGTGCCAATCATGCTGCCGTAAACAGCTTGCGCGGATGCAGAGGATGCGCTGAAGCAGGAAACCAGGGATAAAACTAACAGCCAGCCGAGAACAAAGCGACTTCGCATTCAACCCCTCCTAAACGACCACCGATTCGATACTGTATGCACCCCAACAAAAGGCGCAAAGCGTGACGCCCCGAAAACTAGAGACGTGACCCAAGAAACGCCCGGCAGGAAGAGAGAAAGAGGCTAAAGGTAAGAACAGCACGAGATCGAGGAACTTCCCCCATGTCGCAGCCTCCCGCAAGACTCCCCCATGCGCGCTCGCCTCGAATGAAGTGTCTAATAGGATGACCGCCATCAGCGCAGAAACGCTGAGAGGCACCAGGCAGCATCCGCTGTACGGTACAAGACACCCCGAGCGGAAATATTGATGGGAGTTATCTGCTTTTTTGCGCCGGGTAGCAAGTCTCTGCAGGTTTGACACGGTTACACTAAATAAATCTTGGTCTTGCAAGGAGATGCGCGGCTTGGTAGGCTCCCTGTTACATTGATGTAACCGGAGCGAGTGTGGTGGATCGAAGCCAATTCGAAGCGGCGATTGCAAGACTGGTAGTCAGCCACAGTCTTCACGGGTCAGAGTCGCTATGTAAACTTCTGCGGTATCTAGCCAAGCAAGCGATAGAACATCCAGGCGCGCAGGTGAAGGAATATCAGATTGCGACCGAAGTGTTGGGTCGACAGAAGGACTTTGATCCGCAACTGGACTCCATGGTTCGCGTACAGGCAGGAAGGCTGCGAGCGAAGCTGACGGAATACTACAGCACCGAAGGAGCTTCGGATCCGTACGTGGTGGAACTGCCAAAGGGCAGCTACGCTGTGGTGTTTCATGAGCGCAGCAAGCAAGCACAGGCAAACGGAAATGTGGTGGAGGCCAGTGGAGTTGCGTCGAAAGTGCGGGAACCGGGCGGAAATCACTGGCTGGTGCCGCTATTAAGTGCGGCTTTGCTGGTGGCACTTGCGGCGATTGGATGGCTGCTGTTGGGCCATAAGGGGGCGGGACCGCTGGTGGCGGTGTCAGCGAATGGCGCCGCAATGCCATATCGTACGTTCTGGAATGGGTTCGCCACCGTACAGGAAGAGCCGTGGGTGATCTTCAGCAATGCGGCGTTTGTGGGCCGGCCCGACACGGGGATGCGGTATTACGATGCGGCGAAAGATGGGAAAGCGCCGATACTGGATCACTACACGGGAGTGGGGGAAGTTCTGGCGGTGCACAACCTGGACCAGGTATTCGCGACACTGCACCAATCGCTGCGGGTGAAACGCGGGAGTTTGTTTTCGCTGGACGACGCGAAAAACAATGACTTGATCTTCATTGGGTCACCTTCAGAAAACCTGACGCTGTTGGACGTGCCGAGCACGAAAGAGTTTGTGTTTCGGAAGGTGAACGACGGGCCGCGCGCGGGAAACATGGAAATCGTGAACGAACATCCGGGACAGGGAGAGCCTGCCAAGTACATAGCGACGCCGGGAAATATACCGCTGACCGAGGACTATGCGGTGGTGGCGTTGGTACACGGGCTGAATCCGGAACATTCGGAGTTGATCCTTGCGGGAACGACAACGATCGGGACGCAGGCCGCGGTGGAGTTTGTCACACGAGAAAGCTATTTGAGTAGTTTGCTGGAACGGATGAAGGTGCGAAAGCCAAGCGATCTGAAGCCATTTGAAGCGGTGATTCAGGTGAAGGTGGCGCGCGGTGTGCCGGTGGGATCTTCACTGGTAGCGTTGCGAGTGTTGGAAAAATAGCTCGGTCGCGAAAACAGCTGCCTTCGGTATTGCGGGAATCAGATTTGTGGCGGAACGAGTTTAGGGTCGAGAGACGCCGCCTTCTGAAACTCCTGCGAGGCTTCCTCTTTTTTCCCCTGCTGCAATAGCGCCAAACCCAACTCATAGTGCGCCGGAGCATAGTCGGGAGCCGCATTAATGGCCGCCCGAAACTGCGAGATGGCGCCGTCCAGATCGCCCACCCGACGCAAGCGTTTGCCGGAATTTGTGGCGAAAAGCGAAGCCTGCAGATCGGTTTTTCGTTTGGCGAGCGCCGCGCCGGTGCGGGCTTCTTCCGAAGCGGCAGCGGTGTCGCCGAGTTGGCGAAGAACCGCAGCGAGAGTGGTGTGCGCGCCGGCGAAATCAGGTTGCAGGCGAATAGCTTCACGCAGAGCGGCGGCGGCCTCTGGAAGCTTGGATTGCTGCTTCAGCACGGTGCCGAGCGTGTAGTAAGCCTCCGCGTAATCGGGTTTGGCGTGAAGGGCGGCTTGAAGTTCGATGACGGCGGCATCCAGATCACCCTGCTGCCAGAGAGTGACGCCGAGGGTGTAGGGAGCGTCGGGCTGCGACGGATCGATGGATTCGGCTTTGCGAAGTTCGGCAATGGCTTCGGGCAATTTGTCTTGAAGCTTCAGAGCGAGGCCAAGATTGTAGTGAAGTGTCTGGTCGTTGGGAGCGCGTTGCAGGGCGGATTGAAATTCGGCAATTGCGGCGACGAAATCGGCTTTCTGAAGATAGGCGGTGCCAAGATTCCCCTGATAACCGGGATCTTCGGGGCGCAGACGCAAGGCTTCGCGAAATGCCGCAATGGAGCCGTCACCGTCGCCAGTCTGTAATAGAGCGAGTCCCAGATTGTTTTGCGCGTCGGGATCGGACGGGGCGAGGCGAATGAACTGGCGGAATGCGACTGCGGCTTCGTCGGGGCGGCCGACGCGCTGCAAAAGCAACCCCAACTGGTTTTGCGCATCGGGCTGATCCGGATTGACTCTAACGGAGGCCTGCAGCGCGGAGATGGCGCCCTCGGCGTCACCAAGATTACTGCGCGCCAGTCCCAGGTAGTACGAAGCGAGGTAATTTTGCGGGGCGAGCTGGACGGCGCGATCGAGTTCGGTGGCGGAGCCGGGGTAGTTTTTCTGCTGGAAATAAATCACGCCCAGATGGAAGTGCGCCAAGGCGAAGTCTGGAGAGAGGCGGATGGCTTCCTGGAATTGCGCGACGGCAGCGGGGAGATCGTTCTGGCGAACGAGGAGGGAGCCAAAGCCGTCGTGCAGATCGGGACGGGCAGGAGCGAGTTCCACAGAATGGCGAATGGCTTTGGAGGCAGCGTCGAGATCATCGGAAAGTTCGAGGGCACGGGCGAGGGCGTGATACGCGTCGCCAGATTGCGGTGCGAGAGCAATGGCCTTGCGCGCTTCACGAGTGGCCCCGGCGGGATCGTTGGCTTGCACGAGAGCTGCGGAGAGATTCACGTGAGCTTCTGCGAGCGAAGGCTTGAGGCGAATTGCGGTTTCGAATTGCGCGATGGCGGGCTGGATTTCTGCGGTGGTGTAGAGGACCCACCCGAGATAGTTGTGCGCTTCGGCGTTGCTGGGATTCAGATGAACCGCGGCTTCAAATTGTTTGCGAGCGGAGGCATAGTCGCCGCGCTGCAGAGCGGCAAGGCCTTCTTTTGTGGCGGTGGCGGCGCGGGCAGAAGCGTCAGGCTTGGCGGGAGTAGGAGCGGACTGCGCGAAGACGGAAAATGTCGCCAGGAAAAAGGCTGCGAGCGTAGAGCAGAGCTGATTTCTGAGAGCAACGCCCGAACCGAGCACCGGCACGACCTCCGAAGGGTTTCGTTCTCTTCATACTAGCACCGATGGGAAAGGGGGTTGGCTCAGAGGGATGAGTTGGGGGTTGGGAAAAGCAGATCCTTCGCTTCGCTCGGGATGACAATTTTGCGTTGCTGGCAGTGTGCTGCACTGCGGACATGCTGGTTAGGTTGCGATCTCAAAAGCGGTGGCGAGCCACCGCACTCCAAAACTATTTCTTAGGAGTGGATTGGCGGCGCTGGACTTCTTCGAGATTGTCCTGGGCTAGCTGGTTTTGCGGATCGAGTTTGAGGGCGCGCTCGAGATGAGTTTTGGCGGAGGAGAGTTCGCCGATCTCGGCCAATGCGGCGCCCAGGTTTGCTTCGGCCATGGAATCGTCGGGATTCAGTTGCACCGCTTTGCGGAAATGCGAAATGGCCTGCGGAAATTGGCGAAGCGTGGCATTGGCGTTGCCGAGATTGTAGTAGGCAGCAAAATAGTTGGGGCGCGACTGGATGGCGGTTTGCAGTGGAGCAATGGCCTGCCTGGCTTGACCCAGTGAGAGCAAAGCGCCGCCGAGGGCGTTGTTGGCGATGGCGTCGGTGGGACGAAGAGCGACCGCGGCTTGATAGTGCGGGAGCGCGTCAGCGGTTTGGCCGCGCAGTTGAAGGATCGCGGCGAGGTTGTACTGCGCGGTGAAGTCGGCGGGATTGCGAGCGACGTCGTGACGCCAGAGCGCTTCGTCGAGGAGCATGCCCGCTTCGCTGGCGGGAACGGCGTCGCCGTGTGGAAGAACCTGCAACCAGAGATGAGCCATCTCGTCGACGCTGCGGTTGCCACCGCGAACGCGCTGCGCAGGGTGATTGGGATTGGCGATGTTGGCGGCGCTGTTGTCGTAAATGTAGCGCATGTTGATGACGGTGCCCTTGGGAAGGAAAACCTGATCGGCGTAATAGAAAACGGCCTGCCAGTTCAGATCCCAGCGCGGAATATTGATGAGCGTTTTTGTGGAGCCGTCGGGGAAGGTTGCGGTGGCGGCCAGTTCCCTTCCCAGATAGTGAGCGTGGGGATAGATGGCGAGGAGATCGACATCAACGGGTATGGTAAACGAGTCGGTGACGACGAAATTGGAATCGCCGGCGGGGATGTCGAGAGCGAGATCGTTCTGAAGTTCGAGCAGAACCGGGAATTTCGTGGCGGGCTGATCGGCGAAATAGATGCCGATGCTGGGCAGGATGGATTCGGGCTTGCCGGAAGGCTGGAGGTGAGTGTTCAGAACCAGATCGCTGCCGGGATCGAGGCGCAGCGCCATGTTAGGAGGCTCGACGTGAGGAGTAGAGCCGGGCTTCCAGAAAAAAATGTGGCTGTCGGGATCGAAGGATTGCGATTCGATGCGTAGTTCCATGCCGGAGAAGCCGTCGCCGGGATGCTTTTCTTGAGCGCGCGACGAATGCTCGCGGTCGAGAAGAATATTGGCGTGGTGCACGACACGTTTTTCGCCGGGGCGGATTTCTATGGCTTTCACCCAACGCGCATATGGAAAATCCGTGGGAAAAATAAAATTCCAATAGTTGTCAGAGCCGGATGCGGCGAGCAAGTACGGCTTACGGGCGCGAAGAATCAGGTCGGGCTTGCCTAGCTGCCAACCCGGCGTGAACTTCGGAGTAGGCGGAAGGTCGTGTTCGTTGCCTTGCGGAGCGCCCTGTTCGGCCCAACGCTTGAAGAGGGCGATTTGCTCATCGGAGAGGCGCATTTCACCAACAAACTTGAATTCGCCGGGAGAGGGCAGCCACGGCGGCATAATGCGGCGCTCGGTCATGAAAGCGATTTGGCGCGCAAATTTGGCGGTGTCTTCATAAGTGAGCAAAGGAAAGGGCGCGGCTTCGCCGGGGCGGTGGCACGGCGCGCAATATTGAAAAACGATGGGGGCGATGTCGCGATTGAAAGTGACGGGGGAGGAAGTGGTGGCGGCGGGGGATTGCGGCTTGTTTTCTGGCACGGAGGCCGCGAGGACAAAAGACAGAACGGCCATCAGTGATGCGAGCAGCGGAATTGTTTTCGCCGAAAGATTCATGGAAGGCCGGGGAGGAAACAGCCAACCGCGGGAGCGGAGGCCGTGGGCACAGGCTTCTGGGCGACAGCAGCGTCGAGCGCGGCGGAGAGGTCGTGGGTGGTGGGAGAGGAACGGGCGCGAGTGAAATCGACATACCAATCGTCGATGCGGCCGTGATAGAGGAGGCGTCCGTCAGAGGAAAAGACGGCGGCTTCGGGAGTGACCTGAACTTGAGCCCTGTTCACCAGAGCGTAGTCTGGGTCGCGGAGAATCGGGAGGTGATAGCCGTACGCCTTGGTGTGCTCGCGGATCTGCGCGGGAGTTTCGGACTTGATGGGATAGACAAGGTAGAACGCGGCGCGAGTGGAATAGTGAGCGCTCATGGACTGAATGGTAGGCGCGTAGCGGTTGGAGATGGGGCAATCGGTGCGCACAAACAGCAGGACAACAATTTTTCCAGTGGTGTGATGAAAAGGATCCAGCGCGTGGCCATCGAGATCAGTGACGACGGACGCAGAGGTCGATTGGGCATGCGCCGTTTGCGCGAAGAGTGAGAAGAAAGCGACGGACGCAAAAAAGACCGGCAAAAATCGCCCGTGCTGGATGCGGTCGAACATGTGGCGAGTATAGCATTTGAAGATTTTCTTGTAGATTTGCGGCGAGAGGATGGTCAGCGCACGCGGCGGTGCCGGGGCTGCGGGTGGCGAAACTCGTGGGCTACGGCCTTGAGGAAGTCGCCGCCCCAAATGCCGATCAGCAGGGCGGAGCCGAAGAGGATTACGGCGTCGAGGCTGGCGAAATCGCGGCGAGTCCAATAGACGCCCTCCTCAACATTCAGCCACAGAGCAAATTCATCCAGCGTGAGAGCGGCGCCGACACCGTAGAGCAGCGACATCAAGCGACTGACCAACAGAGATGAGGGCTTGGTTCCCTCGCCCACTTCGATCAACCAGCAAAACCCGACGGCCAGTAGAAGCAGGATGCCCCAGACGAGGTGGTGGATATGCGCACCACGAATGTAAACGTAATGAAAAGGGGCGACGCTGCGATAGGCACCCCAAGCCATTGCGCGCGCCACGGCAAAGGTAACGAAGAATCCGATGGCCGCGAGAAGAAGGCGGCGCTTAGGGCGATCACGCACGTGGGAGTGAAAGAGTTCGCCGAGGCGCGAATAGTTCAGGAGGAGAAGGATGGCCGCGATGGTGAAAAGAACGGAGAAAGCGAGCAGCCAATTTCTCACCGGCATGGTTGGGCTAGCTCCAGTAATTTGCGCGCGCGGGCCGAACGGCGGAAGAGCGTGGAATTAAGCGGAAAACGGAATGTTTGGCGGATCATTTTTGTTTGGCCAGGTATTCGGCAATCACGTTGCAGCAGGCCTGGGAAAATTCCTGTTCTGATTTGTTAAAGGTGTCGGCAAAGTAGCTTTCGATATCGAGTTCGGCGGCGAGTGTTTTGTTAACGTAGATGGGAATTACGATTTCGGATTTCACGAGCGTGGAGCCGGCGAGATAACGAGGATCTTTGGTGACGTCGTCGACCACCACGGTTTGGCCGCTACTGGCCGCGGCGCCGCACAGTCCGGAGTGCAGGGGAATGCGAGCGTTGGGCGTAAAGCTGCCGGCGAACGGCCCGACGATCAGAAAATTAGAGTCCGCGGGATCGACCAGGTAAAAGCCGACCCAGTTGTAACGCGTCATCTTTTCGTGAACGCGCTTGGCAATGCGGTCCATGAGGAACTGGGCGGTGGGAGCAGTGAGGGCATAGCTTTGAAGTTCACGAAGAAGTTCGGCGTGGGCTGGGGTCATGTGGTGGCCTCGTAAGGAGCGAGGAAGCTTTGCAGGAACTGAACATGGAATTGCGTACGGGTTCAGTTTACACGAAGCAGGAGAGGGGTTCGCGAAGGAGAAAGGCGAAGCGCCTAATTGAGAACGTCCGTGCATCGCACGGTAAGTACCGAAGAATTGAACTTAACTGGAAGCGCGGGCCGGCATAAAAGCCAGGGCTACATTGAAGAGCAGATGGGCTACACTGCGGGCAGTGAAGTGATGGAGAACACGGTGAATGCTTCGCGACGCGATTTCTTGAAGATGGCAGGTGCATCGGGGGCGATGGCTTCGCTGCATCCCTCGCTTGGTTCGCTCAACTCCCTTCCCGATTTGCCGGTAGTGGCTACGCAGGCGGAGATTGCAGCGGATCCGCTGCGGCCGCAATTTCATTTGTTGCCGAAACGCAATTGGATGAACGATCCGAATGGGCCGATTTTCTGGAAGGGCAAGTACCACATGTTTTTCCAGTACAACCCGAATGCGGCGGTTTGGGGAGACATGCACTGGGCACACGCGGTGAGTCCCGACATGGTGCACTGGAAGCATTTGCCCGTGGCACTGGCGCCGACGCCGGGAGGATACGACGCGGACGGCTGTTTTTCAGGAAGCGCGGTGGTGTTTGAGGGATCGCCAACAATTATTTATACCGGCGTGAAGAGCGTGGCGGCCGCGGAAGCGACGCTGCGGGATGGCACGCACAATTTTCTGGAGACGCAGATGCTGGCGACGTCGAGCGATCCTGACTTGAGGACTTGGGACAAGCTGGCAGCGCCGGTGCTGATGCCGCCGCACGACCTGAAGTTTACCGGGTTCCGCGATCCGTTCCTGTGGAGCGCAGGCGACAAGTGGTACATGGGCGTGGGTAGCGGGCAGCAAGGCGAAGGTGGGCGCGTGCTGCTGTACCGTTCCGCGGATTTGCGGAAGTGGGAGTACGTGCATCCGTTGGCATCGGGAAAGAAAAATAGCAAGCAGACAAAAGACCCGGTGGATTCAGGCGAAATGTGGGAGTGCCCGGACTTTTTTGCGTTGGGCGGCAAATATGTGCTGCTGTACTCGACGGAGCGCAAAGTGTATTGGGAGACGGGAGAACTGGATCCCAAAGAGCTGGTGTTTCATTCGCAGAAGCGCGGATTGCAGGACAACGGGTCGTTCTACGCGCCGAAGAGCCAACTGGATGAGAAAGGGCGGCGAATTTTGTGGGGCTGGATACCGGAAACGAGGCCGGAAGCGCAGTTTAGCGCGGCAGGCTGGGCGGGATGCATGTCTTTGCCGCGGGAGTTGACGCTGGATTCGGCGGGCAATCTGATGATGAAGGTGCTGCCCGAAGTGGAAAAATTGCGAATCCGCGAATGGACGCTGCCGGGAAAAGAGCAAGGGGCGGAGGCGCGGCGAACGGCGCTGGGGAAAATGGAGTTGAGCGAGGCAGCGGCGGAAATCGAGTTGCGCATTGCGCCGAAGGCATGCCAGATGGAATTGAGCGACGGGCAAAATGCAGTGGTGACATTGGCGTACGATCCCGCAAAAACCGGGCAGGAATTGCAGGTGGGCACGGAATTCGCGAGTTTGCCGGCGGCGGGCGTGACGGAGCACAGGATTCATTTGTACGTGGATGCTTCGGTGGTGGAATGCATTGCGAATGATCTGGTGGCGGTGACGGCGAGGGTGTATCAGGCGCCGAAGGGAAAGCTGCGGCCCGTGGTGGCTGCGGGAAAGCGGGAGGCGGTGAATTCGCTGGTTGTTTGGCCGCTGCGAGGGATTTCGGAGGATCGGCTGACTAGTTAGTGCGGTGCCTGACGTTCGCCCCGCTCCCTCGCAACTTTCCCAAACATGATTCGTTCAACCAGCAACCTTTGGCGCCACAAAGTGTTTTGACTTTTTCCGCGCGGCTGGTGAGAATGCAAGACACGTATGACCTACCAAGTGATCGCACGAAAATGGCGGCCGCAGAGCTTCGCGGATCTCGTCGGACAAGAACACGTCACCAACACGCTGGCGAACGCCATTAAAAATAATCGCGTGGCGCACGCCTATATCTTCTCTGGCGCGCGAGGCGTGGGAAAGACAACCGCCGCGCGCATCCTGGCCAAGGCCCTGAATTGCGTAAACGGGCCCACTGCGGAGCCCTGTGGCGTCTGCGATGCCTGCAAAGAAATTGCGGCAGGGACTTCGCTGGATGTAATCGAAATTGACGCGGCTTCGAATCGCGGCATCGACCAGATTCGCGAGTTGCGCGAGATGGTGCGCTACGCACCAGCGGCCGCGCGCAGCAAAGTTGTGATCCTCGACGAAGCGCACATGCTTACCGGCGAAGCCTCCAACGCGCTGCTGAAAACCCTGGAAGAGCCGCCCGATCGCGTGATCTTCGTGATGGCCACCACGCAACCTGAAGATCTTGAGGACACCATCCGCTCGCGGTCGCAACATTTTCATTTTCGCGCGCTCACCTTCAACGAAATCACCGACCGCCTGAAGTTCATCGCAGAAAAGGAGAATTTGAGAATTGATGGCGGCGCGCTCTCCGTCATTGGCCGTATGGCCGAAGGCAGTATGCGCGATGCGCTCTCGCTGCTGGAGCAGGCGCGCGCCTACTGCGGCGACAATATTACCGACCAGGCCGTGCGCGAGTTGCTTGGCGTGGTGCCGGAAGACTCGCTGCGGGAATTGGTGGAAGCAATCGCGGAGCAATCCGCGGAGCGCGCGCTGGGCCTGGTGCACACGTTCCAGAAAGAAGGGCGCAACCTGCAGCACTTCTGCCGCGAAGCCATTCGCCATATGCGCAATCTGCTGATTGCCCGGGTCTGCGGGGCCGATTCGGATTTGATCGCAGCAACGCCGGACCAGCGGCCCGGCCTGGCAAAGGCCGCGGCGCTTTTCACTGAGGAGGATCTCACGCGCTTCTTCCAGATTCTGCTGCAAACCGATGACGACCTGCGAAGGAAACCGGATCCTCGAGTGCATCTGGAAATGGGCCTGCTGCGATTAGTGAACGCGGCGCGCCTGGCACCGTTGGAGGAATTGTTGACCGAAGCGCGAGGCGGCGCAGCCGGCGGATCCGGCGGCGGAAAGCTCGCGCCGAAGACCACCGCTCAAAGTGCGACCGCGCCTCCAGCGCCTGCGTTCCCTTCTCGCGCCGTTTCTACCAGCTCCGTCAGTTCGTTCGTAGCTCCCGCTGCAGTAGTCGCAGAACCAAAAACCGCCGCGATGCCAACCGCGATTTCCCGTGCAGCTACGGCAGCCGCAGCCGCGCCCGCGATGAAGCCACTTGAAACAGCAGCGCCGCCGGTGCGCGAAACAATAACGGACACGCCATCGATCGGAATCACCGCCGGACAGGTCGCGGAAATTAAAGCGGCGCTGCAAGCGCAACAAAAATTTGTCGCCGAACTCCTGGAACATGCCGCGCGGTGGGAATTAGATGGCAGCGAGTTGCGCATCTGTTTTCGTCCCGACAAAAGCACTTTCGCTGGATTGATGGAAGGACGCGAAACACTGGAGAAGATCCGTGTCGCATCGAACAAGGTACTAGGGCGCACGGTTCGGGTCTGTGCTAGACTCGAAAGTAGTGGAGCGGAGGAAGAAAATTCTTCGCGTTCCGCAATAAATGGTGGAACGAGCACGCAGGAACTTCGGGCCCAGTTTGAAAATGATCCGATGGTGAAGTCCATGCTGCAACGCTTTGGGGGAAGAATTTCAGAAGTAAAGCGGCAAACAGAGGAGTAAGGTCACATCGCGAGATGCGGCCTTAAAGAACATGGAAGTAAACGCGCTCCAACAAATGCTCTCGAGACTTCGGCAGGTGCAGGAAGATCTGCAGCGGCAGGTTAACTCGGTGGCAGTGGAAGCTTCGGCCGGCGGCGGAATGGTGACCGTCAAGATGAACGGCCAGAAGCAAGTGCTGGAAGTGAAGATTGAGAAGGAAGTGTTCGCCAGCAAGGACCACGAAATGTTGCAGGATCTGGTGCGAGCGGCGGTGAATGAAGCGTCGCGACGTGTCGACGAAGAACTGGCCAACCAGATGAAGAGCATGGCTAGCGGTATGCCAGGATTGCAGGGCTTGAAGATTCCCGGATTGTTCTGAATTTCCGCAAATCCCCTTGGAAAACTAAATCTGAAGTTGCGCTTGAGCGCAGCGGCATAAATCTCCGCCTGCATCGGTGCGCCCGCAACACCGAATCTGCGCAATTCCTGACATTGCCCGATATGGTGTAAGATTCACTGCAACGGTGTCCCGCCTGAAGAGTCGTTCCGCCCGGAAGATTGACGGTCAGGAGCAGGTTGTGGCAAACAGCGTATTCCAGGTGAAACCAGAAGATCCGGCGCTTCGCCAAAACGAAGAGCGCGACCGCCAATTGGTGCGCAATGCGCCGGTGGCCATGATCGTCTCTGATCGCAATACCCAGCAAATCGAATTGGCCAACGATCGCTTCATCAAACTGTTCGGCTACAGCCTGGAAGATATTCCCGGCGTGGATGAGTGGTGGCCGATCGCCTATCCCGACGAAACGTATCGCGAAAAGGTCAAGGCCGAATGGGCTGTGCGAAGCAAAAGGGTTTTTGATGATCCCGAACGCATTGAGCGCACGGAAGCGCGCGTGCGTTGCAAGGATGGAACCTTCCGCGACATCGAGTTCCACCTTTCCGTTTTCGGCGATTCTTTTCTGGTGACCTTCGTCGATCTGACGGACCGAAAGCGCGCCGAACAAGCGCTACGCGAAAGCGAAGAGCGTCTACGGCTGGCGGCACAGGCCGGAAAAATGTACGCCTTCGAATGGGACGCCGCCACGGACAACGTGCTACTCTCCGCCGAATCTGTCGACGTTCTGGGATTTTCAACGGAACCGGGGCAACGCACTGGCCAGACTTGGTTTGTGCGAATCTTTCCGCAAGACCACGCAAATTTCCTAAAGACGATCGCGGACCTTAAGCCCAACCAGCCAACCTATCAAACCAGCTATCGTATCGTCAGCCCGAGCGGCGCGCTGATCTGGCTGGAGGAAAGTGGTACAGCATCATTCGACGCGCAAGGCCGCGTCGTGCGTGTGGTCGGCATGACCGCGAACGTCACGCCGCGCAAAGAAGTGGAGCGGGCGCTGGCCACCGTCAGGGGAAAGTTGATCGAAGCGCAGGAGCAGGAACGCAGGCGAATTGCACGCGACCTTCACGACGACATTAATCAGCGGCTTGCGCTTCTGAACATCGAGATGCAGAGATTGGCGGACTGCCCTCCGGACTCGCAAACAGAACTGCGCCAGAGAGTGCAAGAGTTGTGCCAGCAGGCCTCGGAAATTTCCTCCGATGTTTCCGCGCTCACGCGGGAATTGCACTCGCCAAAACTGGAACTGCTGGGAATCGTCCCGGCCATGCGCGGCTTCTGCGACGAATTGGCGCATCATCAGAAAGTCAGCGTAGACTTCCGTCACAGCGATGTTCCCGACCGCCTGCCGCCGGACGTTTCTCTGTGCCTGTTCCGGGTTTTGCAGGAAGCGTTGCGCAACGCAGTGCGGCACAGCGGCGTTCAGCAGTTCGAAGTGCGGTTGCTCGGGCGTCCCCAGGAAATCGAATTGAAGATTCGCGATGAAGGTGCGGGATTCGACCCGGATGAAGCCAGCCGGGGCGACGGCCTGGGTCTCGTGAGCATGCGCGAGCGCGTCAGCCTGCTGCATGGCACAATCTCCATTTCCTCAAAGGCAAACTCCGGCACTGAAATCGCTCTGAGGATTCCACTCGCAGCATCGGAAAATTGACGGCACCTGCCCTGAAAAGTCAGCCCGTTCGCTCCTGAATTTGCGTCCATGACTGCGCTTGTGCTACACAAGGAACATGCCTGATTTTGCCGCACCTGTCGAACGACTCATCGATGAATTAAAACATCTGCCCGGCATCGGACAGAAAACCGCGCAACGCCTGGCGTTTCATCTGTTGCGTGCCACTCACGAGGAAGCACTCTCGCTCGCGGAAGCGATCCGCGACGCTAAAGAAAAGATTCGCACCTGTACCACGTGCTACAACATCACCGACACGGATCCGTGTTTGTATTGCGTGGGACCTACCCGGAACAAGCAAACGATTTGTGTGGTCGAAGAACCGCATAACATTCTCGCCATCGAAAAAACGAGGACCTATGGCGGGATGTATCACGTGCTGGGCGGCTCGCTTTCTCCTTTACAAGGACGAGGGCCGGATCAGCTGCACATCAAGAGCTTGATCGAGCGCTTGAAAGGCGGCACGGTGGAAGAAATCATCATCGCCACGAATCCCACTGCCGAAGGCGAGGCTACCGCGATCTATCTTTCAAAATTGCTGAAGCCGCTGGGCGTGCGCGTGACGCGCATCGGCGTAGGAATTCCGGTGGGCGCGGATTTGGAGTACGCCGATGAAGTCACTATGTTGAAAGCGATGGAAGGCCGGCGAGAACTGTAGAGAAATCAGGGCGAGCCTGAATTTGCCGCCAAAAATTTCATAGAAAGTCTCGGAGCACGCAGGTCGGTGCATTTTTACAGGGAAAACGGGGATGGGACTGATGGGACCTCAGAGCTAGTACGTACAGAATGATTCTACCTCTAGGCAAGCACCCCAATTCGGGATACAGTTCTGTTCCCGTGGTGGAAGTCCCCGCCAAAACGCTGCTGTTTCCGCGGTAGCGGTTAGGAGTTGCGCTATGCCCGGGTTGGCGCACTACATGGCTCAGTATGACCATGAACACAGTTCAGTCTGGAACAAGGTTCTGCATGGCATCGGCATTCCGCTAATTTTTGCAGGACTTATTCTCCTCGCTCTGCTCCGATGGCGCTGGGGAATCGGTTGTTTTCTTGGTGGCTGGGTGCTGCTCTTTCTGGGGCATCGCATTGAGGGAAACAATCCGGCGTTTTTCCAGGGTGCTGTGTATCTGATGGTTGGACCGATTTGGGTGGCGAAGGAAATTTGGATCTTTTTGACCGGCAAGCGCCTCCCGGAAGGCCAAGTCAACGAGCCAATGAAAAAGTCCTGATGCGCGCAATTATGCGAGTTGGACAGAATCCCAGGAAATCATGCAGAGAGAAAATGAAGGCCCAGACCTGTCTCCGCACGCGGCCGATGATCCGGCAGATATGATGAATGAAGGCGCGGTCAACGCCAGTTCCGATTTGCGCAAGCGCCGCAGCACGCGCATTGTGCAAGCGGTGCCGCTGAATGTCACCGGTGTCGATGCGCTCGGCCGGCCGTTCAACGAGCGCACCTCCACGCTGATTATCAACTGCCACGGATGCCGCTATCAATCCAAGCATTACGTGCTGAAGAATATGTGGGTGAACCTGGAAGTGCCGCACCCGGAGTCCGGCCAACCGCCCCGGCGCGTTCGCGGCAAGGTGGCTTGGATCCAACGGCCACGCACGGTGCGGCAGCTATTTCAGGTTGCGCTGGAGCTGGAGACTTCCGGTAACGCCTGGGGCATTGCGTTCCCACCGGAAGACTGGTTTGCGTTTCCGGCTGCGGGCGAACCGCGCTTGGGTGAAACACTTTCTTCTGAAATACCCAGCGATCTGCTGACTGCCACTGGCGGAGATTTGCCGCCAGCGCCCGGCGAGAGCGAAGTTGCCGGCGCAGCACCCGATAATCTGCGTGTGTTCCCTGCCCCGGGGAGCGCCACCGACGCCTCCATGCAACTGGCGCGGCAGGTGGCCCGGTTGCTGGCCGAAGCCAAACAACAGATTCAAGCGGCGGCGCGGGAATCGGCGGTGCAAGCCGTGTCCGCGGAACGCCGAGTCAGCTTTGAGCAGTGGGATCAAAAGTATGCGGCGTTTCGCGAAGAAGTCGCAAGGGAAACGGCGCACGCGATTGAAACCATACAGGGTGAGTCGGCCACTCGTGCGCGCGTAGCGCAAGAAGCCGCTGCTGAGGCGCTAAAGATCGAGCTGCCGAGATGGCTGGCGCCGCAATTGGAACAGCTGACCCACGAATTGACGGCGCATCTGGCAAGAGAAGGCGCGGTCCAACGAGACCAGCACGAAAAGCAATTGTCGAGCGCGCAGGAAGCGCTGCAGACACTGTGCAACCAAGCGGAAGAAGCTGCGGCGAAATTGCGGACGCAAGCAGAAGTGGCCGAATCGCAGGTTGCCGAGAGGATTGAAGCAACCGCCCGCCGCGCCGAGGAAGAAGCGCGCAAGCGCGAAGAATCGGCCGGGAATCAACACGCGGCATTGAACGCGGGATTGCAACTGATCCAGGAACGCGTCAGCGGCACGCTGGCGGAAGCGCAGAATTCGTTGCGCGAGCAATTGGCGCAAGAACTCGAGCCGGCAAAGGCCAACCTGTTGGGCCAGGCGGAAGCCTCGTTGCGGGAACAGCATCAGAAAGTGACTGAGGAGCTGCAGGAAAAGGCGCGCAATCTGCACCAGGAAATCCTGGAAGCAGGCCAGAAGCAAAGCGTCGAGGCTCAAGCGGCGTTGGAAGTTCAGTCGAAACAACTGGAAGATACGCTGGCTCGCGCCAACCAGGCCACCGAGCGCCTGGAGCAATTCGCGGGCCGCATCGACACGGTGCAGCAACAAGCTATCGGCGGCTTCCAATCGCAATTGGACGACGTGCTGACGTTGCATCGCAATGAGTTGCACCGGCAGTCCGACAACCTGTTTGAGGAGATTCACAAACGCATTCAGAGCAGCTTCGAGGCGGCTAACAGCCGGGCGCTGGAGAAATTTGAAGAACAAATCGCCTCGCTGGTGGCTCCGCACGTGCGTCAAGCGGAAGAGGCTGTGCATCGTCTGGCTGGCGGACGGTCGCTGCTGGATGCCGCGACGACCATGCAACAGGATCGTATTCGCGCGTCGGCGGATGACGCGTTCGCCGAGTCGATGTCGCGATTCCGCGAGAACCTCGGGAGCGTGGAGCAGTTGCTGACTGAATCCGCTCAGACGATTACGAACCGAAATCTGGAAGAACTGGAGAATCGCACCAACGATTTGAAGCACCACGCTCTTGAGGAAATGTTCAAATCGGCTGAGTGGTACGAAAAAAAGGCCCAGACGCAGCTGCAGAACATAACCGAAAAGCTCGTGGATCAATCGGGAAATCAGTTGCGAGACAAAGCCGCGGAGCTTTCCAGCTTGTTCGCCACGGAGTTGAGCCAGTCTAGCCAGGCTTACGTCGGACAAACAAACCAGAAAATCGACGAGACCGTGCACGATGCCTTCGAACGAGTGCGGCTGCTCTTTGCCGAAGCCGCGGACACTACCTCAGCGGCGTTCACCGATGAGATCCAGCGAAATGCTCGCCAGGAACTGGAAGGATTCACGGAGCTGATGAATAAGACCGTGGAACTTTCGCGCGAACGCCTGGATGCCACGCGAGAAGAAATCACCCAGCGCGTGTCCGCCGAGCAGGAAGAATTCCTGCGGCGATTCCATGCCGGGATCACCGGCGCCGTCGAGAAGAGCCTGAATCAAGCGCAGGAAGAGGTCAGCACAAGCTTCGCGGCCCTGCTCGAATCCTGGAGAACGATGAGCGAAGCAAAACGCGGCGAATTGCGCGAGACGTTCGGGAAAATTAGCGACGAATCCGCAGTGGGCTACCGCGACCGGCTGGAAAACATATCGAATTCATGGATGGTGGCAACCGTGGCGACACTCGATCACCAGTCTCGAGACGTAATCGCGAAGATTGCGGCAACCGCCGAAGAGCGCTTGCGCGAAGCCTCGTCGGAAGTGTTCTCTCGTTTCGGAGACACGCTGCGCGAGCGGTTGCAGCAAATCGCCATGGGATTCGACACCGGCAAGAACCCGCCAAAATCGTAACTTTATAAATTGCGCCTACCGTTGGCGCCGAGGCGCCGTAGCCTTGTATAATTCTTCGGATTAACTATGGCGAACCGGGCTTACCTGCGCGTCTGGACGCGCGATTTCAATGAACAATCGATGATCGTGCAATTCGCGCGATTCCTGGCCACCGCTCCCGTTGCCGAGCCGGGACCGGGATTCCAACGATTGCTTGTGCAACCCATCGACAGCACGGAAACACCGATCGCGGAGTGGGATCTGAAAACCGGCAAGTTTGGTCCTCCCGAAGTAGCTGCGCTGGCGGCGCACAACCTGGCGTCAGACACCTCGTATATTGTGGACGCAAAGTGGGATCTGTGGAATTTCGACATTGAAACGTTGAAGTGGAAGCAGGAGCCTCTCCCCTTGGAACTGCGGTGCCAAGGGCCGCTCTATGACGAGGGCATCGCCGCAAGCACCGGCAATTTTTTGGCTGACCTGGGATTTGAGCATCACTTCACCGGCCACGCGGGATTGCTGGCCCCGGGCGCGGCAAAAAATCCCTTTGAGATTTCGGATCATCCGCTGGAGAAGACCTTTCGAAGCTGGATGAGCAGCGGCGAGAATCTGAAGCAATATCACGCAAAGACCCGCGAGAACATCCAAAAACTATTCAGCTGGGTGGAAGCGATCGAGGCGGCATTGCCAGTTGAACGCAGCGAATTGTTGAGTGAGGGAGAAGATAATTTTGAGGCGCGGCTCGATGCCATTCTGGCGCAAAGATAATCCGCCGGCGCAATTGCCGGACTTGCTTCGGTTGTGTAGCAGCCGCTTTCTAAAGCGGGCGCTTCTGAGTTTGTGCCTGATAATCCTGATTGCAATCGCCACTGTAGCTCACCCCTTCAGGGGTGAGGCCATGCAGAAGCCCGCACCCAAAACGACAGCCGCGAAGAAATCGAACGAATTAACGTTAGCGGGCTTGCGCCCGGGCAAAGATACAACCGCCCGGCTATTTCGCCTGTATCCAAATTTCAAAACTTCCGCGTCGACGCAGGATGGCCAGATTTCCTGGGAGGATCCCTGCCGCCAAGAGCGCCTGACCATCGATATCGATGGCAGCAAAAACGTTCAGGTGATCCGCGTGGGACGCCTGGAAGACTCAAAGGCAGCGCATTGCGACGCGGCGTCGGTGCCAAGCCGCTGGAAAACTGGGCTAGGATTGCGCGTCCTGGACAACTCGCAAAGCGTAATCCAGCTCTACGGCCAGCCGGATTCGCGTAGTCCTAGCACGAAGGACGGCCAGCCGTTAGAATTATGGTATTACGCCTTCGACTGGGCCGGCCCTGATGTGCCCCAAGTGATGGAAGTGGTTTGCACCAGGGAGAAGGATGGGCAGGCTGGCCGCGTTGTGGAAATCACGCTGGCTGCGCCGAGCTTGTAAAGAGTTGTAAAGAAAAGGGCCACAGTCGAATTTTCTGGTTACACCCGCGCGCGGTTTACGTCTATTTGAGAAAGGACCTGAATGTTCCGCTCCCTTTTTGCTGCTGTGGTGCTCGTCCTAATGATAGTTGGATGCGGGTCGGAGGCACCCAAGCCCGCTGCGGAAGCCGAAAAGAAGCCCGAGGCCGAGAAAAAGCCCGAGGCACCGGCGATTCCCGAAGAAGTTCAGGATGTCGCGAAGAAACTGCTGGGAAGCGATGCCCAAGTGCTGCTCTTTGGCGACCTGGCAAAAAATGGCAAGCAAGAATTCCTGGCGGCGAACGTGGTCCCCAATACGCCAAAAAGCGTAGTAGCTGGAACGGTGGTTACACGTGCCGTAGTTGCGGAAAATGATGACGGCAAGTGGGTGGAACTGGTGCGCGCCGACGAGCACTTGAAAAACTCGAAGGGATATCTGGCGTTGACGCCGCTGCAAGCAGTAACCGGCTGGAAGCTGCAGTACGAAGACAGCCCGGAAAAAGGCATGTCGCTGTACTTCACCCCGATCAAAGCTGGATCGAGCGAACGAACACTGCCGATCGCCGTACGGTGGAATGCCGCGACGAAGCGCTATCAATCGATGGACCCTTCATATCAACACTTCCTTGGCGAAGCGGCAACGCTCGAAAACCCGAGGTCGACTTTGCGATGAGCACGGCGGCAACAGCTCCGCGAAAAGCAGCGGCGAACCAGTCGAAGAAATCGACCTGGCAGAACCTGCGCGGACTGGTGCCGTATCTCGGCCGCTACAAGGGCGCGATCGCACTGGGACTTTTGACCCTGGCGCTGATGGGTCTCATCGGAAACATCGTGCCGCTGGCCACCGGAATTATCACGGACACATTAGCGGGCAGTCCCAGACCATTTTCGCATCCGATGCACGGCGTTGCAGGCTCGGTGGGCTCCGACTGGCTCGGCAGCTTGGTGCCGTACTACCAACCCGACAGCCGGCAAACCTTGGCATTTTATTGTCTGGTGATGGTGGTGTGCATCGCGCTGAAGGGCTTGATGTCGTTCGCCACACGGTGGATTCTGATCGGAATTTCACGCGACATCGAATTTGATATCCGCAGCGATTTGCTGGACAAGCTGCTGGTAATGGAGCCGGAGTTTTACGTGCGCAATCGCACGGGCGAGTTGATGTCGCGCGCCACGAATGATTTGAACGCGGTACGCATGGTACTGGGCCCGGGAATCATGTATAGCGGCACCACCATCGTTACCATGGTGCTGGCCATTGCGTTGATGGTTCGGCTGTCTCCCTCGCTCACCTTGTGGGTGTTGCTGCCGGTGCCTATCGTGGCTGTAGCCGTGTGGTATTTCGGGCAAGTAATCCACCGGCTGTACGAAAAAATTCAGGAATCGCTGGCGACGCTCTCGGCGCGGGTGCAAGAAAATTTGTCCGGCGTGCGGGTCATCCGCGCGTATGCGCAGGAAAGCGCGGAAATGAAGGGATTCGACGGGCCCAACCGCGAGTACGTTGCGCGAAACGTGCAGCTGATCCGCACGTGGAGCATGTTCATGCCGTCGCTACAGGCGATGATCGGCACTACTTTCCTGATTGTGCTGTGGCAAGGCGGTTACCGGTTCCTGCACGGTCAAATGTCGCTGGGGGCGCTGATCACATTCAATACTTACCTCGGATTTCTGGTGTGGCCCATGATCGCGCTGGGCTGGGTGACAAACATTTTTCAACGCGGCGCCGCTTCCATGGGGCGACTGAATTATATTTTGGCCGCCAAGCCGCAAATCGACGATTGCGGCGCAAAACTGGCCAGGCAAACCAAGATCGACGGCAACATCGAGTTCCGAAATCTGACGTTTACGTATCCCACCAACATTTCCGGCAACGGCGCGGCTGGCTGCAACGGACATGCCAAGGAAGCTCGGCCTGTTCTGAAAAACATCAGCCTGAAGATTCCCGCGGGTTCGACGCTCGCGATTGTTGGGCCAACGGGAAGCGGCAAGACAACCATGGCGGCACTGGTGGCGCGACTTTGGGAGGCTCCCGAGGGCGAAATCTTGATCGACGGCCACCCTATCCGCGAGTGGCCTCTGGAAACATTGCGGCGGGCGATTGGCTATGTGCCGCAGGATACCTATCTGTTCAGCGAAACCGTAGGCGAAAACATTTCGTTTGGATTGCCCAGCCATGAACCGGCGCGCGTGAGCGAAGCGGCGGACATCGCCGATTTGCACGGGGATGTGGAAGCGTTCGCGAAGAAATACGAAACAATGGTGGGAGAGCGCGGAATCACATTGTCTGGCGGGCAGAAACAGCGGTCGGCAATTGCGCGCGCGGTAGTGCGCGACCCGAGGATTTTGATACTCGACGATTCCCTTTCCGCCGTCGATACGCAGACGGAGGAGAGAATTTTGGGGCGGCTGCGGGGCGTGATGCACGGCCGGACAACTATTTTGATTGCGCACCGCACCTCGACGGTGCGGGATGCGGACCAGATCGTGGTGCTGAAGGACGGGGAAATCATCGAGCATGGCACCCACGATGAGTTGCTGGAACGCGGCGGATACTATGCGGATTTGTACCAGAAACAGTTGCTGGAAGAAGAACTCGAGCGGGCATGAGCAACAGTCACGAAGAAGAGGCACTCGGTAAAGCGTACGACTCGCGGCTAATGAGGCGGCTGCTGGAGTACCTGCGCCCGTACCGTTGGCGGGTTATCCTCGCATTGGCTCTGGTGGCAATCGTGACGCCGCTGGAGTTGGCGCCGCCGATTCTTTTCCAACGCGTCATTGATCGATTCCTGGTGCCTGGCGCTGGCGGAACAATACCGATGACGACAGCGTGGCGCGGCGTCATCCTGATCAGCATCGTCTACCTGGGCGTGCTGATTTTCGATTTTCTGGCACAATACATTCAGATCCGCATCATGCAGCGTGTCGGCCAGCAGACCATGTACGACATGCGCACGGAAATCTTCGGGCACCTGCAGCGCTTGCCGATGAGTTATTTCGACCGCAATCCCGTGGGCCGGTTGATGACGCGCGTGACCACGGACGTGGACGCGCTGAACGATCTGTTCGCCGCCGGCGTCGTCACGATGATCAATGACTTTTTCCTGCTGGCGGTGATGGCCGGACTGCTGTTCTGGCTGGACAAACGCCTGGCATTCGACACCATGCTGGTGCTGCCGGCCATCCTGGTGGTGACGCTGGTTTTCCGCAAGTACGTGCGCGAAGCAAACCGCAAAATCCGTACCGCCATCGCGCGAATCAATTCGTTCCTGCAGGAATATATTTCCGGGATGAGCGTGGTGCAGCTGTTTAACCGCGAAATGAAAGCGCGCGAGGAGTTTTCGAAACGCAACAAGGACAACATGCTGGCGTGGCGCGACGCGATTCTGGCCTACGCGCTGTTCTATCCGGCGGTGGAGTTCTTGAGCTTTGCGACCATCGCGCTGATCTACTGGTCCGGCGGAAACCGCATTTTGGGTCACGCCCTTTCCCTGGGTGTCTTGATCGAGTTCACCATGTTCGCCCAACGTTTCTTCCGGCCCATCCAGGACTTGAGCGAAAAATTCAACATCCTGCAATCGGCGATGGCGGCTTCCGAACGGATCTTTAAACTGCTGGATGAGCCCATCACCATCGACACAAACCCGAATGCGCAGATCCAGGTGGCGCCGCGCGGAGAGATCGAGTTCCGCAACGTGTGGTTCTCGTACCGAAACGTCGAGGAACCAAAGGACGAAGACTGGGTGCTGCGCGATGTTTCCTTCCGCGTGGAACCGGGGCAGAACTTCGCGATCGTGGGCCACACGGGAGCCGGGAAGACTACGCTGATTTCGTTGCTGCTACGCTTCTACGATATTCAGCGCGGGCAGATTCTGCTGGACGGCGTGGACATACGGCTGCTCAATATGCAAGAACTGCGGAAGAACTTCGGTATCGTCCTGCAGGATCCCTTTCTGTTTACCGGAACGCTGGAATCCAACGTGCGCCTGGGAACGCCCGGGATCACAGCCGAAACGGTCGAGCACGCCTTGCAAGAGGTTGGACTGGGCGAGTATCTGAAGGGCTTGCCGGAAGGCCTGGCCAGCGAAGTGAACGAGCGCGGGTCTACGTTATCCGTGGGACAACGGCAACTGATCAGTTTCGCGCGAGCACTGGCACACAATCCGCGGTTTCTGATCCTGGACGAAGCGACATCCAGCGTGGACACCAAGACGGAGTTGCAGATTCGCGAAGCACTGGACCGCTTGCTGTCAGGCCGAACCGCGCTGGTGATTGCCCACCGTCTGAGCACTATTCAACACGCGGACCGCATTCTGGTATTCCACAAAGGACGCTTGCGGGAACAGGGAGCTCACCAGGAATTGTTGGCACAGCGCGGAATATATTATCGTCTGTACCAGTTGCAATATAAGGAGCAGGAACTGCACGATGCCAACGGAAATCATCGTGCTGCGGGAACGACGCCTTTCCCGACGCCGTTGCCGGCCAGCGACTAGGCGTCCATCTCAATGCCATCCATTCCTATTCTTCTTTCAGCCGGGGAAACCTCCGGAGACATGTATGCTGCGAGCCTGGCCAAAGCGCTGCAGGCGCGGCTCGACGTACAGATCTTCGGCATGGGCGGACCGCAAATGCGCAAAGCCGGCGTGGAAATCATTACGGATTATTCCGAAGTCGCCGTCGTAGGCATTACGGAAATTGTAAAGCACCTTCCTTCGCTGCGTAGAGCCATGGAGCGCATGGTTCTGGAAGCGGAGAAACGAAAGCCGGCGCTGGCAATCTTGACGGATTTCCCCGGGTTTCATCTGCGGCTGGCGCGCAAACTGCAGCCGCGCGGCATTCGCAACGTGTACTACATTTGCCCGCAGTTCTGGGCGTGGCGGCCATGGCGCGCCAAGTTGATCCGGCGGCGATTCGTTAAGGCTCTATGTATTTTTCCGTTTGAAGAAAAGTTCTTTCGCGACGCCGGAGTTGCCACCGACTTCATCGGGCATCCCTTGGTGGGAGCGGTTCAGGCCACAAAAGACCGGAAGCAATTCTGCGAGGCGCACGGATTGGATGCGGCGAAAACCCTGGTAACAATTCTGCCCGGAAGCCGAAGTGGGGAGTTGACGCACCATCTACCGGTTTTGCAGGAGACGTGCGCGCGTATCAACGGAAAGAAGCCGGCACAATTCGTGGTGGCGGCGGCACATCCCAAAATCGCGGAACAAATCAGTGCCGGATGGCCGGGCGGGCTGACGCTGCGTATCGTGGAAGGGGAGACCTACAACGCGCTGGCCTCCGCGGACGCCGCGATTGTGTCCAGCGGAACGGCAACGGTAGAGGCGGCGCTGCTGAATGTGCCGATGGTGGTGGTGTACCGGGTGTCGCCGTTGACGGCAACGTTGGCGAAGCCGCTCGTGCGGACGCCGTATTTTGCGATGGTCAACCTGATTGCAGAGAAGGAGGTTGTCCCGGAGCTGGTACAGGACGATTTCACCCCGGAAAAAGTGGCCGGGGAGACGCTGCGCCTTCTGCAGGACCCCAACGCGCGAGCCACCCAGCGGGAAGGCCTCGGAGAGGTAAGAAGGCGGCTGGGGCCCCCGGGAGCGGTGGAACGGGCGGCGGAGCTGATTGCCGGCATGATTGGAGGAGGCGCTGGCAACGCTTCATGAGCCATTGTTATCCTATATATAGTTCCCACGAAGGTGCTCCCGAAAGGAATGCGATGACGCGACGTGGAAAGGTATGGGCTGGGTTGGCGCCGGCCATGCTGCTGTTGACGGCTCTTGCCGGAGTGCGGACGGCGGCACAGGAGACGCGGGGTCCGAGCTTTCTGGCCGAAAAGTATGAAGTTTCAACATACGTCGACACGGCCTCGCAAGGCATCAACGCGATCGCGAAGATCGAATTTCGGGCGCTTGAAGTGTCGCAAAACGTGCGCGTAGAGTTGCATGAAAACCTGGATGTGAAGGAAGTGAAGGGGCCGGACGGGAAGCAACTGCAGTTTCAGCGAGAGAACGACAACCCCTTGTTCGTGTATGTGACCTTGCCGCAACCGATCGGCGCAGGGAAAACCGTGTCGTTGACGTTCACCTACGGAGGTTTCCTCGCCAACGAAGAGAACAGCCCGGTTCCGAACGTGCGCGTGGCATCGGTGGGAAAAGATTGGGTGTATCTGCTGTTGCCTTCGCGATGGTTTCCGCTGACCAACTATCCATCAAACCGCTATACCGGGACGTTCAAGTTGAATGTGCCGGATACGATGGCGGTGGCGGGCACGGGAAAGGCTGACTCGCCGCAGCCACTGAAGCCGAAGTCATCCGCCGAGGGCAACCGGCTGATGTACACGTTCCATTGTGATCAGGCCGAAGCCAACGGATCGTTTGTAGCGGGTCCGTTGCAGTTGAATCCAAAACAGGCCGAAGGAATCGACGTGGCGGTTTATGCGCCGCGAGAGTATTCGGCAAGGGCGCAGGAATTCGCCAACGTGGTGGCGCACCAGGAGATCGTGTTTTCAGATTTGTTCGGGTCGCTGCCGGACGTCAACATGACGGTCATCCAATTGCCGAACGGGACGCTGCGGGATTTCGCGGCGCCCGGCGTGATCATGTTGAGCCAGCGCGCCTGGGATCCGAAGGGCAGCGATCGCGAGATGAGCCGGTTGACGGCAACGCAATGGTGGGGGATCCAGGTGCTGCCGGCATCGGCAGCCGATGTGTGGATTACGGACGGCTTGGCACGATACTGCGAGGAGTTGTACGCGGAACAGGCTTTTGGAAAAGAGGCGGGACTGAGGACGATTGACGACTTCGCCGTTGGCGCGCTGATGTATGAAGGCTCAGTGCCGGTGGCGCAAGCGGCGCGGTTGGTGCCCTATTCTAGCGAGTACCGATCGGTGGTGCTGAATAAGGGCGCGATGCTGTTTCATATGTTGCGGGTGCAGATGGGCGATGTGCCATTCCGAACGTTGCTGCACAGCTTCTATACAAAGTACGGAGGCAAGACAGCTACGATTCAGGATTTCGAGGCCTTGGCAGTTTCCACGGCGAATGCGGCCGCGAAGCCGAATGAAGGTCCGCCAAACCTGCAAGGATATTTTGCGCAGTGGCTGAACTCCACGGGGATTCCGGAGTTTTCTTTGGAATATGTAGTGTACCGGACGCGAAAGGGATTCCGTGTGGTTGGAAAAGTTCACCAGCCTTTGGACACCTTTCATATGCCGATGCAAATACGCATCGACACGGAAGGAAATCCGGAAACCAAGTGGATCGACGTGACGGGAACCGATTCCGACTTCATGGTGGAGACATTTGGACGACCGAAACCGGGCGGAATCAAGATCGATCCGAACAACTACGTGTTGAAGAGCACGCCGAATTTGCGAGCCAGGGCAGCGATTGCGCGCGGCGAAGAACTGGCCGAAGCGGGCAAATACTACGACGCAATTCTGCAGTATCAGAAAGCGCTCTCAATCCAGCCAAATCGCTCGCTGGCGAATTTCAGAATGGGAGAAGCGTTCTTCTATCAGAAGAATTATCAGGCATCGGCAAACGCATTTCGCGAAGCGCTGGCGACAGTGCCGGAGCCTTCCGAGAAGTGGACTGAAGTATGGAGCCACATTTACCTGGGCAAGATTTTTGACTTGCTGGGACAGCGGGAACGTGCGCTGAACGAATACAGCAAAGCGCGAGCGACCAACGACAATACCGGCGGCGCACAGGACGTGGTGGAAGCGCTGGTGAAGAAACCCTATACAGAAGCGGGGATGCCGCCAATCACGCCGTCGAACAAAGACGCCTCGCAGCAGCAGAAAAAGCCTGCCGCGGATGTGCCCCCGCCAGCGTCAGGCGATAAGCCAACGTTCAAGAAGCCCTCGCCGTAAAAGCAGTAGGGTATCTTTTCAATCCGGTTCAAGAAGCCCTTGCCAAATGCCGCAGGGGAACTAATCCCGTATTGTCTGCGTATTAGCGGAAGAAGAGGATGAAGGCGAAGGTGTGCACGGGACCTATGGTGGCGGTGTTCGTCCAAGGAAACAGGTGAGCCATGAGAAGACTGCGAGGTTTTGTACGGTTGGTTGCGGTGCTGGCGATTCTAGTCCCCTGCTCGTTGCACGCGCAGGGCGCTGCTGGACAAAACGAACCGCCATTGAAAAAGCCAGATCAGGCAACAATTGCGGCTCTGAAGAAGCGCATACCCGAATTGCTGAAGGAAAGCTCTGTACCGGGACTTTCGTTGGCATTGATTCGAGATGGAAAAACATACTGGGTGCAGGGATTCGGCGTGCGCGATGCGAAAAGCGGGCAGCCTGTAACCGACGATACGATTTTTGAAGCGGCTTCGCTGAGCAAACCGGTATTTACCTATGGCGTGCTGAAACTGGTGGATCAAGGGAAACTGGACCTGGACACGCCGCTGACCCGTTACCTGCCTAAACCGTATATTGACGAAGACGCGCGGTTGGAAAAGATCACGGCACGAATTGTGTTGAGCCACCGCACGGGATTTCCGAACTGGAGACCAGACGAGAATGGGCTGACGATTCACTTCACACCGGGAGAGCGATTCAGCTATTCGGGCGAAGGGTTCGTGTATCTGGCAAAGGTTGTGGAGCAGATAACAGGAAAACCATTGAATGACTACATGACGGAAGCCGTGTTCCAGCCCTTAGGAATGAAGAGCAGCAGCTACGTGTGGCGGCCGGATTATGATGCGCGCACCGCGACCGCGCACGACGCAAGCGGGCAACCGGGCGAGAACTGGAAGCCGAAGGAAGCGAATGCCGCATCCAGTCTGCAGACCACGGCGGGAGATTACGCATTGTTTGTCGAAGCGCTAATGAATGGAACCGGGCTTAAGCCGGGGACGTTGCGAGAGATGGAACGGCCGCAGATCGCGGTCGATCCGACGTGCACGAATTGCACGGAACGGCAGCCTAAAGAGGTGTCAAAGAGCGTGTTTTGGGGGCTGGGAATCGGCATACAAGAGACCAAGCAAGGCGAATCACTGTGGCATTGGGGCGACAACGGGTCATTCAAGTGCTATGTGGTGGCGTTCCCGAAAGAGAAGATCGGCGTGGCGATGTTTATGAACGGAGCGAATGGACTGTCGATCGCGAGTGAGGTTGTGCGGATTGCGCTCGGAGGAGAGCAACCGGCTTTTCAATGGGTCAAGTACGACCGCTACGATTCGCCGGCGATGCGGTTCGCAAAGGCGGCGCGGGAGGGAGGCGCTGAAGCCGCCATCGCGGAATTTCGGCCGGCTCTGCAGCAACGCGACATTTCCGAGGAGGCGATCAATTCCACCGGCTATCAGCTACTAGCGATGAAGAAAACGGCGGATGCGATTCGCATTTTCCAGTTGAACGTGGAACTGCATGCGGAATCGGCGAATAGCTACGACAGCCTGGGCGAAGCATATATGGCGAATGGAGAGAAGGAACTGGCAATCAAGAACTATCAGAAATCGCTGCAGCTGAATGCGAAGAACAGCAATGCCGCGCAGATGTTGAAGAAGCTGAAGGCCGAGTAGTGTTCGATAAAAAGTACCCAACCAGATAGCGCAACGTAATATTACTTAGTTTCTAATAAAATTATTTAGTATATTTAGTATCTTAGTTAGGCCGTGAGGGTGACGGCGCCGGATTTCAGGTCGTACACTGCGCCGACTACCTTTACTTTGCCGTCTTTGACACGCGGGGCAAGGATTGGCTCTAGACCCTGCAAGCGCACCACTCCATTTTTGACATTTTGGACGATGGCGTTTTCCAGGGGGTCGCCGGGCTGGCCTTGGCTTTGGGTGACGGCGGGCTTGATGAGTTCGACCAAGCCATTGATGGCACCGGGGAGAGAATCCTTCGCGTTGATGTGCTGGATGGCAGCTTTCACGGCGCCGCAATTGGAATGACCGAGAACGAGGACGAGCGGGACGTCGAGTTCGGCAATGGCGTACTCGGTGCTGCCTTTGACGGTGACGCCGGCGCCATCGACGACGTTGCCGGCGACACGGACGACGAAGAGTTCCCCGACGCCGACGTCAAACAGGATTTCCGGAGAGACGCGCGAATCGGAGCAGGTGATGATGACGGCGTGCGGATACTGAGCCTTTGCGAGGGGACTGAAGTCAGCAGGGGCCCGGCGGGGATTGAGGATCTGACCCTTCACGAAGCGTTGATTGCCGGCGAGAAGTAGGCGCAGGGATTCGTCGGGAGTGAGGGATTTGGGCTTCGATTCAGTGGCGGTGGATTGGCGAGCGGCAAAAGAAAAATGCGAATACGTGAGACAGAAACCGGCGGCAGAGGCGAGACGAAGGAAATTGCGTCGAGAGGTTGGAGCGAGAGTGTGCATTGATGTGACCTCCAAAGGCGGACATTGTACACGAGAGCCGTGGATGCACGTCAACCAATGCGTTACAGCGTGAGGAACCACAACATCTGTCGGCCCGATTGGGGCATTGCCGTAGGCTCGGCATCGTAAAACCCGGGCTGGCATAGAAGCCAGCGCCACATTGAAGAATCGAGAGGCAAACCTGCCGGTTAGAGCGGGGCGAGGCCGGTGAGGTTGGTGGCGATGCCTTTTTGTTGGACCAGGACGTGAAAGCGTTCGCCCATACCTTCGGGGAAGATCAGAGTTTTGAGCTGAAGGCGGGCGCGAAGCCGCGCGGTATCGTCCATGCCATCGTCGTAAAGGTCGGCGAAATCGCTTCCCTTCCCTAACGCGAGAAGAAAGGCGGTTTGTGTGACCAGGCCGAGAGTTTCGAGGCCGTGGCGCTGTCCCCACAGACGTACAGCGGTGAAATTGACGTGTGCAGTAAGGTCTTGCTCGCCGGGGGCAGCGTAAAAGTCTTCGTTGGCACGGTGACTGGCATAGGCGAGGACTGTGCCTGCCATGTGGTGGGAATCGAACAGATCGGCGGCTTCGTGGCCGTAGTCAATGGTGAGAACAAAGCCGCGATCGAGGCGGCGAGCGATTTCGGTGATCCAGTCGCAGGCTTCCAGACCGACTTCGGCGTGCTGACCATCGTGCAAGGAGATTTGTTGGGCGGCGAAATATTCGGTGATGGCGCAGGTGGAAAGCGGCATGGGAACTTCAGCGAAGTGAGTGCCATCGCAAGTGACGAAAATTTCGCTGAGCGAGTTTTGTTGTTGAAGGACACGGTGAACGGGCAGCGCGTCGAGGAGTTCGTTGGAGAAGAGGCATCCGACGGGAACGCGTGCGGGGATTTCGATGGAGGGGAGGCACTTCCCTTCCCGGACAAATGGCGCGAGGCGGGCAGCGAGCTGGTCGCAACGCGAAGGGGAGCGTTCAACGGCAACATAGCGGAGAGATTGGTAGAACTCCGGCAGATGCGCTTGAGTAAATTCGAGGATGTGACCAGCAAGGCGACCTACGCCGGCGCCGGCTTCAACAAGAAGAAATTCCCCGGGACGATCCAGTTGTTGCCACATTTCAGCGAACTGGCGAGCCAGCAAGCGGCCAAAAATCGGATGAACATCGACGCTGGTGTAGTAGTCGGCAAAACGCTTCGACTCACCGCGGCTGTAATAGCCATGCACCGGGTGGTAGAGACACTCACGCATGTATTCGGCGAAAGTGATGGGCCCAAAACGCCGCATGCGCTCGGCGAGGAGAGAAGCGAGAGGGTTCACGCCGGGTTGGCTCCGGAGGCAAGATCTTTTTGGAGTTGTTGCCAGATCAGCTGGAAGACATCGTAGGCGGCGGAATCGAAGAGAACAAAATAAACGGTCTCAAGAGAGGAGCCGGCCTTTAGATGCTTGACGGTTTCAGCGAGCATGATGCGCGCGCACTCATCCATGGGGAAACCGGAAACGCCGGTGCCGACGGCGGGAAAAGCGATGGTTTTAAGTTTGCGGTCGGCAGCAAGCCGCAGGGAATGGGCCGTGGAAGTGGCGAGCGATTTGGGAGTGGTGGCGGTGCCGCTGAGGCTCATGCTGGCGGCGTGAATGACGAAGCGAGCCTTGAGTTGGCCACCGGTGGTGAGGGCCGCGTAGCCGACGGGAATGCTGCCGAAGTCGTCGCACTCGCGCTGGATTTCGTCGCCGCCCTTGCGGCGAATGGCGCCGGCTACGCCGCCGCCGAGAATGAGATCGTTGTTGGCGGCGTTGACGATGGCGTCGACGTCCATTTCAGTAAGGTCGCCCTGCTGGATGATGATGCGTTCGGAGAGAGGAGTCATTGGAAGGATATTGTAGAACAGATAGCAGAGATCAGAGATCAGGGATCGGGAAACGGAGCGCGTTGCCAAGAACCGCGGTCTGAGGCATTCGGGTGGAAAAGCGGCGGCTAGCCGCCGCACTCCAAAGGTTCTCTTCGAACAGACAATGGTGCGCGGCGATTTGGAAAAGCCTCGCCCCTGAAAGGGCGAGCTACAGCTTGCGGTAGGCAGGGTCGTCAAAGCCGATGATGATTTGGGAACCACGGACAAGTAAGGGCCTGCGGATCAGATTGGGGTGCTCGGCCATTAGCTTGAGAGCTTCGGCGCGAGTGGGAGGACGCTTGGCCATTTGGCGCTCACGATAGAGTTCGTTGCGAGGATTGAGAAATTCCTTGTAATCGCGTTTGCCGATCAGTTGATCGAGATCGGATTCGGAGAGGGATTGCTTGTCAAGATCGCGAGGAGTGAAGTCGAGCTTACGTTCGAGCAAGAGACCTCTTGCTTTGCGGCAGGTGGTTCACGTGGGCTTCTGGTAGAAAGTGATTTTCGTGTTGGACATTTGTGGTGCCCCCTTAATGGAGACTGCGGTGAAGTTGGTAGCCTTCGGCCGAACTGCGGCCTCAGGATGACACGTGCGGTAGGCGATAGCAAAAAATATATTGAACTTGGTTGCGCTACGGCTGGTAAGGCCTCGCCCCTGAAGGGGCGAGCTACGCGGGCGAGCTACAGGATGTCAGTGAGCGACGGATTAGGCTGACGGAATCAGTAACGCGGGACCTTAGGGTCGACGTCGAGGGACCAGCGATCGATGCCGCCGGCCATGGACTTGGCGGATTTCACGCCCTGATGGCGGAGCCAGTTGGCGACGTCGAGACTGCGCATGCCGTGATGACAGAAGCAGATGACGTCGTCATCGATGTCGAGCTTCTGAAGATTGGCGGGAATCGAGCCCATGGGGATGAGCACGGCGCCTTCGATGCGGCAGAGGGCGTGTTCGTGGGGCTCGCGGACATCAACGAGAAGGAATTTGTCGCCGCGGTCGAGGCGTTGTTTGACTTCAACGACGGTGATTTCTAGATCGTTCATGAAAGCTCCCAAAAAGAAAATTGTGACCGACGACAAATTAGGGTAAAGCCACGGCTCAGGACCCGAGGTGCAAAACCGGCACCTGGGGCACCCTCAACCACCAAGGCGAATCCTACCCAGGCTGAAGCCTGTGCTACTGGTTGGTGGCAAAGAGGCCGCCCAGGATGGCGAACATCATGAAGAGCATGATGCCGACGACCAGGGAACCAAAAACCAAGCCAAGTATTTTCGCAGGACTGAGTTTAGCCACGATATTGTACCGAATTATTGAATGGAGCCCTTGGCGGAGATCCACTGTTTTTCGACGGATTGAATCTCCTCGACAAGAGCCAAGTCTTCCGGCTGCGGAAGCATTTCTTTCAGATGTTCGGCGTAGGCTTTTTCGCCGAGCAATTCACCTGTGACGCTGTAGAGCTTTTTGGCGTGCTCGCCGATGAAGCGGTTGAACTTCACATCGGGCACGTAGAGCGGCGAGTGTCCGGCAGGAACATTTCTGTTGATCATGTCGACGAGCTTGACGCATTCCTGGCGGTAGAGTTCGCGGCTGTGCTCATTCATGCGAGCGAGGTCGGCTTCGGCTTTGGCGGTGGGCTCGTCATAGCGGCCCTTGAGTCCCCAAACATAAAACCAGTGAGCGGAGCTGGAATGATCGACGCCGAAGAGGTCGAGGCTGACAGGAATCCACTTGTTCACATATTTCTGGATGACGTTGGTGGGAATGACGCCAGCTTTGACGATGCGCTTAATGCCGTCCTGACCCGTGCCGAGATGGAAAGACTCTTCCTTGAGCATGGGAATCATGGATTGAGCGAGCGGCGCGAAACCGGAATAGCTGAGCATGGTGAGCTGGTATTTGCCGTCGCGATCAACGAAGTCTGTGTAGACGAAGAAGTCGAGCCAATTGTTGACGTCCTGATTGAAGGCACCGAGCAGGCGCTTCTGATCGAAGGCGCGGCGCTCCAGCATTTTCTGAGCTTCGACGCGGCCGGAATAGCCGAAATGATTCATGAGCAGGTAGCACATCTGCCAGCCATGGCGCATTTCTTCGGTGACGACGCGGCAAAGGGACTGGCGGTCGTGTTCGCTGGGAGAGGTTTCGAAGAGTCGGCGCTGTTGCTCGACAGAGGCGAATTCGGTATCCCCCTGGTAGACAATGAGATTCAGCAAGGCGTCGCGCATGCGTTGGTCGGGAATTTGCATGACGCGCTCCCATTTGGGGCGGCCGCGGTAGGCGCCGAATTCGACTTCGTTGGAACGAGTGGGACCAAATTTGGCTTCAAACTGATAGTTGGTGATTTCCGGGTAGGCGACCCCGATATCTTTTTGCCAAACGCGAAAGAGATCGACCCAATCATCGAAAGTGGAAAGACGTGTTGCCGGCATGAGCGTTTGCCTCCTGACATTTCTTACCGAAGAGCGACCGTTCGCGCGACGAGCGATCGCTGAAAAACCGGAACGAAACTAAAACAAAACTAAAAGCGCTCGCTTCAGAAAGCGGCCGGTACAAAACCTAAGAGCCACCGCGACAAAACCGAAGACACAGGCCGTTGCCTGTGCTACTAGCGTCAATGGCCTTCGAACTTGGGAGGCCGCTTTTCCTGGAAGGCGCGAATGCCTTCCATACAATCCTCGGAATGAAAACATTTGAGCTGGTAATCGACCTCGCGCTCAAGGGCCTGCGTCAAGGCGTCGTTATCGCGAGCGAAGAGCGTGTGCTTGACGGCGCGAATGGCGATTTGCGGGCCGGAAGCGATTTTGTGAGCGAGGGAGCGGACTTCGTTCTCGAAACGATCGAATGCAAAAACGTGGTTCAACAGGCCGAGGCGGTGAGCCGTCTTGGCGTCAATCATTTCGCCGGTATAAAACATTTCCGAGGCGATGGAAGGGCCAACAAGTTGCGGAAGGAAGAAGGTTCCGCCGTAATCAGGGAACAGGCCGACATTGGCGAAATTCTGGCCAAAGACGGATTCCTCGGTGGCGAGACGAATGTCCGCAGCGAGGGCGAGATTCATACCGGCGCCGGCGGCCGGACCATTCACCGCGGCAATGACGGGTTGCGGCATGGAGCGCATCTTCAGGACGGCTTGCATGCCGGAACGCAGGATGGGGCCAAGTTCGGAAGTGTCGCCACGCTCGCGTCCCTTACCGATTTCACCGAGATCGCCACCGGCACAAAAGGCGCGGCCTGCGCCGGTAAGAACCACGACGTTGATAGTGGAATCATTGGCGATGCGAGCGAGTGCGTCGTTAAGAGCGTTGGAAAGATCTTTGTTGAGAGCGTTGAGGCGCGTGGGGCGATTCATCACCAAAGTGACGATGGGTCCCTGCCTGTTTTCGAGGAGGACGGGCGACGAAGTTTGTGGAGCCTGGCTCATGAAGTGTCCTTGGCGCTGCGGTGTCAGGTGTGATGCGAATCGCGGGCTTTCTCGGTTTTTTCAATCAGCTGGGCGAGTTTCCTAAAGAGCCGGATGCGGTCGGACTTGCTGCGGGAGTTTTGGTTGCCGGTTGAGGGCACGACGAAAACCTGCGCGCCATAGAGCAGGCCCTTCTGGAGGCCTAAATTGCATTTGCGCTGAGCGAACTGCTCGTAGGTGAACTTGCCATTGAAGGCCACGACGCGGGGAGAAAATTCCTCGAGTTTCTGGCCGAGGACGATGCGACCTTCGGCGTAGTCTTCGCGGGTGAGTTCTTCGACGGCTTTGGTGGGGCGTTTGACCAGGTCAGTGAGGCCGATACCGAACTCGATGATGCGGCGGTCGTCGGGATAGTCGAACGGTTCGGGGACGACGCCGCTTTCGTACAGCGTGGGCCAGAATTGATTGCCGCGCCCAGCATAATAGTGGCCGGCGCGGACAGAAGACTCGGTGGGGTTGCAACCCACAATGACGAGCTTCATGCCTTTTCGAAGATAGTCTGGAAGTGTTTTCATCCGAGTTGCGCTCGAACCCCGAACTTAGATTCTACTTCCCTTTGAAATTGGCGGCGCGCTTTTCTACGTAAGCAGCAAGGCCTTCCTTCGCGTCTTCGCTGGTGAAGAGCAGTTGCTGCAATTCGCGCTCGAGGCCCAGGGCTTCCGCAAAGGGGATTTCGATGCCGGTGACGACGGAACGCTTGATGCGGCCGACGGCGCGGGAAGCCTTGTTGGGCGGGCAGAACTGGCGGGCGTAGTCCATGACATCCTGCCAGAAGGTTTCCTTTTCATAGATGTAGTGGATGAGATCCATCTCAAGGGCTTCTTCGAAGCTGAAGGTGCGGCCGGTGGCCATGAGTTCGAGCGCGCGGGCGCGGCCAATGGCGCGGGCGAAGCGCTGAGTGCCGCCAGTGCCGGGAAGAACGCCGAGGTTGACTTCGGGGAGGCCGATCTTGCCGCCTTCTTTCTTGGCGATGCGGATGTCGCAGGCCAGGGCGATTTCCAGGCCGCCGCCGACGGTGTGTCCATTGAGGGCGGCGATGACGAGTTTGGGAGTTTGCTCGAGACGGCAGAGCGTTTCGTTGGCGTGAAGGCAGAAATAGTATTTGAACTGCGGGTCGGCCTTGGTAAGCATCGGGATGCTGGCACCCGCGGAGAAGAATTTCTCGCCGGCGCCGCGGATGATGATCACGTGGACGGACTCGTCCATGCGGGCTTTGAGGATGGCAGTGTCGAGCTGCTGCATCATCTCGTAGGAATAGGTGTTGGCGGGTGGATCGTCCATTTCAAAGATAGCGATGCCGTCTTCGACGCGGTATTTGATCAGTTCTTTGGTGGCGACGCTGGTGGTGGTTGCCATGGTTCTCTCCTGCTTTCTCTTCGTCTGAAACTGCTTCACAGGCTGAAGCTTGTGCTACTCAAACTGCTGCCGTTTCCTTCGACCGCCACAGGCTGAAGCCTGTGCTACTAACAACGCTGCCGGCTGTGGTTACGGCACGGCTAACGTCACGGCTGGGACGGTGTCCTTCGCGGCGGCTTCTGTAGGAAGGACGCCGTGGAGGAAAATTCGGACGATATGGTCAGTTAGCTCGTCGGAGCCGGGGTCGACTTCCGGGTTATGCCACTTGTAGACCCAGTTCATCATGCCGAACAGGCTTAGAACGGCTACGCGGGGATTCAGACCCGGGGCTAAGCCAGCGGAGGCCAGTCCGTCGAAGACCTTGCGAGCCAGCGCATAGTATTTGCGCTTGATGGCGGCAACCTCGGCGTGAAGAGGCTCGTCGAGGGCGTCTTCCTCGTGAGAGAGCACCCTCATTTCGTTTGGATGCGAAAGGAAGTACTCAATGTGGTTGGCCACCAGGATGCGGAGCCGAGCGGCCGGATCCGAGGCGCTTGGGAGGCGGGATTGGAGCCGCGCGAGAATAAATGTAAAGGTATTATTTTGAATTAGATAGAGAAGCTTTTGTTTGCTGTCGAAATAGTAGTAAAGGCCGGAGAGAGACATGCCGGTGGCGCGGCTGATGTCGCGGATGGAAGCGCCCGCAAAGCCCTTTTCGGCGAAGATACGGGCGGAATGGCGCAGGATGTGGTCGAGTTTGGCTTCGGTGTCGCGAGGATTGGGGACAGAACGGGACATAGGAGCGAATATCGAACGGACGTTCGATACTGTAAAACGGTGGGCCCGGGCTGTCAAGAGGTTGACTTCGGGGACGAGAAAGCCAGAAGCAGATCCCCCTGCGCTCGGAATGACAAATTGTTAGTCGGGTCGGCTCGTTTGTCGGACGTCTGACTATTCCTGAGGAGCAAACAGGGGCAATTCGCGGCCGAGATGATGTTGTTGAGCGAGGGCAAAAACTTTTTCCGCTACGGCGAGGTCCCACGCAGCGATGCCGTTGGATTTGAAGAGCGTGATCTGCGAGTCGGTTTTGCGGCCGGGCACTTTTCCGGCGACGAGATCGGCGAGTTCGTGGACGTCGTTCCAACGCTCGGGGTGCTGCTGGAGGCCGATAATCAGGTCGCCGGCTTCCTGTTTGGATTGCGCGAGGGAGTCGACGAAGATGAGATTGGCTTTGGCGATGGCGGTGGCGTCGAGTTCCTGCTTGTGGGCGTGATTGGCGCCGATGGCGTTGATGTGAATGCCGTTGGGCAAATCCTGGCCGGTAAGAACGGGATGAGCAGAAGTGGTGGCGGTGGAAACAATTTCGGCGGCGCGCACGGCGTCCGCCGCGGATTCCATGGGATAAACGTTGATGCTGAGACGCTCAGACATTTCCTCGCAAAACTTGTTGCGGCGCTGCGGATCGCGCCCATAGACAAAGGCAGACTCCAGAAGGCGCACCGCATTGATGGCTTCCAACTGGGTTCTGGCCTGGCCGCCAGTGCCAATGATGGCGGCGGAACGCGAGCCCTTTTGCGAAAGATATTTGGTGGCAACGCCGGAAGCCGCGCCGGTGCGCTGGCGTCCGAGATAATCCGCTTCGATAAGCGCCAGGAGTTCACCAGTGGAAGTGCTGTAAAGAGGAACGAGAAAGCGGAGAGTTCCCTTCACGTAGGTGTATTGCTTCATGGCTACGAAACCGGCGTCGGTGTCCATGGCAGCCATGTAGTGGAAGAAGCCGCCGCCGGGAAGTTCAAAGCGGCGGCGCGGGTGGACGATGACGGTGCCAGCGGCTTGTTTGCGGGAAATGTCTTCGACGGCTTCGATAGCCATCGGCATGGTGAGGAGTTGACGAACCTCGGATTCGTTGATGTGGAGGGTCATGTTGTCAGAGGGATGAGGATAGCACGGCAGTGGTGAGATGGGGATTTTGGTCGTAGAGGTGAGGTCGGAGGTGGGCTGGCATAAATGCCAGCGCTTCATTGAAGAAGGAAACAGCAATGCGGTTGGTCGGTACGGCTACAGTGGCGGACGACCTCGGAAGGCCGTCCCTACAAAAGCAAACCTAGAGCCCAGGTACAGAACCGGTACCTGAAGCACCCGCTAGCGGTGCGCGGCTGATTTTTTTGCTGCGATTTTCTTCGGGGTGGAATCGTCGCGGACGCGGCGGACGACCGTTTGAATGAGATGATAGACGCGCTCTTCTTTGGGATTGTCCATCACGCGAAAGCGAAACTCGGGTTCGTTTTTCGGGTTTTTGCCGGTGCGAATGGGAAGGGCGCCGCAAAGATTGTTTTCGATGAAGGCGGTTTCGTAGCGCGACTTCTTGCGATTCCAGGTGAGTACGCGAAGAGTAGTGAAATCGCAGGGCTGGCCTTCGGGGCCACGAGCGCCCGCAATCAGGTATTGAGGATGCTCGCCGTCGTCATCGGTGACGCGATTTAGTTCAAACCAGGCGATGGGGCGAATGTTGGCGGAACTGCTGCTGTCGCGAACGGGGTCAGGAAGGTCTAAGGAGACGAAGCGAGCGACAACCCATCCGGCGATCGGAACGGTTTGATCTCCGGGCTGCGTGGTGGTGTTCGCGGCGGAGTTGCGGATAGCGCCTTCGCCGGGAGGGCGAGAGGCAATGGCGCGCACCAAGAACCAATCCTCTTTCTTACTCTCTTGTGGCTCGTTGGAAGATTCTTTTTCGTCGGTGACCTGAACCCAATCAGAGACGGCGCGACCCACAATCTCAACGGGCATGCCGCGCGAAAATTGGTAGAGGCGAGGAGCGGTGCGGCCAGGCTGCACGCGCAAATTAGTGGGAACCTTGGTGCGTCCGCGAGCTTGGATGGGCATAACGCGAGTTTGCTCGAGGAGCTTCTCGCTGCGCTGCCACAGGTCCGGCTCAATCAGATACCGGCCATCCACCCAGCCAGTGAGACCAGCGGCGGTGCGGACTTTGACGCTATCGTTGCGGCGGGCTAGGACTTCGACGCGATCGCCATAGAGCAAAACGCCAGTCTGCTCGCGAACCTGAGCGACGCTGCTCCAAAGGGTGATGCTGCGTTCGCCGATGTAGGCCTCGCCGAGAGATTCGTGTTTGGGCCGGAAGAGCCAAGCGAGCAGAACCACCAGACAGAGCAGTGGCACCGCCACGAGAAGCTTTCGCTTCATGCGCTATCACCGAACGTGATTCCAACGGCGCGCGCGGCGTGGACGATCTCGCTGGAAGGGTCGATAAACTTCATTTTCTCGAGTGCCTCGTCAAGGGATACTGAAGCCATTTTACCAGCCTTGAGGCAGACCATGCGGCCAAATTGTCCATTGGCGACCAAATCGGTGGCGGCGACGCCGAAACGAGTGCCAAGGATGCGATCGAAGGGGGTGGGGGAACCACCGCGCTGGACGTGGCCAAGCACAGTAACGCGGATTTCTTTCTGAAGCATTTCGCGCAGGGTGAAGGCAATGCTGTTAGCGACGCCGCCGGACCCGACCGGAGGAATGGGCTTGCCAGAGGGATCGGTAGCGGGCATTTTAACGCCTTCGGCAACGACGACAAGGCTGAAGCGCTTGCCGCGAAGTTCACGGGCACGCACCGCGTCGCAAATGGCTTCGAATTTGAAGGGCAGCTCGGGGACCAGGATGATGTGCGCGCCTCCGCCAATGCCGGCATGAAGAGCGATCCAGCCGGCGTCGCGGCCCATGACTTCGATGAGCATGACGCGATGATGACTTTCCGCGGTGGTGTGAAGGCGGTCAATGGCCTCAGTGGCGATAACCAGTGCGGTGTCGAAGCCAAACGTGACTTCGGTGGCGTCGAGATCGTTGTCGATGGTTTTGGGAACGCCGACGACGTTGACGCCCTTGTTGAAGAAATCGCGCGCAATGTGCTGCGTGCCGTCGCCACCGGTAACGATCATGGCGTCGACACCGAGACGGCGGGCGTTCTCCATGCACAAGGAAGAGTAATCGTGAATAACTTCCTTGCCATTCTCCATGGATTTGTAGGCGAAAGGATTGCCGCGATTGGTGGTGCCGAGAATTGTGCCGCCACGGGGCAGAATGCCGCTGACGGATTCTTCCGTGAGTTCCTTGGCGCCCTCGGGCCAGATGAGTCCATCAAAACCGTTGCGGATGCCGATGACGCGCATGCCGTGCTCGTAGATGGCGGAGCGAACAACGGCGCGAATGACGGCGTTGAGTCCGGGAGCATCACCGCCGCCGTTGACGATACCAATCGTGCGCACTGGTTTCATATATGTACCCGCACACAAAGTTATCGACAAGTTTAAGGGATTACATGAATTGGGCTACGTGACACAGGACCCGCGAGAGGAGATGGAAACCGAGGAAGATAGCGAATAAGGTAAGAGGTACAGGGAGAACCAAAATGAAATTTTTGGGCGGGTTGCAGCCTCTGGGGCTACTGGTGTTGCGGCTAGCGCTGGCGCTGATTTTTATTTACCACGGCTATCCCAAATTGGTACATCCGCTGCCAGAGATGCACGAGTTTTTCGTGCAGCACGGATTGCCGGCATATTTTGTAAGCGTGGCAGGGATACTGGAATGCTTTGGGGCACTGCTGCTGTTTTTGGGGCTATTCACGAGACCGGCGGCGTTGCTGTTGGCGAGTGAAATGGGCGTAGCGATCTGGAAGGTGCATAGCGCGCATGGAGCACTGGCGGTGAGAGATTACGAGTTTCCGCTGGCGGTGGGCGCGGCGTGTTTTGCACTGGCGACCGTGGGGGCGGGATTGATTTCGGCGGACCATATGGTGTGGGGAGAAGGTGGGAAGAAGCGGAGTAGTAGCGTGAAGAGAAGTAAGGAGTAGTACGCAGATCCGGGAATGGAGAAACCCAAGACCCACGTACAAGACCGGTACGTGGGGCACCCACTAAGCCCAGGAGAGATTCCTCAGGTCGTTCGGAATGACAATGGTTGTTTTGCGCAAACGGCGAATCCAAGCCGGGGCTGACATAAAAGTCAGCGCTACATTGAAGAAAAAAAACGTAGGAAAGAGGCGCCCGCCTCGGAAAGCGGCCGCTACAAAAGCGAGGAGCCAGAAGCCACACGCAAAAGGTCAGACGTGGGCTGTGGAGCCGGGGACGCTGATGGCCTGGGTTGCGGGCGCGCAAGGCAGAACAATCCACAGGATGATGTAGACCAGGAAGCCGGTGCCGGCGAAAAAGATCGCCAGGAGCCAGAGAACGCGGACCAGCGTCGGATCAAGATCAAAATATTCGGCCAGGCCTGCACAAACACCAGCGATCTTCTTGTCCCTGGTGGAGCGCATGAGACGCTTTGGAGCAACCACGCCAGGAGTTGGTGCCGGAGAGCCGGTAAGATTGGCGCCGCAGTTGTAGCAGAATTTGGAGCCGTCAGCGATTTCTTTTTGGCAATTTGGGCAAAGCATGAAAGACCCCCGCGAAAGAAGTATTCAAGGCGATTCTAAACTTAAATACGAGAAAGGGCGAAAAAAAGTTTCGCGGGGGAGAACTGTGACGAGGAATGTAATTGCAGGTTGCTATGTCGCACGATAATGCTGCGCCATTTGCGGTGTGACATGACGGGTCGAAAAGCGGCGGCTAGCCGCCGCACTCCAAATTAGTAGGACAGCAGGTGGCGGATGGCTTCGGCGATGGTGTCAGTTTGGGGAAGGATGGCGTCTTCGAGCTTGGGCTGGTAGGCACAGAAAGTGTCGGTGGCAGCGACGCGCTTTACAGGGGCGTCCAGTTGGTCAAAAAGTTCTTCGGCGATGCGGGCTGCGATTTCGGCACCGTAGCCCCAACTGAGCATGTCTTCGTACGCAACGACAACGCGATGCGTTTTGCGAACTGTGGCTGCGATGGCTTCCCAATCGTAGGGAGAGAGCGAGCGCAGATCGATAATTTCGACGGAGATGCCTTCGCGCTCGAGAGCGGCGGCGGCGACTTCAGCGCGATGAACGACGGCGCCGAAAGTAATTAGGCTGACGTGCGCGCCTTCCCGGACAAGGCGAGCTTTGCCGAACGGAATGGTGAAATCCGGTCCGGGATATTCAGAGCGGTTGTAGGGCTGACGGTAGAGATGTTTGTGCTCGAGGAACATGACGGGATCGTCGCAGCGAATGGCAGTGCGCAGAAGGCCGGCGACGTCGAGCGCCGTGGAAGGCATAACCACGCGCAAACCGGGACAATGCGTGAAGATGGATTCACCGCTCTGGCTGTGGTAAACGGCGCCGCCGGTAAGATAACCGCCGGTAGCGACGCGAACTACCGCGGGACATTTGAAATTGCCGTTGGAGCGCCAGCGCATGACACAAAGTTCATCGCGAATCTGCATCATGGCGGGCCAGATGTAATCGAAGAACTGAATTTCCGCGACGGGCTTGAGTCCGCGCGTGGCCATGCCGATGGCGCGGCCAACGATGCTGGCTTCGGCTAGCGGCGTATTGAAAACGCGATCGGCGCCATATTTGCGTTGCAGGCCGGCAGTGGCTTTAAAGACGCCGCCCTTCCCTTTTACTTCGCGCAGATTTTCTTCGCGGCTGGCATCGGCGACGTCTTCGCCAAAGACGGTGATGCGATCGTCGCGGCCCATTTCGTCGTGGAGCGTGGCGGCAACCATTTCGACCATGGTCTTGGCGCCGCCTTGAAATTTGGGCTCGACGGCAAAGATGGAAGACGTGGGATTGATATCGGCGGAATAGACGTGATCGTAGATGGAAGAAACTTCAGGAGGCTCGGCGGCCAAGGCCTGATCGCCGGCTTCGCGGACTTCGCGATCGACTTCCGCTTCAAGGGCCTCGATTTCCTTCTGGTCCATGAGACCTTCGCGAACGAGAAATAGCGAAAACTTCGACAGCGGATCGCGGCGAGCTTCCGCTTCGCGCTCCTCGGGAGACTTGTAGAGCTTCTCGTCATCGGAGAGCGAATGCGAATAGGGACGGGTGACGTGGGCATGGACGAGGGCGGGACCACGACGTTCGCGAACGTAAGTGATGGCTTCTTTGCATACGGCGTAACTTTCGAGTGGATCCGTGCCGTCGCATTCGGCGATGTGCAGACCGGGGAAACCTTTAGCGAGTCGCGAAATGCTGCCGCCAGCGGTCTGAACCTCAACGGGAACAGAAATGGCGTAACCGTTGTCCTCGATGAGGTAGAAGAGCGGAAGCTTCTTTGCGCAGGCGACGTTGAGCGATTCCCAGAATTCGCCTTCGCTGGTGGCGCCGTCGCCAGAAGAGACATAGACAATTTCGTCGGGCTGATGATTGACGTGTTCGCCCAGAGGAGCTTTCCTGGCTTGCTCCAGCGCTTTCGGGTGGCGTTCGTAGTAGAGCGTGGCTTCGGCGGCGCCTAAGGCCTGGACAAATTGCGTGCCGGTGCAGGAAGAACGGCTGACGATATTCCAGCGATTGTGTCCCCAGTGAGAGGGCATCTGGCGTCCACCGGAACTTGGGTCATCTTTGGCACCAACGGCTTGCAGGAGGGTTTCGAGCGGGGTCACGCCGAGCATGAGGCACAGCGCCCGGTCGCGGTAATAGGGGTAGACCCAGTCTACCCCCGGACGTAAGAGCAAGGCCGTGGCGGTGGTGACGGCTTCATGTCCGGCGCTGGAAATCTGAAAATAAATCTTGTTCTGGCGTTTGAGCTGGATTTCGCGGTCGTCGAGGCGGCGCGAAAGGAACATGTTGCGGTACATGCGGACCAGGGTGTCACGGTCGAGACCGTGATTTTTCGTGGATTCCATCCGGGCCACTTTGACGCGAGTTTGTACCGCCATTCAGTCTGCCCTCGAGTTGGAATGGAGAGACTTGGCCGCGAGTTCCCATTATACCGGAGGAGGCGCGGCAATGGACAATAGGGCTAATAGGGGATGTGCAAAAACGCAGGTACTAGGACAAATCCTCAAATTGTTTTTCGGTGTCGGCGAATTCCGCGTCGTTTGGCTTGATGAGTTTGGGGGAAGCGGACTGGAAAGGATCCTCAGTCGGGATGCGATCGATCCAGCGTTGCTCGGAGAGCTTTTCGTGGCTGGAGAAATCGAGGCGGATTAGTAGTTTCACGGGCTCCGACGGGGCGGCTTCCTTAGCGTCGGGGATGTCGTCTGCGCCGTCGGATTTGGCTCTGGATTTCGACTTGTCTTTGGACTTCGCGGCACCCTTAGATTTGGCTTCCTTGGCAGGTTTGGCGGGCTTTTCTTCCTCGGAGGGAGGCTCGGCGCCATCGCCGGAAGTGGCGCGGTCGAATTTGTAGAGCAGCTTTTTGTCGAGGCGGAAGGCCTGCTTCCAGGTTTCCAATTTGTGGCGGGCGAGCTGCGCTTTTTCTTCGTCGGTGGCGAAATCGAATAGCAGATATGTGTGTGGCATGAACTGAGTTTGCGGCGTGAGAAACAGCAAGTCAAGCGAGGCAGGCGCGGAGTAGGTGAGTTTCCGAGTCGACAATCCACCTAGAACCGCGTCTTTCACTTCCCATAACGCCGTCTGGACCGTGGCCTCCAGATTAGAAGGGCGGTGGGAAAGGGGCCCTAGGCGGAAAGCCCACCGCTCGGGCAGAAGTAACCGGCGGCGCTGGGACCGTTATTGCTACCTTAATAAGGTGGGGTCTGGAATTGAATTCACATGGAGTACGGTTTCGCATCAACTACGGTCTTGGAAATCGCCGTCCACGGGTACAGCGTTCGAAGGAAAGTGGTTCCCGACTTTTGTTCACCGAGAAAAGACATGTGCTTCGAAATTTGACGTTGTCCTCATCCGCGGCAAATCAAGATAGAAGTGGATCTGGGTCATAGCGGGAATTTGCGATGGAACAAGGACTAAGTCAGGAAAGATCAATAATTTCTCCCAAGGCCCATTTAGTCCTCGAACCGAGGTGGGGTGCCCTATAAATATGGCGGAGGCTAAAATTTTAGGGTAGTATGCGTTTTGTCACATGAAAAAGCAGGGCCACGTTCCTATCGCTCCGGGAAAACTCTTGGGAGCCTGGGTGTGCCTCGTAGCTGCTATTTTGCTGTGGGCTCCGGTGTGGGCGGTTGCATGGCAGGCGAGTGGAATGACGTGCTGCAACGGAACGATGTGTCGCGCGCACGGACATGCGGGAACTGAGGGCGCTGCTAAAGCCCAATCCGCGGCACAGGAACATGCCCCAATGGAGTGCAACCATGCAAGCCAGGCAGGCTTGATGACTTGCCAGATGTCCTGCTGCCACGACCAGGAACGCCCGGCGACTGGCGCAGTGATTTTCGTTTTACCGGAGCCAATGATAATTTCATCCGGCGTTGAAGTGACTCCAGCGAAAATCATGACGACGGCACCTGCTGTGACTCATTTTTTTGAACCTCCCTCTCTCCCTCCTCGAAGCCTCTCACTGGTCGCGTAGCACCCTATCCAAGCGGTCGTAATACAGAGACAAACGGGCCATCCGAGCCCGAGGCGGCCATTTGCCGCATGAGATCAGGGGAGGATTTCATGTTCCGACGGATTTCGATTCTTATTGGTTTGTCGTTGCTGCTGGGAATAAGCGCTAGTGCCACGTTTTACGGCACAATTCGGGGAATAGTGCACGACCCGAAGCACCGACCGATCGTCGATGCTGAAGTGTCGCTAAAGGCGAAAGGTTCAGATTACGCTCGCACAATCCACACGGATGCGAGTGGGGAATTCCTATTTGACGCGGTTCCGCTAGGCGACTACTCCATCACAGTCTCTAAAGATGGTTTTGCCACAGTCGAACAGCCTACAATCGTACTTTCCGGGACTGCTCCCGTCTTTCACCTCGAACTGCCGATTGCCGAGCAAAAGCAAACCATCACTGTTTCCGCGGCACCTGCACAGACGGAAACTACGACAACAACTACTAACGTGAACCTGCAGGAGATTGAGAGCGCGCCGGGAGGGACGCTTTCAAATAGCCTGGCGATGATCATTAACTTCACGCCAGGGTCTTACTACACGCACGATCAACTGCACGTTCGCGGCGGACACCAGGTCAGTTGGCTGATTGACGGCGTTCCAATTCCGAATACGGCCATTGCTAGCAACATCGGACCGCAGATCAACCCTAAGGATATTGATGACCTCGAAGTTTTGCGGGGGAGCTACACGGCCGATTACGGCGACCGGACCTACGGCGTGTTCAGTCTGGCGCCAAAGAATGGATTTGACCGGAATAATGAAGCGGAGATCAATCTCAGCGCGGGTAATTATGCGCAGACGGATAATCAGGTCAATCTCGGTGGGCATACCGATCGGCTCGGCTATTACCTGAGTGCCAACGGAAACAGCAGTGAAGTGGGTTTGCAACCACCGACAGCAGCCGTGATCCATGACGGCGTAAATGGTTACGGGGGATTCGGCTCCCTAATCTACAATCTCGATTCACAAAACCAGTTTCGACTGGTGGGGCAGGCCAGACGCGATTTCTATGAAGTGCCCTATGCACCCGACGATCCTGTAAGCGCCGGATTGCGCGACACGAATACGGAAACGGATGCATTCCTGGCGTTCACCTGGTCGCGGACGTTCAATCCTGGACTAGTGCTTACGGTGTCTCCCTTTTATCACTACAACCGCGCCGACTACGAGAGTAGCCCGACGGATCTTCCTGCTTCCGCAACCGAAAAGCGCGGATCTCATTACGAAGGCGGGCAGGCAGTTATATCCTGGGTGAAGGAGTGGAGCAACCTGCGGGCGGGGGTTTATGGCTTCGCGCAGCAAGACAATCAACTCTTTTCTCTAATATACAACGACGGCAGTTCGCCGAGTCTGGAACCGGTCAAGGTATATCCTTCAGGGGGAACGGCCGCGATTTATGTGGAGGAGCAAGTTCGTCCGACGTCCTGGTTGACGTTTGACGCCGGCCTGCGGCAGACCCATTTCTCGGGTGGCGTAGTGGAAAATGCCACTAGCCCCCGCTTTGGAGTCTCCCTCCGTGTGCCGAAGCTGAACTGGGTCTTTCGAGGGACTTACGGTCAGTTTTATCAAGCCCCGCCACTGGTCACCATATCGGGTCCGCTTCTGGATCTTGCCAACAATCAGAACCTGGGATTCATTCCGTTACACGGAGAACGAGACGAAGAATGGCAAGTCGGCGTGACGATTCCTTTCCGGGGTTGGACGATTGATGCGGACACATTCCACAACCACGTCAAAAATTTCTTTGACCACAATAACTTCAACAACTCCAATATTTTCTTCCCCATTACCATTCAGGGAGCGCTGATTGAGGCGTGGGAACTGACGCTGCGTTCACCGCGAATCTACAACCGCGGACAGGTGTACGTGACCTATTCGAACCAACTCGCGCTGGGGTGCGGAGATATCAACGGAGGCTTGACGGATTTCAGTTTTGGGGCCGGTTGTGGGTACTTGGATCATGACCAGACGAATACCCTGCATGTCGGAGGCAATATCAGTTTGCCGTGGCGCACCTATGCGTCGACGGACGTCTATTATGGTTCGGGATTTTCGAATGGAAATCCTCCGCCCACTCATCTGCAGGGACACACCACGTTTGACCTGGTGTTCGGAAAAAACTTTGGCGAACAATGGACTGTTTCCGTAACGGCACTCAACGTTGCGGACGTCCGCGTGCTGCTGGACAACAGCTACACCTTCGGGGGGACGCACTACAACCTTCCGCGCCAGGTCTACGGCCAAGTCCGTTACCGCTTTCACTTTTGATATCTGTTTCGTATGAAGTGCTGCTTATGGCACCTCCAATCGCAGCACCGCAGATCCTGCCTTTTGTCCTGGGTTCATTGAGAGAGTCCGGGAGTTATGGAGTTAAGACACTCTTTGGAAGAGTTCTAGCGCCGGGGAGAAGGTTGGGGTAGGGTAAAGCATCGAGATGCTTGGCAAGCGCAACGCGAGATACGACCTAGCAAGGGTGCTGGCATTTACCCTCGCGGTGCTATTCGTCTTGTTCGTTGCTCAAGGCCTAAGTCACACCCACGCAAAAGGACAGAGTGAAGCTGCCTGTCAGCTCTGCCACGCGGCGCACATCGGCTCTTCTCCGAAAGTGCTTGCCTCATCGCTGTTTAGTCCTCTCCTTGCGATCGGGTACGTTCAACGCAACAATTAGTTGCGCTGATAGAAGACGGTGGTGCAATCGTGAACACCTCAAGTACATCGAGCCGAATCGCTCCCCCAGGATATTCCGCATATGGCCCGTCGAAGGCGGCTCTATCATCCTGGACTCGTTATCTGGCAAAAGAACTCGCACCGCGAAAAATCCGAGTGAATGCGGTTTCTCCCGGCCCCGTCCACAGCAATATCGGAGACGGAGTGTTCGATAAACACCCGGAATACATTAAACCTCTGGCAGATCAAACTGCCTTAGGACGAATCGGTTTACCGCAAGATGTGGCGAAGGTCATCGTCAACCTGCTATCTGATGACTGCGGTTGGGTCACTGCTCAGGACATTGATGTACTCGGCTGCAAACAACGATTCCGACACGCCGTGAATGACCGCCTTGGTATTGAACCGCCCGGATAGGGCTCGCCCGGTTCTGGCACCTACATTTCCGATACCCGACTTCCCGGGAGTTGACAACCAAAGTCTGACTGAGCATTAACTGTCTAAGAACTACTCTTCGGGATCGAATGTATTGGACGCGCCTAAGGAGTCCGCACATGCGTACCTCCTGTCTTTCCTCTCTGGACGTATTTCAGATTTGTTTGCGCAGTGTTTGCTGCCTTGCCCTTGTAGTTGGCTCTGTTCCCGTAACGGCGGATGAGAGCTTTTTGAGTAAGCCGCCAGCCGAATGGACTGAGGCGGAAGCATTGCAGGTGCTGAATGATTCCCCGTGGGCGCACACTATTACCGCGACCACGCAAGACTACCAGTGCGACTACGAACACCCCGCTTATCCAGGGACTTATACAGAAGAATTTGCGCGAGAGATGGACTCGATCACTCCGACACCCCCCGCAGCCGAGGTCAAGCCCGATAGCGCGGAATTTCTGGTGCGTCTAGTTTCCGTGAAACCGATGCAAGCCGCGGCAGAGAGGTTGATCAGCATGGATGAGAAGTGGGCGCACTATCGCGGTGGAGATGGCCTAGAGCCAGGCAGCAAACCCACCAACCTTGAGGAGCGCTGGTACAATCCAGCGGATGAAATCACCATCGCGATTGTGCTCAAGCACCTCGGTGCTGGTGGTGCCAGCTTTCGGGACTATGCGTTCCTCCCCGGCAAAGATGGGCCCGCCACCGGCATCAGGCATCTGTGGCCCTGCGCTGGGGTAAGAACTGCGAACGGAGTGACAACTGCCGTGACCGGCGGCCCACATTCAGCGAAGGGCATGGCTCTGTCTTTTCCGAGCACCTTTAAAGGCAAGCCGTTGATCTCCCATCCAAACGAAAAGCTGGAGTTCCGTTTTATTGCCAACCAGCGCGTCTTCGAGGCGACGTTCTATGTGAATCCAGCAGACCTCTTCGATGGAACGGAAACGGTGATGCACATTCCGCTGACAGTTGACGCGCCCACACCTGCGCCTCGGCCCTGATTCGCAAATCGTTGGCGAGACTCAGCCCGTCAAGTACTAGTCTCCTGTCCGGTTTAATTCTTTGCAATGGCTTCCTTACAGCGGCGCACCTTGTCGAGGATGACGTCGGCCGTGGCTTTCCAGACGAAAGGTTGAGGTTCATTGTTCCAGTCCGACAGCCACTGATAAATCGCTCGCTCCAGTTCGCCCACACAAAGGAAAGTGCCGCGGCGGATCATCCTATCGGTGATGAGGGCGAAAAAGCGTTCCACCTGATTGAGCCAGGAACTACTGGTGGGTGTGAAGTGAAAGTGGAAGCGCCGCCGCTTTTTCGGCTTGAGCCATCGCTGAACGACCTCGCTTTTATGCGTGGAATAGTTGTCCATGACTAGGTGCACTTCCTGGTCCGGCGGCACCTCTTTCTCCAACTGGTGGAGAAATTTGACGAATTCCTTGGCGCGATGGCGCGGCTGACAACTGCCAATCACCTTCCCGTTCAGGATGTTGAAAGCCGCGAATAAGGTAGTTGTTCCGTGACGTTTGTAATCGTGGGTTTGCCGCTCCGGCAAACCGGGCCGCAACGGCAGAATCGGCGCCGTCCGGTCCAGGGCCTGAATTTGGCTCTTCTCATCCACACACAGCACCAAAGCCCGGTCCGGCGGGTCCAGATACAGGCCCACGACATCCCGCACCTTCTCTTCAAACTGTGGATCGTTGGACAACTTGAACTTCTCTACCCGGTGGGGTTGCACTTCGTGACGTTGCCATACCCCATGCACCAACGTGCGCGACACACCCAAATGCCGGGCCAGGGTCCGCACGCTCCAATGAGTCGCACCGGGTGGCCTCGTTTTCAAGGTCGTATCCAAAATCTTTTGTTCCAAGACGGGCGTTAGTACCCGCCGGGAACCCTTTCGTTTTTGCTTCTGACGAATGGCCTCCACCCCACCGCGTGCAAAGGCTGCTCGCGTCGCAATCACCGTGGGACGGGACACTCCCATCTGCTGCGCAATGGCGTTGTTCGAAAGCCCCTCGGAAGCAAGCAGAACTACTTCGCATTTCCGCGCCACCCTTTGCGGGGTGCTCCCGGCTCGAAGCAGCGATTCCAATAGCTGCCTTTGCGCCTGGTCAAGGGAAAGAGCGGTCGCCGGGGCGAACATACCCCATTACAGCATCCTTTCGGATGTATTGTCAACATTTAATTAGGACAGGACACTAGCATCCAAGTTACCGGTAACGCAACAAATCGGGACTTACGGCTGCGATGGAGTACGTAATGGACGCAGCTTCGATTTATATGTGTTGGTGATTGGCTCGTTCGTTACGATTCTACGCGGGGTGGCTATTGCTTAAAGACCACCGGAGGCCCGCTGACCCGTTTCCCTTTGAGGTCGACCGTGACCTCGACACGGTCGGCAATTTTGACAAGCGGAATTCCTTTGTTCATCCCGTAGTCTTTACGGTCGAAGGCCATCGTCCCCTTAACCGTGCCAGAGCCTGTTCCCTTACCGCTAATCGCAAATGTCAACTTCTCCTGCTTGGTCACTCCACGTATCGTGAAGTCTCCGTCGAATACGACCGTATCGGGACCAGTTTGTTGAACCTTTGTTGAGTGAAACGTGATCAAGGGATTGTTGTCGACATCGAAGAAATCTTTGCTTTTCAGCTTACCGTTCTTCATTCCACTTCCGGTATCCACTGTAGCAGCCTGAATCTTGATGTCCAAAACGGCTGTCGAAAGCTCCGGCGACGTGAATGTTACAGTGGCGTCCCATTTGTCGAATTTGCCAACTATAGCCACCGATGCCTCCACATCAAACTTCATCACGCTTTTTACCTTCGTAAACTCGAACACAGGAACCTGCGCACGGCTTATTGACGGGAGCACAACGGATGCCAAGAGGAAAAGAATGGTTAATCTCATGCCAGGGAGTGTGAGTCTTATCCCGCTTGATGGGCTGTGACGGCTATCACACTGGGAGCCGGAATCCCAGGGCGCCATGCGGTTGCGACCAGGAAGCAAGTCCTTCTGGTAACAATCGTAGACTTGAAATCGATCGCGAAGGCTGCCGGTCACTTGTTCCGCGAACGCCACGATAGCAGGACTTGGCTTCCTCGACTCTGATTTTTCCCGAGAATGGCGTCGCTCCCGCATACTCTCGCCACTCTCGTATGGCGGGAGTGTTATGGCGATCCCCTCGGGCACAAGATTCGGATCTTATGAAGTCGGCGCGCAGATTGGCGCAGGGGAACCCTCCGATGGCTTTTGCGCATCTTCAAGGTGAGGAGGAATCAGCCGTGAAAGCTGCCAGAATCCATAGCTTCGGGCCGCCCAGCTTCGTTGTAGTCATGCGCATTGTTGGCGGGTGATGGTGCGCTCAGAAACAATCCATCTGGTCGTAAGACGCGCTACTCATTGAAGTACGAGGCCTGACTCCCCAAGTCCCGTTCGAGGAAGTGATGCTCGAGGACGCTGGTCGCGCTCGGATTTCTGCGAACCCGTTTCGGGATAGTTTCCGGATTGCCAGAATGAGGGCCATCGACTGTCTTTCGACCCGCGACCATCGTGGGAATTGCGTTCTTCTTGCGCTGATCGTTGCCCATCTGCTTAAACCTGAACCAAAAACACGCAGTCCCGCTTGGCTATTTCACAAATGCTGACATCAGCCAGTCTTCCTTCCGCGATTATGAAAGGTCTGACCCTATTGGTATGATGCATATGAATCGCTCGCGTGTCTCCGAACTCGGCGTGCGCAAGCGTGGGAATTATTCTAATTCGTCGGCTTTCTGACCATCCGGAGTAACTATGAACGGGTTCTGGGAACGAGTAGCTATTGCTTTTCGGTGTTTTTTTTCGATCTTGTTCCACGGTGACATTCCCAACGACATAGTACAGAAGTGGGTCAACCCTGCCAGCCAGGTTCCGCAGACGCCAGCAGCTCAAGCTTCGGTTCCTCGTCCGAAGGAGATGGAGCGGCCAGCCTCGGAAGCATTTGATCGCGCCGTGCAGATGCTTGCGCTGCTCCAACGAGACGGGCGGCTCATCGATTTCCTGGCAGAGAATATCTCCCCTTATCCCGACGCGCAGCTTGGAGCCGCTGTGCGTACGATCCACGAAGCTTGCCGCAAAGTGCTCGAACATTATGTAAAGCTGGAGCCAATTCTAAACTCCGAAGAAGATCAACCGGTAACCGTGCAAGGCGGTTTCGATCCGGCAGCCATTAAATTGCTAGGCAATGTGACAGGAGCGCTGCCGATTCGCGGTGTGTTACGACACAAGGGCTGGCACGTGAAGGAGGTGAATCTGCCGCCGTTGCCGCAGGGTCCCGGCCGGATGGTGATTGCGCCGGCTGAGGTTGAACTTTCATAGCGGCTGAGGCACATCTGCTACACAGATGTGGATTTGAGAGGAGATTTTCGTTGGTGGCCAAATACATTATCGGTATCGACCTAGGGACTACAAATTCGGCGCTGGCGCACTGGGACGCCACTGCTTCCGAAGAGAAAAGTCAAATCAAGGTCCGCAGCATTCCGCAGCTTGTGGATGCGAATGAAGTGGCGGAACGCACCTTACTGCCATCGTTTCTCTACATCCCGGGAGAATTCGATTTTCCCAAAGGCAGCCTGGCCTTGCCTTGGGAACCCGAACCGAAGCTTGTGATAGGCGAACTGGCCCGCAAACGTGGCGCCGAGAGTCCCAATCGCCTCGTCGCCTCCGCCAAATCCTGGCTCTCTTACGCTGCTGTGAACCGCACTGCGCCGATCTTGCCTTGGCAAGCACCCGAGGAGGTGCCCAAGCTATCACCTGTCGAAGCGTCATCGCAGTTCTTGCAGTACTTGCGCACTGTGTGGGATAGAGGGGAGTCGGGGGAGCAAGGGCAACTGGCTCTTGCGGAACAGGACGTGCTTCTCACTGTGCCCGCTTCCTTCGATGAAGAAGCACGCGAGCTGACCAGGCGCGCTGCCGAACAAGCCGGTTACGTCCATGTCACGCTGCTCGAAGAACCTCAGGCCGCCTTTTATGCATGGCTGGAAAGCCAGGGTGATGCCTGGCGCCACCACATCAAGGTCGGCGACCTCGTTCTCGTGTGCGACATCGGTGGTGGCACGACTGATTTCAGCCTCATTATGGTTTCCGAAGAGAATGGCGAACTGACGCTGAAACGCGTCGCCGTTGGTGACCATATCCTTCTGGGCGGCGACAACATGGACTTGGCGCTGGCGCGCTTTCTGCAGCAGCGCCTTGAAGCCTCAGGCAATCGCATCGATATCTGGCAGTTGCAGGTCCTGTGGCATCAGTGTCGAATGGCCAAGGAAAAGCTGTTCGAATCGCCCAAGACGCAGACTCGCCCAATCACATTGTTGGGCAAGGGGACGAAACTCGTCGGTGGCACCATTAAGACGGAACTGGGGCGCGAAGACCTCAATCAGATCCTGGTAGAAGGATTTTTTCCAAAAGTTGCAAGCGACGGACTGCCTGCCCGCCAGCGTCGTGTTGGCTTTCAGGAGTTGGGCCTGCCGTACGCAGCCGACCCCGCCATCACCAAGCATCTCGCGCGCTTTCTCTCGGAACAAGTTCGCAACAGTCCCGAGGCAGCGGGTATCCGACGCGGCGGCAGCGGACTTGCCTGTCCCACGCACATCCTGTTCAACGGCGGAGTGATGAAAGCGCCGGTGCTGCGTGACCGCGTGGTCGAAGTGCTGAACAGTTGGCTGCGACAAGAGGGATTCGAGACGCTCGGGATGGAGCAGATCCTGGAAGCTCCCGACTTGGAGCATGCCGTTGCGTGCGGCGCAGCCTATTACGGGAGGGCGCGTCGCGGTCGCGGCGTGCGTATCCGCAGTGGAGTCTCGCGCACCTATTACATCGGAATTGAGAGCTCAATGCCAGCAGTGCCCGGCATGGAAGCCCCACTCAAGGCGCTCTGTGTCGTTCCCTTTGGCATGGAGGAGGGCACGGAAGCCACGATTCCCGACAGAGAGTTTGGACTCGTGGTAGGCGAGCCCGCCGAGTTTCGTTTCCTAAGTTCCAGCGTCCGCAAGCAGGATCGAGTCGGCAGCCTGCTCGAAGACTGGGGCGACGATATCGAGGAACGCAGCCCCCTGCAGGTCACTCTCAAACTCGATGGCCAGGTGGGAAGGATTGTACCGGTGCGGCTGGAGACTCGCGTCACCGAAGTCGGCACCCTCGAAATCTGGTGCGTATCCCGCGACGGCCAACGCTGGAAGCTCGAGCTGAATATTCGCGAAAAGACCAAGCGGTGACTCGGCAGTGTCTTCTCGTTATCTGATTGGAATCGATCTGGGCACGACAAATTCTGTCGTGGCATACCTCGATACTCAGAACACTGCTGATGCGGCTTCCCTTATTCGTGTGTTCCCCGTGCCGCAGTTGGTGGGACCGGGCGAAATCGGCACGCTCGCCGCACTTCCTTCGTTTCTTTACTTTCCCACCGAGGATGAGTTGTCTGCCGGCGGCGTGAGCGCTACCTGGAATGAGCAGCCGCCAATGGTCACCGGTATGCTCGCGCGCGAACAGGGAGCGCTGGTGCCAAGCCGCCAGGTGTCATCAGCGAAGTCGTGGCTTTCCTATCCTGGCGTGCGTCGTCGCTCTAAGATCCTGCCCGCGCAAGCGGAACCGCCGCAACCGATGATTTCCCCTGTCGAAGCATCCGCGCGCTACCTCATGCATCTGCGCGACGCCTGGAACGGCGCAATTGGGACAGATGAACAAACGCGTTTTGAGCATCAGGAAATCGTCCTCACCGTTCCAGGTTCGTTCGATGAGGAAGCGCGTGAGCTTACGGTCGAAGCCGCCCGCAGCGCCGGGCTCGAGAAATTCACTCTGCTCGAAGAACCATTGGCTGCGTTTTATGCGTGGATCGCGGCAAATCGAGACGTTCAGGTCGGGAGTAATGAACACCTCCGCGATGGCGAACTGGTTTTGATCTGCGACATCGGCGGTGGCACGACTGATTTCAGCCTGATTCACGCCCGCCAAGTCGGTGGCGAGTGGCAGTTTGAGCGAACAGCCATCGGCGAGCACCTTTTACTAGGGGGCGACAATCTCGATTTTGCGCTCGCCCGCTACGTGGAGCAGAAGCTCAAAGACGTCAGACTCACGCTGCGACAGCGTTATGCATTACGCCGGACCTGTTGTGCGTCGAAAGAGCGCCTGCTGAATGACTCGTCCTTGGAGCGAGTGCCAGTCACGATCTTGGGTAGCGGCCGTGCTGTCATCGGAGACGCCCTCAGCACTGACCTGACCCGCGAGGAAGTCCTGCAGGTTCTGACGGACGGCTTCTTGCCAATCACGGCACCTCATGAGATGCCGGCAATTGGCACGCCAACAGGATTGCGCGAACTCGGCCTACCCTACGCCAGCGATCCTGCCATCACCAAGCACCTTGCCGCATTTTTGACCCAAGCCGCTGACGCCATGGATGGCGCGTCTGCAAACCAGCGAATGGCTCGACCCGACGCAGTGCTCTTTAATGGCGGCTTCTGTGCGCCAGCGGTGACTCGCGACAGGATTATCGAGGCCATTTCCGCCTGGTTGGGCGGAACGCAACGCGGTTGGTCGCCCAAGCTCCTCAACAACGACGAGGTAAATAGTGCTGTTGCTCGTGGTGCTGCTTACTACGGCCGTGTACGACGCGGCACCGGTTTGCGTATCAGAGCCGGCAACGCTCGCACCTATTACATCGGGTTGGGCTCGGACCACGGTCTCCAGGGCATCTGTGTTTTGCCTGCCGGGGTGGAAGAGGGTACCACATTTCCTCTGCTCGATCGCGAATTCTCTGTCCTGGCTAACCGCCCGGTGTCGTTCACGCTTTACAGTTCGCGTATACGGCACGACGCACACGGCGAAGTCGCTGCACTGGACGAAGCGAGCGTACATCGTCATCCTCCGCTAGTGACCTTGCTGCGGTACGGAAAGCGGCGTGATGTGTACGTGACAATACGGCTCAGAGCCAGTTTCACCGAGGTTGGTACGCTCGAACTCTGGTGTGAATCGCGGCAGACGCCGCATCGCTGGCGCTTGCAATTCGAACTGCGCGGCGAAGAGGCGCAAGCGCAGCAGGTCGATACGGTTAAACCGCAGGCCGTGCTGGCACGTTCTTCGGGTGTCACGACTTCCGACGCAAATTTCGAATCTGCTGCGCAACTGATCGAAAATGTTTTTGGCGGCTCGGCGGACGATGCCTCCCTCGCGCCCGAGGCCCTTGTCGGTCAGATGGAAGCAGTGCTCGGCGAAAAAAGAGACTCGTGGCCCCTCTCGGCCATTCGCCGGTTCTGTGATGCACTCATCGAGGTTGCCGCTGGTCGCAAAAAGTCCCCCCGCCATGAGATGCGTTGGCTTAATCTATCTGGCTTCTGTTTGCGTCCTGGCTTCGGCGCGCCAGGTGATGATGCGCGCGTCAACCGCCTGCGAACTATCGCCTCGAACAACCTTGCCTTTGTAGACGATCTGCAATGTCAGGTCGGAATGCTGGTGCTGTTGCGCCGGATCGCCGGCGGCATCAATGCCAGCGAGCAGATAGCGCTGTATCGGAACCATACTAGCCATCCTGGGAGCAAGAAGAAGCGCATCAACCGCCAACTCGAGTACGAGAAGTGGCGCCTCCTTGCGAACCTTGAGCACTTGCAAGCCACCATCCGTGTGACTCTAGGCCGTGAGTTGATGGCGAAGATCAGAAAGGAACCCGGAGATGCAATTTGGCTATGGTCGCTCGGCCGGCTGGGTGCCCGCATTCCCCTGTATGGGCCGTTGCACTCGGTGGTGGAACCTGAAACTGCCAGCGAGTGGCTGAAAGCTCTACTGGACTTATCCACGCTCACGGCCGTGACGGATTCCACTATCATGCTGATCGCGCGGCGCACCGACGATCGCTCGCGTGACGTGGATGAGGCAATTCGCGAACATGTAGTTTCCCGCTTCATGGCGCTTGGGATCGCCGAAGAAACCATCCGGCTTGTATCAAGGTACGTCCCCCCCGAACGGGCGGACGCGGTTCGCAGCTTTGGAGAATCGCTGCCGCCCGGCTTGCAAACTGTCAGCTCTTCCAACTGCTTGCTGTCAGTACCCGCCTTACATATCTCCGGTCCGGACCTTTTGAAACCCGCGTGAACTGGAGGTAACGTTCGAAACTGAATCGGCCAGGTGCGAAACTGCCGCGATCTTTTTTGGTTGTCCCATTGGGTTTCGGCACGCACGTCACGAACTGATAGGCCAGAGCTGCTCGGTCACCATGGCGGACTGCGGCCCGAGTCACGGGGCACTCGGGAGTTATTCTGCCAGCTGGGTATGCTCGCTCGGCACCCAGCTGCCAGTCCTGTGAAACGGTCCAGATGGGGGAAATGAGGTCCCACTGTGAAGCGGTCTCGCTCCGGTCTCCTCGAACGCCGTTTGTGGGGAGTCTGACGGGGAACTCGAACCTTTACCTATGCCGGGCAGCAAGAGGGCCCGCAACAAGCCGCGGCCTTGGCCGGCTTTTTCGCACGCACAAACGCACTGATGAACTTGTCCTGTACTTTAGGTGCGATCGAGTCTGCGTCGATGCCTGCGGCCCGCAAAAACTCGTGGGCGTCTTCGATATTGTAAACACGAGTTGCTTCGATCTCGATCCCTTCGAAACCTGCTGCAGCGAGCTTCTGCTGGTACTCAGCGTCGGAAAGCGCTCCTGCCACACAGCCGACCCAAAGCTCGATGCTCTTGCGAATTTCCTGTGGAATCTCGCCACGGACAACAACATCCGAAATGGCAAAGCGCCCACCTGGCTTGAGCACGCGAAAGGCTTCTCGCAACACACGATCCTTGTCTCCGGATAGATTGATCACGCAGTTCGAAACGATTACATCGACACTATTGTCTGGCAACGGAATGTTTTCGATTTCTCCCTTTAGGAACTCGACGTTTGTGAGACCCGACTTGCGCTTGTTTTCTTCCGCGAGCGCAAGCATTTCCTCGGTCATGTCTAGACCGTACGCCTTGCCAGTCGGACCAACACGCCGCGCCGAAAGCAGCACGTCGATACCCCCGCCCGACCCTAGATCTAGGACTATCTCTCCCGGTGCCAATTTCGCAAGCGCCGTAGGATTGCCACAGCCGAGTGAGGCACGCATAGCAGCTTCGGGTACGGAACCGACTTCGCCTTCGCCGTAGAGGTCGGATGTAATCGGGTCACATCCTTCAATGGCAGAGGCGGGGCTCGTGCCGCAACACGCAGGACCCTGTCCCGAGGCAGCACGTTTGGCCGCTGCACCATACTTTTCTTGGACAACTGATTTGATGTTTTCCGAAGTCATGTAACTCTCCTTCATTTCGAAATCGAAACAATATCTTTGGGGGCGATTACCTGGTTCCGAGTGCAGCACTCGGCATAAAGAAAGCTGAGGAGCTCCTTGAGCGTGTCCGAATTTGCCCGGCACCAGAGAAAGGTTCCCTCGCGGCGTACTGTCACCAGGTTTTCGTTTTTCAGTTTGTCGAGGTGGTGCGAGAGTGTGGAATTGGGAATGTCCAGTTCCGACTGAATATCGCCAACCACCAAACCATGAGGTTCCGCCGTAATCAAAAGCTGCATAATGCGAAGCCGTGGTTCAGTTCCCATTGCTGAGAACATGTCGGCGTAGCGGGCTATTAACGAGCTTTGCGTGTTCGTCATATTTCGATGATACCGGAAATATGAAAGCTGTCAAGGATTCATTGGAGATGAACTAATGCCACCTTCTTTTTCACCCTGGTTGCTTCGGTAAGTTCTTGAATCGAAGGTAGTTCAACAAAGGCTGCGCTTAGCCTTGGGACAAGATCATCACGACCGGTTTGCCTGCATCGCTTTTGCCCCACCTATAGCTGAGTAAGGTTTCCATTCGCCGACGGTGCAGGAACCTCCATCAATTGCTTCTTTCAGTCGCTTCTTGTCCGCCTGTAACTGATCTTCGTTCTTGTAGGCGTCTTGGAGAAACTCGAACAAACGCTTCTTCATCCCCTGCTTCGGGTCAGCGAGGCGATAGAAGATCCTATAGCCGTCACGGCGATCCAGGACAAGGCCTGAGTTCTTCAGATACGCAAGATGGCGAGAAACATTGGGCTGTGTCGCTTCTAGAACATATTGAATGTCACAGACGCACAATTCCCCATGCAGAAGTAGGTTCAAGATTCGCAGTCGGTTTGTGTCACCCAGTGCCTTGAAGTATTGTTCCAGTTCTTTCATGCGTCCCTTCCTCTGCACCTCTTATATCCCGACTTCCGCAATTTGTCGCAACAGCTCACTCCCAATAGGTTCTTCAATCTGCCACGGAATCAGCGCTACACGACTTGCTAAAGTCTCTCTCACTTCAGAAATATAGCGCTCTTCAAGTCGGCCACGTTCAGCCAACACAGAATCGTTGGTGTCCGTCGCGCGAAAACTTTGATTGATCACCCAAGCGTATGGAGTGATTCCCGCACGCCTTAGGTCCTCCTGCAGCCTCGCTGCCTCATGCACAGGAGTAGCCTCTGGCAACGTGACAATAAGGATTCTCGTGAACTCGGCGTCGCGCAGTTGCGGAAGCAATCTGCGAACGCTGTCGGGAATGTAACTCAGATTCCGGGCAACATCGCGGTGATAAGCCTCCGCCGCGTCCAGCAACAATAAGGTGTGGCCTGTTGGAGCCGTATCAATGACAACAAATCCCTCGTTGCCCTCATTCACTCTGCGAGCGAAGGCACGAAACACGGCAATTTCCTCCGTGCATGGAGACCGGAGGTCTTCTTCGAGCAGGGCCTTGCCTTTCTCGTCGAGGTCGTGGCCAGATTCGGCCAACACTTCTCCTCTGTAAGCCTGCGTTTCGACAATTGGGTCAATCCGCGTGACTTGCAAGCCGGCCACTTTTCCGTTGAGCGCTCTCGTGACGTGGGCTGCGGGATCAGTCGTCGTAAGGTGGACTTTGTGACCCATATGTGCGAGTTCCACGGCGATTGCAGCTGCGACTGTCGTCTTGCCGACTCCACCTTTCCCCATCGTCATGATGACGCCTTTTCCGCTTACCGCTATTTCAGTCACCAGCTCAGCAAGCGGTGGGGGGAGAACACTGCGAGGAGTGAGTGTTTCCTTTGCGAATGAAGCCCGCCCCGAGGATAGCTGGCGAAGCGCCTCGACGCCGATAAGAGCGTTAGAAACCAGCGCAAGCTCATCTTGCGGAAGATTCCGTAATCCTTCCGGCATATCCGCCAAGGCTTTCTTACCCCTTAATTCCAGGGCGAGAGCAACGGAATCCTCTTTTCCGCTCGCTTTAAAAACGCCATTTACTATCAATCTCTGATTCTTGAGGCCAAGAGCGTCAAGCTCTCTGCGCGTCCGCTCCGCCTCGGCCAGCGCGGAGTAATCTGGGCGAGTGACGAGAAACACCGTTGTCGTGAGTGAGTCGGAAAGGGCCCGCAGAGCCTTGACGTAGAGGTCTTTCTGAGTCTGAAGACCAGCGAGCGGGCCAAGGCAGGACGTTCCCGTCATGTTGGTCTCGATAAAATCAGTCCATGCTGCGGGTAGCTCAAGAAGCCGAAGAGTATGCCCGGTAGGAGCGGTATCGAAGATGATGTGATCGTACGCTGTAGTAGCAGATTGATCTCCCAAGAGCTTCGCAAATTCATCGAAAGCAGCGATCTCGACGGTGCAGGCCCCCGATAGCTGTTCTTCGATGTTGTCCACAGCGGATTTAGGTAGAAGTTCGCGATAAGGTCCAACAACTCGCTCACGGTAGAGCCGTGCAGCCTCCTCCGGATCCACATTCATGGCGTGGAGACCACTCATCTTGCCCACAGGAGTAGGACGTAATCCCAAGCGTGTTTCGAGAACTTCATCGAGATTAGAAGCAGGATCGGTACTCACCAAGAGAACTCGTTCTCCGCTTTCAGCCAGTGAGACGGCAATGGCGCAAGCAATGGAAGTCTTGCCCACGCCGCCCTTTCCCGTGAAGAGAAGATTGCGAGTCAGATCTTGGGGCAGGTTCATAACTTACCTTGCGCCCGACTCCCAGGCGCGCCGATTGTTACGAACGGCTGCTGTATCTTCGTCTGGGTAATCACTGGGCCGGGCTCGAATTCCACGTTCGCAAGTCGTGCAAGCTCTTCCCGGGTCGGGTAGGCTCCCTCGGCGACAATCATTCCATCGAGCAGAAGGAGTGGAAGACACTTACTGCCCCGGCTGTGCAGGGCGGTTTTAACGACCGGATTGCTCGTGAAGACAGCAACCTCTTGAGCCAGATTGTGGCGCTCTACTTCCAGACCTTTACTCTTGAGCCACTCGAGATCCGCCGCGAATCGCGGCAGGGCGGGATCAACGCTCGGCCCACAAACGCCGGTTGAACAGCACATAGCGGGATCAAAGACTTGCAGTTTAGGCATCACTAATCTCCAGTACTTGTATATTCGCATACAAGCATTAACATATGCTACTCTTCCTCCGATGAGCGGGATGTGACCCCCGTCACCTTGTATACACGCGCTCATGGGGCCAAGAATGCAAATACCTCTCCGAGAAAGGCAACCATTATGCAGGAACGCTATAACGTTCTCTTTCTGTGCACCGGAAATTCTGCCCGATCCATCATGGCTGAAGCAATCATGAACAGGAAGGGTTTCCCGAATTTCACCGCTTACAGTGCAGGAAGCCACGCCACAGGTCGTGTTCACCCGCAAGCCCTGCGACAAATAGAGACTGCCAAGCTGCCCACCGAGGGTTTGCGCAGCAAGAACTGGGACGAATTCGCCAAACCCGGAGCGCCGAAATTGCATTTTGTTTTCACAGTCTGCGATAACGCAGCCAAAGAAGTCTGCCCTATCTGGCCGGGTCAACCAATGACCGCGCACTGGGGCGTACCGGACCCTGCCGCTGTGGCTGGTACACCCGAGCAGATCGAAAAGGCCTTCCGTGAGGCATTCATGATTCTGGACCGCAGAGTCAACCTGCTTCTCTGCTTGCCACTGGCCAGTTTGGACACGCTAGCGATCAAAAACGAAATCGACCGCATCGGGCACCAATGAGCGCCCATTCTCACCAAAGATTAGAGCGAAGCGTGCACGCTTTTAATGCACCTCCCTCGCAACAGCTAGCAGCTTCTAGGACTATAGACCGGACTGTGCAGCAATGGGCGACTGCCCGGTTCTTTCTCGGCCTTTTGCAAATGTTCGGGGCTGCCTCCTCACTTGGTCTCTTTGTTGTGTCTGGAATTACCCCGCTTGCACTGGGAGCAGTCTTGATTACAGGGATTATTACCACCATCAGCATACTTCTGTTCCAGGTGTGGAAAAGAGGAGCAACTTCGTCCGGCCGGAGGGGAAGAAATGATTTGTGACCGAGCCCAGACTCAAGATGGCTCAGAGGATTTCAGATGAACCGTTCAGATTTCACATCTTCAGAGTCACGGACAGAGAACATGATCCGCGAGGCTTCGCAGATCCCTGCCCAAGTGGGATGCTTTTAATCATCGCGCTCTGCATCTCATGCTCGAACGAGCAATTCAGCTCATCCTATGTTCGCGAGCGAGTGGAGGACTTGAAAAGACAAACCGCTCCTTCTGACGCATCCGTAAGAGAAACCTCAGGAATCGCACAGAAGGGACAGTCCGTTTCTGCCCAATGGGAATTTGATACATCTCAGACACGACGAGATTACTTGGACTGGGTGACGCACCGTCTTCAACCTGGCTATCCGCTTAAATCATCTGGCGAATCCGGCTCGGTTTTTGGCAAGCATTTAGACAGTGACTATGAATCAGTCAAAATCGAAACAACTCCCTCGAAGGAATCCCTGCACGTCAAAGTTACTTACGTGATCCTTCCTGATTAAAACTTAGCGTGCTTTCGTCCTGTTCGGAAGTTGTCCCGCCTTTAGTTGAAACCTGAAAGAGAAAGCAGCGGCTCTCGACATGGTGCACGTTACGCGACCTGGGCCTGTTGCGTCAACGACGGGTTCATGCGGCGATGCAAAAGTTCCAGTTCCCGATAGCCTTTCACTCGCCGGAATTTCTTCTGGGCTTCCAGCAAGCCCGTAGCGGTCCAGCGCAAAGCTTGTCCTCCTTCTCGCCAGCGTTTCACGTTGCGCGCTACTTTCTCGACGGTCGAGAGGCAGGACTCGATAGGATTAGTCGAGGCCAGGGTTCGGCGCAGCAGCCAGCCCACAGCGAACCGGTGCACCGTCAGCGTTTCCTCCATGCCTTCCTCCAAGCTGTGTGCCGCGCTGGGGTTGATGCGTTCCAGTTGCCGGAAGATTTTCTCCAACTCCGCTTTGGCCGCCGTGTAATCGGTCAGCGCGTAAGCGTTGCGGATTCTCCGGTCGTAATCGCCCTGGGCGTTTTTTGGCAGATGCTTGGTCACGTTGCGCCGCTTATGAATCTGGCAGCGCTGTACTTCGGCGCGCTGGCCAAACACCCGGTCGATCCCCGCGCGCAACGCTTTGGCGCCGTCGATCACGAACAAGTAACGCCGCTCGGGATCCAGACCACGCGCCACCAGGTCTTCCAGCAACTCCTTTACCACCGTAGTGTTTTCCGTCGCTCCTTGCCACAGCCCCAAAACGTGCTTTTCCCCGCTGATTTCAATGCCCAGCGCCACTACCAGCACTTGCTTGCCGAGATGTATCCCGTCGATCAGAATCGCCACCAGATCCAAATCGCCGAGTTGTTTCTCGCACAGTTCCTGCAATTGCGCTGCACTGGCCTGCACGAATTCGCGGCTCACGCTGGATTTCTCAATCCCGTAACCGTCCACCACGCTTTGCACCGCCCGGCGATAGTTCCGCGAAGTCAGCCCCGCGACGATGCCTTCTCGTACCGCGCGCTGTCGTCTTCCGTCGTGCTGCGGCCGCGCGTAACTGTCCAGTTCCACTTCCGTGCCTTCGCGCGTGCGCACCCGCGGACGCTCCACCGCCGCTTTCTGGCCGCCAAACATCACGTAACCCGGCTGGCGTCCCCAGCGCACCGCGCCCGACGTGGGATCCGGCCGGTGCGGCGGTCCCACGCGCCGCGTCACTTCGTTTTCCAAAATCGTGCCGATGATGCGCAAACCGGCTGCCCCGGTCAACTGCTCCACCTGGGCTTGCAACTCCTCCCACACCTCGACCATCGGCAACGGCACTTCCAACAACTCCCGCTTGCCGAGCACCTCGAACTTCGCCTTGGACTTGTCTTGCATTCCCTGATAGGTTTTCTTCACAGCGGTTCTCCTCTTGAAAATAAAGTTTGCAACCCGAACTCTATCCGAGTTCGGGTCGAGAGCCGCTGCTTTCTCTTTCAGGTTTCAACTAAAGGCGGGACAACTTCCCTGTTCGGGAAGCCCCTGGGTATTAATAAAGAGATTTGGGCGAAGTCTTAACTGCGAGTTCCATTAGCATTGTGCCCGCGGACAGCCGAAAACAGCCGTCCAGTTCACTGCATTCCAAGCACCGCTGCCACGCATCGCGGTCCACGGTTGTGTCTCGCTTTTGAGCCACTTGCCCTGCGTAGTCCAGTTGATATCCAAATACTTTGCCAATGACAACCCTGTTGTGAGCCATTTCCACCACCGAAGGAAACATCTTGCCGTAGCATTCTTGTTCGCGGTTCATGTGACTACCTCCTCATCGATACTCCGATTGCCAACGACTGCTTCTGGTGGGAACCAATCTCTTGTCCGGTTACACATGCTGCAAACCGAGAGCATTACGGGCACTTCCACTAGGACACCAACTACGGTCGCCAGTGCTGCCCCAGATCCAGGGCCGAAGAGCGCTATAGCTGTCGCCACAGCAAGCTCAAAGAAGTTGCTTGCACCGATCAGTGCGCCGGGTGCAGCTACAGAATGCTGAACCCGAAAGAGCTTCATCAGGCCGTACGTCAAACCGGAATTGAAATACACCTGCAGCAGAATCGGGATCGCGATGAGAATCACGTGGAAATAGCGACTGGTGATGTTGTCGGATTGAAAGGCGAAGATAAAAACGAGGGTGGCCAGCAAGGCCAGAATCGTGACTGGTGCAAATCTCGGCAACAGGCTGCGTTCGAACGATTCCGCACCGTGCTTGCGTATGAACCAATATCGAAGAGAAGAACCAACCGCCAAGGGGATCACGATGAATACGAATACGGAATAGAGCAACACATTAAATGGGACGCGCAGAGAAGAGGCTCCGCTGACCAGAAATCGCACAATGGGCGCAAAAAGAAAAAGCATGATCAGGTCGTTTACGGATACCTGCACGAGTGTGTAGGCTGGGTCACCATCCGTCAGATAGCTCCAAACGAAAACCATCGCCGTGCAGGGGGCGGCTGCAAGAATAATCGTTCCTGCGATGTACTGATCCGCGAGAGGACCTGGGATCCATGCGCTAAAAACATGGCGGAAGAAAACCCAGGAAATCAGGGCCATCGAGAAAGGTTTCACCAGCCAATTTACAAACAAGGTGACGAGCAGTCCCCGCGGTTTCTCTCGCACGCTCAAAATGGAGGCAAAGTCGACTTTCATCATCATCGGGATGATCATCAGCCAAATGAGGATGGCGATGGGGACGTTGACATGGCTGCCCTGGCCAAATTCCAGCGAACGCAGACTCTGGACGAACCCTGGCATGGTCTTCCCTAGAGCAACCCCGATAATCATACAGAGTGCGACCCAAAGCGTTAGGTAACGCTCAAAAAGATTCAGTCTTTTAGGCCGTCGAGCAGCGAGTGCCTCGTTGAAGGTAGTTTCCACGAAAAGGTCACCATTCTTAACTAACTGTATATTCGCATACAGGTATGTACTTATGCTACTCTCTTCCTGCAACGGGTATGTGACCGCTGTCACCAGTGATCCACGCTTTCGTTAAGCCCTTGCGTAGCGCGAAAATGCCAACGTAAGGCGAGAGATATTCTTCCTCCGCCGTACCAAAGGATGCGTACCTTGGATACCGTATTGTTTGCTTGTGTCCACAACGCCGGACGTTCCCAAATGGCAGCAGCCTGGTTCAACAAGTTGTGCGATCGAAAGAAAGCACGCGCCATATCGGCAGGCACTCAACCTGGAGAGCGTGTTCACCTGGAAGTCGTTAAGACTATGCTCGAAGTTGGAATTGATCTGACTGACGTTAAGCCCCGTCTCTTAACAGAGGAACTTGCACGCGAAGCAACACTCCTTGTGACGATGGGCTGTGGCGATGCCTGTCCCTTTGTGCCTGGCTTGAAGAAGCTTGACTGGCCTCTTCTCGACCCAAAAGGTCAAGCTGTCGAAACCGTCCGCGAGATTCGGGATGATATCCGAAGTCGCGTAGCGGAGCTAGCGGCAGAACGAAGTTGGCTGTTGATACGCTGAGCATCATCCACTCTCATTAGGAAAGAGCCACCGTTCATACGATTATTCAAGAGTGCGCTGATCGGTCTGCACTTTTCGAGAACACCTTCGGCTGTGCCGCCACATATTGCCCTCGCTGATTGTGCCTGCCCAACCGGTATCCTTTTGCCAGCCGTTTTCGTCCTTAGATATGAAGCTTGAAAAAGAATTGCGGTTGGTAATAAGGAGGAAACAGCCATGGATACGGTTCAACACTCGCTTGATTCAGTAGGTTCGCCAGTCGAAACGGGACCTTTGCCGCCGAGGCTGGAAGCTAGACTTCAGGACTTAATTCCGATCGCCATGGTCATCGTCGGGGGCTGCGAGACGTGCGCTGAAAAGATGGTGGCACGGGCGCTGAAAGAGGGCAGTTCGTGGCAGGATGTCGATAAGACCTTGCGGGTTATTGCCAGCATGCAAAAACTCGATTGCTTCGCTAAGGGAGTTGGAATGGATGTTGTTGCTCGCATGGACAAACCCCTAGCTGCTGGACGAAAAACTTTAGAAGAGACGACGAGCGGTGAGTGTAAGGGATGCAGCTGAAAGGTGGGAATCAGAATATGGAGTGTATCCATTCCGCTAGAGGATTCGTCCATGCCACGTGCGGAAGATATCTGCGCTTGAGCGACACTCGTGGTTAACGGTCGCGGGTCTTCCTTGGAGGTAACAATGATCAATCAAGTCAACCAGAGATCAGGTGATGAATATACAAGAAAGGCCACTTTGAACAGCCGGCTGGAGGATTCTGGCTGGGGAGTGCTTCTGATCACAATCGGTGCTATCTGGTTGCTTCCCGAGAAGCAGGTCCCACCAGGCAGTTGGTTGGCCGCTGCGGGACTTATCATGCTAGGGCTCAATGTGATTCGCTATGTGAATCGGATCAAAATGAGCGGTTTCAGCCTAGTGGTGGGCATTCTTGCAGTGTTCGCCGGGCTGGGTGAGTTCTTTGGGTTGAAGCTGCCGCTCCTGGCCATCGCTCTGATTGTGATCGGAGCCTGCATCCTCATAAAGCCGTTGCTTGGGAAGAATGCGATTTCCCCGAAGGGCCAGGGCTGGTGTTGTTGTGGACCAAGTGAACTAAAGAGCAATCAAAGAACGGCGCGTGGACAAGCTGTGGGGCGCTGATCAACCCGTTTTCGACGGTGGTTTGTCACCCGGCCTCGGCTCACAGATGAACACGCCCCGCTCATCGCGCCCGAATGCACAGGCATTGTTCAGGGCGGCCTGTAGCCGCCGGCGAGCACGATGCAGGCGCATTTTGACAGTGGTCTTGGGAAGCTCGAGCAGTTGAGCAATCTCTTCTGAAGTCAGTCCGTCAGCATCGTGAAGTAGGAGCACCGACTTGTACGCATCGGAGAGATTAGCGACGTAGCGCTGCACGCATTCACTCATCTCCCTTTGCTGGATGATGTTCAGCGGCGATGACTGAACTTGGTCTGGGATGGGCAACTGTTCAATTGGGGTATCGACATGACGCTCAACCGCCCGCGCCCTGTGTCGTAGAACGTCGATGCTGATATGGGTAGCAATCTGGTAAAGCCAGCTTTCCAGAGCAACCGGGTCGCGCAACGTACTTCGCTGACGATGTGCGCGAAGGAGCGTTTCTTGTGCGAGGTCCTCCGCCTCGCTGGCATCCCGGACCAGGAAGTGGATATATCGCGTCACTCGGTCGCGGTATTGCTCAATTTCTTCCACAGGTGGGGAGGAGGTTGACATTGGTGTGGGTCCTCCAATCGCACCAATCTATACCTGGGGCCCTGACGGTGCAGTGATTGTGGGCACATCGCCAAAGGGCGGAACGCTGTCGCTAGTTTGGGAATGAAGCACTCTCCAAAAATAAGCGCGCAAGTCGCTTGTTTACTGTCACCACTTACAACGCTCCGCTGTCCCCTGGTCGGAAGTGATCCACTCGTCTCTACCGTTTTCCCTATCGGTATTAGATGCTTCGGGTGTAATGAATACAATCATGTCCGACTACCTGCTTTTGGCGCTCCTCTGGGCCGCTTATTGCACGGTTCACAGCGTGTTGATTTCGATTCCCGTAACAAGCTGGCTAAGAACGGTGCTCGCCGGCAGGTATCGCTTTTGGCGGCTGTTCTTCAACATTTTCTCGATAGTCACACTTGTGCCCTTGGTCATGTATTCGCATTCGGCACGCTTCAACTCCGAAACGCTTTTTGCCTGGAGCGGCTATTGGAGGATTCTTCGGTACTGTCTCGTCGGTTTGGGCGTGGTACTTGTCGTGGCGGGCGCGCGACACTACAGCATGCTGCAGTTCCTTGGAATCCAACAGATTCGCAATGAGTCGGCGCGCCATGCGATGACCGGCAGTGGCGATTTTGACGACAGGGGAGTGTTAGGCTTGGTGCGGCACCCCTGGTATGTTGCGGTCTTCATCTTCCTCTGGACGAGTGACCTGAACGTCACGGCGATCACCGTTAACCTCGTCCTGTCTGCTTATCTCATCGTGGGGACTCTCCTCGAGGAACGCAAACTGGTGATCGAATTCGGCGAGGAGTACAGACGTTATCAGGATCATGTGTCAATGTTCATACCGCTCAAATGGCTGACTAAAAAACGAATTTACTAGGACGGGCTGCGCCGAGTTCGTCAGCTTGAAGCGCAAGTGACGATGCATGCTCCGCTGGGACACTGTTCGCTCCCACGCAGATAAACTCTGCGTTTGCCCAGATATCACACCTATCTGATCCCCTCAGTAATTCCGCAGACGGGTCAATTTTCCAGAAGTCCGCATGGGGGAAATGAGGTCCCACTGTGAAGCGGTCTCGCTCCGATCTCCTCGAACGCCGTTTCTGGCCGGTGACAGGACTTGTACGAGTGCGCGACAACTCATGAGTTGACTGGAGAACAGCTGGTCAATTTCGAACTTACACTTCTTGGTGCCCTTATCTGTGCCCGCCGCTTGTGCGTCCACGAAGAAGCCGCCTCACTCGTAACGCAACGTCTGCATGGGATCCACGCGCGTCGCGCGTCGCGCCGGGACATAACATGCTGCCAGCGCCACCACAACCAGCACCGCTGCTACGCTGGCGAACGTGGCCGCATCGGTTGGCGCAATAGCGAACAACAAGCTGGCCATCAATCGGGTTAACAGCAATGCTACTATCAGACCTGCCGCCAGACCGAGCAACACCATCAGAGCTCCCTGCCTCATCACTAATCCCAACACATCCCTGCCCTGCGCCCCCAACACCATGCGCAACCCAAACTCCTTGGTGCGACGCGCCACTGAATACGACACCACGCCATAAATCCCCACAGTAGCAATTGCCAGCGCCGTAACCGAAAACAAGCTCAACAGCAGAGTCAAAAATCGCGGTCGCGCCTGCGCCCGCTCCATTACGTCATCCATCATCCGCACATCCGACAGCGGTAGCGACGCATCCATCACATTCAATCGCTCCCTCACCGCCCGCACCAGATTTCGCGGATTCCCAGACTGCCCTCGCATCACCACATACATATCGGTCAACCCAAAACTCTCCGCCTGCCCGTACGGGATATACAGTTCCGTACCCGCGGGTCGATCCAACCCAGCGTTCTTGACGTCGTCCACCACGCCTACCACGGTGCTCCAGGGATCCTTCGATCCACTATTCGGCCGCACATGCTTCCCAATCGCGCTTTGATTGGGCCAAAACGTCCGAGCCATCGTGCTGTTCACAATCACCACCGGCGTCCCCGCTGCCGTATCGCGGTTATCAAACAGCCGCCCTTCCATCAAGCGAATCCCCATCGTCGAGAAATAATCTTTAGTTACCACCTGATCGAAGTCCACATTCTCAATCGGCCCACCCTCGCGCTTAACGAATCCTTCAAAGTCCGTATCATTCATATTTGGGGCCCGCATCGGAGGCATCCCGTAAACAAGCGCCGCGGATCGCACCCCCGGCAAGCTGGTAATTTGCTCCTCAAAGCGCTCCCAGAATCCTGCAATCTCCTTGTTATCCGTATAGGTTCCGCTAGGCAGAGACACCCGCATCGTAATCACGTTGTCGGGGGCCATCCCGGTATGCACTTCCTGCAGCTTCCAAAATGCTCGCAACATCAACCCGCAACCAATCAGCAAAACCAAAGCCATCGCCAACTCACCGACGACCAGCGCACGCCGAAACATTTGCGCCCCGCCTGCAGCCGTCGTGCTGCCCGCCGCATCTTTCAACGACCCGGAAATTCCGGTGACCGACAATGGCACCAACGGAGCCAATCCAAAAATTGCTCCAGTAATTAAGCTAGTCCCTAAAGTGAAAATCAACACCCGCCAGTCCATAACAATCTCATCGGATCGCGGAATCCCTCCAGCGTTTGTCAACTGCACTAACCGCACCCCGCCATAAGCCAATCCCAAACCTAAAATCGCCCCGCACAGCGCCAGCAAAACTCCCTCGGTAACAAACTGCCGCGCCAGCCGCCCCAGCCCAGCCCCCATAGCCGCCCGGATCGCGATCTCTCTGCGCCGAGCCTCCGCCCGAGCCAGCAACAAATTCGCCACATTGACGCTAGCAATCAGCAAAACAAACGCCACCGCTCCAAGCAGTACGAGCAGCGCCGACCGTACGCTGGAGACCACCTCGGCGTGCAACGGATAGCTAACAATGGTGTGATTCTTCGGATCGAAACTATGTGTACCGGGCGACTTACGCTCCCCATAACCCTGCACCAGCGCCGCCAACTCTCCCTGCGCCGCAGCCGGAGATACCCCAGGTTTCAGCCGCCCCAACAGGTAATAGTTATGCCCGCCGCGATTTTTGCTCGCAGGATCAAGCTGCAGCGGCGTCCAAACCTTCGGCGGATCATTCTCCCCTGGGGGAAATTGAAACGCCGCCGGCATCACGCCGACAATCGTGCACTTCTTCCCGTCAACGCGCGTCTCTCGCCCCACAATCTCCGGATCGCCGCCAAACACAGTTTTCCAAGTCCCATAAGAAATGTCCGCCACTAGCGGCGCCCCAAGCACATCGTCCGCCGCCGAAATCAACCGCCCCGAAACAGGCGCAACTCCCAAAGTCTCCATCAACCCACCGCTAACGCTGGCCGCCGTAACGCGCACCGGCTCACTCTTCCCGCCCAGATTAGTCCCGCCCGTCTGCCAAGCATCCAGCGAAGCCCAGGAGTGCGTATCCCGTCGCAAATCGAAAAATTCCGGCGCCGAGGTCCAAAACCGTGGCAAACCGCCATTAGGAAACGTAGGAAATTCGGTATACAACCGCACCAACTGCTCAGGCTGCGCGTAGGGAAGTGGCCGTAACAAAACCGCATTCACGACTGTAAAAATCCCAGTAGTAGCCCCAATTCCCAACATCAGGCAAAGCACTGCCGCCGCCGTAAAACCCAAATTCTTCCGCATCATTCGCAGCGCAAAAATCAAATCCTGTCCAAAAGTTCCCATCGTTCCCCCACCATTAATTACGCGCCTTAACCCATCAGAGTTGCCCAACCCTCCTGACCCTCAGTGTTCCGACCTCCGTGAACTCTGTGGTAAATCCGTTCCTCCCCAAACCCAGCGAATCTCCGGCATCTCCCCGTCTCTTCACCCCGAGCCTCGAAGGGTGCGTTTGGTTTTCCCTTTTCTTCTTTCACCGCTCCGCGACATTATCGATGAAAGCAAACATCGAATCCACAGCGAATGGGAAGAAATAAAGCAGTAGCTTAGCCTTCCCGCGACGCGTTATTCGTAGACTTGGAATCCGATGTGAAAGCCGGCTGGTCAAATGGACGAGAACGCGCCAAATTGGGACTTGAGACGGAGTTCTAGGGAGCCACCTTTACCAAGCGAACTGTTCCCTCTAAGCACCCAGCAGCAAGTGTATTGCCATCCGGAGAAAACGCGAGAGCCAAAACGCCACACGGGACTGTCTCCTTCGCGTCCGGCGCGTCCTTATCACCGTGTTCCACCTCGCCCGGCATCATCTCGGGCAATTCGATGTCGCGAATCTGCTTCCGCGAATCCTTCCGCGAATCCGGATCGATGAGCTTAATGTCACCACGCCCACCTAGCGCCAACTTGCCATCCTTGGAGAATGCAGCGGAGATATATCCGCTTTCGATCTGTGCACTCGAATCCGTCGTATTCCAGATCATTACGGCGCGTGATTTTGCTGATTCATAGGACGCGACCATGGTCTTGCCGTCAGGCGATAACGCCACATTAGAAATGTTGCCAACGCCCTCGAATATACGCAAAGTCCGGATCTCTGCTTTTGTCGCCAAACTCCAGTCGTGCAGTACGCCGTTTTTGCCTCCAATGATGATGGTTTTGCTATCGGGCACAAATGCGGATCCCCGCAAATGGCTATCGGACACGTTGAGTTCTCCTTCCACGGTCCAGGAACTCGTATTCCAGACCTTTACATGACCATTTGCGTGTGTGGTGATCAGAAGTTTGCCGTCGGGGGAGAACCGTATTCCGTCCAGTCTTTGATCCGGATCGGCGATAAGTTCTCTTTCGACGGTCCGGGAACTTGTATTCCAGGCCTTCATGTGACCGTTCTTATGCGCTGTGATGAGACGCTTACTGTCGGGCGAGAACCACAGCGACGACACGTCTTCCAGCATCATTTTTCTGAGATGGGTCACGGGGACACCTCCTGTGACCCAAATTTATCTCTACCGATAGGCAATCACTGCGGCGTTACCTCACGCGAAGCGTCCGCCGCCGGGCGGCTGCGTTCAAGTCCGCTTCAAGGAAGTGATCTCCGCGCTTGGAACCTGGGCGTACCGACAACGGCGCACTGAAAATGTATTACAGTGGCTTGGGGTGCGCTGCCAGTGCGTCGCGATAGAGCTTGAGATTACTCTTGTCCACGACGACGGTTCCAGTATCCACGAATGTAGGCATAGGCGGGGCGAGTGCGGTGTGCCAGTCTTTGGATTGATGGACCGCGTTGTGGTGCAGATCGTCGAGGAACTCCAGCCCGTAGTAACTCATGACGTACGGCTTTTGCGTGATCGTGGCCGAGATTGCATCGACGTCGATCCAATCAAGTGCCTCCGGATCATCGTCGAAGGCCACAATCGGCAGCTTGCCTTCCATATGCAAGCCGTGCAACGCTCCGGCAGCGCCAGAACCTCCTGCCGCCTCCAAGCAAATAATTCCATCTACTTTTCCCTTCTTCTGAATCAGCTCGGAAACTTGGTCAGAAGCACTTTCCACATCGCCCTTGTCGTCCAGTATCTTTGTCAACTTAATAGCAGGATAATTCTTCAACGCCTCCACCACTCCCGCCACTCGATCGTCGAGGTTACGCTGTCCCGGAATTGTGATGACGGCAATGCTTCCGTGATCCCGAATGAGCGCCGCCATCTGTTTCAGGCTCTCTCTGCCTGCCTTAACGTTATCCGTTCCGATGTACAGCACGCGCTTCGAATCCGGCACATCCGCGTCGACGCAGATGACAGGGATGCCCTGTGCCACCGCCTTGTCAATTTCCGTCCGGAAAATCTCGGGCCGCGCCGCGGAGAGAGAGATCCCGGCTGGGTGCTCCTCCACGATCTGGCGGAATACAACTAGTTCCGCATTCGGTGCGTACGCCGTCGGACCGACAAGTTCACCCTTTACTCCGAGCGCTTTGGCCGCGTCCAAAAACCCTGCTTGCGCCTCCCGCCAATAGGGCAGGTTGATATTCGTGGCCACAAACACGTAGCGTTCGGTTTCCTCGTGGTAGGGCTTCGCACAAGATGCAATGAGTGCCACGCCTACAAAGATATAAACAGATGCGAGACTGGCCCCGCGTTTCGTCATTGAAATTCTCTTTTCACACTGGCGATCGCCGAATATGAGGTGAAGACCGGCGGGCAGTTGCACATATGTCTTTCACAATGCAGCATTGGGAACTCGTCAACGCGCCGTAAGTCACTCATACCGCAAAGCCACCACGGGATCGACCTTTGTGGCGCGGCGTGCCGGAATGTAGCAAGCTAAGAGCGCGACAGCACCCAGCCCGACAGCGACGGCTGCGTATGTTAGTGGATCGGTTGGTTTAACTCCAAATAGTGAACTGGAAATCAAGCGGGCGAGGCCGAGCGCCAAGGCTGCTCCGATGACGACGCCAATAATGGTGAGTTTGAGCCCGAATTTGGCTACCAAGCCTAGGACGTCCGCACGATGGGCTCCCAAGGCCATACGGATACCAAATTCGTGAGTGCGCTCGTTTACCAAATAGGACATCACACCGTAGATGCCGATGGCAGCTAACAACAGGGCCATGGCAGCGAAGATCGCGAGCAATTGCATGTAGAAACGCCAATCACCAATGGACTCGGCCAGCACCTGGTCCATGGTCATGATGTCGGTGATCGGTTGATCGGGATCGATTTCCGCCGCAGCCTTTTTCGCCGCCAGGGTTAAGGAATTGTTGCGGAGGAGAAACGGAGATGTGCGGATGAGAAGAGCCTGTTGAAGGTGAGCCAAAGCAGCGCCACCTTGAAAAACGGCGGGCTGCTGCAGATAAGAAGCATAGATGGCGGGAGGCGCGGCTTCTCCCAAACCAAAATGCTTAACGTCGCCGACAACGCCGACGATCTGCCGAGGACGGTCCTCGTCGACGGGATAGGGATCAAAGCGAAGGAGAATCTGCTGACCGACAGGATCTTCATTGGGGAAGAAACGGTGCGCAAAGGATTCATTGATGACGACGACCCATGGCGCGGACTGGGAATCGTGGTCGTTCAGGTAGCGCCCCTTTTTCAAAGGAATTCTCAATGTGGCGAACAAGCTCGGGCTCACCTCTTCATAGCCGGCTCGTGGGCGATTGTCTGGCAATGGAGCAGGATGGCCAAGGATGGAGAAAGAGTAGTTGCCCCCAACACCGTTCGAAGGCAGCCGGCTCATCACTGCAGCCGATTCAACGCCGGGCAAGGCAGAAACTTTTTCGATGAGGCGTTGATAATAGGCAGTGACTGCCGGCAGCGGCTTTTCCAAGTCTCCGCCGGGCACCCGCTCCAGATATTTGCCTCCCTCCGGCAACTTGATACTCATAGTGAGAATGTTGCTGGTGTCGAACCCGGGCTTCACGCGCTGGAGATGGAGAATGGTATTGATCATCAGTCCCGCTCCCACCAACAGCACCATGGCCAGCGCAACTTCCGATACCGCCAATGCGTGGCGAACCAACCGGCGGGAGCCCGATCCCATCTTGCGCTCGCCTTCCCGCAGGACCGCATTGAGGTCTGGGCGAGAAGCACTGAGGGCAGGAATCAAACCGAACAGCAACGCGCTAAGCAGAGAAATAATAAAGGTGAACAAGAGCACGCGACCATCGATTGTGATGTCCTCGGAGTTCGGAAACTCTCCCGCGAGCTTCAGGAACAAATAGATACCGAGATAGGTGAGAAGAATGCCGAGTGCGCCTCCCGTGAGGCCCAACAGCCCGCTCTCCGTGAGCAATTGCTGCATCAAGCGACCACGTCCTGCGCCGAGCGATACACGCAGGGCATACTCTTTGCGGCGCGTTTCGGTTCGGGATTGCATTAGATTCGCAACATTAACGCAGGCGATGAGCAGGACAAAAGCCACCGCACCGAGAAGGGGGTAAAGATATTGCCCAAAGCCTCCATAGAGTTCTTGATGCAGAGGAGAAACTTTTTTACCGATGCCCTTATTCGTCGCCGGATATTCCATTTCCAGCCGCCGTGCAATGACCTCCATTTCGACTTGTGCTTGCTCCCGGGTCACGCCAGGTTTGAGCCGGGCGATGGGCATGAGCCAGTGATCGATTCGCTGCGAGTAGCGGGCGTTCTCTGGATTGATGGGCTGCCAGATGTCGATCCTGCCGCCATAGAAGGGAGCGAAGTGCGAAGGCATGACACCGACAACGGTGGAGACAACACCTTCGATGTTGAAGGACTTCCCCAAGACATTGGAATCGCTGTTGAAGTGAGATTTCCAAAACGAAGTGCTGATGACGACACTTTGAACGTGCTCCTGCATCTCTTCAGCGAGAAAAATCCGTCCGAGGAAGGGATTCACGCCAAGGATACTGAAGAAATTGGGAGTGACATATTGAACGCGAATTGTCTCGGCCCCGCCGATGCCAGAGAGGTTATTGGATTCCGTGAAACTGGTTAAGGCGATGTCGTCGAAAACATGATTCTGTTTTTTCCAGTCGACCATTTCCGCAATCGGTGGAGCTTGCCGTGAATCCGGATGTCCTTGTTCCGTCTCCCAGATCACCACGAGCCGATCCGGTTGTTTGAAGGGCAGAGGACGATAGAGCACAGCGTTGAGCACGCTGAAGATTGTGCTGTTGGCAGCAATTCCTAAAGCGAGGGAGAGAACCACGACGGTGGTGAAGCCCGGATTCCTCAGTAGGGTACGCGCAGCGTATCGCAAATCTGACCAAAGGGTATCGAACGGAGAGAGTGTATCCATGTTCGCGGTACCTCGGTTCGAGAAATCGACATCAACAACCTGCGGTGCTACTGATCTGGCCCCCAACTCTTTTTTTGTAAGCCTTGCTACGCGATGTCGATCAGCACTCAGATACTTGTGCCACGATAGACGCTTGGTCGCAAGCAAATTGATTTTCCGAGAACGTATTGGTTTGGGAGCGCGATTCCTCTTCCGCGCTGCAAAGGCTGGCTCACTCCTCATAGTCCTCTTCGGGAAACGAGCTCTCATCGGGCGTCGCCTGAGTTCTCATCTCCCCGAACCCCGTTTCTTGCCAGTGAGGTGCTGACGGTTCTTGGATTACTTCCGCATTGCCGGTTATTACCGGCCAATTCTTTGAATCACACCCCTAAAGAGCCATAGCCGAGAAGCTGTATTCTCTTCCAGTTGGATTTTTCTTCAGGAGGAAGGAGCTCCGCTTCCGGCTGGGATCTTGGCAGGTCAACGCCGGAGGGGCAGAGCTCCGATGAGCTACGATTCTGTTTATCCCACTTTCCGTCCCGCCGTACAAGCTCGAAGCCGATTGGGCCGCAAGCTGCGCCGAAGTCATGTTGCGGCGATGTCCCGCTTGTGAACGCGATTCGATCATCGGCCATGGACGCCGCCGCAAGCAGGCGCACGATGAGCATCACGACTGGATTGACATCCGGCGCGGCCGTTGCCCCAGTTGTGGGAAGACCTTCACCTTCCTGCCGTGCCTTTCGCTCCCTTACACGCACTACAGTTTGTTGACGCGCTGTCAGGCATTGCGGCGGCGCTTTGTGGAACACTGCTCCTGGGAAGAGGCAGTGCCTACGCTCAAAGATCCTAATCGCGTGCCCGATCCTTCCACACTTCGCCGCTGGGCCCAAGGACTGCACCGCTCCCAACCGGCTCTTTCCTTTCTCCGCCAAACGCTCGTTCGCATGGCTCACTGGTTGGCGCGTGGTGATCCGACCGATCAGGAAGCTGAGCCTTGGTCTTGGCTGACTCCGGTTCTGCAAATTCTCTGGCCCTTGCGGCTCTGAGAAATTTCCTCCTGCCCACCATCCTTGCCTGGGAATGCTGGGCACCTTCTCCTACGTTCACCCCAGAGGCAAAACTGCGCCGTGGGCGAGGACGTCGAAAAACTAAAACGGCGAATTTCGCTGCTCGATTATCTGCGGCAGCAGAACTGGACCGCCCGGCCTACTGCTCAAGGACCAGAATTCGTCGGACTTTGTCCCCTGCACCCGGAAACCCGGCCTTCGTTCTACGTCAACGCCCGCAAAAATCTCTTTTACTGTCACGGTTGCGGACAGGGCGGCGATCTCATTCGCTTTATCCAGTTGTCCCGTCAGCTGTATGGGCCACACGGGCTTTGTTGTGAAGTCCACGTTCGATCTAAAGGCGGGGAAATACTTGGTGCGGCAAGTGGTGCAGGATTCCGAAGGCGCACAGATGGCGGCGCGTAGCGCGATTGTGGTTATACCCGATTGAGTTAGGAATCTGTCCAGGTCCCGATTAACAGCATTCGCGTCAATGTGAAGTACTACTTCATCGCGCTGGGGAAAGCTTGGGAGAGGAGGAACCGAAGCTGAGTAGGTGAAACCACTTAATGGAATCCAACGGGTGCAAATCCCGTCCGGCAAAAGCTGGCGAGCAGGCCGGTAGCGAGTGTTGCCATTCGCCGGGCGACTGGTGGGTGCGAAGCGTACACAGCAAGGAAGCAGGCCGAGAGGATTCAGCTCCGAAATTACTATTGTTGCGATGCCGACGTCGTTGAAGTGGCGGAAGGCAGTATCCGGGACGACCGCAATTGCGAAGGGCGGACCGAAATCGCCGGAGTCGCTAGCTCGGGGCATGTTTCCAAAGGGATTCCCCAGGAACCCAGGAGAGCTCGCCATCTCTCCGCTCACCAGAGCGGTAACGCGATCGCCAAGGGAGACCAGAGGCGACCGAGAATGGATGGACGAGCAGTCTTACGACCCCATAGTACCTGTGAAGGTGGGGAACCGCAGGGCTTCCGAAAGGAGCGGCCACGGTACCCATTGGAGGGAAGGGGAAAACAAGCGGACGAATCTGTCGATAAGGAAACATAGTCGAGGTTCAGACCTCGGTCGCTATGTCCACGCACATCGACAGACCAACTGACCTGACCACGATGGACTTGGCACAGGGCGGGGAGTCACGCCTGAGGAACCCGCTGCGGGAAAATCTGCACGGCGGGGTCTGCGAGGGGGGAGACGTCAGTGAAGCCATGGTGGACCTAAACGCGCACGAAGCTGGAAACGGCGGATAGAGCCAAGGAAAACCTAACGCACACTGCGTTCTCCTCTACTCGGACTTTTCCGATTTCGCCACATACCGGGAGTTACGCGGAAGTGCGTTCGGATAATTTGAAAAATCCCCCCGCAATCAAACTGGCGATGGGAATTAAGAAGATAGAGATTGGCTCCGCATCACCGACCTTGAAATGAAAGAAGAGCGCAGAAAACACGCCTACAAGAAGTGAGACCAATGCCACACCGTAAAAAATCTTGTTCGTTAGCTTTTGCCGAAATAACAAAGCAACCAATAGGGCTCCCCAAACTCCGCCGCTAATGGCACCGACTATCGCTCCTTGCACACCAATGAAAACAGAATAGAGGATTGATGTTTCTTTTAGCAGTGCGGCCAGAAGTGCACCCTGAATAAATCCGATGAGTGCTCCGACTTCCATGCAGACCGGAAGCATTCGCAAAAATCCGGCATTTGGAATTGCGAGTTCTTGGATGTTGGGGAGTCTCATGTTTGGAATCGCAAATAGGGTGTAAACAGGTTCATTCTAGCTGATGTCAGACCGCGCCGAAGGCAGACTGGAGCAAATGAGTCACTGGTCCAGGGTCCAGTTGCGTGGGTGGTGGTACTATGAGCCACCTTTCCGATTTCGCCACAAACCAGGCACTGGGAACAAATGCCGTCATAGACGCCGAGCGATAATTTCGATATGCAACCCACGATACCGTAATGGTTTCTAACTGGGCGTAGACAATAACTGATGAAACTGCTGGCCGCACTTCTCATTTTGCTGTTACCGGGCTGCTTTCTTGAGGCGCAAACCTTTTCAGGCACTGCGCCCAAACAACCACCACTGGCCACGCTTTCGGCACACGTTGACAAAGTTGCGTACAAAGGCGGCGAACAAATTCAAGTCACCTTGACTCTCCGGGCCGGTCCTCGAGGCGCATACGTATCTAAATGGAGCAAGGTCTCTCCAAACGACAATGAGAATTCCTTAGTGGGTCGTTACATGGGCAATGCCTCTGGATTTGACGTTTCGTTCCAGACATTAGACGGCAAGAATGCAGCGACCATCGGTCACGGTGGCGTGGCCGACCGTTTCGGTGCTGCCCCACCGCCGTCTGAAAGGTTCAAAGAAGAATTTGTTTTTCTTAAGCCGGGCGAGGAAGAGAGTTGGCGCGGAAGCATTGAAGGCACGGCGGTTAAGCCAGGCAAATATCAAGTCGTCGGGTTTTACATTCCCGACTATGAGCAGGTTCACGAGCTTGTGGGATTGCCGGAGGCGCAAGGTTTGCTAATCGCCGACCTGATCAGGTCCACACCAGTCATAATCACGATTGAATAGGGCCTTGTTTTTTTTCGAGCCTTGAATTTGATAAACGCCCACACCTTCTATGTAGAGTCCAAGAACTTGACTCTACCGGTTTCGCGTGCCGGGACTTAGAAGCAGAAATCCACAAATTGCGGAACGCAGACTCTGCATATCAGTCGCCACTTACCGTACGTAATGAGAGCGGCCCTCCCCGTCGCCAGGGAGAGCCGTTTTTTACCTCACGCAACCCGCGCAGCCACTTCTTTTCGCGACCACGCAGTCTGCGTTTCTAGCTTCTTCATCCACCCATTTCACGAGCGGATGGGACACACTTAGACGGCGGCAGCCTTTGCCGCCAGCTTGGTCGCAACGAAGTTCCTGATGAGACGTCGTGTTCTTTCAACAAACGCGACCTTGTCGGCCAGGCAACTCTCCAGCAGGACACCAACGGCATAGTGTCCGGTTACGTCGGCGGCTGCTACCAGCGCGACGTACTCGGCCATCCGAAGGTGGACCAGGTGGCTAGCCTTAGCTAACACATAGATGTGTTTTGCGATCGGGTTTTGGATCTCCGCCAATTCTCTGCGGAAGTCTTCCACGAACACTTCTTGGAGACGCCCGTCGAGTTTCACTGGCTGCTCCCCGATGAGTTGAAAGCAACGATCGATCGCTGCCAAATCCTTCTCCGAGATCCAAGCCCGCGATTCCAGCGCCTCTTTTACGTCTGGATCCTGGGCCGCCTGGCTGATCTCCTGATAAAGCTTGGTCGAGCGCTCGGCGTTCTGCCGTGCGTCGCTAAGCAGCATTACGAAAAGTTCCTTCTGGTTTTTTACTATCATGAACTTTCTCCTTACCAGCGTGTGTTGTTCGCTGGTCCACCGATTTGTTGGCCTGAAACCGCTGGCGTCTTGGGGGTGCAAACCTGTACGTCGGACAGGAGGTAGGGCCCCGCGCGAGGGAATAAAAAAGAACCTGATAGGTTCTTCCCTGTTGGCGCTCGATTCGGAGTCTGTCCCTTAAAGAAACTGCGAATGGACTGAGAAGCGGGAGTCTCGCCCTAAACGGCGAAACCTGAACTCACACTGTTCTTCGGGAGCGCGTGTGTCAAGGAGAATCGAAAACTTCTTTAATTTCAACGAGCTTACTCAATTGCATCCTAGTTGCCGTGGCGGTACCGCAGATCTCGACCGAAGCACCCGAAAATCCCACTCACGGTCGACGACCTCGCTCCTGTGCAAGGACAAGCTTTTTAAATCTTGGAATTTGGGTTGGAGCGCGTACTGGTAACGAGATGTCCGATTACGCCACTTCTCAGGACTTTGCCGCAGGCAGCTTGGTACTTTGCGGCGCGATATTGTGATTTTGGCAAAAAAAGTTCATTGGATCGTATTTGGCTTTCAGTTTTGCCAGTTTCTCGTACTTCTCAGGGCCATAAGCCGATTGAACCCTGCTCCGGCTTTCATCAGCGCTCAAATGATTGGCGTAGACAGCCGGAGAAACAAAAGGCTGTGCCGCAGTCCAAACGTCGCGCGCCCAACGCATGTTCTCTGTATCATGGGCTGAGTCCGTCCATTGCGCGATGATCGACATCTCGAAATTCTCGTGACGGTGATCGAATGCCATGGCGTCTTTTGCGACGCGCTGGATTGCACCCTTAATCTCGAATACAAGGATCATCGATCTGGGGGATGGCATCACGTCCGTGCCGGCTCGAATAACGTCAGCGAAACCTGAATCGAGCTTGGGCACGAAATTAGACTTCCAATAGTAGCGGTGTCCAATGGGAACGGCGTCATCCACCAGCCGCTGCGCTTCGGTATATGCCATTGGACGTATCAGGTCGGCGGCCGGTGGGCCGAAGCGGCGCAAGGGCTCGAGCAAGCGCTCGCCTTCCTCAGTTGCACCGGCGTAGACCACAATGATACCAACCAGCGGAACGCCATCCGGTGAGTTCAGGAAACCGAGAGTCGTATCGAGCTCGTCGGGGGTGTTGGCGAGAAACTCTCGATAGAATGGGATGAGTTCTCCGGCTCGGTCGCGAGGATGAAGCAGCAAACCCGCAAGCACTCCCGTAAGCGGATGCAAGCGATAGCGGAACGAAGTGGCAACACCGAAGTTAGCCCCAGCACCCCGCATAGCCCAGAACAAGTCGGAATTTTGTTCTGCATTTACTGTCAGCGTCTCTCCATCGGCTGTAACCACGTCTAGCGAGAGAAGGTTGTCGCACGCCGCGCCGTGCTTTCCCATGAGGTAACCCAGTCCACCGCCCAGAGTCAGTCCAGCGATGCCTGTGTGGGAAACCTGGCCGCCTGTTGTGGCCAATTGATGAGCTTGTGCCGCGTTGTCAAACTCGCCCCAGAGTACTCCAGGGCCTGCCGCGATTTCGCGAGAGAGGGGATCTACCTGAAGTCCTTTCATGAGAGAAAGGTCGATCATCAGCCCTCCATCACACACAGCCGTACCGGCGACGGCGTGTCCTCCGCCCCTCACGCTTATGCCCAGATTTTCGGCTCGCGCGAGTTTCAGGGCCGCACGAACATCTGCGACCGAGATACACCGCGCAATCAGGGCGGGCCGCCGATCGATCATTCCATTCCAGATGCGACGTGATGCGTCGTATCCATCCTGATTTGGCGTGATTAATTGGCCATGGAATTGACCCTGCCACCGATTGACGATTGGACCCATCCCGGTTTCTGTCATGAGCCCTCCTACTTCGCAGCACTCGGATTTTATGCCCTGGATCGCAGTGGTGTCGGGGAATTGTACATGAGTTTCGTTCTGTGCAGGAGCAATTCACATGCTTGATAAACAGCATACGTCCACATGGATTTCCGAGTACGCCACTTCACAGGAGGTGACGCGAGGACCTCGCATTTTCGTACCTATTTAGGATAATCAACGCGTCATAATGGCAGGCAAGTGCTGAACGATGCCGAGGCTCGATATTTTAGTTTCTACTTGTCTTTCGCATTGCTAGAACTTGGATAAACTTATGCGTATTGGCTTGGGATTAACCGCGGCGTTATTCTTGGCATCCGCAACGTCGCACACTCTATCCGGCCAGCAACCCGCGTCACCTACCCCTTCGACCGACGTCACCACAACTCAGCCGCAAAAACCTGAAACGGAGCCGAAGCCCCAAGTGTCCACTGAGGATACGGTAAGCACCTTCAAACTTCGCGTGAACCTTGTGCAGGTGCATGTGATTGTGCGGGACTCTGCGGGCAAACCGGTCGAGAATCTGCACAAGGAAGATTTTCAGTTGTTTGACAACGGCAAGTTGCAACCCATTACTACCTTCGGTATTGAAGATGCTCAATCGCGCAAAGAGCGAATGGAAGCCGCTGCCAAAACCCGAGTAAGCGAGGAGGAAAGCGGCCCTGCAGCCACTGCGGCTCTGCCAGAACGGTTCGTAGCGCTAACGTTCGATGACATTCATCTTGAAACTATCGATGTGGCCTCCATGCGTGCTGCCGCGGAGCGATTCATTGACTCGATTGGCACAGCCGATCGGGTAGGAATTTTTACGACGTCGGGACAGTTGACACAGGATTTCACCAGCGACAAGGACGTGCTGAAGAAAAAACTGTTGGGACTGATGCCGCGAGGCCAACTGACCAGAAGCACTGGCGCTAACGCATGCCCAAACGTTTCCTATGGCATGGCTGTCCAGGTCGAAAGAGAAGGAGGGCAGCCGTCCCCGTCCGTAACAGGCCCATACGACGATTCCATATCAACGGCTTTTACCATCCTCGTTCAAGAAACTTACGGTGCTTGCCCGAACCCGACGCCAGAATGGCCGGCGTTTTAGTCGCAGCTACGGTAGACAGGGTGTTGAATATCGGCGAGGCTGAAAACCGCAACACCTATGGCCAACTCGAAAACATTCTGCGGCTTTTGGCTAGCAAGCCAGGCGAACGAGTCCTGCTATTGGCGTCACCAGGATTTCCCATAGCAAAATTGACCACCGAAGCTTCGGCCGCAGTGGAACATGCCAACCGGTCCAACATCGTGATCAACGCGATCGACGCGCGTGGACTGTATACATCAGATCTGTTCGGAGACATCTCGCAGCCGGGTACGGATCCTCCCGCGTTGGCAGGACAAAGCGCGAGCTACCACATCAGCGAACAGATGGAGCAACAGTTCGTCTTGATGGATTTCGCCTCTGGCACGGGCGGCCGATTTTTCCATAATTCCAACGATTTGGAAGGTGGCTTGAAACAACTCGGAATGGTGCCGGAGGTCTCGTACGTGCTCGGCTTTTCCCCGCAGAATGAAAAAATGGACGGGCATTTTCACACGCTCAAGGTAACGCTGACCGGTAAGCAGAAATACGCAATTCAGGCGCGGCGTGGCTATTATGCTCCGAAAAAAGTGGACGATCCGCAGGAAGCGGAAAAGGAGGAAATGAAAGAGGCGCTTTTGTCGAGGGACGAGATTTACGATCTTTCGTTCACGTTGCAAACACAGTATTTCAAAACCGAGGATGGCGGAGCGCGGTTGAGTGTCGTTTCGCACATTGATCTGAAGGATTTGCGATTCCGGATGGCCGACGGAAAACACTACAATGAGTTGAAGATCGCGACGGTCATTTTTGACGACAGTGGAAACTACCTGACAAACAGTGGAAAGATTGTTAAATTGCGCCTACTTGACGGCGCATTTGACAAATGGTGCAGCACGGGATTGACGGTTAAGTCGGGTTTCGATCTGAAACCGGGAAAATATCTGATTCGCCAGGTTGTCAGAGATTCCGAGGGCGCTCAGATGGCAGCGCGTAACGGCACTGTAGTCATACCCGACTAGAAAATCTTCCGACAAAGTCCCGGTTAACAGCATTCCCGTCGATTTGAAATGCCGCCGATAGCGCCAGGGAGGTGTCCGGTTTTTGAACCGTGAGGTCGGTCACTTCTACGAGTACGCCACTACACAGGAGTTAGACACGTCCAACATCCGACTTTTAGGCACTGTGTGTTTCTTTAAGCACCACCAGAATGAATGAACCAGCTGTTGAAATTATTTATGCTATATTGACGATCAACGTTATTCCAAGAACAAAGTACCTGAGTTTCTACTCACGACAAGCGGATGAATGTCGTTCATTGTCGCGGGTTACCGCTTGCCTAGATTTTCAGGACTGCTAGTCTTCGTGACTGTCTCGTAGCGAATTTCTGTAAAGGAGTTGGCATGCGAACTTGGCTCTTGGTTTCGCTCTGTTGTCTCGGCTCTAGTCTTAGTCTAGTTGGGTGCGGCGGAGGTGGGGCCTCGCAGTCACCACCTCCTCCCGTGCCCGTCTCTGTAAATGTTTCTAGTCCAAGTTCCATTCTTCAGGCCAACACGACGATGCAATTGCAGGCGGTGGTGAAGAACAGCTCTAATCAAGCAGTAACCTGGACCATCACGACGCAAGGTAGCTTGGGATCAGTCTCGCTTCAAGGAGTGTATTCGGCCCCTGCAAATGTAGATGCAACAACGGACGTCCAGATTACAGCGACTTCAGCGGCGGACAACACGAAATCCGCTTCCGTGATGGTGACTGTCTTCGCAGTCCCGGCGATCGCCGTTCGGCAAAACAATGGTCATGGCGAGTTTTATACAACTGCCGACGGTGCCTTGTTTGTACCGCGAGGAAATGACTACATGCGCATAAATGCCTCGATGGTTCGCTTGCAAGATGGAGCGATAGGTTATGGGCGATCCACACTAAATTCCACGCTGTACGATCCTGCACGAACGGAACAGGCCATGACTACGATGCAGAGTCAGGGATACAACGTGATCCGTACTTTCCTCGATATTTTGGATGCAGGAGATATAGGAAATGAGTCAGGGTCCGGCGTTTCGACGATGTACATTGCCAACCTTGCTGATTTTTTGACTCGAGCCAAAGCACACCACATTTACGTTCTGCCTATATTCGAAGAACTTCCGCTCGCCGGTGGCTATCGGGATTTCATCACAGGCGACCTCCAGACCAACTACGGAAGTTACAATATCCAGATTCTGACGCAATCAGGCGTCAAAGCCTGCCAGCAATTCTGGACAGATTTAATCAGAGGATTAGTAATGGCGCATGCGCCGATGGACGCATTGTTAGCCTACGAGTTGATGGGGGAATTTTACATCGACAACAGTTCGCCGCCAATGGACAAAACTTCCGGAACGGTCCAAACAGCGAACGGCTCAACCTACGACCTGTCCGACCCAGTGGCTCGAGTGACGATGCAGAACGAGAATATGATCTTCTACGCCAACGGGATGCGCAATGCTATCCATTCATTAAACCCCAACGCGATTGTCGTCATGGGCTTTTTTGAGTACAACGGCACAAATCCCCCTCCCTTTCCCGCAATCGCCAGTTCGGATGTCGATTTCATAGATTTGCACGGTTCGCCCGATAACTCCGGCACAACAATTGATCAATTGCTCTCGAGCTGGCAAGTGAATGGAAATTTTACGAAGCCGATCATTATTGGGGAATATGACGGCTTTACGGATGTATTCCCGACGACGAGCCAGGCTGCTGACGGTTTGAAAGCTTGGCAAATAGCATCGTGCTCCTCTGGAATAAGCGGGTGGATTTTATGGAGTTGGGACCTTGAGCCGAACGTTCTTCCAGGACAGAGTATTTGGTCGGCGCTTTCGGGAAATGGCGAAATCGATCAAGCACTTGCGCCTGTTAATCGTCCCAATGCTTGCACCAACTAATTTTCTAACTCCCGATATACAGCGTTCCCGTCCACATGGAATCCGCCGCGAAAGGCCGCCGGTCAATTGGACGAGAACGCCACTAACCAGATGGGATGAGAAGGCCCTTGACCTCGGAGATTAGAATTAAACTTTGTGATTCCGGTGAAAACGCTTTGGCAAAAATTTGTCGACCATCGTCGTGGTGCCATGCGTGATTCTCGTCCTTCGTGCTGTCAGTGCGGATGGTCTGCGTTTCCCGCACCGCCCTGAACCGCGTCTGGCCAGTGCGTCACTACAGTCAACGGCGCAGACTGTTCTTTCAATGTTCTCGCGGTCACCAAAAAACGCTTACCATCCCGAGTAACGTCGTAAAAGCCAACGTTGTAAGGAAGCTGCAGGTGGAACAGCTTCTGGGAAGCGATGACCCCAAAATCCTTTGCAGACTCTCGTACCTGGACGGACACGACCGCTAAGTCACCCGAAACGTAAAAAAGCTCTTGCCCGTCGGCCCGCCAGCGTGCAGCCCCTCCACCACCCGAAGAGACGGCAATGTGTGCGCCTGGCCCGGGAAATGGGGTGGTGTACACCTCTCCGCTTCTTTCCTCGTCATAGACCAGCCAACGTCCATCCGGTGAAAACTTCCCCTCCGACGCATCACTAATTTCGAACACCGTTTTGCCACTATCAACCTCTATTACTCGGAGCGAATCTTCCCAATTATCCCGTCCCTGGTATCGGGATATCGCAAGCGCGAGATAGCGGCCATCGGGTGACCAGTCCGTTGGCTGAACGACGTCTGCTTGTATCGCACCCGGTTGTTTTGCTTCGCCTGAGCCATCCGAGGCATGGACCAACAACGTCGAGGTCTTCCCTAGAGTGGTTCGGTACGCCACCTGCTTGCCATCAGGAGACCAGACGGGGCTGTAAAGGGCGGGGCCTGATTCACTGCTTTCAACCGGAACGCGCGTTCCGCGGTCAACATCGTAAATCCAAATTTTCTCTCTCGCGTCTGTAGGCTTTGCGGAGACAGCCACCCGCGTGCCGTCAGGGGAAATGGACGGCCCGAACAACTGCTGCGGGTCTCCCAGGACGCTCAGTGTCTTACCCTCGCGGTCCAGCCAAGTCAACTGTGTGTTGACTCCTACGCCTTCACCGGCGTAAACGAGCATTCCATTGGCTGAGACTGTAAACATCCCATCCTGGAAAAACGTGTCATATTGAATGTCTCTCGCAACTGGGAACACAGGTCCATTCAACGTCAGGCGTGAGAGATCAAACTTCTGAGCGACCAGGTCACTCTCGCGGCTGAACAGCAAATAACCAGCTGAGTACTGGGCATTGGTCGAGGTCAGCGGTAACCGTCGTGCCTTTTCTCCATCGAGCGAACCGATCCATACGGAATCGTCTTGGCTCGGACGATTTGGGTATCGCCACTCCAAATACAGGAAGTGAGCTCCGTCGGGAAGAAAAGCGGGCCAATGCTGACCAACTGCGTCACTCGACAACCCCGCACCGGCAATGGTCTCGGGAGTGCCACCGTTTTCTGGCACGCGCTTCAAGGCAGAGGCGAATGTCGAAAAGACAATCACGCCGCGGGTCGACCAGGCCCCGCCCATGCCGAAAGCGCCCGCCGGACAGATGTCGCTGACAGTGCCCCCGGAAACGGCTACTTTTTTCAACCTGCCCGGAACAAAAAATGCAATTTCACGGCTATCCGGCGACCAGAACGGATTGGAGGCGTCTTCGCTTCCCTCAATAGGTTGCGCGTCCGAAGCATCCAGACGCCGTAACCAAAGGTGCTTATGCCCATTACGCATGGCAATCAACGCCAGAAATCTTCCATCGGGAGAAATTGCTGAGGGTTGAGTAATGTTCGCCCAAAAACCCTCGCCGGGCGGCGGAAGAATCGCAGCCTTCACTGGAATCGGCGGTCTCTCAGAATGTTGGGTCAACAGCAAGACCACGGCGAGACCGAACAGTACGACTTCCGCCGCGACCCGAGCCCACGGCCACCACCTTCTCTGGGAACCAGTCAGCACTGCGCCCGTCGCGGAACTCGCCGTCGGTGACAGCGCCCCTAGCGCGAACGTCACGTCCTTCGCCGACTGGAAGCGCTCCGCCGGATTCTTCTCCAGGCAATGTCCGACGATCCGATCCAGTGCAGGCGGAATCGAGCGACCAGTTTCCGTCAGTTCAGACGGACCTTCATTCAGGATCGCATTCATCACTTCGACGGAAGTCTGACCCTGAAATGTGCGCTTGCCCGAAAGCATCTCGTAGAGAATTGCGCCAAAGCTGAATAAGTCTGACCGATGATCCGCAACCTGCCCTCGCACTTGCTCGGGAGACATGTAGCCGACAGTGCCCATGACGACGCCAGGCTTGGTCCCGTCGGAACTGATAGTGGCGGCATTTTCAAGAGAACCCTGCTCAGGCTCAGTCAGCTTAGCCAGGCCGAAGTCCAGAATCTTGACCTGGCCATTGTTGGTGACGAACAGATTCTCTGGCTTCAAATCGCGATGGACGATTCCTCTTTCGTGCGCGGCCGCGAGCCCACTCGCGATCTGTTGTGCGTACTCGATCGCCTTGCGTGCCGGAATGCGTCCGCGCTTGATGTGCTCCCGCAGGGTCTCACCCTCCAGAAGTTCCGCAACTAGAAAAGGCGCGCCTTCGTGGGTGCCTAGTTCGAACACGACCAAAATATTTGGGTGATTCAGGGCCGCCGCGGCGGTAGCTTCCTGCTGGAAGCGGCGAAGACGGTCAGGATCGGAGGAGACAGCGGTAGGCAACACCTTGATGGCTACGTCCCGGCGGAGATGCAGATCCTGCGCCCGGTAGACTTCGCCCATCCCTCCACTACCGAGCTTTTCGAGGATGCGGTAGTGCGTAATCGTCTGCCCAATGAGCGTGTCGGTATCCGCCACAGTGCCGCCATCTTAGGTTGTGTGCTTCGACTAAGTCAACGAATCGAAGTGACTTGGCGACAAATTAAACAGTAGGTCCTGGGAAACAGCGTTCGCGGAGAAGTGAACTCACCCGCGAAAGCTGGCTGGTCACATGGACGAGAACGCCACTTACCGGGAGTTATGACGCCTATTCTTTTTTCTCGACATCACGAAACGGCCTGAGTTAGATTAAGCTGCAAAGGCGGCAGTGCTTCTGCGATCTTGTGATCCTCCGGCAGAACCGCGAGGGGCTTCAATGAAAAGACTGGGCTGGCTGGTTGTTTTCAGTTTTTTCTTTTTGCAAGTCTGGCTCGCTGTCGTTCAACCGAGTCCCAACTCTGCGAAATCCGTGGTTCCCAAAACCTGGGATGATGCTGAGATGGCTGCCCTCGAAATACCCTTGGCCAACCGTATAGGATCGCCTAAGCAGGTCGCTGGCGACTACTACTACCGGATACCGGTCCGGGCCATCTACAAGAGCTACCCCGTCTATGCCGCGGGACACGAACCAGCCGGCTACTTAGAATCGCTCAAACAGAAGGACCCGACAATCTATTGGGATGACAAAGGTCATGCGCCACCGCTCGAGACAGACACCGACTGGATAAGGGCCGGTGAACAAGTCTTTGACGCACCGATAGGCGATGGTGGAATTGGAGGATCGGAACCAACCGACCTATACGTGCGTGATCCAAAGTTTCTCGAGACGACTGGCGCACCGGTCGCCGAAGATGGCACACTGCCGTACTTCCGCTACGTGGTGAAGAAAAAAGGTGAAGTCGAGATTGGGGTCCTGGCGTGTGGCATGTGCCACACGCGGGTTATGCCAGACGGAACCGTTTTGAAGGGAGCACAGGGTAATTTCCCCTTCGATCGTTATTTTGCGTTCGATTATCTCCGTTCGGGCACCAAAACGGCCCCATTGCTCGAACGAAGCCTGTATGCGACCCCGTGGATAACTTCAGATCCTCTTCCTTCGACCAGCAGCATGCCTCTCGAACAAATCGCCGAGGTTCACCGCACGATTCCGCCGGGAGTCGTTGCACGCAATAGAACGAGTCCGTTCGCTCCGGCACAGGTACCGGATTTAATCGGAGTCAAGGATCGCAAATATTTGGATCGCACGGGTCTTCAGCAGCAGCACTCGATTGTGGATTTGATGCGATACGCCGCACTCAATCAGGGCGGTGACGACCTTGCTAACTTCAATGGCTTTGTTCCGGTCGACTTCCCCGACTTCAAGAAATTGCCAAAGATTGAGGACCTCGAACGTGACCGTTACAGCGACGAGCAGCTTTACGCTTTGGCGCTCTATGTCTATTCGCTGAAGCCCCCTCCGAATCCGAACAAGTTTGACGGGTTGGCCGAACGCGGCCAGAAGCTATTCAAGAGTGAAAATTGCATCATGTGTCACACCCCGCCGGTGTACACCAACAATAAGCTGACAATTGCAACAGGTTTTGCTTCACCTGTGGGCGCTGCAGCGAAGTACGACATATTGGCTCTCTCAGTGGGCACCGAACCTAACCTCGCGCTGAAGACCAGGCGTGGGACCGGCTATTACAAGGTCCCTTCCCTTCGAGGTGTCTGGTACCGTGGAATGTTCGGCCACAGCGGCTGGTGTGCAACGCTGGAGGACTGGTTTGATCCGCACCGCCTGCGAGATGACTATGTGCCGACCGGATTTAAGCCGTACGGCATGAAGACGTATGCCGTTAAAGGACATCCTTTCGGTCTGGACCTATCCGCAGAGGACCGCAAAGCTCTGATCGCGTTCCTGAAGACTTTATAGGACTTCCCATCAACACGACCGACCTGAGCTATTTCGAGGCTAGTGCCTGACTAACAGCGTTTGCGGAAACTTGAAATCTGTCGCGGATCCTAGCCGGTCAAATTGACGTGAACACGGGACTTTACACCACCGATTCGTGATAGATACGGACTGGCGCGTATGAATGAGCAGGCACAGAACGAAGTGAAGATAGCATGCAGGCGCGGGGAACTTCGATGAGGTGGAGAATGCTGAAACGTCGCTCCGCAGTTTGGCTGATGGGTGCCAGTGTACTTATGCTCGCAGCCTGTTTAAACGCGCAAGAGAATGGTGCGAAGCCTCAGCAAGTGGCAATCCGTGCGGCGCGACTAATTGATGGAAAGAGCGAGGCGGTGATGAGTAATGGCGTAGTGCTGGTGGAGGGAGAAAAGATAGCCGCCGTGGGGTCAGGCATCGCGATTCCTTCAGGCGCAAAGGTAATTGATTTGGGCGACGCAACGGTACTGCCGGGACTCATTGATGTACACACGCACCTATTGTTAGAGATGGATGGGACCAATGTCTCAGCACAGGATACTGAAATGCTTCGTGTGGTGGCGACGCAGAGTACAGCGCAGCGGGCCCTGCTAGGAGCGAAATTGGGAAGAGAGGATCTGGAGGCGGGCATCACGACGGTGCGTGACTTGGGGAATTCCGGTGTAAATGGGGATATAGCGTTGCGCCATGCAATCGAGACTGGATGGCTCCCCGGGCCCCGGATCGTGCCATCGACGCGGGCGCTAGCCGCGCAAGGTGGGCAATTTGGAAGAATGACGCCGGAGGCCCAGAAACTGATTGAAGAAGAATATGTCACGATTCGAGGGGAAGAGAGCGCGAGGCAAGCGGTTCGGCAGGCGCTCTATGACGGGGCGCGTTGCATCAAGGTGATTGTGAACGGGTCTCCCGCGAGTGTGACCCTGGAGGAAATGAAAGCCGTCGTAGAGGAAGCACATCTATCAGGAACGAAGGTGGCCGCGCACGCCATTGGGAACAAGGCGACGAGAATTGCAGCGGAGGCGGGTGTCGATTCGATCGAGCACGCCTATACCGTGCCGGATGATGTCCTGAAGATGATGGCCGAAAAACATATTTATCTCGTTCCCACCGATGGCACGCTGCAGACGTTCGAAAATATGTCCTTCGGAACGCGAGTGCCAAGCGCGAAAGAGAAGAGCGATTTCGAAAAAACGTTCAAGCCGTATGTGGACGAAGAGCAGGACCGACTAAAACGCGCAAGGAAAATGGGCGTGCCAATCGCCTCAGGCTCCGACATGTATTTGACAATGCCCGGGATGAACCGCGGTCAGGCGAGTTTGCTGGTCTACGAGGCCTATGCGGAAGCGGGGCTGACGTCGATGGAAATCATTCGCGCAGCCACCAGCAACGCCGCAGAGCTATTGGGAATGCAGAAGGAGATTGGAACGCTCGAAGTTGGAAAGCTAGCGGATATCATTGCAGTAACGGAAGACCCATTGAGGGATGTAAGAGCACTGGAACACGCTAAGTTCGTGATGAAGGGTGGAACCGTCGTAAAAAACCAGTGATAGCTACTCGCGACGAACGTCCGCTAAGCAATACGAATCAGTTCAACATCCTGGCAAACAGCGATCTCGCCTACAAGCCGCCAAAGTTGTCGCATTCTCATGGGCCAGCCGTCGGGAGGCGGCCAACCATGAGGAGCAAAAGCAAGAAGCGGAAACTGGCTCGGCGGAAAACCAAGCTCGGCCTTCCGGATCTGGATCATGCCAAAGCCGCCGTGCTTGCTAGCCTGCATTCGCCGGAATCGCAGCGCAGCTATCGGCATGCGATTGATGAGTTTGTTGGATGGTATTGTTCAGAGCCTCGCTTGTCCGCGAACGCCACTACTCGGGACTTAGCCTTGCCGAAAGATAGGTGGAAGCGATATCTTGTGTTGTAAGAGCCGCTTTGTGAAATTGCGCATTTTCGTTTTCGCAATTCTCCTTCTCGCCGTAATCCTAGGTTACTCAAGACCTGTGCCAGTCCTGTCGGTAAAGGGCCTGGTCGATTCCGCCGATGAAATCATCGTAGGAAAAATCGAGCGTGTGCGACAAACAGGCTCGGGTGAAATCGACTATAACGGCGTCAAGTACCCACGGTCAGATTACAAGGCTGATATAAACGTAGACGAGACAATCAAAGGTGCGCCTGTTCCGCACAAATTTGTACTTTCTTTCTCGATACCGTCATCGGAGCCGTGGGGAAATGTGGCCGAAGGTCATCTGGAGCCGAACACCTACCGCGTCATATTTCTAAACAAAACCTCGTCCGGTTATCGATTCGCAAGTCCTTTTTATCCGTCTATTCCCGCCAGTCCCACAGTGTGCGGAGAGAATTGGCAAGTTCAATTAGGTAAAGATGCTTATCACGCGGTGCTACAACGTGTATTGGAGTTGCTTTGCACAGACTCGACACCTGGCGAAAAGCATTCAGCGTTATTCGCTCTGCAAGGGGACCGGGACTCGGACGCCGCGCCATTTCTAAAGGCCGCTCTCAGCCTTCCGGCAGTCAAGTCGGACGCAGCGCTGAGAATGTGCATCGTAGGCGACCTCTTGCACTGGAAGGACCTCAGTGTCCTAGCTACAGCGGAAGAAGACTTGTTTGACCCGTCAGTCGAATCAAACTTTTGGCCGAAATCAAATCTAATACTAGCTGTATCGAGCCTCGAACCACGCACCTCAATTCCTTTGCTCGCTCGCGTGCTGCGTTCACCTGACGCGCAAGACCGGGTCGCCGCAGCTAGTGTTCTGGAATACACGAGTTCGCCAATGGCCTTGCCCATTCTGCTTTCTGCTCTGGACGATTCCGACCGGCGGGTGCAATTCGCAGTTATGCAGTCACTCGGGAATCTTACAAAACAGTATGAGTGGCGTCCGACCACCATTGACCCTGACTCGCATTGGGACGCTTGCATTCAACATTGGCGTGAATTCGAGGCACGACTCGGCACAAGAGGTAAATAACTTCCGTAACTGCTCTAACTCCTTGGTAGACAGCATTCGCGGAAACTTGAATTCCGTCGCGGCCCAGGCCGGTCAAATGGACGGTAACGCCACGAATCGGGAGTTGGTTCGGCTGTGGTGCATAGCCCGCAAATTCAGTAGAATCCGTTTCTCTTGCTGGAGCTGCAAAAAACTCACTTCACAGGCCCAGAGCCGTTCGGAGACAACATGAGAAAGAGCACCGTGACAATTTTCCTAGTGTGGCTTTTTGCTGCCAGTTTCGTCGGAGCGACATCTCGCTCCGATTCAGGGCAAAGCCAAACGATCGCCGAAAAAACGGCCGGTGCTCAACAGTTGCCAGGTTATTTCCCGATTTACTGGGACGGGAAGCAAGGAAAGCTTTGGCTGGAAATCGATAAATGGGATAGCGATTTCCTTTATCAGAGTGGGCTATCCGCCGGCGTGGGCTCAAACGATATCGGTCTGGACCGTGGGCAACTCGGTGCCACCCGAATCGTCCGCTTCGAGCGGAGCGGGCCCAAAGTGCTGCTGGTTCAGGAAAATCTGGACTACCGTGCGAACAGCAGTGATGCTGACGAGCGACGCGCCGTGCACGATTCGTTTGCGGAGTCCGTACTCTGGGGCTTTACCATTTCCGCAGAAGAAAACGGACGCGCTCTGGTGGACGCGACGGAATTCTTCTTGCGCGATGCGCATGGAGTTCCTTCGGTGTTGCAACGCACCAAACAGGGTGTCTACATCCTGGACGCCTCCCGCAGCGTCATTTACCTGCCGAATACGAAGAATTTCCCATTGAATACGGAAGTCGAAGCGACGCTCACGTTCACAGGCAGGGAGCCAGGGTCTTGGGTGCGAGAAGTTACACCCGACCCAGAAGCGATCAGCGTCCGCGAACATCATTCCTTAGTGCAACTGCCTCCACCGGGCTATCGGTCCCGACCTTACGATCCGCGCAGCGGATTTTTTGGGATTAGTTACAAGGACTATGCCACTCCTGTTGGCGAGTCGCTGACTAAGCAGTTCATCGCCCGCCATCGGCTTGAGAAAAAAGATCCGGCGGCCACAGTCAGCGAACCCGTCCAGCCCATTACCTATTATCTGGATCGGGGTTCCCCGGAGCCGATACGCTCGGCGCTACTGGAGGGAGCGCGCTGGTGGAATCAAGCGTTTGAAGCGGCGGGTTACAAGAACGCGTTCCGTGTAGAACTTATGCCGGAAGGCGCGGACCCGATGGATTTGCGCTACAACGTGATTCAGTGGGTGCATCGCTCGACGCGAGGATGGTCGTATGGAGCAACCGTGATTGATCCGCGCACCGGGGAAATCCTGAAAGGACATGTGACGCTGGGGTCGCTGCGCGTTCGCCAGGATTATTTGATCGCTGAGGGCTTGTTGGCACCCTATGAGAAAGGGAAAGCGGTTTCTCCGCAAATGCAGGAGATGGCCCTAGCCCGCTTGCGGCAATTGTCCGCGCACGAAGTGGGACACACTCTAGGATTGATGCACAACTATTCCGCAAGCACGGTGAACCGCGCTTCCGTGATGGACTATCCCCCGCCCTACGTGAAGCTGGCGCCAGATGGCTCGCTCGACATTTCGGAAGCATATGCGACCGGGATCGGTGAGTGGGACAAGGTCGCCATAGCCTATGGCTATCAGGATTTTCCGAAGGACAGGAACGAAACTGAGGAATTGAACAAAACCCTCGCAAATGCGTTCGCGCACGGCCAGCGGTATCTGACCGATCAGGACGCGCGTCCGCAGGGATCTTCCAGCAGTCAAGCGCATCTTTGGGATTCCGGACCGAATTCTGTGGACGAATTGCATCGAATCATGCTGGTGAGAGCGGCCGCCATGAAACGGATGGGAGAAAATGCAATTCGCGAAGGCGCGCCGCTGGCGACCGTCGAAGATGTCCTGGTCCCGATCTACCTGCTGCACCGCTATCAAGTGGAGGCCGCGAGCAAATCCATCGGCGGGATGGATTACGTTTTTGCTTTACGCGGGGATGGGCAGACACCGCTGCAAATTGTGGCGCCCGCAGAACAACGACGGGCGTTGGCGGCAGTGCTGGAAACCATCAAGCCCGAGACACTTCGGCTGCCGGAATCTCTGCTGAGCATCATCCCGCCACGCCCACCGGGTTATGAGCGCGGGCGAGAAAACTTTCGGATATACACCAGCCCTGCATTTGACGCCTTGGCTCCGGCAGAAGCAGCGGCTCAGATCGCTCTGCAACCGCTGTTCAACCCCGAGCGTGCAGCGCGCCTAGTGGAGTTTCATGCAAGGAACGAAGAGAATCCCGGCCTGGATGAAGTTTTGGGCGCAATGGTGAGGGCTAGCTGGAAAGCGACGCACGGAAGCGGTTACGTTGCTGAGATCGCACGGGTAGTGGACGATGTGGTGCTGGCTAACCTCATAAATCTCTCGGCAGATGTTTCGGCCAGCAACCAGGTCCGCGCGATTGCCTCACAGCAGCTTGCGGATCTGAAACAATGGATTGGCAAAGCGGCAACCACAGCGAGTGATCGCAACCAACAGGCCCATCTTCTTTTTGCGGCAGATCAGATCGAGCGGTTCCAGAAGGATAAGCACAAGGTTGACCTTACGCCGCCAGCGGCTCCTCCGGATGGACCGCCTATCGGGAGTTTTGAGGAAGATTTTGAGAACGGATTGATTGGCGGTCTTCCGTAGTTGTTGTTGGCCGAGCTCAGCGCACGCGACCTGGAACAAGTTTCTTGACTGGGAGGTGAGCTGGGACTTTTTGGGTAGGTGTCGAAGAGGAAAACCGCACTGAGTAGAGAAGGTCAGACGAGCAAGCTCCTGATTACGCCGTCCACGTCCATATGGATTTCAAGTGATTTCCGAGTACGCCACTTCTCAGGAGTTGACAAATCTCCGCGCGCGGAATTGCCATTGACACCTAGTTACGTTGTAATACCCAAGCGATGAGAATTTCGAAGCCATATCTTACACTCGGGGGCTTGGCAATCGCTGCCGTCGGAGTTTATGGCTTGCGAACAATTCGGGCTGGGTTTAGTACAGCCAGCGAGCCTTCCTATCTAGAAAGAGTTGCTGCTCGCTCTGCACGCAACCTTTCCATCCCGCGCAACGCTCGTCTTGAACCGAATCCTTTTAAACTTGTGCCTGACAGCCTGAAAGAAGGTCGTGAAAGCTTTATCGCTCGCTGTGCTATTTGTCATGGGTCTGACGGTTCGGGCAAAACTGAAATTGGTCGCAATTTATATCCGAAAGTGCCCAACCTACAGTTACCCGAAACACAGAGACTCTCCGATGGGGAACTCAGGTACATCATTCGCAATGGTGTGAGGCTTACAGGAATGCCGGGTTGGGCACGCCCACACGATGAGCAAAGTGACGATAGCTGGAAGCTCGTTCTCTTCATACGTAATCTTCTTCAACTAACGCCAGATGAGATTAGACAGCAAACGGCAACGGCGGGCTCCTCACACTTTGTTGGTTCTCTTTCGTGCAAGACCTGTCATGCGCAAATTTATGAACATTGGCAAAAAACCCCGATGGCTAACGTTGTCCGAGACCCTCGGGAACATCCCGAGGCCATCATTCCCGACCTCGCAACAAATACCATCGCAAAATTCACGAAAGACCAAGTGGCACTTGTTTATGGAAGCATTTGGAAGCAACGGTATTTTACTAGAATCGGCGACGACTACTTTCCAGAACCAGCGCAGTGGGACATCACCAATCATGTCTGGCGTCCGTACTTCGTAGCCAAAGGAACCGATTGGTGGGAGCCGTTTTATCCTCCTGACAATATGCAGCGTCCGACAGGTCCCACTTGTGACGGTTGTCACTCTGTGGACTACAACATCCACACAAAGCAGGTCGCAGAATGGAATGTTGGGTGTGAGAAGTGCCACGGGGCGGGCAGCGAGCACGTCGCGCATCCAACCCGTATAAATATCTTGAATCCGGCACGCATGGACTATGTCCAGGCAAGCGACACATGCATCCAGTGCCATTCGCAAGGCCGTACACTTGCGAGCCCCATCGAAGGCAAGTATTACGACTGGCCAGTGGGATACCGGGTTGGTTCTAAACTGGAAGATTATTGGCAGCTCGAAGAAAGCAGTCTAGGGCAATTGACATTCACCCATTTTCCTGACGGTACGGCACACAAAAACCGGATGCAAGGGAATGATTTTGTTCAGAGCGTGATGTACCGTCGTGGGGTCACATGCTTTAGCTGCCACGATGTGCATGGCACGGATAACTACGCGCAGTTGCGTAAGCCAGCGGACCAATTATGTATGGATTGTCACGGCCCGATGTCCTTGAATGGTCCGCGGACGGCCACAATTGAAGAACACACGCATCACAAAGTGGATTCTGTAGGAAGTAGCTGCATTGCCTGCCACATGCCTAAGATTGAAACGACGGTTGCGGACGTGAAGGTGCGAGCGCACACTTTTGGGTTCATTCCACCCTCGATGACTGACAAATACAAAATTCCAAACCCCTGCACGACATGTCACTCAGACAAATCAACCTCATGGGCCACAGAGCAGTTGAAGCACTGGCCTGAACGTTCTCCTTGGCGCATGGAATAGCGGCAAGCCGACTCGCACACTAACTCCTGAACAGCATTACCGGAGAACTGGCGCGCCTAGTACCCGGTTGGGGACATAGTATGAGTGGTGAGTCCTAACCAAGCCTGGTGTCTCGCGTCTACAGCGACTGCGGCTCTCATAGTTAGGTTTGATGCACGAGGAAATGAGATGGAAAATGAAAAGCATCTCCCGGATGGTCTTCAAGAACCTCTTCGACGCTTGAAGTCGGAGGCCGGGCGCGGAAACGAGATGATGCAGCATTTTTTTGAGAAAGGCGAGCAAAACGATTTGGAGCGGCTCGTTAGCTGGATGCACAACCAGTTTTTGAAGCCGATTCTCTACGGACTCGACGAGGAAACGTCCAGGTCCAGACTCGAAAATTACCTTGAGCACCTCCAGAAGGGAGTGACGCAATTCCGGGAGATACTGCCCGCAGCTACAGATACAAATAAAATGAAGTTCGCGGAACGATGGAACAGCGAAATGGTTGTGGCGATTTCCCTGATTCAGGAAAGACTCAGGAAACTTGAAGACTCGACACCATCGGGCGCACCAGGTCCCATCTGATTAACGCTCGGAACTTGACCGAAGACGCGAGTTAATTTTTAGATTCTGAGGGTTAGCCATCAACGCACAAAGAACTTACAGGTTCGGCATCAATATTAAATCTATGCAGGTAACGGTAGCCGGAATCCCTCGCGGACTTCAACTATTGCGTTCGAGAGGTAGAGCGGCCCCGCTCAGCGGAGTACCAAGCGAGGCCGGCCTCTCGAGGTTCTCAGTGAAGGACGTTCAGCGTGTTCGTTGCGTCGTCGACGTAAACTAGACCGACTTCAGGGTCGAAAACAAGACCAAAAAGCGCACCGGCTCCGGGAGGGTTGCCGCTACTATCGATAAGTTTCTTGGCGATTTGTGCGCCGTGCGGAGTAATTTCGGTCACAAATCCGTCGTTGCCATTGACGACGAGAATGTTTCCATCTGGAGCGACGTTCAACCCAAGTGGATCGTTTAGGCTGCCACCGCTGCTTAGAACCTTGTTTGGTCCTGATGGTGTTGAGCGGGTAAGTGGATCCGTGATGACACTGATGCGATTGTTAAGGCTGTCCGCGACGTAGAGAATCGGTTCATCTTCCCCGAAAGCGAACCGGCAATTTCCAGCATCATGCTGACAAGCCGGCGCCATGCCTACCCCAGTCGGTCCAATCACAAGAGCTGCAGGATCCGTTCGCTCCGAGAACCCGGCTCCAATGACGGTAAGGGATTCCAGAAAGGGCATTGCGCTTGTGGAAACCGTGAGATTCACTCGCACTACCGTTCCCTGATTAACGACCTTCCCATTTGCGGCAACCGTACCATTTAATACGTTGGTCACAAATAGAACGGCCTGCTGGTCGCCGTCAAGCGATGCCATGTCCCAAGGCCCGTTGAGCAGTGAACCATAGAAAGTCTCGACGGGGTTGCCCCACGCGTCCAGAACAATCAGGCAACCGGCCTGTGCCGTTGCGGAGGTCCCGTCAGTGGTCGGGAGGCTGCCAACAATCACCCAGCCCGTACGAAGAACGGCGAGTGCGGTGGTGAGACCAACCCCGCCGGGGCAAGGTCCCGGAAGATTTGTTGGATCGATTTGCGAGAAGAGTGTCAGGGCACCATCGGGAGAAACGTCCACAATCGTAGTTCCCGTGCCTTGAAAGTTGGGCTGCAGGGCGGTGTTCGCGTTAAAATTGCTGATGAGGTAGTGCCCCTCGCGCAAAATTCCTACATTCTTGGGTACGCGCACGAGTCCATATGGATTGACATCACCATTGCTGGGCACCGTGGAACTAATCGTGGAAATATTGTGAAGTTTATTCAGAATAGAACCGTCGTCAGTTGCAAACGACGCCGGAGTAAGGGCACCAAGCAGGACGAGAGTTCCTAGCACAGTCTTTAGCAAGGAGCGTAATTGGCAATGCATGAAAAACCTCCTTCGACTTTCCGGCCGCATCTCGCCCACTGAATTTCAATCCGTTGCGACCGCGAGGAGATTCAGAGCTGAGAGCAGCCGTCGGGATGCTACGCCCCCGCGAGCGCCGATTCTATGAGTGCAGGTTGATATTACAAAATGTTTACAAGCTAGAGACGGCACTTGACCGTTAGTTAGCGTCTCATTGGCACTCGAATCAGCGACCGCTTCGCTTGATGTGCTCACAGTGTATATAACGCCGCTCGAAACGAAATTGTGACAGGTTCCCTCGGTTCTTTTCTATTTACTATGGCATTTTCGACGGTTTGCAACTGCTCTGGCCACAACCATCGCTTTGCCATGTTCACATACGCGAACGCCACTTTCCGACGTGTTGGTGGTACAACATGACCTGAAGTGATCCCTCCTGGAGGTGATGAAATGACGGAACGGATTGCAGAAGCGTCGCCGCGTTTTGAGGCCAGGCTTGCCGGTGTCTTTTATCTGCTCACCTTCGTAACTGGAGGGCTCGCCATCTTCGCCCGCCACGGGCTTGTTGTAGATGGGGACGCCGCGGCTACAGCGACCAATATCCTGGCGCACGAGTCTCTATATCGGCTAGGTTTCGCAGCCGACCTCCTCGTTGTCGCGTGGTATATCGCCGTGACGGCTCTCTTATACGGCTTGTTCAAACCAATTAGCAGGAGCGGGTCTCTGCTCGCAGCGTTCTTCAGCCTCGTGGGATGCGCTATTCTGGGCTTTACCTGCCTCTTTCAGCTCGGTCCCTTTGTCGCCTTGCAAGGCGCGCAGTATTCGAGCGTCTTCAAGCTGGAGCAGGTGCAGGCAATGGCGTACATGTCTCTCGAACTGTACCCTCAGGCCTACGGCATCGCCGTGGTGTTTTTCGGATTCTATTGCCTCCTGATCGGCTACCTCATTCTCAAGTCAACCTTCCTGCCTCGATTTCTGGGCGGGCTGATGGTGTTTGCCGGTTTGGGTTGGCTGACCTTTCTTTCACAGCCGCTGGCAAGGTCTCTGTCCCCCTACATCCTGGCCCCCGGCATCCTCGGGGAAGGGGCCCTGACCGTGTGGCTCCTCGTGATGGGCGTGAAGGTTCAAGGATGGAAGGAGCAGGCCAGCGCCGCGCGGTCGAGTGGCGGCTAACTCGGAAGTAATTCACATGCCTGATAAACGCCGAAGTTCGTACTAGGATCAACATTTCCGGTTGATTCTCCCGACTTACCTGGCGCGGGTTTGAGGAAGGTAATTAATCAACGTTTGGGAATGGTTTCGCCGTTCATAACATCCACAAGAATCAATTCGTGCGCGTAGGCGCCTTGGTGCCCGAAGCCGAAGCCTTGCGCTTTGGTCTCGAATTGGCCTAAAAGTACAACTTCTGAACTCGTTGAGGCTTCCAGCTTTTGCCACGCTCGCGAGTCGCGTCCTTTATCGTAAGCGAACAAGAGTTTTACTGTCCTCAACTTTTCCCGCTGTCTTATCTTTTCTAACAGCTCGAAATCACGCGCGCTCCCAACCCAAATGTGTTGATCGCCCTCATCTTTTACAAATGGCTTCCCTATGTGAAAAATCTCTCCACATGGAGACAGTTCGGACATCTCGAACATCGTCACGTAGCATCCGCTTACCCTGACCATCGTGTGTGAATGACTTTGTGGGTCTGCCAATAACTCTTCGATGGTAAGGGTAGGATTCGTTGGAGGCTCTCCCGGTGAAAGTTCTGGCGGCTTTCTACTTGCACCCGAAACGGATATTTCAAGTTTGCCAGTTGGTGCTGCCAACCGCATTCGGAGGTACAGTAAAGCAGCGCAGGCGGCGAACATGGCCATTAGGCCGAGCAGCACAATCTTCGAGAATCGAAACATTCGCTCGGAATCTCCTTACTCCAGCCTATAGATTTAGACACCGCATGGTAGAAACAAGTAAAGGATTGTCAACTCTGGTAAACGCTGCCAGCTCAGATGGTCGACGCAACACTTGCTTGAAGTTTACTCGCAGGAGTTTGAAAATCCCAGCGTCAACCCCGCAGATGTGTCAAAGTCCCGGGAAACTGCATACTCGTCCACATGGATTTCAAGTGATTTCCGAGTACGCCAGTTAACAGGACTTTGCGGCGTGTTCGAGGAGAAGGTCCGAGTAGCTTACCATCCGTCACGCTCAATGGTGTTCTTCACCTTCGCGAATTTACCAATGATTCGAGCGGAGGAATCGAGAACGACGTGGTCAAGAAATGCTCACGAGGTTGGGTCCCGTCCTGAATTGCCTTTGCGAGAATCTCCATCGCTTGTCCTGCGAGCGGCGGAATGTGGATCGTCGCCGCGAGCCATTTTTCGCGTACCCAGACTTGACCCGTCGCCGGCTGACCATCACATCCGGTGAATGGCAAGCTCAGCCATCGCGAGCGTTCTGCTTCGTTGGTCATCTCCTGAAAAGCTTTACGAGCGCCCATGGCCATCGAGTCATCCTGCGCACCGACGAGCTTAATTGGCGAGCTTTGCGAAGTAGCCAGTTTCAGCCAGGACCGCACCGACCGCTCGGCACTTTTCTCTGTCCACTCTGCCTTCAGCATCGCCAATTGAATGTTCGACGGTTTTGTCTCTAACATCCCCAACTCACGCTCCCGCGCCGCGGCACTCTGCGAAGGTCCTTTGATGTAAAGAACAGAACCGCCTCCGGGCAGCAATGTTCCGAATTGTCTTCCTTGAATGCGTCCAATCTCGAAGTGATCGGAACTGACAGCAAAAATGGGTGCGGTTGCCGTACTGCGGAGGTCCGACAAGTAATCCGGCCTCTTGTTCAGGACTGCCCAGCCGATTCCGGTGGTGCAGGCGGCCTGGGCCACCTGAGGCATGGCCGTGCTCCCAACCGGTTCAACCACAATCGCGTCGGGTCGAGACTCAACCCGGCCTTGGATTGCCTTCAGAAGTTGCGCGCTCTGATTCACCGCGTCGTTATCGGCAAAGACGATTTCCACATCGCTCCCCAGTTTGCGTGCTGCATCTTCTGCGGATTGGCCTTGTGCCACTTGGAAGTCGTTCTCGCGGGTGTGAAGAGATACCAGAAATCGGAGCTTTTTCATCATTTCGCGAGTTTACTCCTGACCACCTTTTTAACGATACCCGAGGGGAGTGGGACGACTTCTGTCATAGAAGTACCGCTCGGCCTCACGGCAGGGGAATCTGGAACAGGTTGCGATGCACATTGGTCCGGCTGAAGGCATAAATCTCTTCGTTCAGTCCTGGCAGTACAGAACCATCCACGGATTTTGCGCCTGGAAGAGCTGCCGCATCTGCCTTTGACGCTATTCCCGTTGGCGGCAGCTTCGGAAATACCTGGCCGGTCGCCAGCGGTACTATGTATGTTCCCCAACCCAGCATGTGCCCCTGGCTTCCGCCAATCACCGAAAGAAACATCGATTTTCCATCTCGCGGCCAGCGCACCACGCACAACCCGGTGCAGATTCGAACAGGCGTGCCTCCTTCAAGCGGTATCGCCAGAATTCCCCGGGGCGCATCTTCATTCTCTATGGCCGCTTGTACCACAGCCCATCGACCATCCGGCGATATCGTCTCTAGCTGAATCACCGGTGGCGCGTCGATTTTCCGACGCTCGCTTCCATCCGCCTTCATCCAGTACAGAAAACTTTCATCCCCCTCGCGCGACATAAACACCAAGTCCCCTTCAGGGGTGAACACCGGACTCAACTCCTGCCCGCTGGCGGTGAGTTTCCTGGGTGAGACCAGGTGGTCCACGCGCGCCGACCAAATCGAGCGCGCGCCATCCTTGGCTCCGACCGAATACACCACATTACGTCCATCGGGGGACATGTCGAATCCGAAGAGCCCTGGCTCAGATACCACCGGCGCACTCTTTCCCGTGGAGATTTCTGTTGACCACAACTCGCTTGCGGGACCCTGTGGCCGTCGATCAACCATGTAAAAAACCCGGCTTCCATCCGGCGAGAACACTTGCCGCCCACTCACTCCATCAGGTTCTTCGAAATACCCACGGCCCTCGGAAGTGATTTGGTGATCGCCTCCACGGTCATGTACCCACACCGCGGATTCTTGCGTGCCCACCGACGTAATCAATGAGCGCCCGTCTAGCGCCACGGCGATCCCTTCTTCTTCATTCACTCCTGAGGTGATCTGCTCGGGCGGCCCGTCCGGGAAGTGTTGGCGCCAGATGTGAAATTTACCGCTCGCTGCCGAACTAAAGTACATCCACCGCCCGTCCGGCGACCACCCTGCATAAGTGCACGCCGCATCCGGAGGTCCTACCGGTTTGCCTAGCGACGTTCCGTCGAATGGCAGCAACCGGCAGGACTCCCATCCGCCTTCCGTGGTCATCCACACCGCCAGTACCCATTTCCCGTCTGGCGAAAGATACGACCGGTGCGCCATGCTTCCTTTTCCTGGGGGTGGAAAGATCACTCGCTCGCCGCTGCGGTTCTCTTCGCTCGTAGCCAGCACCATATGTCGCCCTTCTCTCAATTCGGAGAAAAGCAATTGGCGCGGATTGATCCAGGTGAGGCCAGAAGCATTCGGCAGCAACAAGTGTGGCTCGCCTCCCAGGGTGGGCAAAATCCACGTATCCCAGCGTGCCGGAATCGTGTACGCGATCTGCGAACCATCCGGCGAGAACACCGGACTCATCTTCGCTGTGCCGTCGTGTGTTAGCGCGACAGGGTCTCCTCCAGACAACATTCTCAGGTTAACTTCGCTCTTCCCCGCGAACGTGCTCGGCCCCCTTAAGAACACCAGCATCCGTCCATCGGGGGATAATGCAGGCGATGTCGCCGAGTCCACAAAGTTTGTCAGCTGCACCCACTCCGATGATCTCGTACCTTGCATTTCCCTTCGTGAACGGTACATGGCCACACCTACAGCCAGCAGCGCCACCGCCATGCCTGCCAACAGTCCGTACACCAACTTGCGGCTCTTCGTTATTTCCTGCTTGGCCGAAAACGCCTCCGTTTTTCCTGACGTTGTATCGCGTCGCAACCTCTTCAGATCCGCCCGTACTTCCGAAGCATGCTGGTAACGCACATCCCGATCTTTCTCCAGCGCCTTATCAATAACGCGCCCTAAATCTTGTGGTATTTCGGGGTTTAGACGCACTGCCGGTGTTGGTGCGCGATTTAAGATGGCTTCGAGAATCATCCCGGACGTGTCTCCCCGGAACGGCAAAGTGCCTGTCGCCATCTCATACAGAACGATACCGAACGAAAATAGGTCCGTTCTTGCGTCCAACCCCTTTCCACGCACCTGTTCAGGCGACATGTACGCCGTCGTTCCAACGGTGGCCCCTGGACTGGTCAGGAATTCATCGTCGAGCGTTCGCGTCTCTTCTCTCTGGGCGATCGCCGCGGCCGTCATTGCAGCTTTGCCAGAGATCTTGGCGAGTCCGAAGTCAAGAATCTTCACGTGATCACCGGCGGTTACAAAAATATTTGCGGGCTTAATATCCCGATGTACGATTCCTTTCGAGTGCGCGGCATCCAGGGCGTCCGCAACCTCGATTCCCAGATTCAGAATGTGTTCCAGCTCCGCGGGACGTCCCGCGATGCTGTGTTTCAGCGTCTGGCCTTCCAGATACTCCATGGCAATAAACGCTTTCCCGCCATACTCGCCGATGTCGTAAATCGTACAGATGCTGGGATGGTTTAGAGCAGACGCCGCTTGCGCCTCTCTCTGAAACCGCGCCAATGCCTGCGCGTCTTTCGCCACATTGTCCGGTAGGAATTTCAATGCTACGAAACGGTGCAGCCGCGTGTCCTCGGCCTTGTACACCACGCCCATCCCGCCGGCCCCGAGCTTCTCGATGACGCGGTAGTGAGAGACGGTCTGGCCGATCAGCGCATCGGAGTCCGCCATGGTGCCGCCATCTTATGGGCGCGGCCTGGGGCAAGTCAACGAATCGACAGAACACGAGCGCATATCCGGCGAGGAACTTTGACCAAGTCCCGTGTAAACGCATTCCCGTCGATTTGAAATGCCGCCGATAGCGCCAGGGAGGTGTCCGGTTTTTGAACCGTGAGGTCGGTCACTTCTACGAGTACGCGACTTACGGGACTTAGGCGGATCCTGGAACGGCGCGGGTAAGGGTTCGGTGTGGTGGATTGGCGACAAGGCGGTCAATGCTCACGCGAGGCGAGAAGTTTGTTTATCGAGTTGAGAGTAGCCGCTCTCTGGCATCCTAAAGAGGAGGAGGACCACGGTAGCGAGAAGCGCGATTAGCATGGCGAGGCCTTTTAGGTAATCAATCGCGACATACGCAGGTACCGAAACTTTTGAGCGAATTATACGCTGAGCAAATTAATCAACAAAAAAAAAGAGGGCGCAGCGAACTGCGCCCTGGCGGAGAAAGCGAAAAAGTTATTGTTTGGTTTTGTCGGAAGCTGGGCCTGGCTTTGTTTTGGCCGCGGCCATCAAAGGTTTGGGGTTCCAGAAGTCCGGGGCGACTCCCGCGATCTGGTCAGGCGGATAGCTCAAATCCGGGCGAAAGCGATAGATAGCGGATTCCGAGTGTTGCTCGACCTCGGCGATGGTCTTTTCAAGTTTGGCCATCCCTTCTTGACCGAGGATATCCGGGAGCATGACTTCCTTATCAAAGTCGGCGAGTGATTTGCGGAGGAACGTGATGTAGTAGGCTCCGCTGTTTTCCCCATCGACGACCTGGGAAACTAGAACCGGGTGAGTGTCCGGCATTTTGTCGGCGTGGGTATTGATTTCCTTAATTTGGGCCTCAAATTCCGCATCACGGCCCGGGCGAACGTGGATGACGAGGGTGCGGAGGACGCGGGATTCACCGACCAGTTTGGCAAAAGCTTGCGGGTCCGTGGGCATTTTGCTGCTCAGGTCAGCCCGGCGGATGCGGAGCTGACTGCGAGCACTAACCAGGCAACTGTTCCATTCGTTGAAGACCTTTTGTGAGCCTTCCTTGCCGAAGGCCTTGCTGACGGAAGCCATAAAGGCGTCGTTGCCCTTATCCACATCGGCGTAGCTCTCACGCTGTGTTACAAAGATGAGCGTGTAAGGGTCACCGAAGACGGGCTGCTCGACCAGAACGCGATCGCCATTGTTGTGACGGTTAGCGTCGGTGATTTTTTTGGCGATGGCTTCGGCTTCGCTAGCCTTTTCTGGTTTCAGCTTGGCGATGTAAACATCGAGATACCCGGCCTGAGCTTGCGAGCGTGCGGCGCTCCCCAATGAGAGCAAGCCGATTAAGCACCACATCAGACTTTTTTTCATAGGCGTCCTTAGTTTTCTGGATTTTTTAACAAATTGGCCGGAGCCCCTATCCGCTGGTTCGGGCCTATGTATATACGCTACTGACTGACTCGTCTGTTCCGAATTGCACAGACAGAGTGGTGCGGTGGCCACGGCGAATTTTCGGCGGCACTGTGGTTCAACTCCTGTTAAACGGGGTTCGCGTCAATGTGAAGTACTACGTTACATTTTCCGACTTCGCAAACCAGGCATGTTCGATAACTTCCGGTCGCCCGTCACCTGCCCGCAATTCTCGGCAAACGCGCGTCGATTTTGGTACCCTCGGAGCAATTCACAATGTCAACTTCCTCTACAAGCGTGCCTATGGCGATGGACATATAGGCACTATCGCAGCGCAAGAGTAGGGAGGCATCAGATGAAGCATCACTTTCTGGAGCGGCTTGCGCTGTTAAAAAAGACTCCGTCCCCGGAGCCAAACAATTCGACATCGCGAATAACCCGAATCGGCTTCGTCATGGCGCTTTGCTTGACTGGATTAGCTTCGGCTGCGGCGCAGAGCCCACCCGATGCGCCGCCTAACCCTGACGCGCAGAGATGCGCGGCGCTAACGGAGTTCAACCTGGAAGCCGCCCCCGGCGGACCTGCGGTCATCACTTCCGCACACATCGTCGAAGTGCCCACGAGTGGTCTGGCGCGATGGACGCTCACTCCCAGCGGATATGCAAGCAGCGCCCCTAACAGCCCCTCCCTGATCCATCGTTATTGCGAAGTAAGCGGCTATGTTGCGCCGCAGAGCAAGTTCGAGTTGAAGCTGCCGCTTTCCGGTGACTGGAATCAGAAGTTTTTCTTTTATGCCTGCGGCGCCTTTTGCGGCACTGTCTTTGTCGACGCGTGCAACCTTGGTCTGACGCGTGGCTACGCCTCGGCGACGGGAAATGGCGGACACGACAGCGCTTGGGGATTTGACGGCGTTTGGGCCGCAAACGCGCCTGAATTACAGGAGGATTTTGGATGGCGCAGCAATCACGTTGTCACGCTCATTGCTAAGGCCATCACCACACACTTCTACGGAAAGCCCATCAGGTATTCGTACATGGGCGGTGGCTCCAAAGGCGGCCAAGCCGTTCTGATGGAAGCGCAACGCTTCCCTGAGGACTTTGACGGCTTAATGGCCAGTGCACCCGTGTACGACTATACCGGACGAAATACCATCGCAGCAGCTTGGTTTGCTCAAGCCTTCAGCGATGGTCATGGCAGCTCGGTACTCAATGCCGCGGCTGCCGAGGCCATGCACAAATCCGTGCTGGAGCATTGCGGTGCTCAGGCTGGTGTGGAGGAAGGACTGGTCACCGATCCGCCGTCCTGTAAATGGCAGCCGGAAATGATTGCTTGCCCTTCTCAGAGCAGAGGCCCTAATTGCCTGAACGCAGGGCAGGTCGCTGCAATCAAGCGCTTGATGACCCCAGCGACCAATTCCAAGGGAGAAGTGCTCTACGCGTTCCCGTACCTGCCGGGGACAGAGACTATGTGGGCGGGTTGGAACTATTTTGGCTCGCCACGTCCCGGCATAACGCCGCGTCTTGCCAACTTGGAACTTCCCGGTCAGTACATAAAATACCTCGCAGATGAAAAGATAAGAGCGAACGCCGATGCACTCACCTTCGACTTCGATCGCGATCCCGGCACGCTGGCCAGAGCGCGAAAAATCTACGACGCGACCTCCCTCGATCTGCGCGCCTTCAAAGCGCGGGGCGGAAAGCTTCTCCTTTGGCATGGCTGGGCCGACGGCGCCATCATGGCGACTTCGTCTATTGGCTACTACGAAAACGTAATGAAATTCATGGGTGGACGCAAGCAAACGGAAGATTTCTTCAGGCTATTTCTCGTACCGGGAGTTCACCACAGCGGCGGAGGTCCCGGTTTCACCGAGTTTGACTCCATGACGGCGCTCGAAAATTGGGTGGAGAAAGGAGAAGCGCCCGTCAGGTTGATCGCCTCGCGCTCGGCCAACGGCGCCGTCGAACGCTCCCGGCCTGTCTTCCCATATCCGGTTTTGGCTCGTTATTCTGGAAAGGGCGATCCGAAAGAGGCCGACAGTTTCGTGCCCTTCGATCCTTCCCAAAACTAAGCGCAGTTCGCGTCATGAGCCGCCCGCTCGCACAACGCGCATTCCACATGTATGTCGGCTACTCGGAACTAATCGTCACAGCTCCAAAGAGCATTCCCGCCAATGTGAAGTACTACTTCTCCGATTTCGCGACGCTCAGGATTTCTCGTCCCCGGGTTCGTCGACAGAAGCACCATCCGCAGGTTTATTTCCCTTGTCATTTCCGAAAAGAGTGAGGGCTTCGTAGGGGTCCCTTTCGCTGGGCAAAACGTTTTCGGGCGGCCATCCTACCGAACCCGGACCACAACACGGATGAACGTGGATGACGGCATTAGGGGCCGCATGGCACGCGCACCTGCAATCTTTGCGAAGGGTCAAGTCGTTGCTCCTGCACAGATCATATACCTCAAACGTCCAAACAGCGTTCCCGTCAATGTGAAGTACTACTTCACATATTTCCGAGTACGCCACTATACGTCCAGATGACTATTGGGAAATTGGGTCCGAGAATGACTCTTCGAGTGGTCGACAACCCGCCAAGTGAGCGGTCCGATTCTGGCGTTGTGAGTGAATCGAGATTTTTCGTCAGCTTGAATGTTCCGCTCTTAGAAGGAGCTGCAGCGGGCGTGACGGATTTACAGTAGTGGTACAAGTGGGCGAACGCTTCGCCAGAATCATCTGCCCCTGAAGTTCCCCCATGCTGATCCCCTGATTGGCAGCGAACCTCTTGGGCGGTCCAATGGAAGCGCTACTACTCGGAACGTAGCGCAATGATCGGATCGATTTTAGAGGCGCGACGCGCCGGTATTGCGCAAGCCAACCCAGACACTAAGCCAAGGAGAATCGTTCCGGCCAGGAGAATGACGGGATCGCGCGGGTTCCCTTGTGACCACTTCGCAATGATTTGGTTTAAGGCCAGCGAAAGGACGACACCTGCGAGGATTCCGGCACCCAGGCTTACCGATGCCGCCCTGAAGACCATTCGCAGCACATCCGCACGCTGCGCGCCCAGCGCCATACGAATCCCGAATTCGTTGGTCCGTTGTGCCACTGTGTAGGACACGACGCTATGTAGCCCTACGGCAGCGAGAGCCAGGGCGAGCCAGGCAAAAATGCCAAAAATCCAGGCCGCGACATGCTCCTGCTGCCACTCGGGTTCATAAGTGAGGCGAGTTTCGAGATCATAAGCGCCACTGATCTGATCCGGGTTAATGGCCCTCAACTGCTCGCGCACGGCATGTTGCAGCGTGAGGGGCGGAACCTCAGAGCGAACCAGAATCTCCGTGCCCTCTCCCATGCTGAATGTATAGGGCACGTAGACTGATGGTCTAGGGGCACTTCGGAGTCCATCATTGCGGGCGTCCCCGACGATGCCCACAATCTGGAACCAGGTAGCTCCGATATTTGGCGGCGACAGCACTGTGGCGGGATTGCCTTCGAGACCTCCCGATCTCAGCGAGTGCCCAATGGCATCGCCATTCGGAAAGTAGCGCTGCGCGAGCGTACGGTTGATCACGGCGACATGTGCGCCTTTGTTATTCTCGGCGTCGCTCCAAATCCGTCCTTCCAGCACGGGAATGCGCAAAGCCGGGAAGTACTCCGGGCTAATCAGGTTGACCGATCCGATCTCAGACCCACTCGAATCAAAAAGCGCCCCTGCACCAGGGGCCATGGGTTTGCCCAAAACTTCAAATCCCATAATCCATCCATTCCTCGGCGGCGTCGCATCGGTGGAAATCGCCGCTGTGAGCACGCCCGGTGTCTCCGCGACTTTCTCTCGCAGTTGCTCAAAATAGGCTGCACGCGCCGGCCAAGTGCCGTAGGAGCTTGCGCGTAAAGGAATTCCTATCGCCATCACGTTGTGCGGGTCATAACCGAGGGGCTGGTGGATCAGCTGGACGAACCCCTTCATTGCGGAGCCCGCAGCTGCGAGCAACAATAATGTCAGCGCTACCTGCGCGGTGATCAGCATGCTATGGGCCTTGCGTTCGCGGACACTGCCGGCTAACCGGCGCGCGCCAGACTGCATGATCTCCCCGATGTGCGTACGCGAAAGTTGCAGCGCTGGCCAAAGCCCGAACAGAACACCCGTTCCGAGCGCGACCGTGACGCTGAAAAACAGAACCGGGAGGTTAATACGAATCACGGCCTCGGAGGCGAACGTAGTTTGTGGCACCAGACGCAGCGTCAGTACCAGAGCGCCGTAAGAAGCTAGAACACCGAGCAACGCGCCAATCACCGCGAGAAGGAGCGACTCCGTGAGCAATTGGCGAATGATTCGGAAGCGGCCCGCGCCGACTGCGGTTCTCACAGCCAATTCATGTTGCCGCGCCGTACCCCGTGCCAGCAGCAGAGTCGAGACATTTCCACATCCAATCACCAGCAGCAACATCACCGCGCCAAAAAGCAAGTACAGTGTCCCGCCCAAGGAGCTAACTACCCAGTCGTTCAGCCCATGCACATGGACCCTGAAGACATCCGGTAAATCGGTATGCCTCGAACTGGCGAACTGTTCCACGAGGGGCTGCAGTGCGGCTTCGGCTGTGGCGCGACTGACGCCGGGCCGCAGAAGCAGATCGACGATAGATGTGCGCCCTGGATCTCGCAACAGCTTCAGCGGGAGATAGACGTCGCCGTCATACCAAGTGAATCGCGGCGCCGCGACGCCTACGATCTCGAAGTTCCTGTGATCAAGTTGCAGAGTGCGGCCCACGACATCCGGATTGGACAAGTAGTGTCTCCGCCAAAACCTGTAGGAAAGAACTACAACAGGTCGTGGCTCCTGGCCGTCCACTGCGTCGGATGGCCAAAGTCCGCGACCCAGCAAAGCGGGCACGCCGAGATCCTGGAAATTATTCGAGATGAGGCTCACGGCGTGCACTGTCTCCGGAAGATCTTGCCCGGTCAGCATCAGAGCGCTGTTGTCCGAAGCCAGAACGCTTTCGACCACTGGTGATTGCCGCAAAGTCTGAATTTCGGCGCCATTTAGATAGACGGAGTCCCCGGAACCCGCTACGCTGTCGACCGTGAGTCGTACTATTCGATCCGCGGCAGGGTAGGGATAAGGATGCATCAAGACTGCATACATCACGCTAAACACAGCGGTGGCCGCTCCAATGCCGAGCGCCAACGAGATCACTGCCGTCAGTGTGAATCCTGGATTTTTGATGAGCTGCCGCGCGGAATAGCGGAGGTCCTGAAGCAAAGTGTGCATGGCTCACTCCTAGCGGTACCGGAGATGGGGTAATGATCTCATGGATTTCCCAGACGGACTCCGGCAAGGCGAGACGCGATCCCCAACTTTCCCATCGAGACAGCCTACGGGGGCAAGCCTTCGTGAGTGTAAGAGGCGGTCCAAGCTTGTCAGTGTCTTTAAGGAATGGCGCTTTTTCAACCACCGGTGTTATCACTCACGACCGTCATCGCAGGAATTGGGAAAAAAGTAGGGAGAAATCGGCCAACTCCCGTGAAACAGCGTTCGCGTCAATGTGAAGTACTACATTTCCGATTTCGCCACTTCACAGGCAAGTGCAATTACTTCCGACTTCTTCGTTATCCGCACTGGTGAGCGAAAAGTCTTCACTGCAAATCAGCAGGAACAAACGCAAGTTGTTGGCGACTGAAATGGTCTGGAAGAGATGACGCGCCGCTAATTGGGCGTAGTGTTGGTTGTTTGCTGCTTGTTGAATTGATTGGGTACTGCCAACTTCTTCAGATAGTCGATGGTTTCCGTTCGGTTTGATTCCGTACGCAAGGGTAGAGTGGCAATGATCTCGTCGTATGGCGTAACGATTCCGATACGAAGATGGGCAGTGAGCGAAACGTATTTCCACACCTCGGCGAGGAATTTCTTCGACCACGATTCGCTGGGAAATTCGAACATTTTTTTGCCGCTGACGATACAAGGGGCGGTAATCAGCGGATTGGAGACCACGGTGCGTTTGCCGCTGCTGCTGAAGCACTATCGCGCGCACGTGGTGTATTCAAACCAGAAAGCGCAAGGGGTAGGAGCGATAACGGGGGGATTGACGGATTTTACGCCGCCGGAGAGCGGGAATTTCTATCTGGACCACGACCAGCGGAATACCTTTTCCGCAGGCAGGGAAGGCGACCTGCCGTGGCGCAGCTTTGCGGCAGTGACGATCAATTATGGTTCGGGATTTCTGAATGGCGACGGGCCCAGCCATTTGCCGAGCTATTACACTCTGGATTTGTCGCTGGGTAAGAATTTCGGCGAGAATTTCACGGTGCGTTTTGTAGCCACGAACATAACGAACCAGAGGTATATGCTGGATACGAGCAACACGTTTGGCGGATCGCACTACGCGGACCCACGAATGATGGCGGCGCAGATTCGCTGGCGCTTTCACTATTGAGGAGCGGAAATGAAGCGATTGTTGATGGTTATTTTGGCGGCATGTGGAATTTTGTGGGTGGGATGCCATCAGGAAACGGCGAAGCATTATGCGGTGTCGGGCGAGGTGATTTCCGTGGATGTCCCGACGGAGAGGATTATGTTGAAGCACGGAGACATTCCCGGATTCATGCCGGCAATGACCATGGACTACAAAGTGGCCGACGCGAAACAAATGGCGGAGCTGAAACCCGGAGACGTGATCAGCGCGGATCTGTCAAGAGGTAATCGCCGCCGTCGTGGACGAACTCGTCGACGGCGCCGCTCACCTCCTGCGTCGGGTACGCGAACGCCACCTCGGGCATGGTCTCCAGCGTGCTTGTGAGCACCTCGAGGCATCGCGGATAGAGGTGCTGGCCCGGGGCGAGGATCAGGAAGAACGCATCCCCGGGCAAAGTCGAGGCCGATGTTCCTAGCCGCTCCCACCCCGCTGTACATCGGCCACCACCAACCGCGACGCGATCCCGCCGTGAGTCGCCATCCATTCAACAACGGTCTTGTCGGCCTGTTCGCTGTCACGCCCGGCGACCACCACCAGTTCGAAGTCACGCAGCCTGCTGTGCACAAGCGAGTCAAGCGTCGCTGACGATCTGCTCATCGCGACCGTGCAACGTCACACGGCGGTCACACGTGGTGCCCGCCGCGACCGCCACGCCGGGCTCTCGTGAGCCACCTCGATACGTCTGGCTTCACGCGACCACGGCTCGACCTCGGTGGTGCTGGTGCGGCATCGTGACCGGCACGGCTGAATCGTCAGCCGCCCGCGCCGGTAGCAGCGTACCAAGGGTGGCCCCGGAAGGCACCGGCTCGCCCACCAGCTCCACCACTGCCGCGCGCAGGACCGCAACCGACATGGCGATAGGGGATCCACGCTTTGAGTCGCTCGTACGCTCCGGAGCGCAGACGTGCGAGCCGCTGCTCGTCGCCCAACAGCGTCCTCGACGAGGTAAGGAAGCGAATCCGGCGCTTGCGACCAGCAGATGCTCACCGGGCACCAGCGGCGCGATACCGCTGGAGGGCTCCGTGACGACCACCGCCCCGGCGTGGATCGCGTCAAGCGCTCCCGCCAGTCGAATCATGACTGCTCGTCGCGATGCAGGCTGATCAGACCTTCGCCTGGGCCAGCAGCGGCCAGCGGGCCTCCGCCAGTGGGGAGCTGACTGTCGCCGGCGTTCGGAGTGTCCTCGGAGACCTGCAGCACGCAGTTGTGACGCGAGAGCACCCGCGCCGCGCGGCTCAGGTACTTGGTGCGTCGCAGGCTATGCGCGCCCAGGAACAGTACGTCGATCGGCCGGGGCGCGGTCGGGTCGAAGCGATCAAGCGCCTTCGAGTAGCCGGGCCTGATGCAGCCGGGCCGGGATGCCCAGCCGATGCATCGCCACCATCGCGCCGGTCGAGAACGAACACCGCGCCTGCCCTGCGCAGCAGGGCGACATCTCTTCCTCGACGCCCGTGGACGATGGCCGGTGCACACGAAGATCGTGCGCCGGAGAATTCCGTGGGACGGTAGCGCCTCCTCGCCCTCGTTGACGACGTACGCCGGGCGGATCGAGCAGAACGTAGACCAGGCTCGGCCGTGGCTCCGGAAAACCTTCGAGATGCAGGGAGGAAGGTACCGCCTGCAACTCGAGCTCGTGCCCGAGCGTCGCGGCCAGCTCGCGCAGCGGATACGGCTGGCGAGCGGACATGACGAACGCGACCTCGGGCATCGGGCGATCGTATCCGTCTGCGCGCCGACGCGAACGACAGCCGCTAGCCTCTCGCCGGTGAACAGCGACGCTCCGTCCATCACGCGGAAAGTCTCCGACCGGAGCCGCTCAGAGTCGGACGACAGAGCGCCTGATCGAGGTCGAGCGGGTCTCCCGTTATCTCTGGGCGGCGCAGGCGGCGAGAGACCGCGTGGTCCTCGACGCAGGCTGCGGCACCGGCCACGGCAGCCGGCTGCTGGCCGACGGCGGCGCGCGCAAGGTGATCGGTGTCGACCTTTCTCGTGGGGTGCTGGCGATGGCGATACCCGGAATGCCTGAGTCGGTCCGGTTTCAGGCTGGCGACCTGCGCAGGCTCGAGTTCGAGGACAACCGGTTCGATCTCGTCGTCTGCTTCGAGGTCATCGAGTACGTGGAGGATCCGCTGGCTGTGTTGGACGAGCTGATCCGCGTACTCGCTCCCGGCGGGCTGCTGCTCGTCGCGTCAGCCAATCGCGACGCCTACCAGGCGGGGAATCCGTACCAGCTCCACCAGTTCGCGCCAACCGAGCTGCAGCGAGCGCTGGGAGCAAGGCTGAGCCACGTGCAACTGCTTCGACAGCACGATTACGTGGCCTCGGTCCTGACCGCGGCGGACGCGTCCAGTCGCGAAGGAGACCTCGTCGTGCAGACGCTGCCCTCCGACACTCTGCGGAGAGGAGGCCTACACAATCGCGATGGCGAGCGACGCGGAGCTTCCCACGATGCGCGATCACGCCGCGCTGGGCGGCTCGGTCGCGCTCCGCCAGTGGCTCGCCGTATTGGAGACGCAGACGGCCCAGATCGCTGATAAGGACGACCAGATCGAGGGGCTGCGGGCGCGCCTGGACGAACGAGACCGGCTGGCGAAGCTGCTCGCGGACGCCGAGGGTCGCTCCGCGGAGGTGCCCGAGCTCAGGTTGCGGATCGCAGACCTCGAGCGCGAACTCGAGGATGCACGCCGTGCCGGCGCCGCCGCCCGCCAGGAGGCGGACCAGCTGGATCGGATGCTCATGTACGGACGCAGGATGCTGAGGTTCATCCGGCCACTGATCAAGCCGCTGCGCCGCCTGCGACGAAAGTTGCGCGGCTGACCGTGTCGGGGTCGCCGATGGACGGCTCCCGCCGCGGTCGGTTCGCCAACCTGCCACGGCGGATCTATCTCACCTACAAGTACAGGGGGATCTCCTCCGTCCTGTTCAAGAGCCTGATCTTCCCATTGCGTTTGACCCCGCTGGACCGGGTGCTGCGGCTCGGTCCCGGGCCCGGCAGCGAGGCCGTGGCCGCGCGGCGCTGGTACAAGCGCCATGGGCGTCCGGTGACGATCGTGATCCCCAGCTACCGTGACGCGAAGCTGGTGGCTCAGTTGGTGGCGAAGATCCGACAGACGACCGAACGAGGTCGCGTGCGGATCGTCGTCGCGGACGACGCCAGCGGGCCGGAGCACCTCTCCGCCCTCAATCAGATCGACGGGATCGAGGTCGTGCCGGGTCAGCAAAACGCCGGGTTTGCAACCAACGTCAACCGCGGGCTGCGGGCCGCCGACCGCCGGCACGACGTAGTTCTGCTCAACTCCGACGTTGTCCCCATGCGCGACTGGCTGGCTGCCCTCCAGTACGCGACCACATGCCGTCCCGACATCGGGATCGTCGGCGCAAAGCTGCTGTATCCCGACAACCGGATCCAGTACGCCGGGACAATCCGCAACCGGGACGCACCCGAGTGGTTCGACCACCGCTATCGGTTCAAGCCGGCGGACTGGGGGCCGGCGGACATCGCCGGCCCGACCCTGGCCGCGACCGGCGCCTGCATGTACATCGTGCGCGGGGTCCTCGATCGGGTGGGACCGTTCGAAGACGAGTACGGGATGGGATATGAGGACGTCGACTATTGCCTACGTGCCTGGGAGGCTGGTTACGAGGTCCTCTACACCCCGGCGGCGCGACTGCACCACCACGAGTCGATTACGCGGGGCACGTCGGGTGGTGAACGCGAGGACAAGTCACAGCGCGTCTTCTGGCGTCGCTGGAAAACGTTCTTCGACGAGCGGGCGGTCCTGAACGAGGACGGGAGGCTGCGGGTCGTGTACGTGGCGCAGGACACCAGAGTGTTCGGCGGGCTCCGCGTGGTGTTCGAGCATCTCAACGGCCTCATCGACCGGGGCCACGACGCCGCGCTGTGGACGCTGGGAGGCAAACCCGACTGGTTCGACCTCCGCTGCCCGGTGCGGAGCTTTCCCGACTATGACGCGCTCGTCGCGGCCCTCACGCCGTTGAAGGCGATCAAGGTGGCGACCTGGTGGGAGACCGCCACTCCGGTCTGGCGCGCGAGCGTCGTGAACGGCGTCCCGGTCTACCTGGTTCAGGACATCGAGACCAGCTATTACCCCGAAGTCGCCATGCGTCGGCACGAGGTCCTGAACACGTATCGACCCGAGTTCAGGTTCCTCACCACCTCGACTTGGAATCAAACCCATCTCGCGGAGTTGGGGGTGAACTCCACGTTGATCTCACCGGGCATCGACCTCGACACCTTTCGCCCGTTGCCCGACGTCGGTCGTCGCGACGGCATGCTGCTGGCGCTCGGACGGTCAAACCCCCTGAAGAACCTGCGCTTGACGCTGGCCGCGTGGAGACGGCTCTCGCCTCGGCGTCCGGAGCTCTGCCTATTCGGAACCGAGCCCGAGCTGGCCAATGAGCCGTCCATCCGGTACGTGACCGCGCCGTCCGACTTGGAGGTCAACGCGCTCCTCAATCAAGCCACGGTGTTCCTCCAGACCTCCACGCATGAGGGCTTCTGCCTGACGATCCTCGAGGCGATGGCGGCCGGCTGCCCCGTGGTCTGCACCGATGCCGACGGCAACCGTGACTTCTGCGTGGATGAAGAGAATTGCCTCATGCCCGAACCGCGGTCGTCTGCCGTGGCTGCCGCCACCCGCCGGCTGCTCGCCGATCCGGCGCTCCGCTCGCGGCTCGAACAAGCCGGCATGGCCACCGCCGGTGCTTACGCCTGGGCCCCGCGCATTGACGCGCTGGAGCAGTTCATGCTCAAGATCGCGCGACCCCGTAACACCGCGCCTTCTAAGCTGGGCACCAGCCCACATTGACTTCTCGTGCCGCTACCGAACGCTATTCGCGCCAGCACTGCTGATCGGCTGCGAAACGAACCCCGGCTGCGAGCGATCGGTTTGGCCGCGGGTCTCATTCCGACGCGCGTCATGCACTCGCGAGCCGAGGCACGACTCCTGGCCGATCTCACCCACGACAGTTCGCGCGTGGTCGAGATCGGGGTCTACGAGGGCCGTCGGCCCTCGTGTTCTGCGACGCAATCCGATCTGGCACCGAGCTCCATCTGGTCGACCCGTTCCCAAGGCCTCGACCTCGTGTTCGTGGATGGCGACCATTCCAGCGACGCCGTTCGGGAGGACTGGGAGATGTGGCATCTGCACGTCGCAGTCGGGGGTCACGTCCGGGATAGCGGCAGCTTCAGATCTGACTTGATCCTCGCTGCCGAGAACCAAGGTATAGGAGATAACACCTTCGATATCGCGAAGCTGAGGCCCGAACTCATGCTCGATCAGTCTGGCTACATCGTGGGCTTTACCAGGCGCGCACTGGAGTCGTCGCGGTGCCGCATGATCGTGGGGATTCCTCCGAACCGGTTGTAAGTCGCGTTGTCGGTAATAACGTCCGCTGACGTCGGCGAATGGCAGAAATTCGAGCGGGCTGCGAGTGGGGGCGACTAGTGCCTCCGCCGTTAATTCGTTGAAGAAGTCGTGAGAGTGATTCCAGGATCTGCTCCGCGGTCTTGGTCCAGAGGAACGGCTTGGGGTTCTCGTTTCACGCTGTCACCCAGTTGCGGATGTCCTTCTCCAAGGCGTGGACGCTGCGGTGATCGGAGCGGCGCAGGAGATCTTCGGTGAGGTAGGCGAACCATCGCTCGACCTGGTTCATCCAGCTCGAGTATGTGGGTGTGTGGTGCATGTGAAAGCGCGGGTGGGCGTTCAGCCAGCGACGGATCGCCGGGCTCTTGTGGGTGCCGTAGTTGTCACAGACGAGGTGCACGCCGAGGTGCGCGGGACCTGGCTGTCGATCTTTGTCAGGAACTTCTTGAACTCGATCGCGCGGTGGCGGCGGTGCACCGAGCTGATCACGGTGCCATCAGCGGTGTTGAACGCGGCGAACAGGCTGGTCGCGGCGTGGCGCAGGTAGTCGTGCGTGCGCTGCTCCGGCATCCCCGGCGTCATCGGGAAGGCCGGTTGGGAGCGCGCGAGCGCTTGCACCTGACTCTTCTCATCCACGCACAACACCACCGCCGCTTCCGGCGGGTTCAGGTACAGGCCTACGACGTCGTAGACCTTCTCCACGAACAGCGGGTCGGTGGAGAGCTTGAACGTCTCAGCCTGGATCCATCGAGTAGTGCGCTCGGTTTCGTCCGAGCTTCATTCTTAATGTCCTCCTAAGCAGGGCTTTGATGGCAGTCGTATGGGGCGGCTGCGGCCCTGTCAGGAGGTCACCCATATGGTGCATGACGGTGCGGACGTTCCCGAGGAGCTGGCGAACGTGGATTCGGTGCAGGTTCGGTTCGATGAGCAGCGGCTGGTCAGTAACGCCGGCTTGTTGGTGACGGCGACGTTGGCGGAGCGGTTGGGGATCGAGGAGTTGGTGAACGAGTCGGTGTAGCTTGACCCCAGGTTGCCGGGGGCGGCGCTGCCGGGCCGGAAGGTGATATCGTTGGTGCACGGGATGCTCGCCGGAGCGGACAGCATCGATGAGATGAACGTGCTGCGGGCCGGGAGCACGGTCCTGATCTTGGGCCACCGGGTGATGGCGCCCTCCACGCTGGGGACGTTGTTGCGGGCGTTCATTTTTCGGGCACGTCCGCCAGCTCGACCGGGTGCTCGATCAGGCGCTCGCGCGCGCGTGGCGGGCTGGCGCGGGGCCGGGTGATGGGCCGTCGGTGATCGACATCGACAGTTCGTCGGCGAGGTTTACGGCTATCAGATCCCGGGGTTGAACGGTTGTACGCGGCTCTGGCCGAGAGCGGCCCTTCATCAACCGCCGAAGCTAACCCGCGAACCCGCAACACGCGAGGGCCAGCCTCCTCGCGTCCATACCGACTAGCCCGAGCTTCGACGGTGACGTCATCGGCGCGGTCGTCGATGCCGGCCCGTGAAGCTTATCGGTGACACACCGGTTCTTGCGAATACGTAGATCCCAGCGAGTTCGGAAGGCTGATCGAGATACTGGAACAGCTCCCACTCATCGTTCAGGAACAGGTCGATCAGATCGTGCCGCTCGAAATCGTGCACGTGGAACGGGTTCGTCCCGACAGTCGGAACAATCGGCACCGAGAGGATTGCGAACCTGTGCGCCTGACGACACCACTCCAAGTAGGTCGAGTAGTCATGAAGGTGCTCGACCGTCTCGAACCCTACGGCGACGTCGAAGTCGAACTCTGGCCGCCATGTCATCAGGTCTGCCTCGATCAGACTGACGATGCTTGACTGGTCGACCACCGCCTCGCTGATATCCTCGTCGACGCCGATGTAACTCACGTCGCCGTGTGCGCAGAGCACCGACGCGCCGTACGCGATCCCGCACGCCGCGTCGACGACGATGTCGCCGGGTCGCAGGAACCCGGCCGCGAGGCAGTATCGCGCCTCATGCCCCCTGGTCTCGGTCCCGAACATGTCTGTGGTGATCCGCTCGATCAAAGGTCAGAGAGATGCGGTTGAAACGCGATCAAGTGGTTGTCCCAAAGGTTGTAGGGGATAAGCGCCGGTAGCACGTTGCGCTGCCAGAGCAGGTACGGAGGCTCAACTGGTCCTGATAGGTCCAGCGAAGGCACTCCCCCATCCAGGCCTCGTTGAGCCGCCGCATCCGCCGATCAGCACTGTCGCGAAGGAGCACTCCGCACGCGCAAAGCTCGGTCCCTGTGAAACCCTGGCAGCTGTAGTACTCGACCTGCTCGAACACGGGAAGCCCCTGGTACCTCGGCATCGTCGCCGAAAGGTCGGCCTCGTGGAAAAACGTTGTCGCGGGTCGGGGTGGGGAAAGTTGGCGAGCGGCCGGTCTACGAGGATGTGGAGCAGTTCGCGCACGAACGTCGGCGACGTCACCCGTATGCTCCCGTCGATCCAGATCGTCCGCTGATACTCGCCGATCGCCCGGTGCGGATGCGTCGTGAACCACTTCGCCGACAATCGTGGGTACTCGGATCTACCGGGTTCAAATCGGATCGTCCACGGCGGCGTTGCCGTGATTTCGACGTTATCAGTGAAGCACACCCATTCGACACCGTCCAGCTCGGGCTGTGGCGCAAGGCTGTCGTAGCCGCCGTAGATCGCCGTGTAGATCACGATGCGATCTGACCGGCGGCGAACCAAGAGCGCCACATGGGGGCGTCGTAAGGCGACCGCACGAGCGGACGATAACCAAACGCCTCGTCGAGGGCGTGGTCGCCAGTTGAGTTGGGAGACGACGATGGAGCGCCTAGGCTATAGGCTAGAGTAGTGCTTGTTAGGTCTTGTTACTCGTGGCGACGGATTCGGCGCAGGAGGAGCTTGACGAGGTCGACGGGTTGTTCGCAGGTTTGGCAGCGGCCGGTCCAGCACTTGAAGATCGGCTGGAGCAGTTGGACTGCCTGGGGAAGCGTCAGGCCGGCCACTGGTGATTTGGGTGCTGGCGCTCCAGGGTCAGGAACCCGTGCACGGCGGTCACCAGCGCGGTGTGGTGATACCACCCCAGCCAGGAGCGGCCCTCGTAGTGGTCCAGGCCGAGCTCGCCCTTGAGATGCTTGTAGCCGAGCTCGATCTTCCACCGCAGGCGGGCCAGCCCGGCGAGCCGCTCGGCCTTGGTGTCGGTCGGTAGGTTGGAGAGCCAGTAGTCGGTCGGGTTATCCTTGCCTTTGGGCCATTCGACGATCAGCCACGCCTCTCGTCGCGGGGAGGATCGCTTCTCCCATTCGTGGGCGGCGCGGATTCGCAGAAAGCAGAAGCGCGATCTCATGCGCCTACCGTCGGGCCCGTCGCGGAAGGTCACCGTCTTGAAGTCCTCGGGTCCGAGGCGCTCGATCAGCGCGCCGATTTGCTCGGACGCGCGGTCCGGACGCGGGCGGGTTTTCTGCCGCCCGGAACCGGCCGGGCGCCTTTGCCGGCACCTCGAACGCCGTCTCGGATGCGAATACGCCGACCTCTTCTGAGACCGACAGGACGTACTCAAGGCTGGCATCATCAAGCTGCTCGCGCAGCTCGGTCTACTTCCCATAGGCGCAGTCTCCAAGCACTGGCGCCTTTGCGCTCTCCCAGCCCGCGACGAGCTCAAGCACGAGCTCGGGCTTGGTCTTGAACACCACCGCCTTGGGGATCTTCGCCTTCTTGCGCCGGTTCGGGTCATCGCACCATTCCTCTGGCAGATACAGGGTCCACCCCAACGGCACCGTCCCCTTGCGCCCGACGGCGTGCACGGACACCCCGGTCTGATCAGAGTCCGCCCACCAAACACGCACTGCGCGATTGCGACAATCTTGCCTCGATGCTGCGCCGGTACACAGATCTGCGATTTCGTACTAGTCAGATGCTGACTCGCTCGGAGCGTAGAGGCAGTCGAGACAGGGTTGCGATCTATACCGCGATATTCGGCGGCTACGATCTGCCAAAGCTGCAGCCGTCATGCTACGGCGCCGATTTTGTCTGCTTCACCGACAATGAGACACTCCAGCCTCCTGGAGGGTGGCGAGTTCGTGTCTGCCGGCCGCGTTACGACCATCCCCGCCTAGCGGCCAAGTGGTTCAAGACGAGGCCCGACAAGGCGCTTCCCCAATACCGTTACACCATCTGGATCGACGGCAGCGTAGCGATCTCGACCGACGCATTCGCTTCGCAAGTGTTGGCCTCGCTGAACAACAGCGGCCTCGCCTTGTGCCGGCATCCTGATCGCGACAGCGTCTTCGACGAAGTCCCTGCGTCGCTTGAAATGCGCAAATACAAGGGGCTTCCGCTGCGTGAGCAGGTGGAGCACTACAGAGCCCAAGGTTATGACGGGAACAACGGGCTCTACGCGGCCGGAATACTTGTCCGCGACAGCGCCAATGAGCGGATACGACGTCTTGGACGCCTTTGGATGGAGGAGAATATTCGGTGGTCTTACCAGGACCAGTTAAGCCTGCCGTATCTTCTCTGGCGACTCGGTCTCTCACCAGGGATCATCCCGTATTACCTTTGGGACAATCCCCTCTTCAGGGTGCTGTCGCACATGTCGGACCTTTAGCCATCCGGTCCGTCCGCCGGTGCGACCGCGGATTCGCCGGTACCACTCCACGTCCTCCCCGTACAGAACCGGTCCTCGCGCAGCGGCCCCGCTGCCCGGATCGCGTCGTCGCGGGCGATCATCGCGGTGGCCGGCATTCACCGCGTAACCCGCGTGGTTGGCATCCGCCACCACGGTAACTGTTAGAGGTCTTCGGCGACCCGCGGGGCGATCCGGTTGAACACCCAGAAGCCGAGCAGCGAAGATCGCCAGCACGATCGCCACCGGCACCGCGATCGCTGCCATCGAGCCGAGCAGCGCCCCGACACTCGGGGTTGCGTGAGTGACGAAGGCGTGGCGGAACTGCTGGAAGACCACCGCCAGCGGATTGAGCATGTAGAGGCGGGTCAACGTCGGACCCAGCTGCGCCTGAACCTTCGTCACCGGAATGATCACCGGCGAGGCATAGAAAAGGACCTGGCTGAGCACCTCCCAGATCGGCTCGATGTCCCTGAGGTAGACGAACAGCGACGACAGCAGCATCGCGAGTCCGGCCGACAGGACCACCAGCAGCCCGACGATCAGCGGCACCTCCAACCAGGTCAGCATCGGCCGGACTCCGGCGGCCAAGCGCGAAGATCGTCACCACGATCAGGTTCAGGCACAGGTTGAAGAACGCGAGCAGCACGACCGACAGCGGGATCGCCATGCGCGGGAACTGGATCTTGCGAACCAAGGTCTCGTTGGCCACCACGCTGCGCACAGCGCCCATCGTCGCCTCGCTGAAGAACGTGAACAGGACGATCGAGGAGAGGAGCTGGGCTCCGTAGTAGTCGTAGCTCGGGCCCGCGCCGGCACCGATGTGCGCGATCTTGCGTAAAGAACACGTACAGCACCAGGAACAGCAGCAGAGGCCTGACCAGCTGCCACAGATAGCCGAGCGCGGAGCCGTAGAAGCGGACCTTCCACTGCATGACCGCGATGTTGAAGGTGAGGTGCCAGAACCGCCGCCAATCGCCGGTGAGCGCTCCGGGCCCATGAATCGGTCGTCCGAGCGACTCGTAAGGAGGGGCCTGCACGCTCATGCTCGTGTCCGCTGCCCGATGGGAGCATCGACGCGGCTGATGGCGGAGCGAACCGGGAGATCGACCACCCCGCCAAGCGCTATGGGTGCCTGTCACGACGAACGAGAAGCCGCCCTCGAAGCGGTCGATCATGTCGAGCCCCGAGCCGCGGTGAGCGAGCTGGAACACGGGCGTGTAGCGTCCGGGGGCGAGAACGTTGTCGAACGTGAAGCGCAATCTCCACCTCCTCGCCGGCATCGAAGTCACCCGTGCGCTCGTTGTCCATCCAGGTGGTGGCGATGACAACCGCGTGGTGCCCTTCGTTGTAGATGTAGAGGCTGGCGGAGGGATCGGTGACGTCGACCATGAACAACACGCGTGCCTTGAGCGTCACCCGTTGGTGCTGGGGAACGTTCGAGAGCCGCTCTCCGATCTCGTTCTCCAGCCAAACGTCGACGATCCGGGCCTGACCATCGCCGACGCGCTCCTCCGCCCGCCTCTCCCATCGACTGAGGATCGCGACCGAAGTTGAGCTCGAGATAGCGGTCAGCCACCTCCTGCGGTTCACCCAGGTACACCGGATCACCGCGCTCGAGCAGCAGCGCTCGGTGGCAGAAGCGCTGCAGCGCGCCCATGTCGTGGGTGACGAACACGATCGTCCGTCCGCGGTCGCGTAGATCGTTGAACACGTCGAAGCACTTCTGCTGGAAGGCCGCGTCGCCGACGGCGAGCACCTCGTCGACCATCAGGATGTCCGCGTCGACCTGGATCGCCACCGAGAACGCCAGGCGCACCTGCATGCCCGAGGAGTAGTTCTTGAGCTTGAGGTCCTTGAACTCCTGAAGCTCGGCGAACTCGATCACGCTCTCGTAGCGTTTGCGGGCCTCCCGGGGGGAGAGGCCCAGCATGATCCCGTTCATCACGACGTTGTCTCGGGCCGCCATGTCCATGTTGAACCCGACGCCGAGCTCGATCAGCGTCGACAGCCGCCCGCGGCGCCAGATCTGCCCGTCCGCTCCGTAGATCCCGGCGAGGCACTTGAGCAGCGTGCTCTTGCCGCTCCCGTTGCGGCCGGCGATCCCGAAGAACTCTCCGCTCTCGACGCGCGAACGAGACGTTGTTGAGCGCCTGGAACGTCTGATAGCGGGTGCGGCGGCGCGGGTGCAGCACGCGCTCCTTGAGCGTGTGCCTGCGCTCTTCGGGCACGCGGAACGTCTTGCTCACGTCGCGAGCGACGATGACCGGGGTCGCCGCCCGAGCAGGGCCTGAAGCGAGCTTGCCATCGCCAAGAGGGTACCCGCCGAGACTCCACGGTAGCGGCGCCGCGACGCGCAAGCCGCAAGCCGCGATCGATCACTCCCCGGCGCTCCAGCGACAGCCTCCGGACCACCGGTTCGGGCAGTCGGGCGCACGCGCACCGAGCAGCGCGCCCGCCGTCCTGAGTCAGGTGATGGGCCAGGGAGCGAGCGATCAGCGCCGGCGAGCGCCGGCCGCCATGCGCGCGCACCCAGCGCAGGTCGGCGCCGACCTTGCCCCAGACGATGAGCGCGTTGCGCCGGATGTCTGCGGGCTCGACGTAGCCGTAGACGTCACGCAGCGCCCTCGCCTCGTCGAAGCTCCGCCGCAGCCAGCCGATCAGCGAGTAATCGTGCGAATGGATCACGCGAGCCTGCGGCACGTAGACCTTCGCGTAGCCCGCTCGCAGCATGTCCATGGCGAGCGCTCGGTCCTCGGCGTACGGGATCGGCGCGAAACGGCACGGCCTCCCACGCCGCTCGCGCGAGGCAGCCGTTGGCGTCGGTGAAGAAGCCGCGTATGCCCTCGAGCTCGGTCGCCGGAATCGTCCGTTCGGAAGGGGCTAGGCGATCGATCCGCGGAGCACCGTCGGGCGCGAACGAGTGAAACCATTCGGTCAGCTCGCGTGCGACCATCGGCGAAGCGTCGTCCCGCGGCCGGTACGGACCGTAGACGAGCCCGACGTCGGGGGCGAGCGCGAAGCCGTCGAGCAACCGCGCCAACCAGCCCGGATCCGCCGGCACCGCATCCTGGGTGAGGAACGCCACATGCTCGCCCTGGCGCACGGCGCATCAGCAGGTTGCGGGTCTCCCCGTGCGAGAAGCTGCTCGACGGGAATCTCCATGACCTCGGCGCCGTAGGCGCGCGCGATGCTGACCGAACCATCGTGCGAGGCCGAGTCGCACACGATCAAGCTCGATCGACGCCGACGGATCGAGGCGTTGCGCCCGAACAGCCGCCAAGCGTCTGCTCGAGCACGCCCGCACCGTTGCGAACCGGGATCGCGACGCTGACGAACTTGGTCATGAAACGTCCTTCAGAGGGAGGCCGGGACGCTACCGCGTACCTTTCCGTGATGGCTGCCCGGACTACCCTCCGCGCGGCAGTGGCCGGACCTCCGGCGGTCCTCGCGCTGATCGTTTACCTGATCGCTTCGCTAGTCCTGTTCGGGAAGGCACTGCTTCACAGCCATCAGTGCATCTGCCTGGGCACCGATGAGGGCATTTTCGTCTGGGCCTTCGCTTGGTGGCCTCACGCGCTGCTCCACGGCACGAATCCATTCCACAGCGACATCATCTACGCGCCGCAAGGATTCAACATCGCGCTCGGCGCGCTGGTGCCGGGAGCAGCGCTGATCTTCTCTCCGGTGACCGCGGTCGCAGGACCGCTGTTCGCCTACAACCTGGCGATGCTGCTGTGCCCGGTGCTCGCCGCCTTCTTTGCATTCCTGCTCTGCCGGCGTTTGACCGGGCAGTTCTGGCCGTCTCTGGTCGGTGGCTGGCTGTTCGGCTTCTCGACGTACCTGCTCGGGCAACTGGCGGGTCACATGCACTTGACGCTGGTGTTCTTGATCCCGGCGATCGTGCATCTCGTGCTCCGGGGACTGGCGGGCGAGCTCAGTCATGCCCGTTTGTTCGCGCTCCTGGTGGTAGCGCTCGTGCTGCAGTTCTCCTTCGGTGCGGAGGTGTTCGTGACCTTCACGCTGTTCGGAGCCATCGCGCTGGGCGTCGGGTACGCGTTCGCCGACACGCGCCAACGCGCAAGCTTGCGGGGGGTGCTCGCACCGATCGCGCTCGCGTACGCGGCGACCGCGGTGATCGTATCCCCTTATCTCTATTACGCCTTTCAGCCGGGCGGCTTACCGATCCTCGTGTGGCGCACTGAGATGTTCTCGAACGACCTGCTCGGATTCGCGATCCCCACGGAGGTCACCAAGCTCGGCGGCAGGCACTTCCTCCCGACGAGCAGCCGCTTCACCGCCGGCATTGTCGAGGGGGGTGCGTACTTCGGTTTGCCGCTGATCGCCATGATGTGCCTCGGCGCGCGCCGGCGCTGGCGCGCCGTGGCGGGCAAGGTCATGATCGGCATGCTCGCAGTGGTCGTTGTTTGCTCACTTGGCGGCCGCCTGCGCGTCGACGGCGCCGCGAGCATCCCGTTGCCCTGGGCGATCGGGCAGCGGCTGCCCGTGCTCGGTTTGGCGCTGCCCTCGCGCTTCGTCGTCTACGGGTTCCTGATCAGTGCAATCCTCGCCGCGCTGTGGCTCGCCGACGCGCGCAGGCGGGTGGCCCCCTGGCTGCTGGCGGCATTTTCCGTTGCGTGCATCTGGCCGGCGATCGGGGCGGGCTTCTGGCGGGGAACCCCGCCGCTCCCGAGTCTGTTCACGAGGTCCGGATATCGGGATGTGATCACCCCACGCGACACGGCGCTCCTACTGCCGGTGGGAATCTCGGGCTACAGCATGCTGTGGCAGGCCGAGGCTGGCCTACGCTTCAAGATGGCCAGCGGGTACGTCGTACCGCCCGAGGCTCCTGACCCGTACAAGCACGACCCGGCCTACGCGACGCTTACCTCCGGCGCCCCGGTGCCCGACATGGAGGGTGCGGCCGCAACCTTCCTGTTCACCCATCACGTGACGGTCGCGGTCGTCGATCCGAGCTTGCCGCAGGCAACGCCGTGGATCCCGATCCTTGAGCGCCTCGGGTGGAGGGCGCGCACGCTCGGCGGTGCCGTGGTGCTACGTCCCGGCTGACTCCCCCACCCGACGAGGACGGCGGAGGGCGGCGTTCATGGACCGCTAGAGCTCCTCGAGAATCCGCCCAAGCCCGTCGCGCAGCTCGGCTGTCCCTTTCCATCGGAGCTCGCGCCCGGCCCGCGAGATGTCGAGGCAGCTTCGCCTGACCTCCCCCGGGCGCTCGGGCGCGAACTGCGGCTCGCTCAAGCGCCTGCCCCCGCCCAGCTCGCCCAGGATCTCGAGCAGATCCAGCACCGAGGTCTCGCGTCCCCGCCCGATGTTGACGGGGCCTGTGACTGCGGCGTCGGCGGCGAGCAGGTTAGCCCGGACCACGTCGCTCACTTCGACCCAGTCGCGGGTCTGGCGACCATCACCAAATACGGTGGGCCGAGTCCCCTCCACGAGGTGGCCGCAGAAGATCGCCACAACCCCGGCCTCGCCGTAGACATCCTGCCTCGGCCCATAGACGTTTCCATAACGCAGCGACACGGTTGGGAGCCCGTGCAAACGGGTGTACAGCTCGCAGTAACCCTCGGCGGCGTACTTTGCCTGCCCGTACGGCGCCAGCGGCGTGATGGCGTGATCCTCGGGCGTCGGGATCACGTCTGCGTCGCCGTACAGCCCACCCCCGGTGGAGGTGTTCACCACGCGTCGGGCGCCAGCCACCAGCGCAGCGTCAAGCACCTCGATCGTGCCCACCACATTCGCCTGTGCATCTTCGACCGGGTCCTCGACCGATCTCCGCACGTCGATCTGGGCGGCGAGATGAAACACGACCTCCGGCTGCGCCCCGCCGAAGATCCCGGCCAGAGCGCCCCTGTCACGCACGTCGCTGACATGCAAGATCGCGCCCAACCGCTCGGCCGCTTCGAGGTTCGGGCGCCGCCCCGAAGACAGATTGTCGACCACGGTGACGCGATCGCCCCGGGCGACCAGCGCGTCCACGACGTGCGAGCCGATAAAGCCGGCGCCACCGGTGACCAGGCAATTCATGCGACGCGCGAGCTTAGAGAAGTCCGAAAACTAGAGAAGTCCCTGAACATGGCGGGCCCGCACCGCGAAGGCGGTACGGGCCCGACCGAAGGACGACCCTGGTAGGGCTGGGGGCCGTCCGAAGACTCGCGAGAAAGGGGGCGATGCTCGCGAGCCTGTCGACTTCCTTGTCATCGCTTAGCATAGCGCTGTAGGGACTGGCCTCGTCAAGCATCTTGGACATAATTGGACGTGCCCACGCGCCACCGAGGTGCAAGCAAGTGCGCAACCTCGGCCGCTGAAACACGTTAAAGCTGTGGAGGTTTGCGGCCGTCGCCCCGTTCGATCCCGGTTTCCCGCGGCTAGCAGAAGCACCCGTGATGCGCCCGGAAAGCCCCGTTCAGTCATACGCTAGCCCGATCTCGTCGCCGCCGACGGTCGACGTCGTGGGCGTCCCGCTGGCCGTGATCGACTACGAGCGGACGATGCGCTGGATGGACGCGATGGTGGCCGAGCGCGGACGCGGGTACGTCTGCGTCTGCAACGTTCATACCGTGATGGCCTCTCAGGAGGACCAAGAGCTCCACGCCGCGCTGATGGGCTCCTCCTTGAACGTGCCCGACGGACAGCCGCTGGTCTGGGCGATGAACGCGCTGGGACAGTCGTTGCGCGATCGCGTCTACGGTCCTGAGCTGATGGCCCGCGCCTGCGCCCACGCCGCCGGCACCGGCCAGCGCTTCTACCTGTATGGCGGCCGCGACCAGGGGTCGCTGATGCACCTCGGCATGAGCCTGCGCCGGCGCTATCCGGGGATCAACATCGTGGGAGGCTACGCGCCCCCCTTCCGCCGCCTCACCGACGAGGAGCGGGCCGCGGTGGCCGAAAACATCAACGAGTCCGAGGCCGATGTTGTGTGGGTGGGCATCGGGGTGCCCAAACAGGAGAAGTGGATGGCCGCCCTGCGCCCGTACCTGGACGCCCCCGTGCTCGTTGGGGTGGGTGCCGCGTTCGACTTCCTGGCCGGCCTGGTGCCCCAGGCGCCACCGATGCTCCAGAAAGCGGGGCTCGAATGGGCCTACCGGCTCGGCCAGGAGCCGCGCCGGCTGTGGCGGCGCTACTTGCGCTACAACCCCCGTTTCGTTGTCGCCTTCGCGCGGCAGCTCGTGGGCCACCGCAGGGCCGGCGAGAAGTCCAGACTCCCCTACCGCTAGAGCGAACACGACGAACCAACCGTCACGCGGCGAGCGGGCCAAGCTGCTGAGGCTGCCCGGTCGCGACCTGAAGGAGCTGCTCGCCGACGCCGTGCCCGGCGATCACGCCCGGCAGACCCTCGCCGACCGCTACGCCGAGCGCGAGATCGGCCGCCCGGACACCGGACCCTGGCGGGTGCTCGACCTCGGGTGCGGCGCCGGCGGCTCGGTCGACGTGTTCCGCGCCCGCGATCCGGCCGTCCAGTGGGTCGGGCTCGACGTCCCGGGCTCGCCCGAGGCACGCGAACGCACCCGCCAGGACGCCTGCTTCGAGACCTTCGACGGCATCTCGATGCCGTTCGAGGACGCCAGCTTCGATCTCGTCTACTGCAAACAGGTGCTCGAACACGTCCGCCACCCGGAGCCGCTGCTGGCTGAGGTCCATCGTGTGCTGACCCCCGGCGGATGGTTCGCCGGCTCGACCTCCCAACTCGAGCCCTACCACTCACTGAGCCTTTGGAACTACACGCCGGCGGGCTTCGTCGCCCTTCTGGAGCAGGTAAGGCTCCACCCGGTCGAGCTCCGACCGGGCATCGACGGCCTGACGCTGATGGCCTGGCGCCTGGCCGGCGGACACCGCTGCTTTCACCGCTGGTGGGGTCGGGAATCGCCCCTTAACCGAGCCCTGAACGCCTCCGGGCGCGTGCTTCGCACCGACGTCCGGACGCTGAACGCCGCGAAGCTGCTGTTCTGCGGGCAGTTCGCGTTCCTCGCCCGACGGGAGGCGAACGCCACGTGACGGCCTCAGGCTCGATGCGGGCCGCGCCGCATGATCCGGACAACCTGCTGGACCGCCTCAGCCGGGAATCGACTCTCGAGCGCCACTATCACCAGGTCATGTGCCGCGAGCGGGCGCTGCTCGCAGCTCGATTGTCGATTTCGCGAGGCGATGTCCTGTCCGTGGGCGCGGGGTGGTACCCGGGACGTCACCTGTTCCCGGCGCCGGCATTCCGGCTGGTCGCGGTCGACTCCGATCCAGAGCGGGTGGCGGCCGTCGCGCGGATGGGCAGGGCCGACGAGGCGCATCTCGGCTACGCGGGCCACCTCGCCTTCGCTCCGGCCTCGTTTGACGTGGTCCTCTACCGGCTGGTCCTGCACCACGTCGCCTACCAGGGGCCACTCGCGCCGTGCTTCGACGAGGCGACCCGACTCCTGCGTCCAGGAGGAACTCTGATCGCCCTCGAGCCGGGACTGTGGCATCCGGTGGGACTGGGCCTGGCGCTCGCCAACCGCACCGGATTCGCCACCGCGATCCACGGGACCCCGGACGACATCCCGCTGTCGCCCCGGCGGCTACTGTCAGAAGCGCGCACGGCGGGTCTGGCCCCCGAGCTGCACGCGATCACCTACGCGTGGCGGCGACTGCCGCCCCGGCTCCAACGCGCACTGTCACGGCTGGACGCGCTCGGCTCGCGGCCGCGTGCAGCGCCCCTCGGTCACACCCTGATGCTGTTCGCTCACAAGCGCAGATAGACCACCAGTGCCTGGTGCGCCGCCGCGAACACGATGCCCGAGGAGCTGCAGGCCTCCCCTCAGGTCCGAAACGACGCTTCATCTCGCCTCGCCGCCAGCCTACGCCAAACCCGGGCCGCCGCGCGCGCCCGGTCACGCTCCCCGGGAGACTTACCGGGAGTCCGGGCGTCGACCGCAAATGCCAGAGCCGTCAGCGCCGCGAGCAGGCGGGCATGCCTGGGACCGTACATCAGCCGGCAGGCGGCATCCATCCCTTCTGCGATCCGTCGCTCCAGCTCATCCTCGCTGAAAGTAAGGCGGGCGCTCGAGCTCGTATCGTGAATGAAAGTGGTGCCTGCGCACACTCCGACCCGCCAACCCGCGCGTCGCATCCGCCAGCACCATTCAACGTCCTCGCCGTAGATGAACAACTCCTCGCGGAGAGGGCCGACCGCGTGGCCCGCAGCCGGTCTGACAATCATCACCGTCCCCGGCACCCACCCCGCGTTCAGCTGATCACCGCTCGTCCAGTAGCCACCGCGGAAGACGCGCTGGCGCAGGCCGGGCGGCAGCAGCCGGTGCAGGCGTAAGAGCCTGAGGAGGGTGCGGCCGGCGGACGGCAGCACACGTCCGGGCTCCTCCCAGCGCCCGTCGAGATCTACGATGTCGGGGCTGGCCACCGCGATCGTGGGATGGGCATCCATCCAGGCGACGAGATCTCGCAGTCCGCCGGCAGGCACGCGCACGTCCGGGTTGAGCAGCAGCCAGTAGCGGCCCCGAGCACGCGCGAGAGCGGCGTTGACGCCCGCCGCGAACCCCCGGTTCCGGTCCAAGTCGACGACCTGCGCGCCGGGGACCTCAGCACGCACGATCAAGACGCCGTCGTCAGGCGAGGCGTTGTCGACGGCGATCAGCTCGGCAAAGCCGCTCTCGAGCTCTGCCCGGATCGAGCGCAAGCAGTCCCGGACTGAGTCGCCGGAGTTGTAGAGCACGATCGCGATCGACAACTCCGGCCGCGTCATCGTTCAGATTGTCGCGATCCGCGGGATCGCAGGATGCGGTCGCGACCAAGCAAGCGCTCGTCGGCATCACGATCGCCGCCCGCTGGAGGGGCATTTCGTGCATGGAGCGTTGCTACGCTGCCCGGCGTGTCGTCCCTCGCCACGGCGCCCGCCGGCGCCGCATCGGAGCCGCTTGGTGCGAGGCCGGCAGGCGGGGATAGCCGGTTTCGAGTGACCTCCGACGCGCTGGCGGCGGCGATGCTCGCCGCCGCCTTGGCCACGATCGTGTTCGTGGCCACCGGCGGATCCAACCTTGGCCCCAACACCTGGGTCCAGATCGTCCTCCTCGCGGCGGGCGCCGCCGGCGTGGTCGCGCTCGCTCTGCTGGGCACAACGCGCGCAACCCCGGACGCGATCGCGGCCCTCGCACTGTTCGCCGCGCTGGCCGCCCTCAGCTACCTGTCGATCGCCTGGTCGGTCCAACCGGCAACCTCGTGGGTGGAGGCGAACCGGACGCTGTCTTACCTCGCCGTTTTCGCGGCGGCCCTAATCCTTGGCCGGCTGGCGCCAAGCCGCTGGCCGGCCGTGCTCGGCGCGGTGGGCGTGGCGACCGTCGTCGTGTGCGGCTACGCGCTCCTGGCCAAGGTGTTTCCGGCCACACTGAACGCCGACGACTTCCTGGGGCGCCTGCGGGTGCCGTTCGGCTACTGGAACGCCACCGGGCTGATGGCCGCGCTCGGCCTCCCGGTGTGCCTGTGGGCCGGCACCCGCCCGGCCACCGGGCGCGTGGCCCGCTCGTTGACGGTCCCCGGCCTGGCCGTGCTCATCACGACCCTGATGCTGTCCTACTCGCGCGGCGCGGTGCTCGCGGCGGTGATCGGGCTGGCGTGCTGGTTCGTGCTCGTTCCGCTGCGCCTGCGCGCGACCGTCCTGCTCGCGCTCGGGGCACTGGGCGGCGCGGTGGCCACCGCGTACGCCCTCGCCCATCACCCGATCACTCACGACAACGCCACGCTGGCCGCCCGTACCGCGGCCGGCCACGACTTCGGACTCGTGCTCCTCGCGGTGGTCATGGTGAGCGCGCCGGCCGGCTTCGTGGCCACCCGCGCGATCGACCGCACCGTGCTCGCCGCGCCGGTCCGCCGGCGCATCGGGACCGCGCTGCTGGTCCTGGTCGCGATGGTGCCCGTGGCCGCGATCGCCGGCGCGGCCGCCTCCTCGCGCGGGTTCACCGGCGAGGTCTCCCACGTGTGGAGCACCCTGACCAGCACCACGCCTTCCAGCGGCGTCGGCAACCAACCGGAGCGCCTGGCCGAACTGTCGAACAGCCGGCCTCTGTACTGGAGCGAGGGGCTCGAGGTCGGCGAGCACGCGCTGCTGGCCGGCGCCGGCGCCGGCGGGTTCGACACCGCGCGCACCTGGTACACGACCAACCCGTCGGCGGTGGCCCACGCCCACAGCTACGCGGTCGAGACGTTCGCCGATTTTGGGCTGATCGGGATCGCCCTCAGCCTCGCCCTCCTCCTCGCATGGGGCGCGGCGGTTCGACGCACGCTCGCCAGCCCCCAACCCCCGAACGCCAGCCACGCCCAAGAGCGCACCGGACTGGTCACGATGCTCGCCGTGGTCATCACCTACGGCGTGTCCTCGGCCATCGACTGGACCTGGTTCGTGCCCGGCGTCACCGTCCCGGC
>CAWGXB010000031.1:0-354625 GCA_963826335.1 Candidatus Acidiferrales bacterium | reverse complement strand
CCGGTACTGACGCACAAAGATTCAGGTGGGGTCACCTTCAATTGGTCTGGGACCCTTGGCAGCATCGTCGCAAGCAGTCTTTCAAATGCCTATTATCCGGAGGGAAATCGCGGCGTAGGGCCCACTTTCTCTCGGGTTGGGATGTCCATTCCGTTCAGCATGATTGACGAACTCTTCAACGAGTTCGGACCGGATCTCCAAAAGAAGATGTTTGGGAAGAATTAGAGCCCTACATTAAGCCTCGATAATCGTAAGCGTTCGGTCAGCACACCTAGACGAAGTGTGGGTTGGTGCGGAAGATGACCCGATGTGGACACTTACGAGAGTGCCCACTTGGGGAATAAATGGACACTTCGGAGCGGGCAGTCGTTAAGAGAGAGTCGCAGAGGCGACGTTGGCCAGTGGAAGAGAAGTGCCGAATCGTCGAACAGACTTTAAAGCCGGGCGCATCGGTGGCACGCGTGGCGCTGGCGCACGGAGTAAACGCCAACCAGGTATTTAGCTGGCGCCGGCAGTATCGCCAGGGACTGCTGGGTAAGAGGAATGCTGGGCCGGTGAACTTGCTGCCGGTGCATGTGAGTGAGGCGCAGGGCGGCAAAGCGTATCGATCAGGAAGCCCACCAATGACCGCGGCGGTAGCGGGCACGATCCAGGTGGAATTTCCCCAGGGACATGTTTGCGTCACAGGCAGTGTGGATGGAGAAGCACTGCGCATTGTGCTGGAGCATTTGCTCCGATGATCGGGCTGGCGGCGGGGACGCGGATTTGGATCGTCGCGGGAGTGACGGACATGCGGCGAGGATTTACAGGATTGAGCGGGATGGTGCAGACGGCACTTCAGGAGAGTCCATTCTCGGGGCAAGTGTAGCATCGATAGCGATCAGTACCTTCATGATGTGTTACAAACGATCCGTTCCCGAATGGTATGAACACCAATATTGATGCCCCCTACGCCCTAGGCAGTGACGTTGAGCACACGGCAGTGTGACGCGTGTCATGGGACCGCCTGTTCTTTGGCCAGAGCATCGAGCTTGGGTCAACTTACGGCACCGAATCACGGCAGACGGGGAATGGTGTGCGCGGAAATTGGGGGAGGCCCAACCCCTAGCGAATCGCGAATGAAGCGGTTCAGCAATCTCAATGCGGAGAGGATGAGGGGAGTGCTTGAATCACGATGATCGGGGAGTCACCTTCGGCGGAGTTGTTGACGCCATATTTCACATGGAGAAGATCACGAAGATCTATCGCATGGGAGACGTAACGGTCCGGGCGCTCCGCGGCGTCACACTTGGCTTATTGCCGGGTGAATTCGTGGTGTTATTCGAGGTCCTTCCGGCAGCGGTAAATCCACACTGCTGAATATCCTGGGCGGACTAGATGTCCCGACAAGCGGTGAAGTTCGATACCGAGACCATAATCTCACGGCAGCCACGGCCGAAGAGCTGACGCGATTTCGGCGTGAACACGTTGGGTTCGTCTTCCAGTTTTACAACCTGATTCCGAGTCTGACGGCATTGGAAAACACGGCCCTCTGTTTCCCGAAATATCCGAGAATCCGCTGGACCCCGAAGAATGCCTCCGTATGGTGGGACTGGATGATCGCCTGCATCACTTCCCTGCCCAACTCTCCGGCGGCGAGCAACAACGCGTGGCCATTGCGCGCGCGGTCGTGAAGAGGCCCGACGTGCTACTGTGCGACGAACCCACCGGCGCACTCGACTATGCAACGGGAAAAATCGTGCTGGAAGTTCTCGACCGCGTGAATCGTGAGTTGAAGACGATCACCGTGGTGATCACCCACAATGCCGCGATCGCGGCCATGGCCGATCGCGTGGTTCGGATCAGCAGCGGAATGATCGCCGACATTCAAAAGAACGAACGGCGGGCTTCGCCAGCGGAATTGGCGTGGTGACATGCACCTCAGCGTTCTAAACCGAAAACTGCTTCGCGACCTCTGGCATATGCGCGGCCAGGTGATTACGGTGGCTTTGATCGTCGCTTCTGGCATTGCCACCTATGTGACGATGCGGGGCGCCTATGAATCCGTGGAGCGCGCCCAACATGAGCACTACGCGCGCTACCACTTTGCCGATGTCTTTGCTCAACTCAAACGCGCGCCTAACAGCCTGGTCACAGAAATCACCTCGATCCCCGGAGTTTCCGTGGTGCAAACGAGAGTGGTCGTCGAGGTGAACTTGGATGTCCCGGGTCTCGACGAGCCCGCGGTCGGGCGCCTGGTGTCCATCCCGGAAAACCAGGAACCCATGTTGAATGACTTGTTCCTCCGCAGGGGGAGATACATTCAACCCGGGCGACAGGATGAAGTGCTGGTCAGCGAAGCTTTCGCGAGCGCTAATCGGCTTGAGATCGGAACTTCCATTGGGGCAGTGATCAACGGTCGGTGGGAGCGACTTCAAATTGTCGGAATTGCGCTTTCCCCGGAGTATGTCTACGAGATTCGAGGCGCGGAGGTCTTTCCCGACAACCGGCGCTTCGGCGTGTTGTGGATGAGCCGCGAGGCCCTCGGCCCTCTTTTCAATATGGCGGGAGGATTCAACGACATCTCTATCGCTTTGGCTCCGGGCGCTAGTGAGGCAGGGATGCTCGAACAGCTCGACAAACTTTTGGAACCGTACGGAGGGCTCGGCGCCTACGGGCGCGAGGATCAGATTTCCCATCGATTTCTGACCGACGAAATTGCGCAGGACCGCATTGCCGGGGTCTTTGTTCCGTCCGTCTTCCTGGGGATCGCGGCGTTTCTGATTCACGTGGTGTTGTCGCGTCTGGTAAGCACCCAGAGGAATCCTGTCGGTTTGCTGAAGGCATTTGGGTATTCCAACGCCGCGGTGGGCATTCACTACCTTAAGTTTGCCCTTGTAGCCGTGCTGCTGGGAACCGCAGCCGGTTTGCCGTTGGGAATTTGGCTGGGCCGCGGGTTGGCCCGAATGTATCAGAATTTTTTCAGGTTCCCTGAACTGACCTTCGTGGCGAGCCCGAAGCTGATTTTCTGGGGTATCGCTATCAGCGCCGTTGCGGCGTGCCTCGGAGCGTTGTCATCGCTGCGTGTGGTTGTTGCTTTACCTCCTGCCGAAGCGATGCGTCCGAATCCCCACCCCAATTCAGGCAGGGACTCGCAGAACATTTGGGGTTGGCCAGAATGATATCCATCTCGTCTCGAATGATCCTGCGCAACCTCGAGCGGAGGCCGTGGAAAGCCATCCTCACCGTTGTGGGAATGTCTTTCGCCGTGGCCATTCTGATTATTGGTTTTTACTTCTTTGACGCTATCGAATATCTCGTCCAGGTGCAGTTCAGGACCGCTCAGCGCGATGATGTGACGGTCTCGCTTTTTGAGCCTCACGGGGAGCAGGCTCGTTATGACATTGAACATTTGAAGGGAATATTGCGCTCGGAGACATTTCGCATCGTACCAGCACGGCTGCGCTTCGGGCACCGTACGAAACGGATTGGCTTGCTGGGACTCGAGGCTGGCGGCGAGTTGCGGCGTGTTGTCGGGCGAGATTTTGATGTCGCCCGCATTCCTTCCGAGGGCGTAGTTCTTACGACAAAGCTCGCGGAGTTGCTCGGTGTTCGTCCCGGTGACACGATCATGGTGGAAGTCTTGGAGGGAGAAAGACCTGTGCGGCAGGTCACTGTGAATGCCGCCGTCGATGAGATGATAGGGCTCTCCGCTTATATGGAGATTTCTGCGTTGAATCGCATGATGCGTGAAGGGCCTTCGATCTCAGGCGCATACCTCTCCGTCGACCCGGAGAAACTTCCAGCATTGTATTCGCAGTTGAAACAAACCCCCGCGGTCGCCGGTGTGGCAGTTCGCGTAGTCATGCTTGAAAGCTTCTACCGCACGATCGCGGAGAGTCTGCGCATCTCGACGACCGCGCTGAACCTTTTCGCATGTCTCATCGCAATTGGAATGGTTTACAACGGTGCCCGGGTCGCCCTCTCTGAACGCGGGCACGAACTCGCCTCTCTGCGGGTGCTTGGATTCAATCAGCGCGAGATCAGTTTCATGCTCCTGGGGGAACAGGCGCTGCTCGCTGTGGCGGCGATCCCCCTGGGATTCCTCATTGGCTACGGCTTCTGCGCCACCCTTACGGCGGCGATGCAGACGGAACTGTACCGCATGCCACTGGTGATCAACGCGCGCACCTATGTGATTTCGGTTTTGATAGTAGGTCTCGCCTCCGTGGCGACCGGCGCGTTGCTGTATCTCCGGCTGCGTCGCCTGGACTTGGTGGCCGTACTGAAAACGAGGGAGTGAAGTGGCACAAAGACGAATCCGTCGAAACATGCTTCTTATTGTGCTAGCGGTCTTCGTGGGCGCGCTTGCCTGGGTCTTGCTGCGGCCGGTTCCCATTCTCGTTGAGGTTTCGAATGCGACTCGCGGCCCCTTGCGCGTAACAGTTGATGAAGACGGGGAGACTCGAGCGCACGATCGCTTCGTCGTCGCCTCCCCGATCCCGGGTCGTATGCTGCGCGTTGATCTCGAAGAGGGAGACGCGGTCCGTGCAAACCAGGTCGTGGTCAGAATCGAGCCGCTTCCTCTGAACCAGCAGCAGCGGGAAGAAGTATTGGGACGCGTCGGGAGCACAGAGGCCGCCAAACGCCAGGCGGATGCCAGGGCGGAGCACGCCCGAGAGGATTACGAGCAATCAAAACGTGACCGGGAGCGCGCGGAACAACTTGGGGGAGAGAACGTAATTTCCACACAGGCTCTGGAGCAAGCACGAAACATGGAAATCACTGCTGCAGAGGAACTTCGAGCCGCGCGGTTCAACGCTCTCGCCGCGGCCTCCGAAGTCAAAGTTGCACGCGCAGGACTTGTGGGGATAAAGGACGCCGCCGCAGGACACACAGTGATCTCACTCCGCGCTCCGACTGCTGGACGGGTCTTGCGGGTGGTGGAAAAAAGCGAGCGAGTCGTTCAGGCGGGAGCGCCTCTTGTTGTGGTCGGCGACCCCAGAAAAATTGAAATTGTCACAGATGTCTTGACCACGGACGCGGTTAATATCAAGCCCGGCGCCCCTGTTTTTCTTGAGGGCTGGGGAGGAGAGCATCCCCTGCGTGCGACAGTTCGTCTGGTGGAACCCGCCGGATTTACAAAGATCTCCGCATTGGGAGTGGAAGAAAAGCGAGTCAACGTGATTGCCGACTTCGTGGACCACCCAGACGGCCTAGGAGACGGGTTCCGCGTCGAAACCCGTATCGTGACTTGGGAAGCACCGAATGTTCTGAAGATACCCGGCAGTGCAACGTTCCGAGAGCGCGGCGGCTGGAGCGTTTTTGTGGTGGACAAGGGGCATGCACGCTTGCGCGCCATTACGATCGGACATAGGAGCCAGACCGAGGCGGAAACTCTGAGTGGAATCGACGCTGGGGAAACTGTAATTCTTTATCCCCCGAATCAACTTCGTGACGGAATCGCCGTTCGGACGCACTAACATGACGAAAACCCGGGCAACGATCGTTTTCCTGATGGCCCTCACAGCCATCGCGCTCTACCTATGCTACATACTCATCGCACCGTTCCTTATGCCGATCATCTTCTCTGTCATCTTGGCGATTATCTTCTATCCGCTGCATGCGCGCATTCGTCAGCGGGTTAGGAATAGAAACATCTCAGCGCTGCTTTCTTCCACCGTGGTAATCCTGTTTATCGCTTCGTTGTCATTGTTCCTGGGACAAGCAACCGTGTCGGGGCTCCACGATATCTACCAGTCACTCAGTGGTTCCAGCGAAGCGAGGGAACGCCTGAGCCTATTTATTGTTCAAATCTTCGATCAGGCCATCGTCCTGGCTCATCGATACGTCCCACTCTCCGTTCCCGATTTGCAGCGCGCCGTCTCCAACCAAGCTGAGAAAGTAGTTGCTGCCCTGATCGCCATGAGCGCCGGAGCTCTCGGCAACCTGACTTCCCTAGCTCTGGACGCATTCATTGCCTTCTTTCTCCTGTTCTTTCTACTCCGTGACGGCAGATCCATGCTACGTCGTGGTGCCATCATCCTGCCGCTCACCTCTGATCAGACCAGGCGATTGTTTCGCCGTGTAAAGGACGCACTGAATGCAATTGTGTACGGAACCCTTGCGATTGCCGCGATTCAAGGAATACTCACAGGCGTCGCGTTCTGGACTTTGGGGATTGCGTCTCCTGTCATCTGGGGAGTGGTGACAGCACTCTGCTCCATGTTGCCTATCATTGGCACGACCTTGGTCTTTTTGCCGGCAATCTGCATGCTGGTTTTTAGCGGTCACTGGATCAAGGGACTGCTTCTGCTCGTCTGGGCGATCGCAATCGTACATCCCGTAGACAACGTCTTAAGACCCTATCTGATCGGAGAACGCGTCAAGCTTTCTACACTCTACGTCTTCTTCGCCTTGCTTGGAGGGCTGAAAGCCTTCGGCGCTCTGGGTGTCTTTATCGGCCCTCTGATTCTCGCCGTGACGGTTGCGCTATTCGGTTTTCTCAGAGAGGAGAAGCGTGCGGGCAGCTGGAACCTTCAAGAACATGTCGGCCCATATGTGTCGCCGCAAAAGCAACCGTAGGCAACACTCATCTCACTTGAGACACGCAAGTGACGCGACCTGGGCGATGGCAGGGGTATAGACATGGAGATATTCCTGCGGACCATGCGCGGATCGGGCCGATACCGGAATATTGGGTGGCTTAGCGATGATCAACTGGCATCAATTAGATCCCCAGCAGGCACTGCGAGAACTTAATGTGGACGCTTCTCAGGGACTAAGCAGTCCCGAAGCCGTTCGACGGCTCGCCGAGTACGGTCGCAACGAGTTGGCCGAACGCCGGATCAAAAGCCCGTGGCTGATCTTGTGGGAACAGCTTACGGCACCGATGGTGCTCATCTTGATCGTTGCCGCAATCATCTCCACGCTGCTCACAGATTATAAAGACGTGATCGCGATTGGGGCTATCGTTGTGCTCAATGCCGCTCTGGGCTTCTCCCAGGAGTACAAAGCGGAAAAAGCGATCTTTACTCTCAAGAAGCTGGCAACACCGATGGCAACGGTTCGACGCGACAGCACGACTCGAGAGATTCCTGCCAAGAGTTTAGTTCCCGGAGACATTCTCTTGCTCGAAGCAGGGAGCTTTATTGCAGCCGACTGTCGTGTACTTGAGAGCATGAATCTTCAGGTTCAGGAAGCAGCGCTTACCGGCGAGTCCCAGCCAGCGCGGAAGAACACCGGCCCAATGCAATCAGCAAACCTGCCTTTAGGTGATCGACGCAATATGGCGTACATGGGAACGTTCGTTATTACAGGGCGTGGATTGGGCGTTGTCACGGAGTCAGGTATGCGGACGGAACTCGGCCGCATCGCGGGAATGATTCAATGGGTGAAGCGCGAACCGACGCCATTGCAGCAGCGCCTCGGTCATCTCGCAAAACGCCTGGCGGCTGCGGCTTTGTTTCTTGTTGCTCTCATTTTTATTTTCGGCCTGCTGCGCGGAAATGGACTCAAAGTAATGTTCCTCACTGCCGTAAGCATGGGGGTTGCCGCTGTCCCAGAGGGGTTGCCAGCTATTGTAACAATTGCTCTCACTCTGGGTTCGCAGCGGATGTTACGCAGGAAGGCTCTTATTCGCAAACTCGCGGCTGTCGAAACGCTTGGGACCGTGAACGTGATCTGTTCTGACAAAACCGGGACGATCACGGGAGGCCAGATGGCAGTGGAAATCCTTAAGTCCCCCGACCAGGAATTGGACCTTCGGAGCGACGCGTCTGCGGAAGGACCCAGCCGCACTCCGGACCTCCAACGAGATGAATTCGGTCTTCTGCTCGCCGGCGGCGCGCTCTGCAACGACGCCACGCTACAACCAGTTTCAAGCGGGTTGCCCTCACTTCTGCCTCTTGGTGATTCAACGGAAGTTGCTTTGCTTTTGGCCGCTTCCCGTTTCGGCTTAAAGAAGTCCGAGCTAGAGGCTGTCCTTCCAAGGATCCGAGAGGTGCCGTTTTCACCGGAGCGGAAACGAATGACGACCGTCCACATGATCCAGGACCAGTCGTCTAAGTTCTTCCAAGAATTTCTAAATGTGCTCAAAGGATCGAGCGTGCCCTATGTTGCATTCATGAAGGGAAGCGTCGAAAGTCTGCTCAAAGTCTGTAGTTCTGTCTTGATCAACAACAAGCCTGAAACCCTCAATCAAGACTGGCGTGGTCGTCTACTTTCCGCGAACGACCACCTCGCCTCGGAGGGTATGCGCGTGCTTGGTGTGGCATTTCGCGATTGTGATTCGATTCCACCCCTCGGAGAAGAGGAGACCGTTGAGCGAGAGCTTACCTTCCTAGGAATGATGGGCATCGTGGACCCGCCCAGGATAGAAGTGGCGTCCGCCGTCGTGACCTGCAAGGCAGCTGGAATTCGCCCCGTGATGATAACGGGCGATCATCCTCTCACAGCTCAACACATCGCTGCCGAAATCGGGATCAAAGGCGACGGATCAGCTGTCAGCGGGGCACAACTTGACTGCCTTTCAAGGCTGAACTCGACTACTCGTCGAATCGACTCCTGTCTACGCAAGGGTCTCGCCGGAACACAAGCTTAAGATCGTTGAAAGTCTCCAACGGCGCGGCCACATCGTCGCCATGACGGGCGATGGCGTGAACGATGCGCCGGCGCTCAAGAAAGCAGACATTGGCGTCGCCATGGGTATCACCGGAACGGACGTCGCTAAAGAGGCTGCGGACATGGTGCTGTTGGACGACAACTTCGCAACCATCGTTGCCGCAGTCGAAGAAGGGCGCGTGATCTACGACAACATCCGCAAATTCGTCAAATACATCCTGGCGACGAATTCCGGCGAAATCTGGGTCATGCTCGTCACTCCGCTCCTGGGAATGCCGCTGCCCTTGTTGCCACTTCAGATCCTCTGGATGAATTTGGTGACCGACGGCCTTCCCGCCCTGGCCCTGGGCGTGGAGCCCCCGGAATCGGACACCATGCGTCGCCCTCCGCATCCTCCGGACGAGAGCATCTTTGCGCGCGGCTTGGGACGCCATGTGATTTGGGTGGGCTGGCTGATGGGGCTTCTTTCGCTGGGCACCGGCTATTGGTACTGGCGGGCACACGACCCCAAATGGCAAACGATGGTGTTCACGACGCTCACCCTGTCGCAGATGGCTCACGTCATGGCCATACGGTCCGAGCGCCTCTCGCTGTTTCGCATCGGCCTGCTGTCGAACAAGCCTTTGCTGGGCGCCGTAATTCTGACCGGCATTCTTCAACTTGGGTTGGTGTACGTGCCCTTTCTTCAAAGTGCTTTAGGACGATCGCCCTGCCGGCGCTTGACCTTGCTCTCAGCGTCGCCGTTACTGCTGTCATTTTCTGGGCGGTCGAGTTCGAGAAGTGGTTCATCCACCGACAAGAGGCGGCGCTCTAATCCGAAGTTCCACCAATAACAGAGGCGTAATTCGAGGATAAGCCCTTGAAAATCGCCGGGTTGGCCTAGGGTTTGCGAAATATAATGCACCCATGTACGTGTTCATATTGCGCTTGACAACGCGATATATGTGTGATTTATTGCCCCCATGTACATCGATACCGTCCCCAACCGCAACTCCCCGCCCGCCGTGCTCCTCCGCGAAGCCTGGCGCGAAGGGAAGAAAACCCGCAAGCGCACCTTGGCCAACCTCTCCGACTGGCCCCCAGAAAAAATCGAAACCTTCCGCCGCCTGCTGTGCGACGAGCGGCTGGTCTCTCCGCACGATTTGTTCGCTACGCAGAAATCCCTTCCTCACGGCCAGGTGGAAGCCATCCTGGAAATGATCGGCAAGCTCGAGCTGGATCGTCTGATCTCGGCGCAGCGTTGCCGCGAACGAGACTTGGTCGTGGCTATGGTCGTTCAGCGCTTGATTTCCCCGGCGTCGAAACTGGCGACCACACGTCACTGGCACACCACCACCCTGGCAGAAGAGTTGGGAGTAGCAGAGGCCACTGAGAATGATCTCTACGAAGCCATGGACTGGCTTTTGGAGCGGAAGGAGCGCATCGAGAAAAAGGTGGCCGCTCGCCATCTGAGCGAGGGTGGCCTGGTGCTCTATGACGTTTCGAGCAGTTTCTATGAGGGACGCACCTGCCCGCTGGCGCAATTTGGACACGACCGCGATGGCAAGAAGGGTCTGCCGATCATCGTGTACGGCGTGATGACCAATGGCGAGGGATGTCCGGTGGCGGTGGAAGTGTATGCGGGAAACACGGGAGACTCGACGACGGTAGGCGACCAAATCGAGAAGCTGCGGGAGCGCTTTAAATTGTCTCGGGTAGTGATGGTGGGAGATCGTGGGATGCTGACCCAGCCGCAGATCGACAAGCTCAAGCAGCATCCTGGTTTTGGTTGGATCACGGCGCTGACCGCCACGGCGATTCGCGAATTGGTGAAGCAGGGGGCCTTGCAACTATCGTTGCTGGACCAGAAGAATCTGGCGGAGATCACCGCACTCGATTATCCAGGAGAGCGGCTGATGGTTTGCCATAACCCGGTGCTCGAGGAGGAGCGAAGGCGGAAACGGGAGGCGCTACTGAAAGCCACCGAGAAGAGCTTGGAGAAGATCGGCAAGGAAGTGGCGCGACGCAGGAAGAAGTCACTCGCGGCCGCGGAGATTGGGCTGAAGGTGGGGAAGGTGCTGGGACGCTACAAAGTGGGCAAACACTTTGCGTGCAAAATCGCCGAGAGCAGCTTCACCTGGAGTCGCCGTGCGCAGTCGATCGAGCAGGAAGAGAAGCTGGACGGAATTTATGTGCTGCGCACGAGCGAGCCGGTCGAACGGCTTTCGGCGGAAGACACCGTGCGGAGCTACAAGAGCCTGGCGGAAGTCGAACGAGCTTTCCGGTGTCTGAAAGGGATCGATCTCTTGGTGCGACCGATTCGACATCGCAGTGAGGATCGCGTGCCGGCGCACATTTTTCTGTGCGTGTTGGCCTACTATGTGGAATGGCATCTGCGCCGCGCCTGGGCGCCGCTGTTGTTCGAGGATGAAGAGCGGTGGGAGGAGCGCAAACGCCGCGATCCGATTCTGCCAGCGAAACCCTCGGATTCCGTTCAGCGAAAAAAGCGCTCGCAGCAAACTGTGGATGGTCTTCCGGTGCACAGTTTCCAGGGTCTGCTGTCGGAGTTGGCCAACCGGGCCAGAGTGACTTACGCGCTCAAGTCAGAGAAGTCGGAGGAGAAGACGAATTTGACTTTCCGCCAGTTGACCGAGCCGACGCCGGTGCAGGCTCGAGCCTACGAATTAGTTCGGATGTTCCCAGTAACCGGAAAGTGAACTTAGCGCTATGCCGCTGCGAATTAACAGGATAGTCTCTGGGGCTCCGTGGAACTTCGGTTTAGGGGATCGGGCCGCTCGAAGCCATCAGCAACGTCTTCGAGGTGCCGCTCTTTCGCCCTTGCAGCCTTTACCGCAGCCTCGAAATTCCCCTTGATCCTCTGCTCGCGCTTCTTGCCGCCTTCGGTCCATACCAAGTAGAACTTGCCCTTTCGCTCTGCTTCGGTGGATTTCAGCTTGTCGTCCGAGGGTCGGAGATTGCAACTCCAACACCAACGCCCTTCAGGATTCTTCAGTCGTTCCCGAATGCTTACAGTCGTGTTAGCCATACCCTGTACCAATACTCACTTTCAGGGCAAGACCTCGAATGTTTGGGACAAATTTGGGACAAGCCCAAGGCAGGCTATCAACCGTGCTCGAATGAATCAGTTAGGAAGAGTTGGTAGCGATACCGGGATTCGAACCCGGGTTTCCGCCGTGAGAGGGCGGCGTCCTGGACCCCTAGACGATATCGCCAACGAAGGGAGGGTACGGCGCAAAGACGCGCCTGACCCGATTGATTATTTTCGCATGCCCTGCGCACGCCTGCAACTTGCGCGTTTTTACCGTTGAGCGGATGGCGTTTCACTCTTTGTGGAGGCTGTGGACGGCGATGGCGAAGCAGATGGCGGCGAAAGCGGTGAACGCAGCGGCTTCCAGCGCTAGTTTTGAGGGATGACCGTAGCCGATGGTGGCATAGCGGAGGATGTCGACTTCCCAGGTGATGGGATTGCACAGGGCGACGGTGCGCAAGCCTCGCGGCAGCGGATCGATGGGGTAAAACATCGAACTGGCGAGCAGGAACACAAAGTACAGCACAGAGGTTACGCCGTTGAATACGTCGTTGCGGCGGACGCGCAACGCAAAGATGGTGTAGAAGAAAAACCAGCCGGCGGTTCCCACGATCACAGTAATGAAGAGCAGAGGCAGGAGGTCCAGGCGCAAGTGGATTCCCAGCAGCCACGCACCCAGACCCAGGGTGATGATCGCCTGCGAGACGGCGATGAAGAGGTTGAACGCGACTTTGCCGAGCAGATACTCGGCGCGGCTCATCGGGTAGGTGAGCATCTCGTAGAAGATGCCATTGTCGCGGTCCATGAAGAAAGACCACGAACTATTTGAGGCGATTCCGAAGCTGGCCATGCCCAAAACGCCGGCGAGAAAAAATGAGTTGTAGTTGACGCCTGGGATGGAAATGGGCGCGCCCAGTGCGGCGGACATGCCCACGCCGAATACCAGCAGGTAGCACAACGGATAGAAGAAATCCCAGAACACGAAGATCATGTTGGTGGCGCGGATTTTTCCTTCGCGATAAAGAATTGCGGATATGGCCGACATAGGTGCTCCTTGATTTGCGATGCGCGGCTTAGTTCTTCCTGGTCAGTTCCACGAAAATGTCTTCCAGGCTGGCGCCGCCGATTTCGACGCGCAGCACGCGGCCCATTTTTGCCAGAGTGCTGACGGCATCGAGCGCCTGGGATTCTTCGGCTTTGAGGACGAGCTCCACGGTGCTGCCAGTGATTTTCGATTGCCAGGGCTGCAGCTTGGCGATGGCCTGTTCGATGCCGAGCGGGAGCTCGGCGAAAGTGATGGCGATTTCGGAGACCGATTTGGTGAGCAGCTTGAGGGCGTTGAGATCGCCGCGGGCAATCTGGCGGCCCTTGTCGAGGATGAGGATGTCGTCGCAGAGTTCTTCAGCTTCGCTGAGAATCTGGGTGGTCAAGACGATGGTGCGGCCGCGAGCGGCTTCCTTGCGCAACGAATCCATCACGGCGCGCTTGAGAATGGGGTCCATACCGGTGGAAAATTCGTCGAGGAACAAGACAGGGGTATCGGCAATGAACACCTTGGCCACTTGCACGCGGCGCTTGTAGCCACCACTGAGGTCTTGCACTTTGCGCTCGGCTTCGGCGCCGAGGTCGAAGAGCGCGATGGCTTGGGCGGAGCGCTTGGCGGCGAGTTGTCCGTCGAGTCCGTGGAATTTGGCGAACGTGAGGAAGTTGTCGCGTACGCTGAGAAAAAGTTCCACAGCAGTTTCCTGCAGCACCATGCAGATGCGGCGCCGCACATCGAGGGGCTGCGCCACCACGTCGTATCCTTCGATGCGAGCGTGGCCGCTGGTGGGCGCGAGCAACGTGGAAAGAATCTTGAGTAAAGTGGTTTTTCCGGCACCGTTAGGGCCCAACAATCCGAAGATGGCGCCGCGGGGCACCTGGAAACTTAAGCCATCGACGGCGCGAACCGGCTGGCTGCTTGGGCCGAACAGGGTGCTGCGTCCGCGGTACACCTTCACCAGATTTTCTACTTCCAAAGCGTAGTTGCTCATGAAATCCTCGCCGCACGCGCGCAATTCCGGCGCGAGCATATTCTATTTGAGTAGAGAGGAAACGAAACCCCACCTGCTGGAACAGCAGGTGCAGGCAAGCGAGCATTCGACTCAGAGAGCCGAATGCTGCGTCAGTGGAGGATGATATTCGTCCGCAAAAGCGTTCTCCTTTGAGAACGGTACTACGGTAGACGCAGGCGGGAATGAAGTCAAGCGCGGGTCGAGCGGGCGGCAGATAAGCGGTGACAATTGATTTAGGAGAGAGGTAAAGTTTGCGTGCGAGAAGTAATATTGCCTTAAGGGAGACCGGCCTTGGCACCAGCAAAGATCTTCGTTTTACTGACATTGATGGGGCTGTGCATGGCGCTGCTGCGTGATGCGGGTGGCAGCTCATACGCCTCGGAACAAAGCCCCGCAAAAGTGGAGCGGCTGGATGCAGCCGCAAACGAGATCATTCCTGATGGCGCAACATTGGTGAAGCTGAGTACGGGCTACACCTGGACGGAAGGGCCGATTTGGACTCGCGAGGGTTATCTGCTGTTCGCGGATATCCCCAGCAACACGATTCGCAAATTGCCCCCAGGCGGCGTGGCGAGCATCTTCCTGCAGCCCAGCGGTTATTTGGGAACAGCTCCGTTTGGTGGGCACGAGCCGGGTTCGAACGGGATGACGCTGGACGCGGATGGGCGATTGACGGTGGCCGGACATGGGCAACGTGACGTGTACCGGATCGAATCGCTGAGCAATCCGGCGCAAACGACAATTCTGGCGGACACGTTTGAAGGGAAACGGCTGAACAGCCCCAACGACCTGGTTTATAAATCAGATGGCTCGTTGTACTTCACCGATCCGCCGTACGGCTTGCCGACACAAAAAGATACGGATCCAAAAAAGGAGTTGAAGGTGAACGGCGTGTACCGGCTTGCAGGCGCGACGGAACAGAAACCCGGCGCGGCTCCGCAGCGGGACAAATTGCAGCTCCTGATTAAGGATTTGCCGCGGCCCAACGGCATCGTGTTTTCGCCCGATGAGAAGGTCCTGTACGTCAGTAATTCCGAGCCGCAGAAGACCTGGATGCGCTATGCCGTGAACGCCGATGGCACGCTGGGCAGGGGAGACGTTTTCTACGACGCGACGTCCGACCCTCGCCCAGGAAGTCCCGATGGCATCAAAGTGGATGAGCGAGGAAACTTGTATGGCTCAGGCCCGGGCGGCCTTTGGATTTTCTCGCCGGCGGGAAAACACATTGCCACGATACTGATGCCAGAGGTGGTGGCGAATCTGAACTGGGGCGGAAACGACGGCAAGACGCTGTTCATAACGGCGAGCAGCAGCGTGTACCGGATCGACCTGAAGATCACAGGAGTTCGTCCACATTAATGTTGCGGTCGGGCCGGAATTCATGAATGCAAAATGTGTCCAACCCGGCAAATCTGGTTGCGGCGTCACAGCCTGAAGGTCATTCGTCACAATGGTTTTGTTCGCTGCCGTGCTAGCCTTCTGATGTTGCTCACTAAATCTGAAAATCCAAATATGATGACACCACATCCCAAGGGCACGCATGCCCGTGTTTTGCTAGCCTCCGTCTTTGGACCCTATGCTCAGGACGACGAATTCGGTAGCCGGGCCTTGAATCCCATGGAGCTGTACCACAACCAGGTGACGCGCGCGCAAGGCGCTTTTTCTTTACGGATGTTCCACCGGTCGTGGGGCATCATGATGATCCAGTCGAACATTTCCGCGCCTTGCACGGTACTAGACTTCCCAACCCGCGAAGCGTTTGCGCGTGAATTGACGACGCAGCACTACGACGTGGTGGGAATCTCATCGATCATCAGCAACATCGGCAAAGCGAGGGAAATGTGCCGCATGGTGCGCAAGCTGTCTCCCCACTCCACCATTATTCTGGGCGGGCACGTGACGGCAATACCGGCCATCGAATCACTGACCGACGCCGACCATTATGTGCGTGGCGAGGGGATTTCATGGATGCGGCGGTACCTTGGCGAAGACGAGAACGCGCCGATCAAGCACCCTGAAATCGTCTCGGGCATACGGACCCGTTCCATGGGAGTGCGTTTGCCGGAACGACGTGGCGCGACCGCGGCCACAATTATTCCGTCAGTTGGCTGCCCGATGGGATGCAACTTCTGCACCACCTCTTCGTTCTTTGGTGGCAAGGGCAAATTCCACAATTTCTACGAGACCGGCGACGAACTGTTCGACCTGATGGAAGGCTTCGAAAACACCATGAAGGTGCAAACCTTTTTTGTGATGGACGAAAACTTCCTGCTGCACCGGGCGCGCGCGATGCAGTTGCTGGAGCGCATGAAAGCCGCGGGAAAGAGCTGGGGGCTGGCGGTGTTTGCTTCGGCCAACGCGATTCGCAAGTACTCGATGCAGGAACTGGTTGAGCTAGGTGTGTCGTGGATCTGGATGGGGCTGGAGTCAGTGAACTCCAAGTACGCCAAGCTAGAAGGCAAAGACACTCACGAACTGACGCATGAATTGCGCGAGCACGGCATCCGCGTACAGGGGTCGACGATCATTGGCCTGGAACATCATACGCCCGACAATATTGCTGCTGAGATTGAGCACGCTATAAGCCACGAAACCGATTTCCACCAGTTCATGCTGTATACGCCCGTTCCCGGCACTCCTTTGTATAAAGAAATGAAGGAACAGGGACGAATGCTGGATTCCATCGACCTGGCGGATATTCATGGGCAGTTCAAATTTAATTTCAAGCATGCCGCGATTTCGCGCGACGACTCGCAGCGCTTCCTGGACTTCGCGTTCTGGCACGATTTTGAGCGCAACGGACCCAGCCTGTACCGCATGTGCGAAACGATGCTGAAGGGCTGGAAGCGTTATCGGGATTATCCTGATCCGCGGGTACGGGAGCGCTTCGAACGGGAAGTTGTGAAGCTGCGCAGCGGATACAATGCGGCGCTCTGGGCGATGGAACACCAATTTCGTTCGATCAACTCTACGGTGAGCGAGCAGATTCAGTCGTTGCGCAAAAAAGTGGAGAAAGAATTTGGTGTGCCAGCGCGGTTCAGCTCGCATATTCTGGGCCCGTTCATGCTGTGGATGGCGCGCCGCGAAGAACGGCGTCTGGCCGCGGGCAAAACTTACGAACCACCGACGTTCGTAGAGCGCACCAACTGGGCATCGACGTAGGCTACGCGAGTCGAAGCAGTCACGTTTTGGCGACTTTGCTACGAATCAGGCGGTAGATAAACAGCAACACGACCGCGCCAACGACCGACATGATAAAGCCCGCTGATTGTCCCGCTTGATACCAACCAATGGCTTGACCCAACCACGTGGCAATAATGGAGCCGGCAATTCCCAAGGCCATGGTGATCCAGATGCCGCCAGGATCTTTGCCTGGCATCAAGAGTTTTGCGACGGCTCCGACGATCAATCCGATGATCGCTTCCCAGAGAAGAGTCATCATGAGCGTGCTCCTTTTTTGTTTGTTGCTTTCGGTTATTGCTTGCCCGGGACCAAAGATAGACGCTGTGACACAGACTCTATAAATTGGGGCTGGCATAAAAGCCAGCGCTACACTTTAAACTAAAATCGGTCAGCTCTGTGAAGCCCTGTTAGTGCTCACGGAATTCTGAGCGTGTTGCCTTCTTTGACTGTCGAGGTCTGTTCCCTGCCCTGATAGCGATAGATGACGGTCAAGACCTTGTCGCCGCCGACGGCAGGATCGCCGCCCATGTTGTTGTTATTGACCTGAATGACGAGCATGTCATTCTGCACGCGACTGCGCAGAAGTTGCGTTACGTCGTTGGTGCGATTGTTCAAGCCGTAGTACGCGCGGACGATTTGCAGATTGCCGTTGCCACCACCGGGATAGCCGGGATTGCCTGGATAGCTTCCGCCATAGTTGTAAAACTGGCTGGCATCGATGTTGGAGCCTTCTTTGAAGGAGAACTGGCGAGTCTGTCCCTGCATGTCGCGCGCGGAAATGCGCAGGACCTTATCGGCACCGACGGCAGGATCGCCACCGAGGTTGGCATTGTTGACCTTGACCATGCCATTCCCAGAAAGCATGGCGCGCACGCGGTTAGTGACGTCCATGCGACGATTACCGGAGCCCCAATCGGCCCACATGACTTGCCAGCCGGGACCGTTGCCGCCGCCGGGCCCGCCGCCAATGCCGCCGTTATAGTTGTAAAACTGGCTGGCGTCGATGGAATCGTTTTCGTTGAAGTTGAACTGGCGAGACTGCCCACGAGAGTTTCGCGCCTGGATACGAAGAACTTTAACAGAGCCCTGCGCAGGATCGCCGCCGAGGTTGCTGTTGGTCACCTGGACCATGCCGTTGCCGGATAACAAAAGACGGACGCGGCTGGTAACGTCCATCCAGCGATTGCCGGAGCCCCAGTCGGCCTTGATGACCTGCCAACCGGGACCGGGCATGACGGCAGCCTGGTTGTACTGTGCAGCAGCGGATGTGGAGAAGAAAGAAACAGCGACAAGGGCCCAGAAAAAGCAAAGGTAGATACGGCGTTGGTTCATCGTTCTCTCCTTTGCGCACGCGCCATCAAGCGGCGAGGCACAAGAACGTGCATGGTGCATGGGAGTCATACGCCATCAAGAAGCGCGGACGGAGCAAACAAAGCTCGCGGCGCTCGGGAGCGAAATGCAAGCGAGCGTGCATGTCTTCGACAGATGGCGAAATCAAACTGGTTCAGGCCTGGCGTTGTCGTTCCGCAACTTTAGCGAGGGCAATTGTTAGAGCGGCGCCGCCCAGCGTCTTGACGAGCGTGGAGTGCTGGGCATAGAAGTTGCTGACCGACTCGACGACCGAGGGATTCGAAGTTTGCGCGTGAGTGGCAAGCTGCTGCACCACTTCGGGCGATAGTTTCTGGGCTTGATCCGGGGTCAACGGAGTGTTGCCTGAGCCCATGAGCCCGGCAAGACCGGCACCCGAGAGAAGTTGCGTGAGAGTGCCGGGACTGACGGAAGACATTAGTTGATTGATGATCCCGGCCTTTTGGTCGCCCGTCGAATTGTTGAACAACGTAGAAAGCATTTGACCAAAGGCTGGAGTTTTGTCGGAATTGAACGCCGCGGTCAGACCTTCCGCAAGCACATTGGGCGGAGCGGCTTGAGCCACCTGATCGAAGTGCGCGTGGACGTCCGGGGCTGGCTGCGCCGCTGCAGCTGCTCCACCGGATGACGTGTACTGCTTCAGCAGATCTCCTACTTTATCTGTCCAAGTCATTGCATCCTCCTCTGAATCTCGAACTTTCGGCACGGCCGAACAGCTGGGGAAAGCGGGAATCGTTGTCACCCCGAACGAAGCGAGTGAGCTGCTTTTCGCAAGATACAAAGGAAAAAGCAGATTCCTCTCTGCAAAGACTCCGTTCGGAATGACAGATGAGATGTTCCTCACGCTGTAAGGCCGCGTCCTCCTGATACCGGATATTGCGATGTTGCGACGCTCTGAGAGATAGCGGCGAAAGGCCGCCTCTACCGAAGCGAGGATGTCGTCAAACTAAGACGGAATGACTAGATCCATTCCGGGCTTGATCTTGTCGGGGTCAGAGAGTTTGTCTTTGTTGGCCTCGAAAATCTTCATGTACTTGTTGGCGTCGCCGTAAAACTGTTTGGCGATTTTCGAGAGGCTGTCTCCGGCTTGGACGGTGTAGCTACGGGCGGAGGCGGAAGGGGCGTTTGCTGATGCTGCCGCAGCCGCTGCCGCCGGGGCCTGGATGTCCGCGATGAGGTCGGAGAAGTTGGGATCGACCAACTTGATCTGGTCCCACACCTTATTTTTGAGGTCAGCAGAAGGAGCGGAAGCGCGGATGAGAAGCTTGTCGCCCTCCATGTTCAAGTTCTGAAGCTGAACGCCCTGAGACTGGATAAAATTCAAAACCGACTGATACTTCGCTTTGAGTTGCTCAAATCGATCTGCCATAACATTTCTCCTTTGGACTGAAATTTAACATCGAGACAAATTCTGTTGACCAATTTCTTGTGGCGGGGCGATTCAGGCCTTAGCGAACTTGTTTTTGAGAATGCCGATGATAATTGGGAGCAACGCTCCGACAATACCGGAGGCTCCGATATTGCCAATCTGACCAAGAGACTGCAGCCCGCCAAGCGCTCCGAGAAGTTGACTGCCGCCAACACCGCCGATTAAGCCCAGAATTGTGTTCACAATGGGTCCGAGGCTTTGGTCCTTGATCAAAGCGCCGCCGATATTTCCGCCAACCGCACCAGAAATCAGACTCAAGAGCCAAGTGACTATTGGGCTCGCCATGGAAAATCCTCCTTAAATGAATTGAAGCTATGTGGGCGTCCGAGTTCGTCACTGAAGGAAAATGCCGGATGCGTTCGCACAGTACATCGACTAGCTCACACAGACAAAATCACCAAGGGCGGCAAACGGGCGGCATACGGATACTTCACAGCAGGGCGGGCAGGCTGGCAGGGCGGAAGAATTTCGGAAAGAGCGTACAACGGAGGGCGAAGGAGCGCAATAGAAAACGGAGAGGCGCAAGCGGCGAAGCGGCCGGTGGCGGAATTAGGCCGGGGCAAGCCTTCTGCTAGACTATGAAAGCTTTCCAATTACCTCGAGTTACGATTCTTTCGCGGAATGGGCCCAAAAAAGCCGTTGCCGGTTCCGCGCATTTTGTGAAGCCAAGAAATGTCTGAGAAAACAGCCATCATCATTGGCGCGGGGCCTGCCGGGCTGACCGCGGCGTACGAACTGCTAACGCGCACGGATGTTCATCCCGTGGTGCTGGAACGCAGCTCGTACATGGGCGGAATCGCGCGCACGGTGAATTATCGAGGCAACCGGGTGGACCTGGGCGGGCACCGATTTTTTTCCAAGAGTGATCGCGTGAGGGATTGGTGGTTTTCTCATTTGCCGCTGGCCAAAAGCGACGAGGCGGAGCGCGAGGATTTACACATGCTGCTGCGGCCGCGAAAGTCGCGTATCTACTTCCTGCGGCGTTTCTTCCAGTACCCGGTGCAGCCGAGCTGGGAGACGTTCGGCAATCTGGGCTTTTGGCGCACGGTGAAAATCGGGTTCAGCTATCTGCGGAGCATACTGTTTCCGATCGAGCCGGCCACGAATCTGGAACAATTCTTCATCAACCGGTTCGGGCGGGAGCTTTACCTAACCTTCTTCAAGTCGTACACGGAGAAAGTGTGGGGTGTGCCGTGCACGGAGATCGGAGCGGAATGGGGAGCGCAACGGATCAAGGGACTGTCGATCCGTAGCGCAATTGATCATTTCCTGAAGAGTTCGATCAAGGAACGTGGCGGTCGCGCTTCAGAAAAAAAGACGGAAACTTCGCTGATCGAGCAATTTCTGTATCCCAAGCTTGGCGCCGGGCAGATGTGGGAAGAAGTGGCGCGCAAAGTACGCAGCATGGGAGGCGAGATACTTGGCGATTTGGATGTGACGGGAGTGGAAGCATGCGACGGACGGATCGTTTCCGTCAGCGCGCGTGACGCGAATGGAAATGTGCAGCGTTTCACGGGCGACTATTTTTTCTCCACAACTTCGGTGCAGGAGCTCATGCGTGGGCTGGGAAACGCGGCACCCGCTAATCTGAGAGCGATTTCGGAAGGCTTGCAGTATCGCGACTTCATCACAGTGGGGCTGCTGCTGAAGAAGTTGAAACTGCGCGAGCCCGGCGAAACGTCTGGCAAGCTGATTTCTGACAATTGGATTTATATTCAGGAGCCCGACGTGCTGGTGGGCCGGCTGCAGATCTTCAACAACTGGAGCCCATACCTGGTGGCCGACTCGACGAAGGTGTGGCTGGGAGCGGAATACTTTTGCTATCAGGACGATGACCTTTGGCGAAAATCGGATGAGGAGCTGACGCGATTCGCGGTGGAAGAGCTGGAAAAGATCCAGGTAATCGAGAAAAACGAAGTAGTCGACTCCGTGGTAGAGCGCATGCCGAAAGCGTATCCCGCCTACTTTGGGAGTTATGCCCAGTTCCCTGAATTGCGCTCGTATTTGGACAAGTTCGAAAATCTATTTTTAGTGGGCCGCAACGGCATGCACAAATACAACAACCAGGACCACTCGATGCTGACCGCAATGACGGCGGTGGACAATCTAATCGCCGGCATCACCGACAAATCCAACATTTGGGCGGTGAATACCGAAGAGGATTACCTGGAGGCGAAGTCGTCGGTGCAGGCGCTGGCGGCGAAGAACGCTTAGGATTCAATTGATAAAAGGAGCGGAGCTCAGCTGCGATTTGTTCGAACTACTGATAGTTCGATGAGTGGGTCGCAAGATGTGGAGCGAGGGCTGCGATTTCCCTTAACACACTATTACTCATTGTTGTATTAACTAATTAACCAAAGATGTATTCGGCTGCTCCAGCAGAATGTGATTTAGAGAGGCGGAGTGCCGCGCTTGGCGATCTGCCCCGCAAGCTGCTCCATCTCATCGTGGATCAGTCCATTCGACGCCAGGATGGATTTGCCGCCGAGGGCATAGGGATGTCCTTCCAAATCGGTGATCTTGCCGCCAGCTTCCTCCACGATCAGCACGCCCGCGGCGGTATCCCAAGGATTCAGTCCAAACTCCCAAAAGCCATCGAAGCGCCCGCAAGCGACATACGCGAGGTCCAAGGCGGCCGAGCCATCGCGACGCACACCGTGGGAACGCAACGTAAAATCCCAGTAGTAATAAATATTGGGATTTTCATGGCGCTTGCGATTCGGAAACCCGGTGCACAGCAAGCTGTTTTTCAGCGCCGCTATTTTCGAGCAGTGGATTTTTTTGCCGTTGAACATAGCACCTTCGCCACGCGCCGCGGTAAACAGTTCATCGTAGACGGGATTGTAGATTACGCCGGCGAGCAGCTCATTTTTCTGCGCCAGCGCCATGGAGACGCAAAAACAGGGATAGGCGTGAGCGAAGTTCGTGGTGCCATCGAGCGGGTCAACATGCCAGCGGAACTCCGAGCCGGTATCTTTGCCGGTGCCTTCTTCGGCCGCGACGGCATGGTCCGGAAAATACTTTTGCAGGCGGCTGACGATTAAGGCTTCCGAACGGCGATCCGCCTGGGTTACAAGATCGAAATCGCCTTTGTAAGCGATGTCGGGAGGACGATCTAATTCTTCGCGTAGTATTTTGCCGGCTTCGCGCGCTATCTCCACCGCCGCTTCCAGATAATTCCTGGTCATTCGCACTCTCTGTCCGGGGCGGTCACTGCGCGCCCGACAGGTAGCTAGTGCGGTGTCGCGCGGTGTAGCCCTCGAGCACTTTCACTTCTATTGTACGGTAAGTATTCGGTGTGCCGCGCGGATTTGGGTAGTAAGCCAGGCGATACTGGGTGCGTAACTCGTGGTCGATGCGATCGAAAATCATGGCGAGTTCCGGGGGAGTATCGGGAAAAAACATCGCGCCGCCAGTTGTTTCGGTGATGGTCTGGAGGGCATGCTCTCCGGCGGTGTTGCGGCCATTCTCGTTCTTCACCGGGCGAATGACGATGGTGTACAGAAGAATCCCGGCGCGAAGAGCTGCGCGACGCGCGGACTCGAAATCGGACTTGCTGGTAGTCTCGCCGGCATCGGTGACCAAGATAATGACGCGCCTGCGGTCCGCGGGTCGCCGTGTCAAGGCCTGCGAACCCAGGAGTACGGCGTCGTAGATGGAGGTGCCCGAACCTTCCGGAATGCGCCGCACAGCATCTTGCAGCGCCGGCACGTTGTTAGAAAAAGCTCCGTTCTGTGTGACCGTCTCGTCGAAATAGAAGACGCCGAGGCGGTCGTCGGCCTGGAGAACTTGCTTAATGAAATTCGACGCGGCTTCGCGCTCGAAAGCGATTTCCTTTCGCGCGCTCAGGCTGGTGTCAACCATGATGGCGATATCCAGAGGCTGCTTGGTTTCGGACTCGAAGACGTCAATTTTCTGCGGCACGCCATCCTCGAATATCTGGAAGGCGTCGACGGGGAGATCGGGTGCTGGACGGTTGTGATCGTCGAGAACGCTGACCAGGACATTCACGAGGTTGACGTTTACCTTGATGGTGCCGCGAGGCGAACTCGCGTCCTGACTCTTCTGTTTGGTATCCGGCGGTTTGCCCTGGTCACTGCCTGCGGGTTGCGCCCATGGAGGACGGTCGGGCTTTTCCTGCGCGCGCAGAACGATGGCTGCGGGCAGAAAGGTGAGGCCAGCAAATAAGGCGATCAGTTTTCGCGGGAGGCTGAGTGTCATCTAGGGTCTGTCTCGCTGAATGTCGAACCGACTGGTGAGATAGACGGCGGGAAGATTTGACTGAGCGCACCCGCTGCCACACGCACCAATACAGCCATTGTCACTGCTCATTTCTAACCCCTGCGCGGAATGAAAGTTTCGCGGCCTGGCCATTGATGCTATCGATTTTGCCGTCCCTCAACTAGGATGCAGGTTTTGCGGAGGGCGGTGCCGGAGGCAATTCGCCATCGGCCCAAACTGCGCCATCTTCAAAGTACTCCTTTTTCCAGATAGGGACGGTTTTCTTGAGGGTATCGATGGCGTATCGGCAAGCATCGAAGGCGGCGGCACGGTGTGGGGCGCTGACGGCGATGAGAACGCTGGTTTCGCCAATTTCCAGACGTCCCAGGCGGTGCACGATGGCGACGCGGTGGATGGCGAATTTCTCGTGCAGATGGGTGCCGATCTCGCGCATTTTGCCCAGTGCCATGGGCTCGTAGGCTTCGTAGTCGAGGTATTTTGTGGCACGGCCGTGGGATTCCTTGCGAACGAAGCCATCGAAAATGACAATAGCGCCGTCGCCGGACCCGCGCACATGACGGTGAAGAGCAGACACATCAATCGGGGTCTGTACCAGCTCAAAGAGATCATCCTGAGGTATGGTGGTCATGGAGAATAGTCGTTAACCGCCGCTGACGGGTGGCAGGAACGCGACTTCGTCTCCGTCGGCAAGCTTTGTGTCCCACGCGGCAAATTCCTGGTTGCGCGAAGCCACCAGAGAGGAGCGAAAGCCGAGAAGCGCGGGAAAGTGGCGCGCATAGTGATCGAAGAGATCGGCAATTGTGGCGCCTTCGGGCAATTGTCCGGTTTCTTCGGCATGGCCAGCGAGTTCGCGGACGCGGCCGAAGAAAAGCACCTTCACTCGAAAAGTAGGCGAGACTTGTGGCACTGGGAAATTGTAACCTGAGGCGTAATGCCCTGCCAGCGTCCCGGCATCACTGGATGGTGCGCGAAGGCTTGGCAAGGGAGTGATCGGGAGAGAGCGCTGAAGTTGTTGGAGCGGAAAAGACTCTACAATGAAAATTTTGGTTACTGGATCTACCGGACTGGTCGGCACGGCATTGACGCAGAGTTTTAAGAACACCGAGCACACGGTGTGCCGGCTGATTCGGCCCGGAACGGCGGCGGAGTCGGTGAGTAGCTCGGAGGGATTCGACGTCAGCTGGGATCCGGAAACGGGCCACTTGGGCGGCGCTGCTGTCGGGGCGGAGGCCGCGGTGAATCTTGCCGGAGCACCGATTGCTGAAGCCCGGTGGAACGCGCAACGTAAAATGATGATACGCGCGAGCCGAGTGAGCACGACGCGTTCACTGGTCGCGGCGCTGGCCAAAATGGCGATACGGCCGCGGGTGCTGGTGTCTGCCTCGGCCATCGGCTACTACGGCAACCGCGGCGATGAACTGCTGAACGAGGGCAGCGGTCCGGGCTCGGATTTTCTGAGCGAAATTGCGAAGGAATGGGAAGCCGAAGCACTGAAGGCAGAGGCGCTTGGCATTCGGGTGGTGTGTGTTCGTTTCGGAATCATTCTGGCAAAAAATGGCGGCGCGCTGCCCAAAATGGTTAAGGCCTTCAGGCTCGGAGTTGGGGGAAAGATCGGATCCGGCCAGCAATGGATGAGCTGGATTAGCCTGGTGGACGTGGTCGGAATTTTACGCCTGGCACTGGAGGACGGCACGGTGCGGGGACCCATTAATGTGGTCGCGCCGCAGCCCGTGAGGAATGCGGATTTCACACAAGCGCTGGCCAAAGCGCTGCACCGTCCGGCGTTATTTCGAGTTCCCGCATTCGCGTTGCGGCTAGCGCTGGGCGAAATGGCAGATGCGCTGTTGCTTGCCAGCCAGCGCGTCCAGTCGGCCCAATTGGAAAAGGCTGGTTATCGTTTCCTGTACCCGAATCTGCCGGACGCGCTCGCAGCGGTGCTGTCGTAAGCGGGCGGCTCACTTCACGACGTTCATGGAAACGGTGATCGATATGACCTTGCCGCTGAGTGGATCCGTGGCCAAGGTGCTTTGCGTGGTCTGGCCATCGCGCATGGTGAGGTTCAGCTCGGTTTTGAACTGGCGAATGATTGGCTCGCGGAACGGCCCCACATGAGCGTCGGTGGTTTGCGCCGCCGCTTTTTCCATGGGAGCCAGAACGTCGCCTTCCACCCAGGAACGCTCGAGGTTGAGACTGAGATCAAAGCGCCCGGATTCCGAACTGACGGCGCGCGAGTCGATGTTAGTACCGACGTCGATGTACTGCACGCCGTCCTTGCCGGCATAGACCGGGATGCGGCTGCCCAGACGCAGTTTGGTCCATGGCGAACCCGGACCGGCCTCGTTAGCTCGGACGAAGTAGGTATAGGGGAGGTTGGCAACTTTTTTTTCGCCGTCCAGTTCCGCGATGGTGACCTGAACCTTCAGGGTTGTCGCGGGTGGCTTGGCGTCAGATTTTTCCTGCGCAGATAGCGGCGCGAGAAACCCCGCAAAGACAGTCCACATCACCAGCAAACCTCGTAGTCGTTTCATGCAATCCTCCGTTGCTTCGTTATTGGGTGCTCGAACCACACTGCAAACTTTTCTGCGAACTTATTCGCTATCTGTGCCTTCCAACGGCTTCACTTCAACGTTTGTAATGGTCAGAAGCGCAATTTCGACGGGAGCATCAGCATGGACGGGCGCGGCAGCAACTAACGCCTTCGCGGAAGCCTGGTCCTGAGAAATATGGCTCACAAAACGTCGGAAGGCTTGCTGCTCCTCGGGCAGGACGAGGACCTCGGTGGCTGAAGAGTTTGCGGAAACGTTGGTCTTGCGAGCGGCAGCAGGGACTCGGGAGAATTTGGGAGCAGGGTCTTCAGCCTGCGTGCTTACGGAGCGATTCACGATCGGGGGTTCGGGCGCAACCTGCGCAACAGCTCCTGGTACGCGTGTAATCGTATGCGGACGAAGCGTGCGAAGGCCGATTGCGATGAAGAGAACCGCCGCGGCTGCGAAGGCCACGAATTGCCGGCTAAAGATCCTTTGACCAGGAGCTGCTTCCTGCTTGAGACGGGCGCGCACGCGCGGCAGCAACGAAGGAGGCGCGGGTTCGTTGGCGACAAGCCGCAGATAAGAATCGATGGCGGATGCCAGGGACGCTTGATTCGCCAAGAACGCGCGGCATGCGGTGCATTCGCGCACGTGCTGATGCACTTCTCCGCGCAATTCCGATTCACCAGAGGCCATCGCGTCGACTATTTCGTGTTGTGCGCTTCCGCAGTTCATCGCAATTTCTCCGCTAAGCATTTCCTTGCCTTGAATAGCCGCGACTTCACGGTTCCGGCTGGCACGGCGAGCAGCGCCGCAACTTCCTGCATAGAATGCCCTTCGATGGCCGTCAGCAAGATCACCAGCCGCAGGCGGTCCGGCAATTCTTCGAGTGCGCGAGCTAATCGCTCCTCGAACTGGCGAGCGGCGGCAATTTCTTCGACCGACTGCGCTGGCGGCCGCAGCTCCGGTTGCGCCCAAAGCGTCTCGCGCAGCTGGCGACGCCGCGACGAACGCGAACGGTCCAGCGCCAGCCGAAACGTGACGCGCACCAGCCAACTACGGAAGCGCCGCGCATCGCGCAAACGGTCAAATTTCCGGTAGGCGCGAATCAGGGCTTCCTGGGCGACATCCTCGGCCTCGGCCGGATTCCTCAAAACTCCCAGAGCGACACGGTAGGCCAGCGGGGCGTTTTCCGCGAGCAGGCACTCCAGTTCGTGCGGGATCGCTTCGACCGCGGGGTCGCGCGACACGATGCTATGTGATTGTCCCGGCTGGACCAGAACCAGCTCCCGCATGCAGCCTCTTGGACGGGAATCCGGCTCCCGCCACCCTATATATAAGCTAGACGCCGCGGGCGCGGGTTTGGTTCATCAAATAGATATGGCGAGTTTCAGATGTGGAGTTGTTGCAGCAGGGCTTCGAGGTTGGAATCGTCGACTAGGAGGAGCGCGTGCTCAGCCGAGGGCGCAACCCTGACAGGCACATCGCCGTCGTCAAAGGCCTGAAACAGGCGCATCTTGGCGATGGCATATTCTTCACTGCTGCTTAAGGATCGGCCATTGGTTCGCGCCCACGACTCCAGCGCCGTTTGCAGGACCAAAATGCTCAACGGAAAGGTGGTCTTCCGGTCCGCGGAGATCGCGTAGATAAATTCTCCAGCGGGGCTGCCCTGATGTGAAATGCGATTCACCTCGTAGAAACAATATTGGTAAACGTAGCCATTCGCCGCGGAATAGCTCTTCACTCGACGGACAGCATCGGGTCGCGCCATGGGCGGATTATTGGAGGGCCGCAGGGGAAAGTCAATGCGGAGGGTGCAAGTCCCCTTTCGGGAAGAGAGGAAGGGCGAGATTTCACTTTGGAATTGTGGGCGCGCGGTGTGAGGTTGCGTGCTGCCATCATATTCCATGCGGCATCGCTTTGCGCGAGAGGTAACACACTGGATTTGCAAGTCTTATCGGGATGATAGGGTGAAATTCGGTTAGCGAAGCAAGCAATCGGAAGGCTTGAGTTCGCTGGTCATTCGCCTGCTGTCACAGGCTTCATGCGGCCCCTTCCGCAAACACGCCACGGACGTTTCACAGTGAAGAATTTTGGGCCACGATTGCGTCAGCTTGCGCTGGCCGGCGCTCTCCTCGCGGCGGGTGCGTGGACTCTGGGCTGCGGCGGGGGAGGCGCAGGCTCAGTAACGTCCTCGCCGCCACCACCTCCCTCCATCACCGTTGGGATAACGCCGAGCAGCGGGACACTGTTCCTCGGTGGAACACTCACTTTTACGGCAACCGTTTCCAATACAACTGACACCGTGGTCGCTTGGAGCGTGAACAGCATTTCTGGTGGTTCAGCTCAAGTTGGAACGATAACCGCCGATGGAGTGTATATGGCGCCGGCGGATTTGCCGCCGGGCGGAACGATACAGGTGACTGCCACGAGCCACGCCGATAGTACGAAATCCAGCAGCGCCAGCGTAACCATTTCAAGCGACGTGGGAATATCGGTTTCCCCCGCTTCAAGTGCGGTGGAATTGGGCAGCACACTAGGTTTTCACGCCTCGATCACCAGCGGCGCCCACTCCGATACAACGGTTCACTGGAGTCTTTCCGGAAGCGCATGCCCAACGCAATGCGGCGCGATTGATGACTACGGAAATTATACGGCGCCGCAGATTCTGCCGGGTGCCGCGATTGTGAGAATCACGGCGACCAGCGTCGCCGATCCTTCGCGACAAAGTTCCGCGAGCATAACCATCACGAGTAACTTCACACTGCGAATTGCTGCGCCCGCGAGTCTGGCGCCCGGTGTGAGCAGCGCGATCGTCGCGACGATGACACCGGTAGCCGGCTCGCAGCCAAATGCAAACCTTTCCTGGTCGCTTTCCGGCGCCGGTTGCAGCGGTTTCGCTTGCGGCACGCTTACCGTCACTACCACGCAATCCGCAGGCGCGAACCCCATCTCCGACACGGCAAATTATGTCGCACCATCGCTGGCACCCCAACCAGACACCGTTTTCATCACCGTCACACCGCAAGCCGATCCCAGCAAAAAGGTGCAGGCGACCGTCACGATTCTCGGTGGCACGGGGATCGGCCTGTCTCCTATCACGGAGACCATCGCCGCCAATCTGCGGTTCGCGCTGACCGCTTCGGTGAGCGGCCTGACGAGCGCGGCGCTCAACTGGACCGTCAATGGAATCGCCGGCGGCAATGCGACCTTCGGACAGATTTGTGTAACCGGTTCCAATCCTTGCCAGGTTGTGACCAGCAGCAGCGCTTCACAGGTGGATTATCTGGCGCCGGGAGCGATTCCCTCGCCAAATCCGTTTTCGATCGTGGCCAGCAGCGCCAGCAATTCTTCGCTGACCGCATCCACACAAGTTACCGTCATCAACCACATTCTCGTTTCAGTCCAGTCGCCGAGCGCAACCTTGCCACCAATGGAGTGCAGGGTTTCGTTGCAGCTGTGCTCGGGTCCACGAATCAGAGTTCGAAGTCGGGCAAATTCTGGACGCCGATATTTATTTTAATCCGGGCGATTCGCTGACATCCTTCGCCACACCGCAGGCGCTCGGCACGCACACCAAGTCTTACGACCTGGAATCCACCGTCACGCATGAGCTGGGCCATGCTTTCGGCTTCAGCCACTCGGCGGTGTGGAGTGCCATGATGTTCCCCTTTGCGCCCGCTCCCGGAACATACTCGGGAGTCCGCCCATCCTCCCAAGTGCCCGATGCGCCTTTAGCCGACGACGATCGAACGGACCTACGCGTTTTGTATCCTGACCCGAACGACACACTTTATGTCGGTTCCATCCAGGGACACATTATTCCGGCAAATCCCATTTCCCTGCCCGCGGCGCCGCCGGGTGTGACCGGAGTTTTCGGAGCGCATGTTGTTGCCGTGGATGCCACAAGCGGATCGGTCATCGCCGGCAGTATGGGTGGTTGGAGTTGCGCGGCGCCGGGGCCCGCGCAGTTTGATGGGAATTACGAAATCGATCGATTGCCGGTGGGCCGCAGTTACAAGGTTTACGCCGAGCCGTTGGATGGGGCGGTGGCGCCGTCGGAGGTGAGCAATGCGCTCGTTACGTTGTGCCGCAATGCGACGACGGACCCTGGGTGGCCGCCGATGCAAGGGGGCGTGGTGCCTGGTGTGGACACCGCATTCACCACGCGCACTCGACCGTGAGGCCATGATGCCATTTACATGAGGTTGTTTGCGGATGGGAAAGCTCAGGCCCGCGCTACAGGTTGCGTCAGGGAATCGCGGGGACTAGCCAGCCGCCGCCAAACACGAGGCCGGGCCCGAGGGATGCGAGAAAGACCGGCTTACGTTCAGCCAAGGGCTGCGCCGAAGCTTCGACCAACGCCGCGTGAAGCGCAGCGCCGCACGTGGAAGATCCCAAGTTGCCGCGTGTGGCGGCAATGGAAGGAAAGGTACAAGCGGGCACGCCAAATTGCTTTGCCAGAAGCGCCACGAGCCGCGGATTGGGCTGGTGGGTGGCAAATGCGCCGACTTCAGATCGCGAAATGCCGCTGCGCCGTTCCGCTTCGCGCAGAATTTTTTCCATCCGGCTGACTGCGGCACGCGAAAGGGCTTCGCCGTCAAATTGCACGTCCAGTTGTCCGCCGGCGCCCGAGTCGCTGACTTGAATGGCTTTCGCGTATTTCGCGGCGCAACCAAAGAAAAATTCGCCCAGGCGATAAGCCCAACGGCTGGGCCTCCCGGGTCCGCTAGTTAGCAGAAACGCGCTTGCGCCGTCGCCGAACAATCCGCCAAATTCTCCCTTGGCACGGCCCGGTCCAAGAGTCCGGCTGTGCACGTCTGAAGTCACTACCAATACCTTCTGGCCGCGTCCGGCGGCCAGCATGGACTGCGCCACCGCCAGTGCCTGCACCAAGGCCAGGCAACCGCTGCCCACATCTAGCGCGCTGCAATCCTCGCGCAGCCGGAGAAGTCCGTGAAGAACGGCGGAGAGCGAAGGATATACGTGATAAGTCTCGCTGGCGGCAACGATCCAATCGATGGACTTTGCGTCTTCGCGCGCCAGTTCCAGGAGCTGCGAGGCGGCCTGCGCACCCAGCGTGCCTTCATCTTCGTGTTCGCCGGCGTAAGCCAGGGAATGAATTCCCGCGCGTTTCTTCAACTTACCGAGCGGCATGCCGAATGCCTGATCGACCTCTTCGGAAGCGACCACACGCGAACCAAACGCGCTGTTAGATCCGATGATGTAGACATCTGCAGGCTTCAAGGAAAGGCCCTCTTAAATCTCGGCAGAAGAAGAATTGTGCATGAACAGCCGGTGACCTGATTGCTAGCAGTTTACATCATCCGGCAGTCCGCCGCGAATTGCCAGCGGCGATCGCACAAGCACAATGAAATTTGTCCAATTAGAAATACTCGATGGCTTCCGGCGAAGTGCGAAACCCGTATTGCTCCGATTGCAGCCGCAGCGCGTCTTCCAGCGCCGACTCGCGGCCGTGTGCGAAAAGCGAATCGCTGGTGACGTCCGCAAAGCCATGCAACTGCAGTAAACGATCCTCAGCATCGCGCTGGGATTCCGCCGTTCCCCCACGACGCAAGTGCACGGGCGCCACGCCGCGAGCCACCAGCACCGGGCAGATCAACAGGAAGCGATGACAATGCAACGGATCTTCCTCGGCGCAGAGGATCGCGGTTTTGCGATCGCGCGATAATGCCAAGGCCTTGTCGATTGCTTCGAGGAAAGCGGGTGCGCGGCGGCGCTTGGAATAATCCACCAGGCCATTCGCCAGATAGAATTGCGGATCCAGCGGCCGTCCGCCCAACTGCTCGCCGCAGAACTCGTAGTGGATCTTTGCCGCAGTCAGGCGCGCTTCGAGCGGCTCGCGGTTGAATTGCGGAAACCGGAAACTGCCGGGACGGCTGCGAACGTCGCACACCACTTTGATTTCATGGCGAAGAAGCGTGCCCAGGAAATCTGACATCTCCTGGTTAGAATGCCCAAGTGTAAATAATCCGTTAGATGACGGAATTGAAGGATTCATGAATGAGACTCAGGGACACAAGAATTGTAGCGCGTTCCGGAAGGCGATTCATTCTTCCCCGAGAAAGAGTTATGGATAGCCAGCGCAACATGCTTCCGTTAAGCCAATGGGGCGCTCCATGGCATTTGGAGTGGATCCGGCAACTCGACTGCATTTAGTTTAGATGATGGGTATGACCGAGGCGTTTCTTGGATGAATGCGGCTGATACTGGCTGAGATTGCGCGCATTCTTCCCGTTGGCTGCGGTGCGTCGCGCCTTATGTTCTAGAGGCAGACTCGGTTTGCAGCTCCGTCACCGCGCGATCCAGTTCCTCGACCAATGGATTACTCCCGGCCTTGCGAAACACGCGCACTAGTTCGCGGTAGTACCACAGCGTGCCTTCCTTCTTGCCCTCAAAACGCTCGAACACGCTTTCGCCCTGCTCACGGACGTCATGCAAGGTCTCTCGCACATTGGCGAGTTTGTCGGAGGCGGAAACCAGACGAACTTCGGCCGATTCTTTTGCCGCGCGCACAATATAGGCTCGTTTGCGCTCCAGCCAAGGCAGCTTTGGCTGGGTGTAAGAATCGGAGCAGCCGTCGACCATATGTGCCACGCGCTTCCCGAATTTCCTGCGGATTTCACGGAGGCGCGGCAGGCCGCCCTGGTCTTCCACGGCATCGTGCAGCAGTGCCGCGATGGCCATCTCTTCGTCGCCGCCATATTCGATGGTGATGGAAGTTACGCCAAGCAAGTGGCCGATGTACGGGCGTCCGGTACGCTTGCGGAACTGCTTAGCGTGCAGATCGGCGGCGTAACACAGCGCGGCGACAAACTTCTTCGAAAAGGTTTTCTCTTTGAACGCTTTGGTGTTTTGAGACGGCTTGTGGACCATTGGTCAGATCAAAAGTAATTTAGCGGCGGCGCGTTTTGGCGAGCAACCGGAGGATTTCAAGGTACAACCAGATCAATGTGACCATCATGGCAAACGCGCCGTACCATTCCATGTACTTTGGCGCGCCCATGCGAACTCCGGTTTCGATCATGTCGAAATCCAGGATGAGATTAAGAGCGGCAATAATCACCACCACCACGCTGATGCCGATACCCAGCGGCGTGCTGCTATACAGGAATGACATTTGAGTGTGAAAAAAGAGGCTCATGATCAGATTCGCGGCGTAGACCAATGCGATTGCCCCGGTTGCCGCGACGACTCCCAACTTGAAGCCACGCGTGGCCTTCACCAATCCCGTTTTGTAAGCCAGCAGCAGAACGAACAGTACCCCGAACGTGAGCATCACCGCCTGCGTGGCGATGCCGGGATACGACTTCTCAAACAGCGCTGAGATTCCGCCTAGGAAAAATCCTTCGAGCAACGCGTAAACGGGTGCGGTAAACGGCGACCAGGTCTGCTTGAACACTGTTACCAGGGCGAGTATGAATCCGCCAATCGCGCCGCCGATCATCCACGGGACGGCTGCCTCAGGGGTTTGCGAGTGGCTCAGGCCCCAGGTGTAGGCCGACGTCACGACCACACACAGCAGCAGCAGGCCGGTTTTGTTGGCCGTGCCCTGCATGGTCATTGCTTCTCCAGAGGCGATCTGCCCTGCGAACGCGCTCTCCTTCAGAACGGGATTATTGGAGCGAAGTATGTTTGCCATTGGAAGAGTCTCCGATTGTGCGCGAGCGGTAGGCACACAGAATACCATCAAGCGGTGAACTGGAAAGAGGGAAACCGCTGGCATGCGCAGGACGGAAGCAAGAATGGTAGCGCTAACGGGAATCGAACCCGTATTTTAGCCTTGAAAGGGTTTTGATTTTTAACCTGTTTCCTTGCAAGAACTCGAAATTGTCATCGAGATTATCATCAAAGAAACTGGTAGCCCGGACGGGATTCGAACCCGTTATCTCTGCCTTGAAAGGGCAGCGTGTTAGCCGAGTACACCACCGGGCCACATTTGGATTCTAACAGAAAAGAAAATCTTCGACCACTCGGGGCAGCCATGGGTAGGAGATTAGTCTCACCGTGCACCTCCCGTGGGATTACTTGTCTCAATTCGTATTTTGCCATCGATCGATGGTGTCTTGCAGCGATCTTTTAATTCTCAGAGGCGATTCGGTCCGCGACGTACTTGCCCGCCTTCGTGAGAGCACTTCCCACGCGCTCACGGTCGAGAACGTTGTAGCGGTCGAGCATTGCCCGTGTTTTCCATCCACCAATCTTCAGCACGGTCGATTCGTCCACGCCTGCGTCAAGCAGATTGATTGCACCCGACACCCGGCAGTCGTGGATCCGGGCACCTCCGTCGCCGAGTCGCACGCGCTTCTCTTCGTCGTATCCCCGGAGACCGGACCTCGCGCACACTTTGTTCCACTCCGGGCGATAGTTCGTCGAGTCGAATACAGGTTCACCGCTGCGGCGGAATCGCTTCCGAAGTTCAGCGGCGAGGGGTGCGAGCATCGCGCCCGTCAACATCAACGGAAGAGGCTTCTTCGTCTTCACGATGTGCGGCGGAAGAAGTATCTCAGTGCAGTCGACGTTCAGCATCACGAGATCCGCTGTGCAGCGCCGAGGCGGCACCCGGTGGAATAGATAAAGGTAAAGAGAGGGCGCAGGTCGTGGAAGCGACGCTGCTTCTCGTGCGTGCGATTGTATTCTTTCGTTGACGCGGCGGTCGGCAACGCGGCGAGAATCTTCGCAAACTGTTCCGGCGTGATGTACTCCCCAGCGGCGGCGGAGTCGGCAAGACTGGGGAAGTACGGTACATCGTTGGCGCCTATCTTTTTCCGCTTGATCGCGAGTCGGAACATTGCTTTTAGCGGATTCAGGTTCCGGCGGATTGTTGGGTCAGTGCAGTTATTCCGGCGTCGGTGTGCGACGAACTTCTCCACGTGGTCTCCTTCGTTAATGTGCTTAACGGTGCGACCGCTGAAGTACTCGTCAAGATACTTCAATCCGTGGTAGTTCGCCCGAATCGGCTCCTCGGCAATGTATGCTTCGCGCAGTGCTTCGTAGGTCAGTGACTTCGACCCAACAGGCGACGCGGTTCCCTGCTCGACGTTGCCAAGTGCGATGTTAAGGAGTCGCTGTGCTTCCTCTCGCGACGTGGTTCCGGTTGCTTCTTGAATTTGCTTCCCGTCACGGTAGTAGCGAATATAAAGTTTGTCGGTTCCCGGTCGCGTGATGATTGACCCTGCTCCGTGCTTGCCCACGGCGCCGGCCGCAACGACGACGAGTAGAGCCTCACTCTGAAGATAACTGCTAAGTGCACCAGCAAAGGCGGCAAGAGTGAAAGTCCTTACACCTGCGGCACCTCGCTGCAAACCACTGCCTTTGCGCCGCTCGCGCTCTGACCCGATCAGTAAGCCAATACCGATTGCGACAGCCAAACGAATTGCGGAGAATTCGAGGATGGGCATTCAGCCCTCAACGTCATGTACCGTATCCATATATCTTAATGTCGATTGCATTCTTTAGAGTCTGGAACTGCTGGACACAGAGTATCAGACAACTGGATGGCTCCCGCCCCTGCTAAGCAGCCGCAGTTCGAGCCGCCACGGTTTCCGGAACGCGCCGTTGCGTGATCGACCGAAATGTTCTTACAACTTCATCACTCGTCAGTTCAGGCTCTTTTCCAAGGCTGCTGGGTTCGGCTCGTAACAACATATCATCCATCGAGAGGACTCCAACTAGCGTTCCGTCTTGCGAAACCACCGGGAGTCGCCGTACCGTAGCTTCCTTCAGTGTTTGCAACGCCATATGGATATCATCATCCGGCGCGCAAGTGTACAATTTGCCCGTCAGTACTTCAGCGACGGTGACTTCTCCGGCAGGACGATTCCTTGTCCCTAGCGCGATGCAGATGTCACGGTCTGTGATCACGCCAATCACCTTTCCATCAGTCGACTTGACCGGCAGGAATCCACAATTTGCATTCCACATCAGCTCCGTTGCGGAGCCGAGGTTGGTATCTGGCTGGCAGTGGTACGGTGTCCCCATCATTATGTCTTTCACTTTCATCGGCGATCTCCTTTTGTCCTATGAGTTCGACGGACAAACCCCGAAGGTCAGGCTAGTACTTGCCGTCGAGGGTTCACTCGACTCGCCTCAGCCTTGTGGCCGTCTACTAAGACATCTTGTTCTCCAGTTCAAGCGACACCCCTTTGCTTTCACACATCTACAAATCGGGATCCGCTTGACAGTGATTCCACCGCATCCTTGGTTCCACAGATTGGGGAGATCTAACTCTTTACTTTTGCGGCCGATAGGAACGTCAGACACACTTGCGTGGCAATGCTGTCTAAACGCTTGAACGGAAATTACCCGCTGTGTTCAAGAAACTTGACAGCAATTGCCCCACCAGTCGCTTGCTTCCCCGCGACTGCGTAAGCTTGGATCGGGCGGCCACAAACCTTTCTGGCATTTACATTTGTACGTCGCTCATGCTCCGCGTGTTTTTCGTCACAGCGGTAAGTACCGCCTGGTTGCTAGGGTTATCGCAGGTGTCAGTTCTTACGCGGAAAGCTGGAAACCCAATGCGGGTGAGCGTCTTCGCTTTATTGTTTCTCTCCCTTTTCCCCGCGAACGTTTCTCGCGCGCAACAGATTCCCGAAACTCGACTGGAACAAACGCAGGGGGTATCGCTTGAACAAGATGCACCAAGTATGGATCAAGTCCCTCTTGCAAAAAAATCAGACGCTTGAAGAGGAACATCCTCGCCTTTTCTGGATTTTTCCTACCTACAATGTGGCCAACAGCAAGTCACCTTCTCCACTCACAGCACGTTGGGAGTGGCAACTGTTCGTGAAGGATAAAACCGATCCTTTCACCTTTGGCTGGGTGCGTTCGAAGCCGGTATCGCGCAAGCGAACAATGATTTTTCCGGATATGGCCAGGGCGCTGCTGGGTACGGCAAGCGATTCGGAGCCGGATTGGCGGATGAAGTGGCAGGCGGTTTCTTTGGAACATTTCTGTTTCCTTCCGTCTTGCATCAGGATCCACGCTACCATCGCCTGGGCAGCGGGCCATTCAAAAAACGCCTCGGACATGCGCTGATTCGGTCCGTGCTTACGCACAATGATTCAGGTGCGGTCACCTTCAATTGGTCTGGGATCTTGGGCAGCATCGCCGCAAGCAGTCTTTCAAATGCCTATTATCCTGAGGGAAATCGCGGCATAGGGCCCACTTTCTCTCGGGTTGGGATGTCCATTCCGTTCAGCATGATCGATGAACTCTTAACGAGTTCGGACCGGATTTCCAAAAGAAGATCTTTGGGAAAAGCCCCTAAACATCGACGGAAGTATCAATCTCACTTTTGTTTGATTTGGAGACGGATTGGTCTTCAACGCCCAGCCCCGGGTCTAAGTGATCCGCGAAATTGCTCAAAATCTCTCGAATATAAGGCTTTCTGGTCTTATATATTTCCGAACCCAGATCATATGATTTGGGTTCGGAAGCAATTCAGACCGGAAAGCCTTCGGCGACAGAAATTTACAGAGAAAATTGGGGTTTGTGGTCAACTTCGCGCGAGCTGATTTGGACCTGGGCTGAGGTTTGATCCCCATTCCTTATCAATCTTCTGCATGATGTGCGCTTGTCACTAACCGGTGTGCGCAAGGTCACACTGGGCACAGTCTTCCGGGGAGCGATAATCGCATCAGCCCGCAATGCAGTGGGGAGACCACCATGTCAGACAGCACACTGACGACACCGGCCCGCATCGAAAAGGAAGTGTCGAACCCAGCGACCGTCCCGGCTGTGAAAAAATCGCCAAAAGCGTTCAATTCATTTCAGATCGCACAGGGTCAATTCGATAAAGTAGCCGAATACTTGGGGCTGGACCCAGCAGCCAGAGATCTTTTGCGGTATCCGCTGCGCGAATACCAGTTTGCCATTCCTGTTCGAATGGACGACGGACTAGTCAAGATTTTCCGGGGCTTTCGTGTTCAACACAATGACGCCCGTGGGCCCGGCAAGGGCGGCATTCGTTTCCACCCGCAGGAAACGATAGATACTGTCCGCGCCCTGGCGATGTGGATGACGTGGAAGTGCGCTGTCGTGGATATTCCGCTCGGAGGCGCAAAGGGCGGAGTGATCTGCGATCCGCACAATCTGAGCGCCAGGGAGCAAGAGCAAATTTGTCGTGGCTGGGTGCGCCAAGTGGCCAGGGATGTTGGTCCAGTAATTGATGTACCGGCACCGGATGTGATGACTGACGCGCAACACATGCTCTGGATGCTCGATGAATTTGAGAAGATCCACGGCGGAAGGTATCCAGGCTTCATCACCGGCAAACCGGTTGGCCTCGGCGGCTCGCTTGGTCGAACCGAAGCTACCGGATATGGCGTCGTTATTACCTTGCGCGAGGCGCTCAAAGAATTAGGCATCCGGCCGGAAAATACCCGGGCCAGCGTGCAGGGGTTCGGCAATGTCGCGCACTACTCGATCGAGCTCTATCAACGGTTGGGCGGACGAGTTATCGCAGTCTCCTGCTGGGACCAGACGGACCAATGCGCCTACACCTATCGCAAGCGTGACGGAGTTAATCTCAGCCAGCTCTCCTCGATTACTGACCACTTCGGCGGGATCAACAAGGGCAAAGCTAGAGAATTGGACTATGACGTGTTGCCCGGAGAAGCTTGGCTGGAGCAAGACGTTGACATTCTGATTCCGGCGGCGATGGAAAACCAGATCACCGGCGATAACGTCAGTCGCATCGGTGCCCGAGTGCGAATCATCGCTGAAGGTGCCAACGGGCCTACAACGCCGGAAGCTGATGCTCAGATCAAAGAACGCGGCATCTGGGTCATCCCAGACTTCCTGGCGAACGCTGGTGGCGTGACCTGCAGCTACTTCGAGCAAGTGCAGAGCAATATGAACTACTTTTGGGAGAAAGACGAGGTTCTCGGAAAGCTCGATCTGAAAATGACATCCGCTTACTTCGCCGTTTCCGATCTGGCCCGTCGGGAAAAGTTGTACATGAGAGATGCCGCCTACGCCATCGCGATCGGTCGCGTAGCCAAGGCGTGCCACGAACGCGGCTGGGTGTGACGGCCGTCGCCAGCTCTGAGCTAGATAAGTGCTAATCCGGTGCTGCGGGCTGAACGTGCGGCCTCGCCAGGATGCAGTGGGAGGTGTCGATGAGTGGCCTGAAGCCTCTTGTTGCGGAGTTGCCGGTTTTCGACCGCAAGTTCTGGGACGGTACTTTCCGGTGCACACAAATCGGCTCGGGGTCACTTGGTGGCAAGGCCAGCGGATTGGTGTTCATCAAAGATCTCCTTGCCAAACAGATCGCCCCTAGTTCCTTTTCGGATGTTGATATCAATGTCCCGACCATGGCGGTCATCGCGACAGACTGTTTTGATCAATTCATCGCACAGAACCGTCTGGCCGAGTTACCCTTCGAAAAAATGTCCGATGACCGCATCGCCCACGCGTTTCAGAAGGGCGACCTCCCGGTTGAACTGCTTGGTGATCTCCGTGCGCTGATTGTTCAAGTCAAAACTCCCTTGGCGATCCGCTCTTCAAGCTTGCTCGAGGACGCGCTAGAGCGTCCGTTTGCCGGCGTCTACGCAACCAAAATGATCCCCAACAACGAGTTCGATCCGGACACACGATTTCGCCGACTGGTGGAGGCCATTAAATTTGTATACGCCTCCACCTACTTCCGTGAGGCCCGAGACTACATCCGGACTACTGGGACCAAGCCAGGCGAAGAGAAGATGGCGGTCATAATCCAGGAAGTCGTCGGCCAACGCAGAGGAGATCGCTATTATCCTGACATTTCTGGCGTGGCGCGTTCCTATAACTTCTATGCTTTTGATCCCGCGCGCCCGGACGAGGGTGTTGTTACGCTGGCACTGGGGTTGGGGAAGACGATAGTGGACGGCGGCATGGCGTGGACTTTTTCTCCTAGATACCCCAAGAAACCGCCCCCGTTTGCTTCGGTGGAGGAGTTGCTGGAGGGCACCCAAACAGAGTTTTGGGCAGTCAACATGGGCAAGCCACCCGCGTACGATCCGGTCAGTGAGACCGAATACATGGTGCACGCTAATCTGGCCGATGCCGAAGCCGACGAGGCTTTGCATTTACTCGCCTCAACCTTCGATCCGGAACGCGACAGTGTCGTTCCGGGAATTGGACCTCGTGGAGCGCGGATTTTGAATTTTGCCCCGATGCTGGTGCAGGAGGAATTCCCGCTGAACGACCTTGCGAAAGCGCTGCTCAACGCAGCAGAGAAGGCCACAAATGCCAAAGTTGAGATCGAGTTCGCCATTACGTTTCAAGGACGGCCGGGAGAACGTCATCTGGCGCGCGTAGGATTCCTCCAGGTTCGTTCCATGGTGGTATCCGACCAGGTGGTCGAGGTCACCGCTGAAGAATTTTCTGATCCGCATGCCATTGTTGCGTCAGATATGGCGATTGGCAATGGCATCAATAATGAAATCCAAGATATTGTTTTCGTACGGCCCGACAAGTTCTCGCTAATGCACACACCAGTCATCGCGCAGCAGTTGGAGTCGATAAACCGAGAACTGCAACGGCAGCACCGACCTTTCCTGCTGATTGGATTCGGACGCTGGGGGAGTTCCCATCCATCACTTGGCATCCCGGTTGACTGGAGCCAAATCTCCGAGGCGAGGGCGATCGTCGAGGCAACGCTGCCAGAGATGAATGTGGAGTTGAGTCAGGGCTCCCACTTTTTCCATAATCTGTCGAGTTTTCGGGCAAGCTACTTCATGGTGCAATACGGGCGACAGTTTGGAATCAATTGGGTTTGGTTGAACCGGCAACCCGTTGTGGACGAGACGGAACTCGTCCGCCATGTGCGGCCGACAGAGAAGCTCTCGGTGCGCGTCGACGGGCGTACCCGCCGGGGTATCATTCTGTCGAGGGTTCGAGTCGATACTAGCGAAACAAATTGGTGAAACCTGACGAACCACAATTCGGGACCATGCTCCATGCTCTGCAGGAAAGGGCAAAGGAATTAAACTGCCTTTATCAGGTGGGCGAACTTTTGAGCAAGTCGGACCGCCCTCTTGATGAGATCTTCCGCGGCATCATTGAAGTTCTGCCGCCGGGTTGGCAGTACCCACAGGAGTGTCAGGCGCGGATCATCTTTGAAACGCTGGTGGTCCAAGGTCCAGACTTTCAAGCCGCACCTTGGGTACAGCAGGCGAACATCATCGTGCAAGGAGAACGTCTCGGAGTAGTGGAAGTTTCGTATCGGCGAGAGCTTCCAAGATCGGATGAGGGCCCTTTTCTCAAAGAAGAGCGCAAGCTGATTGAGACGATTGCTGAGCGCATCGGGAGTGCGATTACTCAGCGACGGCTGAAAGCGGCGTTTGGGGCATGGTCCGCTGCTGATGCTGGTGCGACAGTCCAGGGGGAATGGCGTGTGGTCCTCGAGTTCCTACGCGACACTGATCCCGCCCTGCTGAAGCGCATTTCCCGCAAGCTGATCAATCATTTGAGTTGGAGTGGGGTGCTGGAGGCTAAGGAATTATTGCAGCGCGGAGAGGCTATCTCACCGGATGAACATCGTCCCGCTCGCGACGACAACTGCCCTCTTCCTCAGGATGCACATGGAAATGCAACCAACTTGACGACCGAGGCTTTTCAGATTGCCGGGGAACACATGAGCGAGAACGAAATCCTCAATTGTGTGACCCGCTGGATTAAAGAGGACAAGTCCAGCTTTCTAGTGCGGGCCCTGGAAAACCAGGACACCTCTCTCGGGGAAATTATGGAGTGTGTCGAACGATATCGGCACATCGGTATCGAGGAGAGCGAGCTTTCGCTCTACACCCAGAAGGGCCTCCGGGTATCGCTGATCCGCCGATTCTTTTCCGAAAATCTCGAGTTTATTAATGTCGCGAAGAATTTCATCGAGGTTAATGATTTCTACGATCTGTTGGGTAAAGTGATCTTCCCACCTGGCTGCCATGGCAAGCTGGGTGGCAAAAGTGCAGGCTTGTTCCTGGCCAAGAAGATCATCGACAAGTCTCCTGAAGCATGTCCAGTTCTGCACGAAGTCAAGGTGCCAAAGACCTGGTATCTCACTTCCGACTGGATTCAGAATTTCGTCCATCATAACGATCTGGAGGATGTTCTCAACCGAAAATACATGGAGATCGACCAGGTTCGCCAGGAATACCCACATCTGGTGGCTCTATTCAAAAGTTCCTCTTTCCCATCGGAATTATCCAAGGGACTCGCAGTCGCGCTTGAGGATCTCGGGGATGTCCCGCTGATCGTCCGCAGCTCGAGTTTGCTGGAAGACCGTCCTAGATCGGCTTTCTCGGGCAAGTACAAAAGTCTGTTTCTGGGAAACCGCGGTACCAAGGAACAGCGACTGTCCGCACTGATGGACGCTATTGCCGAAGTGTATGCCTCGATCTTTGGGCCGGATCCCACCGAGTACCGTGCCGAGCGAGGCCTTTTGGATGTTCACGAAGAAATGGGCATCATGATCCAGGAAGTGGTCGGCCAGACTGTCGGCAAGTACTTCCTGCCTGCGTGCTCCGGCGTCGCGTTCAGCAATAACGAATTTCGCTGGTCTGCCCGCATCAAGCGGGAAGATGGCCTCATCCGGCTCGTGCCAGGACTGGGAACACGTGCCGTGGACCGCGTCGCCGACGATTACCCGGTGTTGATCGCTCCGGGTCAGCCAAGTTTGCGTGTCAATGTGACCGCCGACGAAGTGTTGAGATATTCACCCAAACGCGTTGACGTCATCAATTTGGACAGCAATGCCTTCGAAACCGTGGAGGCCTCAGAGCTGCTGCGGCGTGTCGGTGCCGACTACCCACAAATTCGTAATCTTATTTCGCTCGTGAGCCATGACCGGATCGAGCCATTAATTGGACCGCTGCCAGACTTCAAATCTCAGGATGCAGTTTTCACCTTTGAAGGGCTGATAGGCAAGACGCCGTTTGTAACCTGCATTCGCGACTTGTTGAGCCTGCTTCAATCCAAGCTCGGTTCGCCAGTGGACATCGAGTTTGCTTACGATGGAGCAGATTTCTACCTGCTGCAGTGCCGACCCCAGAGCTATGGGCCCGACTCTCTTCCGGTTGCAATCCCACAGAACCTGCCGCCGGATAAGGTAATTTTCTCCGCTGCCCATTTTGTTTCGAACGGCAAGGTGCCGGATATCACGCATATTGTGTATGTTGACCTTGAAGAATACAGCCAGCTTCCTGATCAAGCGGCAATGCGCGATGTCGGGCGTGCCGTTGGTCGCTTGAATAAGCTATTGCCGAAACGCCAGTTCATCCTGGTTGGGCCCGGACGCTGGGGCAGCCGCGGAGACATCAAACTAGGGGTCCCGGTGACCTACTCCGACATCAATAACACGGCAATGCTAATCGAAATAGCCCGCCAGAAAGGGAATTACCTACCAGAGCTTTCATTCGGGACGCACTTCTTCCAGGACCTCGTAGAGGCCTCGATCCGCTACCTCCCGCTGTACCCTGACGATCCAAGAACGGTGTTCAAAGATCTGTTCTTTCAACGGTCCCGCAACGTACTTCAGGAGGTGCTCCCCGAATTCGCGCACCTCGCTGAGACGCTCCGGGTAATCGATGTACCGATGGAAACAGGAGGGCTGATCCTGCGAGTGCTCATGAACGCAGACTTGAATCAGGCGGTTGCGTTCCTTTCACCGCCACAGAAAGTGATCGGACCAATCGAATCCGATGCTGACGTCAGCGAAAGAGGAACGGATGAACACTGGCGCTGGAGATTTCGCATGGCACAGAGGATCGCCACAGAGCTTGATCCTGTGAAGTTTGGGGTGAGAGCTTTCTATCTAATCGGCAGCACAAAAAACGCCACCGCCGGTCCAGCTAGTGATATTGACATCCTGCTGCATTTCCAGGGAAGCGAAGAACAGAGGAAAGACCTGATGCTCTGGCTCGAGGGATGGAGCCGGTGCCTGGGAGAAATCAATTTCCTACGAACCGGGTATCGAACCGAAGGCCTTCTTGATGTACATCTTGTTTCTGATAAGAACATCGCGGAACGTTCGAGCTTCGCCGTCAAAATTGATGCCGTCACGGATCCCGCGCGTAAACTGTCGATGAAGGATTCCCAAGCCTGAGCTAGATCAAAACCCGTGTAGCGGCCTCGGGTGATTCCAGATCAAAACGAACTAGTGCCAATTCAGGCCCATCATGAGCGCCGTTAATGCACGTCGTCCGACCTATCTGGATCTTCCAGGCACCCGTTAATCCAGCCGACTCGTGGACGTGACCGTGCAATGTCAGCAGGGGTTGGCGATCTTCGATGAACCGTTTCACGGCAATGCTGCCGACATGCAAATCAAGGGCGACGTGCTCATAGGTTTTTCCATCGAGGGCGGCGCGGTCCAGCGGTGTGTCGTACGGTGGTGTATGAAATAGAAAAACCGCCCGATCGAGAAAATCCTCACCCACCAGCAAGGCAAGGTCTTTCTGAATCGTTCCCCATTTGATCTCATTCGCCTCCACCTGCACACTCCTGTATCCCTCCTCCGGGGAAACGCAACCGGGTGGAACGTACCGGGAAACGTCATAGCGTTCCCAGTCCTTTAGCAAGAATGGCGTCGGTGGGACACAGGCGAAACCATAGATTGGAACATTCCCAAAGAGAATTTTGCGTTTGTGGATGTGCTGCCACAAACCAAGAGCTTGCCCAGCAAAGAATCGCGCTTGCTCGCATGCGGGGTCATCGTTACCAAGAATCAGAAAGATGGCGGGGTAGGCTTCGCCCAGGGACTCTCGTACTTTCATGAAAACAGGGATTAGATGAGAAGAAACAAAGTCATACTTTGCGCTACGGAGTGATGTTCGCGAAAACAAGCCGGAAGGGAGTAGGTCCCCGCTGAGAAATACGGCCGCCGGACGGTCCGTCACAATACTGGCAAGGAGTTTCTCATATCGCTGCGTTTGACCGTGCAAATCTGTGGCAAAGAAGCAGGTGGCCAAGCCTCTGTCCCTCAACCGAATGGTTTGTCATTAATGTTACTCGGATTTTGAACTTCAGACACTACAGGGAGGAACGCTGGTTTGTCCGCCTATTGCTCACTTCTTAAGTCCGCCCGAATTCGGACCATTCTTTCGGTAGTCATCCTCAGTTTTTTCACATTTTTGTGAAAGGCGTAAGAGAACTCCCGTTCGATCCTCGGCCGTTGAATTCGCCACTCCCGATATTCATATGTCCAGCCGATGGGAAAAAAGAGTTAGCCAACTTCTGCTTATCCGGTTGTTTCAGCAAACCGCAAGCCTTAGATGCGTGGATTCAAGTTTGGCGCAACATATGGTGCATTGCTGAAACAAGCGGATATGGAAAAGCCAACTAGATCTACACAAAACTCACTGGGCCGTGGCCAAAGCTTCCTCTTGAGCCGCCATGAGCACTCCGGGTAATAAGACAAGTTTCTACAGCGGTCTTTAGGTCTTTGGATGCGGCGGGTTTCTCGAAATAGTCCACCGCTCCCAGGTTTAGTGATGCGAGGTAACAACGCATGTCATGATGCCGAGCCAGTACTAGAATTTGGCTGCGGCTGCATGAATCGTGCAGACGCTCAAGAATTTCACGTCCCTTAAAGTAAGGTCCGCCTTGATCGACAATCACGACGTCAAAATTCTCTTCGAGCAGGTGAGAGCTTGCTCGTTCATACGACGAGCTTGAGACGACTTCATGGCCATCGATCGCAACATGTCTGTATAGGTGGACAGGTCCTGCAGGTCGGTGTCTATCAGCAGTATCCTTCCCATTAAGGGGCTGTCCAGGCATGAGAATTGGTGTTGCTCGTTCATTTGCAAGTTCATTCCTCAAACTTCTCTGACAATTTAACCCCGACAGACCGAGCCGGATCCCTTTTTGAGCCTTTTCAAACTGTCTATCCACAACGCCAACTCGCCATTTAGCTGGCGATATGGGTTCTAAGGACTTTTCCTAGCGGTTTCGCTGAGTAATTTGATCCCTGTGTCCGGTGCTTCAAGCCGCCACAAAAGTAACGGATAGGCATCCAGCACTTTGGGCACTGTGTCCCGGTTGATGCTTCAGCCATAACCGCCGACAAGTGCGTAAGTAAATGTCCGCATACTGGGCAATTCATGGTCCCCTCCCGTAACCCCATCGGATCCTGTGGGCTACGACTCACTTTATGTTGGTTTCAGAGCCTTCGCGTGCTCCCCCCTTGTTCCGGCAGACAACACGAGAATCGAATCTTCTGGCGATATCAACAAACAAACGGACGCGCTGCTTCCACAACCGGAGAAAAATTAGACGGGTAAAGAGAATATGATTGTGGGAGACGGGCCGCGCGAGTTGCAGAGCTTCCATCGTGCGCCTTTCGCAGTGAAAGACCCTAAAGGATGGTCACGTAGAGAATGCAAACTGTCTTGATGCAATTGAAGCACCATGGATGATTGATGTTCAGATTTCAAAACAATCTTCCGCTTTCCACCTGATTTAGCCGTGAGCCTGTTTCCCAAGGACTGTCTCGAGCATCAATCAGATGAACGACTTATCGGTCGCACATCACCTCCTAATGAGACAACGGGGAAGTCACCGTTCCTCTGATAGAAGTGCTCAGCCTTATGGCGGGCAATTTGCGTGCACGGCGGATGTACACAGATTTGAACACTGCAAGGCTCATCGTTCAGTTTTTTGAACTTCCGACAATGATGGAGAGAGTTTCGGGAGCTGCAAGCTCCCGCCCGACAATTAGTTGCGAATTGTGGGTGAATCGGCACACGAGATGCACTATTCAGAAAGTCGCATCAGTCCCAACTCAAAAATGGCCGCAGCTTCTGAGAGGAGAAAACTCATGAAAAGGGCAGATTCAACAGAACAACTCCTACCCACCAGCGGTTGGGCAGTCCTCAAGGGATCGCTTATGTCAAATTTCAAATTACGCCACGTTAGATCGTTCGCTTTGCTACTCGCGCTCGTCCTCATCCCCATCACCTATCTTTTGTCGGCTTCCGGCAAGGTGCAGGTGAACGCCGAGGCATTAAAGCTCTTCGCACCGCTTCCCGCGGTGATGGGCTCGCCCGGCAATCCTATTACGGACGCGAAAGTGACGCTGGGAAGAATTCTGTACTACGATCCTAGCCTGTCGGCCAACCAGAAGATTTCCTGCAATACCTGTCATCCGCTCGACGCCTATGGCGCGGAATCCAAGAGTGTGTCGACCGGGCATAAGAATCAGAAGGGGAACCGCAACGCACCTACCGTGTACAACGCTGCGGGGCACTTCGTGCAGTTCTGGGATGGCCGAGCTCCCACCGTCGAGGAGCAGGCGAAAGGTCCGATCACCAACCCAGTTGAGATGGCGATGCCTTCCAATGCCGCGGTCGTGCAAGTGATCACGTCCATGCCGGAATACATTGCGCTTTTCAAGACAGCCTTTCCAAACGATAAAGATCCGGTTACCTACGACAACATGGCGTTGGCAATTGGAGCGTTCGAGCGCGGACTTGTGACTCCGTCGCGATGGGATGCCTTCATCGAGGGCGACCAGACAGCCCTGACTGACGCCGAAAAAGCGGGCTTCAACACATTTGCCGCCACCGGTTGCCAGTGGTGCCACTACGGTCCGTATGTTGGTGGATCGACGTACCAGAAGCTCGGCGTCATGAAACCGTGGCCGGTCCAAACCGATCAGGGACGCTACCAATTGACCAAGGAAGAGATCGACAAGATGGTCTTCAAGGTCCCCTCACTGCGGAACATCAAAAAGACCGGACCATACTTCCATGACGGCTCTATTCCGACCTTAGACCTGGCGGTCCGTAACATGGCGGTTCACCAGCGTGGAGTAACACTCAGCGACGCTCAGGTGAAGTCGATTGAAGTCTGGATGGATGCACTGACAGGACAGGTACCGATGAGCTACATCAAGCCACCTGAGCTGCCTAAGAGTACGTCTCAAACTCCACAGCCCGCAAGCGAGTAACAAAACCAAGAGGAGCAACCGCTCTTAGACGCGAGAACTGCCTTTCTAGAGACTCCAAATGACTGCAAAGAAGATCCGACGCTGCGGAAATAAACATACAGACGACTTTCTAATTCCTTCAAGCAAATTGACGATCAGTGACCAACGATTTTATTGCGTTGCTTTCCAAGTCAATACCGCCCAGGCTATAAAACTGCCTCCCCAGATTATGCCGAGGTCTTCAGCCAGACTAATTCTGTGCACAGTACTTCCATGTAGCCAAATATATCCGAGCAAGAAAAGTAAAGCAGCCAGCGATGCCAGCCAGACAACAAGAAGGATCTTTCGCATCATCTGGGCCTCCTAATTACCCCGAGTCTTCATCGTTTCACCGCTCAAAGCAAGTGTTTGTCTTGGGGGAATTCGGGCGACCGGAGAGTATGAAGAGGACTGGGCAAGAGAGGGACAACTCGTGATTCAGGTCTATCTGGGAGAACTTTGAACTTTGGTGTTCCGGCTAAACTTTTGACGCCCAGGCCTCGCATGCGGAGGCGGTATTTGGGGACATTTACATCCGCATGGGAAACGAGGCTAGACTCTTCGCGGGCTCTCTCATTCCATTTTGCACTCGGGTACGTCGACCTCATGTCCGTCTGGAACTGTCGCACATCATGTGGAGGGGTTCGACCAGAGAATATAGCGGTCCGTTTCTCGCAGGATGAGACTCGACGAGGACAACCGGTAGACGACGATGAAACTCTTAAAAACCGTGCTGGCATTTTCGTCATCTTGGGCATAGGGCCCGAAGACCGAGCTCAGCAGGATGGGAGCGCGATTTCCCTTTGGGTGAGCTTCCACGTTGTGTCTCGCCATCCAATGCTGTATCGATCCATCCTAAGAAGGTCAACGCAAACCCCCGAGCAGGTACAAAACCAGCGCGATGAGCACGACTGTACCGACTATCCCGAGGCCCCCGCGTCCTCCCCATCTGGAATACCCGAAATAGCCGCCACCTACGCCGAACAACAGCAGCAGAACAATAATTAGCAGTAGCATCGCAAGTCTCCTTTCAGGATTTCAACTTTGCCAGCGCAATCGTGAATGCATCGCGGTGGCCCCTCTCGTCATGACGAATTTCTTCAAATCGAGCGGCCGCGGCTGTGTCTCCGGCGACCTTCGCTTTCTCCGCGAACTCAAGGTACATGATGTCAATCTCGTAGGACTCGCCTTTGATCGCATCTTTCAAGTTGTCAGCATCACTCCCAACTAACCCTGCGAGTTGTGCTTCTTCAGCGAAGTGCTCAAAACGCTCTGTATTGGCCGTCTTCTCGAACAAGTCCCCGAGTTCTTTGTTTCCGTTCTTACGGGCATGTTCCGCATAGAGTAGATACTTCACATAGGCAAATGCTTCGCCGTGCATTGCAGTGGAGAGGTTGTCCAAGGTTTTCGGTTCAAGAGTCTTCTGTGGCTCCGTGGTCTTCTCTTCGATAGCTGCCGCATTCTGCTTTCCAACTCCAGTATTCATATGTATCTCCTCAAAACAATTGTTTGCACTGATGCGGAACGCGTCTCTATGCCATTCACAGCCCAGCGTGATTTGCCCACCGCTGGGCTGCTTCAATGGGGTCTTATTCTATGAACCGTTAGTTCGCATAGACGTTTAAGGCAATACGATCCTGGGGATACCGGCGGTTGTACAGGTAATAGCCGTCACCGGTGTTATCGATGTACATGTCATCGTTGTCGTACCAGTTGTCCGACCAGTATTCCGGCCACGGATCAACGACGCTGAAGGAATACCCACCGTACTGGAAGCGTGGATATCCGCCAACCACCGTCACCGGATAGCTGCTCATCCGGAACCCATGATCTGGACCGAAGTACCCGCGATAACTGTCCTCGGGAATCTGGTAGCCGTTGTAGCCGCCGCGTTGCTGCCAGTCGCGGTGCTCATTCTGCCAGTTGTGCGCGCGGTGCTGCTGCCATGCCACTCCCCATCCACCACTCTCCCCGCCACCCACGTTGACACTGATCGCTATGCGATCCCGCGGATACCGGCGGTTGTGCAGATAGTAGCCGCCCGCGTAGTAGTCGACATACACATCGTCGTTCGCGTACCAGTCGTTTGACCAGTATTGCGGCCAAGGGTCAATCACATTGAAGTAATAGCCGCCGTACTGGAAGCGCGGATATCCGCCATACACCGTCACCGGGTAACTGTACATGCGGAACGCGTGGGATGGACCAAAGTAGCTGGTGTAGTGGTCCTGAGGAATGCGGTAACCGTTGTAGCCGCCCCGTTGCTGCCAGTCGCGGTGCTCGGACTGCCAGTTAGTAGCACGGCGTTCTTGCCAAACGCTCCGCTGTTCAGTCTGCTGCCGGTGCTGCTCCTGAGGGGATTGCATTTTGACTTGCTGCGGGCGGTACTGCTGTTGCTTTGCGTATTGATTTTGCTGCTGCCGTTGCTGATCCTGCTGTCCCTTGGCCTGTTGCTGCGCGTGCTGTTGCTGCTTGTCAGCCTGAGCCTGCTGCGCATGTTGTTGCTGCTGCTGTTTCTGTTGCTGACCTTGCTGCCCCTTGGCCTGTTGCTGCGCGTGCTGTTGCTGCTGTTTGTCAGCCTGAGCCTGTTGTTGCTGCTGCTGTTTCTGTTGCTGACCTTGCTGCCCCTTGGCCTGTTGCTGCGCGTGCTGTTGCTGCTTGTCAGCCTGAGCCTGCTGCGCATGTTGTTGCTGCTGCTGTTTCTGTTGCTGATCTTGCTGTCCCTTGGCCTGTTGCTGCGCATGCTGTTGTTGCTGTTTGTCAGCCTGAGCCTGCTGCGCATGTTGTTGCTGCTGCTGTTTCTGTTGCTGATCTTGCTGCCCCTTGGCCTGTTGCTGCGCGTGCTGTTGCTGCTTGTCAGCCTGAGCCTGCTGCGCATGTTGTTGCTGCTGCTGTTTCTGTTGCTGATCTTGCTGCCCCTTGGCCTGTTGCTGCGCGTGCTGTTGCTGCTTGTCAGCCTGAGCCTGCTGCGCATGTTGTTGCTGCTGCTGTTTCTGTTGCTGATCTTGCTGCCCCTTGGCCTGTTGCTGCGCGTGCTGTTGCTGCTTGTCAGCCTGAGCCTGTTGTTGGTGCTGCTGGGGCTTCGCCTGCTGTTCTTGTTTCGGAGGCTTAGCCGGTTGTTCCTGTTTTTGTGGTTTCTCCTGTGGGTCCTGGCGTGCGTGAACCGGAACAGTCAATCCCAGAAGCAGAAACAGTGCTGTCGTGCTGAGGACTCCAATTGGTCTCATCGTGTTTCCTCCATTAACCTGTATTCATGCGCGCGTCAATTGTGCACGCTTGGCGCGGTTGTTCATGCCGATAGTTAATCGTGGTTCGCGAATCGCAGCCCTCGGCTGAGCCGGTCATCCCCAAGGTCTATGTCCCGACATGGATACGGGAGAGCGAATGAAATAGCCCGAAAATGTCCAGAAGCCACAACACCACAGCAATGATTACTACTGCATTCAAGATGGACTTAATCGTTCCCTGCATGGGTATGTAGCTATTGACCAGCCAAAGCAGAACACCCACCACGACCAGAACTAACAGTATTTGAAGTAGAGGCATGAGCTATCGACCTCCTTCTCCTCTCAGGAAGGCACCTCTGGCCTGCCCCAAGAGGGCACACCACTGATCCCTACTTGCCGGACTTGTTCCTAGGAGACTTCTTGTCCAAAGTGGAAAGAAGCAATTTCGCCGAGGCGGGCGGGTGAACCTTACTGTTGATTACGATTTCTTTTGAGGTGGTTCCCTTTCCATAGAGCCTCTCGTTGCCATCGTTATCGGGGCGTAGCGTGGAGCCTTCCAGAGAGACCCCGGCGAACAATCCGCGCGACCGCGAATACGATAAAATTTCCGCCCGCATGGTGACATCCGTCGAGGCTGCAGCGTCGCGGCCCTTCGGTCCGGCTGCAGCAGCCACGTCGCCACCGAGTTTGACCTGGCTGGTGAGGATAGAATCAGCCCCGCGCTTATTCATTACCAGCAGGACGAAGTCGGTAGCCTCGCCGCCAATCTGAAGGCCAACGCTGCCGGCTTCAAGCGCCATCATGGAAGGCGCACTCCAAGGACCGCTGAACTCCTTGCCACTTCGGCAAGTCATCACGCCACGACCGTAGCTACCGCCGACGATGAAGGCTGCCTTCATGACCGAAGGGAGAACGATGACGCATTCCGCCTTGTTCAGAAGATCCGCCGGAATATCGTCGGGAACATTGAGAATCTCGACCATCACTTTGCCGGAATTCTCAATGCGATTGTTTTCATCCTTTTGTGCGTATGCAGGTAGGCCAACCAGGGCCATCACAACTATTGAGAGGAAGATCCTTTTCATGGACATGCTCCTTTGAGCCTTATCCTGTAATAAGCTCAGATGTGTTGGGGACATTTGATCAAAGCGAAGTTAACAAGTTTGTCCGCAAGCCGCTGTACAGAAACGGACAGTGACCAGATAGCTAATGTCGTGGGTAGCCGAATCCGACAAACAAATCCGGCTGGTGTAGAAATCGAATCGAGCCATCTCGTGGCGTTCGACATGCCAAGACCAAATACGCAAGCTACTGAAACACCTTCTGCTCAGGAAGAATTCATTAACGAGGGGGAATAGCCGCGGCAGGAGAAACCTTGAGCTTGACCAGCTCATTGGCAAAAAGCGAGTTTTCGGGGAATTCCTCGACCAGCTCCTTAAATTGCGCGCGGGCCACTTCTGTCTTCTTCTCGCGCAGGGCTGCCAGCGCCAGCAAAATCTTGGCAAATGGCCGCAGGTAGTGTCCGTGATCGGCGGCGATCTCGAGCTGCTGGATGCCGACAATCTTGTCGCCACGGATTCCATAGACGCCAAGAAAGAATTGCTTGTATCCCGGCAAACTTCCGATGACGTAATTCGCCGTACCCAGGCCAAGATAGGCATCAGCTGCTTCTGGCGTGATCGCCAACAGTTTCTTGGCGTACTTATCAGCATCGCGGACCATTTTCAGGCTGTCGAATTGCTGCTTATCGATAAGACTGGCATAGTCGGCCTGCATACCCAAGCTTAGGGCCATGGCAAACAGGGCGTTCGTATCATTGGGGGTTGTCTTCAATCGGAGCTGTGCTAGCTCCCGCGCCTGCCTGATCGTAGCGAAGAATGCAGTGCGCAGCGTCGAGTCAGGTTTGAGAGGGACCTTGCCTAGAAAACGCTTGTCGTCCAGAAAAAACTCGGAGCTCAGGACGCCCTGGCGATAGCACTCCTCAAACAGATAGCTGGCCGCCTCCGAGGCACTCGCAAGGGGGTCTGTCGGATGAGACTTTTGCCAGGTTTCAAACTGATTGCGAGCTTCCTCAAATTTCAGCTCGTAGAGGAGATGAAAACCGGCGTCGAGATCCGGTACGTGCAAGGCCTCAACCGTAGTCTGCCTGGAGGGCGTCAGCATCGCGCGGACATCAAGGCTCCCCGCAATCAGGGCGCTGCACAGAAACAAACATATCAGTGATGAGAATGCGCCACAATCATCGTGGTTCGAATCGATGAGGCTCAAGTTCCCTTCTTCGGTGTTTTGCCGACCCATGGCAATTGTTTGCGACTTCAGAAATCCGTGTGTTTCGCCTCCAGGTTAAATCCAGAATTTCGACCGTGACAATTCTCTCACCACTTGAAGCATTAGTCGTGAAGGACAACACTCAGGAGGGAATCGTTGACGTGAATTTCGCCGTTGTATTCAATGAAGCCCAATTTCCTGAATTTGTTCATGAAGAAATTGACCCGGGACCGCGTTGTGCCAATCATCTCAGCGAGCATCTCTTGCGATACTTTGGGAAGCCCCTTGTGAGGATGGCCCGGCGCTCCATACTGCGCAAGCAACAACAGAGGGCGCGCCAGCCGTTTCTCGCTGGAGTTGAAGAGCTGGTCTATTAGGTCCGCCTCGACTCGGATGTTTCGCCCCAGCATATACGCGATGAAGGGGTCGGAGAGTTCGTGTTCCCCGTGGAGCACGCGAATCATTTCTTCCTTCTCAATCGCAAGCACAGTGGTGGGTGCAATCGTGGTCGCCGTAGCCATACAAACGGACTGGCCCGCAAGGCACCCTTCCCCCAAAAAATCGCCCGGTCCAAGGATCGCCACAACGGCTTCCTTGCTGGACTCATTGACCACCGTAAGCTTCACGCCGCCTTCGTGAATGTACATGACATTCTTCGCGGGATCGCCCTGGGCAAAGACGGTTTCTTTCGCTCGCTGAAGGTTGATGCTTCGATTGGGTGGAGAGGCGCACTCCTCCTTCCTGAATGTTAAATAGGGTGTAGGCATGCGTCCCCTGCCTTGTAGATATTCTGTTTGCCCCGATAGTGCGACACCCTGCCGCCCAAGCTGGCTCCTGAAGAGAAACCGCCAAGGCGCAGAGCTGTCTTGTTTCTGCGTTTCATAAATCGCTCCACCCCTGAACCATGCGTTTTGTGATGTGCGAATTTACAAGTGTCAATGCGCTAATCAAGATCCTGATGAGAGAAACGGCGAGAGAGTTGATACCGTCCATCAGGCCCGCCCAGCCTTTTGGTCAATATCGCTCTTTCTCGCCATACAGTCCCAAATCCTAGAAATGTCAAAGGGTACGAGCTGTTCACCTTTATACAGTGCGTTGAGATTTCTTAATCGGGTGGGGCAACTCTTGGTTAGTCGGGTTCCTGGACAAATCAATTGCCCCTCTTCGGTTCCGCCGGTACGAGACGTAAGGAATGACGTACGCGGCGCAGCAGAGTCCCATCAACCAAGAGGCTCGAGCTTGGTAGCGATCATTAACAGCCGCCAGCGCCCCGGTTGCTAGAGCGTTCGCAAACAAGAAAATCAGTGTCAGAACAAAGAGCTGATTAGCCATTCTTACCCGAAGACGTCTTGTAAACAGTGCCATCAAGCTGACACCAAAAGAGCACCAGAACACGACAGCGTAAACGGGTGTCACTCTATACGCATCCATCGCCAATTTGCCACTCGATTGCCTCGAGAGCAAGTATTTCGGTACATCCCCAGGATAGAGTTCCCGAAAGCCTTCGAACTCCGGGCCGCTTCGGATGGAATAATTTCCTGAACCGGCGGTGAACGCGAAAAACTGACGCAACATCTGCTTGACACACTCTACGACGAATCGTACCGGGTAATGCCGAATGGTTGCGGATACGATTCTGCTCGCCTCACCAGTTGCCCCGCTCCAGCCTCCCATTTCTTTCAGGAGAGGATGCGAGCCCCATAGAAACTCTTCCGAAGTCTTGGGCAGGTTGTGGAGATATTTGCAGGGAGTGAACTGCTCGATTCCGCATCGTTGTTGCAGATAATCGGCAGCCAATCCACTCTCGATCAGCCTGCCGAACAAGAAGACAGGTTTTGCCGGAGAAAGAGCAAATCCAAAGCCAGAGCGCCAGTTCGATAGCGCAAGTAGGGCAGTGATGGCCAGGATTGGCACGAGCACACACGTGACGATTCCTTTTATTGATCGAGTGGGCCAGAACTCCCGGAACGCACCAAAGGTCCGCAAAACCAAAATTGCCAGCAGAAGGAGGATTACTGTAAGCAGATGCGTTATGTGAGTTCCAATCGAAATACAAAGCACAGCGGAAAGGAGCACTGTCCGTTCCAGTGAGATCTTTGAATCATACAGAAGTAAGAAAAGTGAGAGAAGACACAAGCCGGTGAACACATCAGGCATGATCTGGCCAACAAACCAAGGGAGCGTTGTTCCGAGGGCTAGAAACACCATCATTCCCAGAAAAACCAGGCCACCACGCTCTGACAACCCATTTTGCCGGACAATGAAATCGAACGCCGAATGCAGAATAAAAATCGCAATGACTGACTGAGCTACCACGACCAGCCAGGGAGAGGCTCCAAAGCTTACAAGTCGGATGAAGATGCTGTAACCGATCGTCCGATAAATCGGTGGCTGCAAATCGAAACTTACCCAGAGATATTGCCCGGAGTCGGGGAAGAAGACCGGGTAGCCATTGAAAACGGCGACCCAGAGAAGCATGTAACTCGAGAGCGCAAGCAGAAAAAAGTAATTTAGCTCTTGCCGAAATGCCAAGTGGGTATTTGTAAGCTGTGGAGATGGGCTCGAAATAGACACTGGCGACTCTCCGCGACAACGTGACAGCAGTTCTTAATCTTGATTCGGGTGGGGAAGGATGACACCAAGTCTGCACCGCGGTCGGCACAGACTGCCTTCCGAGCAATAGCAATCTGAGGCAGAAAATCACTCGGTTACTTGCTCATGGGATCAGCCCGAGAACGTTATCTCACGGATGTTGCTAAGTTTCTACAGCAATGGTGAATCCGTCAAAGGGGCTGGCTGGGAGCAGTCAATCGATCAAGGACTATCGGAATGGGCGAGTGGCCAGCTAAAAAGAACGATTTGCACCACAAATAGTGATGTGAGAAATCTCCATCCGGAGCAGAAAGCAGGCTCCAAAGCTTTTTCATGACACAGGTTAGGGGAAGGGACTTGGTTTGGGCTTTCTCTGACGAAAAACCGCCCTGCCTTGGCGACAGCGTCCAAGAGATTATTGGCCTCTTGCACTTCTCGCATCAAATAAGGAAAATACATACATCTCTTCAACAATGCCTTTACGCATAGCGACATTCTCTGCATTCGCTGCCGGGTGAGTCAAGGGACTAATTCCCGAAAAGCATGATTGTGGTTGCAGCGCCGATGAACCAGTAGAGCAGCGCTAGCCAGTTCTTGGCCGGGGAAGTACATTCCGGAACAACGCACTCATGGGATAATGCGGCAGTTACAGGAGCGGCCGCGGGTGAGAAAACAGACATCGTCATTCGAGGGATTCTGGGATCGGCCGTTACAGGAACTGTTCCAACAACTAGGGGCAACTCCGGCAGGGCTGACAGCTGAAGAGGCCGGTCGGCGATTGCGCCTCTACGGCCCAAACAGCCTGGTCCGAGAGTCACGCTTTGCTGCGCTATTCAGTTTCTTCGGTTTCTTCGCCAATCCTCTCGTCATCATCCTGGTCGTTGCCAGCGGCGTATCTCTAGCACTCGGAGAGCAAGTCGGCGGGCTCATCATCATTGCGATCGTACTTTTCAGCGTAGTCTTGAATTTCTCCATGGAATTCCAGGCTCGACATGCGGTAGAGGGCATTCAGAGGCAGATTGCCATAACAGCCTCCGTGGTGCGGGATGGACGAGAACAAGAGCTGCCGACAGCCGAACTAGTCGTGGGAGATATCATCCGTCTCAACGCAGGCGACCTCGTGCCGGCGGACGCCCGTTTACTCGACGTAAAGGACCTGCACGTTCGCGAATCGGTGCTCACTGGGGAGTCTTTGCCGGTCGAGAAGATGGCGACTGACCTTTCCAAGGAAAAGCACGGAGTCGCGGACGCGAGTAACAGTGTTTTCCTAGGCACTGCTGTTCAGACCGGGATCGGTACCGCACTCATCGTCTGCACGGGGAAAGATACGGCGTGCGGTGAGATTGCTCATCGTCTAGCTATGCGGCCACCGGAAACGGAGTTCGGCCGAGGCGTAGGTCGCTTCGGGATGATGCTGACATGGGTGACCATGTTGCTCGTCTTATTCGTTCTGCTGGTCAACATCGTCTTCCATCGTCCCGTCCTGGAGTCGTTCCTATTCTCGGTCGCCCTTGCCGTCGGGATGACGCCTGAAATGATGCCCATGATCATCACAGTGACATTGGCCCAAGGCGCGAAGCGTATGACCAAGAAGAAAGTCTTGGTGAAACAACTTGCGGCAATCGAGGATTTCGGTAGCGTGGATATTCTCTGCACCGACAAGACCGGCACACTCACCGAAGGAGAGATCGTCCTTGACCGACACGTGGATTTCCAAGGAAAAGACAACGAAAGCGTCCTCCAGCTCATTTACCTGAACAGTCACTTTGAGGCGGGCATCAAGAGTCCCCTTGACGACGCCGTTCTGAAGCACGAGGCCCCATCCATTGCGGGGTATGAAAAGGTAGACGAGATCCCGTTCGACTTTAACCGCAAGCGCCTTTCCGTTGTGGTGCGCCACGGGGACGACTACCTTCTTATCAGCAAGGGCGAGGCGGAAAGTGTCTTTGCCATCTGCGATACCGTAACTATCAATGGCGCTCCTCAGCCGTTTGACGATAGCCGGCGGGCAGAGGCAGAAGATACTCTCAAAAAGCTGAGTGGGGACGGTTACCGGGCACTCGGTCTAGCAGTGCGTAAGGTGGAAAGACAGGACGTGTTCACTCTGACAGCGGAACACGCTATGACCCTGGTCGGCTTCGCGGCATTCCTTGACCCGCCGAAGGAAGGGGTTCTTTCCGTCTTGAAGGCGCTGAAACAGAATGGCATTTCTGTCGTCGTCATGACCGGGGATAACCAGTACGTGACGCAGAAGATCGCCCACGATGTGGGGTTGGACGCAGACCGCATCCTCATCGGGAACCAACTTGATGCCATGGACGATGCCGCTCTCGCCATCCAGGCCGAAAACGGCGCCATCTTCGCCCGCGTATCCCCCGAACAGAAAAATCGGGTTATCCTCGCGCTTAAGGCTCGTGGACACGTCGTTGGCTACATGGGTGATGGAATCAACGATGCTCCCTCCCTGCACACCGCGGACGTCGGAATTTCCGTGATGAACGGAGTGAATGTGGCCAAGGACGCGGCCAAGATCATCCTGCTAGAAAAGGATCTGGCAGTGGTAAACGACGGGGTGCTCGAGGGGCGACGCTCCTTTGCCAACATCATGAAGTACATCATCATGGGCACGAGCTCTAATTTCGGAAATATGTTCAGCATGGCGGCGGCATCACTCTTCCTGCCATTCCTGCCGATGCTTCCGAGCCAAATACTGCTGAACAACTTTCTTTATGACGTTTCGCAAGTGAGCATCCCCACCGATAATGTTGATCCCGCCATGGAGCAACGGCCCAAGCGATGGCAGATTGGATTCATCCGTCAGTTCATGACGATCATCGGTCCGATCAGTTCAATCTATGATTTCATCACTTTCGGCGTGCTGCTCTGGGTGTTCCACGCTTCCACAAACGAGTCGCTTTTCCACACAGGATGGTTCGTGGAGTCCCTGGCAACACAAACGCTCGTGGTATTTGTGATCCGGACGGCTGGCAATCCTCTCAAGAGCCGGCCTAGTTGGCCGTTGCTGGTCAGTGTGCTGGCCATCGTGGCAGTTGCGGCGGTGCTTCCATATACCCCGCTTGGGTACTTGCTGCGGTTTACGCCGCTGCCACTATCACTGTTGGTCGCGATTGCGCTTCTTGCGGTGACCTACCTGCTTCTTGTACAGGCCGTTAAGTCCTGGTTTTATCGCAGACACGAGCTGCTTTGATGGTCGGCTGAGGAAAGTATGTGACTGCGCAGGCTTCCGAGTAGCCCGCTTAGACAACAGTTCCGAACAGCCACCCGATGCCTGCAGTCACCGCCATGGCTTAGATGAGATCGAGGGGATGCTGCCCTTCCAGCTCTTGGGCCTGGACTCGGACAACAACGGATCGGAATTCATCAACTGGCATCTGAAGGCCTGGTGTGAACGGAAGCAGATCCAACTCACGCGAGGGCGTCCGTACAAGAAGGACGACAACGCGCATATCGAACAAAAGAACTGGACCCACGTACGGAAGCTACTGGGCTGGGAACGCTATGACACGCAAAACGCAGTCGATGCCATGAACGACCTGTACCGCCGAGAGCTGCGCTTATGGCTAAATCTGTACCTAACCTCGGTGAAGCTGCTCAAGAAGATTCACGTGGGATCGAAACTTCGGCGTGTCTATGATGGCCCGAAGACCCCCCTTCGAGCGGGTGGTGGCATCGAAGCAGGGAGATACGGCGCAACTAACCATTCTGAAAGAACTGCGAAGATCTCTCGATCCGTTTCAGTTAGCAAAAGTCATCGACAGGAAACTCGAACGGATTTACCGCTTGGCGAACCGGCGGCTGAGTCCGAAAGCGCAGGAGAAGCTCGAATCCAACCAGGCACAAAGTGGCCGGCGAAAAGGCTGTGGAAAAGACGCTCGCTTCGCGAGCTTGGAAATCCCTTTGGGATTCCCACTTTCCCACAGCCACAACAACAACAAGCCTTCTACGGTTACATATCAAATGGCTCGACGGGGAGCGCTAGGGTTACATTTTTAGATGGCTTGACGGGCGAGGGCGAGGAAGTTATCAGTTTTCAGTTATAAGTTTTAAGTTTCGGAAAAGGCACCCGAGCCTGAGCCATGTGCAGGGGCTATCTCTAACTTAAGACTGAAAACTTAAGACTGAGAACTTCGTTATTTCTTGCGATCTTCCCATTCTTCGTGCCAGGCGGTCTGGATGGCTTCGAGTTTGCCTTCGTTGGATTTCATGGGGTCGCCGGCAAAGCCCGCCAATTCGGTGACCCACTTGTGCAGGTCGGTAAAACGCACGGTGTAGGGATCGACGTCAGGATATTTGTCCGTCAACGCAATGGCGATGTCTTCGATATCGTCCCAATCAAAACTCGGCGGCATGCTTGATGCTCCTATTCGTAAGGCGCCCGCTTCGGAAGGCGAGCGCTACAATATCCAGCTAGCGTTTCGCTTAGTGGTCCAGCTCCTTAGCGTAGTTCTTGTTCCACTCGGGAATTTCAACAACGATATCGGTGGTGCCGTCGGGCACGGTCTGGCAACCCAAGCGTGATTTCGGTGTAATGCCGGGAGCCTCGTCGAGTTCATCGAGTTCCGCATCTGTGGCCTCATTGCACGATTCCAGGCCCTCTTTCACCATCACATGGCAGGTAGAGCAGGCACAGACGCCGCCGCAAGCGTGATCCAGTCCCATCTTGAAGCCTTCGGAGATATCCAGGATGCTGCCGGGCAAACCGTTGTGGCCGTAGGGAAATTTCTCGGGATCGACTTCCACGGTCTTGCCGCTGGGTAGAAATGTCACCTTGAATTTCCTGGTGGCCTTCTTGTATTTCACTTCTTCGATATAAGGATTGCTGCCGCCCATATGCCTCTCCCTAAACTTCAGCCAGTTTCTTGCCTTCAAGAGCCGACTGCACGGCTGAGTTCATCAGCAGTTCGGCCAAGTGCTCTGTGGCCCGATTTAATTCATCAATCCTTTGGCGAATCAGTTTGTAGTCGTTGCCCTTCACAGCTCCCCGCAACGCCGTGATCGAAGCGTCGATCTTTGCGCGCTCGGGCGACGAAAGCGCTGCCGCATTCGGATTACTCTGCGCCTTGGCTGTCGCGCTCAAGATGGATTCCGCTTCGGTGCGAGCTTCGATCACCTGGCGCTCCGCAAAATCCTGTTCCGCGTATTCGATGGACTCCTCCAGCATGCGCTCGATGTCGGCATCGTTCAGGCCGTAGCTGGGCTGCACTTCGATGACGTGCTGCTCGCCTGTGCGAATATCTTTTGCGCCGACTTGCAGTATGCCGTTGGCGTCGATGAGGAACTTCACTTCAACGCGCGGAAGTCCCGCAGGCGCCGGTGGAATGCGCAACGTGAAGCGCGCCAGCGAGCGGCAATCCCTGGCCAGTTCACGCTCGCCTTGCAGCACGTGGATGTCGATGCCGGTCTGATTGTCCACGCCGGTGGTGTAGAGTTCCTGGGCACTGGCTGGAATCGTGGAATTGCGCGGAATAATTTTGGCAACCGCGCCGCCGTAAGTTTCGATGCCGAGAGAGAGCGGCGTAACGTCGAGCAGCAACATATTCTTGACGCCGTGATCCAGGATGTTGGCTTGCACCGCGGCGCCCAGCGCCACCACTTCGTCGGGGTTCAGTTCCGTGTGGGGCTTGCGGTCAAAGAATTCCTGGACCGTGCGGCGAATCAGCGGCGTGCGCGTGGTGCCGCCGACAAGAACGACTTCATCGACCTCGTTGGGCTTCAGTTGCGCATCCGCCAACGCCTGCTTGACGGGACCCATAGTGCGATCGACGACTGGCCGGATCAATGCCTCAAAGGCACCACGCGTAAATTCGTGGACGAACGATTTTCCGTTGGGCAGCGGGAAAAGGAGCGTCGCGGAATTTGCGTCGGAAAGCTTGTGCTTGATGGCGATGAGTTCCTTGCGCAGTTCCTGAGCAATTTCGCCATGGGGCGAGAAGTCGATCTGATCGGTTTGCAGAATCTGTTCGTGAACGAAGGCTTGCAGGAGATTGTCGATGTCGTCGCCGCCGAGATGGGTGTCGCCGTTTGTAGAGAGGACTTGGTAGATGTCGCCCTCGCCGGTGGAGATGAGCTTAAGGATGGAAATATCGAAGGTGCCGCCACCGAGATCGTAGACGGCGACTTTGCCGCGTTGCTTCTCGTGCAGGCCGTAGGCCAGCGCCGCCGCAGTCGGCTCGTTCACCAGGCGCACGACTTCGAGGCCCGCGAGTTTGCCGGCATCTTTTGTAGCTTGGCGTTGCGCATCGTTGAAGTACGCCGGGACGGTAATCACCGCGCGATCGATTGCTTCATTGAAGAACGATTCGGCCCAGTTCTTCAACTCGCGAAGAATGAAGGAAGAAATCTCCGGCGGAGTGAACACCTTGTCGCCAAGCTTGACGCGAATTACGTTGTTACTCGAGGGATCGATGCAAAACGGGAACAGCCGCAATTCGCTCTGCACATCGGAAGGACCGCGACCCATCAAGCGTTTCACGGAATAGATGCTGCGTTCTGGCTGCGTCAACAAGCGGCGGCGCGCCGGTTCGCCGACAATGATTCCGCCATCGGCATCGATGCTGACTACCGAGGGACAAAGCGTGCTGCCCGACGGGCCCGGAATACACGTCGGCTGTCCTGTTTGCGGGTCAACATACGCCACCAGGCTATTGGTTGTTCCGAGATCGATTCCGACGATTCTTCCCATACGAGTTTTCAGTTATCGGTTTTAAGTTCTACGTAACCCAAGCCCAAAGCGCTACAGCTACAACAACTCCTTCTGGACGTTTATTACCAAGTTTCGAATATAGGAGCGGCGATTCAGTAAATCATTGAGCTGGCTCATCACCCGTTTTTTTGCATCCTCGTCCGCGTTGGCATCGAGCGCTTGATCCCATTTGCGGGCGGCGAGTTGCAACTCGCCATCCACCGCTTTTAATTTTTCTCCGAAACTTTGTTCCGCCGCAGTTAAACGTTGGCGAAGAGAAGCAATATCACTGCCCGCAGCTTTCGCTTCGCGCAATTCATCCAGAGACTCGTTAAGTTCGAACACTTCCTCGAGCAATTCCGGAGGAGCTTGCTGCTTGGTTTGCCCTTCTTTGCGCATCCCTTCGATGGCCAACAGGTATTCCACGCGCGAGACGGGATCGCGCAGGGTACGGTAAGCATCGTTCAACTCACTACTGCGCTTTAGCGATATCTCACGTTCTTCCGGGGTGGCATTCACAAAATTGTCGGGATGAAGCTTCCAACTCAGCTCCAAGAACTTCTGTTCGAGCATGCCCATATCCAACCACAGCCGGCGCGGCAATCCGAGCATGAAGAAATAATCGCTTTGCTCAGGAACTTGCAACACTTTGCCGCAACCCGGACAAAAATGCGTGCCGATGGTGCGCTCGTGGCAATTCCAGCACACCAGCGGAGGATTCGAGATGGGAAGTGGCGTGGCCATAAACTCTCTTCAAATTCCGTCGGCTTCAGAACAAAAAAAAGTGGCTGGCGATTGCGGAAGCCAACCACTTGTCCGACCGAGCTGAAATGCACTCAAGGCACAGACGGAAAGCTGTGCGACCGCAAACCGCTACGCCGTAAAGCTGCTTCCGCAGCCGCAACTTCTGGCGGCATTGGGATTCTGAAACACAAAACCTTGACGCATGAGCGTCTCTTCGTACTCAAGCGTCGTGCCATTCAAATACAGCAAGCTTTTCGGGTCGACAAAGATGCGCGCGCCGAATTCCTCAAAAACCTTGTCGCGGTCACGCGCCTGCGTATCCAGCCTCATGGCATACGACAGACCAGAGCATCCGCCACCTTGGACACCAACACGAAGTCCGCCGGTCTCTGCTGAGACACCTTCCTTGGCAAGCAGCGCTATAATCTTTCTCGCGGCATGCTCGGAGAGGTGAATCACCGGGCCAGCCTTGGTTGTGGTTGGAGTTGTAACTTCCGTCGTCATAATACGCTTCCTTACACCTTCCTGGAGCGAATCACTCGACAGCATCCTCCGACGGTCAACTTGCTGCCGCCGGGAGGACGCCACTAACACCGCGCAATCCTTCGCTCAGTGCGAAGATTTCTCGTGCGCGGGAACTTCCACTCCGTGCTTTTTTTTCCAATCGCCGATGGCCGCCTTGATGGCGTCCTCCGCGAGCACGGAGCAATGAATCTTAACCGGAGGAAGAGAGAGCTCGCGAACGATGTCCGTGTTCTTGATGGAGAGAGCCTCTTCGACGGTCTTGCCCTTAACCCATTCGGTGGCCAGGGAAGAGCTGGCGATGGCCGAGCCGCAGCCGAAGGTCTTGAACTTGGCTTCTTCAATGACATTCGTCTCCGGATTGATCTTCATCTGCAGCTTCATGACGTCGCCGCATTCCGGCGCGCCAACCAGGCCGGTCCCGACGTTGGGATCTTCCTTGGGCAGGCTGCCGACATTGCGAGGATTATTGTAGTGGTCGACTACCTTTTCACTGTATGCCATGGACTCGTTGCTCCTTCTCTAAATTCCTGATCGTTGAAACTTATCCTCTCGCCGCGGCGAGAGTTGCTGCAAAACCTGCATTCTTGATGGCTTTCTCCGTCAAACCGACGTTGGTCAAGAAAGCCGAACGGCCCGCGGTCAGTTCGCGAAGAGCTTCACGGATGTAGTCCGCGCCCAATCCCAGAATGTGCAGGAATTCCCGAACGTCCTGGAGATGATAAAACGCTTTCTCGGCGGCTGGCGCTGGCTCATCGCTGTCTTGATACGGCTGATACGTCACACGGAACGGCGCCGAAGTTCCGGCGATAGACCGGTGAATCCTGAGAGTTCCTTCACTTGCAATAACGCTTGCCATTTTATTTCCCTTCATTCATTCCTTAAATTACGCGGTTTGCCACTTAACCTTGGAAATGTCGATGCCTTCCTTGGCCATTTCATAGAGCGGCGAAAGTTCGCGCAGCTTAGTAACAACCTGCACCATCTTGTCGATCACGTAATCGACTTCTTCTTCGGTGGTAAAACGACCCAGACCGAAGCGGATCGAGGTGTGTGCCAGATCCTCACCTACGCCTAGAGCTTTGAGTACGTAACTGGGTTCAAGGGTTGCCGAGGTGCATGCGGAACCGCTAGAAACCGCTACGTCGTTAATTCCCATGAGCAGCGATTCGCCTTCGACATAGGCGAAGCTCATATTGAGGTTGTTCGGGAGGCGATGCTCCAGCGAACCATTGATGTAGACCTCATCCAACTTGGCCTCGAGGCCGGCCTTCAGACGATCGCGCAACTTAGCCAGTCGCGCGCCTTCTTCAACCATTTCCTGCTGACAAAGCTCGCAAGCCTTTCCCAAGCCGACGATGCCCGTCACGTTCAAAGTGCCGGAACGCATGCCGCGTTCGTGGCCACCACCATCGATAATGGCAGAAAGCTGCACGCGAGGATTGCGGCGGCGCACATACAACGCGCCCACTCCCTTAGGTCCGTAAAGCTTGTGGGCGGAAATGGCCAAAAGGTCGATGTTATCCTTGATGACATCCACTGGGATCTTGCCAACCGCCTGTACACCATCAACCGCGAAAATGATTCCGTGCTCCTTCGCGAGTTTGCCAATCTCGGCGATCGGGTTGATCGCGCCAATTTCGTTGTTCGCGTACATGACCGTGATCAGGATGGTGGTCGGCTTGATGGCCTTACGCACATCCTCGGGGTTGACGCGGCCGTCTTTTTGAACCGGCAGGTACGTCACTTCATAGCCGTTCTTTTCCAGGCGCTTGCAGGTGTCCAGCACAGCCTTGTGCTCGATAGCCTGCGTGATGATGTGATTGCCCTTTTCGCGGTACATTTCCGCGACGCCCTTGATCATCAAGTTGTCAGACTCGGTGGCTCCGCTGGTGAAAATAATCTCTTTCGCGGTGGCATGGATCAGGGAAGCGATCTGCTGGCGTGCCGTTTCCACGGCTTCTTCGCCGGCCCAACCAAACGAGTGATTGCGGCTTGCCGCATTGCCGAATTTCTCGGTGAAATAGGGCAGCATCGCCTGCAGGACGCGCGGGTCCATCGGCGTGGTAGCGTGATTATCCATGTAAATCGGCAGCTTGACGGCCATTTCCCTGTTCTCCTTCAACTCAAAAACTCCGCTCAGCGAACTGCGGCTACGCGGTCAATTCCTTTTAACTCCACGAGCGCTGCTGGCTCCGGCCTGTCTTCACTCAACTGCGCGATGGTCACGGTGCTCAAAACTCCCAAGATGCTTTCATTCACGCGCTGCAATGGTTCTTTGATGGAGCAGCGGTCGGTGGCGTCACAATTTCCGTGGTTCGTCACGCATGAGGTGATCAAAACCGGTCCATCAATCGCCGTAATCACTTCCAAAGCGCTGATCTTCTCCGCATTCTTCGCCAGTTGATACCCACCACTGGAGCCGTGCTTCGCAACCACCAAACTCTGCCTCGCCAGCTTCTGTAGTACCTTGGCCATCAGCGTGCCAGAGATGCCGTACTCTTGGGCGATTTCACTTGCACTGCAAGCGTGTTCTGCACGGTGGTTGGCGAGATGCTTCATCGCGATCAACCCGTAATCCGCCTTTTTAGAAAGCTTGAACATGTCGTTTCCCGGTAGTCCTTGCGATCAGTAGGATGCATATCCGACTGAATAAGTCGCAATTAGACTATACGCGGGAAAGTGATCATTGTCAACGCCGTGTGCTCACAAAAAGAAGGCAAATCACTAAAATTTCAGCACTTAGACTAAGACTAATTTGGTCGGATTTCTACATTCTTGTACTGAACGGGGCCTTTTCGCGGCTCAATGGTCAATTGTCCATGGTTAACGGCGCACGCCAGAGCGAAGTCCGCTCGGTTTCCGTTACTTCCCATTGGCGCAGGCGCCGCCGGAGCCCGCTGCCTCAATCAGTTTTTGGAACGCGGCACGCGCAGGAAGGGTCAGTTGCGACTTGTGTGCCTGTTGTTCAGACGCGTTGAGCGCCGCGACTTGCTGCTTAACCAGGTCGGTCGGCGAAGGCAGTCCCTGCGTGATCCGGTCTAGCGCGCTAAGCGCAAGCTCTGCCGCTTGCGACAAGGCTTCCGAAGCTGGGCTGACGTTCTTCACCAGAGATGAGCGCTGGGCTAGCGGTTGCAGATGCGCATCGTTTCCTGCCCATTGAACAAGTTGGGCGCGTAGACCGGCAGCCTTCGCAGCGTCCTTGCAGGAAGAAGCCAGGAACTGGTCGACCGTCCCAGAGAATTGCCGCGACACTTCACTTTCGGGGTGGACGGCGTCAATCACACGGTTCAGAGGAGTCTGATTTGACGGAGGAACCTTGTCCTCCTCGCGTTCGTAGTCTTTCACCGGCTCGAGCGCCTCCGCAACAGTAGTGAGCGCCGCGGTTTCCTCGGGAGTGGCGGAACCGGCCATGCGCTGGATCATCTGCCGCTGGTAGGTGCGGTGAGTGAGCCCCAGCCATTCCAGGCGCATGCTCTCTGACTCCATGCGTGCGTACATCGAAGCAGCGTCCGTGGTGCTTTGCGGAGACCAGTAGCGTTCCGCGATCGCGGCCGTGCGCGGCCAGATGCGGGAGTCGACATTCTCCCAGTTGACATACTCCGACCACATGGTGGCTTCGCCGCCCAGGATTCGCGCCTTTTCCTCGGGCGTGAGGTTGGCTGCGGCCCCGCCCATGGGATCGACGGCGTAGTGCCGAGCGGCGCTCCATCCCAGATCGATGTAGTATCCATTTGAGAGAATTCCCCGATAGCCTTCCTTCGCAGCCGTGGCCAGCGCCTCGCTTCCGCGCCAGGACTGAATGACGATGTTCTTGGACACTCCGGGGACGAGGATTTCATCCCAGCCCACCGGCGTTTTCCCGTGCTTGACGACCAGTTCCTGAACGTGCTGGCTGAAATAGGCTTGCAGGCCTTCATTATTCTTGATGTTGTGCGACTTCATGAACTCCTGAATTTGGGGATTCGCGTCCCACTGTTTGCCATTCACTTCGTCGCCGCCAATATGGAAATACTGATCGGGGAAAAGTTTTGCCATTTCGGCAAAGAAATCGTTGAGGAATTTATAAGTCTTCTCGTTGGTGGGATCCATCGCGGGATCGGCGACGCCCCACTGCTGCCAGATTTGGTACGGGCCGGGCCCGCTGGAGAGTTCCGGATAGCCAACGAACCATGCGGTGCTGTGGCCGGGCATGTCGAACTCGGGGACTACGCGAATGCCGCGATCGCGGGCGTAAGCAATCAGGTCGCGAATTTCATCCTGCGTGTAATAGAGGCTGTCGGAGCCTTGCTCCTGCAGTTTCGGAAATTTGTGGCTTTCGACGCGGAAACCTTGATTGTCGGAAAGGTGCCAGTGGAAGACGTTGATCTTCACGGCTTCCATTCCGTCCAGATTGCGTTTTAACACCGGCAGAGGAATGAAATGGCGCGAGACATCAATCATCAGGCCACGCCATGGGAAACGCGGCTGATCCTGGATGCTAACGGCCGGCGCCGTAAATCCATCAGAGGTGATCGCGACAAGTTGCAGGAAAGTTTGCAGGCCGTGCATTGCGCCGAGAGGAGTGGCGGCGTGGAGTTTTGCGCCCGTTGGCGTCACCTCCAGCGTATAAGATTCATCCTCGCCCAGTTCCTGAACCGGCTTGCTGGCGTGGTCTGTGGTAACAACCAGCGTGGCCTTTGCGGCGTCCGCGGAGGCCGCGGCTTGCGCAAAGACCAGTCCCGTCTCGCGGTTGAGCTGCACCAGGAATCTTTGTGCCGCACGGTCCAGGCGCGCCTCGCGGTATCCCGCAAAGGCCAGCGTGAAACCGGCATCAATCTTTAGCGCGCCGTTGCCCCGTTGCGCTTTGGCAGGCAGGGGAATCACGTTCAGTTCAGCCGGAGATTGCGCTCCTGTTTTCATGCTTCCTACTATAGATAGAATTGCTGCCGCAAGAATCGCCCTGCGTGTAAACGAACGGCCACTCATTTGGTTGCCTCCGAAGTCTCACGGCACAATATAGCTCTATTAAATCGTTATAACACGCACTAAATGGGAGGACGTTCGCTTCCGAGAAGAACACTCTTCCGCGTTGGAGCGGGTCCGGCTGCGGCTCAAGTTACTCGCGCTTTGCGGATTGTTTAGAGTAGAATGTGCTGCGGATAACTACTCACGCGCATGAAAACTTCTGTCGCTATCTACCCTGGCTCGTTTGATCCCGTTACCAACGGCCATCTTGATCTGATTGAACGCGGCGAGAAAATGTTTGACCGGCTAATCGTTGCGGTCTTGAAAAATACGGAAAAAGAGCCGATGTTCACCGTGCCCGAACGAGTGGAGATGCTTCGCGACGTGACTCGTCAATGGGAGTCCGTGGAAATCGACGTGTTCGAGGGGTTGCTGGTCGATTATGCGCGCAAACGCGGCGCCGCCGTGATTTTGCGGGGGATTCGCGCGGTTTCGGACTATGAGTACGAACTGCAAATGGCGCTGATGAATCGCAAACTGGAACCACGCCTGGAAACCGTGTTCATGATGCCCGGCGAAACGTACAGTTATCTGAGCGCCAAAGTTGTCCGCGAGATTGCACACTTCGGCGGCCCGTTGGCGGGCTTGGTGCCTCCGTCGGTCGAGAAGCGCCTACGGGCCAAAGTATCCTGAACAGTCCTGCTAACGACTGGGTTTGTCGCAAAACTGCGCGAGCGTGTCCGCAATAGCTTGTCTGTATGCGGTTTTAGGGTGGGTCTGGAGGTAATCTGAAATTTTGTCCCAGTAATAATTGACTGAACTTGAGTACGTTTCGGTTGTTTGAGGAACGCAGGTGCGCATGCACCAAAGATAGCCCTCCAGGAACCCGCGTTGTTCAGTTTCGCTTCCCTGGCGCCACCAATAGCCATCCAGATACCAATGAGGATTCTTCCAAGTTTCTCCATTCTTCGGCGTGTTCTTGTTTTGTGGCGGCTGTTCCGTGACTCTTCGCCAAATGTCAATGACAGTGAGATCAGCCGATTCAGGATGGGATTTGTAGAAGCGCGTAATCCCATCCTTGATCTGTTCTGGAGTGGCGCTAAATCCTTTCTCGTGAGCCTTCCATGTGAGGCAGTCCGCAGCCCCATTGAGGAAGCCAGAACGTTCTTGCTCGCCGACCTTGGACCACCATTTGCCGTCGAAGTTCGAGGCTGTAATGCCGCCAGTGGGCTGAGTCTGGGACCAACCGGTTGCAAATATGGCGAGAACAAGCTGGCAAACAAGCTGTGCCGGGTAAAACGCGCTGCGTATGGACCGGATCCTCCGTTGCGTCGGACTTGAATCTTAAATCTGAGGTCGGCCTGGCCTCCAGTCTTGTGAAATGGCATCGTCGGAAACTGGAAGACGGCTAGAGGAATTGTTGTCATTGATATTCTTGGCGATTTCCTGAAAACTATTGGGTTACAATTGCTGTTTCGCTCTAAGGAGAGCCCGTGCAACTTACCGATCGCATCAATCGCATTCAAATCTCGCCGACTGCCGCGGTGATCAGCGCCGCCGAGCAACTGAAGTCCAAGGGCGTGGACATTGCGGACTTCGGCCCCGGCGAACCAGACTTTCCAACTCCCGACCACATCAAGAAAGCCGCGATCAGAGCAATCGAGGAAAACCGCTCCAAGTACACGCCCACCGGCGGCATCGTGGCTTTGCGCGAAGCGATTGCCGCGTGGCACAAGCGCGAACTCGGCTCGGACTATTCGGCGAAGGAATGCGTGGTGACGGTTGGCGGCAAGCATTCGATCTTCAACAGTATTTCTGTGCTCATCCAGAACGGCGACGAAGTGATTCTGCCCGCTCCTTACTGGGTGAGTTACCCGGACATCATCAAGTATGCCGGCGGCACACCTGTGATTATTGAGACGCACCCGGAGACCGGTTTTGTCCCCAAGGCCGCCGAAATCGAGAAAGCCATTACGCCAAAAACGAAAATGGTGATTATCGATTCACCGAGCAATCCCACCGGGGGAGTGGTCGACCCGGAGGAATTCGAGCGCATTCTGGCGGTGTGCAACAAGCATGGTATCTGGTTGATGGGAGATGAATGCTATTCGCATTTCGTGTACGAGTCGCACAAGTCTTTCTCGATCGCGAGTGCAAAGAACTCGAAACAGAATGTCATCATCGTCGGGTCCGTCTCAAAAACTTTTGCGATGACTGGCTGGCGCATCGGCTATACGCTTGCGCCGGAAGCGCTGATCCAGGCAATGACCAAGGTGCAGAGCCAGTCCACGTCGAATCCCACGTCGATCGCGCAATACGCGGCGCTGGAAGCAATGCGCGGAAGCATGGACAGCGTACCGGTGATGCTTGCGGAATACACTAAGCGCCGCAAGCGGATTGTCGAAGGGCTGCGCGCAATTCCGGGCGTTACCTGCGAATGGCCCGGCGGCGCGTTCTATGCGTTCCCGAATATTTCGGCGCACCTGGGCGATGGCAAGAACGCGCACGCAAAGAGCTGCACGGATCTCGCCAAGCTGCTGCTCGAGAAAGCGCACGTAGCGTTGGTTCCCGGGGAGGCATTCGGTGCTCCGGGTTTCCTTCGTTTGTCGTATGCCACGTCGATTGAACGAATCGACGAGGGTTTGCGGCGGCTGGGAAAGTTTTTTTCGCGCGCTGAAGCCGCTGCCTGACCGTGCTCGAACCTGTTCTATCACGCATCGAGCCGATCTTCAGTCCGCGCCCCTGGGGAGCTCGTTCGCTGGCGCCTTTATTTCCACAGAAGACCGACTTACAGGAACTGATTGGTGAAGCGTGGCTCACCGGGCAGGAATGCCGCATCGCCAACGGCCCGTTTGAGGGAAAGTTGCTGGGCGAGAGCTGGCATGCGATGCCAGCGGAGTGGCGAGGGACGCACTTAAACCACTATCCCGAATTCCCGCTGCTGGCGAAATTCATTTTTCCGCACGACAAGTTGTCCATTCAGGTGCATCCCGACGATGCCTACGCCGCTAAATACGAGCAGGCCGCCGGTGGGCGCGGCAAAACCGAAATGTGGCACATTCTTTCGGCGGAGCCTGGCGCGGAACTTCTTCTGGGGTTAAAGCCCGGGGTAACGCGCGAAGAATTTCTGGAAGCAGTATCGAAAAAAATGCTCGAAGATCTTTTCGTTCACGAACTGGTTCGCCCGGGCGAAACTTATTTCGTTCCCGCACGAACGCAGCACGCCATCGGGCCCGGCATGATTCTCTGCGAGGTGCAGGAATATTCGGACCTGACGTACCGCGTGTATGACTTCGGCCGCGTGGACGCTTCGGGCAATCCTCGCGCGCTGCACCTCGAAAAAGCGCTGGAAGTAACTAGTTTTTCGGGGACGCGTGCGGGCAAGGTGTCCGCTCTCGCTTTGCATTCGCCTGACGCCAACATTCGTTTACTGGCCGCGTGCCAATTTTTTGCCACCGAACGCTGGGACTGTGATCGCACCAGCGCTATCGATCCGAACCCGACTCATTTCCAATTACTGATCATTCTGCAAGGCTCGGGCCGGCTTTACGATGGAGTGTCGATGACCTATCGAGCCGGCACGACCTGGTTTCTGCCAGCGTCGCTGCCGACCCTGTACCTGCAGCCGGACGAAGCAACCTCTTTGCTGCGGGTTTATGTGCCGCAGCCAGAGGTGCTTCGAAAACAATTGCTGAATCAGGGGCTCGATGAAAAGGCCGTGTCCCAAGTGTTCGTGGAGTAAGTGACCATGACAGAGAAGCCATTGCAAACGCACGCTGTCATCCTTGCCGGCGGCCGCGGCACGCGATTCTGGCCGCGCAGCCGCACGCGCACTCCAAAACAGTTGCTCAACATCGTCGGCAAGACGACCATGCTGGAGCAGACCGTGGCGCGCCTGCTGCCTTTGATTCCGGCGAAAAATATGTGGACGGTGACCAACGCGGAACAGGCCGTGGCGCTTCGCAAGCAGATTCCTGCACCGGCAAGAAAACGGGTGCTCACTGAGCCGGTTGGGCGGAATACTGCTGCCGCGATCGCTTTGGCGGCCATTCACGTAAGGCATGCGGCGAGCGGCGATGCAATGATGGCGGTGCTGCCCGCGGACCATTACATTGCGCATCCCGATCGTTTTCGAAACATCATGATCGCTGCGCTCCATCTTGCGGGGGATTCTTCCCGAATGGTGGTTCTGGGCATTCCTCCCACGCGGCCAGAGACTGGGTTTGGCTACATCGAACGGATGGGCAACGCGATGAATGCCGAAGGATTTCCGGTGTTCGCGGTGCGGCGCTTTACGGAAAAGCCGGAAGTTGACGCAGCTAAAGAATATCTCGCCACAGGACTGTACCAGTGGAATGCAGGTATGTTTTTCTGGCGCGTTTCCACGTATCTGGATGCGTTGAAAAGCTATCTGCCGAAGACGCACCAACTGCTGGAGTCACTTGCTTCGCACATCGGGAAGCGCAGCTACGAAGCAAGCCTGAAGAAGGCGTACCCGAAGCTGGAAAACATTTCCGTGGACTACGCCATCATGGAGCCGGCGACGCGCGAACCCGGCGAGGCTCGCGTATTCGTGATTCCCGCGGACATTGGCTGGAGCGATATCGGATCGTGGAGCGCGGTGTACGATTTGCTTGCGAAACATCCCGGCGAAAATATCTTTGAAGGGCCAGGGCAATCGCTAGACGCAGAAGGCAACTATCTATGGAGCCCGGGGAAATACGTTGCGGCGATTGGAGTGCGCGGCCTGGTAGTTGTCGACACGCCCGACGCGTTATTGATTTGTCCGCGAGAACGCGCGCAGGACGTCGGCAAAATCGTGAAGGCGCTGGAAGAACGTAAGCACAAGAAGCTGCTGTAGTAGAGATTGCTGACGACGACACTCGATCGAAGCATTTTGCAATATTCAATCCGCAGCGACATTTTGGACTGCCCGCTCGGCCGGTGGCTATTTTAGCGCTCCCCCAGCTTCGCGTATACTTCCAGAGCGATGACTACGATCAAATTTGGTACCGATGGTTGGCGCGGCGTTATTGACGAGGATTTCACTCTGCCCAATGCGCGGATTGTGGCACAGGCAATTGCGCGTTACGTGGTGCGCGGCGAAGATGCGCGGCGAGGTGTGTTGATTGGCTACGATCACCGGCATTTGAGCGAAGAAGTGGCTGCCGCCGTCGCTGAGGTAGTGAGTTCCACGGGCACTCCCGTTTGGCTGGCAGACAAGCCCTGTCCCACTCCCGCGATTTCGTTGCTGGTTCGCCAGCGCCAGGCCGCCGGTGGACTGATGATTACCGCCAGCCACAATCCTTCTCGATGGAATGGCATCAAGTACAAAGCGAGCTATGGCAGCAGCGCGTTGCCATCAATCGTGGCACAGATTGAAAGGGAACTGGCCATCGTACTGGCGAATGGCCTGCCATCCCTTCCACCTCGCAAGGAATTGATTCAGCCTTTTGAGCCGCGGGCGCCTTATCTGGACACGGTAGAAAAACTGATTGATTGGGAGCGGCTGCGCAAGGCGAAGTTTCGTTTTGTGGCGGATCCTATGTACGGCTCCGCCGCCGGGCTTCTGCATGAATTGTTCACGCGCAACGGCGTGGTCTGCGACGAAATTCGCGGCACGCGCGATCCCGAGTTCGGCGGCATTCACCCGGAGCCGATTGAGCCGCATATCGATGCGCTTCGCAAAGCCGTGCTGAAGGGAAAATATGATGCGGGTTTGGCTGCGGATGGCGATGGCGACCGCATTGGTGCCATCGATCGCGACGGTAGCTTCGTCAATCCTCATCAGATTTTCGCGCTGATGGTGTGGCACTTGATCGGCACGCGCAATCTGCCGGGTGACATCGCGAAAACTTTCTCCGTCACGAAATTGATCGATAAGCTGGCCGCAAAATATGGTCGCAAGCTTTACGAAGTACCCATCGGCTTCAAGTACATCTGCGAACTGATGCTGGAGCGCGAGATCCTGATCGGCGGCGAGGAAAGCGGGGGCATCGGCACTAGCCTGTATCTGCCAGAACGCGACGCAACCGTGTCCGCGCTGCTGCTCGCCGAACTGATGGCGTGGCACGGCAAATCTCTGGGCGAACTGATCAATGCGCTGCACGCGGAATTCGGCGCGCACCATTACGGCCGCGTGGATCTCGATGTGAAGGCCGGTCAGAAGGAACGGGCGATCGCGTATTTTTCCGACGAAAAACTCGAGAAGCTGAAGGACTGGCAGATTACCCGTCGCGAAGATATGGACGGCATTAAAATCTATCTCGACGGATTCGGTTGGGCAATCGTGCGCGCTTCAGGAACGGAAAATCTTTTACGGCTCTATTCCGAGACAAACGACCCTGCGACCACGCGCCGCGTTTTACAAGTTGTGGCGGAAACGCTACAAAAGCTTTAGGGTGAGCGGATGCAAAAGGAAGGCAGCATTGGCGTGCAACAGAACGATTGCGATGGAACTGCCTGACGTTTATGGACGGAGATCAAATGAATCACCGCTTTTTCACGCTGGATGTTTTCACAACTACACGATTCCAGGGAAATCCGCTGGCGGTTATTACCGACGGTGATGGTCTTTCCAACGACCAGATGCTGGCTATCGCCCGCGAGATGAATTTATCGGAAACGGTCTTCGTGCAAAAACCCACGGATGACCGGGCGCTGGCGCGTCTGCGCATTTTCACGACCAAGGAAGAATTGAAGCTGGCCGGACATCCGGTGATTGGAACCTGGTTTCTTCTGGCAGAACTTGGAGTTGTGCCTGCGCAGGAGGGCGGAGTGCACATTTTGCAGCAAACGGGCGCCGGGGTTCTTCCGGTGGAAATTCGCTTTAAGGATGGGCGGCCACTTCGTGTGACCATGACACAAAAAGAAGCTGCCTTCAAACCAGCCAGAATTCAGAAAAATAGACTGGCGGCAGCTCTGGGCCTTTCGGCAAAGGATTTCGACCCCAAACTTGAACCTGAATTCGTATCCACCGGGATCTTCAATCTGATGGTGCCGTTGCGCAATCGTGCGGCGTTGGCAAAGATCCAGATGAACATGGTGGAACTTGCGCGACTCTTCGGCAAACAGGGCGCGCTGGCGTATTGCTTCACGCTGGGAGGCAGTCATCTTGCGTATGCGCGAGGGATGATGCCGTGGGAACTTTATGAGGATGCGGCCACCGGTTCGGCAGCAGGTTCGCTGGGCGCGTATCTTGTGAAACATGGCAAACTCGGCGCGGCAGAAACGCTGAGTGTGACACAGGGCGTGGAGATGGGCCGCCCGAGCCAGATTGAAGTGGAAGTTACACAATCAGGGAAGAAACTGACGCCGCGCGTCAGCGGCGCGGCAGTAAAAGTGTTTGAAGGGGTGATTCGTACGTAAAGCGCTCAGCGCATCTACTTTTCTTGGAGTTTCGCCTGCAGGGACTTGCGGTAGCCGTCCAAAATTCCGTTCACAAATTTTCCGGCTTCCGGGGAAGAAAATTTCTTCGCCAACTCCACCGCTTCATTGATGACGACCTTCGGCGGCGTATCCGTGGCGCGCATTTCGTGCAGCGCCAGTTTCAAGATTGCGCGGTCAATCGCCGCAAGGCGTTCCAGTCGCCAATTGTCGGCGTGCCTGGAGATTAATTCGTCGAGGGGTGTGGAATCGTGTGCCGCGCCTTCAAACAACTGGTTCGCGAAATTGCGGGTGGGCTCGGCGGCCTTTGCGCCCTTCCAGAACTTCCCTTCCAACTTCGTCAGATCCTGCTTGCTCATGTCCCATTGAAAGAGCATCTGCATGGCAAACTCGCGCGATTTGGTTCGCAGCGACACGTTACTTGCCCCGCTTTTTGCCGCCAGTGGGCGACTGGGACGGAGCGCGCAGTTTCCTCATGAGTTGTGCCATTTCCACGGCGCCGAGCCCGGCTTCGAATCCCTTGTTGCCGCCCTTTAATCCCGCGCGGTCAATGGCCTGCTCAAGCGTGTCGCATGTCAGCACGCAAAACATGATCGGCACGCCGCTGTCCATCTGGGCCAGTTGCAGGCCACGCGCCGTTTCCGAGCAAACATAATCGTAGTGCGCAGTTTCGCCTCGTAAAATGCATCCGATCGCGATCAGCGCATTGTGCCGGCCCGTAGCCGTAAGCTTCTTCGCCGCCAGTGGCAATTCGAACGATCCGGGAACGTGCACCACGTCCACGTCCTTGTCGGTGGCACCCGCTCGCTGCAACGCATCCAACGCGCCTTGCAGCAGGCGCTCGGTGATGAAGCTGTTAAAGCGGCTCACTACAATTCCAAAACGCAAGCCTGCGCCGCTGAGTCCGCCATCAATCCTTGTAGGCTGAAGTTTTTCCCCAATGGCCATATTCATTTGCCCTGAAAATTCGCCGGGCGCTTTTCCAGGAACGCTTTCGTTCCCTCGCGCATGTCTTCTGTGGCACAGCAAACGCCGAAAAGCGTCGCCTCTAGAAACAATCCTTCCTCTTGTGGCATTTCCACGCCGCGCTCAATTGCCTCCATGCAGTATTTCACAGCTAGCGGCGCTTTCTCGATGATCTTTTTCGCCATTGCTTCGGCGGCAGGCAGCAATTCCGCGGGCTCGTAAATGCGATTCACCAGTCCTATTCGCTGCGCCTCTTCCGCGGTGATCATTTCCCCTGTCAGGCAAAGCTCGTGGGCCGTTCCCTTTCCGCACAAACGCGCCAAGCGCTGCGAGCCTCCATAACCGGGGAGAATTCCCAGCTTCACCTCCGGCTGGCCCAACCTCGCGGTCTTGCTCGCCAGTCGAATCGAGCAGGACAACGCCAATTCGCAGCCACCGCCGAGAGCGAAGCCGTTAATCGCGCAGATGGAAGGCTTGCCGATCGTTTCGAGCAGATGAAATACTCCCTGACCAAATAGCGAAAACTCTTTTCCTCCTACGGGGGTTTGCTGCGCCAGTTCGTTGATGTCCGCGCCGGCGACAAACGCTTTTTCTCCGGAGCCGGTGAGGATCAGAACGCGCACCGCCGCGTCATCGCGTGCGTCGGTCAAGATGGATTGAAGTTCCTCAATGGTTTTGCGGTTCAGCGCGTTCAGCACTTTTGGGCGATTGAAGGTGATCCAAGCAATGCCATCTTTTTTTTCGTAAATCAAATTTTCGTAAGCCATCTCTTTTTCCTTAAAGGTGCATAGGCTTCGGATTCGCGGGGTCCGCATAATCATAAAATCCGCGGCCGGACTTTTTCCCAAGCCATCCCGCCAGCACCATGCGCTTCAAAAGCGGCGGCGCGGCAAAACGTTTTTCCTTGAATTCATCGAACATAATTTGCGAAATGAACAGGGTAGTATCGAGCCCGACAAAATCGAGCAGGGTAAACGGCCCCATGGGATAGCCGCAGCCGAGCTTCATAGAATTGTCGATATCGACAACGGAGCCCACGCCTTCTTCCAGAGCGCGAATCGCGTCGAGCAGATACGGCACGAGGAGGCGGTTCACGATGAAGCCCCCACTGTCGTTGGCTCGCACCGGCGCCTTACCCAGCTTTGTACCGAACGCCACCATTTCTTCGTACACCGCGGAGTCCGTCGCAATCGTTTTCACGACTTCAACCAGCTTCATCACAGGGACAGGGTTGAAGAAATGCAAGCCGACAAATCGTTGTGGGCGCTTTGTGGCTGCGGCAATTTCCGTGATGGTCAGTGAAGAGGTGTTGCTGGCAAAAATCGTGGATGCGGGGCAAATGGCGTCCAGCGCGGTAAACAACTCGCGTTTCGCCGGCAATTGCTCAATGATGGCCTCGATGACCACGTCGCAGTCCTTCAAATCCTCTAGCGAAGTGGTCCCTTTGAGCCGTCCTCGAATCTCGCTCTTCGCCGCTTCGGTGGTTACGCCCTTTTCTACGAGGCGCACCAGATTCTTCTCGATGCTTTTGATTCCTCTTTCTAGCAACTCCGTGCTGACCTCGCGCACAACAGTGGCGAATCCAGATTGCGCGCTGACTTGCGCAATCCCAGCCCCCATCAATCCACACCCCACAACGCCAACTCTCTGTATCGCCATGCTCTTTCCTCAAATCCGCGGATTCGTGCCAATCTGGCGGGAATTCTCTACCCGCAAGAGTGTACCAAAGGTTCCTTCCGAAGACTCTTTCGTCAGGCGTTCAGGGCTTCCACAATCATCGCGATTCCCTGTCCTCCGCCAATGCACGCGGTGGCGAGCCCATAGCGCAATCGTCTACGGCGCAATTCATTCAGTACCGTGATCACCAGACGTGTGCCAGACGCGCCGAGCGGGTGCCCGAGAGCAATCGCTCCGCCATTAACGTTGGTCTTGTCGCGCTGCAAGCCGAGTCCTTTTTCCACCGCCAGATATTGCGATGCGAATGCTTCATTCACTTCAATGCGATCGATCTGCTCCAAATTCAGTCCCGCTAGTTGCAGTGCTTTCCTTGTCGCGGGCACCGGCCCTATCCCCATGGTGCTGGGGTCCACACCGGTAACCGCCCAAGAGATAATTCTTCCGAGCGGTTTCAACCCGCGCTCCTTGGCCGTACTTTCCCTTGTAACAACCACTGCTGCTGCGCCATCGACGATTCCGCTGGCATTGCCAGCTGTGACCATTCCGTCCTTCTTGAACGACGGCGGCAGCTTTTCCAGCGTTTCCATGGTCGTTTCCGGGCGCCGGTGATCGTCTTCGCTCACCACGATAGTTTTCTTCCCTTGCTTCACTTCGACGGGAACGATTTCTTCTTTGTAATGGCCGGCTTTATACGCGGCGTCCGCGGCCTGTTGACTTCGCAGGGCATAGGCATCCGAATCTTTGCGCGTGACCCCGGTCTGTTCCGCCAGTTTCTCAGCCGTCAGTGCCATCGGCAGCCCGCAATAACTGTCCGTCAGGCCCACAAAGAGAAAATCCTCGAGGGCGCCACCGCCGAGCTTTAGTCCCGTACGCGCGCCGCGAATGACGAATGGCGCTTGCGTCATGTTCTCCATACCTCCGGCCAAAACCATCGTTGCTTCACCCAGCAGCAAACGCTGAGCGGCTTGCGCGATCGCTTCAACCCCGCTGCCGCATAAGCGATTCACCGTCACTGCGGGCGTCTCCACTCTCAATCCCGCTTTCAGACCGACATGGCGCGCCCCATAAATCGCATCAGCGCTGGTCTGCAGGACATTCCCGAAAATGACATGGTCGAAATCGCCGGGATCCACTCCCGAGCGCTGAATCGCGGCCTTGGAAGCGAGCGCGCCCAGTTCGATTGCAGACACGTCAGAGAAGCTACCCGTATAGCGGGCCATAGGCGTGCGCGCACCAGCTACGATAACGACATCCGTTGGAAACATGATTTTCCTTTCTTAATTGTCCCGGGAAATGAGATGCCTTGCGCTCGTCGGCTGGTACGTGACTTCAGGCCTTTCGTTCTTCCGCTACAACCGTATCTCCTCCACGTTTTCTTGCTTCTTCCATGCTGAATTCCGCGCGATTAATCAGGTCCGTCACAATGTCTTCGCTATCGTATTCCTGCCTGGCAGCCGCCTCCACAATTCCAGCGCTGAGGGTAATCTGCGTGGAATCCCATGGCGGCCTCACGCCCGCCGCGGCTCGGCGCAATTTTTCCACCAGGTTAGACGCACCCGATAATGATGTGTCGGGAAGTATGAATGCAAGCGCCCAGGATGTGTATTTCACCGCCATATCGTTTTGTCGCACCATCGGCTGAAGCGAGCGCGCCAGTTGCTCCAGAAATCTTTCGAGCGGCGATTCTCCTTGCTGACGCAACATCTCCGCGCCTCGATCGATTTGCAAGATTGCCAGTGAGAGCGGAGTGCCTTGCGTGCGAGCGCGGTCGGCCTCATTCAACAAGCATCCCACATACGACGTCCTGCTCAGCAATCCTGTGCGGTCGTCTGAAACGCCCATGCGGCGAACCAGCGAGCGCAAACGCGTGTGGCTGACGCTCATGAGCATTTGGTCGCCAATGGCCTGCAGGAAATAGGTTTCGTTCGCTTTCCAGTGGTGCGCTGTCTGATGCGCGACGATCAGCATGCCCGCCGGGGCCTGCGTTTCTTTATCGGTGATGGTCACTCCGAGCGCCGTCTCCAGCCCCAGTTCGCTCAGGATCGATCCCTCGCTGGCGTCGACTACTAGCCCGCCCAGCTCCTCCGGGATTGCTTTTTCCATCTGCGCGATGAGGAATACGATCTGCGCCCCAGGCGCAGGCTTCAGACCTGAGGTGCAATGTTCCGCGGCAATTTCCGGTGGACGCCCCGGCGCGCCGATCACCGCCAGCGTGCGACCCGCCTTCATGTACGTTCCCACTTCGTTCACGGTGGTATTCAGCATGGCGCGCGGGGTCTGTTGCCGGAAAATCTTCTGATTGATTTCCGAGATTTTCGTCAAATCGCGAAGTGTTTCCGCAGTGTACGCACCGGTCCTGCCCGTTGGCGGAGTTGGCTTGGCTTCCTCCGCCGGAATCGCCGCTACTCGAGCCGGCTCGCGTTTCTCCACGGTTGGCGGCCACCAGTTGGCCATTTGGTAGAGGTTCTGCAGCCGCGGGTTTCTGGCTTCTTCGCCCGGAAACATGGAGGCAATTTTTTGCAAGCGTTCCACGGCTTTACTCTGCAACGAATACTGCAGGAAGATCTCGGTCTGAACGATGAGATCGTCCAGCGCCTGCATCTTGCGCCCTTCTTCGCCCACCGACGGGGGCTCGACACTTTCAGAACTGGCCACGGTTTTCGGCGGAGCTGGATTGGCCGTGACGGTGGCACCTTTGGCCATACGCCCCGCCACCGTGCGCAAAAAACCCTCATCGACCTGGCCTTTCAGCTTTTCGAGGCGCTGCTGGTTGCGATAGTCGTACGCGTCGATGTCCACCAAGCGATCCAGAATCTCGCTGGCCTTGTCGAAACTGCCGGAATTGAAATTCGCGTCAAACAAACGGATGAGGGTCTCAAAATATTGCGATTCGCGGTTCAATTCGCTGTACATGGCGGCCCAGAATTCCAGGATGGGCAACGATTCCGGATGTTTGGCGCCCAACTCTTCCAGTTGCGTCATGAAGCCGGTCTGTTTCTTGTCGGCAAACATGCGTCGCTTGAGAGTCTGTAGGATTTCCACGGACTTCGTATCCTGGCCCGTGTCCGAATACCCGTCCGCCAAATCGAATAGCCGCGTGATTCCCTCGTTCTTCTCGCGCAGCAGGCGTTCCAGAATCGCGCGCGCCCGGTCCAGTTGGCCGGCTTGACGAAGAGCATCGGCAAAGGTATCCAAAAACGCGACGTCGTTTTCGTTTGCGGCAAAAGGCTCGAGCAGGGCGGCGGCTTCCGCGGATTCACCGTTTCGCAGCTTCGCCTCGGCGTAAAGCAGCGCTACGCTGCGCTCTTGCGGGGCCAATCCGTATGCGCGTCCCAGGAGTTTCAAGGCATCCTGTGCGGAACCGCTGGTCGTGGCAATTTGCCCGGCGCGCAGAAATGCCCGCGCGGCGAGGGCATTCTTTCCCAATTGCGCCGCTGTCTCCGCCACTCTCATCTGGCGCGACATATTGTCGGGGTCGAGTTGCGCCGTGCGTTCCCAGCAGAACAGCGCGTCCTCTCCGCGGCCAAGGTCCTTGAACATTTCCGCAGCCTTCGAATATTGCTCCATCGCTTCGTCGGGACGGTTCTGCTTCTGTTGCAGGAATGCGTATCGCGCGATGCGCTCGGGCGGTTGCGGAGACTGGGAATTTTTTAGGAAACGGTTGAAGATCGCCAGCGCCTTGGTTTCGTCCTTGGGCTCGACCAACAGGTCAAACAAATAGCCGTAATAAACCGCGGCCCGTTCTGGCTGCTCCTGCCGCAAGTAGAGATCGCCGAGCGCCTGGCTGGCTTCGGTGTGTTGCGGAGATAATTCCAGAACGCCTAGATAGGCTTCGATAGCATCCTCGACACGATTCTTCTCGAGGAACTTCTTGGCGCGTTCCAGTTGCTTGCTGACGTCTGCGGCCATCTGCTCGATTTGCCTTCGGCTGCTGCGCTGTCGTCTGGAGCATGGGCTCGCGGGTGGTTCGAACCCATAGTCCAATATATACCGGCCCACAAATCGGGCAAAACGAGTGTGCCCGCAGGATGGGAATCAGCCAAGGGCAGCCTGATAACTGCTTCTGACTTGAGACTATTTCCAGGCGAGCGTGAAGACCGAGTCGCGCGGCATTTGCACTGTTACGGCGCTGTCTCCCAGCCGCACTTGCACGCTGCGATCGGCGGTGCTGTTCGCCAGCACGACAACTCGGGTGCCATCGGGATTCTCCGCGCCCACGTGCGTCACATCCTTCACGCCGCCACCGGTTGAGAACACCTTCGCGCCCCGCCGGATCATCCGCGAATAATGCGCGAAGGCCCAGTATTGGCCGCTGCGCGTGACCGCTTTGCTGCGCGAATCCACCGTGACGGTGCCGCCGCACGGGAATGGGCCGATGTTGGGCTTGCCTTGCTCGTCGAGCACCAGGTTCCACGCGGTGATGCTGCGCGCCCAGTTGCGCAAGATTTCGGCGTAGTTGCTGCTCCATTTCGTCCAGTCGGTCTGGTAGTCCGCTGCTGTGATGTCGGGCCCGCCCTCCGTCCAATACGCGGACTTTTCGGGAAACGCATCGTGGACGCGCGTCATGTCCGCGGGCACGCCAACGTACCCGTGCCAGGCGATGCCGTCGATGAAGCGATACGCGTCGGGGTCGCTAAGTTCGCCGATGGCGCGTCCCCACAGGTTGTAGTTGTGGTCCAGCGCCCAGATCTTCGTGTCCATTCCCGCATCGCGCAGAGTGGGACCCAGGTGGCCCTTGATGAACTCGATTTCGTACTCCTGCCCCCAAAGGCACGCGGGCATTCTTCCATCCTGGTCGGTGTCCACTTCATTCTGCACCGTGACGGCATTGATCTTGACACCCGCTTCCTGATAGCCGCGCAGGAACTTCAGGAAATATTGCGCGTAGGGAGCGTAGTTGGCTTTGCGCATTGAGCCGCCCAACAGAGAGTTGTTCGCTTTCATCCATCCTGGAGGACTCCACGGAGAGGCGAAAAGAAATAGATCGGGATTGATCTTACGGGCCGCGGCCATCGTCGGGATGATGTACGCGCGGTCCTGATCGATGCTAAAGCTCTTGAGCGTGGGATCGGGCTGCGGCGTGTCGTCGTAAGTGTAGGCCTTGGTCGAATAGTCGCTGCTACCGATGCAACTGCGACATACGCTGAAGTTCATCGCGTCGGGCGAGAAGAAGTCATGCAAGAGCTCGTCGCGTGCTGCTGCGGGCATAGCGTTGAACATGTAACAACTGGCATCGGTGAAGGCTGCGCCGAAGCCGAGAATGTCCTGGAAGCGCTTGGAAGGATCGAGCGTGATCGCGTCCGCGGCAGATCCATTGGCTGGCTGCCAACGAAGCGCGCTTTCGGGAGCGAAGCGTCGGGTGCCGCCGTACGTAGACCAGGCACGCACTTCGCCAGTAGGAGATGCAGCGTTGGGAGCGGCGGCCAACTTTGAGGTAATTGCGGCGCTGGCAAGGACTGCGGTGGAGAGTTTAAGGAAATCGCGACGGCTGGAATCAGACATGAGGCCTCCTGGGGCACAATCAAACAGATCAGCATGCCACGCAAACGCGGCGCCAAGAAGCACAAAATAGAACATAACTGCGAGGAACAACCGACTGCACATTTTCAGGCCCCACGATTCGCTTGGAATGATCGACGGGCTGACGGTTTCCTTCACTTATGGCAAACTAGAGGTTTACACGGCAAGGATTCGACCGTAGTGAAATAATCTCGTTCGGCACTGCGGCCCGCCGACTATCTGGATCTACCCTCAGGAAAAATCCTGGCGGTTGTGGACACGAATGGACCCAAAGTTCATACGCAATTTTTGTATCATCGCGCACATCGATCACGGCAAGTCCACCTTGGCTGACCGTTTGCTCGAAATGACCGGCGCGTTGACCGAGCGCGAAATGCACGAGCAGTTCCTGGATTCCATGGATCTGGAACGAGAGCGCGGCATCACCATCAAGGCCAAAAGCATCCGGCTGCATTACAAAGCGAAGGACGGCAATACCTATCGGCTGAATTTAATCGACACGCCGGGACACGTCGATTTTTCGTATGAAGTTTCGCGCGCGCTTTCGGCATGTGAAGGCGCTTTGCTGGTGGTGGATGCCAGCCAGGGCGTGGAAGCGCAGACGGTCGCCAACACATTCCTCGCCGCCGGCCACAACCTCACGATCATCCCGGTGATCAACAAGATTGACCTGCCCGCGGCGCAGCCCGATTTCGTAAAAGAACAAATTGAAAATGTGCTGGCCATTCCGGCGGACGATTCGCTGCTGATCAGTGCGAAGAGCGGCATTGGCGTGGAAGACGTCCTGGAAGCGATTGTGAAGCGCGTGCCGGCGCCCAAAGGAAGCGCTGAGAATCCTCTGCAGGCGCTTATCTTCGATTCATGGTTCGATCCGTATCGCGGCGCGGTGGTACTGGTGTGCGTGAAGCAGGGGCGCATCTCGCGGCACATGAAGATCCGGCTTTGCGCGGGAAATGAGACGTACGAAGTGGAGCAACTCGGGACGCTCACCCCGAAGCCCATCGTGCTGCAGGAATTGGAAGCGGGAGACGTCGGCTTTGTCATTGCCAACATCAAGCAGGTGGCCGACGCGCGCATGGGCGACACCATTGTTGAAGCCGGCAGTCCCGCAACGGAGCTGCCCGGCTTTGAAGCGATTAAGCCCATGGTCTTTGCGGGACTGTTCCCCGTGCTTGCGGATGATTACGAACCGTTGCGCGACGCGCTCGGCAAATTAAAACTGAACGATGCCGCGTTTTTCTACGAGCCGGAAAATTCCGTAGCTCTGGGTTTCGGCTTCCGGTGCGGCTTTCTGGGCCTGCTGCACATGGAAATCGTGCAGGAGCGCCTGGAGCGTGAATTTGGGCTGAACCTGATCACAACGGCGCCCAGCGTGCGTTATCGCATCACGCGCATTGGTGGTGAGACCATCGAAGTGGATAGCCCCGCGAAATTCCCGAATCCCAGCGACATCGAAAAAATCGAAGAACCGATCATTAAGGCGATGATCATCACCAGCGATGATTCCGTCGGCGGCATCCTGCAACTTTGCCAAGACAAGCGCGGAACTCAGAAAAACTTCGAGTATCTGTCACCGACGCGCGTGATGCTTACTTACGAATTGCCGCTGAATGAAATCGTGCTGGACTTCTACGATCGACTCAAGAGCGTGTCCCGGGGCTACGCGTCGTTGGATTATCACCTGGCTGGCTACAAGGAATCCGACCTGGTAAAGCTCGATGTGCTGGTAGGCGGCGAACCGGTGGACGCGTTGGCGCTGATCTGCCATCGCGAGCAATCCTATGAACGTGGCCGCGAACTGGTCACCCGCCTACGCAAATTGATTCCGCGGCAGATGTTCGAGGTGCCCATTCAGGCCGCGATCGGCAGCCGGGTGATCGCTCGCGAAACGGTTGCCGCGATGCGCAAAAACGTGCTCGCCAAATGCTACGGCGGAGATATTTCGCGCAAACGCAAGCTTCTGGAGAAACAAAAAGAGGGCAAGCGCCGCATGAAGCGTGTCGGCCAGGTAGACATTCCGCAGGAAGCTTTCCTGGCCGTCCTGAAAGTTTCGAGCGACGAAGAAGAGTAGAGTTAGGGCAAATCTACGAGGGCTCTTTTCGCCGCACTTCGGTGATCAACTTTCCTTGGTGCAATTGCAGGTTCACCTTGTCGCCCACGGACACCTGCGCCGCGTCGAACAGTATGTTTCCCGCCGCGTCCGTTGCGATCGCGTATCCCCGTTCAAGCGCCTTCAACGGCCCACGCTCGTGCAATTGCAGTGAACATCGTTCGAGCCGGTCGCGCTTTGCGCGCAACAGTCGCTCTGTACGCACCACCATGTCGTGACTCCGCTTCTCCACACGCAACTGGAGTGCACCGATCTTGCCGCTGAAATCAAACGATCGAATGCGGAGGTGCGCCGCGGTAAATCGTTTGCGAGAATGCTCCAGCCGCGCGCGCAGGCCTTGCGCGACACGGGAGGTCAGTTCATCGGCGCGCTGGCGTTGCTGCCGCAATAAATCCAACGGACGGCGGAACCCGCGGCGGCCCGCCAGTTCATGCACACGGCGGGAAAGCTCCAACAAGCGGTAGCGCATGCAGCCTTCCAGCGAAGCTCGCAAGTCGTTTACGTGCTTGTCGAATTCGCGGCGCGTTTGCACCACAATTTCGGCTGCTGCTGATGGGGTGGAGGCGCGCATATCGGCGACAAAATCCGCAATGGTGAAATCGGTTTCATGTCCAATACCGGAAATCACTGGAATCGCGCTGGCCGCAATGGCGCGCGCCACAATCTCTTCATTGAAGACCCACAAATCCTCAATCGAGCCGCCACCGCGCACCAGCAGAATCACGTCAGCAGTCAGCTTCTTCTGAAAGTAGCGCAGCGCATCGACAATTTCCGCGGCCGCGCCATCTCCCTGCACGCGCACGGGATACAGCGTCAAATGCACGTTGGGGAATCGCCGCGTGAGGATGCGTACCACGTCGCGCACCGCCGCGCCGCTTCGCGAGGTAATCAATCCGATGCGATTCGGAAGCAAGGGCAGCGGCTTTTTCCGCGCTCCATCAAACAAGCCGTCTGCCTCGAGCTGCCGTTTCAACTGCTCGAAGGCCAACTGCAGCGCGCCGCGGCCAATTGGCTCCAGCGCCTCGACGTAGATCTGGTATTCGCCGCGGCCCTCGTACACGCTCAGCGAGCCACGCACGACCATTTTCAGACCGTCTTCCGGGCGGAACTTCATGCCACGCGTCTGGTTCTTGAAAAGCACGCAGCGAACCTGCGCCCGCTCGTCCTTCAGCGTGAAATAATAGTGCCCCGACGTGGCGCTGCGGCAGTTGGAAATTTCTCCTTGCACGCTGATGTCGGTGAAGTTTTTTGCCAGCAGATCACGAATCCGCGCCGTCAAATCGCTGACGGTGTAGATTCGCTTCTCTGGCTGCAGATTAAACGTAAGCTGGTTCATGGAGTCTGCGGCACGATGGACGGCTATTCTTCTTCGTCTTCGCCCATCTGCATTGTGAGGTAGCGCTCGTAGCCGAGTTCTTTGATCATGTGCATCTGCGCTTCCAGCCAGTCGACGTGACCTTCTTCGTCCTTCAACAGGGTGACGAACAGGTCGCGCGATCCATTATCTTTTTCGGCCACCGCAACCTGAATTGCGGCGTTGTAATCCTTCACAGCACCCAGTTCGAGTCCCAGGTCACTTTCCAGCATCTCTTTCACGTCTTTACCTACGGTGAGCTCTAACGGTTTCATCGTGGGAGAACCGTCCAGAAAGAGAATCCGTTCCATCAATACTTCGGCATGCTTCATCTCGCCAATCGACTGCTTCTTGATAAACTCCGAAAGTTTCTCGTAGCCCCAGTTTTCGCACATTTCCGCGTGCAGGAAATATTGATTGATGGCGGTAAGTTCTTCGCGCAGCGCTTTGTTCAGTTCTTCAATGACCTTAGGTGAACCCTTCATGTGTTTGGCCCTCCGGCCCGTGCCGAGTTTAGCGCAGGAACTTCCGCAAGAACAGGCGCGTTTTCATTTTTGCGGCGATGCGGATGGCATGCGAGGACGGGGTGTGTCACCGGCGAAAACGGGAGAGCAACCAGAAAAGTACTGACAGGCCAACGCTCAGCACAATGCAGGTGACAACCGGAAAGTAAAATGTCGTGTGATCACCCTTGTACGCAATGTCGCCGGGAAGACGCCCGAGCCGAAACGGCAGTTTGCCGCCAAAATAGAAAAATGCGCCCACGACAACCAGTAGGCCGCCCAACATCAACAAGAGCCGGCCGAGTTCGCGAAACGAGTCCATGCGGGTGGGCGGGACTACGCCGCAGCGATGCGTTTCATCAGATCCGTTTGCTCATTGATCGATTCCGCGCCAATCGTAAACGCATCCAATATTCCCAATCCCAGCGCATAATTCAACGCATCGTTCTGGCGATTCCGCATATCGCCCTGGCCCAGTATCTTCATGCCCACGACGCCCTTGCCCACCGTGCGCATTTCGCGGAGCACGTTCACCACCACGTCCGGTTCGGCATCCATGTGCGAGCCAATTGGATTGATGCGAGCCAGATCGACTTCTACCCAAGGAGATTTGGCTGCGGCACGCAGCGCGTCAATCGTATGGCACGAGCAGCCATGCGCGCGGATCACGCCCTTCTGCTTGGCCTCGGAGAGCGCGTCCATCGCACCGCGATACCGGGTGGTCCAGTCGCCCTCGGTGACGCAATGCATCAGCACGATGTCAAGATGGTCCGTGCCCAGCTCGCGGCGGAAGCGGTCGAGGTCGGCGTTCATTTCCGAAGCGCTGCGCGCCCACGATTTCGTCAGCAGCGTCACCTTGCTGCGATCAACATGCTTCAGCGCTTCCGCGACGTGCGGGTGGCTGCCGTAAGAGTCTGCAGCGTCGAAAAAACGCAACCCATTGTCGTAACCGTTCTGGAGCAGCCGCGACAGCCCATCGATTCCCAGCGCGGTTTGATTCGAGTGATGGCCGGAGCCAACCGTGCCGGTGCCCATGGCCAGTCGCGAGGTTTTGATTCCCGTCTGGCCGATTGTCACGGTGTCCGTAGCGGAAAATTTTTGATTTAGCGGCGGCAAGGAAGCCGGAAGCGAAGCGAGGCGCGCGGCTAACGTCTTCCGGCCGAGGCAGGCGAAGGTTGACGCGGCGGCCGTCCAATGCAGGAATTCCCGACGAGTGAAGCGAGACATGGTTACCTCCCGGGCGGGCAGTGCGGAGCCCCTATTATGCATGGACGCAGGGGGTCAGTATAGGGCAGCAATTAAACCGATCATGGGCTACGAGCCGTAGCCCAAATCCCGTATGAGGTCTCCGATGGAACCCAGTTAGATCAGTTCCAGACCGGAAAAGAAATAGCCAATCTCGAATGCTGCCGTTTCTGGCGCGTCGGATCCGTGCGTGCAGTTCGTGCCGATACTGGTCCCCAGGTCGTGGCGAATCGTTCCCGGCGAAGCTTTCTTCGGGTCGGTAGCTCCCATGGTGTCGCGCCACTTGCTGATGGCACCGTCGGCTTCCAGGACCAAGGCGATAATTTTGCCGGAACTCATGAATTCGGTGAGTTCGCCAAAAAACGGCCGCGCCTTGTGGACCGCATAGAATCCGCCAGCTTGCTCTTTAGTCAATCGCATGGATTTGATGGCGACGATGGTGAAGCCAGCCCCGTGGATGCGCGCCAGGATTTCTCCTTGCTGGCCGCGAGAAACCGCGTCAGGCTTGATGATGGCGAAAGTGCGTTCGAGTGCCAAAGTAAGCTCCTTAAAAAAGAAGTAATGAAGCAACGAAGTAACGAAACAGTCTGACTCGTTAATTTGTTACTTCAGCGCCGCGGCTACTGTTGAGCCGAGATCCGCGGGCGTCTCGACGGTGTGAATGCCTGCTGCATTCATCGCGGCGTATTTGTCCTTTGCAGTGCCTTGGCCGCCGCTGATGATGGCGCCGGCGTGGCCCATACGTCGGCCCGGGGGAGCGGTCTGTCCAGCAATAAAACCCACGACCGGTTTTTTCACGTTCACTTTGATCCACGCGGCGGCGCGTTCTTCCGCGTTGCCACCGATTTCACCAATGAGCACGATGGCGTGTGTGTCCTCATCATCGTTGAACATTTTGATGGCGTCGAGGAAGGTGGTGCCAATGATGGGGTCGCCGCCAATGCCGATGCAGGTCGACTGGCCAATGCCGAGCTGCGTCAATTGATGAACGGCTTCATACGTCAAGGTACCGCTGCGGCTGACGACGCCGACATTTCCCTGCTTGTGAATCCGGCCCGGCATAATTCCGATTTTGCATTTGCCCGGCGAGATGATCCCGGGGCAATTCGGACCGATCAGCCGCGTCTTGGACTTGCCTATAACTTCCATGACGCGCACCATGTCCAGCGCCGGAATGCCTTCCGTAATGCACACCACCAGAGGAACATTCGCGTCCGCTGCTTCCAGAATCGCGTCCGCGGAAAACGGCGGCGGCACAAAAATTACCGTGGCATCCGCGCCCGTTGCTTTCACGCCTTCCGATACGGTATTGAATACCGGCCGCTCCAGATGCTTCGTGCCACCTTTGCCGGGAGTCACGCCGCCAACAACGTTCGTGCCATATTCAATCATCTGCTGTGCGTGGAACGTGCCCTCGCGTCCCGTGAATCCCTGCACCAGCAATCGCGTTTTTTCATTTACCAGAACGCTCATCGCGCGCCTCCCGCTAGCGCGACCACTTTCTGCGCGCCATCCTTCATTCCATCCGCAATCGTAAAATTCAAACCGCTTTCCCGCAAAATCTGTTGTCCGCGCTCCACGTTCGTTCCTTCCATGCGCACCACGATGGGAATCTTTACGTGCAAATCCTTTGCGGCAGCCACCACTCCGGTCGCCAAAACATCGCAGCGCAGAATCCCACCGAAAATGTTGATGAACACGGCGCGCACTTCCGGATCACTCAACAAAATGTGAAACGCATTCTTCACCTGATCCGCTGTTGCGCCGCCTCCGACGTCGAGAAAATTCGCTGGAGAACCTCCCGTGTACTTGATGATATCCATCGTGGCCATCGCCAAGCCTGCTCCGTTCACCATGCACGCCACGGTTCCGTCGAGCTTGATGTAGTTCAGCCCGTATTTCGAGGCTTCCACTTCCAGTGGGTCTTCCTCATCCAAGTCGCGCAGTTCGCGCAAATCTTTGTGGCGGAACAGCGCGTTGTCATCAAACGTAATCTTGGCGTCCAGCGCCACCAGTTTGCCGTCGCCCGTCACCACGCATGGGTTGATTTCCACCATCGAAGCGTCGGTGTCGATAAACGCGCGATACAGCGCCTGGAAGAACGGTGTAGCTGCCGTGGCCTGCTCGCCCGTCAAGCCTAGTCCAAACGCGATTTTGCGCGCCTGGTAGGGCTGCAATCCGACCGCTGGGTGAATGTGCTCACGAAGGATCGCGGCGGGATTCTCTTTCGCCACCTGTTCGATTTCCATGCCGCCAGAGGCGCTGGCCATAAACACGGGCCGGCCGGTCTCACGGTCGATCAGCAAACTGAGATAGAGCTCGCGCTTGATGTCGAGCCCTTCTTCGATCAGCAGGCGCTTGACGATGCGCCCTTGCGGACCGGTCTGCGCCGTGACCAAGTTCATGCCCAAAATCTGCGAGGCGATTTCCGCGGCTTCGTCGGCCGAACGAGCCAGCTTCACACCACCGCCTTTACCGCGTCCTCCCGCGTGAATCTGGGCTTTCACGACACACACCTGGGATTTAAGGCGCTGTGCGGCTTCCCGTGCTTCCTCCTTAGTGAACGCTACTTCCCCGCGAGGAGTAGTAACCCCGTAGCGGGCGAGAATCGCCTTGGCTTGGTATTCGTGGATCTTCATTTGAGGTTCTGCCTTCTGGAGGTCCCAATCGAACTGGAACCGACGGACTGTGCGACGATAGAACCGTGCACAGATGCTAGAATTTGCGCTTCGTCAAACAGTAAAGTTTACTTGAGACATGGGGATGGAGCAAGGCGGCAACTTGCCTCTCGCAACCGACACGATGAATGCCACATTAACACTGATACAAATCCTGGAAGCGGGCAGCCGACTTACGCCTAAACAAGCCGAGTCGTTGATGGAAGAACTGCTGTCCGGACGAATGGAGACAGCGGAAATCGTCCGCTTGCTGCAGGCGCTGAACTCTCGGCCAGTGGACGCCGCGGAACTGGCCAGCTTTGCACGCGTTATGCGGCAACATGCGGCTCCCGTTTTTCCTGCCGGCGTGGCGCTTCCGGAAAAAATGGTGGACACCTGCGGCACCGGAGGCGACGGCAGCGGGACGTTCAACATTTCCACCGCCGCGGCGGTCGTGGCTTCTGCCGCGGGCGCGCGCGTGGCGAAACACGGCAACCGTTCCGGCAGTTCTCGCTGCGGATCGGCTGACGTGCTGGAAGTGCTGGGCGTGCGAATCGACTTGCCTCTGGAAGAGGCCGGACGCGCGATTCGTGAGATCGGTATCGGTTTTCTGTTCGCGCCCGCGGCGCACGCGGCAACTCGTCACGTTATTCCTGCGCGCAAACAGATCGCCAAGCGAACGGTCTTCAATCTGCTCGGCCCGCTCACCAATCCGGCGGGCGCCCAGCGCCAGGTTCTGGGAGTGTTTTCCGCCGATGTGATGGATTTGGTTGCGGCCACGCTCGCTGAACTTGGCGTGGAACGCGCCATGGTGCTGCATGGCGCCGGCGGCTTGGACGAAATTTCGCCCGCGGGCGAAACGCAGATCGCCGAGGTGCGCGCGGGCAGCATCAGGCGCTACACCGTTTCACCAGAGGACTTCGGTGTTCAGCGAGCTCCGCTGCACGCGATTCGCGGCGGCACTCCCGAGGAAAACGCAAAGCTGATTCGTGAACTCCTCGAGGGAGAGCGCGGAGCGCCGCACGATGCTGTGGTAATGAACGCCGCCGCGGCTCTGGTGGTGACAGACAACGCTGAGGACTTCCGATCGGCAGCGGAAATATCAGCGGAGGCCATCGCTTCCGGCGCGGCTAGAGAAAAATTGCGCCAACTGGTTTCGTTCCTCAAATAGTGGATTAAGAGGCTGAGCCTGCTCGCCCTGAGCATAGCCGAATAGCTCAGCCAAAGTTTGGGTCGGCTAACCCCAACTCATTCCTCACGGCTTGGCCGGGCTTTCCGGGCCGTTGCTGGATTCGATGAGATCGTGGATGCCCCAGGCTGCGAGTCCACTCGCAACTCCGACTACAACAAAATCGCGATCTTGGTTGGTGGCATGGAAGATGGAGCGCGACCTGCGGAACCTGCCGGCTTCTGTGTCGCGCCTTCCGAGTCCAGATTGATCTGATAGGTTTTGCCTTGCGGGATGATTTTCGACTCGTCCTGAAAGGTGGATAAGAGATCGCCGCGAATCGCCGAAACCTGCAACTCACGTGGGGAGTCAATCCGCACACGCGCCTGGGTTGGTTGATTCTTGGCCGGGCGCAGCAACGCGTCAATGGCGTGGATCTCCACGCGGGAATTCGCTGGTGACGAGAAGTATAGCCAGCCCGATTCCAGATCGACGTGAGTTCCGCCGCTGATGCGGTGCAGCGTGGCACTGCTGTTTCCCGAAAGCGCCAACATTACGCTTCCAATTCGCACTCCCAGCTTTCCTTCCACTTCCGTGGAGATGTTCTCGTCCTCGATCACCGACAACCCCACGAACGCGGGCAGTGCGTTCAAGTGGGCGTCGGATGCGCGTGTCAGCACGCCCAGAGCAAGCTCAGGCGCCGGCATGGCCAAAGCTGCTGGTGACGAAATCAGCGCGCAAAGTAAGGCAGCTAACAAAGTACGGGGAGAAAACATGAATCACCCCCAACAGGCTGGAAAGGAAGAGGAAGCGAACCCACGGCGACACCATACTCTTTTGTAATTAATTATTGAAGAAACTACTTTATATAGACACGAAGTTTAAGATTATACCTTTATTAATAGGAAGGTGGGGAAAGGCCACTGACGTGTTACACCTACAGCGCGAGGAAATTCTGAAGAAGCTCTTTGCCCGGTATGGTTAGTACCGACTCCGGATGGAACTGCACTCCCTCCAGAAGGTAGCGCTTGTGCCGCATTCCCATGATGATGCCATCATGCGTCTCCGCGGTTATGGTCAGTTCCCTTGGCAGCGATTTGCGCTCCACAATCAGCGAGTGATATCGCGTTGCCGTAAACGGATTCGAGAGTTCACGAAATAGTCCCTTTCCGTCGTGCTCGATTTCGCTGGTTTTGCCGTGAAACAACTTTGGAGCGCGAACAATCTTTCCTCCAAATGCAGCTCCCATGGCTTGATGTCCCAGGCACACGCCGAGGATCGGAATCTTTCCCGCGAGTTTCTGAATCAACTCGATGCAAATGCCGGCGTCCTGCGGAGTGCACGGCCCGGGAGAAATGACAATTTTTTCCGGTCTGCGGCGCACGATATCCTCGACGGAAATCTTGTCGTTGCGGTGCACCTCCACCCGGCATCCCAGTTCGCCGAGATACTGCGCCAGGTTGTAGGTGAACGAATCGTAATTGTCGAGCAGCAGGATCACCGCTTGGGTTTCTCCTTTTCAGGAAGCCCGGAGGCATGCGCCGCTTCCAGGGCACGCAGTAAAGCCTTGGACTTGTTTACGGACTCGTCGAATTCGCCGGCCGGAGTGGAGTCCGCCACAATGCCGCCGCCTGCCTGCACATAGGCTACTCCGTTTTTGATGACCATGGTGCGCAGCGCGATGCATGAATCCAGGTTCCCGGCGAAATCCAGGTACAAAATGCCTCCCGCATAAATGCCTCGCCGAGTCTTCTCAAATTCCTCGATGATTTCCATGGCCCGGACTTTTGGCGCTCCGGATACTGTGCCCGCGGGAAAGCACGCCATCAAAGCGTCGAAACAGTCCACATCTTCACGCAAGTGTCCCCGCAGACTCGACACCATGTGCATCACGTGGGAATAGCGTTCCACGGTCATAAGCTTTTCGGGACGCACCGTACCGTATTCGCACACCCTACCGAGGTCGTTCCGGCCCAGGTCCACCAGCATGATGTGCTCGGCGCGCTCTTTCTCGCTTGCCAACATCTCTTTTTCCAGCCGCTGATCTTCCGCTTCGTTCTCGCCGCGCCAACGCGTGCCGGCAATCGGCCGGTAAAAAACGTCGCGTCCCTGCACCTTCACCAACATCTCCGGTGAACTCCCCACCACATGCACATCATTCAGTTGCAGGTAGAAAAGATACGGAGAAGGATTCAGGGCGCGCAACTCGCGGTACACATCAAAGGGTGCCGACTTTGTTTTCGCGGAGAATCGTTGGCTCAGAACTACCTGGAAGACATCGCCCGCGCGGATATACCGTTTCGCTTTGCGGATCACTTCCAGGTAGTCCGCACGTTTGAAATTCGACGTAACTTTTGGCGGACGCGCTTTCCCTTTTGCCGGAATCTTCGGGCGTTCCGCTGCGACTGGCTCCTCAAGCAGGTTTCTGATGCGCTGGATTTCCTTCACCGCGGCCAGATACTTCGCTCGCAAACTGCCTCGACCCTCGGTGAACACGTTGCGCACAATCCACAAGCGGTGCTGCACATGATCGAACGCAATAATCCCGTGATAGAACATCAGCATCGCATCGTACAAACCAATGTCGTCGCGCAAACGCTTTGGCAGCCTTTCGATCAGGCGCACCATGTCGTAGCTGAAGTAGCCGATAGCGCCGGCCACCAGCGGCGGCAAGCCTGGCAAGCGTACTGGCCGGAATCGCTGCATGCGCTCGCGCAGAAACGAAATCGGGTCGCGCTCTTCCCAAATAATCCGCTCGGGACTTTCGAGCACACACGCCCCGCCGGCATAACGAAACACTTCCTCAGGGTTCGCGCCCGCAAACGTGTAGCGCGCGATCTTTTCACCGCCTTCCACGCTTTCCAGCAGGAAGGAATATCTGGCTCCCCGAGCCACGCGCAGGTAGGCGCTCACAGGCGTCAAAAGGTCCGCGGAAAAAACGTCATAGAGCGGAATCAGGTTCCCGCGCTTTGCCAGCTTTTTGAATTCGTGAAAAGTGGGTTGGATCATGGCCTGGGTCTAGATGTGCAGACTCTCAATCTCGATTGGACTCCGCGCGGATTCTCTGTACATCGCGATCGGCTAGGGACGCGATCTTTTTTTCTCCTTCAACGCTCCCAACACTGCTTTCCTCATCGCCGCTTCCGGCGCTGGCCTGCCCATCCACAGTTCCCACTGCGCCATCCCCTGCGCCAGGAACATTTCCACGCCCGAGACTGTTTGGATGCCCCGCGCGGCGGCCATTTGCAGCAACTTCGTCTGCATCGGGCGGTAGATCAGGTCCATCACAACAGAACAGTTTAACTCCCCTGCCGCAAGAGGCGAAACTCCGACTTGCGGGTGCATGCCAACCGGCGTGGCATTCAGGATCGCGTCGAATTTCGATTTGCGCAAAGCGGCTCGCGGCACAGTTTCACCTTCAACCGCGCGGGCGAGCGAGCGGGCCGCCTCCTGCCGTCGCGCGCAAACAAATATCTGAGCACCGGCACTGGCCAAGGCGAACGCTGCGGCCCTCGCTGATCCTCCTGCGCCGAAAATCAGCACGCGGCTGCCAGCTAGCTTCAACTTTTTCTCGAGGGCGCGCAGCACACCCAGATAATCAGTGTTGCTTCCGTAGAACGAGCCGTCTCGCCGTACGGTGACGGTGTTCACCGCGCCGATCTTCGCGGCCAACGGCTCGCAGGCGTCAAGCCGGCGAAACACCGCTTCTTTGTGCGGCAATGTTACGCTGAATCCCTTGATGCCAAAGTCCGGCACGGCTTCCACAAAATCACTCAGCCGCTCCACGAGGAACGGCAAAAACACTGCATCTTTGTGCGCGGCGATGTATCCGGTGTTATGCAGCTGCGGCGACAGGGAATGTGCGATGGGATTCCCAATGACTCCGTAGACCTGCGTCTTGCGCGTCAACTGGTGCGCACGGTATAGCTCCTTCAACTCGCGCAGTTGCACTTGTCCGGGCGCCGTCGCCGCCGCAACGGGCGCGTAGGTCAGGGAGCTGCCTTCTCGCAACGCCAGGATACGCGCGGGCATTCCGATTTCGCCCATCGGGATTGCCACTGCCTGCGGCGATTTGCGGGCCCATTGTAACAGTCGCACGCTGTCTGCAATGCTGCGCGCCATGGCCGCCACTTTCACTCCATCCACGCCGCCGCTCTGGGGGACATTCAACTTTTTTGTCAGTCGAGGCGTGCGGCGAAAATCATGAATGGAGAGCAGCACCTTTTCCGGTACCGCATAACCACGCACCGTTGCTCCCGGCAATTCGAGCAGCGTCTCGATTTCCAAGTCGCACCATTGACATCCCGCCTCGCGAGCTTTCATCAGCCAAAAAAGCTCCGCGCCGGCATCGCCGGAAAATTCGCCACCACCAATGCGACGCCGGCAAGTGGCAAGCAACACGGCATTTCGCAAACGCGCACGCTTGAGCCAATCCAGAAATTTCTTGCGTTCTTGATCGTTCCGCAGCCAATCGAGTCGCAATTCCACGGTTCCGGTAAGGCGCAGAGCCAGGCGCGCCAGTTGCCGCATTTCATGGGCAGTACTAGCCGCTGCGACGCCGCAGATGCGATGTGTCGCATTACCAAACAGGGGGAGCGCCAAAAACACCTCCTAATCCATTGAAAATAAAGCTTGTAGCATGCCTTTGCAAATGTGTAAAGCGTCTCCACCCATTCTGTTGACGCCACCTGGGGCACTTGTTAGCTTCAAAGGTGCAAGTCCCCGCACGGCCCTTTTTGGCGTGATCTAAGGAGTACGATAATGCGCGCAAACGCAGCAGGATTATGTCTCGGAATGATGCTGGCCGCCGCCGGTGCCTGGGCGCAAGGGAATGCTCAGACCCAGATGGTATCTTCCACCGAGCGTGTCGCTGAGGCCGCCTCCCCCGACTACACAGCGATTTACTGCTCCAGCTTTTTCAGCAGCGAGAAAGTTCCCGACACGATGTATATCGCCTCGGGCGAGCAGTCCAACGACAAAATAACTTTCGCACGTGGCGACTATGTGTATCTCAGCAGCGGTTCGGTTCAAGGCGTAAAAGTCGGCGACCGTTTTGACGTGATTCGGCCGGAAGTGGATCCCGACAAAGTGCCGTGGTTCAAGTGGCAGGCGAAGTTGACTAAGGCCATGGGCACGTTCTATCGCGATACGGGACAGGTGAAGGTCGTCAACGTCCAGCCGAACACGTCCACCGCTGAAATCGTACACTCCTGCGATTACATGCAGCGCGGCGATATCGTTCGTCCCTATGTAGAACGGCCCTCGCCGCCCTACAAGCCGGCCGAGAAGTTCGATCACTTTGCGCCCGTCAGCGGAAAGCCCGTTGGCATGCTAGTTGTCGGACCAGAGTTTACCGAGACCTACGGAAAGAACTCGATTGTGTACGTTAACCTGGGCAATAACCAGGGCGTGAAGACGGGCGACTATCTGCGCATCTTCCGCTACCAGGGCTCTCTGAACGAGACCGCTCCGAACACCAAGGGCTATGCGTATAAGATCTATGGCTTCGGGAGCGCGCCGAAGCGCTACGAGTGGAATGATCTGCCGCGCGAGGTTCTGGGTGAGGGCGTGGTTATCAACGTCAGTCCCAACTCCTGCACCATGTTTGTTACCTACACCAGCATCGACACCTACGCTGGCGATTACGTCGAAATCGAATAGTTCGGTCTTCGCACCACAGCCCGCGCCGTCATCTTCGGCGCGGGCTTTTTCTTTGTGGGATGGGTTTACTTTTGATGGTGGACGATTTCGCAGGTAAATCCGTAGATAGCCGTTTCCGGATGCTTCCACGCGTCTCGCGAAAACCCCGCTTTATGGCATGTTTCTTCGAGAAAACGCTCGCGGTCCAAGTGATGTTCCACGGCGACCTGCGGTAGTAACAATCCCCGCCTCATTCCCTGTTCCACGACCAAACCGTGCTTGCCGACCTCGATCTGCTCGGGAAGAATCCGTTGCAGCGGCGAAAGCAACGAAACTTCGATTTCGCTATCCGCCACTTCCTCCGTCCGCATTTGGGTGAACCGAGGATCTTGCAGCGCAGCGGAAGCGGTGCAACGAACGATGCTCTCGCCCAAGGGGTCGAGGCCGTCGATCACTCCGATGCAGCCACGCAGTTTGCCGTGAACATGCAACGTGACGAACACTCCGCATCTGGTCGAAAAAACGCCTTCGGTAGGAAATGAGGCAAGCAGGCGCCCATAACAGACGGCTTCGGTTAATGCCTGGCGAGCAAGAGCCAGGATGGCTTTTCGTTCCTCCTCAGAGAGGCACTGCATCCTGCGGCTTCTTCCGCGATTCGAGTACGTCCAACTTGCGTCGTTGCTTGATGCGGTCGTCGAGATGGCTCCAGAATCGGTAAAAATATTGCCCTGCGGAAACCAACGCGCTGATGACCACCAGCCACACTAAAATGCGGCCCAGCGGTTCCAGACGCGGACGACTGACGCCGCCGATGAGGACGGCTGCTGCGCAAACCTGCAACACCATTTTCGTTTTTCCCAACGTCGAGGCCACAATCGTAAATCCTTCGGCAGACGCGATGTTGCGCAAGCCCATGATCGTGAATTCCCGTCCGATGATGATTACTACCATCCACGCGGGAACCAGGTGCATATCTACAAGCGCAATAAATGCCGCGGTGATCAGGAGCTTGTCCGCAATGGGATCCAGCAAAATTCCCAGCGTCGTTATCTGCGAATTCCGTCGTGCCAGGTATCCGTCGGCCCAATCGGTGGCCGCGGCAATCAGCAGAATCAATACTCCCCAAAACTCAAACCGCATGCTTACGCCCCATAGTTCCACATTGGGGCTGCGCGTCAGCAGCACCACAATCAGCAGCGGTACAAAGAAGATTCGTAGGAGCGTAAGTGAGTTCGGAAGGTTCATAAGGGAAATAGGGCTCGGCGCGCTCTTCGGAGGCCAGCTGGTGCCTCTTCGCTCACTATAGTCTCCGCCCAACCATGCGTCAACGCCGATAGGGCGTATGCATGCACGATGTTAGGCGGTACTCTTGGGTTACGGTGCGGGCCGATTTTTGCGAAATGGCTGAATACTCTTTCGTAATACTATTGCTGCGAAGCTGTGCAAAACTCCGGGACACGGCTGCATCGGGAACATGTACGAAGCCTTTGATGAATATCCAGTAAACCGAGCTAACTCCATACACATCTGTCATTTACGGGGATTATTGACATGCATTGTCGCTTGCGGATTCTCTGCGTCGCTCTCGGCTCTGAAGGACCACCTTGCACTTTCCACAGCGTTTTCCACAGAAATCAAGGCCTTCGCCATCTACTCAAACAGCAAAATCTCTTTTACATCCTATTCATATTACTGGGGATTTCGAAGACGTTACTCTAAGGTAACGGGCCGATTCTTCCTCGGCCTTCAAATCGTGTGCGGCCCGCGTAATACGCGTACCGGCAGGAACAGGATCGCTCGCAGCAACTCAAAAACTCCGTTCGCGGCGATGCCGACAATCCGAAATGGCAGTAGCAACAGCCATACAAACGGGTAAGCCACCAGCGCCAGCAGCGCTAACGGCCAGCAGATGATCAGCAAGATACACCACAGGAAAAAGGAAGCCATGGTCTTACCCCCTTATCTGTTTATACGCAGAACCGCGCCGAGATGTTTCCTTCGCCAGGAAGTCGTTGAGCTTCAATCGCCGCACGATGGTCTCCGGAACGTCTGCTTGCAATTCCATCGAGGAATTATTCACGTGCGACTCCACCACCCGGCCCAACGCATGGATTAACGCCAGAGTCCGCCCTTCACTCATCGGAATGCGCAAAGAAAGCCGGACCACGGGATCGATCGGCACGGCTTTCTCGATTCTCCTCAGCAATTCATCGATGCCTTCGCCAGTGAGCGCCGAAACGAGGATGGGCGGTTCTCCGGTGCTGCTGGAATTACGCCACGCCGCAGTAAATTCTTCCCGTTGCTCAGGAGTAAGCTGGTCAACTTTATTGAAGACGTGCAAACGCGGGCGTTCTAGCACTCCGAGTTCTCCGAGGATCTTGTCGACTTCCTGATCCAGTTCGTCGTGATGCAAATTCGAAATGTCGCTGACCTGTAAAAGTAGTGCGGCTTCCTGCACTTCTTCGAGCGTCGCGCGAAATGCAGCAATCAACCCTTTCGGCAGCGCACGAATGAACCCCACGGTGTCTGACACCAGGATGCGGCGGTTCGACGGCAGGCGAATGGCCCTCACGGTCGGATCCAGAGTCGCGAACATGCGTGAAGATACCAACACTTCGGCCCTGCTCAGTGCATTGAAGAGCGTCGATTTCCCCGCGTTGGTATAGCCCACCAGCGTGACGGTTCCGAGCGGCACGGCATTACGCGCTTCGCGCCGCAAGGCTCTTTGCTGGCGCACCTCGTCGATGTCGTCCTGAATCCTGCGCACTCGGTCGCGGATTCTGCGCCGGTCGGTTTCCAATTTTTTTTCTCCGGGGCCGCGTACACCGATGCGTCCCGCTCCCCCTCCTGCGCCGCCGGATCCGCCTCCGCCACTTTTGCCGCCCAGACGCGACATTTCCGCGCCGCGCCCGGTCAAACGCGGCAGCATGTAATTCAGTTGGGCCAGCTCCACCTGCAACTGCCCTTCGCGGCTTCGTGCATGCTTCGCAAAAATATCCAGGATCAGTTGCGTGCGGTCGATTACTCTGCGTTCCGTGGCCTTTTCGATGTTTCGCTGCTGCACTGGCGTTAACTCGCTGTCAAAAATAATCAGCGGTGCGCGCGAAGCGTTGGCCTCGGCGCGAATTTCATCCAGTTTGCCTCGACCCACAAGCGTGGCCGGATCAGCGGCTTCGCGCACCTGGAAGAGCGTCGCGGCAACTTCGGCTCCAGCGCTTTTTGCCAGCTCCACCAGCTCGCTCAACGATTCACGGCCCTGCTCTCCCGCGGGCATTCCCGGGAAACGCGGTGCACGCTTCCATCCCACGCCGACGAGCAAGACGCGCTCCGCAGTTGAAGTATCGTGTTGGAGTTTCATGCGCAAAAGCAGGTGGGACTCATACGCCCCAGCTGTTCAAGACTGGGAGAGTCGTGCCTCATCAAGTGGATTATACGTCGTTTCGCCGCCGTCAAGGTACCGCCGCGCCCAGTTGCTCGCGGATCCGCGTCAGTGCCACCTGCTGAATCGCGGGATCATCGCCAAATCCTTCCAGCCAACAGACTGCTGACTCGCGCCGGAACCATGTCATCTGCCGCTTCGCATACTGGCGAGTAGTCTGCTGAATGGCCATCCGTGCGGCCTCCAGCGTCAATTTATTTTCCAGGACCAGCCGCAATTCGCGGTAACCGATGAAATCGAATGGCTTTGCATCTTCGCTCAGGCCGCTCTCCATCAGTCCGCGCACTTCCTCCATCCATCCACGCGCAAGCATCGTCTCGGTTCGCGCATTGACGCGTTCGCCTAACGCCTTTCTCTCAGGCGCGAGCCCAATCTTGATCGCTCGCCAGCCTTCCAATCGTTTTCTTCCGCTTTGATATACCTCGGTCAACGGCTTTCGCGTCAAAAGGCACACTTCCAAGGCCCGTATCAATTTTTGTTCGTCCGCCGGGGCAATTTTTTTCGCTGCCGCCGGATCCAACTTCAGCAGCACTCTGTGCAGATGCCCGGGGCCGCGCTTCGCCGCGCTGGCCCGCAATTTTTGGCGCAATGGCTCCGAGCGCACCGGCACGTTCGCCAGACCCTCCAACAGTGCGCGCAGGTATAAGCCCGTACCCACGGTGAAAATCGGCAATCGTCGCGCTGCGCTTAACTTCCCCAGCATTTCGATTGCGCGCGCCCGATAGTCTCCGGCAGTCGCGTCTTCCGAGGCGTCGAGCACATCGATCAAATGATGTTGGATGCCGCCGCGCTCTTCGGGCGCCGGTTTCGCCGTGCCTACATCGAATCTCCTATAGAGTTGCGTGGAATCGCATGCCACCACGTCTCCGCCCAATTGCTGCGCAAGCCAGATTCCCAGTGTTGATTTTCCTGATGCGGTCGGGCCTAAGATGGCAATGAGTGGAGAGTCTTGTTTGTCGTTCATTTGGGGAAGAGCAAGGGCCATGCCCGGATCAACACTATCACCAGTACGACCAGCGCCAGCAGTAGGCTGCCGAGCACCTGTGAACGGGCCAGTTTCATTGTGATCCTAATGGTTAGGCGGCTGGATGTTGTAATAATACGTGAAACGCAGCTCGATGTATGGTCCTTTGAACGCCCCAGGCAATGGCTGGAACGGATTGGACGCGCGAATCGAAGAATACGCGGCTCGATCCAGTGGCTCTTTGCCAGAACTAAATACCTGCGCGGGATCGCCGTCGGGAACGCTGCCATCTCTCATGATTTTGAATTGCAGCGACACAACACCCTGGTCGCCCAACTGAACCGACGCCGGCATCACCGAAAACCAGTTTTGTTTGACCCTGAGGTATACGCGCTGGAGGTAATCATTGAAATCCACGCCTTCCGTGTCGGTCAGCATTTGCAGGCCTGCGCCTGCGGTGCCTCGTCCCCCGCCGCCCCCTCCGCCGCCGGCGCCTGGCGGTAATTGTCCGCCCCCACCAATCGGACGTGGCGAGGTAACTTTGGAGCCTTTCATCGCATCACGAATCGCGTCCCCCGGAGACTCGCCTTGCTTGGGCAGAATTAATCCTTGCTGCGGCACGGGCATGTCGGGAGTATCCAACTTGAGCGGCGATTTCGGTAAATCGCCTTTGCTGCCCTGCGCAGGCTGCGGCGTGGGCGTCACGACGTTGGGTTTCGGTGTTGGCGCAGCTGGCAACTCTCTCTTCGGTGGTTCCGGTTGCGGCACGGGAACCGGGGCAGGCGCGGGCCGTTCAACCGGCGGCGCAATCCTTCGCAGAACTTTCGGATCTACATTTACAGGCGCATGGGGAGCCGGGGCCCGCTGCGGCGTGGGCCTTAGCGATTCCAGCGCTCCCGGCGGGAGCAGCACGGTGATCTGCCTGCGCGCCATTTCTTCTTCTTCATTGGAACGCACATGCGGCGCGAAAATTTTTGGCTCGAAAATCAGCAGCAGCACCAAAGCAATGTGCAGCGCTACGGAACCGATCGAGGTCAAGCGCTCGCCAATCGTTCGCTTATCGGCGCCTTCCGGACGGAGGAACGTTACTTCGCCGGTCTGAATAATGTCCGGCTCGACCAGATCTTCCGAAACGCGCAGCGGAATATCGGTGATTAGTTCCGGCGCGGAAGAACCCTGAGGCACGGTGATGCGCTCGTCCATGTCCGTCGGTTGCAGCGGCAGAACCGATTCCTCGGCCTTCTGCACCAACTCGACGTTCACATCCCGTGGCACCACCACCCGCGTTGCAATCGATTCCAGCGGCAAATTCGCCGGTATCGTCGAATGCCCATCCAATTGCACAATCGGCAGTGTCGAAGGAACCAGCGTCCGCTCGTCCAGCGTGGACGGGCGTCTCCGCGTTGTGGCCGTCTCTTCCTTGGACGGCAGTCGCGCACCTGGGGGAACTAGAATCCTCGGGATCATCGGTTCCTGTGTTCGGGAGCTGCTTGCTGTGCTACTGGTTGGACGCGCGCTTGATGTTCCCGGATGCTTTCCATCACCCGCGCCGCTAGCTCCAGTGCCGCTCTCCCTGCCTCTCCATCTGTCGTGGGTGGCCTGCGCGTCCGCACCGCCTGTGCGAACGCCTCCAGTTCCGCCCGCAACGGTTCCACTGCCGGAGCGGGCAGTTTCTCGAAAGCAAATTCCGGCTGCGGTCCGGGACGCTTTACGCCGATTCTTAGAGCGTCGCGCCGAGCATAATCGAGCGAAATATATTCATTGCGCTGGAAGAACCGCATCTTCCTCACGCGCTCCGTGGAGACGCGACTGGCTGTCACGTTAGCAACAGCGCCGCCGGCAAATTCGAGCCTCGCATGTGCGATATCCACCTTGTCTGTCAGGACCGGAATACCCACGGCCTTCACTTCCGTCACCGGTTCTTTCACCAAAGCCAGCAGGATGTCCAGGTCGTGGATCATCAGGTCATAAATCACGTCCACATCCAGGCTGCGCGGCGTGAACACTCCCAAGCGGTGCACTTCAAAAAACAGCGGCCGGTTCACAATCGGTTCTACCGCCAGCACTGCGGGATTAAATCGTTCGACGTGGCCCACCTGCAGAATTCTTCCGTGCCGCTTGGCGGCTTGCAGTAACCTGTCCGCCTCCGCCAGCGTGCTGGCAATGGGTTTCTCGATGAGCGTGTCGATACCCATTTCCAACAACAGGGAGCCGATTTCCGCGTGCTGCACGGTAGGTACCGCCACCGATGCCGCGTCCACTACACCGTGCAACTCTTGGATGTTTCGTAAGCTTCGGGTTTGAAATTCCTTGGCGATTTCTGCGGCCCGCGCGGCATTCTGGTCCAACACGCCGACCAGTTCCACTCCAGGCACTTCGCGATACACGCGCGCGTGGTTACGGCCAAATTCACCGGCACCCACCACGGCAACACGAACTTTTCGGAGTTCCCCCGTCGTCCCCGCGCCCACACTCATTCCTTATTCATTCCCGTGGAACTGCCCTTTGGTTCCACAACCTGGGCCACAGGAAACGCTTCAATAGCTATTCCAGTGGCATCCGCCGACTCAATTAACCTGTTTCGGTCAAACAAAAGAGTTCTCGAGGCATCGATGGCGAGCGCCGTCGCACCCGCGTCACCCATGCTTTTGACGGTGGGCAAGCCTACCACAGGTACATCAAACCTCATGTCCTGTTGCGGCTTGCTCACCTTCACGACGACAAGCGGCCGTCCATTCGCAAACCGCGCGGCCCGTGCAATCGTCTCGTCCGTTCCTTCCATCGCTTCCACAGCCACGCATGCGCGGTCCGCAATCACCACCGTCTGTCCGATATCCATACCTGCCAGCTTGCGCGCCACTTCCAGACCGTATTGCATATCGCCGGCTTCGTGCTCGTCGGGCGCGCGCCGTGTCAACACGCCCGCTTCGGGCAGCAACGGCTTCAGAAACAACGTAGAATCCACCAGCTGAATGCCCTCTTCCTCAAAAACTTTTGCCACCGCGCCAATCAGCGAATCGGTATTTTTCCTCGGCAGCGAAAACAGCAGCTTCGCCAATTTCCAGTCTGGCCGGATCGCGCTGAAAATCTTGTTGTGCTTGACTTGCCCGGCCATTACTGCCCGCTTCACACCTTCGCGCTGCATCAACTCGATGGCCTTGCTCAACTCTCCCAAGCTCACCCAGTGCAACCGCTTCGCCACTTGTTCCAACTCCGGCGAGGCTTCTTCTTTGAGCGCGATTACCGCCATCTCGATTCCCTGGCTCCGCGCGCCTTCCAGCACCAGAAACGGGAATCTCCCATTTCCCGCGATCAGTCCCCATCCTGAATTGCTTTGAAAAGCTTCCGGCATGACTTTGGACCTACTTCACGATCCCGCGCTCAGCCTTCTCCACAAATTCGATCAACTCCTTCACGTCCTGCGATTCCCCCATCGTTTTTCGCAGCGCTTCAATCGCTTGCGAGGTATTTTTCTTGGAGCGCGTCAGCAAACGAAACGCTTTTTGCAGACTCTTCACTCGCTCCGCAGAAAAACCCTTGCGCTCCAGCCCGATCGTGTTTGCTCCATAACACCTCGTCTCGCGCTCTGTCACGATCAGCGAAAACGGCGGCACGTCCTGCGTGATCACCGTGCACGCCCCGATGTAGGCATACCGCCCCAGCCGGCAAAACTGGTGCACCGGCGAAAACGCGCCAATGGTCACGTAATCCTGAACCGTCACGTGCCCTGCCAACGTCGCACCGTTCACGAATAACGTCCCGCTGCCGATCTGGCAGTCGTGCCCCACGTGCGCGTACGCCAGAAAAAAATTATTGCTGCCGATACGCGTCGTGCCCCCGCCTTTTTTCGTTCCCCGGCTGATGGTCACATACTCCCGAAAAATGTTTCCGTCTCCGACCACCAATTCCACGTGCTCTTCGGCGTAGGTGTAGTCCTGCGGGTTGCCGCCGACCACGCAAAATGGATGAAAGACATTTCCGGCGCCGAATTTCGAGGGCCCCTGAAGCACCGCGTGATCATGCACCACGCAACCTTTGCCCAGCTGTACGTCCGCTCCCACCACCGCGAACGCCCCAACCTGTACACCCTTCCCCAGTCTCGCTTTCGGCGAAACCATTGCCTGGGGATGAATCGGCTCTGCGCTCATTTCCCCGCGCTAGTCTCTTTGTCGCGGTCGACCATCACGCACATCAGCGTTGCTTCCGTCGACAGATTCTCACCGACAAACGCCTTCGCGCGAATCTTGCACAGGTCGCCCTTCCACGCCAGGATGTCCACTTCCACGCGCAACTGATCCCCGGGCAGCACGGGCCTGCGGAATTTCACGTCGTTCATCGACGCCAGGTACAACAGCTTGCTATCGCGGTCAGGAATTTCCTGCAGCAGTAACAACCCGCCGGCTTGGGCCATCGACTCAAGAATCAGCACGCCGGGCATGATCGGCTTGCCGGGAAAATGTCCCTGAAAAAATGACTCGTTGATGCTGACGTTCTTGATCGCCACAATGCGTTTGTAGCGTTCCATTTCCACGACCTTATCGATCAGCAGAAACGGATACCGGTGTGGCAAAAACTTCTGTATTTCATTGATGTCCAGAGTCATGCAAGCTCCCGCGCTGCTGGTCCTTCTGCAGCGCCCTCCGTGTTCTCGCAAACTTACTATTATAGACAGTTTATACCCCCGACTAAAGCATTCTCCTAGGTTGGCACTGACTAAGGTGCTTGTTCAGAATGATTGGTGACACTCGGTAGAGCGTATGGAGTACCATCCCTGTTAGTCACTGAAGAGCAAAAGGGGCATCCCCCAAATGCAACTGAGATTTTCCGCCTTCGTCCTCTTTGTCTGCTCAGCCGCGGCTATTGGCGGCGAACGGACCCAGCCGCAGCAACCGATCCTCGGCCATCGTTCGGCACCATTGATTAACGTCGATGGATTGACTTTTAAGGATCTCAATCGTAACGGAAAACTCGATCCCTACGAGGACTGGAGGCTGCCGGCAGAGGTCCGTACCGCCGACCTAGTCAAGCGAATGAGCGTCGAAGAACTCGCTGGGGTGATGGTTCACGGCACTTTGCCGAGCGCTGGACCGCTGGCACCGCTCGGCGTGGGTAACGAGTACGACTTGGTGAAAGTGCGGAAGTTCATTGAGGAAGATCACGTCAACGCATTTATAACCCGGCTGAACGGGAGCGCTGAACTCTTTGCCAAACAGAACAACGAAGTGCAAGCGATTGCGGAGTCGTCGCGTTTAGGAATTCCAGTGATCATTTCTACCGATCCACGACACCACTTTGAGCAGGTCCTGGGAGCAGCCACCCAGGACAAAGCGTTCTCGATGTGGCCGGAGCCTTTGGGCTTTACGGCGCTCAATGATACGCAACTAACTCGCCGTTTCGGTGATGTTGTTCGCCAGGAGTATGAAGCGGTTGGTATTCGCGAGTCGCTCGCGCCGCAGGCCGATTTGGCCACGGAACCGCGATGGGCGCGCATCAACGGAACTTTCGGCGAAGATGCCGAGATCGCGAAGCGCATGGTCGAAGCGTATGTCGCGGGGCTGCAAAACGGCGCGAATGGATTGAACCCCGGCAGTGTGATCGCGGTGGTGAAACACTGGGCGGGTTATGGAGCCGCGAAAGACGGCTGGGATGGCCACAACTACTACGGCCGCTACGCGGAGTTTGCCGGACACAACTTCGCGCAACATCTGATTCCGTTTACCGGCGCATTCGCTGCTCAGGTTGGCGCCGTGATGCCAACTTACTCGATCTTGCAGGGCGTGGCGATTAATGGAAAGCCGCTAGAGCAGGTGGGGGCCGGTTTTAATAATCAATTGCTGAACGAGTTGCTGCGAAAACAATACGGATTTCGCGGTGTCATTCTAAGCGATTGGGCGATTACCAGAGACTGCCCCGAGGCCTGCCGCAATGGCGCGAGCGCCGGAAACAAGCCCGCCCCGAAGGACATTGGCATGCCGTGGGGAGTAGAGGATCTGACGGTGGCGCAGCGCTTTGCCAAGGCCATCAATGCGGGAGTGGACCAGGTGGGAGGAACCGAGGAGTCGAAAGCCATAGTCGACGATGTTCACGACGGCTCGATCCCGGAAGCGCGCGTTCGCGAGGCCGCGGCCCGCATCCTTTTGCAGAAGTTTCAGCTGGGGCTCTTCGAACAGCCCTACGTGGATGAGACAAAAGCTGCGGCAATCGCCGGCAACAAGGAGTTTGTGCACCAGGGACAAGCAGCTCAGGCCAGAGCCGTCGTTCTGTTGGAGAATAAGCACGTTGCCTCGACCAAGAAACCCTTGCTGCCCTTCGCTCCACAGGGCAAGAGGGTTTACTTATTTGGGGTGGATGCCAAGGCAGCACAGTCCATGGGATTTATCGTGGCGACGGATCCTGCGCAAGCAGACCTGGCGATCATTCGCGCCCCCGCACCTTACCAGAGCGAGCATCTGGGGTTTTTCTTTGGATCAAGGCAGCACGAGGGCAGGCTTGCGTTCACGGAAAAAGATACAGCTTACGCGGAGTTGCTTCGCGTCAGCCCGATCGTTCCGACTGTGTTTCTGACCACGCTGGAGCGCCCGCTAATCCTCACCAACGTTCTGCCGCACGTAACTGCGCTTCTTGGCGATTTCGGCATTTCCGACCAAGCGCTGCTCGCCTTGATCACTGGCGCGGTGCCGCCGGCCGGACACCTTCCATTCGAGTTGCCCTCTTCCGTGGAGAGCGTGACACACCAAAAGAGCGACCTCCCCCATGACTCGCAATCCCCGCTATTTCCCTTCGGATTCGGGCTGCATTACTGAGGACCCGAATCCCACATTCAGCGTTATACTCGCTCGCAGGCCAAAGCACCTTTTTATGCGCACCATCGCCGCATTCATTCTTTTTCTTATCCCCGTCGTTTCGTCGTCCTCAACTGATGTTGCTCCACAGAAAATCGACGAACTTTTCGCGCCCTACGACAGCCCCCACTCGCCAGGCTGCTCGGTTGGTGTAATTCGCGACGGCGGTTTCATCTTTCGCAGGTCTTACGGTGAAGGTAGCCTCGAACTCGGAGCTCCGCTTAGCTCGGACTCCGTGTTCTACATGGCTTCGGTGTCGAAGCAATTTACGGCTGCCAGCATTGTGCTGGCTGCGGAACAAGGTTTCCTATCGCTCGATGACGACATACGCAAGTACATTCCAGAACTTCCGTCTTACGGGCACATCATCACGCTGCGGCAGATGTTGCACCAAACTAGCGGCTTCCGGGACTACTTGGCTTTGACTTATCTCTCAGGCCGGGATACCCGAGCCCTTTCTTCGCCAGACGATGTCTTGAAATTGATCGTCCGTCAAAGAGAGCTGAACAATGTGCCGGGAGAGGAATACGTTTACAGCAACTCGAACTACTTTCTCGCTGGTGTGGTGATAAAGCGCGCGACCGGAAAGTCTCTTGCTGAATTTGCCGCCCCGAATATCTTCCAGCCGCTCGGCATGACGCATACGATCTTCTACGATGACAACAGTATCGTCGTGCCCAACCGCGTTGCCGCTTACGATCCCGGGAAAGAAGGCAGCTTCCGCGTCGACTGGTCCACTCTTTTCGATATGGTGGGCAGCGGTGGCTTGATGAGCAGTGTGAACGACCTGCTTCTTTGGGATCGCAACTTCTACTCCAACAAGATTGGAAAAGGCACGCTGGTAAGCGAACTACAGAGCAACGGCCGATTAAACAACGGCCACCCGATTAATTACGGTCTGGGGCTCTGGTTAGGCGAGTATCGCGGCTTGAAAACCGTGGAACATAGCGGCAGCACGTTCGGATACCGAACCAAGCTTCTGCGCTTTCCCGAACAGCGATTCAGCGTAATTACCCTTTGCAACGTCGCAAACGCCGATGTCGACTCCCTGGCGCGCAAGATCGCTGACCTTTATCTCGAAGCACAATTGAAACCCGAAGCTAGCGTCGGATCCGGATCCTTTCCCGATCCTGAACCTTTCGCCGGCACCTATTTCGATCCTCGCACCCACGTGGTCTACACCTTCACCGCTGTGAATGGGGATTTGATGGCATGGGGTTCGAAATTGCAGCGTTTGGGCCCGAACGAGTTCTCGGACCTAGTCGGAAACCCCATCGTGTTTAGAAGCGCTAACGGCTCCATGAGCGCCGCGCTCACCATACAAAGCGAAACATACTTCTCTGGTGAGAGAGTGCCACACATTTCTATGAGCGAATCCGCACTCAACAAGTTCACCGGAAATTACCACAGCGAGGAACTGGACGTGACGTACAAAGTGTCGCTGGTTAAAGGAGCGCTGATGCTAGAGTTTGGTGATCAAACAGCCGTGGAACTGAATCCGGTCTCGGCCAATGAGTTTCAGGCCGGCGATCTCGGAACCATCGCTTTCCAGGTTTCTGGCAAACCTCATGACTCAGGACTGACGTTGTACTCACAACCGGCACGCGGCATCACCTTCCAAAAGGCGCGTTAATCGAAATCTCCCTTGCATCAGATGCGACTGGCACTCTACTGCTTCTCTTCGCTCTTTTTCGGAAAGTTGAACGAGCGCTCAACCACGTCTTTCGGATCACTGGAGAACTGGTGATCGCGCCATAACCATCGCATCATATCGGGCAAAATCGCGCCGCCCATTTTCTGCCCGTGCTTGTTCATCCCCCAGGCGTAGTTCAGGTCGTAGCCCTTTGCGCTGAGCACCTGCATCATTCGCACGTTCTGATAGAACCAGTCGCGGGCCTCATTGTAGGCTTCGCCAGGGCGCTGGCCGCGGTTGTCGTTTCTTCCGTCGCAGAGAAAGATGCGAATGGGTTTTTTCTCGCTTGCGCGGATGATATCCGGGTAGGCGTTTCCTCCTCGCAAGTCCACGAAACTGCCGACGTTGCTCAGCACCTTGCGAAATTCGTTAGGACGCTGCCACGCCACTGTGAATGCCGCGATCGCGCCAGAACTGGATCCGCCAATGCCGTGCTGCTCGGGATCCCTGGAAATGTTGTATTCCTTGTACAGCACCGGCATCAATTCATCCACAATCACGCGAGCATATTTGTCATCCAGCGAATTGTATTCCGTGGGCCGGTTGGTGGTGTGGTCGCCCCACTCGGTTGCGGTGGGCTCGGGCTGATCGGGGCGCCTGCCGGGGTTGATGAACACACTGATCATCACCGGCAGCTCGCGCCGGAAGATGAGGTTGTCCATCACGTTCTGGGCGCGCATATCGCCGTCAGGATTCATGAAGGCTTGGCCGTCGTTGTAAATCATCAAGCTCGCCGCAACGGCAGGGTCATATTGAGCGGGGATGTAAACCCAATACGTGTGTTGGGTGCCGGGATATGCGGTGCTGGGCAGCGTAAATGGTCCGCGGATTTCGCCCTTTGGCACGCCTTCCTGCGACAGCGAGTCGGGCCCCAATTTATAGAAGGCATCGGGGTCTGGCGTTTGGACGGGCGCTGACTGCGCGAGAGTTGCCAGTGGAATCGCCAGCGCGAAGGAGAGAATTGTCGTTAGGCGTGATTTCATAAGCCACACACGATAGCACATCAGGCCAGCGCAAAAGTCTCTGCAGCGGTGCACGACCGGCCGAGGCGGGCGGGGACGCCAGGTTAGAACGGTTCAACTGTGTCCTAGGGAAAACTTTGCCAGCTACCTACCTGTTGCTTTCCCAAAGGAAGTGTGCCATCCTCCTGTTGGTATCCAAAATGGCGACAGTATGAAACAAAAAACCGATGTCCTGCAAGGCACCTTGGCGCTGATGGTCCTGAAGACTCTCGATGTCCTCGGGCCGCTTCACGGTTATGGAATTGCCCGCCGCATCGAGCAGATCAGTGGCGATGTCCTGGCGGTCAACCAAGGCACTCTGTATCCAGTGCTGTTGAAATTGGAGCAGGAAGGCGCCATCACCTCTGAGTGGGGCGCCTCAGAGAATAATCGCCGAGCGCGCTTTTATAAGCTGACGCGCGAAGGACGTAAGCAGCTACAAGCCGAAACGCAAGGTTGGGAACAAACATCAGCGATCATCGCCCGGTTCTTCGACGTCAAAGCGGAGGATCTGCCATGAAATCTCTCCGGTGATGTTTCGCCCGGCTGGCCAACATTGCGGGGGCACCAGTTTCGCCAAAGACCACCTACTCATGACCACTTTTGATCCGCGCATGGTGCAATGGCCTACAGCGTCAGCCGCAGAACCCGTGAGATTGGTATACGCATGGCGCTTGGCGCGCTCAGTTCCGCCGTGCTGCGCGTGGTGATGGGCAAAGGACTCCACCGGCGTGGACATCGTGGCTCATATCATCGCTGTGCCGTTGCTGTTTCTGGTGACCATGCTGGCGGCATACATCCCAGCGCGGCGCGCCTCCAAAATTGCCCCAACGCAGGCGCTGCGCTACCAGTAGCCCGGTTAGCCGGTTAGTTCCCCGTGACCATCACTGAAGCGGGCTTGACGCCCACGAGCAACGCCAATTCACGCCACTTCCAGTGGCAGTCCACGTCCACGAAACCGATCTCCCGTAGCCATGCCAACTGCGTTTCAACATCCAGCAGCTTGTTGGAAGGATCCTCTTCCGCACAGGAAATTGCCTGCAGAAATTCGGCATGCAAACGCGGACTTACGGATGCCACGTGCTCCAGATTGCAAAACACGCCATTGGGCATCAGAAGTTCGAAGATTTCCCGGTACAGCGCGCGTTTTCGGAGGTGTGCTACGTGGTGAATCGCAAAACTCGAAATCACCGCATCGAACGGCTCCATCACTGGCATCTCGTTTGCAAAATCGTGTTCGACGATTGTGACTTTGCTTTCCCGGGCAAAGGTCTTTCGTAGCGTCTCCAGCATAGTCAACGAAAAATCTAGAGCGACGAATTCAGCGCCCGGTCTCGCCGCTTTCACCAGCGAGAGCAGCCTTCCCCCTCCACTGCCCAAATCCAGTATGCGCTTTGCGCCAGCAGGCACGAATTCCAGCAAGGTGGATTCGCCCTCGACGCGATGAGGAATCGAATCCGCGCGCCGCAGGTAGTCCAGCGCATGCTCCGCAGAGCCCCACAGATTCACGTCAGGTGTTATTGTCATCGCAGTGCTCCAGCACCTCATTCAATCTTGATTTGTGCTATAAGTCCAATTTTAGTTGTTCGGTATATACATAATTCTTATTTATGTGCGGAAGCATCAGCTTTATCGTCGGCATCCCGTCAGTCTCCCCATCATTGCCGTCTTCAGCTATCATGGCCCTTTGATGAGCTCGCCAACGGAAACCGCCGCAAGTTCGCGCCGCCGCGCGCTGCGCGACATCCTGATTTATGGCGTGTGTGGCGGCGTACTCATTGTGGTCCTGAGGCTCACAGAATACCGCTTTCTGGTGGTCGAGCACTCCGTGGAGATCTATGGCGCGCTGATCGCCGCGCTGTTTGCCGCGCTCGGCATCTGGCTGGGACTGACGCTTACCAGGAAAAAGCCGGCTACCATCATCAAGGAAGTCCACGTACCAGCGCAGCCCGCTCAACCGTTCGTCGTCGACGAGAAGCGCCTGAACCAGCTCGGCATCACCGCCCGCGAACTCGAGATTCTGGGGCTTATCGCCGCCGGGCTTAGCAACCGGGAGATTGCCGACCGGCTATTCGTCAGCGAAAACACGGTGAAGACCCACTCCAGCCGGCTATTTGATAAGCTCGGCGCAAAGCGACGCACCCAAGCCGTGCAGCTCGGAAAGACTGCCCGGCTGATTCCGTGACACGTGCGGCCCACCCGAAAGGTTAATTTCGGTCCTTTGTGCAGTATGCTCACCGGCCACGTGGCGCGGTGCAGCTCTTTACGCTGACGTTTTCCTTGTGTGATTCCTCAGGCCAACAAGAGTGCTATATCGGTTATTGGACATTGGGAACTCCTGTTGACTGCGCGGCGTAGCGGCGCATATTGGAAGATATACGTCGTCGGAGACCGCCCTGTGCCGCGAAGAACCTTTTCTTCCTTGTTTTACGTTGTCGTTGTGCTGCTCGCTGTCGGTTCCTGGTGGCTGTGGTTGCATCTGGCCCCGGTCCCATCGCGGATCACCGGTAGCAGCCAAATCACTCACGACGGCCTAGTCAAAACGAATTTGGCATCCGATGGCTCGAATCTGTATTTCACGGAACTGTCGGAGAAAAGTTCGGGCATTTCAAAGGTCGCGACCACGGGTGGGGATGTTTCCAAATTTCAGGCCACTTTTCCGAGTGTCCAATTACTCGACGTCTCAGCTGCCCATTCTTCCTTGCTGGCGGCTGAAAACCAATCGTCCTCCGAGTATCCCTTTTGGACGTACCCGCTGAGTGGCGGGCCGCCTCAGCGTTTCGGTAATGTTACAGGCCAGGAAGCCGTATGGGCCCCCGATGGCCAGCGCGTTCTGCTGGTGAAAGGGTCCGGTCTGTATATTGCCGACAGCAAAGGTGGATCGGCGAAAGAACTGGTGAACGTGGCGGGGACGCCCTACTACCCGCGATTTTCGCCTGATGGCAAGCGGGTGCGGTTCAGTATTGGCGATATTTCGAAGAATACTTCCTCAATCTGGGAGGTAAATAGCGACGGCTCAGGGCTGCATGCGTTGCTTCCGGAATGGCGGGAAGTTTCCTCCAAATGTTGCGGCAATTGGACCGCCGACGGGCGCTATTACATTTTTCAGGCCACCGAAAACGCCATGGGCAGTAGCGGAAATCTTTTTGGCCTCGCGGAACCGGCCGGTCGATTCGAAAGAAAAAGAGTCGAACAGCCGGTCCGACTCACCCAAGGGTCAATCTCGTTTTCGCGTCCAGTGCCTGCCGCGGATAGCAAAAGAATCTGGGCGTTGGGGCTAAGTATCCGTGCAGCGGTGGTCAAGTACGATCCTGCATCCGGAAAGTATGTGCCATTTCTCGCGGGCATTTCTGCCAGCGATCTGGATTTCTCGCCCGATGGCCAATGGGTCACTTACGTTTCGATTCCGGAAGGCACGCTGTGGCGTTGCCGAATTGATGGGGCGCAACAAAAGCAGTTAACTTTCCCGCCGGGAAGGGCCGCTCTTCCGCGATGGTCCCCCGATGGAAAGCAAATCGCTTACATAAATGTGCAAGAAGGGGCACCTTGGGCGATCCACATCGTGCCCACGGATGGTGGCGCCTCGCGGCTTCTGGTTTCAGAGAAACTCACGCAAATCGACATCAATTGGTCTCACGACGGAGACAAGATTATTTTTGGCCGCATCACGCAGCACAACTCGGAAGGCCTTAGCATCGAGGCTTATGATCTCGAGACACACGAACTCTTTACTATCCCGGGTTCCGAAGGCCTTTTCAGTCCGCGTTTGTCGCCGGATGGTCGCTATATTGCCGCGCTTTCTGGAGATCTCACCAAGCTCATGTTGTACGACACGCGAGCCCAAAGATGGTCGAAGTGGCAGACGTTAGAGTCGGGTGCGCTGAACTATCCCGTATGGGCTCCGGACAGCAAGTCGATCTACTTCGATGACCTGGTGAGCGGCGAAGGCGCTTATTGCCGTGCGAAAGTTGGCGAAAGTCACTACCAACATGTGTTTCAGCAACATGGTATTGAGCGATACCTTGGCCCATTTGGCCTGTGGTCCGGCCGTGCTCCCGATGGCTCGGCGCTCTTCGTGCAGGAGGCCAGCGTTCGCGAAATTTACGAGTTGCAAGTGGATTTGCCGTAGCTAAGCGTGTGGTACAAGGTCCGGGATGATCGCGTTAACAAACGTGATGTGATGAGGGAACGACAACAATGTCTGGGTTTGGCGCAGCACCAATGAACAGCATTCGCGCCGCACGGAGACGCGTGAGTATGAAGACTCTTTTCCTGTGGCTTGTGGTTTGTTTCTCAGTGTCTTGCTTCCTCGCGCCTCCTTCGCACGCACAACAAGATTCCAAGACCGAGCGAAAACTCATCACACGGGTAGAGCCTGACTATCCACCGGTGCTGAAGATGCGCCAGATTGGCGGAACGGTCAGGATACAAATTACGATCACGCCCAAAGGAATCGTGGAGAACCCAAAACTGCTCGGCGGAAATCCAATCCTCGGCGAATCCGCGGTCGCGGCCGTCAAGAAATGGAAGTATGCGTCTGCCGAAACCGCCACCACCACGACGGTTTCCCTCGAATTCAATCCCTATCGTTAGCTCGTTTGCGAATTTAACTCTGGGCCCTTTCAGTTCGGCTTCGGAGCGGCCTCCTGCATTGGTTTTGTCGGGGCGTTGCCAATCAACACAATCAAGCCGTCGGCGAGGGTGCCCCGCCAACTTAGATAATCGTGGTTGCCCGCGAACTCTTGGAAGTGAACCTCATAGCCCTTTGCCAGCAGCACATCGCGCAGGTTTCGCGTGCTCAGCAGAATGGAATTGCCGTTTCCGGAAAAGTCGATTTCATCGCTACCGGCATCCAGGTAGAAGCGCAGCGGCAGCCTTGGGCTGGCGATGAATTGTCTGGCCACCCAGTCGGGCTCCGAATCGATTTGTGAATCGGAGGAACTGCCACTGTTCGAGGGAATCCAATGGAACGAACCTGATTGCGAGAGGACGTTGCCAAATGTTTCCGAATGGAGCAGACCCGCATACACGCTGGCAAGTCCGCCGAAACTGGAGCCGGCGACGACCGTCTGCTGGGGATCAGCCGTAAAGTTGTAGAGGCCGTGCGCCCACGGCAGCAATTCGGAGACCAGGAAGTCCGCAAACACAGCATTACAGGGAAGCTCGTGACCGCGCGCATCACCGGGACCGTTGCCGATTAACAGTGCCACCATTGGCGGAATTCGCTTTTCCGAGATGAGGTTGTTGAGAATGGTGGGAGTGGGCACAAGAGCGTTTTGATTCTGATCGCCCAGATAGGCTTGTTCGTCGAAGAGCACCAGAAGCGGGTACGGTTTCGCGTTTCTGGAATATCCTGGGGGAAGGTACACGGCAATCTCGCGTTCGTTTTTCAACAAAGTGCTTTTGAATTGGTGCTTTTCGATTTCTCCTATGGGAACGCCGGGGCGTTCCGCGATCCACGGCTGTGCCGGCGCATCCGGCATCTCGAGGATGGATCTACCCAGATACTCGGGAGCATCAACGCTTTTCTTGTCCACACGCCAGCGCTTCGGGTTCAGGGGATCAGGCCTCGCCGCCGCGGCAACCATCGCGATCGTGTCATTGTCGATGCCATACAACAATCCGCGGATTCGCGGGACATTAATCGCCAGCGTGTAATCAAATCTCATCCTGCTGTCAATTTCCACACTCGCATACCAAACGTCGGTTCCCTCCAAATGGTTCATCAGATAGTCGTCTGGCACAACGGCGGCATAGGGAATCCGCAGCACCACAACGTTCTGTGTATCTGGCGTTCCTCTCCAAAGAAACGTTACCAGCATGTTTTTGTCATTGCCTGACAGCGGCTCGATTAGAGGCGCGCCCGCTTTCTGAACCTCTTGCCAAAATGCGTCAACGCGCTCGTGCGTTCCACTGCCGACTGAGGCCCTCAGAGCTTTGATCCGGGGACTCTCCCTCATAGGTTTCGCTGGGACTAGCCGGGCGGCCAGCGTCACAATTTTCTCGAGCGTAATCGTAAAGGTTCCCGAGACAGTCTTGTCGCTGGCCGCAACCTCGACGCGGTAGTTGCCCGTGCGCTCCGCGCCGAATGTGAATTCGCCCGCGGCAGGTCCACCCCTGGCACCGCGAAACCTTGCGCCTGAAGGATCATAGGTGATGACCACAAGTTCTTTTCCGCGCGGGTCGAACTTGATCTCGGCAAAATCTCCGGCATTCAGTGCAACGAAAAACGATTGCGCTTTGCCCACGCTCAGCGCACCCTCTCGGGCTTTCCCTACTACGAGTTCGTCGCCCTTTGCCAATGCGGTCAGGCTGAACGGCAGCAGAACTAAGAACGCAACCAGCGACAGTTGTTTAGCACACACACGTGCTCCTTCCGCGCCCGCGATCTTTCAAGAAACGTATAACAGCTTTGTCCGTCAATCGTCAGTGACGTTTGGCATAGTCGTCACCGCCGTTCGATAGAAGGCGAGTGCGTCGGGTGTTGCGTAGGAATATCCGTCTTGCGGAAGGCGAAGAAAAGCGAGTGTATGCCGCATCTTGTGCAGGTTCGCGGCCTTCAAAACCCATTTAGAAACTGGGGTGTTGAGCCAATCTCCAGGACCACATAAGGAAGGAACTCGCTGTCAGGTCAATCGCGGGTTCGGTGGTGCTGAAAGATTGCACGTTGTCCTGGTAGACGGCTTTTTGCGAGGCGTCAAACGCGCCGGCGTTGCCATTGAATTTCTTGAATGTGTCTGTTCCGTTCGCCGGACACAGGATCATGCCGTCGAGTGTGCCGGAGGTAATGTAACCTCCGGGACCCTCGGAAGCCGCGCCCCACAGAACGGGCGTGCCTCCCGAAGTTCCATCGAGCGCCCCCGCGATATTCGCAACCTGGTGCTGAATACAGTTCGGGAACGTACTGCCGTCTCCGACGATAAACGAAGAGCCCCAGGGATTTGTGCCCAAAATATTAGCCAACCATCTCTGTGAGTACGTCTCATACCTTTCCGCCTGCGTCAGGTAGTGAGCTTCGCTAGCCATTACCGAAAGACCCGCGCCGTGCGACGTGGTATCCCCGGCGCTCCATTGGTATCCGAAGCCCCAAGGATCCGTGCCGGACTGGGTGATTGCGTCTTCCACCTGCTGCAAGAGTTGTTTGCGTATCTGGGACGCCGAAATTGCCAAGTCGCTTGGATCACCCGCGATTTCCATTGCGCGGTAAAGCTCAAAGTGCGCGAGGCCGCTCACGTCGTACAGATTTAGCGTGTCCGTGAATCCTGGGGCGTAAATATTTGTGATGTAATTTTTGGCATACTGTGCCGCCTGCCGCAGGTAGTCCATGGGATCGCAGTGCGGCAACCCTGCAGGAAGATTCTTGGGTCCGCCGGCGGATTGCAGCGCAAAGTAAAGTTCCGTCGCGCCAAGTTCCATGTCATCTTCCCAGACGTTTTCGGGATATGCGTCAAAGGGCGCAACCGTCAACAGGCAGTTGCTGCACGAGCCAGAGTCAACCGTCCGCGCGGGATCCATAAAAGAAGTATCCGCGAGGTCAAAAATGTCTTCGGAGTTTTTGAGGCAGCGATTGGCGAGAGAAGGATTTGTGGAGCGGTTGAGCTGGTAACAAAGGGCGAAATCTGCTGCCAGACGGCCCGCCAAATTCGGACTGACGCGCGAGCCGGCGGGTCCAGCCACATAAACCGGTCGATTGCAGATAAAGAAGGTAGTGAACGCGTCGCACGGTTGCGGGTCGCCGGGTTGTTGGTAGCTGTCAGCGGCCTGCGGAAGAGTCCAGATGTCATACTCGGTAATGAGGCAATACGGAGAGGGATAGGTGCCGCCGCAGTTGGCCATCGCGGAAGACGGATCGCCTTCTCCGTAGTAATTCCAGTCTTGGGTATTGTCGACCTGATAGTAGAGGGTATGTGTTTTTCCATTCCACATTTTCAACAGCCAGTCGACGCCAAACTTAGCTTCGTCGGTGAAGTCGGACGAGGAGGGCGCTCCCGGCCCGCTCGTTCCAGCAAAAGAGATCGAACCCGGCGGAGCGGGAGGATTCACTTGAGCGAACGCGCCCATTTGGTTGGGAAAATCGCGAACGCCAATCTGCATGAGCGCCGCGGTATAGCTGGTCGTCTCCACATATTTTTCATAGTCGCCGGCATCCCACCATCCTCCGGAGGCATCAATATTCGGCAGCTTTGCAGAAACTAAGGGGGCTACAGGAGGAACGTTGTTGATGAAATCGTCGGAATCGAGCGCCGGTGTTTGATAAACATGAGCATTCGCATCCTTCAAGTGCCCCGGTTCGGTGCGCAACTCGTTGCGTACAAAGTACGCACCGTCACGTTGCGTTTCGTAGAAAAACAACGAGTTCAACAGCAGGCCGGAGTATAGCGCCTCCGGGCAATCAACCGCGAAACGCGGCGAATCCGCCGCCACCGGACCGCTCACCGATATCTTGTAGAGCCCGCCGGCCGGAACTGAGAAGTCGAGTGCGTACACCTGATACGTCACAGTCTTGCTGTGACTCCATGTGCCAAGCAAGCTACCAAGGTGTCCTGAAAAGACGCTGTCACCCTTCGAGTTTAATACCTTGAAAGTGGCTCCGGTTTCCGCCTCGGTGGACATTAAATACGCGCGAAACAGCTTCTCACCGATTTCGTAGCCAACTTGACTGACGCGCACGTGGGCCGACTGTGCACGCGCGGGAGATGCCCACGCAAGCACAGCGAACAACATGATTCCGAATGAAACTGTTCGAATTTGTGTGGAAAGGTGGGCGCTGCAAGACCACATGGCTTCCTCCTTGCCGCGGGCATGGCCTGTATTAAACCCATTTAATACAGCAGCCGCACATACTGCTACTTTGCTTAGGGAGTGTCAAGCGAAGAACCAGGAAGAACCAGGAATCATCGAAAATCGGTAGAGGCAAAAAAACGGCCGGAACAAGACGCCAAAACTTTGTGTGTCAAATCAGGACCGTGAAATTCTAAGATATGGACCCGCGGATGGTTTTGGTGTTACTCCTCAATGCCGCAGAACATCGCCTGTACCTGGGATTAACATGACCAGAATCTATCTGGGACGTCACGTCTATGGCCTCGCCGCTGTCGCTTTTGGCGTCATCACCCTGGTTTGGCACGACTTTAACACTTGGCAACAGATTCGTGCGCTCGGCGTCGTTCCTCATCGGGAGATCCTCGTCTACCTTGCGGCCGCGATCGAGATCCTTGGCGGCTTGGCTATCCAATGGGCCAGAACCGCCAGACTTGGCGCTCTCGCGCTAGGAATCCTCTACCTTGTCTTCGCGTTGCTCTGGGTGCCGCACATCTTGGCGGAGCCGCGCGTTTTTGATCGTTGGGGCAATTTTTTCGAGCAATTCTCTCTGGTCTCGGGCGCGCTGATCGTTTACGGCTCATTACGCCCGCGTGAGTCGCAACGACCTGCGACACTGGCTCGGCTCGGTTACATATTTTTCGGAATCTGTGTTGTTTCCTTCACGCTCGAACAACTCTTTTATCTCTCTGGTACGGCATCGTTCGTTCCCAAATGGATTCCTCCCGGTCAAGTGTTCTGGGCAGTCGTCACGACGATTGCGTTTGCGCTCGCCGCTACCGCTCTACTTTCCGGGCGCTCGGCTCTTCTGGCGGCTCGATTACTTACAGTTATGCTCGTCGGCTTCGGGCTGCTGGTATGGCTGCCCGCTCCTTTCGCCGATGCACATAAATTGATCAATTGGGTGGGCAACGCGCAGAACTTGGCGATTACCGGAGCGGCATGGATTGTGGCGGATTTTCTCGGCCAAGAGCGTTTCACCTCGACAGCCGCCTGAACCGTTGGCTGCATTCGTGGTACGGGTCGCGGCGTGCACCTTGTCTCGGGCGCAGGCTTCGACCCGAGGTCGTCCGTCGCCGTGTGGTCAGGAACCAGTGCAGGGATATACTGCTAGCTGCGCAACATTGCAATCACGAGGCGAAAAAGTGAGCACTGCAAACTCCAGTCGTACCTCTCTCATTACCGGCGCATCTCGCGGTCTTGGCGCGGCTATCGCGCTTGAACTCGCAGCGATGGGCCTGAACGCGGCCGTCAACTACTTCAACAGCGATAAGTCCGCGGAACAGCTCTGCCAGCGGATTCGGCAGGCGGGCGGGCGGGCGCATGCTTTCAAAGCAGATGTGCGAAAAGAGGACGAAGTCGTCCGCCTGGTCGCCGAAGTTGGTGAAGTGTTCGGCCCCGTCGACGTGCTCGTCGTGAACGCCACTGGTCCGCAGCCGTTTCTCTCCATCGAAGAGCAGACCTGGGAAACTTATCTCGATCAATTGGAATTTTTTGTGAAGTCTCCTCTCCTGTTGCTGAAGCAGGTTCTGCCAGCGATGAAACAGCGCGGCTTCGGCAGAATCGTCAACATCGGCAGTGAAGTGTTCGAGCTTGGCAATCCTCGCTTTGCGAATTACGTTTCCGCTAAGGGCGCTCAGTTGGGACTTACTCGTTCCTGGGCGCGCGAGCTCGCTCCCACCGGCATTACCGTCAATCTGGTCGCACCCGGCTGGATTCCCACCGAACGACACGCCGACGCCACTCGGGAAGAGTTGGATGCGTACACCGTGAATGTCCCAATGAAACGGATGGGCAAGCCCGAGGATGTAGGCAGAATGGTCGCTTTCCTTGCCAGCGACGCCGCGCGCTTCATCACCGGTCAGAAATTTGCTGTGAATGGCGCAAATACGCTAGCCTGAGCGTCCGATTTTTGTTGCAGCGCCGCCTACACGGGAAGTTATGATCTGCATAGTTCTTAGGGTATACTTCCGCAGCTCGAAATCCGAAGAATCAAATCCAGGTGATCACGAATGGGCGCGCAGCCGCAAACTCTGCCGGGACACGTCGGCATACTCCAGATCATGAACGGAGGTCACGTCGCCGGCGCTGTCGCTGGCCTCGCGCAGCTAGGTATCCCGGACCTCATCGATGGCGCACCCAAATCCGCGGAAGAGCTCGCCGGTCAGATCGGAGCTGATCCGCAAGCGCTGTATCGCCTTATGCGCGCTACCGCCAGCGTCGGCGTTCTCGCCGAAGGGCCCGACGGAAAGTTTTCGCAAACGCCGATGTCCACGGTTCTGCGCCGCAACGCTACTCCCAGCCTGCGCTCCTTTGCGATCATGGGTGGCAGGGAGTGGCATGGGCGCGGTTGGTCTCACCTGGAATATTGCGTCCGTACCGGAAAACAGGCGCTCGAGAAGATTTACGGCGCGCATATCTTCGATTTTCTAAAGCAACATCCATCCGAAGGACAGATTTTCCACGACGCTATGACCGAGTTGTCCATGATTGATGGCCCGGCCGTGGCCGACGCCTACAATTTTGAGGGCATTCACTCCATTGTGGACGTAGCCGGTGGCCACGGATTTCTGCTGGCCACGATCCTGAAGGGAAATCCACATTTGCGCGGTACGCTTTATGAGGCGCCCCACGTTGTCGAGGGAGCGGTGAACGGACCGCTGCAGCCCGTGATGGAGCGTTGCACCCTCGCATCCGGCGATATGTTTTCTTCGGTTCCCGCGGGCGCCGATGCTTACATCATGAAACACATCATTCACGATTGGCCTGACGATCGATGCATCCAGCTCCTCAAAGCGTGCCGCAAGGCCGTGAATGCCAACGGCAGACTTCTCGTGGTCGACAGCGTCATCGAGCCCGGCAATGATTTCTCTCCGGGCAAGTTCCTCGATCTTCAGATGTTGATTTTCCCCAGCGGATGCGAGCGCACCGAAAAGCAGTTTCATGACTTGTTCGTCGCGGCGGGCTGGCAGTTGCGGCGCATCATCCCCACCGCTGCCACCGACTCCATTGTCGAGGGAATCCCGGCATAACACACTGGCGAACTAAGGAATCGTAATCACAACTTTTCCTCCTTGCGCGTTCGATTCCATATATTTGTATGCCTCCACGCTCTTCGCGAAGTGTCGGAACTTGGGGCGAAGATTGTTACCATCCGCCTCACTCAGGCAAGTGGACCTCGCCCGTAATCGTCAGGTTCGTCTCCACAACCGGCGCGTCCGTTCCCGGCTGTCCTCCGCCTACGGAAACCTTGTAGGCCCCAGGCGCGATGATGCGATCCCCCGTCTCGTTTACATGGCTCAGGTCTCGCGGGTTCAGCGCCACATGCACCGGTTTCGTTTCTCCTGCGCCCAAGTGCACTCGCGTGAAGCCGCAAAGCGCGCGAATCGGCGCTCCTGGCAGCTTGGGATACGTCAGGTAAATCTCCACTATCTCGTCGCCATCGCGCGCGCTGGTGTTCTTCACGTCTGCGTCCACATTCAGCGGATCTCCGGCATGCAAACTATTCGTCGAGAGTTTTGCGTTGCTGTATTCGAATTTCGAATAGCTCAACCCATACCCAAACGGATACAGCAGCGCGCCATTGAAATAGCGGTAGGTGCGGTTGGACATCGAGTAATCCTCAAACGCTGGAAGTTGCGACACTCCCGTGTAGAACGTGACGGGCAAGCGGCCTGCGGGATTGTTCACACCCGCAAGTGTCTGCGCGATGGCCGCTCCGCCTTCCTCTCCGGAATACCACGCTTCCAGAATCGCGCTGGCGTGTTGCTTCACCCAATTCACGCTCAGCGCGCTGCCATTCATTAACACCACGACCAGCGGTTTGCCTGCCGGCATGACGCTCTCCAGCAATTCCTGTTCCGGCTTCGGCAAGTCCAGGCTGGTTCGATCGCCGCCCTTGAAACCTTCCTCGCTCACCGGCATTTCTTCACCTTCGAGTTCACTGGTGATGCCGACGACCGCAACCACCACATCCGCGTCCTTCGCTGCCGCAAGCGCTTCCGTCGACGGCCGCCGATCGATCTTGCTCCACACCAGTTGCCCCGGCTCCGTACTGCCTTCGGCTCTTTGGTAGTCGACTTCTAATGCGTAGGCCTTCCCGCTCTCCAGGTGCGCAGGCCCGACCTTTGTCTCCGCGCCGTTGGTGTGGTACGCCAGGATCACCGTTTTGCCGTCCAGTGAAACGCGGTAGAACCCATCACCTTTAAAACCCAAGTCGTATTCGCCCGTAGCTTGTGGTCTGAGCGTCGCTTCCCAACTTACGATCACCGAGTCCATCTTGGTGACCTCGGCCGGCAGTGCCGCTGTCGCTGCGCCGATACCCGGTTCAAAGCGTGTCGCCAGCGGTGACTGTTTCTCTCCCGACGACGAGAATGCGAACCTGTTCTTCATCGAATAGTAGCTTGCTCGCACGCCCGGCTTGCCATCCGTTGTGAGCAGTTCCGTCGGAACAACCGACACTTCCTTGCTCAAAAATTGCGTGCCGGGCACATAACGAATCTGCGCTCCGCGGAACTCGGTCCGCATTCCCTCCAGGACCGATACGGAATGCGTGGGAATCCCATTGTAGTTGCCGAGCAGAACATTCGTTTGATCGGCCAGGGGTCCGATCACGGCAATCTTCACGCCCGAAGTCTTTAAAGGAAGAACGCCATCATTTTTCAGCAGCACCATCGACTCATTGGCCAGTTTGCGAGCCAGCGCCCGATTCTGCGTGCCATCTAACAGCGACTCATCAATCTTTGTAAATGGAACCATCTCCGGCGGATCGAACATGCCCAGTTTCATCCGCGCGGTGAACAAACGCTTCAGCGCCACGTCGATCTCGCTTTCCTTCAAATAACCTTTCTTCACCGCATCGATATACGCAACGTAGTCGTGGTTGTCGGTAACTTTGTCGACGAAGTCGACGCACTCGTTGTCCATACCTAGCTTCAGGCTGATCGCAGAAGCTTCCGGTTGCGTTGGCTTATAGTGGTGCCCGTCGAATATGTTTTGCACCGCGCCGCAATCCGATACCACGTAACCCTGAAACTTCCACTTGTCCCGCAACTGATCAACCAACAAAAACTCGTTCGCGCAAGCCGGTTGGCCGTTGATGCTGTTATACGCGCACATCACCGACGCCGCCTTTCCTTCCGTTACCGTCGCGCGAAACGCGGGCAGGTACGTATCCTCTTCGTCATGCTTGCTCACCTTCACGTCCGCCGTGTGTCGGGTGGGCTCTGGCCCGCTGTGCACCGCGTAATGCTTGGGCGTCGAAATCGTGCGGTAGTAACGCGGGTCGTCGCCTTGCATCCCGGTGACAAACGCTACGCCCAGGCGCCCGGTTAGAAACGGGTCTTCGCCATAGGTTTCCTGGCCGCGACCCCAGCGCGGATCGCGAAAGATATTGACGTTCGGCGCCCAGAAATCCAGTCCCTCAAAAATGTTGCTGTGCCCTGCGCGAACATCCTGCGCATGCTTGATACGCGCCTCGGTGCTGATGGCGATAGCCATTTCGTGAATCGCTGGTGCGTCGAACATAGACGCCAACCCAATCGGCTCCGGAAACTCCGTCGTTCCATTCACCGCCACGCCATGCAGCGACTCGCTCCACCAATCGTACGCAGGGACCTGCAGCCGCGGAATCGCACGCGCCTGATTCACCAGCTGCGATGCTTTTTCCTCGAGCGTCATCCGCGAAATCAGATCATTCACTCGCTGATCGATGGGAAGCGATGGATTCAGATACGGAGGAGTAGAGCCGGGCCCGGCGTTTTGCGCTGGCAGCGGCACGGCAGCAAGGGCGAATCCTAAAACCACAACCACGACAATTGCGAGTCGTCTCGTAAACGGCGGCATCGATCTCTCCTGGGGCACAAGAATGCTCACTCGAAAAACTCCCGAACCAACAACTCGGTGAGCGCGTTCGTTAACCGAGTCTACATCAATCGCGGCTGCCGGCTCTTTGCTTTGTGCTTTTACTGTGGCCTTTCTCCGCCCACGTGTCCTTGAACGTGACCACCGTCACATCGGCGGTCCGCTCCATTTCGCTTCATTAAAACGTTTCAGTGCAGGGTTTCTGAATTAGCGCTACAATACAATCCGCACGAGACGAGTAATCGGACTCCGGGACCATCCGGCTCTTCAGGAAACCATCCGACCAGCCCCCATGCCTGGCCTCCGACGAACGCCACTTGCCTTTACTTCCGCATTTTTCATTAGCGAGGAGGATGCCATGCCCGCGTCCACAATACCGACAAAAATGAAAGTTTCCTTTTACGGTCACGCCCGCCAGTACCACAACATCAAGCGCGAAATCGACGACGCCTTTCATGCCGTTATGGAAAGCGAGGCCTACGTTATGGGGCCCGCCCTGGCTCGCTTCGAGAAGGAACTGGGCCAATATTTTGGTATGAAGCACGCCGTCGGCCTGAACTCTGGCACTGACGCGCTCTGGCTCGCCTTTTTCGCGCTGGGCATGCAGCCCGGCGACGAAGTCATCACCACGGCCAACACTTTTTTCGCCACCGCTGAAGCCATCTGGATTGCAGGCGGCAAAGCTGTGTTCGTCGATTCCGATCCAGTGACAAACAATATTGACCCCACGAAGATCGAAGCCGCAATCACCCCGCGCACTGTCGGCATCGTTCCCGTGCACCTGTACGGCCACTGCGCCGACATGAAGTCTGTCAGCGCCATCGCGAAAAAGCACAAACTCTGGGTCGTCGAAGACAATGCGCAGTCCATCGACGCGCACGGCGACGGCTTCAGGCAGGGCGAACTCAGCGACGCCGTCTGCACCAGCTTCATCATCCAGAAAAATCTTGGCACCTTTGGCGACGGCGGCGCCCTCATCACCAATCGCCCCGACATCGAGCTGGCCGTTCGCCGCATGCGCAACCACGGCTCCCTAAAACGCTCCGTGCATTCCTTCGGCTTCAATAGCCGCCTCGACGACATTCATGCCGCGTTTCTCAGCGTCAAGCTGAAGCACATCTCCAAGTGGACCGACCAGCGCCGCACCTGGGCCAAGCGTTACACCGACGGGCTCAAGGGCAACAGCTTCCGTCTGCCCACGGAATTGCCGGGCTACCGCCACGTCTACCATCTCTACGTGATCGAACATCACAAGCGCGACCATCTCACCCAGTTCCTCGTGGATCATGGCATCGACGCCAAGCAGCACTATCCCATCGCCATCCACCAGCAAGAGGGCTATCCCTGGGGAAAACTCGCGGACCTGAAGCCTCACGTGCCCAACGCCGAGCGCAATGCCGCGCAATGCGTTTCGTTGCCCATGTTCCCCGAACTCACCGCCGAAGAGGTCGACTATACCATCGCCAAACTCAAAGAGTGGGACTCGCAATTCGGCTGGTAAATGTAACCTAACGCACACCAGGAGCGATCACCGTGAGCGCTAAAAAAGTGTATAAAGTTTTGGTTATCGGAGCAGGCAAGCGCGGGAAGCATCACGCCCAAGCCTTCAAAAACAACCCGCGCTTTGAACTCGCTGGACTTTCCGATGTTACCCCGGAGCAGTTGGCTAAAGCCGCCGCGGAACTCGGTGTGCAGAAAACATCGCTGCAACCTCTTGCTCTCGCGAAAGAAATCCAACCGGACGTTTTCTGCTTCTGTACGCCTCCGGCGATCCGCCTGGAACTGATCAAAACGGGCATTGCGTGCGGGGCAAAACTGATCGCCTACGAAAAGCCCATGGCCCTTTCCATGAACGAGGCCATCGAAATTCGTAAGCTCGTGAACGACGCCGGTGTCAAAACCGTCGTTTCTCACCAGCACCGCTACGACCAGCACTACCAGAAGGTGAAGGAAATTGTCGAAAGCGGCGCGCTTGGCCGCGTCCATACCATCCATGCACACTCAGCAGGCTGGTTCCTTCACCTTTTCACTCACCTGCTGGAATACATGCGGTGGTACAACAACTACGCGCCTGCTGAATGGGTGATGGCCCAGGCTGCCGGCCGCGGCAAATTCTCGGACCTGCACTGCTCTCCTGACTACATTGGCGGGTTCGTTCAATTCGCCAACGGCGTCCGCGGCATCATTGAATGTGGCGCCGGTGCACCCGACGTTCCCGAAGTCGATTATTGGTGGCGCAAAAACAAAATCGGCGTGTTCGGCACCGACGGCTTCGCCGAAGTTCTGACCGGCGGCGGTTGGCGGGCAGTCACGAAGCAAGGCGCAACTTCCGGTCCCGGATGCATGAACTACGACGCGGAAATGCCTCCCTACGTCGAAGACATGGCCCGCTGGCTCGATGACGACAGACAGATTCACCCCTGCAATGGCGAACGCGCCTATGGAGGTTTCGAGATCACCATGGCGATGCTGCGATCGGTGGGGCAGCGCGGCCAGATTCCCTTGCCTTTGTCTGCGGGCGAACCCGAACTCGAAGCCCTAAAAAAGGTATTGCCCGATCGGCCCGTGCTGGTCTCGTGCGACGCCAACTGCAAGGAATACAATGTGCAGCCCACGGCCCTCAGTAGCGCCTTGACTGGCCGCTGATCCCACGCATTTGCCGGATCTCTTTACTTTCTTGGCAGCCCGGTGACGTCCGTCATTGCCGCGATATGATGCCGCTGCTAGGATGAACCCCACTATGGCCCAAACATCTCTTCCACGTACTCTTCTGGCTCTGTTGCGCCCGCGCCTCTCTTACATGCTGGAGAGTCTGCGTCAGCTTACGCTCATTGAATCGCCCAGTCTGGAAAAGGAGCCCGCCGATCGCTGCTGCAATCATCTAGCTGACGAGTGGATGCTGCGCGGGGCCACCGTCCAGATACTGAAGCAGCGGCATCGCGGCGATCATCTGCGCATTTCCTGGTCTCCCGACACATTGCGCACAAGTTCTCAACTGCTCGTTCTCGGCCACTACGACACCGTCTATCCCTCTCGCACCCTCGCCCACATGCCTTTCAAGGTCGTCGGCAATAAGGCCTACGGCCCCGGCACCTTCGACATGAAAGCAGGCATTGTCCAGGCTCTTTATGCTCTTGAAGCTTTACAACAGGCAAAAGTTCCGGTTCGCAAGCGCCTTATTTTCCTGTGGACTTCCGATGAAGAAATCGGCAGCGAGTCTTCGCGCCCGATTTTGGAAGCGGAAGCCAAGCGCAGCGACGCCGTTTTTGTTCTGGAACCCTCGCTCGGCACTCGTGGCATGGTCAAAACTTCCCGCAAGGGCGTCGGTGAAGTCAAACTCATCGTCCATGGCCGCTCAGCTCACGCTGGCCTGGATCCTGACCGGGGCATTAACGCTATTCATGAACTCGCCGCGCAAATCGCCCGGATCGAAAAATGGAACGACCCTCGTCACGGCGTTACCGTGAATGCGGATCTCGTCGATGGCGGCACTCGCACCAACGTCATCCCCGACAGCGCCAAAGTTAATTTTGATCTTCGCGCCTGGCGTCACTCCGATATGCGCGCTCTGGAAAAAAGATTCCGCACGCTGAAAGCAATTCGACGTGGCGTCAAACTTGAGTTGCGCGGCGGCTTCGATCGCCCTCCGCTCGAACGCAAACACAGCGTTGAGCTCTACAGTCGCGCCAAAAGTCTCGCCAAACAAATGGGCTTTGCACTCGGCGAAGCCGCGGCTGGCGGCGCATCCGATGGCAATTTCACGGCCGCCCTCGGTATCCCCACTCTCGACGGCTTCGGCGCCGTAGGCGAGGGCGCCCACTCCACCCATGAGCATGTCCTGTTCAAGACCATGCCCCAACGAGCAGCCCTACTAGCCGCCATCCTGGCCACGTCCTGACATTGAAGTGCGGCAGGTCGCTGCCCTACTTTCCATAGTTCTTCTTCAAATATTCTTCCGTCGCCTTCATCAATTCGCCATAATCATCGCGCAGCACTTCCTTCACCGCCGACTCCGTCTCGCTTCCTGCGCCCAGCCGGTCCAAAATCCTCTCTATGTCGCCCATGCCCTGCGTCTCGACGATGTATTCCACATTCGCCAGCGACCATGCATACGAATATCGCGCCACATCTCCCGACAGGCCCATCCACGAGCCTTCCAGCCGTCCCAGCGGCGCCGCTTGCCCCGCATCGTAGATCTGGATCAGCACACCCGCATTTTCGTCGCTGCGTTTTCCTTCCATCCACTGCGCCATGCCTTCCTGGATCCATGTCGGGGCGCGCCCGTGCGTCTTCTGTTGAATAAAGCTGTGCGTCAACTCGTGCCGCAGCACCCGCGACAATTCTGAATCCACCCCGGTTAGTCCTTGCACCGGTACGCGGATTCTTCCGTCATTCAGCGCTCCCACCCAGCCGGGCGCCCGCGTAATATCCGCAAAACCCTGCTGCGTGTACAAGATCACCCCAATGGGATCCGGCGGCGAATAGTTCAATTGCGATTCAATCTGTTCGTAGTGTCCTTCCAGCGTATGCAGCACTTCGCGCGCTAGCGCCGGTGCCGCCGCTCCGTTGTACTTCAGCTGAAAATGCGCACTCTCGTTCTCTTTGTAGTTTTCTTCTTCTTTTTTATCGCGCTTCGCCTTTTCCAGCGCCGCCAGCGTGTCCGCATCGGGCCGCAGTTCGAGCGCTTTTTTCCATTCCACCGCGGCCTGCTCCGGCCGATTCATTCCCGAATACGCCCAGCCCGCCAGTTTATAGACATCCGCATTGTCTGGCGCCACCCTCTTGGCGCGCTCCAGATAATCCAGCGATTGCTTGAATTCACTTCGTCGTAAATGCAGGTAAGCCGTGCTCATCAGGAACGTTGCCTGGTCCGGTTGATACTTTAGCGCCGTCAGCTCATCGCTCAGCGCGTGGTCCATGTCTCCGCGGGCAAGCTCAAATTGCGCGGCGGCGTGATGCGCCAGCGCGGCTCGTTCGCTCGCGCTCGCCCCGCCTCCTCTCGCCTCCGCCTCCAAACCTCCGATATATGTCCGGTCGATCGCTCCGTCATGAACTACCGCCCGATCAATCTCGTCCGTAGCCGCCGTTGATTCCACTTCAGGAGGTGCAATGTTCAGGCTTGCCGCGGCCGCAGCCGGCGACTCCGCGATTGGCATCAGCCCGCCCTTTTCGACGTGATCTACGATCGATTTCGGAATGGTCAGCGTCCCCGCCGCCGTTTCGTACTGGATTTTGTCTCCGACCTCCACCACGTTGTATGCCACGATCTTCCGGCCATTCTTTAGGACAATCTTGTCCGCCCTCGCCGGTGTAGCCGCCGCTATCAACAGCACCGCCAACGCACAAGTTATTCTTGTCCGGCCTCGTTCTCGCATCCCTTCATTTTAAGCCTCTCCATCGATTGTATTCGCGTGGCCTTGTTCCGAAATGCCGAATGTGACTACACTCGTGTTATGAGGTTCCGCCCCGCGCTCGTGGCATTGCCTTTGCTGGTCGCTCTGCTTTCGCCTGCCTGGCGCGCATTTCCCTCCGATTCGCCCGGCGCCCCTGGCTCTCCTCGCGAGATTCTCGCGACTCTTAATGCTCTTCAACTCGACAGCCAGGCGGTTTATTCCATCTCTCCCAAAGACCGCATTGAGATTCGCCAGGCGGACGTCACGCTCTACTTTACCGAAGGCAAAATCGCTTTTTTTCAGCCATTCGAAGGCCGCATCACTGGTTTTGTTTTTTCCGGGCTAGGGCACGCTCTAGCGCTCCCGCGTGATCCCGTCGAAAAGCAACAACTGGCCCGATTCCTCGGCGCCCCTATCCTCGATCAACAATTCCTCTCCCTGTACGTGCGCTTTACAACGGACGCCGCCCAGGGTTTGCTCGATCAATTGCAGCATGCCGGTATTACCCCAACCAGCGACGGCGACTTCATTGCCCTGTGGCGCCCGCAACTCGAACGCCTCAATCCCAACCACTCTCTCCGCATCCTCATGGAAAAATTCTATCAGTCGCCCCGTCACTTTTTTCATGCCGGCGTCGATGGCATGGTTACCGGACCGTTTGACATCCTGCTCGATGATTCCCGCAGGGAAAATGTTTTTCTCGGGCAGTCCCGCCGTGCTAATAGCACGTCTTACTACGATGTGTGGAGTTCCTACACTCTTCCCGATTCCGTTCCGCTGCGAATTCCGTTCAAGGCTCTGCACTATAACGTCGACACCGCCATTCAACCGGATCATTCTCTCGTCGGCTCCACGGCAGTCGATTTTCGCGCCCTCACCGGCACCGATCAGGTGCTCTTCATTCAACTCGCTCGCTCACTGAAAATTGACTCCGTGTCTCTCGACGATGGCTCTCCTCTTTCCTTCTTCCAGAACGAGGGTTTGACGGAGCAGCAGCTTCGCACCCGCGGCGACGATACTCTCTGCGTCTTCTTCCCAACAACTCCCGCCTCTGGCTCATCCTTCACTCTCCATTTTCACTATCGCGGCAATGTCATCACCGACGCCGGCAACGAGGTTTTGTTCGTTGGCGCTCGCGAAAGCTGGTATCCCCATTTCGGCGACGCTTCCGAGTTTGCTCTCTACGATCTCTCCTTTCGGTGGCCCAAACGTCTCCGCCTGGTAGCCACTGGAGAAAAATCCGATGAGCGTGAAGACGGAGAATTCCGCACCGCTCAGTGGAAGACCTCACAGCCCGTGCCGGAGGCAGGCTTCAATCTTGGCGAATATGCTTCATGGTCCGTCACCTCCGGCGAGCACACCGTCGATGTCTATGCTAATCGTCAACTCGAACAGGCCATCCAGGCGCGGGTTGCTCCTCCCCAGTCCGATTTCGACATCAGTTCCCGGATCGGCGCCGGCGAAGCTGGCGTGCTAGAACCACACAACGCCATACGACCCGCTGCACCCAGCCCTGCGGACTCCCTGAAGCAACTCGCTCGTCAGATTGACGCCTCCATCCATTTTTACGAGCAGTTCTCTGGGCCATTCCCTTTTCACCACCTCGGCGTTTCTCAGATCCCGGGAACCTTCGGGCAGGGCTGGCCGGGCCTTCTCTATCTCTCCACACTTTCCTTCCTGCCCCAGCAGGCGCAGGAACGCGCCGGCTTGAGCGCCACCGGCCAGGAGCAATTCACTGATATCGTTCCGTTCCACGAAGTCGCCCATCAGTGGTGGGGCAACGTTGTGGGCTGGTCCAGTTACCACGACCAGTGGCTTAGCGAAGCCGTCGCCAGCTACTACTCTCTACTCTTCGCGGACTCGCAGAAACATTCTGGCCGCCCCGCGCACGCTTGGCTGGAGGGTTATCGCAAGCGCCTGGTCACGAAGTCCACTCTTGAAGATCTTCCGCCTGCCGACATTGGTCCACTCACACTGGGCTCGCGCCTCACTTCCTCAAAGTCCCCCGGCGCATATGACGTCATCGTCTACGCGAAAGGCGCTTGGGTGATCCATATGATTTACGAGATGCTGCGCCAGCCCAATTCCCCGGATCCCGACGCACGTTTCACCAAGCTCATGCGCACCATCGAAGAAAAATACGCGCAGGCCCCCCTAAGCACCGCGCAATTCCAACGTGAAGTCGAAACCGTCATGACCCCCAAAATGGATCTCGAAGGTGGCCACTCCATGGATTGGTTTTTTGATCAGTACGTCAGCGGCACGGGCGTCCCCCACTACAAGGTCGAATTCACTACCCGTCGCACCGACAAAGGTTTTCAAGTTCGTGGCAAGCTTTTGCAGTCTGAAGTTCCGCGCTCATTTATCGCTCCGGTTCCGCTGTACATCAACGCCGGCGGAGGGCACAGCATTTTTCTTGGAACCGTGGTCACCGGAGGCGACGAAACCTCGTTCAACTTCACATCGCAGACCGACCCGCACAAACTGCTTATCGATCCGCATATGACGCTTCTCTGCGTTCCGGAATAATCTGTCAGGAAACTCGCGCACAGCGTTGCACCACGCCCTACCGCTCGAGCTTCTTTTGCAGCACTTGCTGTTCCATCAACGGACTATCCACGCTCAGTTCCGCTTTTCCGCCTTCTCCCAAAACGTACGGATAGCCCTCGGGGTCCAGCGGAATTCCCTTCAACAGTCCTGCCTCCACCAGTTCGCTCAGATGAGTCGCATGTTTTCCCGATCGCGCCTCATATTCCGCGGCCAATCGATCGATTTCCCGCATAGCCATCTGTGCACTGAGCAGTTTCAGGTGCGTTTCCGCATTTTTCTTGATTTGTGGATCGGAGGCCGTGTCGTAAACCTGCTTCCACAGGAAGTACGATGTTTCCAGCGACTCGCCCTCTTCGGCGATTTTCGCCGCCATCACTTTCATCCAGATTGGCGCCTCCGGATAACTGCTGCCCTTTCGGAATGCCTCCGAAGCCTTCGCATAATCCTTTTTGTTGAAATAATAGACGTCGCCCAAGTCCTGATAGAACCTCCAGTACTCCGGATTCTCTTTTATTCCTCGCTCCAGTAGCCGCACGGCTAAATCAGGCTCGCCCGCTCCTCGCGGCGGGTCGTCGCCCAGGAAAATCGCCCCGAACCGGTAAGCCACTATCAGGTGCGGATCCAGCGTCGTCGCAATATCCAGCAGCGGCCACAACAGTTCCAGGTTCCGATCATGCATCTGGTGCTTTGCGCCAAAGTATTGCACCACGCGCGTCCAGTAGATCGCTCCCATCAACGGCGCATATTCCAGGCTCAGTCCTTTGACCAGATTCCCGGAACGCAGCGCCAGGTCGTCGCTCTCCAGATGCATGGCTTGCTGCTCGCCGTCGATTTTCTGCTGTAACTTCCACACTCCGGCCAAACCAAACACCACAACAATGCCCAACGCCAATTCACCCAGCGCTGTGCGAGTCATTTCAGGTCTCGCCGCGAAAATGCCATCGCTGCTGCCGTCAACACGATCGCCCCGTACAACGCCGCATACGCCGTGGCGTAGAGAACCATGGACCCGGGAATGCTGCCGCCATGCGCCACCACCGCCATCACGTTGAAGTTCTCGAAATTCGGCAGAATGTATGAGATTCCATGCAGCATCGCCGTGGTGCTTGGCGTCAGATTCACTCCCTGCATCGTACGCAAACCCGCCGCGAATACTCCCGCAACGTACAGCATGGTCGTAAACAGGATCGCCAGGAATTGTGTCGTGAAACACGAAAACAGCAGCGCCAACGCCACGATCAATGCCAGCTTCAGCAGAATCAGGTATACCGCCACGAACACGTACAAATCGGCTCTTTCCAGAGGATGCTTCACCACCCACAGCGCCAAAAACAACCCGATCCCCATCGCCGCCGTATTCACCGCCAGTGTCAGCACCAGCCCATAAAACTTTCCCAGCAGGAATTCCCAGCGCTCCACCGGTTTTGCCAACAAGGCATACAACGTGCGCTTATCCATCTCTTTTGAGACTAGTCCCACGCCAATGAACACCGCGATGAACAAGCCAATCACGGAAATTGCCGTAAGCCCCAAACTCACGATGATGCTTTGCTCGATACCGATCGAGATTTGCCCCACAAAAATTGCCGCCGCAATCATCAGCAACGCGAAAACCACCAGGTTGTATAGCACGCGGTCGCGCACCGCTTCGCGAAACGTGTTTGCCGCGACCGTCAGAACGTTTTTCATTTCCCAAGCACCTCGACCGCGGATGCCTGCGCACGGTCCGCTTCCACCAGGTCCATGAAAAACTCCTCCAAAGTCGGCTTGATCTGGGCCACCGACAGAATTCGAGCCCCTGCGGCTTTCAACTCCTCAAGCGCTGAGTACAATTCCTCTTCTTTTAGTTGCACGCGGTAACGGTCACCAGTGCGGGTCGCGCGCCCCAGCAACTCCGGTCGCTTCCCTTCTCCTTCCATCTCGAATAGGATTTCCATGCCTTGCGCTGCAATTCCTAGTAAATTTTCCGGCGCACCCACCCCGCGCAGCTTCCCGCCCACAATCACGCCAACGCGATCGCACAACATCTCCGCATCCGACAAAATGTGCGTCGAGAACAGCACGGTGCGGCCTTCCTTCTTCAATTCCAAAATGATGTCGCGTACTTCCCGCCGTCCAAGGGGGTCCAATCCGCTCATCGGTTCATCCAGCACCACAACTTTCGGTTCGTGCAGGATGGCCTGGGCTAATCCCACTCGTTGCAGCATGCCCTTCGAGTATTTGCGCAACTGAATTTTCTTTGCCGTATCCAGGCCAACCTTCTGCAACATTTTATTTACGCGCTCGTGGCGCTCGTTCGCCGGCAATCCGTGGAATCGCGCGAAATAGTCCAGTAACTCCGGCGCAGTCAAATAATCGTAAAAGTACGGCTGTTCCGGCAGGTAACCGATGTCCGTGTGTATGGAAACATCATCAATGGATTTTCCCAGAATCCGCGCTGTGCCGGTGGTCGGAAAGATTAGTCGCATCAGCAGCTTGATGGTCGTCGATTTCCCCGCTCCATTTGGCCCTAAAAAACCAAAGACCTCGCCTGTTTCCACCTGCATGCTCAGGTTCTCGAGCGATTTTTTCTTTTTTAGATTTAGAAACCCGCAGGGGTATTCCTTGGTCAGGTTCTCGATCTCGATGGCTGAATTGGGCATGCCTTATTCTTCGCGCGCCCTGCCTGTACCGTCAACGCGCTACACACCGTCGTGTTCGTGGGAAGCAACCTGCAGGAATTTCCAGAATTCTTTTGCGTCTTTAATTCATCACTTCTTATTTCGCGATCTGCACCAATTCTTCTTTTCTCGCCCCTACCACCCGCGGCTTCATCGTCTGCGCCGCTCGCCAATTATCCAGTATCCCCACCTGCTGTACGCAGCTCACCGTGCACATCGGTGCGCAGCTTTTGTGCGTCAAAAACTCTCGCCGCCGCATTTCCGCCGTATATTCCCCCAGCGGAATCCCCGGATATCCCCGTTGCTGCGAGCACCAGTGCACCAGCCCGTCTTCGCAGATGTACAGATACCGTGACCCCGCACGGCACTTCCAATCGTGCTCTTTCCCCATGGCCACGTTGTGCTGGAACTGATTAAAGCGCGAAAACGACCGTTTCCCCAGGGTCATAATCTCTTCGAAGATTTCCTGGTCACGCGGCGCCAGCGGTTTCAATTGCCCGTCGTGGTCGTGAATGATCCCGACCGTACTCGTAAACCCCAACTCCAGCGCACGGTGCGCAATCTTCAGCGCGTCTTCCGAATTCTTCACCCCGCTGCCCAGCACCGAATTGATGTTCACCTGAAATTCCGCCCATTCCGACAGCATCTCCAGCCGCCCATCCAGCGATTTCAGGCTCTTCTTTGACACTTCATCCGGAGCGGCATTATCAATGCTGATTTGCAGGTGCTCCAGCCCCGCATCGTTCAGCCGCTCGATCCGTTCCCGGTTCAGGAAAAATCCATTGGTAATCAGTCCCGCGATCATTCCGCGTTCCCGGATGTGGCGAATCACCTCGTCCAGTTCCGGGTGCATTAAAGGCTCCCCGCCGCTGATGGTGATAATCGACGTGCCCATGTCCGCCAGCAAATCCAGCCGCCGTTTCATCTCTTCCAGCGGCACCGGCTTTGACACGTCGTCGTACTCATTGCAGTAGCCACAATCCAGATTGCACCGGCGCATCGGAATGATGTGCACCAAAAACGGGTGCTTCGTCGACACAAGCGCCTTCACGATACGCCGAAGCTCTCGCGCCCGCGTCCGATAAAAACGCGAACGCCTCCGCCGCCAGGTTTCGGCCGACGCCTTCCCTTTTTGCCCACCTACACTCATCTTTTCGCTACTTCCCCCAGCGTTTCATTATACCTTACCCGCTGTTTCCGCCAGCTGCTGTGCCCAGCGATATACCAGTTCGACGCCTATCTGGCGATGCTTCCCTGCCGGTCCTTCCCTGTGTCCTCAGTGTCCTCTGTGGTGAAACTCCTGCCGAACTGCATGCAATGCGTAATTCCCTCCGATCCCTCCTCACTCACCCCTCTTCACCTGTTAAACTATCTTCGTTCGCTCCAGGAGTCCTACATGTCTGAAGCTACGCAACACGCCAAGTCGGTTCTCACCCGTACCGAATCCGACAGCATGGGCAAAATCGATGTCCCGGTGGATCGCTACTACGGCGCGCAAACCGCCCGCTCCCTGATCCATTTCGCCATTGGAAAAGACACGATGCCCACGGAACTCATTCGCGCATTCGGCATCCTCAAAAAAGCCGCGGCTCTGGTTAATCGCGATCTCGGCAAGCTTTCCGAGGAAAAGTCTAATCTGATTACCCACGCCGCCGATGAAGTCATTTCCGGAAAGTTGAACGAGCACTTTCCTCTGCGCATCTGGCAAACCGGCAGCGGCACGCAGACTAACATGAACGTCAACGAAGTCATCTCCAACCGCGCCATTCAAATCGCGGGCGGCGAGATGGGCACAAAGAAGCCCATTCATCCCAACGACGACGTGAACATGTCGCAGTCTTCCAATGACACTTTTCCAACCGCCATGCACATCGCCGCCGCCATGGAAACCTCGCGCCGACTGCTTCCTGCGGTGAAGAAACTCCGCGACGCGCTGGATGCCAAGGCCAAGGAATTTGCCCCTGTCGTGAAAATCGGCCGCACTCATTTGCAGGACGCCACACCGCTCACCGTCGGCCAGGAATTCTCCGGCTACGTCAGCCTGCTGGATCGTGATGGCGGCCGCATCGCCGTGGCGCTGGATGGACTGCTCGATCTCGCCATTGGTGGCACGGCCGTGGGCACCGGCCTGAATGCGCATCCCGAATTCGCCGAGCGCGCGGCGAAAAAAATCGCCGAACTCACCGGACTACCTTTCCGCTCTCATCCCAACAAGTTCGCCAGTCTATCCGCGCACGACGAGATCGTTTTCGCCAGCGGCGCACTCAAGACCCTTGCCGCTTCCCTCATGAAAATTGCCAACGATATTCGCTGGCTCAGTTCCGGTCCGCGTTGCGGCTTGGGCGAACTGACGTTACCCGAAAACGAGCCCGGCTCCTCCATCATGCCCGGCAAAGTGAACCCCACGCAGTCCGAAGCTGTCACCATGGTCGCTGTCCAGGTAATGGGCAACGACGCCGCCATCGGCTTCGCCGGCTCGCAAGGCAATTTCGAACTCAACGTCTTCAAGCCCGTCATGATCTTCAACTACCTGCACTCCGTCGAGCTTCTCGCGGACGCTTGCAACAGCTTCGTCGATCACTGCGTTGTCGGCATCCAGTTAAATCGCGAAGTCATCGACGGCTACGTCAAGAATTCTCTGATGCTGGTCACCGCACTCGCTCCCAAAATCGGCTACGACAACGCCGCCAAAGTCGCTCACCACGCTCACCACCAGAAAACCAGCCTCAAAGAAGCCGCCGTCAAACTCGGTCACCTCTCCGGCGACGAATTCGACGTGCTGGTCAAACCCGAAGACATGACCCATCCATGACGTGTCTGGAGCAAACAAGGGCATCGGCGGTGCGAGTACGTTATTTCGGCGCGTAAAAAAGGTAGTCGGCGGAATACGGAACGCGTGCTTCATGGCCGATATGCGCCGCATCGCAATCGGAAGCGGGGGCCTTGCCACCCTTGGTGTTAAGCCGCTGAATCCTGCTGACGCGCGAGAGCACGCCACTGCCCTCGTGGTTGACCACGTCGACCAGCAGCCATGGAATCGAATCGGCATCAGGCGAAGGCACATTGGCAGCCGCTTTGCCCGTCACCCGGCTTCCGTCGCTGGCTTCCCATGTCGGGCCGGCGAAATGCTTGCCAAACGGTTTGCCATCCTTGTCGAACAGTTGTGCTGCAGGAACCTTGAGCGCCCACGCGAATTGCGTCACACCTTCCTGGCAGATGTACACTTGGTCGCCCTTGGCGTGCACCTGCAAAAGCAGTTGTTCGCTGGCAGGCGGCTGTAGCTGCGGCGGCACTTGTTGCGCCACACAAGCAGTAGAAAGAAGGATGATCGCGGCCGAAAGCAGGGAGAAATGCGCAGAAGCGTAAAGCCGTCGAAGCATGGAACCAGTCCTCCTGTAATGCTGGGGGAGGAGAGCATAACATTTGTGTGATTCGCCTGTGGGGCGGCGCCTTCTGCGCTCCGGCCTCGTAGAACGCCTGTGACGCCAGCTCTTGCAACTCGCGCGCTCCGGTGCTAACACTAGCGCAGAGTACTGCTGGAGTTCGCTTCCTTCCTGAGAGAAGACTTTGCATCGCAGTGCTACTTTTCCGCCGTTTGAGACCCTCGCGCGTTTCAAATTGCGGTCGATCCTGGATAAGGGTCCCGATGAACGCACAAAACAAAAATGATCGAGCCAGTTGGCTGCAAGGTCCTTCCGCGAAATGCTCCACGCCACCGGCGGTGGCAACTCCATGCTGGCGATTGGTATTGCTGGGCGCGCCCGGTGTCGGGAAGGGGACACAAGCGCAGCTGTTGAACCAACGCTTGGGCGCCTGTCATTTGTCCACCGGAGATGTGTTTCGCGCTGCCGGAAGCCGCAAGGCCTGCGACCGGACGCCCGCGATGGCCGCGGCACTGGAGTACATGCGCCGCGGCGACCTGGTGCCTGACTCCACCGTGTGGGAAATGGTGCGCGAGCGTAGCGGTTGCTTGCATTGCCAAGGTGGGTTCGTGCTCGACGGCTTTCCGCGCACGCTCGCACAAGCCGAGTCCCTCGGTCAGTTAATGCAAAACGAGAATCTGGCGCTAAGCGCCGTCGTCAACTATGAATTGCCACTGGCGGAAATCGTCTCTCGCCTCAGCGGGCGGCGCATTTGCGAAAAATGCAAAGCGGTCTTCCACGTCACGCGTCAACCCTCGCGCGCCGACGGTATTTGCGATGAATGCGGCGGACACCTCTATCAGCGCGAAGATGACCAGCCGGAGTCGGTGAAGTTGCGTCTGGACGTCTATGAGAACAGCACCGCGCCGCTGATCAAGTTTTATCGCGAACTCGGTCTGCTCGTACCGGTTACCGCCGCCGGATCGCCCGAGGAAATTTGCGATCGCACTATGACCGCACTAGAGGCTTTGTAAGGACCGCCTCCTGCTTGCCCTGTAAGGGAGGCGGTCCACCACCACGAAAAGCTGCGCAATCGTCAATCGAGGTATGGATTGCCGCCGAGCATCGCTCACTATTTCGTCTGCGGCAAGCTGGCGTTGTACATCGCGTCCAGCAGATCTTGCGATTGTCCATCGTAATCCGCGTCCAGCGACCACATGAAGCTGCCGCCCAGCCCGCGCGACCACACCGAATACGCCACTCGATAAAAAGTCGAGAACGAATCGTCATAGGTAATGAACCCCGGCTTGCCATTGGTTCGCAACATGTACGGCACCAGCGAGTATTGATCGTAGAACGTGCGCCAGCCGTGCTGATTGATGCGCTGCTTGAAGAACGTGCCGTAATTTTGGCCGATCACGGTGTTATCGCAGTCGGTGCAAAAACCCCACAGCGCACTCACATTCTGGTACTCGTATCCGTAAAAGGGAGTGCCAATGTTTATTTTGTGTGCCGGTACATTCACAAGCGGATCGTGAAGATAAATGTCGATGGCTTCCTTCACGCTGCCGCCGGGCTCGCAATTGTAAGAAGTCGGATTGTTGGGATCGGGGAAGATTGCGGAGTTCAGCTGCGCGGAATCAGTCCAGGGTCCGGCGCAGTCGTAGGTCATCAGGTTGTAGTAGTCCACCAGAAACTTCGTGTCGGGGAAATCATATCCCGTAGCTTCCCACGGCGGCACATCCGCGGACAGGACGTAGGGATTGGGGAACGCGGTCCGCAATTTCAGCATCAGACTGTGGAACGTGCTCTCATCCTGCGTGCTCGATGGATATTCCCAATCAATGTCCACGCCATCATATCCATATTTCACAATGAATTTGTGCAAGTTCGCGATCAGCGTATCCAGTAACGCCGGACTGGTTTCCAACACCGTGAAATCGCCGCCGAGCAGCAACAGGACTTTCACGCCGGAATCATGGGCCTTGTCGATCAATCGCGGTTCAAGGAAACCGTCGGGCACCACGAGGTTCGCATTGGCGTCGAACCCGACACCCGCATGATTGATATGCGTCAGTTTCGAAAAAGGAATTTGTTCCGCGCTATAAGGCGGGTCCTGCGTTCTGCTCCAATAGCCATAGTCGCCGATGACGCGCTTGGTTAGGGTGGCGGCGCTTTCCTCTGATTCTTGTCCGCTGGAGCGAGGGGCGCCAGACAGCAGCAACGCCAGACAGACCAACACACCCATGCCACTCGCACAAATAAACTTGGAACGATTCATGATCGCCCTCCGTACCATATTTTCCTTCGAAATTGTCAGCCGCCAGGACACACTCGCTGGTGGGAAATAACAACTGCCCGCAATGCATTTCACCAACGGCCGAATGCAGCGAGGGTATCACTGTTCGTCGTGAATTAAAACGGTTGAAACCTTCGGCTAACAAAGAAAAGAGGGAACGCTGGAGAACGTTCCCTCTTTCGGGTCAACACTGCTGGGGAGTGATTTGGGGGCTAGTGGGAGATGTTTGCGGCAACGATCACCAATTCGGGCTTGCTGTTGTTCTTGGCAAGTTGTACCTGAGCCTTACTCATTGTGAACTCACGGCCCGTGGTATTGCCTTCCGTCCAAATCTGATACAGGAAGTAGTTGTCGCCGAGCCGTTGAAATACCAGCGTCGTTCCCTCGGCAGGCTTGAGCTTACTGCAGCGGTGCGCTATCGTCATGCCCTTCTCGGAGTCGTCCGCATTGTCGATCCGCAAAGCCGGACTATTTTGCGACAAGGACGTAACGGTGTATTCACCTGCAGAGTACGAATGGTCGCCGACGACAAAGTCGAACGGGATCGCAGCCTTTACGTTTGTCGTCTGCGCCTGAGCGGTCGTAGCCAGCAGCAGGACTGTCAAACCAAAAAGAACTGACCGTAGGTTTTTCATAAAATCTCCTTTGTGTCGGAAGCGGAGAGAGGCAGAAAGGAAAAAATGGTGCCCTTTGGCCAGCGCCGATGTGCCTTTTTCTGCTTGCCCGACTCCTGTCTGATTTTTCTTTACTGCCGACGCGGGTGACTAATGCAGGTGCGCTGCCATTCCCATCTGCCGAGTGGAAACCGACGCCAAGGACGCCATGCGCAACATTCGTTGGGAATTAGAAATTCGGCCAAAACACGCGAGCCACGGGAAAGAACAAATTACACACCGGCGCTAACCGATCGGATAGTATCCACACTCTTTTTGGTTGGTCCTGGTCCGCGCCGGTCTGCATGCGAGTGCTATTTCCGGATGCCACTCAGAATCATGCGCAGAAATACCTGCTTGATTTGTTCAGGCCCAGACACTTGGTCGAGGTCATACCAGCGATACAGCCAATTACACATCCCCAAGATCCCGTTGACGATAAGCCATGGCTCGCCGTCAATGAGCTTCCCCTGCTGCTGGCCGCGTCGCACCAGTTCCACGAATCGCGCATTGTAGCGCGACATTACGGAGATCAACTTGTGCTGCCGTTTGCCGGAAAGCGAATCGAATTCGTGCAGAAACAACCCAAATGGCACCTTGTTCTGAATAATGTAATCAATCTGCGCGCGAATCGCCCGCTCCAGTTGCTCCACGGGATCGCCGCTTACATCGATTTGCCGCGCGATGAATGCATCGCCATCCTCAATACCGGCGAGTAGGAGCTGAAAAAGCAAATCATCTTTCGATTTAATGTAATAGTATAGCGAGCCCTTCAGCATCCCGACGTCTCGCGCCACGTCTTCGATGCTCGTCGCGTGAAACCCCTTGGCGAAAAAGATGTTGGCCGCGCTCTGCAACACTTCTTCCAGGCGAGTGGCAGGCTTGGCTTGTGAGCTGGCGCGCGCAGCGTTGCGCGCTCGGAGTGGTTTGGGAGCGGACTTGCGCTTCTTCTGTCGCGGCACGGAATCCTCGGGTCGAGCGAAACCATGATAGCAGAGGGCGCCACGCGCATTCTGCTGCGAACAAGAGTTTACGACGAAACCAGATGGCAAGAATGAGTTTTGAGCACCAACCAAACCGGGCAGCCTGCCGCAAGCTGCAGCGAGCGCACCGCACCGGGAGTAATGTGCACGATGAAGCGAGCTCCGGCATTCACTTGCGCGGTCACCAGAGTGCCGCGCGATTCCAGCGATTCCAGCGTGCCTGGCAGCACGTTGCGCGCGCTCAAAAACCGTGGAGGTTGGGTCGCCAGGAGAATATCTCCGGCGCGAATAGCAACTTGCAATCGCGCGCCAGGCACGATTGGACTTAGCGGAACTTCCAGCTCGCACTCCGAGTGAATCAAAGCCACACGCATGACTCCGTCGCCCGGTCGCGTTTCCAGAACCGTGGCAGGCATCACATTTTCAAAGCCAACGGCGCGGGCAAGCGCCAGCGAGCGCGGCGCATCCAGAACGTCTCCCGGAGCGCCGGATTCCAGGACGCGGCCGTGCAGCAAGGCGACGACCCGCTCGCCAATTGCGTCAAGCTCTTCGCGATTATGCGTGACATACACAATCGGTATGCGATTCGCTTCATTCCACGCCCGTAGGTCTTGCAGAATCGCGCGCCGCAAAGGCAAATCCAGCCCGGTAAGCGGTTCATCGAGCAACAGCACGCGGGGCTCGGTCACAAGCGAACGCGCCAAAGCCACCCGCTGTTTTTCGCCACCTGAAAGTTCGGCGGGCTTGCGTCGCCGCAGGTTCGCGATGTGGAACGCTTCCAGGATTTGAGTGACGCGCAAATCGCGCCGCGAGTGAGCATTCGAAATCAGCCCGTAAGCCACATTCTCTTCCACACTCAGATGAGGAAACAGAGCCAGCGACTGAAAGACATACGCGATCTGGCGGCGTTGCGGCGGAAGCGAGATTTTCTGGTCGGCGTCAAAAAACAATTCTTGACCCAGCGAGATCCGCCCCGCTTCGGGCGTCTGCAAGCCCGCAATGCAATCGAGCAGAGTCGACTTGCCCGCGCCCGAAGGGCCGAACAGAACGGTAACACCGGGAGCAAACTCCTGGGCAACCTGCAAATCGAAAGCCGGCGTGCTCACCGCCCGGAACTCTTTCCGAATGGCCACTTGCAGCATCGGCGATGTCACCTAACCGTCCATGGCGACCACACGCGGCGGTTGATTGCGTAAACGACCGACAGCACCATAAACGAAATCAGGAGCAACAACAGTGCCACGCGGTGCGCACCGGAATAATCGAGCGCCTGCGCGCGATCGTAAATGTCGATGGAGACAGTGCGGGTGATTCCGGGAAGATTTCCGCCCACCATCAGCACAACGCCAAATTCGCCCAGCGTGTGCGCAAAACTCAGCACCAACGCGGTTACCACGCCAGACCAGGACAGCGGAAAAATCACGCGGACAAAGGTTCGAGCGCGGCCCGCGCCCAAAACCGCGGAAGCATCCAGCAATCGGCGATCCAACGACTCGAACGAAGCGATCAGCGGTTGCACCGCGAAAGGCAGGCTGTAAACCAGCGACGCCAGCACCAGACCTGTGAACGTGAAGGCGAGAGTGTGCCCGAAAATCGATTGCCACAGCCTTCCGATGGGGCCGTGCGGGCCGAGCGCCAGCAACGCATAGAAACCGAGCACCGTCGGCGGAAGCACCAGAGGCAGAGCGACAATCGACTCCAGCAGGAATTTTCCACGCCAACGCGAGAACGCCAGCCAGTAAGCCAGCGGCATTGCGATACAAAGAAGCAGCAGCGCAACAGTGGCCGCCAGACGCAGCGAAAGAATGAGTGAGTCGAGGTTCATGGCCTTTGTTTTTGTGCGTCAGGAGCAACAGCTTTCGGAAGCTTGAACCCATGCTTCGACAGAATTTCCCGGCCAGGCTCACTGACGATGAATTTGAGGAACGCATTCGCCCCAGCCTTGTTCGCGGAGGAATTCAGCAGGACAGCGGCCTGATCCAGCGGCGGATAGAGGTCGGAGGGGATCAGCCAGCAATCACCCGATTTCATGCTGGGCGACAACGCGAGGGATAACGCGAGAATTCCCACTTGGGCGCTGCCGGATTGTGCGAATTGCGCCGCCTGCGAAATGTTTTCTCCGTAGACCAGTTTGGACCTGAGCCCGTCGTACAGTCCGGCGCGCCGCAGCGCAGCGATGGCGGCTCGCCCGTATGGGGCGTGATCAGGATTGGCGACGGCGATCTTTTGAACGCGAGGATCACGCAAGGCCGCGAATCCGTCTTGGGGAAGATTCAGGCGCTCGTCAGCAGGCGCCCAGAGAACGATTTGCCCGCGAGCGTAGATCGACAGCGAACTGGGGTCTGCGAGGCGCGCGTAGATCAGTTTTTGTGCGTATATGATATCCGCCGAGAAGAAAATGTCGAAGGGCGCGCCACTCTGGATCTGAGCGTAGAAATTGCCGCTGGAACCGTATGTAACGGAGAGCTTCTGCCCCGTTTGTTTTTGATATCGGGAAGCGAGCTCGTCCATTGCGAATTGTAGATCGGACGCGGCGGCAACTCGGACCGTTTGCGCGCCAGAGGCTGGTACCAACAGCAGGACGCTAACGAGCGCGACAAAACGATACCAGCGGCGCGAGCGACGATTGCGGCATATGCGTTGTGCCAGCGAATTCATGATCTCAGTGAGCGTGTCAGACGCGGAGAATCATCACTTCGGTCGATTTGATCAGCGCAGCTGCACGCTCGCCAGGCTTCAGACGCATTTCTTTGGCGGCATCGGCGGTAATGATCGAAGTGATGTGCTGTTCGCCGATCGCGAGTGTGATTTGCGCCAGCAGTCCGCTGTATTTGATTGCGACGACGCGGCCGATAAGTTGGTTTCGCCCGGAAATTTTGCGAAAATTAAGGCGGCGCGTGGCGATATCACCGCGATCCAGTTTTTTCGGGATCAGACGGTCGATTTCCGATTCCGGGACGCGATGATGGCCGCCGGGAGTTTTGGCGGTTTTGATTTTGCCGTGATAAATCCATTGCTTCAGCGTTGGATAGCTGACACCGAGGATGTTGGCGGCTTCGCGCGGTGCGAGGAGTCTCTGCATGCGCACCTCCGGCAAATGATATTAGTCGACTCAAGAAGCACTAGCAATACGAATCTATCCGGTTACGGAAGATCGATCGGCTTTTCGCAAAAACCCTGGTATGCCTGCTAATTGCGCAGCGGCTTGCCCGTCTTCAGCGTGTGTGCAATGCGCTGCTGGGTCAGTTTTTCGCCGCACAGCGACACGAACGCCTCTCGCTCAAGGTCCAGCACATATTGCTCACTCACGAACTGCGGCGCTGAAAGCGGGCCACCAGCCAGGATATTCGCCAGTTTTCGCGCCACGTGCGCGTCGTAGTCGGTAGCGTAACCGCCGCGCACCATCAGATGGATTGCCATTTTCGCCGCCGCCAAAAACGATTCGCCCAATACCTTGATCTGCGTTGTCTGCGCGCCTTCCTGCCAGGAAGACGCCGCCGACCTCCAGCCGCCGCGTACCAAAGCTAGCGCGGTTTGCTTGGCGTCTGCCACCAGCCGGTCGCGGTTCATGGAATACGTATCCGTCCGCCGTAGGTACCCCAGTTCGCGGCACTCTTCCGCGCTGGTCCCGACTTTCGCCGTCGCGATACTTTCGAAAATTGGCTTCAGCGTGTGGAACAGGTCCAGATCGTCTCCGGACGCCGCGTTCTCATTCGCCCGAATCAGCATCTCTTTCGTGCCTCCACCGCCGGGAATAAGTCCGACTCCAGCTTCGACCAGTCCAATATAGGCTTCCGCGGCAGCGTGGATTTTTGCGGCGTGCAGCCCGATTTCGCAGCCTCCTCCCAGCGCCATGCCCTGCGGCGCAACAACAACCGGCCTCGTCGCGTATTTAATCGCCAGGTTGACATTCTGAAATTGCTTCACCGCCATGTGCAGTTCGTCCCACTCCTGCTCTTGCGCTCCCACCAGCACCAGCATCAGATTTGCCCCAACCGAAAAGTTCGTCGCCTGGTTTGCGATCACCATCGCATCGAAATCGGAACCCAGACGCTTGATGCCCTTGTGAATCATGGCGATCAAGTCGGAGCCAATAGCGTTCATTTTGGAATGGAATTCGCAGCACACCACGCCATCGCCCAGATCGATGAGGCTGGCGCCAGGATTTCGCTCCACCTCTTCCCCTGCATCCTTCAAGTCTTTCAGAATGACAATGCCTGCGAGCTCTTCGACTTTGCTTGTCGCAGACGTGGCAAAATCAAAAACGGATGTAACGCCCTTTTCCGATTCGTAAAAACTCTTGCGCCCGGCAGAAAGCGCTTTCTCAAACACTGCCGGCAACGAGTGCCCTTCTTTCCTGATCTGTTCCGCAAATGCTGGCAAGCCAATCGCATCGACGGTCTCAAACGGCCCCAACTCCCATGCAAAGCCCCACTTCATCGCACGGTCTATATCGGCGATATGGTCGGAGATCTCCGGAATGCGCCGTCCCGCATACAGGCACATTTCCGACAGCCCACCCCAGATGAACTGCTGCGCCTTGTCGGTTTTCTGCCCTTCAAATAACGGCGTAACCAGCGCGCGCAGGCGGTCGCGAGTATCTTCCACTGTCTTGCCGGCTTCAATGGACGCAAAGCGGGCCTTCGCGCGCGGGCGATACTCCATCGCGCCCGTGTCCAGCGTCAGAATTTCTTTTTCCGCGGAACCTTTCACGCGTTTGTAAAAGCCCTGTCCCGTCTTATCGCCAACCCAATTGCGTTTCATCATTTCGTCGACAAGAACGGGAACCTTGTATGCCTCCCGCGACTCGTCGTGCGGCGCCGTCTCGTAAATATTTTTGACCACGTGCGTCAACACATCCAGTCCAACAATATCCGCGGTGCGAAACGTGGCGGATTTGGGCCAGCCAACAGCCGGTCCGGTGCATGCATCGACTTCTTCGATCGTCATGTCAAGCTTCGCCATCAGCCGCAACGCGTTGAGCATCGAATACGTCCCAATGCGATTGGCAATGAAGTTGGGCGTGTCTTTGGCGACCACCACCCCCTTGCCCAGGCGACGGTCGCAAAAATCAGCCAGTACTCCGAGCACCTTGTCGGAAGTCTTTGGCCCGGGAATGATTTCCACCAACTTCATGTATCGCGGCGGGTTGAAAAAGTGCGTCCCGGCCCAGTGCTGCTGGAACTCTTCGGGCAAGCCTTCGGCGATCAGATGCACAGGCAAGCCGGAAGTGTTAGTGGTTACGATCGATCCGGGCCTGCGGAATTGCGCAACTTTCCCCAGCAGATTGCGTTTGATTTCAAGATTCTCGGCCACGACTTCAATGATCCAGTCGGCTTCGGCGATGCGCGCAAGATCGTCCTCAAGGTTCCCGATGGCGATGCGAGAAGCCAGCGACGAACTGAAAAAGGCCGCGGGCTTCGATTTTTTTGCCGCGTCGATTCCGGCCCGCGCCAGTTTGTTCCGATCGGCTTGCGTGGCGTCTTTCGGCACGATATCGAGCAGCAGGCAGGACAGGCCGGCGTTTGCGAAATGTGCCGCGATCCGCGCGCCCATGGTGCCCGCGCCGAGGACAACCGTCTTTTGAATGAGAGAAGTCATAAGATTGCCTTGTCAAACGAAGATAAGACCGCCGAACAGGCTAGGTTACAAAACCAGCAAGCGTCGGTCAAACAGGTGTTTGGTAAGACGCGCCAGCGACCTTAAGATAATCGGATATGCCTGACGAGAAACAGCCGGGCTCGCAGCACTTCCTTCAAGCCGCGAAGGAACTCTTCCGCTCGTTTGCCTATGGCGGCAACACAAAAACCCCTGGGCGTCCGCGCGTGGGTCTGGCGCTGGCCGGAGGATTCGCCCGCGGCATCGCGCACATTGGCGTGCTTCGCGTGCTTCGTGAAGCGGGAATTCCGGTGGACGTCGTGGCCGGCACAAGCGTGGGCGGGCTGATTGGCGCCGGCTATTGCGCCGGAACTTCCCTCGAAAAAATGGAGGGCATCGCGCGTACCACGAAGTTCACGGACTTCGGTAGATGGACGCCTTCGTGGCTCGGTCTGGCGACCAACCAGCGCCTCGAACAATATCTCGGCCGCATGACGCCTGCGAAACGATTTGAAGATCTGGAGAAACCGCTCGCCCTCGCCGCCACCGATATCAATGCAGGCCTCACGGTGTACTACCATGCCGGTCCGCTCGGTCCGCCGTTGCGAGCCTCCTGCGCCTATCCCGGATTGTTCGTTCCGATCCATTACGAAGGGCGAACGCTTGTCGACGGCTTCCTAACAGCTCTCGTGCCCATTGAGGGAGCGCTGCTTCTCGGTGCCGAGTTGATCATTGCGGTCTACCTCGAAGCTGGTGTGGTCGATGAGCCCCGCACGTTCACCGATATTCTCAGCCGCTCGTTCAACATCATTCAGAAACACGCCGACCTGGAATGGCGCCGTAACGTCGACGTCATCATCGAACCCGACGTAACGGGTTTCGTTTGGGACGATTTCACCAAGACCAGCCAAATGATTCGAGCAGGCGAAGAAGCCGCATTAAAAGCGTTACCCGCGATCCGTGCAGCACTGGAGAGCAAAACCGCCGCGACAAATCTGTAGCTCATGTGCGATTCCGAAGTACGAATGGGAGGGATGCGGACGGCTGCACGCGCGGTGCTCGCGGGAACCGTCCGCCGCTGAGGAGTTACGGAAGAACGTTCAAAGTGTCCTTGATGGGCCCGGGCCGAGACAATGAAAAACGGGCTTCAGAATTGCCGAAAAACGAAAGGCGCGCCGAAGACTTTCCGTAGATTCAGGGATGACAGTGGACAGACTAAGTGTCCCTAACTACGACCGAAATTCTATCCCCAGTCGCTTCCGTTTTCTCTGCAATTCCCGCGTCGTTGTTCCGACTCCGGAGCTGCAAGCGAGCTTGCACTCTACGAGCCGAGGCAACGGCGGTTGTCATTGAAATATGAGATAGATGTAAAGAGATTGTCTCGCGGCCCGAGAGGCTGCAGGAGCACATCCGATAGCCGCGCGCTCGCGAAAGTCAGACGTGGTTACACACTCTGTAGTACCCTCCAGTGCTGGAAATCTCAAAGCAAAATGAGGACCGGGCATATGAGCGTGAGTCAGAACGAAAAGGCAAAGAAATTTCGGAAGCTTCACGAAGGACCGGGCGCTTTCTTGATTCCCAACCCGTGGGATGCGGGAACGGCGCGAATGCTGGCGGCGCTGGGATTTGAAGCGCTGGCTACGACAAGCGCGGGATTGGCGTTCTCCTTCGGGCGGCGCGACGGAGAGGGACTGGTAACACGCGAAGAAGTGTTGGCGCACATACGAGAGATCGCGGGGGCAAGCGATCTGCCGATTTCCGCGGATTTGGAGAACGGTTTTGGACACGCTCCGGAAGCGGCTGCCGAAACGATTCGCCTGGGGGCCGCGGCAGGTCTGGTGGGCGGGTCGATTGAAGATGCGACGGGAGACGAGCAGCGGCCAATTTACGACTACGGGCATGCGGTAGGGCGCGTGAGAGCGGCGGTGGAAGCGGCGCGGGCTTTGCCCTTTCCGTTCACACTGACCGCGCGGGCGGAAAACTTTCTGCATGGCCGAGAGGACCTGGACGACACGATCCGGCGGTTGCAAGCCTTCTCGGAGGCCGGGGCGGATGTTGTTTACGCACCAGGATTGCCCAGCCTGGAGGCCATTCGTACCATTTGCGCTGCCGTGGCGCCGCGGCCGGTGAACGCGCTGGTTGGAGCAGCGGGCCGTTCAGTCGCAGAACTGGCAGCGGCCGGCGTTCGTCGCATCAGCACAGGCTCGGCGTTACATCGCGCGGCGATGGCAGGGTTCTGGAGCGCGGCGAAGGAAATGAAGGAAAAAGGAACGTTCACATTCCTGGAGAAAGCGATGCCATTTGGAGAGCTAAGCAACTTCATGGCGAGCCGATGAAGATGAGGATGACACCTGACCGAGATCGACTTGCGCTTCAGTACGTTCTTCCCGCCTGCGTGTAGCCCCCAAAAGTCCAGCGGACGCCGACTGTGGCATAAAGGCCGTAAGGACCATTGGTCCGCAAGTCCGCGGGACCGAGGTACTTAGAATAGCGGCCGAGATACTCGAACTGATGCTGGCTCGCGCGAAACTGAAAACCTTTTGGCAACTGGATCGCGAAGCCGATGGAACGGTCAAAGCCCATAGGTTCCATTGAAGCGCCATAACTCACCTGAGGGATATTCCTGCCAAACGAAAACGTAGGTTCGAAAAACAGGACGAGATGGCGAGCGAAAGTGCGTCCGATGGGTTGGATTTCGAGGTATCCACTAAAGAGGTAGCGAGCGTAGGCAGTGCAGGCGGAATTGATTCCGCCAGCATCTATCGGTTGGGGAAATGCACAGCGCCCCAAGTCCGGCTCATTGTGGGAAGGCGCGACGTCAAAATCCGTGTAGCCGCGAATCCAATTGTGGGGGAAGAAGAGACGAGACTCGACCTTTGGCGAGACGCTGCCAGAAAGCAAGGCTGTTTCCTGTGCGCGGGCAAAAGGGAGAATAAAGAAAAACAAAACTACCAAGAGAGACGAGATTTTCATGGGGGGAAATCTCCTGTCTAAAATGTCGTTTCGGCGAAAGCCGTTCGAGCGCGTGCGGATAGTGGTAGGAACCTGGTTCCAGCACGGCGGTTTGCAACGAGCCACGCGACGCAACCGCAAATCGCGCGGGACTCTTCGGCGAAACCTTGAATGTGAAGGAAGTCTACATCAAATGAATGTGGCGGGAGAGCGAAATCGTGGGGTAACAGGAGGCGCAAGGCGGGCAACACCAGGGCCGACACAAAAAGGCGCTGGGCTGCTAAAATAGAAGCATATGTTGAACCAGATAACGGGCTTTGACGCGAACGGTCTGCGACATCCGCGCAAGAAGACGTACGGGGTGAAAGTGGGCCACGTGCAGGTGGGCGGAGGCGCGCCGGTCGTGGTGCAGTCGATGACCAACACGGACACGGTTGATGCGGAGAGTACGTACCGGCAGACGCTGGAACTGGCAGAAGCAGGCAGCGAAATCGTACGCTGGACGGTAAACGTGCCGGAAGCAGCCGCAGCGGTTCCGGTGATCAAAAAGCGCTTGCTGGATGCGGGCTGTCGCGTTCCAATCATCGGCGACTTCCATTACAACGGGCACGTCCTGTTGACCAAATATCCGGAATGTGCCGCGGCTCTGGACAAGTACCGGATTAATCCCGGCAATGTGGGCGCGGGACAGCGGCGTGACGAGCAGTTTTCTACCATCTGCAAAGTGGCAGTCGATCACGGCAAGCCGGTGCGCATCGGGGTCAATGGCGGGTCGCTGAACCAAGAGTTGGTGATGCACAAGATGCAGGAGAATACCGACAAGAATCTCGGCAAAGAGTCCGAGGAGATCATCAACGACTGTATGGTGCTGTCGGCGTTGCAGTCGACGGAGTTGGCGTTGGAGTGCGGGCTACGAAATGACCAGATCATCATTTCGTGCAAGACCTCGAGGCCGCGGGATCTGATCACCGTCTACCGAGACTTGTCGTCGAAGACTCAACAGCCGCTGCACTTGGGATTAACGGAAGCAGGCATGGGAATGAAGGGCCTGGTATGGTCGGCGGCTTCGTTGGGTGTGATGCTGTATGAAGGGATCGGGGATACGATCCGGATTTCGCTAACGCCGCGGCCGGGCGGGGACCGGCGCGAAGAAGTTTATGCGTGTTGTGAGCTACTGCAGGCGCTGGGGCTGCGATCGTTCTCGCCAAGCGTGACGGCTTGCCCGGGGTGCGGACGGACCACAAGTTCGACGTTCCAGGAACTCGCGGAACGCACGCAGGACTATATTCGGGAGATGATGCCAACGTGGAAGACGCAATACGAAGGCGTGGAGACGATGACGCTGGCGGTGATGGGTTGCATCGTGAACGGCCCGGGGGAATCAAAGGCGGCGAATATCGGGATCAGCTTGCCGGGAACGGGAGAAGCACCGCGCTGCCCGGTGTATATCGACGGCCAAAAAGATGTGACGTTGGAAGGAACGTACGACGAACTCGCAGCGGCGTTCCAGAAGCTGGTGGACGATTACGTCGCGACGAAGTACCCGCGCAAGACGGCGGAGACAGTGACGCGGTAGCGGTTTCACAAGCGAACGGCATCCCCCACAAAAAGTGACGCGGTTGATGTTGCGGTCTTTCCAGCACCCCCGTCGAACTCCGTCGGGATGACACGTCCGCATTTTTCTGAGAAGAGCGCCCGCCTCAGAAGACGGCGGCAACGCGAGCAAGCGCAAACTCAGGCCGGGGGATCTTCCGGGAATGACTTCTTTAGAATGCGGGGAACGTCGTGGACGGAGAAATCTCCATCTTCGTCTTCATATTGATATTGCTCGATCCAACCATCGAAGTCATGGTATTCGATGCCATTAAATTCCAGAACGCGAGCCGAGAAACGAACGGCGGAATTGCGCGTCCAGAGGAAAAGGAATGGAAGATTGCCGCGCGCAGCTAAGAAAGCAAAGGCCTGAACGTTGTCGGCTTCGAAGAGCTTTTCGTATTTGCCGCGGTGCTTGCGATAAATCCAGAAGCGGCAATTCCCTGCCCAGGAGCAGCAACAATAGCAATTCTTCTGTCTGCTTCGTGACGGGAGTGGGAGGCATATCGCCGCTTTGAGGAAAGAAGGCGGCGAAGCACAGGACGAGGATGGTCTTAGTCCAAAACATGAGAATGGCGCGGCAGAAAGTGCAGGCGGCGAGGAGGCTTCCGAAATGGGGCGAATCGCCGCTGTGGTAAACTTGAAACGTCTCGCACAGTGAAGATGAGCAATTAAGACACCACCATGAAAATCTCACGAGAAGATGTTTTGCGCGTCGCCGATCTCGCGTATCTGGACTTGAGCGAGGCGGAATTGGAAACGTATCGCGCACAAATTGATGAAATTCTGGAGTACATCGGTAAGCTGAACGAACTGGACACCAGCAAAGTGGAGCCGATGGCACAGGTTTTGAGCGACGACCAGACGGCCGATGCGACATTGCGGGAAGACCTGGTTGTTCCAAGTGCGGTCGCAGAGGACGTTTTGAAACATGCGCCGGATGCGGAGCCGCCGTACTTTCTTGTGCCCAAGGTGATCGAGCGATGAGCGAGTCGTGGACGATCGACTCAGTGCGTGACGCGATTGCGGGCAAGAAGGCTTCCGCACGCGAGATCGCTACCGAGTATTACCGGCGGATTGGCGAGCAGAATAGCAAGCTGAACGCATACTTGACGCTTTGTGAAATGCGGGCTTATGCGCAAGCGGATCGCATTGACGCGCTGGTGGCTGCGGGCAAACCCCTGCCGCCGCTGGCAGGCGTGCCCATCGCCATAAAAGATGTGATCAGCACACGCGAAGTTCGCACCACGTGCGGATCGAAAATTCTGAGCAACTATATTCCGCCGTACGATGCCACCGCGGTGCTGCGGCTGGAAGCGGCCGGGGCCGTAATCCTAGGCAAAACGAACTGCGACGAGTTTGCGATGGGCAGCTCCAACGAAAACTCCGCCTATGGACCGGTGCAGAATCCGCTGGCGCCGGGTTGCGTTCCTGGGGGATCCAGCGGCGGATCGGCGGCCGTGGTGGCAGCGGATTTGGCGGTAGCGTCGTTGGGCACGGATACGGGCGGATCGATTCGGCAACCGGGAGCGTTCTGCGGGATACCGGCGATGATGGGGAGTTACGGGCGCGTGTCGCGTTACGGACTGATCGCGTTCGCGTCGTCGCTGGACCGCATTGGGCCGTTTGCGCGGAACGTGGCGGATGTGGCCACGGTGCTGCGGATTATTGCAGGGCGCGATCCACAGGATTCCACATCCACAACGACTCCGGTGGAAGACTATTCGGCTGCCCTGAGCAAACCGGTGAAGGGACTGCGTATTGGCATCTCGAAGCAATATTTCGCCGAGGGAATGGATGAGGAAGTACGGAAGAAGATCGCGGCAGGTATCGAGTTGTACAAGAAGCTCGGGTGCGAAATTGTGGATGTCGAGATGCCGCACACGGACTACGCGATCGCAACGTATTACATCATTGCCACAGCGGAGGCGAGTTCGAACCTGGCTCGGTACGATGGCGTACGCTTCGGGCCGCGGGTCGAGGGCGACGCGCTGATTGCGATGTATCGTAAGACGAGGGGTGCGGGATTTGGCTCGGAAGTGAAGCGCAGGATTGTGCTGGGAACGTACGTTCTCTCTGCCGGGTACTACGATGCGTACTATTTGAAGGGTCAGAAGGTGCGAGCCCTGATCGCGAATGATTTTCAGAAGGCATTCGAGAAAGTGGACGCGATCGTGACGCCGACTTCGCCGGTGCCGCCGTTCCGGTTGGGGGAGCGTGTGAACGACCCCCTTCAAATGTATCTTGCTGATATTTATACAGTTACGGGGTCCTTGGCGGGAATTCCAGGAATTTCGGTTCCTTGCGGCAACATCGAAGGCAAGCTCCCCGTGGGATTGCAAATCTTCGGGCCGGCGTTTGGAGAAGCACGTGTTCTGCAGTTGGCGCATGCGTTTGAGCAGGCTGGCGGCGCGGCGCTCTGAGTCGCGTTACCGCGGCGTGAAGTTAGAACCGGCCACTGCACTTTCCAATTTCGTCGCAAATGCAGAATTACAGGTTCCTGATAGAGTAGGGGCGTGCGGCCCCTCAATCCCATCGTTGAAAAGTTGAGCTGCGCCCAAAAGGCATTTTTTCAGGCGGCGGAATCCGTCCGCGCGGAGCAATGGAACGCGAAGCCGAAGGCTGACGCATGGTCGGCGGCCGAACTCGTGGCGCATCTGGTGACGGTGGAGCGAACAATTATCGGCAGCGCAGACCGAGTCACGCAGAAGGATCCGGAACCGATTCCATTCCTGAAACGATTCCACTTCCCAATGTGGATGGTGGAGAGCAGGATGATCCGGCGCAAATCGCCGATTCCTCTGGATCCCAGCCTGTTGAACACGAAGGAAGAGATGCTGGCAGAATTGCGGGAAGCACGCGAACGATCGTTGGCATTTCTGGAGGAGATGTCGAAGAAGGACTTCCGCCGATACTACTGGCCGCATCCGTTTCTTGGAATGTTAAACGGATATGAATGGTTCGAGATGATCGCGAGTCACGAGATTCGACACACGAAACAAATGAGGGAAATAGCCGCGGGTCTCCCAAAAGCTGTAGAAAGTGCCTGAAAGAGGTACGTTTTTGCATACCCCCTGTTAATTCTGACAGGTGCATACAAAACTCAAATCAGGGCCGGAAACTGTGGAAAACGTGGGGATTTAGGGGCAAATCGAAAAAGTACTAGAGAATTCGTTTAGTAGCGTTCTAAACGGAACGACTATTGCTCTGTCTATCTGCATCTCCTATTCTGCGACGAGCATCTCACCAGGTAGAGGGCAAATCGAGAGCGGCGGAGATATCGAGAGGACAAAGTGGTTAAGGTCAAGTCAAGCCAGAAAATCTTTACCGACTCGGAAGTAGCAAGTCTGACGGGAATCTGCGTGGATCATCTTCACAATTTCGCGCGCAGCCGTCACTTGGGCTTCATTGCGCGAGCTGCCGAAGCTGCAGGCGCGCAAGCGGACCAGTGGCTGTTTACGCTGTCGGATCTGATGGTTCTGACGACGTTGTTTCCACGTTGCACGCACTGAGCAGCGCGATCGTCGCGGAAGAATCTCTACAGTTATACCCTTACGTTCCCCGCCCAATAACCTTCTTGCAGTCCCGGCCGCTTGCAGCGACGTCTGCCCGAGCGCTATCCTGAATTAAGGGGAGTGCGCGAGATTGTTGCGGCGCGCTGGCCCGGGTCCTTATGAATTTGTGCAGAAACGCCGCGTCCTTTTGGCCCGCCTGCTTACTCGCCTTATTAATGGCGTTTTGCGTGCCCGCCGGTTCGTCTCCTTTCCCTGCTCTTCAAAACCCCTCAATGCCTTCAAAAGATAGCGGCGTGCCGGTACTCCCGCGAGGAACCAAGCTGGTTCTGAAGGACGGCACCTTCCAGATTGTCAGGGAATACCAACGAAACGGGGATCGCGTGAGGTATTTCAGCATCGAGCGCGGAGACTGGGAGGAGATTCCCACATCGCTGGTGGACTGGGACGCCACCGCCAAGGCCGCAAGCGATGCGGAGAAATCTTCAGCAGCGGAAGTTGAAAAAATACACAAGCAAGAAGAAGCGAAACGGATGGATAACGTAACGGACATTGATGCCAGCCTGCAGGTGGGAGGAGGAGTGTTTCTTCCCGAGGGCGAAGGGATGTTTGTGCTAGAGGGCAAATCCGTGCGGATGCTGGATCAGGCTGGAACACGAACGAAATCGAGCTTATTGAGGACGGCGGGACAGGTGATGGTACCAATAGTTCCTGGAAAGAAAACAATCATCCTGCCGGCAGCGCACTCAACCGTGCGGTTGCGAACGAATACTCCGGAGTTTTTCCTACGTGAGCCGCCCTTTGATCCAGAAGTCCCTTCGCAGATCCAGCGAAGCAGCCGGCCAGGAGAATCGGGACCGGAAGTGGAGCTGATCCGAGTAAAAGTGGGACGAAACTCGCGGGAAATCGAATCGATCGGAACATTGTTTGGCGAAGAAATGTCCGTGAATAAGAATGCGGTTTCCATTCAGCAGTGGGAAGTAGCGAAGAACGTCTATCGGTTCACGCTAAGCGAGCAGTTGACTCCTGGCGAATACGTGCTGGCGGAAATACTGCCGGATGGGTTGAATCTATTCGTGTGGGATTTTGGAGTGGATGAGGCCGCGCCGGCGGCTAAGCAGTAGTTGAAGGCTAGGGCGGTCTCCCCTTTCTTCAATGTAGCGCTGACTTTTATGTCAGCTACGGTTGGGGGAGCTGGGATGAAACCCAGCGCTCCGCTCCATCTAAGACGAGAAACGAGCGTAGGTGCCGTTCCTCTTTCCTCCACGTAGTACTCACCTCAGGGGACACCGAGAGCACAGCGGCTAGGGAAGCAGGCCACAAGCCAGCACCCATCGCATGGAGCGTTAGCGGCGGTTGGAACCGGTGGGGATGTGACTGAAATAATCCACTAGCAGATTCAAGACATCGGAAATACGGAAGGGCTTTTGCAGCCACCGGGCGGCTTCGGGTTTCGCTGCGGTGTCTTCCCCGCCCAATTCTCCAGACATGAAAATGACCTCGGGCTTGTTAGCACCGGCAGCCACAGCGAGGCGTTCGGCAACGTTGCGGCCATCGCCATTGGGTCCGGGCACGGAAAGATTCAAGTCGCACAACAAGACGTCGTATTTGCGACCAAGAACAAGGCTAAGAGCCTGCTCCGCAGTGCCGGCAGAATCCACCTTAAGGCCGTGTGCAGCGAGTCCTTCGGAGAGGAGCATGCGGATGCTCTCTTCGTCGTCCAGAACGAGCACGGAGCGATGCTGCAACAAGTCCAGCGAAGGCGGGATCCATTCGCCACTGGATGTGTCGAGATCTCGCGGAAGGTTGCGGCCGCGCTCCTGAAGCGCCACGGGGAGATACACAGTAAACGAAGCGCCGCCTCCAGGAAGACTATCGACTTCGATGTTGCCGCCGTGTTCGCGAACGATCGACATGCAGATGCTGAGGCCCAAACCGGTGCCGCCCCCCGGCCTCTTGGTCGTGAAGAAGGGGTCAAAAAGACGTGGCAAGGCTTCCGGTTTGATGCCAACGCCATCATCCTGCACCGTGGCGTAAACGCGATTGAACGCTTGACCGAGACGAACGCGGATATGTCCCGCGGTGCGAACCTCCTTGATGGCGTGCTCGGCATTGCTGATGAGGTTCAAAAATACCTGGATGAGCTGGTTGGCGTCGCCAACGATATAAGGAAGGTCAGGCTCCTGGTGGAAATCCGGCTCGACGTTGTTGCGCTTCAGGGAATGCTCGTGCAGCTGCAGGGTGCGCTCGAGGACATTGTTCAGATCGAGCAACTTTTTCTGCGGAGAGGCCGGTCGCGAGAATTCGAGCAAGTTCTGAACAATGCGCGCGGCGCGACGCGCCTGGCGGTGAGTCATTTCCAGCTGGCGCTTTGTGGCGTCGTCAATCCCTTGGCGGTCGCGCAGGAGTTCGCTGACGCCGAGTATGGCGGTGAGTGGATTGTTGAGCTCATGAGCGACGCCGGCAAGCATCTGCCCCATGGCGGCAAGTTTTTCGGCTTGAATCAGTTGCTCTTCCAGGCGCTTCACTTCGGTAACGTCGCGGCCGGAAATGACCACGCCCTCAATCTTGTTTTTTTCGTCGAACAGCGGACTGAAATTGCACTTTAAGCGGCGCCATTCACCGAGCTTATGCTTCACCTGTATCTCGATGGAGGCGAAGTTGCGACGCTGCTTGAGCATGTCTTCGAAAATGCCAAGCACGGCGCCACGCTCGTCGGGATGAGTACGTTCGCCAAAGACCATGCCGATAGATTCACCGATCTCATAACCCAAAACTTCAGGAACTCTGGGGCTGACATAGGTGTAACGCTTCTGTGTATCGACGACGAAGATAAGGTCGGGAAAACTGTCGACCAGGCGGCGCGCAAATTCCTGTTCTTTGTACAGGCGCTTCTCGATTTCGCGGCGCTCGGTGATATCTACCAAGGCGCCTTGATAGCGGACGATCTTGCCACTGGTATCGCGAATGGCGGTGGCAGTGTTCAAGCAAACCAGGGGCTGGCCGGTTTTCTTGCGCAAGGTGATTTCGCGGCCCACCGGGGAAGGCTGATTGTTCACTTCTCGGACGATGTCGGCTCTTTGGGTATCGTCGACGAACACCTCGGTGACCTTTTTGCCGAGGAGTTCTTCCTTGGAAGCATAGCCCAGCATGCGCACAAGAGCCGGATTGACTTCGAGAACGCGATCCTCGGGAGTGACGATATAAATGCCTTCCTGCAGAGTCTCAAACAGTTCGGTAAAACGGGCTTCATTGCGGCGCAAGGAAGTAATGTCGCGCGCGAGGACCGTAAGTCCATGAACTTTGTCGTCGCGCAGCATGGCATGAGCCACGCATTCAAAGTAGTGAGTGGTGCCGCGATCCTTAAGGCGGATGTGCACTACACCGGTCCAGTGCCGCTTCTCCAAGAACTTGACCATGCCACGGGCCAAGGATTCTTTCGAGCCATCACCCAGGCCTTCATCTTCGACCAATTCCGTCAGGGAGCGGCCGATGATTTTCTGGAAGGGCTTGCCGAGGAGCTCCGTGAAACTGCGATTGGCGGCACGGATCTCGCCGTCGAGGCTGAGAGCCAGAAGGATGTCATCGAAAGAGTCGATGAGATCGCGAAAGCCCTGTTGCGACCTGGAAATCATCTGGAACAGTTGATCGAGCTGGCGGTCACTGGGCAGACCGGATTCCTTTTGATCGAGGCCGCGGACTAGACCTTTCAGCTCGGCGATCTCCTGAGTTTTTTTCCAGATATACGCGCCGAAGAGCGCCACCAGAACAACAAGGCCGATGCAATACGCCAAGGCCTCCATGCGGGATTTGTCGGTTTGCAAGCTACCCCAGGCAAACCAGGCAAACACGACGGTGACGATGAGCAAAAGGAAGAAGGTGAGACGCCACAGTTCGGTCTGGCGCTTCTCGAATTTTTCCAGGCGAGCTTCTGCCCCGGTGCGAGGATCTCTTTGCTGAGGAGCTCCGGAATCGCCGGCAGAATTGTGCTGGCCGTTCACGAGTTTTCACAAAACCACAGGTACGTGGCTAAGTAGTTTAGTTTCTCCTAACCATCATAAGAACAGGGCGGTGCGCACAGCAAGGCTGGGCGTACAACATGCGACCTGAGGCATACCTGTACGATTGGACACTAATAAAGAAAAACGGCGCCCCGAATCGACCGGGACGCCGTCTCGAAATTCCCGGGCGGGTATCCGCCCAAGAGAGTGTCAGTCCTGGCCTTCCGTAGCGGCATCGGCAGCTTCGTCGGCGTCCTTGTTGCCAAGGAAGTCGAGTCCGGCAGCATCATCGGCAGTCGCGAATTCAGAAGCTTCGGGAAGCTCCTCAACAGGGGCGGGAGCCGGCATTTCCGTAAGCAACTGAAGGCTGCGGTAGTGTTCCAAGCCGGTTCCGGCTGGGATCAGGCGGCCCATGATGACGTTTTCCTTGAGGCCACGGAGGTAGTCCACTTTGCCGGCAACAGCGGCTTCGGTAAGGACGCGCGTGGTTTCTTGGAAGCTCGCGGCCGAGATAAAGGAATCGGTCGAGAGCGAGGCCTTGGTGATGCCGAGGAGCAGCGGGCGCCCCGTAGCGGGACGGCCACCTTCGGCGATGACGCGGTCGTTCTCTTCGCGGAAGCGGAACTTGTCCACTTGTTCCTCGAGGAGGAAAGTAGTATCGCCGACGTCTTCGACCTTGACCCAACGCATCATCTGTCGGGAGATGGTCTCGATGTGCTTGTCGTTGATGTTGACGCCTTGGAGGCGGTAGACCTCTTGAATGGCGTTGACGAGGTAAGCCTGGGTGTACTTCTCGCCCAGAACCGCAAGCAGGTCGTGGAGGTTGAGCGGTCCGTCGATGAGAGCCTCACCGGCGCGGACGTGCTCGCCTTCCTGAACGTTGATGTGGACACCGCGCGGGATGGCGTATTCCTTGGAGGTTTTGCCATCGTCGCTTTCGACGTAGATCTTGCGCATGCCCTTGCTAATTTCACCGTAACGCACAGTGCCATCGATCTCGCTGATGACCGCGGGATCCTTGGGCTTGCGGGTCTCGAAGAGTTCCACGACGCGAGGCAGACCGCCGGTGATGTCCTTGGTCTTGGTGGTTTCACGCGGGATCTTCGCGAGAACGTCGCCAGCCTGAACCTCGTCACCGTCCTGGACCATCAAGTGAGCGCGAGACGGCATAAGGTACTTCTTGCGGACCTTGCCGGAAGAATCGCGGATCAAGATGGCGGGCTGATGCTTTTCATCGCTCGGAGGAAGCGTGACGACCAGTTGCGACAGGCCGGTAACTTCATCGACTTGTTCTTCGATGGTGAGGCCGGGACGCAGGTCGTCAAACTTCACGGAGCCCGCAGTTTCGGTCAGAATCGAGAAGGTGAAGGGATCCCATTCGGCAAGGATCTGTCCCTGGGTAACGGAGTCGCCGTCGTTCACACGGAGACGAGCACCGTAAACCACGTGGTAGCGTTCCTTTTCGCGGCCCTTCTCATCGACAATGACGATAAGGCCCGAACGGTTCATGGCGATCGGAGCGCCGCCGCGTCCTGCAACGTGGCGCAGGTCGACGAACTTGACGACGCCAGGGTTCTTGGCTTCGAGTGTGGAGCGCTCACTGACGCGGGTAGCCGCTCCACCGATGTGAAAGGTACGCATGGTGAGTTGAGTGCCAGGTTCGCCGATGGACTGAGCGGCGATGACGCCAACAGCTTCGCCGAGTTCGACCATGCGGCCGGTAGCGAGGTTGCGTCCGTAGCACAGGGCGCAAACTCCGCGACGCGATTCGCAGGTGAGTACAGAGCGGATGCGAACCCGCTCAATACCCGCGGCCTGAATGGCGTTGGCGAGTTCTTCGGTGATTTCCTGGTTGACCTCAACGATGACGCTGCCTTCGAAGTCCTTGATGCGCTCGAGCGAAACGCGGCCGACAACGCGGTCGCGCAACGGCTCAACTTCGACGCCGGCTTCGATGATCGGTTCGACGTAGATACCGTCGGACGTGCCGCAGTCGGGTTCATTAATGATGACGTCCTGAGCCACGTCGACCAGACGACGAGTGAGGTAGCCCGAGTCCGCGGTCTTCAACGCCGTGTCCGCCAAGCCTTTACGCGCACCGTGTGTGGAGATGAAGTACTGCAACACGGTAAGGCCTTCGCGGAAGTTTGAGGTAATGGGGGTCTCGATGACTTCGCCGGAGGGCTTAGCCATCAAACCGCGCATACCGGAAAGCTGACGAATCTGCTGTTTGGAACCGCGAGCGCCGGAGTCCGCCATGATGTACACGGGGTTGATGACGCCTTCGCGATCCTGATTCTCGAGGGCCTTGAACATCTCGTCGGCAACTTTTTCGGTAACGTCACCCCAAATGGCGATGACCTTGTTGTAGCGTTCGCCGTTGGTGATGGCGCCGTCGAGGTATTGCTGCTGAACCTTGACGACTTCTTTTTCGGCGTTTTCGACCAGCTTGTACTTGTCGCTGGGGATAAGCATGTCGTCGATGCCGATGGAGATGCCGGACTTTGTGGCATAGGCGAAGCCTAGAGCCTTGAGGTGGTCAAGTAGCACCACGGTGCTCTCTAGGCCAAAACGCAAGTAGGCGTAATAGACCAGTTGCTGAACGCCCTTCTTCTTGAGCAAGCCGTTGATGTACGGCATGTGCTTGGGCAAGTTAGAGTTCAAGATGACGCGGCCAACGGTGGTCTGAATGAACTGGCGCTGCATCTGCACCGATTCGGTATGCGTTACGTCCTGGTTGTCGTAAGCGGTGGTGAGGTCGATGACTTCGCCGGTGTAGCGCAGGCGAATGGGAGTCAAGAGTTCGACTTCGCCGGCTTCGAGAGCAAGCGTAACGTCCTCGGGCGAACCGAACACGCGGCCTTCACCCTTGGCGCCGGGCTTGGACTTGGTCAGGTAGTAGAGACCAAGAACCATGTCCTGCGAAGGAACGGCGAGAGGCAGGCCGTGCGCGGGCGAGAGAATGTTCCGAGAGCTCAGCATCAGCACAGACGCTTCGACCTGGGATTCCGGTGAAAGCGGGATGTGCACGGCCATCTGGTCGCCGTCAAAGTCCGCGTTGAACGCGGTACAGACCAGCGGGTGAATGCGAATGGCTTTACCTTCGACGAGTGTCGGTTCAAAGGCTTGAATGCCCAAGCGGTGAAGGGTAGGCGCGCGGTTCAGGAGCACCGGATGCTCGCGGATCACATCCTCAAGGATGTCCCACACGACCGGTTCCTGCTGCTCGACCATTTCCTTGGCCTGCTTAATTGTGGTGCAGTGACCCTGCGCTTCGAGCTTGTGATAGATGAAGGGCTTGAAGAGCTCCAGCGCCATCTTCTTGGGCAAACCGCACTGGTTGAGCTTGAGTTCGGGGCCAACGACGATAACGGAGCGGCCAGAATAGTCGACGCGCTTGCCGAGCAGGTTCTGGCGGAAACGGCCCTGCTTGCCCTTCAGCGTATCGCTGAGGGACTTGAGCGGGCGGTTGTTGGTTCCGCGAAGAACGCGGCCACGACGGCCGTTGTCAAACAGAGCGTCGACCGCTTCCTGGAGCATGCGCTTCTCGTTGCGCACGATCACGTCGGGGGCGCGCAGTTCCATGAGCTTCTTCAACCGGTTGTTACGGTTGATGACGCGGCGATACAAATCGTTCAGGTCCGAAGTGGCAAAGCGGCCTCCATCCAGAGGCACGAGCGGACGAAGTTCCGGCGGAAGGACCGGAATCACGTCGAGAATCATCCACTCCGGTTTGTTGCCGCTCTTGCGGAACGCTTCGAGAACTTTCAGGCGTTTGGCGAACTTGATGCGCTTCTGCAGAGAAGGATCGGCCTTCATTTTCTCGCGAAGCTCATCGGCGAGTTTGTCCACTTCCACGCGGCGCAGCAGCTCTTTGATGGCTTCCGCACCCATCTTGGCGACAAACTGACCTGGATACTCGGTAGTAAGCTTGCGATATTCCTCTTCCTGAAGGACCTGACGCTCCTTAAGGACCGCGACTTCGCCCTGGTCGACAACCACAAAGGCTTCGAAGTACAGAATGCGCTCGAGGTCGCGCATGGAAATATCCAGCAAGTAGCCGATGCGGCTCGGCAGTCCCTTAAAGAACCACACGTGCGAGCAGGGGGACGCGAGTTCGATGTGGCCCAAGCGTTCGCGACGCACTTTGCTGAGAGTGACTTCGACACCGCACTTGTCGCAGATGACTCCGCGGTGCTTCATGCGCTTATACTTTCCGCACAAGCACTCCCAGTCGGTGACGGGACCGAAGATTTTGGCGCAGAACAAACCGTCACGCTCGGGCTTGAAGGTGCGGTAATTGATGGTTTCCGGCTTGGTGACTTCGCCATGGGACCAAGAGCGGATTTTCTCCGGGCTGGCCAAGCTGATACGGATGGAATCAAAATCCGCGATCAAACTGGCACGATCATAGGGGCTGCTGCGATACAAGGTCGTTTCCTCCCTCCCGCACCTTGCGGCGCGGGCCGCGGTCCGATGTTTCAGGACCGGCTGAGACCCAACTACGAAATACTTCTACTCAAGACGCGAGTGCCAGGTAGCGGCGCCCAGACAGGCACGCCGCTATGGCTGGATTCTGCTTAGTCGGCCGCCTTCTCTGCGGGCGGCTTCTGACGCTTCATAAGCTCGACGTCGAGGCACAGAGACTGCAACTCGCGCACGAGCACGTTGAACGATTCCGGAACACCGGGTTCGATGCCAGGTTCGCCCTTCACAATGGCCTCGTAAATCTTGGCGCGGCCATAGACGTCATCCGATTTCGCGGTGAGCAACTCCTGCAAAATGTGCGCGGCGCCATAGGCTTCCAAGGCCCACACTTCCATCTCGCCGAAACGCTGACCGCCGAATTGCGCCTTGCCGCCGAGCGGTTGCTGCGTAATCAAGGAATACGGACCGATAGAACGAGCGTGAATCTTGTCGTCGACAAGATGCGACAGCTTGAGCATGTAGATGTAGCCAACGGTAACGGGCTGATCGAACATCACGCCGGTCATGCCGTCGAAGAGGTTGATCTTGCCGGCATGCGGCAAACCAGCCACTTCAAGCAGATGGCGAATTTCCGCTTCGCGAGCGCCATCGAACACGGGCGTGGCAAACGGGATGCCATCGCGGAAACCTTCAGCGTATTCCAGCAATTCGTCGTCGCTCAACTTCGACAGCGACTTCCAAATCGCAGTTTCGGTGAAGACTTCGCGGAACCAACGGCGCAGGCCTTCCGCCTTGACTTCCTTGCTGAGTAGGCGCTTCAGGCTGTTGGCGAGTTCGTGAGAGGCCCACCCAAGGTGCGTCTCCAGAATCTGGCCGACGTTCATACGAGACGGGACGCCGAGCGGGTTCAGAACGATTTCCACCGGGGTGCCGTCCGGGAGATAAGGCATATCTTCTTCCGGAACCACACGTGCGATGACGCCCTTGTTACCGTGACGGCCAGCCATCTTGTCGCCGATGGAGAGCTTGCGCTTCATGGCGATATAGACTTTGGCGAGCTTGATGACGCCCGGGGGCAGTTCGTCGCCCTTCTTCAGTTTGTCTTTGCGCTCTTCGGTGATCTTGCGGAGCACATCGATCTGGCGCGAGGTCATCTCTTCGATTTCCTCGATTTTTTCGATCAGCAGCGGATCCTTTTCGTTCAGTTTCAAACGCTTGAGGTTCCGCGTGGAGATCTTCTCGATGAGATCGCGAGTGAGTTCCACGCCCTTGGTGAGCAACCGCTTGTTGGTCTTCTCGTCGTGCAAGTCCGCTTGCAGGATCTTGCCGCCGAGCAGATCGCCGAGGCGCTTGAGGCGCTCGTCGGTTAGGATACGGATTTCGTCAGCCAGGTTCTTCTCCAGCTTGAACACCTGGGAAGCTTCGATGGCTTTGTGGCGCTCGTCCTTCTCTCCGCCCTTGCGAGTGAAGATCTTAACGTCGACGATCGTGCCTTCGATGCCCGGTGGGCAGTACAAAGACGCGTCGCGAACATCGCCGGCCTTTTCGCCGAAGATCGCGCGGAGCAGCTTCTCTTCCGGGGTCAGCGTGGTTTCGCCCTTAGGCGTAACCTTGCCGACCAGGATGTCGCCCGGCTTCACAACCGCGCCGATGCGGATGACGCCGCTTTCGTCGAGATTGCGAAGGAACGATTCGCTGATATTGGGGATGTCGCGAGTAACTTCTTCGGGACCGAGCTTGGTGTCGCGCGCTTCGATTTCGTATTCCTCGATGTGAATCGAGGTGTAGTAGTCGTCCTTGACCAGCTTTTCGCTGACCAGGATGGCGTCTTCGAAGTTGTACCCGCGCCACGGCACGAAGGCCACCAACACGTTGCGGCCAAGGCCGAGTTCGCCGCGATCGGTGCAAGGACCGTCGGCGAGAACCTGTGCGGTCTTGACGCGGTCGCCTACGCGAACGAGCGGCTTCTGGTTGATGCAGGTGTTCTGGTTGGAACGCTTGAACTTGGTCAGCGTATAGATGTCGGCGCCCACTTCGCGGCTGAGTACGCCGGAGTGATCGCTTTCGACGCGGACGATGATGCGCTCCGAGTCAACCTGATCGACGATGCCGTCGCGCTTGCACAGCACTACCGCGCCAGAGTCTCGAGCGGTGACGCGCTCCATGCCAGTGCCGACAAGTGGCGCCTCGCCACGGATCAGCGGCACAGCCTGGCGCTGCATGTTCGAACCCATCAAAGCGCGGTTGGCGTCGTCGTTCTCGAGGAACGGAATCAAGCTGGCGGCGACGGACACGAGCTGCTTTGGCGAGACGTCGACATAGTCCACTTCGTCGCGATGCTTCAGCACGAAGTTGCCCGCCTGACGGCAGTTGACCAGTTCGGTGGTGATGCGCAGCTTTTCGTCCAACGAAACGTTGGCCTGCGCGATGACGTACTTGTCCTCTTCCCAAGCGGACAGGTAGAAGCAGTACGGTTCGACAGTAACCTTACGGCGCTTCAGTTCTTCGTTCAGCTCTTCGACGCGATCGGATTCCACAATGTCGCCGGCTTTGAACTCGCTGTCGCCCGCGTTCAGAATCTGAACGTAGTCGACGATTCGGCCGCCCTTGACGCGGCGATATGGCGACTCGATGAAGCCATAATCGTTGATGCGCGCGAAGCAGCTGAGCGAGCTGATGAGGCCAATGTTCGGGCCTTCCGGCGTTTCAATCGGGCAGATGCGTCCGTAGTGAGTGGGATGGACGTCGCGAACTTCGAAACCAGCGCGTTCACGAGACAAGCCGCCAGGACCAAGAGCCGAAAGACGGCGCTTGTGGGTAATTTCGCTGAGCGGGTTGGTCTGGTCCATGAACTGGCTCAACTGCGAACTTCCGAAGAATTCACGGATAGCCGCCATGACCGGCTTGGCATTGACCAGATCGTGAGGCATGGCCGTCGACATTTCCTGGTACACGCTCATCTTTTCCTTGATGGCGCGTTCCATGCGGACGAGGCCGATGCGGAACTGGTTTTCCAGGAGTTCGCCAACGGCGCGGACGCGGCGGTTACCGAGATGGTCGATGTCATCCACCACGCCGATGTTCTTACGCAGCTTGAACAAGTACTTGATGGCCGAAACAAAGTCCGTCGTGTCCAGCGTGCGATTGTCGAGCGGAGTATCGAGACCCATCTTGATGTTGAACTTCAAGCGGCCGACGCGGCTGAAATCGTACTTGCGAGGATCGAAGAACATGCCACGGAACAAGTTGGTGGCGGTTTCCAGCGTCGGGGGATCGCCCGGACGCAGCTTGCGATAGATTTCAATCAGCGCTTCCTTGGAAGAGCGGATGGAATCCTTGTCGAGAGTGCGCGACAGCACTACACCGATATCGTCGCGTTCCGGAAAGAAGACATCGACTTCGGTGATGCCGGCTTCAGCAAACGCCTGCCAGAGATCGGCGGTGAGAGGTTTGTTGGATTCCAGAAGCACTTCACCGGTGGTGCGGTTCACGACGTCGGCGACGCTATAAGCGCCCTCGAGGTCGGCGAGAGTAGAGCGTACCTGGGTGATCTTGGCCTTGATGAGTTCCTTGAAGAGATTCTCGGTGATGCGCTTGTGCGCCCCGACGATGACCTCTTCGGACTTGGGATTACGGATTTCGTGCGTGAGTTTGCGATCGACTAGGCCGGGCGAAATGTTCCAGAACAGTTCCTTATCACGCAGGGCAATGCGCTCCACCTGATAAAAGGTGCGCAGAATTTCTTCATTGGACTTCATCCCCAGGGCGCGCAGGAAGATGGAGCCGAGGAACTTGCGCTTGCGGTCGATGCGTACATAAAGAACGTTTTTGGTGTCGTATTCGAATTCCACCCACGAGCCGCGATACGGAATAATCTTGCCCAGGAAGTAAGTGCGATTGTTGGCGCTCTCAAAGAAGACGCCGGGAGAGCGATGCAACTGGCTGACAATCACGCGCTCGGTGCCGTTGATGATGAAGGTACCGTTGTCGGTCATCAAAGGAATATCGCCGTAGAAAACTTCCTGTTCCTTGATGTCGCGAATGGTCTTTGCGCCGGTATCGGGATCCTTGTCGTAGATCGTGAGACGAATCGTGACTTTAAGCGGCGCAGAGTAAGTCATGCCGCGTTCCTGGCACTCGTTGACGTCGTACTTCAACTGCATGGCCACCGGGTCGCCGCACTTGTTGCAGAATGTCGGAGTGTTCTTGTTGAAGGTGCCGCACTTCTGGCAGATGACGTCGCCAGTCTGATACGGATTGGTGACGACCGAAGCGCCGCAATTGCGACAAGTTGCGCGCAAGTGGTGCAGGCCCTTCAAGTTGCTGCACTTGCATTCCCAGTTCCCGATGGCGTAGTCCACGAATTCCAACTGCGACATTTCGCGGAAATCCCTGATCGGAAACACCGAAGTGAAGACCGATTGCAGGCCTCCATCCTCGCGCTCGCTGGGCAGCAAATCCATCTGCAAAAAGCGCTGGTACGACTTCTTCTGGACTTCGATCAGGTTCGGGATCTGGATGGACCCCTGAATCTTCGCAAAGTCCAGGCGCTGGCGTTCGCGAACGTGCTGGTTGCTATTGGACATGCCTGATATACCTCATTCCCTTTCGGGCAGCGTGCAAAGAGCGGTTAAAGACACCGAACCGTGATGCCGCGCGACTTGCCCACAGCCGCCCCGCACACGGTTAGTGAAGGTCCCCCCGGGACCCAGATTATGTTGGCAATACCGGTCGTAGCTTGCGTACCTGATTCCCCTGGCGCGGAACTGCGTTGAATCCACCGCGCCGCCGCATCCGAAGCCCTGACCAAGGCGAGCCGGCCGAAGATTGGCCGGCAGCCCACTACTTGATCTCGACCTTCGCGCCCGCTTCCTCGAACTTCTTCTTGATGGTCGCGGCTTCTTCCTTGGTGACGCCTTCCTTGACGGTCTTGGGGGCGCCATCCACCAGATCCTTGGCTTCTTTCAAGCCCAGGCTGGTGACTTCGCGAACGGCCTTAATGACGTTGATCTTGTTGCCGCCGACGTCGGTGAGAACAACGTTGAATTCCGTCTTCTCTTCCGCCGGAGCCGCACCCGCCGCTGCCGCGCCGCCGCCTGCCGCAACCACGGTGGCAGCCGCCGCGGACACGCCGAAGGCTTCTTCCATTTTCTTGACGAGATCCGACGCTTCGAGAAGCGTCAGGCCCTTGATTTCTTCCAGGATCGTTTCCACTTTCGACATGACAGCTATTTCTCCTCTCAAATTTCTGATTCAAAATTTTCAGAACCGCGGCGGGCAAGGCCCGCTCAGCCCCAAACCTTTACGAACTAAATTTATTGGCCTTCACCGCTTCGCTGACAGTCACGGCCAGGTTACGCGGCAGCGCATTCAGCGCCGTCGCAATCCGTTGCGCCGGAGCGTTCAGCAGGAACATGATCTTGCTGATCAGCTCTTCCTTCGACGGCATCTCGGCGAGCTGCTTGATCTCCGAAATCGAGATTACGCGGCCCTCGACAACGCCAGACTTGAATTGAAACGCCGGAACATCTTTGGCGATCTTGGTTAAGGCCTTCGCCAAAGCCACCGGATCGGTTCGGGTATAGGCGATGGAGTGCGTGCCCTTGAGATCCTTAAGGACGCCCTCGGCCGGAGTACCCTTGCCCGCAAGTTCGGCCAGGGTATTCTTCACTACCTGATATTTTCCGCCCGCTGCCTGCACTGCCCGGCGGAGCTTGGTGTCGTTTTCGACGGTGATGCCCTGAAAGGTGGTAAGAATGACGGTCGACACCTTCGCGAGCTCGGTCTTCAGATTGTCCAGGTCCTGCTGCTTTTCGCTCTTCTTCTTCATAATCCTGTTCCCTGCGCCTTGAGGCCTGACTTAGGCCGCGGCTGCCAGCAACTCCGCTTCTGCCAGGTCCACCAGAATTGCGGGACCCATGGTGGAGGTCAGCGTGATCTTCTTGACGTACTTGCCCTTGGCCGCGGCAGGCTTTGCTTTTACGACCGCAACGATAACGACGTGGGCGTTTTCTGCCAGCTTTGGGGCGTCAAAATTAATCTTGCCCACCGGGCAGTGCACGATCCCGGCTTTGTCGACGCGAAATTCCACTTTGCCAGCCTTGGTCTCTTTCACCGCTTTGGTAACGTCCGCGGTGACCGTGCCGGTCTTCGGGTTCGGCATCAACCCGCGTGGGCCGAGAACCTTACCGAGCTTGCCGGCAGAGCGCATCATGTCTGGAGTGGCGATGACGGCATCGAAGTCTGTCCAGCCCTCCATGATTTTCGCCACCATGTCGTCGCCCCCCACAAATTCGGCGCCGGCTTCCGTGGCTTCGCGCTGTTTATCGCCGCTGGCAAGCACCAACACGCGGACTGCCTTGCCAAGTCCGTTGGGGAGCAACACGGTTCCGCGCACCACCTGATCGGAGTGCTTGGGATCCACGCCAAGATTGATGGCGAGTTCAACCGTTTCGTTGAACTTGGTGTGGTGCGTCTTCTTGATCAGCTCCGCCGCGTCGGCGAGCTTGTAGGGACGCGCTTCGACCTTCTTGCGCGCGGCCTCCATGTGTTTACCTGACTTCTTCATGCTGCTACCTCTGCGATCTCCGGGCGCCTGTTACTCCCTAGGCTTCCACGACTTCCAGACCCATGTTGCGCGCCGTACCCATCACGGTGCGCACCGCGGAATCCAGATTGGTGGTATTGAGATCGACAAGCTTGATTTTGGCGATTTCTTCGACTTGCTTCTTTGTTACTTTGCCGACCTTGTTGCGATTCGGCTCCGGTGAACCCTTCGCAATCCCCGCGGCGCGCAACAGCAGAATGGATGCCGGCGGGGTCTTGAGAATGAAGGTGAAGGAACGATCGGTATAGATCGTAACCAGCACCGGAAAAATCATGCCGTCGGCTTCCTTCTGGGTCTTGGCATTGAACTGCTTGCAAAAATCCATAATGTTCACGCCGTGTGGACCGAGCGCCGTACCCACCGGAGGAGCCGGAGTGGCCTTGCCGGCCGGCAATTGCAGCTTGATGGTTGTCTGTACCTTCTTTGGTGGCATCTTTCCTTTACCTCAATCTCTGTAGCTCGCTCCTTGCGGCGCGAGGCGTTTATCCCAGCTTTTCCACGCTCGCGAAATCCAGTTCGACTGGAGTGGAGCGGCCGAAAATCGTAACGGAAACCTTCAGACGGCTGTGATCGTTATCGATCTCCTCAACCGTGCCATTGAAGTTGGCGAACGGTCCATCGACGATACGAACCTGTTCATTGCGCTCGAAAACCACTTTCGGTTTTGGCCGATCCTGCGGCGTGTGCACGCGGTTGATGATTCCATCTACTTCCGCCTCGGTGAGCGGAGAGGGCGAAGTGGCCGAGCCGACAAAACCGGTGACACGCGGAGTGTTGCGCACGATGTGCCAGGTGTCTTCGTCCAGGTCCATCTCCACGAGGACGTACCCGGGATAGGACATGCGCGAAGCCACGACCTTCTTTCCGCCACGTACTTCCACCACTTCTTCGGTGGGGATCAGCACGCGGCCGATCTTGTCCTGAAGGGTGAAAGCCGCCACACGGCTCTCCAGGCTTTCCTTGACCTTCTTCTCGAAGCCCGAATAGGTGTGAATGATGTACCACTGCATCGACATGGGTCGTCTCGCCTCTTTTACGCTGCGTGAAAGTAATTGAGCAGCTTGTCCAAACCGAATTGCGCTATTTTCTCGACGATCGCCAGAAACACGCCAAAGAACGCGACCGTAACGATCACCACGGTGGTCGTGGAAATTACGTCTTCGCGGTTAGGCCAGGTGACCTGCTTCATTTCCACACGAACGTCGTGCAGAAATTCCTTCGTCTCCGCGACTGTGCCGGTAACCTTCTGTGCGACTCCCGACGCCGCCCCGGTTATTGCGTTTGGTTGCGACTCTTCATTCTTCACTTTAACCGCCTGCGTTGCCATGAATCCTCTTCACTAGCGCGAACCTTCCGGCACGCGCCCTTCAAATTTCTGGCAGGGGAGGAGGGATTCGAACCCCCATACCCGGTTTTGGAGACCGGAGTCCTAACCGTTGGACGACTCCCCTAAAACCAAAACCGCCCGAACCCTCGCACCTCGTGCCCGTAACCGAATCCCCAGAGGGCCGTTATTTCGCCTCTTTGTGAGCCGTGTGTTTTCGGCACGCCCGGCAAAACTTCTTGGTCTCCAGGCGGTCGGAATGTTTCTTTTTGTTTTTTGTGGTGGTGTAATTCCGGTTCTTGCACTCACCACACTGCAAAGTAATGATTTCCCGCATTCCTTAATCCTTTTTCCCAAGAACTTCTTGGTTAGAAATTCGAAAGTTACTCGATGATCTCCGTGACGGCGCCGGCGCCGACTGTATGGCCGCCTTCGCGAATCGCGAAGCGCAACCCCTTCTCCAGCGCTACCGGCGTAATCAGCGTCACTTCGCAGCTGACGTTGTCTCCCGGCATCACCATTTCCACGCCTTGCGGCAACTTCATATCCCCGGTCACGTCCGTGGTGCGGAAGTAAAACTGCGGACGATACCCCGAAAAGAACGGCGTATGCCGCCCGCCTTCTTCCTTCGTCAACACGTACGCTTCCGCCTTGAACTTCGTGTGCGGCGTGATCGAGCCCGGCTTGCACACCACTTGCCCGCGCTCGACATCGTCTTTTTCCGTGCCGCGCAACAGCAACCCTACGTTGTCGCCGGCAATCCCTTCGTCCAGCAACTTCTTGAACATTTCCACGCCCGTCACAACTTTCTTCTGTGTCGGACGAAACCCCACGATCTCTATTTCTTCCCCGGTCTTCACCTTGCCGCGTTCGATTCTTCCCGTCACCACCGTGCCGCGGCCGGAAATCGAGAAAATATCCTCGATCGGCATGGCGAACGGACGGTCGACGTCGCGCACCGGCAGAGGCACATTCGCATCCACCGCCGCCATCAACTCGTCAATCTTCTTTTCCCACTTCTCGTCGCCGTTCAGCGCCTGCAATGCCGAACCGCGTATCACCGGTACCGAATCGCCGGGAAATTGATAGCTCTTCAGCAATTCGCGTACTTCCAGTTCCACCAGTTCCAGCAACTCCGCGTCTTCCACCATGTCGCACTTGTTCAGGAACACCACGATGTACGGCACTCCCACCTGACGGGCCAGCAAAATGTGCTCGCGCGTTTGCGGCATCGGCCCGTCCGTCGCCGCTACCACCAGAATCGCGCCATCCATCTGCGCCGCGCCGGTGATCATGTTCTTGATGTAGTCGGCGTGACCCGGACAATCCATGTGCGCATAGTGCCGGTTCGGCGTTTCATACTCCACGTGCGATACGGCAATGGTGATGCCGCGCTCGCGCTCTTCCGGAGCATTGTCAATCGTATCGAACGCGCGAAACTGCACTTTGGGATTGTGCTTCGCCAATACCTTGGTAATCGCCGCCGTCAACGTCGTCTTGCCATGGTCAATGTGACCAATCGTCCCGATGTTCACGTGCGGCTTGGTGCGCTCAAATTTTTCCTTCGCCATTTGCTCTCATCCTTTGCTGCTCAAACCGCCTTGCACTTCCGCGGTTTGCGCGAAACTTTGGAGCGGGGGACGGGATTTGAACCCGCAACCATCACCTTGGAAGAGTGAGACTCTACCGTTGAGTTACCCCCGCCCAACCTGGAAAAACTCTCTCTCCCCGTTGCACTTCTGCGCTTCCCTTCGGAAGCCCAGCCTATCCTGGAGCCTGGGACCGGGATTGAACCGGTGACCTCGTCCTTACCAAGGACGCGCTCTACCAACTGAGCTACCCAGGCCGAACCTATTCACCAATAAGCTATCTTCGCGGCGCACTATTTCTGTGCGGCTGAACTGCCGCGAACTTTACCGCTTTCGAACATCGCGTTTGCGATTTCCTGCGGCGTTCTTACTCGTCCAACTGCCTCATTCACCGGCTCGAGATTTCTCCGGGACGTGAATCGCGGAGATCGGATGCTGGTGGACGGGGAAGGATTCGAACCTTCGTAGCCCGCAAGGAGCGGCAGATTTACAGTCTGCTGGTTTTAGCCACTCACCCACCCGTCCGCGGAAAAATATGAGACACCAACAGCGTGCCGTTTCAATCGTGCCCGTGTTGTCTTCGGGAGCCCTGCAAGCGAAAACACAAAACGGACTCGTGTCCAGAGACACCAGCCCTTTCATGTTACCATGTCGGGATTCGCTCCGCTTCACTCCCCTGCTCGAAACTGCTGGAGCTGGCGGAGGGAATTGAACCCCCGACCCTCTGATTACAAATCAGATGCTCTACCAGCTGAGCTACGCCAGCACTGCTCAAACCGCACAAGAATAACAGATTAGGCACACGGGATGCAAGTGGAGGGCCGGAGATTCCAAGCAAGTAGCCAGCCAAAACTGTGGAAAAAAAGGCACAACCTGTGAATCCGTCACAATCCTTTAAACTGTCCAGTTTCAACCGGTTAAACCGATTCAATCGTTCCAAAAGACCCAGGCTATCCACAGTCGCGCACCGGCCTCCCAAAACCGCCAACTTCTTGTCCCTCTTTTTTGCGCCTCACGCCTCGGTAATGCGACAATAGCCGCCATGTGCGCCTGCTGGAACGGCTGTCCAATCCGGTTATGAAGTCTCGAAAAGTCCTATTGGCGACGGCGTTCCTTTTGCTCGCGGGAACGGCCGTACTGTTGGCGTTTCGCCACTGGCATACACGCGATTCATTCGCGGGGCGCAGCGAGATGCTCGCGCAAATGCCGGAAGACGCGACGGCGGTGGTGTTTGTCGACTTGGCGCAATTTCGCACCTCTTCCTTTCTAGCGCAGCTTTTCGCTTGGGCGCCGCGGCCTGCCGCGGAGGAAGACTACGAGCAATTCGTGAAGGCAACCGGATTCAACTACGAGAAAGACCTCGATCGTTTCGCAGTGGCGTTTTCGCAGCAGTCGAAGGAACCGTTGCGCTTCGCGATTGCGGAGGGACGCTTCGATCGCAAGAAAATTGAAGAATACGCGGAGCGCTCTGGGCTGCGCATCAGTCACAATGGCGTGGTGGTTTTTTCAATCAATTGGAAAAACGCCGCGCGACCATCGTTCTTCACCTTTTTGCGCGATGATCGCATTGCATGGACCGACGATCCTTCCTACGCCGCATTGTTTCAGAAGCAGCGCAGCGCCTCATCCTCCGCGGAATGGACGGAGCATTTTTCTCGGCTTGCAGGCACACCGATCTTTGCAGTGCTGCGGCAGGATGGCGGCGCCGTCGCTTCCCTCGCCGAGCAAGCCCCCGGTGGCTTTCGTTCCCCACAACTCGCTTCCTTGCTGGCTCAACTGCAATGGATCAGTATTGGCGGAAAGCCAGAAGGCGACTTGCTCCGAGTGGTGATCGACGGCGAGTGTTCCAGCGAAACCACGATTCATCAGTTGAAAGACTTTTTTGGCGGAATTATCGTGCTAGCACAGGCGGGACTGAACACTCCGGATACGCGCAAGAAACTGGATCCCCAAGTGCGCGATGCTTACCTGGAACTGCTAAAATCCAGCGAAGTGGAATCGCTTGACCGAGGAACCTCGAAATCAGTGCGCGTGATTTTTGATGTGACGCCCAAGATCCTGCAGACAGCGCGCACCGGGAGTTTGACGGGAGACCCGACACCCGCAACGCGTTACAACGACTAATCAAAAAAGGGCGCCAGCCTCAGAAGGCGGCCCCTACAAATTCATCGTTGCGTATGGAATTAATCGCCGGCGCGATTGTTGGAAGGATTCGTCTTCATGTACCGCCAGGGATTCACGGGAGCGTTGTTCAGGCGCACTTCGTAGTGAACGTGGGGACCGGTGGAGCGCCCACTGATGCCAGTGTAGCCGATCACTTCGCCGCGCTTGACGCGAGTGCCAGCAACGGCGGCGAAGGACGAAAGGTGGGCGTACCAAGTGGTCATACCAAATCCGTGATCAAGGATCACCACGCGGCCGTAGCCGGAGTGTTGGCCCACATCGACCACAATGCCGTCGGCCGTGGCGTGCACGGGAGCGCCGTAATCGGCGCCGACGTCAACGCCCGTGTGGAATGCGCCTTCACCCGAGAACGGATCTAGCCGCGCGCCAAAGCCGTCGGTGATATGCCCCAAGACCGGCCAGATCGCCGGTGTGTAATTCGAATCGGCAAAGGCCATAGCGGGCATCATGCGAAGTCCGCCGGACGAGAGTGCGATGGCCGCCGCATTGCGCTTAAGGAAAGTGAACTGTTCAACAGAACGGTCAAACGCATCTTCAGGAGTAGTAGGGGTGTCCGACTGATCGAAAGCCGCCGGGTGATATTTCATCACGCCGAAAGTCATGGCCACGTCGGTCGCAAGGGACTGCACAGCGTCGAGGCGCTGATTGGTGTCCTGCACGGTGGTTTGCAACTCGCGGACTTGCTTCTTCCAGACGTCGCGCTCCTGGCGCACCGCGTTATAGTTGCCGACCTTCCAAAGCATGCGGCTATAAGAACCGACCGCGCCGATCACGGTGATGGAACCAATAATCGCCAAGCCAGCAAGACCGTGAAGCACATAGGCAGGCACGACAAGCTTTCGAAGCTTGCCTGGCGTGGAAGCTATATAGAACGTGTAGTTCTTTCCGCTAATCACTGGAAGGCCCCTCAGGCCTCGCTGTTGTTCTTAACGTTGCGCAGGCCATCTATCCCTGGGCCTGCACCGTACTCGACGAACACGATCTCTAGGAACCGTGAGCCTTGGTTCGCTACCTAGATATTAGATTTTGTAGGTTTGCCGCGTCAATACTGTATTTCAGTTTTTTCGGACAGCCTCTGGAAAACTGCACTGGACTGTACTTCAGGACAGTTTGCATACAAGGGGTCATGGGACCGAAGCCGCGATGCCGTGTGTGCGGTTCGGCGTGTTTTTGTCTATGCTGACGGTATGACGCATATGAATCCTCGCGTGAGCAGCGAAGACAAAGTGGTTCGCGAAATCCAGAGCGCATTCGTAGGCCAGCGGTCCGGTTCTCTGCGCGTTGGCATGGGCGATGACGCCGCGCTTTGGCAAGCAGGGCGTGGCCAAGAAACAATACTCACCTGTGACTGGTTCCTGGAGGGAACGCACTTCCTGCGCGACAAACATCCGCCAGATGCGGTTGGCTGGAAAAGTTTGGCGCGCGCCGCCAGTGATATTGCCGCGATGGGCGGTACGCCACGATGTTTTCTGCTGAGCTTGACACTCCCGGCGGACTGCACAGGTAAATGGCTTCGGTCTTTTCTGCGAGGGCTGCGCCGCGCGTCGCGCGCACTAAGGTGCGAGCTCGCTGGCGGGGACACCACACGCCGAAACGAAATTCTGATCAACACAGCAGTGATCGGAGAAATCCCGGCTGGGCACGCAGTGTTGCGTTCCGGCGCACGAGGCGGCGACCTGCTATATGTAAGCGGAACGCTGGGAGAAGCGGAATTGGGTCTGCGAGAATTGCGGCGCCAACGCGGAATGGCAAAGGTATCGTCAAATTCGTTCCTTCGCAAACATCTTTATCCCGAGCCTCGTTTCGCATTGGGTCAATGGCTGGCGAAGAATCGGCTGGCGACGGCGATGATGGATCTTTCGGATGGACTTTCCAGCGACCTGCCGAGGCTTTGTTTGGAAAGTGGGGTGGGCGCGCGTATCGAGGCGTGTTCCCTGCCCTGCCTGACGCGAAGCCACGCAAAGGATGCGACGGAGCTGGCGCTGAATGGGGGCGATGACTATGAACTGTTGTTTGCGGTGCGTCCAAAAGATGCGCCCAAGATTGAAACCAAATTTCGTGGACTGCCTTTGACGCGTATCGGAGAAATCACGCGCGAGAAAAAGGTGCTGGTGGAACAGGATGGAAGATCGCGCCCGCTGATTTCCGCGGGATGGGACCCGTTTCGCTAAAGCATGCGTATCGTCAATCGTTTGGGGCAGGCGCGGCCGGGCTTGCTGGCGGCGGAGCGATTACCGGCGGTTTCTCCCTCGCGGGCGGTGGCAATTCTTCCTCGGGGCGCGTGTCGGGCACATCCGTGTGCACATGGTGCTCTTCGGCTTGCTCCTCCAAGGTCACGACATTGGCAAAATCCACCACCGGAATTCCAGCCATGCCTTTTTCAACAAACTCCATCCAAATGGGAAGAGCCGCGAGCGCGCCGGACTCCCGTTTGCCCAGAGAAATCTGCTTGTCGTCGTATCCAACCCAAACACCGGCGGTGATCTGCGGTGTGAAGCCAATGAACCATGCATCGGTGAAGTCCTGCGTGGTTCCGGTCTTTCCGGCAGCAGGACGACCGATCGATTTCGCTTTGATGGCAGTGCCAAACTGCACCACCTCTTCGAGCATGGCAGTCATGGTGTGCGCGACTTCCGGCGAGATGACGTCATGAACTTCCGGGTGAGCCTCTTCCAATAACGCGCCGTCGTAGCTGGTGACGCGGCGAATCATGTGCGGATCGATGCGGATGCCATCGTTCGGGAAAACCGTAAAGGCCGAGACGTGCTCGAGCAACTTCATGTCGGCAGCGCCAAGCGCCAGAGGCAGATACGGAGGCAGGGGCGTGGTTATGCCAAATCGTTTGGCCATGTCGACAACCGAATTGATGCCAACCCGCTCCGCCAACTTCACCGCAGGAACGTTTCGCGAACCGGCCAGAGCCCGGCGCAGAGTGATGGTGCCTTCAAACTTTTCGTCGTAGTTGCGCGGGGCATAAACCTGCCCGCCGCTGATTGTGGAAAAGGGTGCGTCGACGATGGTGTCAAACGGCGAAGCGCCTTTCTCGACAGCGGTAGTGTAAACGTAGGGCTTGAAGGAACTGCCAACCTGACGAAACGCCTGCGTCGCGCGATTGAACTTGGAATCCTCAAAACTGTAACCCCCGACCATGGCCTTGATTTCGCCAGTGCCATTTTCGATGGCAATCATGGCGGCTTGTGGCGTAGGTTGCTGCTCGAGTTGAACCCGTGCCGTAGTTTCGCGCAAATCCTGAATGGAGAATTGCGCGAGATCGCCCACGGCCAGAATTTCATCGGGTTTCTTGTGACCGGTCCAGGCCATGTCTGAGGCGGTGAGAAGCGCTCGATAGCTGCCGATCTTTACGGTGGCGCTTTTATCGTCGACGGCGAGAATCAGTCCCGTAACGTAGTTTCCCTTTTCCATGGGATGACGCCAGTCGTCGTCTTCGTAACTATCCAGCTTTCCGAGATTATCTTTCAGGATGTTGGCGAGCTTGCCGCGCCAGCCGTGGCGACGGTCGTAAATGTGCAAACCGTCATGAATCGCTTGGTTGGCGGCTTTTTGCATGGTGATGTTCAGCGTGGTGTAAACTCGCAAGCCGCGCTCGTGGACCGCTTCTGTGCCATAGGTGGCTTCAAGGTATTTGCGAATATCTTCGAAGAAATAGGGTGCCAGATCGTTGCGCGGATATTGCACATGCAGACCCAAGGGAGTCTTCCTGGCAGCCGCCTCTTCAGCGGGCGTGATCTTTCCTTCTTCCATCATCTGGTGCAGCACCAAATTGCGGCGTGCCAAGGCGCGAGCAGGATCTCCCAGCGGCGAATAGATGGGCCCGCGAATCATTCCGGCCAGCAGCGCGGCTTGCTGCAGATTGATGTCGGTGACAGGCTTGCCAAAATAGAACTGCGAAGCGGCGGCAAATCCATAATTGCCATGGGCGAGATAAACCTGATTGGCATACATCGCGAAGATTTGCGGCTTGGTATAACGGCGCTCGATCTGTAAGGAGAGCAGGATTTCCTGGGCTTTGCGGCGGAAGCTACGCTCGCTGCGGTCGAGGAAAAGATTGCCAGCCAGTTGCATGGTGATGGTGCTGGCGCCTTCGGCGCGGCGGTGCTTGATGATGTTGCGATAAGCGGCGCCGGCGACGCGCGGAAAGTCGACGCCCCAGTGATCTTCGAAGTGCTGGTCTTCGATGGCGCAGACGGCGTTGTAGAGAACCTTGGGAGTTTGCTCCCAAGTCATCAGAATGCGGCGTTGCAGGGCGAAGCTGCCGACAAGCTGGCCGTCATCCGCATAGATTTCGGTGACGACGTTGGGGCGATAGGTTTCCAGAGCGCGAATTTCCGGCAGGTCGCTCTCGTAGACGAACAGCAAGCCCGTGGCGGCGCCAAGCGTGATGGCGCAGAGCAGCAGAAACGCGAGCGCTACGCGGTCAATCAGTTTCCAGCCGCGTAGGCGCAAGGTGATCGGAGGCAGGCTTAGCATGAAAGAGAAATTCTAGCGCAAAATTTCGAAAGGCAGAGGGGTGTGGGGAAAAGTTGTTTCCATAGAGGTCTCAAGATGGGGAGTAATAGCGCTCACCGGCACAAGCACGGCATAGGGTGCGGCCGCCTTGGAGGACTTCGCGCTTGAAGTTGATTCCTTCACCGCACGCGGCGCACACGATGCGCGGACCCCTAAAGCCGGGCAAATCTTCCGGAAGAATTTCGACTTTCACCCATTCCCTCGAGAAAAGTACATCGTCGGGAAGTTGCGCGTAGGCCTTTTGCTGGCCTTCTTCCCTCGGCATGTCCGGAAACAATTCCTTTGCGGCCTGCTTGGAGGATTCTTTGGCAGCAATGCGAACGGCGCGGCCCGTCTGAAGGTCGCAGAACGTAGCGGCAACTTTCCCCCAGTCGCGAAACTTCAGGGCGCGCTTGCCCAAGCGGCAGTTGGCCACCAGAGCAACAGCGTCAGTAACGCAGCGATCGATTTCTACGAAGGTGACGAGGCGCTTGCGGTCGGCGACGGGATCCGCAATGCCAAGTTCACGAAGACCGAGCATGGCGAGGCGTACACCCAGCACTTGGCCGGCGCAGATGTGGCCGTGGGCGACGGCAGCAAGTTCGAGATATTCAGGTAGGGTGCGCATAGGACTGAGATGACCGGGAGAGGATATCAGATATCAGGAATCAGCGATCCGGAGGCCGGATTCGTTTACATCAAGAAGAATGCTCGGGTGCGGCTGCGGACCAGGGATGCGGTTTGCGAGCTTCCTGGAAGGCGAAGACGGTCATGAGCACCGCCAGGAGGAGTAAGGCGCCGTCACGAAGCACGGTCCAACCGGTAAGCGGTTCGGGCTTGGCGAAACAGCCGCAATTAATATCGAGATGCAGCAGATACGCGCGCAGGACCACGGCGAAGAATCCGGCAATGATTAGAGTGACCAGAGCGGCCCAGATACGAAGGCCGACGCCGATCAGAAGAAGCAAACCAATGGCAATTTCGATGACGGGAAGCCACTTGGCAACGAGCAAGACGGCCCAGGCCGGCAACATCTGGTAGGAATCGATCTGCAGAGCAAATAGAGAGCGAGCAATGGGAATCGAGGGACGCGGGGTCATGTCGGGACGCAAGAGCTTAGCGTAACCTGCGTAGATGAATATCGCCGCGATGACCAGGCGGCCAATCCAGATGACGAGGCGGCGAAAATTGAACGGCGTGGATTGCATCATGGCTGAGTTCTCGCTAGCTTGCGGAAAAAGCAGATTTCTCGCTTCGCTCGGAATGACAATTGTTTTCTACTTCTGTGCGACCAGCTGATCCAGGAAAGTCTTCAAAACATCGTAGTTCACGAATCCAACCACGGGAAAAGCCTGGCCGCTCTTGGTATGCAGCCACGTGGTGGGCGTCTGGTTGATGGCGTAGCCCTGGGCAAGTTGCTTGTCTTTGTCAATCAGCGGCTCCAGCGCTCTGCTGTCGACGATCGCCTGCACTTTCTTCATCTCCGCCGGCGTCAGAACCGAGGCCACCGTTTCCGCCACTTTGCCATCGCTCTCCCACTTTTCCTGGTTTTGGAAGAGCGCCACTTCCACCACTTCGTCTTTGTTGATATGCGCGGCGGCTCGGGAATAGCTGGCGGCAACCCGCGAGTAGGCGTGCATGGGAAGCGGGAAATCGCGATGCACCAGATAGATTTTGCCGGTATTCACGTAGTCGTTCATCACACGCTGCACGGTCGTAGTGAACAGTTGTTTGCAGGCCGGGCACTGGAAGTCGCTGAATACTTCCATGGTGACGGGAGCGCTCTTCGAGCCAAGCGCTTTGTTCGGATCAATGTCGCCAACCCCGTTCACGGAGATCAAGCTCGGCGCAAGTTCGGCGGATTGCGTTACGGCAGGGGTCTTCGCGGAGACCGCCGTCTTCTTCGGAGGCTGCGAGTTCTGGTCGGAGGGGGCAGCAACCAACAACAAGGTGCTGAGGATCGGGAAACTTAGAGTCAGAGCGGACGCAAGGAGAAGCCGGCGATTCACAGATTCCTCCGAATCAGAGCAGAGATGAAGATGAATTCTTGGCCAGAGTATCACAGGTAAAGCGCGGAAGTCCGGACCGGACCAAGCAGCCGTTGCCGCTAGGAACACCGTCGAGAGGGCCGGGCGGTCAGCGTAGTAAGTTGGTTGCGCTTCCGAAACGCTGGGTTGCCAGTGAGTGGCCTTTGAGGCACGGAAAAGACCACCGAAACGAAGGGCGTACAGGTGGCGGTTGCGCAGCGAGATGTCGTCGAATTCCAGCGCGAAAAGCATCTAAGATAGTCTGCAACTAATAGACAATAATGCCATTACGCCTCCTATCAAACAACTTGACAATAAACCACTCAACTTGTATATTAGGGAGGATTTTGCGGGACACAGATCGCCGGAGGCCCTCCCGCTACTCTGCAGGATGGGTACAGATGGCCGGCAAGAGCATCTGCGATTATTGATGGGCAACAGATTCTGAACGAGAAGGAAGGAAGAAGCTATGAGCAAGATCATAGGAATAGACCTGGGAACGACAAACTCCGTGGTGGCGGTAATGCAGGGCGGCGAGCCCGTGGTAATACCGAACCAGGAGGGAGGGCGAACGACGCCTTCGGTGGTGGCAATCACGAAAACCGGGGAACGCTTGGTTGGGCAAGTGGCGAAGCGCCAAGCGGTGACGAATCCCGAGAACACGGTGTACTCGATCAAGCGATTCATGGGGCGGCGCTACGACGAAGTTGCCGATGAAATGAAGCGCGTGCCTTACAAAGTGGTAAAGGGAAGCCACGACGACGCCCGCATCGAGATTTTCGGGAAAGTGTACAGCCCACCGGAAATTTCCGCGATGATCCTCGGAAAGCTGAAGAGCGCCGCGGAAGATTTTCTGGGCGAGAAGGTGACCAAGGCGGTCATCACCGTACCAGCGTATTTCAATGACGCGCAGCGGCAAGCCACCAAACAAGCGGGCGAGATCGCCGGCCTGGAAGTGCTGCGAATCATCAACGAACCGACGGCTGCCGCTCTGGCCTACGGCCTGGAAAAGAAGAGCGACGAAACAATCGCGGTATACGACTTGGGCGGCGGCACATTCGACATCTCCGTGCTGGAAGTGGGTAGCGGCGTCGTCGAAGTGAAATCGACGAACGGCGACACCCACCTGGGTGGCGACGACATCGACCAGAGAATCGTCGATTGGCTGATCGACGAATTCAAGAAAGAACACAACATCGATTTGGGTAAGGACAAGATGGCGCTTCAACGGCTGAAGGAGGCCGCGGAAAAGGCCAAGATCGAGCTTTCGCAAATGATGGAGACGGAGATCAATCTGCCGTTCATCACCGCGGGCGCGAGCGGCCCAATCCACATGCAGCAAAAGCTGACGCGGACCAGGTTGGAAGACCTGATGCGCGACCTGCTCGACCGCTCGATGAAGCCGGTGAAGCAGGCCTTGGAAGACGCAAAAATGTCGCCGAACGACATCCAGGAAGTTGTGCTGGTGGGCGGTTCGACGAGAATCCCGAAGGTGCAGGCGCTGGTAAGCAACTTCTTCGGCGGCAGGGAGCTGCACAAGGGCGTAAACCCGGATGAAGTGGTGGCGGTTGGCGCGGGGATTCAAGGCGCCGTACTGGGCGGCGAGGTGAAGGACATCCTGCTGCTGGACGTAACGCCTCTCTCGCTGGGCGTGGAAACACTCGGCGGCGTGATGACCGTACAGATTCCGCGCAACACTACGATCCCGACCCGCAAGGTGGAGACTTACTCGACGGCCTCGGACAACCAGCCGGGAGTGGAAATCCACGTGATGCAGGGCGAACGGAAGTTCGCGAAAGACAACCGCTCGCTGGGCACGTTTAAACTGGACGGAATTCCGCCAGCGCCGCGTGGCACGCCCCAAATCGAGGTGACGTTCGACATCGACGCGAACGGCATCTTGAACGTAAGCGCAAAGGACAAGGCCACCAATAAGGAGCAGAAAATCACCATCACCGCTTCCACCGGTTTGACCAAGGAGGAAGCGGAGAAGATGCGGACCGAGGCGGAATCGCATGCTGAGGAAGATCGCCGCAGAATGGAAGAAGTGGAGGCGCGAAACCGCCTGGATGGGATCGTGTACCAGGCGGAGAAGACCATCCGCGAGAATCGAGACAAACTGCCCGAAAGCGACGTGAAACAGGCCGAGACGGCGCTTGAGGAAGCAAAGAAGGCCATGAACGACGGCGGCGTGGCGCAGTTGCGTTCGGCCACCGAAGGCGTGGAGAAGGCGCTGCACAAGATGGCGGAAGAGCTGTACAAGAAGGCGCAAGCAGCGGGCCCCTCACAGGCGGAAGCTGCGGGCGCGGGCTCAACTCCAGGGTCGTCCACCGGCGGCGGAAGCTCGCAGCAAGGCGGCAAGCCTGGCGACGTGATTGACGCCGAGTATGTGGACGTGGACGACAACAAGAAGCCGAACTGAACGAAGTGGTCAGTCGTCAGTTCCAAGTAATACGTAAAGCGTGTGTAGGGGTCCAGGCTGGCTGGACCCCTAGGCTCGACAGAAACAAAGAATGGAAGATACCCCGCCGCCACAACTGACCAGGGATTTATGCTGAGGATGGCGGCGTTGTAGCGATGTAAGAACAGGCGAATCGACCGACCAATGGCGACGGGAACAAAACAAGATTATTACGAACTGCTGGGAGTGCCGCGTAAAGCCACGGCAAAGGATATTCGCACGGCGTTTCGCAAGCTGGCACGGAAGTATCACCCCGACCTGAATCCCGGCGACAAGTCTGCCGAGGAAAAATTCAAACAACTGCAGGAAGCGTACGACGTACTGTCGGATACCAAGAAGCGGCAGATGTACGATCAGTATGGCTTCTATAGCGAGAATGCTCCGCCTAGTGGCTATGGCGGAGGGACGGACGCGGGCGGGGGCGACGTCAACTTCGATTTTGGCGGGTTTGATTTTGGCGGACAGCCGGGCGGTGGCGGCACCGGTTCCAGTTCGTCCAGCTTCAAAGATCTGTTCAGCCAGTTTTTTGGCGGGCATCGTGGCGGAGCCACGATGGAGCCCGAGCACGAAGCCGGCGGGGACCTGGAATACCAGATCGAAATCGATTTCTGGGATTCGGTTCGCGGCGCCGTAAAGAAACTACAAATCACGCGCATGGACACCTGTGAAACGTGCCACGGAACTGGTGCGGTAGGCACTCCGCAGACGTGCCCCACTTGCAATGGCACCGGCTCGATTCAGCAGACGGCAGGCAAGATGCGCTTCAACGTGCCATGCAGTCGGTGCGGGGGAACGGGTAAATTGCGGACTATGTGCCCCACGTGCGGCGGCGAAGGACGGGTGCGACGAACCGAAACGATTGATGTGCGTATCCCACCAGGAGTGGCGAACGGCGGCCGCGTGCGCGTGCCGGGAAAAGGAAATTCGGGGACCATGGGCGCGCCGGCGGGTGACTTGTACTTGCGCGTGGTGGTGCGGCCGCACGAGTTTTTCGAACGGCGCGGGAATGACCTGTACACCAAAGTGCCGGTGACGGTGCCGGAAGCGTCGATCGGCGCGAAGATTGAAGTGCCCACGATCGATGGCAGATCGCTGGTGCGCATTCCGCCTGGAACGAACTGCGGGCGCACGCTGCGGTTGAAAGAAAAGGGTGTTCCGCATGGAAAGAGCGGAGCGCGCGGCGATCAATACGTGGAGATTCAGATTGTCGTGCCAGAGCCGACGGATGAACGCGTGCGCACGCTGATGAAAGAGCTGGAAGAAGTTGCGCCGATGGATCCGCGAAAAGATTTGTTCGCGAAAGCGGGAGTCTGAGGCAACAGTTATAAGTTTTAAGTACCAAGTTCTAGGTACAAGCGCCGCGTTCGGGATTTACTTAGAACTTATAACTTGAAACTTAAAACTTCGAAGAGCACCACTATGCCAATCAAGACCAAGAAACGAGCCAAGGCCGGATACATGATCAGCGCGGTGGCGGAGATTTACAAGCTCCACCCGCAAACGCTGCGACTGTATGAACGCGTGGGTTTGCTGAAGCCATCCAGGTCGCAAGGGAATACGCGGCTGTACACCGATTCAGACCTGGAGCGCCTGGACGTGATTCTGACGCTGGCGCGAGACATGGGCGTGAATCTCGCGGGAATCGAGATCATTCTGAATATGCGGGAAAAGATGATCGAGATGGAGCGACAAATGGGCGAGTTTGCCCACGTAGTGCAACAAGAATTGTCGCGAATGGCGCGGAACGAAGAGAAAGTGCCGAACACAGCAATCGTCAGGACGGCGAAAAGAAATTTTTAGTGCATGGTGGTCAGTTTTCCGCGCAGTGAAGTTAATGAGCGCCCCGAGCAATCGGGGCGTTTTTTATTTTTGTGCACAGATTTCCGCAGCTGGAACGATTGTGGCGTGCTGCGCGGGGTCGTATGATGATGGCAGAGAAGGACTACGCGAAGATTGCTTGGGCTCCAGAAATTGCGCAGCGTTTGCGCGTGGGCCATGGCTGCAAAGCGGCAGCGAGCTACCGCATCCCAAAGGAAGATCATGGCGAGAGAAGATTGCGCGTTATGCCGAGGAACGGGTTGGAAACTGGTGTCACGGAAAGATGGAACGACGGGCAACATGGCGGTGGCGTGCGAGTGCGGCATGGAAGAACGCGCGGGCGTAGTGATGGACCGGGCTCACATCCCGAAGCGGTATGAACACTGCGATTTTGAGAGCTATGTGGTGGATCTAGTCGACGGAAAGACGTGGACGGCACAACACGAGCAATCACTAAAGAATGCAAAGTTGACGGTGCAAGGATTCCTGAGCAACTACCCGGCTACGGAAAAAGGACTGCTGTTAATTGGACCGTCCGGAGTTGGCAAAACTCACCTGGCGGTGGCGGCGCTAAAGGAGCTTGTAAAGCGGGGACACGCCGGACTGTTCTGCGATTACCGTGAATTGCTGAAAGAAATCCAGGCGAGCTACAACCCGGCAAGCGAATCGACGGAGATGAACGTGCTTGAGCCTGTGCGAACGACAGAGGTGTTGGTACTCGACGATTTGGGAGCGAGCAAGCCGTCGGACTGGGTGCGCGACATCGTAGGGATTGTGTTGAACGCGCGCTACAACGAAAAGCGGACGACCATCATCACCACAAACTACTTGGATACTCCTCCAACTGAAGGAGAAGCAACGCGATTGCCCAACGGCAAACTAGTGAATGCTATCCGGGAAGATTCACTGGAACAGCGAATTGGAACCCGTATGAGGTCGCGGCTCTACGAGATGTGCCGCAGCGTCGAAGTGTATGCCCCGGATTTTCGTAGGGAGCGAACGCAAGCAGGGCGCGCGAGGGCGTGACGTACGGAATAGAAAACGGATTCTGCCAATATCCAGTTCGCAGGTGAATATTGATTTCCCGCTGATTGACACGGGGTTTAGGCGGCGGGTATGCTTTGAAGGAACCAATAGGGTGCGGCGACCCCCGCAGTTCGCGCAGCATCCAAGTGAAAGTGAACGAGTTACTTCGAAGCAGTAGTGACCTGCACTGCCCCGTTGTAACCCTCCTTGCATCACCCCGGTAGGGATTCGGCAAGGATTGACTCAACTTAAAACAGGGATATACATCCCGGAGGCGACTCATCATGTCTTTTGACACAGAAAACCCCACGTCATCCGCAGCCGCAGCACAAGCCCAGGAAAACGAAGGCACACCGAAGACGGAAGCGACACCGAACGCAGAAACTCCTCAGGCTGCACAAGGCAATCACGAAGCGACCCCTCCCGCGCCACCCGTGAAGGTAGAGGAAGCGCACGAGACGGCGGAAGCTCACGCGAAGACGGCTGCAGTGGACGCTGAAGCCGCCGCTGCCGCTGAAGAAGCGGCTGGCGCGGAGGAAATGAGCAAGCTGATCGAGCAGTACAGCGAGCCTCAGGAAGCCGCGTCGCAAAACGAAATTATTGAAGTGAAGGTGGTGGCGTACACCGAGCAGGGCGTCGTGGTGGACGTCGGCGGGAAGACCGAAGGCCTGATCCCCGCGGTCGAGTTCTCCGAAACGGATATTCCGCGGCCTGAGCCGAACGCCGTCATCGAAGTGCAGCGCACCGGCGAGCACAAGGATGGCTTCGTCATCCTGTCGTACCAGAAGGTGCTGCGGCGCCGCACTTGGGAACGCATCGACACGCAATATAAGAACAAAGAAACGATCACCGCCAAGGTAGTCGACCGCATTAAGGGCGGTCTGGTGGTGGATGTAGGCGTGCGCGCGTTCTTGCCGGGCTCGCAATACGATTTGCGGCCGACGCAGAACCTGGACGGCTTGATCGGACAGGACGTGCAGGTGCGCATCACCAAGCTCAATCGCCGCCGCGGAAACGTGGTGGTAAGCCGGCGCGCATTGCTCGAGGAAGAGCTGCACGCAAAGCGCGCGGAGTTGATGGAGAAATTGAGTGAGGGCCAGGTAGTACACGGCACCGTAAAGAACGTGACGGACTACGGCGCGTTTGTGGACCTCGGCGGCATCGATGGCTTGTTGCACTTGACGGACCTCAGCTGGGGCCGCGTGCGCCATCCCAACGATGTGGTGAAGCCCGAGCAGGAACTGGACCTGATTATCCTCAAGTTCGATAAAGCCAAGCAGCGCGTGTCGCTAGGCCTCAAGCAGATGAGCAAGGACCCCTGGGTTGACGCCGCCGAGCGCTATCCGGCGGGCGGCAAGTACAAGGGCAAAGTTGTTGGCGTGGTGGACTACGGCGCGTTCGTGGAACTGGAACAGGGCATCGAAGGTCTGGTGCACGTCACGGAAATGAGCTGGGCCAAGAAGGCCACGCACCCGTCGAAGGTCGTGAAGGCCGGCGATGAAGTCGACGTTGTCGTGCTCGACATCAAGCCCAGCGACCGCCGCGTTTCTCTTGGCATGAAGCAAGCGCAGCCCGATCCCTGGATGCAGGTTGCGGAAAAGTATCCCGTCGGTACAGTGGTTACCGGGAAGGTGCGGAACATCGCGGAATTCGGGGCGTTCGTCGAGATCGAAGAAGGATTCGACGGGCTGGTGCACGTTGGCGATGTCAGCTGGACCGGCCGGGTGAAAAATCCGCACGAAGTGTTCAAGAAGGGCGAACCAATCACGGCGAAAGTCTTGCGGATCGATCCGGAGAACCGCCGGGTGTCGTTGGGCATGAAGCAGGTGAACGACATCTGGGGCGACTGGTTCAAGCAGCACCGTGTAGGCGAGATCGTAAGAGGCAAAGTTTCGCGAATCGCTACGTTCGGCGCGTTCGTGGAACTGGGCGACAACATCGAGGGCTTGTGCCACAACACCGAAATCGAAGAGCGCAAGCGCCGCGATGATAGCTCGTCGAGCTTCCGTCCCTCGACCGGGCCGCTGAAGAGTGCGGGGCCGCTGGAGCCGGGCAAGGAATACGACTTCAAGATCATCAAGATCAGCTCCGACACGCGGCGAATTGGATTGAGCTACCGCGCGGCCGTGCGTCAGATCGAGCGCAAAGAGATCGAGCAGTACAAGTCGTCGAAGTCTTCGGCGACAGCAACAATCGGGGATGCGATGAAGCAGAAGTTGGCGTCCCGGTAGTCCTAGGCGGCAATTCGCTTCACGCAGGGTGTCGATCCAGAAAATTCATTTACCTGCGGGTCACTTTAATGATAGGAAGAGGGACAGCCAGGGAGGCGATGTCCCTCTAACTCGCCTCGCTCCAAAGAGTTGTGCGGGCAAGACGGGATTAGACTGAACAGGCAGGGGACGATGACAAAGCAACCCACATTGACGAAGGCCGACCTGATCGAGGAAGTGCTGAAAGTGGCAGAACTTCCCCGTAAGGAGTCGGAGACCATCGTCGAAACGATCTTTGAAAGCATCATCGATGCGCTGCAAAAAGGCGACAAGATCGAAATACGCGGGTTCGGCAGCTTTCGCACTCGGCAACGCCGCGGCCGCATTGGGAGGAATCCCAAGACCGGCGAGAAAGTCGAAGTGCCCGCGAAGAAGATTCCCTTTTTCAAACCCAGCAAGGAATTGAAGGATTTTGTGAACACGTCGGCAACGGCGATCGGAGAAGCCGCGCCGCAATAGAGCAACAGAGCTGAGATTCAGGAGAAGAAGGCGCCCCGAGAAGTTCGGGGCGTTTGTATTTTAGGTACAGATATCAGCCACCAGGAATCGCAGCGTGTCTAGTCACCTGCTAGTGATCAGAGAGCAGAAGCCTGTACGCCCGCTGCGGGAGCTGGCCTGATCGTCCAACGCACTCACTCACCATCTGCGATATGCTGTGGGCCGGAGAGGACCAGACATGGACTATCTGTGGACGCCGTGGCGTTACCAGTACATGGCAGCAGTGACCGCCGGCAAACAGCCCGAGTGCATTTTTTGCGACGCGCTCCAACGAAACGCCGACGAAGAAACGCTGATCGTCTACCGCGGAAAGAAGAACTTTGTCATCCTGAATCGCTTTCCGTACACCTCGGGTCACGTGATGATCGTGCCGTACGCCCACGTGGCGGAATTGAATTTGTGCGATGCGGAGGGCCTGACCGAAATGATGGAACTTGCGCAACGCATGGAGACGGTTTACCGCGACAACTACAAGCCCGATGGCATGAACCTGGGCATGAACCTGGGACGAGCGGCGGGCGCGGGCGTCACGGGACATTTGCATCTACACGCACTACCGCGCTGGATGGGCGATGCAAACTTCATGACGGTCACCGCAGAAACACGCGTGCAGCCGGAAGAATTGCGCACCACGTACGCACGAATCAAGAAGGCGCTGCAGTCATAAAGCGGATAAGATTCCGTCTCAGCCCAACGCCTGCTACACAAGTTCGCACGCGCCGGGTAGAATTGGAATCCCGGAATGCATTGAGAATTCCTGTAGAGAGGCCTTCGTGGACCTGGAACTTTCGGAAGAACAGAAGCTGCTGCAAAAGAGCGTGCGAGAGTTCGCGGAGTCTGAGGTGCGCCCGCTAGCAAAGGAACTGGACGAAACGGGACATTTTCCACGGGAACTGTTCAAGAAAGCGGCGGAACTGGGCTTGACCGGCGTGGCCTTTCCGGAAGACGAAGGCGGAGCTGGATTCGATCACATCGCTTACGCGATTGTGATTGAAGAAATTTCCCGTTGCTGCGCGTCGACCGGCGTGATTTTGAGTGTACAGAATTCCTTGTTTTGCGATCCCCTTCATCGCTACGGAACCGACGAACAAAAGAAGAAGTTCCTGCTGCCCTTCACGCGCGGAGAGAAGATTGGTTGTTACGCGTTGACCGAGCCGCAGGCAGGCTCCAACGCGGCGGCGCTGCAAACCAAGGCGGTAAAAAAGGGCGATAAGTACGTCATCAATGGAACGAAGGCGTGGATTACGAATGGCGGAGTGGCCGATGCGGCGATCGTGTATGTGAACACGGATCCGCCGAAAGGCGAAAAAGGGATCACGGCGTTGGTCGTGGAAAAGGGGACACCGGGTTTCAAGGTGGGAAAAGAAGAAAAGAAGCTCGGAATCAACGCGACGGCGTGCAGCGAGCTGGTTTTCACGGATTGTGTGGTTCCGGAAGGAAATCGCATCGGGAAAGAGGGCGAAGGTTACAAGGTGGCGCTCTCCACGTTGGACGGGGGCCGAATCGGGATTGCCGCGCAAGCCACTGGCATTGCGCAGGGAGCATTTGAGGCAGCATTGAGATGGTCACAGGAGCGCATGGCGTTTGGCCACCCGATCGCGCAATTCCAGGCGATTCAATTCATGCTGGCGGATATGGCCACAGAGATCGATGCGGCGCGATTGCTGGTGCGTAAGGCGGCGTGGAAGCAAGACAGCGGAGCACGGTTCAGCCTGGAAGCGGCAACAGCAAAGCTGTTCGCCAGCGAAATGGCGACGCGCGTGGCGCACAAGGCAATTCAGATTCATGGCGGCTATGGATATAGCAAAGAATACCCGGTGGAACGCGCCTACCGTGATGCGCGAATTACCGAAATATATGAAGGCACGAGCGAGATTCAGAGGCTGGTAATCGCTTCGTGGGTTCTCAAAGGGTAGCCGCCCCGAGCCTGCTCCCTTGAAGCTGCCATAAACCGGTTCAAGCCCATCTCGGCCAGGATTTGTATCTAAAAGCGCGTTAGCAGACTGCGAACTTCTTGCTAGAAACTCCCACTTCTATCACTCGACTTCCCGAATAATGGAATGAAACAAGAAATAGGTGGAAGACGGAGGATTCGCGGCACCCCGCGATAATTACCATGCACGAAAACTTCTGGTTTGATACGGCTGTCCTCGTGGGAGCGCCGCATCTGGCTGCGCCCGCAGTAGTACGAAGTGGATTTCGATTTGCGGCGCGCTGCAAGCCTATCGTGGTTTCTGTGGACAAGCGGCCAAAAGAAGTCGCCTCATATATCGTTCCGCGAATTCCGCAAATGGAAAATCTGGGCTTCGAACTGCTGGGTTGCTACGACTTTGGAGTGTTAGCCAGCGATTCGCGACCGTACGTCGCCTATTTTCTGAAGCGTTCGACCAATGATTTCGCTAATGTGACGGTAGCAACCTCGCCACAGAAAATCGCAACGCATTCGAGTTTTCTACGCGCTTCGCAAATGGATTAACGCTGGAAACGAACACGAATCGTGTTCTGCCACTGACGCCAGACAATCCCGACATTCAAGTCTTCCGGTTTCCTGAGATTAGCGAGCCGCAGGCCCTTTATCGGCTGCACCTGCGGTTGATCCAGAAGCATGCCAGTGGACAGTGGGCTCCCTGTCCGGGCGATTACGGAACCACAAAAGGCCTAGGATTCGGCGCGCCCTGCTGGAGTGCGGTCTTTTGGGCGAACCTCTAGTATTCTGACGGAGTGCTGGAACTTAACTCCGGACTCGAATTCAATCCTGAACGCGAGGCAGAGTTCTTCCCTCTACTGCCGGCCGAGCCCGGCGTTTGTCTGATCCAAGCTCGCGAACAGAGCGCGGAACCATATCTCATTCGCACCGCGGATCTGCGTAGACGGCTGCAGCGATTACTGGGTCCGCCGGATGCAGCCAGCAAACGATTGAACCTCCGCGAATTCGCCCGAGCCGTGCGCTACCGCCAAACGGGTTCGAAGTTCGAGCAACTATTCACCTACTATCAGAACGCCAAGGAACACTTCCCCAAGCGCTACCAAGACATGATGAGGCTGCGGCCCCCGGCGGTTCTGAAGGTGAATCTCCGCAACGCGTATCCCCGTTGCTACGTGACGCGGCGAATTGCGGTGGACGATCGAGGAGTGCCAACCGGCGGAACATATTATGGACCGTTCGCCTCGCGGCGTCTGGCGGAGGCGTTTTCTGACAAATTCCTCGATTTCTTCAAGGTGCGACGATGCCAGATCAAGATCCGGCGCGACCCGACGTTTCCCGGCTGCCTATATTCAGAAATGAAGATGTGCCTGGCGCCGTGCTTTGCGGGCTGCACAAAGGAAGAATATGACATTGAGGTGCATCGCCTGGTGTCGTTTCTGGAGACAAACAGCGCCTCACTCCGCAACGCCTACGAACACGAGCGGGAAAAGGCCAGCGAGGACTTGGACTTCGAGCGAGCGGCGACAGTTCACAAGAAACTGGAGAAGCTGGATGATGTATTGCGCGGACGGCCCGAACTGGTGAGAAGAATTCAGGAACTGGACGCGGTGATTCTGCAGCGCACGACCGAGGAGCAGGCCATCGGACTGTACGTGGTGCGGGGAGGCAGGCTGTCGGAGCCCTTCACACTGCGATTTGGGGACACGAGCGAGCCGCGCTCCGCGGAAGAAACGGTTCGCGAATATCTGGAAGAGGTCATGAACACGGCACCTCCCAAAGTGCCAAACACTCGGCAAAGCACCACCGACCTAACGGATCATTTATGGCTGGTGGCACGATGGTTCTACAGCCAGCCGCGTGATGGCGAGATTTTCTTTCGCGACAAGGATTGGCCGTACCGCAGGATTCTGCGAGCATGCTCGCGGCTGCTGGCGCCCAAGAAAGAAGAAACGCCAGAGAGCGGAACCGCCGAAGGACAAAAGAAAAGTGAGGAACTGCAATGAGCCGTGGAGCAACAAAAGAAGGTACTACGCAGTACGCAGAAAAGTTTCGCGGCGTGGCCGGCGAAGGGCATTTTCGCGAGGCACAAGACCTGGTGCTCTCATCGCTGGGAATTGGCACCTACCTGGGCCAACCCAATGATGACAAGGATGCCGGATACACGGCGGCGATTGTGGCGGCGGTGCAGGCGGGAATCAACGTCCTCGATACGGCGATCAACTACCGCTTTCAACGCAGCGAACGCAACATTGGCGCAGCGCTGAAGGTGTTGGCCAACAAGGGATTCGGACGCGAAGAAATCGTCGTCTGCACCAAGGGCGGTTACCTGACACCCGACGGCAATATGCCCGCGGATCCCAACCGCTATTTCTTTGAAGAATACATTCAGCGCGGCGTGTTTACGGCCAAAGAAATTGCCGGCGGCAGCCATTGCATGGCCACGCGATTTTTGGAGAACCAGTTGATCCGCAGCCTGAAGAATCTCGGGGTCGAGTGCATCGACGTCTATTACCTGCATAATCCCGAAACGCAGTTGGGTGATATTTCCAAAGAGGAATTTACGAAGCGCGTGCGCGACGCATTTTCCTTCCTTGAGTCGGCCGCGGCGAAAGGACGCATCCAGTATTACGGAATGGCCACCTGGAACGGCTTCCGCCAGGAAAAAACCGCGAAAGACGCATTGCAACTTGGTGATCTCGCGAAAATCGCGCGGGAGATAGCCGGCGAGAAGCACCGCTTCCGCTTCGTGCAATTACCATTCAACCTGGCGATGACCGAGGCACTGACGCTGGGTAATCAGAAGCTGGACAGCGGCGAAAAAACCGTGATGGAAGCAGCCAGCGAATTGGGCATCACCTTGATTGCCAGTGCTTCGCTATTACAGGGACAAGTGGCGCAGAACCTGCCAGGATTCGTCGCGGAGGCTCTCGGATTAACAAACGACGTGGAGCGGGCTTTGCAGTTCGCGCGATCGGCCCCGGGAATAACCACGGCGCTTGTAGGAATGTCGCGCACCACGCACGTAGAGGAAAACAGCAACGTGGTGGCGGCAGCACCGGCGGGGCTGGACCAGTTCAGCAAACTGTTTCAGCGGGGAGAGAACGCCTAAGAAGCGACAAGGTCAGGATGGCGCTGCACGAGCCAGTCGGTGATGGCGCGATCGAGCAGCGGAAGGTGCCCGGTGAAGAAGTGATCGGTGCCGTCGATCATCACGAATCGATTTTCTCCCGGAAGCATGCCCACGAGTTCTTCCACTTTCTCCGGCGCGCCGTGCTCGTCATTGGAACCGCTGACGAATAGTTTCGGCTTGGCACACGATGAAAGGTACGTGAAGTCGGAGTTGTCCACTGGAACGCCCAAGCCGATCAACTCGGTCACGCGAGAATCGGCGCATCCCATCCGGAGTCCGACCCAACTACCAAAGCTGAAGCCAGCCAACAACAACGGTGTGCGCGGAAATTCCGTCGCAAGAAAATCGATGGCGGCTTGAACATCTCCCTGCTCTCCGCGCCCCTTATCGTGAGCTCCCGCGCTAAGACCGGCGCCACGAAGATTAAAGCGCAACACGGGAACCCCCAGCGCGTCGAGCGACTTGGCCGCCTGATACACCACTTTGTTGTGCATGGTGCCGCCAAATAGCGGATGCGGATGGCAAATTACCGCGGCGAAGTGCGGAACAAGCGGATGGTTGGGAGTCCAGAGGATAGCCTCCAGGCGGCCGACAGGCCCGTTCAAAAAGAGCGTCTGGGAATCGTGAGAATGCATGACGGGTGTAAGAGCAAAATCAAGTGTAACTGAAAATCGACGAGTTTAATCTGGACTCACCGATGCAATATTCGGGCGTAAAGGATGAGACTCGTTCCGTGAACCGGGAACATGGTAGTTCTGGTCCCACTAGAGCAGGAGGGGGCGTACTAGAGCTAAAAAGTGGGAATTTCGGATTGCAGTCTGCCGCTGCCGGTGATACGTTCGCCGTGGTCGAAACTATAAGGGGGCCTGATGGGCGATTTGTCTGACCGCCGTGAAGCAAGGCGGTTTGTGATGACCCTTCCGGTGCGCGTTCTGGCGAGAGACGCCAGCGGCCCGGAACTGAAGGCTCACACCAGAGACGTTAGCTATCGTGGCTTATACTTCCTCACCGAAGCGCGATTTGAGGACGGCAGCGAGATAGATTTTATTTTGACGTTGCCGCAGCAAATGATCACCGCGGGCGACGTCAACATAAGATGCCACGGTCGCGTGGTACGCATCGAAACCGACGACAGTGGCAAAACAGGAATTGCCGCCAGAATCGAGAAGTACGAATTTGTCCCGATTCGCGCCTCCGCCGCTTAATCCTCTTCGTGAAATGCCTTCCTCAGCGCGACTCGTTGACCTTCTTTTTGAGTAGAATGGAGACGGATCGTTTTGCCGCGGTGCTGCGGCGAGACTCGGGGGGACACCCATGTACCACTACAATCCAAAACAAGCGCTGGAAGAATTGCAGGAAGACGCGCTGCTTCCGCACCCGGTGAAATTGCGCGACATGATTCTGCGAAACCAACTTGGACCGCAAGAAGCGCAGATGCTCAATTCCGAATTCCAGGAATACCTCACCCGGTTTGGAGAAATCCAGAAGATTGCGCGCAACATCCTCGAGCAGCTTTCTGCAGGCCAGCGCAAGAGCGCTTAGGCGCCTCCTGACGATGAGCGAAGTCCTGCGGCTGAATCGCAAACCACGTGTGCTGATACTATCGGCGTCGTCAGGCGCCGGGCATGTTCGGGCCGCACAGGCACTCGAAAAAGCGTTCGTGGCACACGGCGATTGCACCGTGGAACACATTGACGCCCTTACCCAAGTAAGCAAAGTATTTCAGCAACTTTACGACAAGGCCTACATCACGATGGTGCGGCGCGCCCCCAACCTGATGGGTTTACTGTACGATCGCACTGACCAGCCTTGGCGCCACCCGCGACAGCGCCTGGCACTGGACCGGCTGAATACCCAACCCATGATTCGTATGCTGAAGAAGACTCAGCCGGACCTGTGTATTGCCACGCATTTCTTGCCCGCGGAAATCCTGGCGTGGCTGATCGCCAAAAACAAATTGCAGGCGCGGCACGCAGTCGTAGTGACTGATTACGACGTACATGCCATGTGGCTGTGCCGAACTGTGGATCGCTACTATGTCGCCCTTCCAGAGTCGGCCGAATATCTGGCCCGGATCGGGGTGCCACGGGAAAAATTGCGCGTGACGGGCATCCCGGTGGATCCTGCGTTCGAAAAACGACTGGATCAAGGTGAAACGCGCAAGCGATTGGGCATCGACCCGAAAGCCCAAGTGGTGCTGATCGCGGCGGGCGGTTATGGACTCGGGCCGGTGGAACAGTTAGTGAAAGGCCTTCTAGCGTTGGCGCGTCCGTGGCAGATCGTCGCCATCGCGGGCAAATCGGAAAAATTGAGGAAACGGCTGGAGCAGATTTCGCGCGGCGCCGGAAAACTGGCAAGCGGAGGAGACCGGCTGGTCGCTGTTGGCTTTACGCAGGAAATGGATCAGTACATGGCGGCGGCAGACTTGCTGGTGGGGAAAGCCGGCGGGTTGACTACCTCGGAAGCACTCGCGCGAGCATTGCCCATGGCCATCGTCGAGCCAATCCCAGGGCAGGAATCGCGCAACGCGGATCACTTGCTGGAAGCGGGCGCAGCCGTTCGCTGCAACAATCTTCCCGCGGCACCTTGGAAAATCGCCGCCCTGCTGGAACGCCCGGAAAAATTGGCTGCGATGAAAAGCGCGGCGGCAAAAATGGCGCGCCCGGATGCGGCACGCGTCATCGTCGAAGACGCGCTGAGGCTGTTACACTAATCGAGCTACCTGATCGAAACGTGAGCCAGAGGAGCACGAAGCACTGCACCCAGTCACGACTATGAGACGCAACACGCTACTAATTGATGCGGACGATACGCTCTGGGAAAATAATGTTTTCTTCGAAAAATTGATCGAAGACTTTATCAGCCTCGTCGAGCCGTGCGGTTACAGCCGCGCCTATATCCGCCACATCCTGAATGAAACGGAACGCAAGAACATTCGCCAGTACGGCTACGGCGTGCGCAGTTTTGGCCGCTCGTTGGAAGAAACGTATTTGAAACTGGCGGACCAGATGGCCAAACGCGAAATCCTGGCGCAGGTTCACATGCGCGTCATGGAACTGGAGAAGACTCCGCCAAAAATCCTTGACGGCGTGCCGGAAACGCTGGCCTACCTGACAACGCGGCACCGGCTCATTTTATTCACCAAGGGAGAACCTGCAGAGCAGGCCGCGAAAGTGGAGCGCTCCGGCTTGCAGGGATTCTTCGAGGCTATCGAAATCGTTTCGGAGAAAGATGCCAAGACCTATGGTCTGCTGGTCAACAAACACAAGATTGTGAAGACGCTGGGTTGGATGATCGGCAACAGCCCGCGCAGCGATATTAACCCGGCGATGCAAGCGGGACTGAATGCCGTGTACATCCCGCATGTGAACACCTGGCACCTGGAACACGAACCGGTAATGGCGGGAAACGGAAAATTGGTGATTGTGCCGGCGTTCCGGGAACTCCGCAATCATTTCTAGCCGCTTTTCCTAGCCCCTCCCAATTTGGCGCTTGCGTGTTTTCTTCTTTATACAAAAGATGGAGCGTGCTGTATGGAGGCGTTCTGTGGCAACAGCGATGATGCCAAGTGTCGATTATCGGCAGGCTTGGTATGCGAATGACGCGGTTGTGTATCTAAACGCCGCGGGACAGGCTCCAATGCCACGCGTTTCGTTACACGCCGTGCAAGCTGCCCTGGAATGGAAAAAGTTTCCGCACGCCTTGACCGATCAGGCTGAAATGGCTTTGCCGCAGTGCGTCCGAACGTCCATCGCGAATCTGATTGGCGCGAGGCCCGAAGAAATCGCGTTGACGACAGGTGCAAGCGCCGGCCTGATGGCCTTAGCTCTCGGACTGAGTTGGACGCCGGGGGACGAAATCCTCACGGCGCACCGCGAATTCCCCGTGCAATACACCACCTGGAAACCAATGGAAGCGCGAGAAGATGTCAGGCTCCGGGTGATTGCTCCACGCGAGCAGTGGATCACAGCGGACGACTTCATCGCCGCGCTGACACCGAGGACGCGCGTGGTTTCCGCGAGCCTGGTGCGATTCGATGATGGTTCAATGCTGGAGGCGGCGAAATTGGGCGCGGCGTGTCGTGCGCAAGGCACGCTGCTGGCGTTGGACGTGAGCCAGTCTTGTGGCGCGATTCCCATGGACGTGAAGGAACTTGGTGCGGACTTTATCATTTGCTCGGGCTACAAATGGCTGCTGGGGCCTTATGGTTCAGGATTCTTTTGGGGCGCGTGCGAGCTGATGGCGAGATTCCGGCCCAGTCCGTTCTACTGGCAGGGGATCGAAGGCTTGAAACATTTTGCGGACCTGATTTTTGAGAATCCGAAGGCCGCGGCAGGAGCGCGCGGTTGGGACGCCTCGGAAACAGCAAGCTACTTCAATCTGGCGGGGTGGGACGCCTCGCTGCGCTTTCTGCAAGAGGTTGGCGTGGAAACGGTAGCCGCCCACAATCGAAAGCTGATGGCGCGCCTGTTCGAATCATTGCCAAACGATCGTTTTGTCCGAACCAGCCCAACCAAACCAGAACATCAGGGCCCGTACGGTTGTTTTGCGGCGCGCACCGCGGAGCGAACGCGGGAATGCCACGAGCGCCTAAAAAAAGAAAAGGTATATGCCAGCTTGCGCGAAGGAAACATTCGAGTTTCCACGCACCTTTACAATACCGAGCAGGATATCGATAAACTGATTCAGGTGATTACGGAATGAGCAGCGAAATAACGTGGCCTCGAATTGCGGTGGTAGGAGCCGGGGCCGTGGGCAGCTATTTTGGAGGCATGCTGGCGCGCGCCGGCGCTCCAGTGGTGATGATCGGCCGGGCGGCGTTCGTAGATGCGGTAACGAAATCCGGGCTGGTGCTCGACACGGTGCAATTCCGCGAAACGGTGCATCCCGAGGTTGCGACAGAAATTGCGGCGACCAAGGACGCCGATGTGGTGCTGCTCAGCGTAAAAACCACGGACACGGCCGCAGCCTCGCGAGAATTGGTGAAACACATTTCGCCGCATGCGATCGTAATTAGCCTACAAAACGGCGTCAATAACGTGGAAGAGATTCACAAAGCTTCGGGAATTGCCGCACTGCCCGCTGTGGTTTACGTTGCCGCAGCCATGGCTGCTCCGGGACAGTTGAAGCACCTTGGCCGCGGAGACTTGGTTGTCGGCCCGAAGAGTGAAAAAACAGAAATGATCGCAAATCTTTTTTCGCGCGCCCACGTTCCTTGCCGTATGTCCGAAAATATTGAGGGCGAGCTCTGGACCAAGCTGGTTTGGAATTGCGCGCTCAACGCGGTCTCGGGCCTTGGGCGCGCGACGTACGGAGAAATCATCGCCAGCGCCGACGCCAAGCGTGTCGTAGAAACAGTGGTCCATGAAGTTCTGGCCGTGGCAAAGGCCCAGGGGATTCAGCCGCCGGGTTTAGAGGACCCGCAAGCGGCGGTCGCCGGAGCATTCAAGATCGCCGAGCAGATGAGTGGAACGCGGTCGTCGACGGCACAAGACATGGCGCGCAACAAAAAGACCGAGATCGATTCGCTTAATGGGCACGTGGCGCGACTGGGCGAAGAATTAAAAGTGCCTGTGCCGGTGAATCACACTCTGTATACGCTAGTGAAATTGTTCGAGGCGGGATTTTAGCGGCGAGCAGCCTGACTCACGGCCGGGAAGGCGCGCGGAAGGGGATGTACACAATGGCCTCGAGATCGATGGGTTGCTCTTCTTTCGTGGCGGGTTCGAACTTCCACTGAGCAAACGCGGAGACGGCATTGGCATCCAGTTGATCGTCGATTCCATGCACCACCTGGATACTGTCGACGGTGCCATCTTTGCGAATCACGCCGTACAGAATCACCTGGCCCTCCACGTGATCTTGCATCAGCGTCTGCGGATACTTGGGATCGATCTTGCGCAGCGGCACCGGCGCGCTGACATTCCCCGAGCGATGCCGGTAATCGGCAAGGTGCAACTCCGAAAAGTGAATCAGCCAACTTCCCGTGACACTGTTCAGATTCGGCATGTTCACGTTCATCGAATACACCCGCTTCGACAAAAATATCTGCTCCGGCTTCGCGTCCGGAGACAACGCCGCAAAATTGGGCGGCCCGACGCGTTCGGGCGGATCTTCCTCAGCTAGATTTGTGTCCGGACGTTTGTAGCCCATTTGCGCTTTGGGTAAGGTGAGTTTCCCCGATGGTGCGCCGAGTCCCGATGCGCCCGCATTCGGCTTGGGACTTCCCCCGCTGATGCTGATTCCCACATTGCTATTACCAGCTTCAGTTCCACTGGCCCCGCCGTTTGACGATGCGCCTGTGCCGCCCGGCTTCCCTTCCGGAGAAATCGCAACGCGTGCTGCCAGGTTTCCTTGAGGCACAGGAATAACCGGCGTTGGGGGAGCGGGAGAATTGGAAAGCGCGATCAGAGTGGAAGGAGCGCCGCCGGAATTGCTCGAGGGTGAAAGCGCAGCGTCAGGTGCCGCCGCATTTTCTCCCGATTGCGATCGGTCCGCTACTCGCGGAGCTGATCCCGCATTAATCTGAACTTTTGGACGAGCCGGACCGGACTGCGAAGCCGTCAAACTGATTTCCGCGGTGCGCTGCTCGAAGTTCGGCGCATCCGGTGGCGGCACATCAGTGCTCGCAGCGGCCTTAACTTGCTTCGGTCGCAGCTTGGCGAGCGTCTTTTCACTGATCTCCATTCGCGGCCGCGCTGGTGCCGCAGCAGCAATCTGCACCACGTTTGGCATCGGAGGAAGGAATTTCGGCGCTTCCGGAGGAGCGGCAGGATTCACCAGAGTCTGCCTTGGATGCGTGGGGTGAACCGGATCTGTGTAGATGCGCTGCCGCGGATGGTACGCATCCGTGTTTTCGGCCGTCACCGGATCCGGCGCAGGCGCTTTTGGCTTACCCGCCGACTTTTGCTTCGGAATATTCAGCAGCGGCAAATCCTCGATGCGGCCTGACCAGGTCAGCTCTGTGTTATCAAACGCGTGATTGCGCAGTGGCGCCGCGGGAAGATCTGGCCAAGGCATAAGAAGCGCGGCAACATACAGCAGGAAGGACGCCAGTATCGCGCGCCGCGGCATGGGGCGTTCAATAATGCAATCGCGAAACACCTTCGGCGGCGGCGCAGCCTTCAGCAGCCGGCCACGTTGAAAAAACACCGGAATGCCACTGAAGAAGTTCTGATGAAAACTATTCCAGGCAATCGTCAGTTTCGGCTGCACGCGGCCCGGTAGATGCACGGGATAGGGGTAGATTTCTCCCTGACCCAACAGATCAAACGGGTTCACACGGAATTTCCGCGACGGGACAAAGGGAGGCGGTTGCTCTCTTTGTCCGAGCACGTCAAGCGAACTGACCTGGAACCTGTGCGCCATTTATCCTCAATTATATCGTGGCTAGCCGTCATTCGCGCAGGCTGGGGGACCCGAAAAAACTCAAACAGAATAGATGTGCGGGACGAGGAATGGGTTTACTACGATTCCGTGGTGCTCTGCAAGTTGCTCGAAGTAAAGCGATAGAAACTAAGCGAAGCGTCTCCCTGACGCAGCACCCGCGCTCGCAAAAGGTTCCCAAACGTTTCCGGTAGTTCGACGGAAGAGCGGTGCTCCGCGATTACTAGGCTGCCTTCTTGCAAAAAAGGAGCGGCGCCAAGAAACGTCAGCACCCGTCGATAATCTTGCGTGGCGGCATAGGGCGGATCCAGAAAAACAATATCCACCAACGACGATGTTGCTGCAGGGCTCGCCGCCAAGCGCTGCAGTCCACGAAGCGCGTCGAGCGCCACAACATTGCCTAAGGATTGAATTCCGAGCGCCTGCAAATTCTTGCGAATCAGCGCCACGGCTGGCGCATGATTTTCGATGAAGATCACTTCGCGAGCTCCGCGGCTGAGCGCTTCGATGCCAACCGCACCCGTGCCCGCGAAGGCGTCCACGAACCGTGCATCGAGAACACGGTCGGTCAGAATATTGAACAGCGTCTCGCGCAGTCGATCGCTGGTGGGACGCAGAGCCAGGCCCTTCAAACTCTTAATAGAACGGCTGCGAAATTTACCGGCAATCACCCTCATGGCTCGTTCGAAGCACCTTCAACCGACATGAGCAAGATGGTAGCGCCGCTGCCATTGAGGCGGCAAAAGGCGCAGCATCTTCTGCAAAGAGTCTTTCTGCCCGGGATCTTCCGCGATAGAGAACGCTTCCTTACGCGCTAGTTCCAGAAGTTCGCGATCGCGCAACGGATTCGCCACATGGAAGCCAAGCTCGCCCGACTGACGCGTGCCAAAAAACTCGCCTGGCCCGCGAATCAGCAGATCGGTTTCGGCGATTTCGAAACCATTGGTGGTACGCACCATGGTTTCCAGGCGTGTCCGCGCGTCGTCGCTCATTCGGTAGGGTGAAACGAGGATGCAATGGGATCGCGAGACCCCGCGCCCGATGCGGCCCCGCAGTTGGTGCAATTGCGCTAGGCCAAAGCGCTCGGCATGCTCAATGATCATTACCGTGGCGTTGGGAACATCCACTCCGACTTCCACGACGGTGGTGGCCACGAGTATTTGCACCTCGTTGCGACGAAACTTCTGCATCACGTCTTCCTTCTCCTCGCTGGAGAGACGCCCATGGAGTAGCCCAAGCTTCAACTCGGGGAAAACGGTTTTCGACAGTCGCTGGTATTCCTCGATGGCTGCTTTCAATTCCAGTTTCGATTCTTCGATGACGGGATAGACGATGTAGCCCTGGTGCCCGGCTTTCACTTCCCGGCGAAGAAATTCCCACACGCCGGGGAGATGCTTTTCCGAGGTGGTGCGAGTTTCAATCGGAGTGCGGCCCGGCGGCAATTCATCAAGCACCGAAACATCCAGGTCGCCGTAGAGAGTGAGAGAAAGGGTGCGCGGAATGGGCGTGGCAGTCAGGACAAGCACATGAGGAGCGTGGCCATGGCTCGCGGCCTTGTCCATTAGTCGTTTGCGTTGTAGCACGCCAAAGCGATGCTGTTCGTCGATAGCGACGAAACCTAGTCGCTGAAATTCCACATTGTCTTCGATCAACGCGTGTGTGCCAATCACCAGCTTGGCTTCGCCCGAGCGGATTCGTTCCAGTGCCGCAGCCTTATCGGCAGATTTCAAGCCGCTGATCAGCAATTCCATGGAATAGCCGCCCGGGGAGAGAATGCGTCGCGCGGAAAGATAGTGCTGCACGGCAAGAATTTCGGTGGGCGCCATCAGCGCCGTCTGGCAACCGTTCTCTATGGCGATGACCGCGGCCTGCAGCGCGACAATCGTCTTTCCGCTGCCCACGTCACCTTGCAGCAGGCGATTCATCGGCGCGGGCTTTTCGAGGTCAGCGGCAATTTCAGCAAGCACGCGTTTCTGCGCATTGGTGGGCTTGAAAGGCAGAATACGCTTCAACGCTTCACGCACCTTGTCTTCGCGCACGTGGAAAGCGATGGCGTCCTCCTTGCGCACGGTTTTTCGCCGCAGCGCCATACTCAATTGGTAGAGGAAAAATTCTTCGAAGATCAAACGCTGTTGCGCGGGTGAACGAAAAAAGTTCAGCGCTTCCAGAGATTCTTGCTGCGATGGAAAATGAGTATGAATCAAGGCGTCGCGGCGCGATGGATACCGCAGTCTTTCGCGCAGTGCAGCCGGCAGAACATCAGGAATATTTTGGTCGAGATTCTGCAGCGTGGCATAAACCGCTCGTCGAATCATTCGCGTGCCGAACGTGCCGATGGCTTCGTAGATCGGTACGATGCGCCCCATCTCGGTGGAGTCGACCTCGCCGGTTCCCAGCACTTCGATTTGTGGATTCACCATTTCGCGCCGTGCCGGTCGCAGTTTGTCGATCTCAATCTTCCCGTGCAGTATTAATTCCTGCCCCGGCTTCAAGCGCCCTTCCAGGTATCCACCGTGAAAAAACTTGCAGGGCAGAGAGCCGCTGTCATCCTGCACCAGTAGGTGGTAGATGGCATCGCGGCCGTACATCCCGCGGACGGCTTGGCCGCTCATCGCGCGGGCACGCAGGGTGTACACGCCGTTGGGCTGAACATCTTTAATTCTGGAAAAATGGATGCGGTCTTCATAGCGAAAGGGCAGGTAGTTCAGCAAATCTTCGAGCGTCAAGATGCCGCGCTTCGCCAGAAGTTCCGCGCGTTGCGGCCCCACTCCCTTCACCATGCGAACTTCCGTCTGCAGACTGATGGACATGTCTCTTCTTTATACCATCTCCATGTAACCTCCGCCTTTCGTGAAACTTGCGTCTTGGGCCTGCGTATCAGTACAGTGGGCCTTTGCATTGCCCAGCAGTCAGGGAGGCTCCATTGCCGGAAGCTCGATTGACGGGGTCGGACAAGCGCGCGCTCGTTCTGTGGATTATCTTCGGCATCATCGGACTCTTCTTCGCACAAAAATATTTCTTTCGCGCGTTTCCCGAAGCTTCAGTGGATTTCAAGGTGTCGCGCTCGGACGTGCAGAACCGCGCCAAGCAGTTCGTCGAGAGCCTGGGCGAGAACCTGAACGGCTACCAATCGACCATCAATTTTGCCGTCGACGAAAACGCCAAAACCTATCTGGAACGCGAACTGGGCCTGCAGCAAGCGAACCGGCTGATGTCCACCGAACTCAACATCTGGTATTGGGACGTGCGTTTTTTCCGGCCGCTTCAGGAAGAAGAATATCTCGTCAGGCTCAGCCCGGCGGGAAAGGTCATTGCCTACGAGCACAGAATCGAAGAAACGCGCGCCGCAAATTCGCTGAATCGGGATGAAGCGCTTGCTAAGGCTCAAGAATTCCTGCAGCGCAAGTTTGGCGTCGATCTGAACAATTGGGAATTTCTGCCCGAGGAAGCAAACTCCGAAACGCGTCCCAATCGCGTGGACTGGTCGTTCACCTGGGAGCGCAAGGGATTCAAGGCCAAGGAAGCGCCCTACCGGCTACACGTGGGGCTGGATGGCGATCGTCTCGCCAGCACTCAGGAATCTCTGAAGGTGCCCGACGCATGGTCGCGCGCCTACCAGAAGCTGCGTTCGACCAACAATTTCTACAACGAGATTGCCCTGATTCCTTACGGATTCCTGCTGGGCGGAGCACTTTGGCTGGGCATTTCGCTTACACGGCAAGGAAAAACAAAATGGGCGCCCGCGGTGAAAATTGGCGCCGTTGTCGCGGTGTTGTACTTCCTGATGCAGGTGAACCAGTGGGATGCCTACCGGGCCGGTTACGACACCCACGTGACTTACGCCACTTTTGTGCTGAAAACCTTGTTGCAGATTGTGGCGGGTGCGCTGGCTTCGGGATTGATGGTCACGCTGGTCCTGCCGGGTGGTGAGCCCTTGTACCGCGCAGCGCAACCGATGCGCATGCGTCTGTACGAGGCATTCAGCTGGCGCGGCTTGCGCTCCAAGGAATTTTTCTGTTCCTCCATTGTCGGCCTCTCTCTAGCCGCGGCGCACATGGGCTTCATCGTCGCGTTCTATATGATTGGCAGCAAGTTCGGTGTGTGGGCGCCGCAGGACACGAACTATTCCGAGGTGTTCAATACCGCGATTCCCTGGATCGCCGGCGTAGCCATCGGTGTCATGGCGGCCACCAGCGAAGAATTTCTCTTCCGACTCTTTGCCATCCCATACCTGGAAAAGTTGACGCACTCCCGCATCCTCGCCGTGATTCTGCCGGCATTTTTCTGGAGCTTCCTGCACAGCGCATATCCCCAGGAGCCAGGGTATATCCGCGGGATCGAAGTGGGGATGATCGGAATCGTGGCCGGGCTGGTAATGCTGCGTTGGGGCATCGTGGCCACGCTGATCTGGCACTACACGGTGGACGCCTCGCTGGTGGGACTGCTGCTGATCCGTTCCGACAATCTCTATTACAAGGCTTCGGGCATCGTAGTGGGCTTGGCGGCGGTTGCGCCATTGGCATGGTCCGGCATTTCGTATTTGCTGCGCGGAAGCTTCGAACCCGTAGACGATTTGCTCAACGGCGTCGAGGCGCAAGAGATTAGCATCACCGACCGGCCAGCCATGGAAAACGCAGCGACCGCGCGGCGTTACAACCCGCTTACAGCCGGGATGATCGGCTTTCTGGCGCTGTGCGTGATCGGCGGCGGGTTGCTGGCATGGAAGATGAAGCACGAAACCATTGGCGATTATCTGAAAGTTTCCGTCAACGCGCGCGCCGCCATCACACGCGGCAACGCGGTAATGAAGGAACACGGTCTGGATCCGTCTAGTTATCACAGGGTGGCGCAATTTGTGGACACCACCAACCCGTTCGCCAACGAATACCTGCGGCGCCGCATGCCCATCGCGGATATCAACAAGATTTATGAGCAGCGAGTCCCCGGCGCTCTTTGGCGCGTGCGCTATTTCCATGATTCCCAGCCAGAGGAGTTTGCCGTAACCCTTCGGCCTGATGGCACCGTGCACGCCTTCCGTCACACCATGGCGGAAGCGACCAAAGGTGCCAATCTCAGCAAAGAGCAGGCCCAGGCAATCGCGGAAAAATTTCTACGCGAACAGAAAAACATCGACTTGAGTGGGTGGAACTTGGTCGAGGCGAATTCGGAAAAGCACCCCGATCGCACCGACCACATTCTCACCTGGCAGCAGAAGACGCCGCTTGATCCGGAAAATTCCCGCGCCAAGGATTCCACCGACCACGCCTACGCCCGCACCGAGTTGCAGGTGCTCGGCGACGAACCGGCCAACTACCGCACCTATGTCAAGATCCCGGAGGAGTTTGCGCGTAAACAGGAGGAGCAGACGTTGCCGCGCACGTTGATCTCCGTCGGGCAAGTACTTTTCGGCCTGGGTTTGCTGATCAGTGTTATCGTCCTTTATTTTAAACGCTGGCGTGCTGAACCTGCGGTGCATGTTCCTTGGCGGAGTATGTTTCAGTGGGGACTTCTGGGACTCGCGGCATTCCTCGCAGACATTTTGCTTGGTAAAGGCATACCGAACCTTATGGCCCAGTATCGCACCGACATATCGCTGCGCATGTTTCTGGGAACCGCCACCGTGGGAGTACTTATATTCAGCGCGTTGATTTTGGGGGGCCTCATCCTGCTCTTCGGCCTGGCTTGGCACTTCGCCTCGAGGGCCTTTGGGGAAGAACGGATTCCCACGTGGCTCGGGATGCCGGGCAATTATTATCGCGACGCATTCTGGATCGGCCTGGGGGGCGCTTCGCTGTGGATCGGTCTGAACCGCTTTCTGGGAGTTGTGGCGCAATGGTGGCCAACGGCACATGAATCCTTCCCCGCTCGTTTCGGCGATTCGTTTGACGCCATGTTTCCCGCCGCGATGATCATCGGGGGATCCTTGGTTCGCGCATTGTTCCTCACAGGAGTCTTCGCCCTGGCCTCCAGTGTGCTCGGTGCCGAAGTTCGCGTGCGATGGGTTCGCATGCTGCTGTTCTTGGGAGTGGCTGCTGCCCTGATCTCGAATTGGGGAACGCCCGCCGACTTCTTCAAGCAGTTCTTGCTGAATGCCATCCTGCTGGCGATCATCGTTAACGGCATTCGCCTGGTGTCTCGCTTTAACCTGTTGGGACTGCTTTTGGCGATCGCCTCGGTTGACTTGGCGCGAGGGGCAGTCGAGCTGCTCGCGCAACCGGACAGTTTTTACCACGCCCAGGGTTACCTGGTGGTGGCCACCCTGGCTCTTCTGCTAGGACTGCCTCTGGTCGCTTGGCGAATGAGCGCAGACGAGAAACTTTCGCCTGCCTGACTTCGTCTTGTTACTAGGGACTGCGCCCGCATCCAGGGGTGCACCGGTGAATTGTGGTCGGGAAACGGGTAACCAAGTCGCGGACTGCTCACAATCGTGTGTAGCCCGCGTCGAATAGGGGTAACGGTAGAAGAATTTTCGTTGCCGGGGGCTTTGTCTCTTAACATCTTCTGGTGGAGCTAGATACACCGGAATCGGCAAAGAGAAAGCGAATATGCCGCTACCCAATTTGGCTTTAGCTCTTGCGAATGAATCCAGCCAGACTAGCGTTTCCACTGCTCCTCTGGCTAGGGTGGTCTCGTTGGCCGACCTTGATGATCGACATCTTGTCCAGGAAGCGCAAGCGGGCCGCCGCGACGCTTTCGAGGAATTGGTACGGCGCTACGACCGGGACGTACTGCGTCTGGCGCTGAACCTGATGAAGCGCACCGAAGACGCGCGCGACGTCTATCAGGAAGCCTTTCTGAAGGTTTACCGCAATCTCCACCGTTTCCGTTTCGAATGCAGCTTTTACACTTGGCTCTACCGCATCGTCACCAACGTGTGCCTCGACCACCTGCGCCGCCGCCAAGCTCGCCCAGAGGATCAAGCGCCGGAATTGCATCCGGCAAAGTACGAGGACGGGGGAACGGACTTCTTTGAGCGCCAACGCGAGTATCGCCCCACCCTGGACCCCGAACGCCACTTGGTCGGAAAAGAGATCCAGGCGCGACTGGCTGTCGCCATGGAACGGCTGTCTCCTCGCGAACGCATCGTATTCGAAATGAAGCACTATCAGGGATTGAAGCTTCGCGCCATCGGAGACGCCCTGGGGACCAGCGAAGAGACCGTGAAGAATTCGCTGTTTCGTGCGACGCGGAAGCTCCGCAGTGAATTGGGAGTGCTGCGATGAGCACAAAAAATATCTGTGCGGAGCTCGCGCCACTCTTCGTCTTCTACCTCTGCAATGAAGTTGACGACCGCGAACGCGCCAAGATCGAGGAGCATCTCGCCAAGTGCGAGACTTGCCGCATGCAACTCTCCGACGAGCGTCGTTTTCAGGATGCTATGGGAGGAATCTCCCAGGCAGCCGATGAACTGGATACTTCGGGCGTTCTCCTGGCGCAGTGCCGCAGCGAACTGGCCGAGCAGCTCGACGATTTGGCGCGGCCCCGCGTGAAAGAAACTCCGCTGCGATTCGCATGGTTGCGCCGCTGGTTGATCGTTCATCCCGTATGGAGCGGGTCGGCCCTGGTGGCTTTGGGACTTATTCTGGGCGTGCAATCCACTGAATGGTACGCAAGTCGCAATCCCAGCAACAGCATGGATCAAGCCATTGACGTCCGTCCCAGCGTGCGCTTGACCGACGATCAACTCGCCAAAATGGCCGTCGCCGGAATCAACTTGACTCCATCGTCTTCCTCCGACAAGCAGAATGTGCGTTTGCAACTCAGCGCAGAGCAACCGGTCGAGCTAAGCGGGAGCCTGGATGACTCCGACGTGCGGCGCGTGTTGACCTACGTGGTTGCGAACGGCGACCGCTTCGATGCGGGCGTAAGGCTGGATTGCCTCGACGCGCTGAAGGCTCGCGCCAGGGATGCAGCGGTGCGCAATGCCTTGCTGGCCGCGGCCCGCAAGGATCAAAACCCGGCGGTACGTCTGAAAGCGCTGGAAGCTCTGGGCGACGAGTCGTCGGATCAGGCCGTTCGCGACACTCTCTTGCAGGCATTGCAGTATGATACGAACCCGGGAGTTCGCGTGGAGGCTGTGAATCTGCTGGTCCGTTCTTTGCAGAATTCCTCGGAAGCCTTAATGCCCATGCCCAGTCTGCCGGAAGGACATGCGCCATCAGCGGCAGGCGCGTCTGCGGATGAATCGATGGCCAATGTGGTCCGCACTCTCGAGGACCTGCAGCGCAAAGATCCCAGCCGTTACGTGCGCTTGCAGAGTGCCGCTGCGTTGCGGCAAATTGCTGCACGTAATGAGCAGTAAAGGTAACGATCCGGATTTTCTAGCCGCATGCGCACGGAGCTATGTATCTCGCTTTCTGACTACCAACGGCCGCGCGGAACTTTTCCCGCGTTGGGCGGCGCACTCCTTCTGACGCTATTCCTTGCCGTTTCTCCCGCCAGGAGCGGCGAAAACACTCCGCCGCACGTCTCCACCGACCGTTCCGGCGCAATTCCAACATCCGAAGGTCTGACGCTGCACATCACGACAGACTTGGGCTCTGTAAGCATCCACAGGCAGCCTCCCGGATCCCCGCGCGCCGTCCAGTACTCCGTACACATCGAAACGGATGCCCGCGAACCCCACGCCGCGAAGCTACTGCAGAATTATGATTTGACGGCTGCGGGCACTCCATCGGGCGTGACCATCACAGGCGCAATTCCTCAACAACACATAAAGGCAAGAGGCAAACAGCAGCAAGCCCAGTTCTGGGTGAAGTTCGTCGTGAGCGTTCCCGTGGACTACAACGTGGAGGTCTCCACTGGGGCCGGCGATATCGAGACCTCGGATCTCGGTGGACGCGTAGTTCTGCAAACAGACGGCGGCAACATCACTACCGGCCGCATTGGCTTTGATCGGCCCGCTGCAATTACAGGACATCCCGTGGCCAAGCTCGAGACCCAGGGCGGCCATATCAGCGTGGAAGACGTTTTTGGCGATTTTGATGCTTACACTGCCGGCGGGCACATTCGAGCCGGCAATATTGCGGGGAACGCGAAACTCCGGACCGGCGGCGGCCATATCCGTGCCGGAAAAATTCAAGGCATCGCACAACTGGAAACGGAAGGCGGGAATATCACCGTCGGAGAAGCTGGCGCGCTGGTAACCGTGCATACCGGTGGCGGCCAGATCGATTTTGGCGAAGTGCACGGGTCGGTGCACGCGCAGAACGGCGGCGGCGGTATTCGTATGATGTATGTTGCCGGCCCTCTGGAGGTGGTGACCAGCGGCGGCAGCATCTGTTTGACCAGAGTCACCAACACCGTTCGTGCCGCAACCGGAGATGGCACCATCACCGCATGGATCGCGCCCGACTCCCAGGATCCCCGGCAGACCGTGCGGCTTCCCGGACCTTCGCAATTGGCTTCTGAAACCGGCGACATCGTTCTATACCTTCCACGAAATATCGCGGCTACGATTGATGCCACGGTTGATCGTGGCGGCGCGAATCGCATTGAATCGGATCCATCTCTGCTGCTGAAACTCCGGCCACGTCCGGATGGCACTGTTCGCGCCATGGGTAACCTGAATGGCGGAGGCGCTGTACTGAAGCTGCACACCGCAAGCGGGAAAATTCGCCTGCAATATCTGGACGCCGACAGCACGCTGCGCAATTCCCTTCTGCAGGAACAGAAACATCGCATCGAAGAGAAACTCCAGCAAACAGGCTTTACGCCGGCTAACATACCGAACCAAACTGCCGAAGTCCCGCCGTCGGTGGCTGCTGGTGGGCGAGGCGACTGGTTCGATACCGTGATCACGCGACTGGAAATCGGGCTTACTGGCGGCCTTCACGAGGACCAGGACGAGTTCATGAAGCACGTTTTGAATCAGCCTCGTCCCGAATATCCGCAACTGGCGCGCAGAGCTGGCGTGCAAGGCGTTGTGCGGCTGCAAGTACGACTGAAGACGGATGGGACCTTGGTGGTAGAAAAAGTTTTGGAAGGTGAACCGGCACTGGTGGATGCGGCAACAACCGCAGTCCGGCAGTGGCGGCTGAATCCTGAGGAGTGGGACGGTAAGAAGGTAGACGTAATTTCGACGGTAACGTTCAATTTTCAGCTGCGCTGAGGCGTCGCGCAATTGGATGGATGGCAAGAATTTATTGGTGTCCTGGGGGCTCCGTCGGATGAAAGTTCTCGAAGGAGGTTCGATTATGACTCGCTCCGCAATTCGTGGCGTGTGCACGTCGATTCTGCTCGCTGCATCACTCGCGACTCCGCGGTGTTTCGCAGTGACGCGCGAGATTACCAAGACATTCCCGCTGCAGGCTGACGGTTCGTTCGAACTGTCGAACGTCAACGGCACGGTGCGCATCGAGACTTGGGACAAGGATGAGGTGGAAGTGCGCGCGGTGAAAACGACGTCGGAGAAAGAGTCTGCGCTGGATCTGGTTTCCATCGACGTTAATTCCCGCCCCGATGCTCTTTCCATATCCACACGCTATCCGGAACAAGGCGGAGCGGAAGTCGCCGTGGAATACACGGTCCATGTGCCGCGGCGCGCCCACTTGAACAAATTGAGCACTGTGAACGGAACGCTACGCGTGATGGACGCTGAATCGATTGGCGACCTGCACACGGTGAATGGCAACATTGAGGTGTATGAGGGCAGCGGAAACGTGCATGCCCACACCACGAATGGAAATGTGTATCTGGAATGGAAGCATCCGGCCGACCTGCACGGGGCTTCTGCGGAAACTACGAATGGCTCGGTGCTTCTGGCGATCCCTGCGGATCTCCGCGCCGACCTGGAGGCGCGCTGCATGAACGGGAGCTTCTCTTCCGAGCTCCCGTTCGTCATGCGGGGAGCGGACCCGCCACGCGTTCTGCATGGCAGGCTGGGGCACGGCAGCGGCGTGGTCCCCATCCACCTGGGCACGGTGAACGGAACGATCAGAATCGTGGCGTTAAAGTCAACCGTTTAGCTTTCCTTTCGTCTAAACGACGTAAGGAGCTGAACGACATCATGAACAAGAAACTCTTGCTGACGAGTCTCGGGCTCGGGGCGCTAAGTATTACTCTAATTGCTATCCCAGGTTCTTCCGCACAAATGCAGGACTGCGACAATTCCACGATTGCGGCTCTAGCGGCGAAACTGCAACAACTTGAGGCTGCGCGTGTCGTTGAGGCATCACCCGCCATCGCGACGGCGCTAGAAATAAGCGACAAGCTCATCCAGCTCGAAGACGACCCCAACCAGGCACAGGGCGATGTGCAGGTATTCTTGGGCGGCGATGGCAGTTGGCTCGGCGTGGAAACGTCGGAAGTCACGCAACAAAAGGCCAAAGACTTGAAGCTGCCCGCGGAACGCGGCGCGATTGTGGGAAAGGTCCTTCCCGATAGCCCGGCTGCCAAGGCGGGGCTGAAGCAAAACGATGTAATCACGGACATCAATGGCCAGCGCATCGAAGGCACCGCGCAATTCCGCCGTATGATTCACGAAATCCCCGCGGGCCGCGCCGTGCAATTAACGGTTTGGCGCGACGGACGGTCACAATCCATCAGCGCGACGCTGGGAAAATCGGAGGCCCGTCGCGAAACTGGAATGATCAATGGTCCGGATACGTTCGCATTCCACATGCCCAATATTCCTGAGATGCCGGAAGTCGCGGGCCTGGGAGACCTGAATAACTTTGCGCTTATGGTTCCAGGCCAGGCCCGTCTGGGAGTTAACGCGGAAGATCTACAAGGTGACTTCGGAAATTATTTTGGAGCGCCGGAAGGAGAAGGTGTTCTGGTCCGCGAAGTTTTTCCAGATTCGCCCGCCGCGAAAGCGGGTCTCAAAAGCGGTGATGTGATCACCAGTGTGGGCGGCGAAAGGGTCCGCACAACAAGCGAGTTGCGCGACAAACTTCGAAACGGCAAAGATGCGAAGACATTTTCGCTGGGTGTGCTTCGCAACAAGAACTCGTTGACACTGAGCGTCGAGCTTCCCGCGCGCGCGCAAAAACATATTCACTCCGAGGGCCATCGAACGAATCTTTGATGCAATCGCTCCGGTCTTCGGGAGCCGGCTTGTGATCCTGCAGGCCGACTCTTGATTTTTGGGGCCACAACACTTCGCGGAAAAAGTCTTACTTGTCATTCCCAACGGAGTCTGCGGAGTGAGGAATCTCCCTTTTTCTTGGGCTTTCAGCTAGGAAAGATTCCTAACTTCGCTCGGAATGACATACCAAACCTGATTTCCCACACCTGTACAGCCAGACCGGGGACGCAGTGGCGCTGTCCATACCTTCCTGATGAGGCGCAAAGGCCGCAGCAGGGCGTCCCAGAGCCACCAGCGGCCATCCTCCGCGCCCTTCTGCCAGTCTTCGTCCGTGGGCGAAAGCGACAGCCGGAGCAGGTAAGCCGCACCGGCAATCCCTCCTCCACTCATGCTCATGCGAAATGCGGCACGCTTCCGCAAGACAGGCGGTGCAAATCCGGCTTGCGGCAACCATCCAGCAACTTGCAAAGACAAGCCGCGAACGGGCACGTCTGCCGCTACCTCGGCCGCCATCGGAGCTGGCACAGCGGTCCTCAACACGCCGCAGAACGAAACCCAAGATAGGTCCCAGAAAATAAGTGGCCAGATCATCGGTGGTGTTGGGCGGACGAACCGTGCCCCAGATGCGCTTCGTGGCCCCGTCCACCACAAATCGCGTGCCGTCAATGTACGACAGGATGTAGGACTCCACATCACCTTGTTCGGTCAACGTGAAAACCGATTCGCCAACATCGGACTTCGGATTAGGGAGACTATTCGGCCGGGAAGACTGCTGAGGCGTATGACCATATCCCGAGAAAACCGCTCATGATTTTTCCGCTGGCAGGTTGTCGAACTCACTCTCAAAGGGCGCGTAGTGCCGATGTAATTCTTCAGGCTGGTTCAGCGCTTCACCTTCATACTCAACCCACGCGTGGGCTTCGAATTTTCCTGCTTGCCTGCGTACGCCAACGCGAATGCGGGAATTGATATTCTGCTGACCGAGGATATACCACAACACCAGAGACTCTTCGAGACACGTGGACCGAATGAAGCCGTAGTGTTCTGCAGCGCGCACCATGCGACAGGTCTTGTGCACGAGTTCGCCAGGGGATCCCGGGTTTATTGCGCATGCCTTTCGACTTTCTAAACGTTTTTGCAACCAACCCTGTGTCTTCTTGTAGCCGCTTCTATGTAGCGACATCCCAACAAACGGAAGCAGCGCCGCGGCGCGAAGAAACAACTTCCGCGCTTCGGGATCCAGAGCGCTAAACCGCCGGAATTGATCCCACATCGACAGGCGACACATCCAGCAGCCCGTTGCCCAGTAGGCTGCTCAAAAGTTCGGCAAGATGGCTTCGCAGAATCTCAGGTTCCACTTCGTATTCTTCCAGCAGCTTTTCGTACGCGGATTCAATGCAGGCTGACGTGGTGACCAACATGAACATGCGTGATCCCATAGCATCCAGCCCAAAGTATTTTTCCGTATCCAGATTTAGCAACACCGACTCGCCGTCCAGATGGCGCACCAGCACATGGTCTGGCACTATGGCGCGATTCTCAAACGGGACCATTCGTACGCTCCTGTTCTTTCTGTTCTAAGTGTGCGTCACGCTATGCCGCACGACCGGGACACGTCTGGGCTATTTTACCGGGGATTTTGCCCCGCCGCCATCGGCGATGTGCGTGACCCGCGCGGCTGATTGTTTTCTTTTGTAGGAAACGTTATAAGTTCCAAAGTGACCGCTTCCGCCATCAGCGTCGATTCGCTCGAAAAGTGGTTTCCTCCAACCCACAGCGGCTGGCGAGCCTTCCTTCAGCCATTCGCGACGGCAACCACTCCCGCATTGCGCGGGATTTCGCTAAAAGTCGCGCAAGGAGAATCAGTCGCGCTGCTGGGCGCGAACGGTGCAGGCAAAACCACTCTGCTTCGTATTTTGGCCACCTTGTTGCTCCCCACCCGAGGATCAGCGCAACTCGCCGGCCATGATGCCGTGCGAGAACCGGCGGCGGTGCGTCGCCAACTGGGCTACCATGCCGGCAGTGATCGAGGTTTCTACTCCAGGCTGACGGGCAAAGAAAATCTTCAATTCTTCGGCCGGCTCAACCACCTTTCCGGCGAGTATCTTAACGCGCGAATTCGCTCTCTTTCGGAACAATTCGAACTAGACGGAGCCCTGGATCGCCAGGTGCGCTCTCTGTCCTCCGGGACCATTCAGCGGCTCAGCTTGCTGCGCTCAGTGCTTCACCAGCCCAAAGTGCTTCTTCTCGACGAACCCACCCGCAGCCTCGACGCTATCGCCGCAGCGGAGTTTCGGCGCTTCCTGAAAAAAGAAGTCGTCGCCAATCAGGGCACTTCCCTTCTATTCGCCTCTCATACATTGCCGGAAATCGAATTTCTCGCGGACCGTGTGGCCATTCTTCAACAAGGCGCCATCATCGCCTTCGATTCGCCCGCCGCGCTGAAAGCCAGGCATTCCGTGCCCTCACTCGAGGAAGTGTTCCTCCGCCTCACAGGACACGGCGTGCAAACGATTGAGGAGCCACACCCGGCATGAAGCGCACGCTGCGAGACCTCTTCCTGTTTTTTACGCGCGATTTGCGAATTGCCAGCACCTATCGCAGCCCCTTTGTTTTGGAAGCAATGGAAGCTCTGTTTGCCGCCGCGATGTTTTATTACGTCGCAAGATTCGTCGATTCGCCGGGCCTCCGCGAATCGTTGCCGCAAGGCAACACCTACTTCGCGTACTCTCTCGTGGGCTTTCTCTTCTTCGATTACCTGAACGCAGCCCTCGATACGTTTGAAAGAAGTCTGATGGAAGCCCGAGATGCGGGGACGTTGGAGCCTTTGCTGGTGACGCAGGTTCCGCTCCCCGTCATTCTGACCGGCTCGGCCCTCTACCCATTTGTTGCTACCACCCTGCGCGTCGCGGTCTATGTTGGCTGGGGAGCGCTGTTGTTCGGCTTTCCCCTGCGCTCTGCGAATTGGCTTTCTGTCGTGATCGTGCTGCTCGCTACGGTTCTCGCCTTCTCTGGACTGGGTATCTTCTCCGCCAGCTATTTGCTGCTCTTCAAGCGTGGAAATCCCGCTAGGTGGTTCGTGGTCGGTGTCTCAAGTATTGTGGGCGGGATGCTTTTCCCCGTCAGCATTCTTCCTCCCTGGCTGCAATTTGTGGCCCGCTTGAATCCTGTCACTTACGCGTTGGATGCAATGAGGGCGGCGCTATTGGATGGCGCCAATCTCTTCGTGATTTCCAAGCCTCTGCTGGTGCTTCTGGTCTTCGCGGCAATACTTTTGCCTGCTTCCGCAGCAACATTTGCCTGGGCTGTGCGCCATACAAAAATGACCGGCACACTTACACACAGTTAAATTCGGACATTTTAGAGTGAAAAACAAAGCCGGCACTGCAGTGCAGCGCCGGCTTGCTCTACCTGAGTATAAGCGGAATCCTACGACTTCTTCTTCTTGTTACCGACCTTGGTATCAATTCCGCCCGTAAGTTGGTTTAACTGCTCCAGTCCCTGCTTCGCTTGCGCGCCAATCGGCCCATTTGGATCCAACTCAATTGCCTTTTGGAAGGCCTCGGCAGTGCCCGGCTTGGGAGTCACTTCGATTTTGTCGCCCACCTGTTTATAAATACTTGGGTCCGCAACCATGCAGGTGCCCAACAAATACCAGCCTTGGGCGTTTTTTGGATCCAGTGTTGTCGCCTTTTTCAAGGGTTCAATCGCATCCTGCATTCTGCCCGCCTGATACAAACTGATACCGAAATTCCTCCAGGCCAGCGCTGCGTTTGGCGGATCGAGTTCGGCACTCTTCTGATAAGCCGCTTGCGCTTCATCGATCTTGCCGGTGCGCCCTAGCACGTTGCCCAGATTATTGTAATAGCCAGGGTTATCGGGTTTCACAGCGACGGCCTGTTTGTACGCGTTGATAGCTTCGTCGTTGCGTCCAGCCAGATCGTAGGCTTCGCCTAACCGCGCCCAGAAAACCGCTTGGTTAGGATCCTTCTCGCCGGCTATTTTTTGCGCTTCCTGGAACTCCGCGACGGCTTTGTCGGAAAGATCGGTGACCTTCTGCTTAGCGGCATCGCGTTGATCCGCCGTAGCTTTGGAGAGGTCAGCCTTGGCTACGCGTTCCTGCTCCAGGAAAGCGACACCGTTATTGTAGTGTTCCTTCATGCCAGCTACTTTTCCCTGTTCTTCCTTTTGCTGCTTGTACTTGGCCGCGGCTTCGGGGTTCTGTTTTTCCAGGATTTCCTTGAAGTTGATATTTACGTTCGACGTGTCCCCGGAATGAACCTCCGTTACCGCTTCATAGGGCTGCGCCATCTGCGGAACAATGAAGGAGACCACGTACTTGCCCGAGCGCAAATTCACGAACACGAACTTTCCTTGATCGTCCGTCTTGGCGTCTTGCGTAGCACCCTGATCGTTCTTGATCTTCACGGGCAAATTGGCAAAGGGCTTGCCCTCAAAATCGATGACCGTGCCAGCGATCTTGCCATCGTTTTCTGCGGCCGCCCTGGGCACCAGCGCGAATGCCAGCCCCATCGTCAGAATCGCGGCGAGCGCGAATGCCTTCTTCAATTTCAACATGCTCCACTCTCCTTTGTTCGTTGAGGAGCGCCGGCCCCGGTTCTCTGGCCGGTATCTTCCTCCATTATCGCTCATCTGGGCTGGTTTCCAATGGGTAGCAACATTTTTCTCAGGCTTGCCCGGCAGCGCGCCGTTTGTAGACGATGGGGTCCTCGACGCCCGATTCCGCGAACGCCCGCAACCGCAGCAGACAGCTGTCGCAAGTGCCACACGCGGCTTCTTCCCCCTGATAGCAGGACCAGGTAAGTTGCAACGGGGCTCTCAACTCCATTCCATGCCGGATGATTTCGCTTTTCTTCATCCCGATCACCGGCGTGATGATCTCGATTTGCGTTTCCGGGCGCGTTCCGACACGAATCAACTCCTGAAACGCACGGTAATACTCGGGCCGGCAATCCGGGTAACCCGAACTATCCTCCGCCACTGCGCCAATATAAATCGCGCCTGCGCCCCTGGCTTCAGCCCAGCTTACCGCGACACTGAGAAAATGGGCGTTGCGGAACGGCACATAGGTCACGGGAATCTCAGCCTCGCCCGTAGCGGCCGCCGGCTCTCGCAATTTATTTTCGGGTATGGCAATCAATTGATCAGTCAGGGCTGATCCCCCGATCGCTCGAAAGTGGTTCAGTTGCACCACTAGGCGGTCTTCCACTCCGTAATAGTCAGCTATTTCCTCGAAAGCGCGGCGTTCTCGCTGCTGTGTCCTCTGTCCGTATCCCGCATGAAGTAATGCTACATTTCGCTCGCCATGGCGCTCCCTGGCAATGGCGGTGCACACGCACGAATCCATTCCGCCACTCAGAAGAACAATCGCTTTGCGCTGGTCGGCCATATCTTTTCCCGGTTCGCTTGAACTAGACGCCCTTGGTCGCCGGGTGCCAGACAATCTTGTGCAGTTGCAATCCCAACCGCGCGTTCAGTCCGTCTTCCAGCATCCATTCGACGAGCACTCTCGGCTCAAGTCCAGTCCATTTGCCTTCCGGGTCGTCATGAACCGGCGACAAAACAATTCCTTTCACGCGCTCGGCCAGACGCTGCTCCCGCGAAAATTCACGCGCAAATTCATAGTCCCGTCGTGACCTAAGCACGAATTTCACTTCATCATTCGCAGAAAGCTCCGCTAGGTTTCGCAGGTCGAACGTGTCGGGCTCGCCGGAGTCTGGGCATTTCACGTCGACAATCTTGATCACCCCTTTGGGCAAACGTCCGATGAAGCGCTCGCCGCTCGTTTCGACCATCACCGTGTACCCTTTGGCGAGCAGGCGCTCCGCCAACGGATAAATTTCTTCCTGAAGCAGGGGCTCTCCTCCTGTCAGTTCCGCCAGGCCAACTGCGGGTTTCCCTTCGCCACAGCGCCCGCTCAATTCATCAACCCTTGCCGCCACATCCTCGACGCTCATCTTCTTCCCGCCGTGGAACGCGTACGCCGTATCGCACCACGTGCACCTCAGATTGCATCCCGTCAGCCGCACAAAAATACACGGAAGACCCGAGCGAGAGCCTTCTCCTTGAATCGATTTGAATATTTCGGTGATGAACATAAAGCACTGCGGATGGAATTGTTTTCTTACTCCCCGGTGTTGGCCTTCTTCACAGATCTCCGCGACAGCCAATAAATCGTTCCAAAGAACAGCACGGTCGCCACAGCAAGGCGCGGATAACCAGGCGCAATTCCCATCAAGCGGAGCACCACGAGATAGCCCACGGCAACCAGTAACGCTGGAATCAGAATGATGAAGATCGAACGGTTCATCCCTTCGCCTGCTTCCAATATTTCGCCATGGCGGTATCTGTTTCCCAGATTACGACGTCCTTCACTTCGCCGCCGGCGGGCAAGTCTTTCAACTGGCCCGTGATTTCTTCGTAGAAATACTTGGCTATATTTTCTGCCGAGGGATTGACGGTAAGAAAGGGCTCTAGGTCGTTAATGAACTGATGGTCCAGGCGCTTAATAATGTCGCGAACCACGTGTTTGAGCTGGGTGAAATCGACGAGCAACCCAATATTGTCAAGCTGCGGCCCTTCCAGCGTCACCTGCACGCGGTAGTTGTGGCCGTGCGGGTTTTCGCACTTACCCTTGTAGCCGCGCAGCGCATGCCCCGCGGAAAACGTCTCTTCCACACTCACTTGAAACATAATCTGGCTTTCATCCCCTTATTCCCGCTCGCTCAGTCCCGCGCCCGGCCCACCCGCTTGCTCAGCTTCGTGGAGGATTCTACTTCAGCTGTGGCGTCCGCGGACAAGAACCGTTCGACCTCCGTCAAATCCTGTGTCGTCCGGTAGTGCGGCAAGGACTCGAGGAAAATTTTACCATACGGCATACGGGTGATGCGGGTGTCCAGAAGCGCCAGAACACCGCGGTCGGTTTTCGTGCGGATAAGCCTCCCGAATCCCTGTTTTAGTGCCAGCACCGCCTGCGGCACCTGAAACTCCGAAAAGGGATTGCGCCCTTCCTCTTGAAGCGCTCGCACGCGCGCGGCAACGATGGGGTCGCTGGGCACGGCGAATGGCAGACGGTCCACAATGACACACGAAAGCTGTTCGCCCGGCACGTCCACGCCCTGCCAGAAACTGGACGTGGCGAACAATACAGCGTGGCGCGTGTTCTTGAAGCGCTCCAGTAGAACCGAGCGAGGGGCCGTGCCCTGCAGCAACAAGGGGAAATCGACGCGATTGCGCACGCGTTCGAACAGATCGTTCATCTGCGCATAGCTCGTGAACAAGCAGAAAGCGCGGCCCCGGCTATGCTCCAACAGCGCCACGATTTCGTCGGCTGCCTTGGCGGCAAAGCCGGCGTCGCGCACGTCCGGCATTTTCTGGGGCAAGTACAGCAGCGCCTGGGATTGATAGTCGAACTCGTGGGGCAGCGCGTTCTCTTTGGTATGGTCCAGCCCGAGCCGTTCGCGAATGTACTCAAAACGTTTGCCCACCGTAAGCGTCGCGGACGTCAGGATCACGGTGTCGAATGCCTCGAACAGCCTTTCGCGCAGAATCTGGCTGACGTCGATCGGCGTGGCGGCCAGAAACACTCCTTTGTTTCTGCGCTCGAACCAGTACACGTAATTCTTCTCGTTCGATTCGAATAGAAATGCCAGTTCCTGCCGGATCTCAAAGCTGCGCCGCGCAATGCGCAAAAGTTCTTCGGGCTTTTGCGTCAGCGAGGCGAACTCCGTCTCCAGTCCCTCCATCGCGTTCATCACGCCGTCGTAGGCTTCGCGATTCTGTTCCAGGAACGCTTCGCGCTCGTTGCGGCTAAACGGAAACCTGCCATCGCGCGGCGGAAATGTATCGAAAAACCCGCGGCTCCTCTCGCGGATGCGCTGCGTGCGTCGCAACAATGAAGGCGTGCCCAGGTGCGTTAGCCGCATTGCGTGGTCCGCATCTCTCGCAAGTTCCTCGAGCCGGAAATTGGAAATCTGCCGGCCAAAGTAATCGCTCGCCACGTCTTCCATCTCGTGCGCTTCGTCGAACACTACCGCCGAATATTCCGGCAAAATGCTGCCGAAATCGTCTTTCTTCAATGCCAGGTCCGCGAAAAAAAGATGGTGGTTCACGATGATCAGATCCGCATCCTTCGCACGCCGGTGCATCTGCGTAACAAAACATTCATTAAACTGCGGACACTTCTGGCCGGTGCAGGTGTCACGCCGCGCGTCGATGCGCGACCACAATTCCGAATCGTCGGGCAAAAAGGTGAGTTCGGTGCGATCGCCCGTTTCCGTCAGTTTCGCCCACTGCAGAATCTGACGGAATGCGTCTACTTCCTCCATGCCACGCAACATCGGTTGATCGGACATCGCATGGGCTTTCGTCAAACAAAGAAAATTGGATCGGCCCTTCATCACCGCAACCTTCAGGTTGGGCGCGAAGTGCTTCTGGAGAAACGGAACATCTTTCTGGTATAGCTGTTCCTGCAGGGATTTCGTGGCTGTCGAGATCACCACCCGCCGCCCGCTGCAAATCGCGGGTAGCAGATACGCCAGCGTCTTCCCGGTGCCCGTCCCTGCCTCTACGATCGCGTGATGATGATTCGCAAACGCGTCATGGATGACTTCGGCCATCTGCAACTGTCCCGGGCGGTGCTCGTAGCCCCCCACCATCGACCGTTCGAGCAAGCCACCGGGTCCGAAAATGTCGCGCATACTGGGGCCGGCGGCGTCCGCATCCTGCCCTGGAAGAGATTCAGGTGCTATTTCGTCGAATTCCTCGGGGCGGGAATGAGCAGCGGGTGGCACCGCTTTCCGCTGCGGAGCGTGCTCCTCCTCCAACGGGACGTACACGCGCTCCATCGCCTGCTGACTGCGCCTTTGCTCGACCTCTGAGGGATTCGCCTTGGAATTGCGTTTGACCAGAGAACCTGCCTGACCGCGTCGGGTTGGATGCCCTAGGAATCAACAATACCACAACCGTTTCCGGGCCTGTTCTCGGACCCCACGCCGTTAGAAATTGGGCACCGCTGCCAGTTCTTGGGGCACCGCGACGGCCCGGCAAGAGCTACATTGATACGGGGGATTAAGCTTACGTCCCGCCATTGAGCGCAGACTTGGGGTGTGCGATGAAAATGAAGGCATTATCTGTCCTAACTTTATCGGCAGCGGCGCTCCTTCTGGCCTCATGTAGTGGACTAAACAGTGGGGGAGGGGGATGCACGACGAATTGCGGCGGTGGTAACGCGAACCTCAATATCACTCTCTTCGATCTTCCGCCGGCGGGCGTCTCGATTCTGAGTTTCACGCTTCCCATTGCCGGAATTACGCTTACGCCTTCCAGCGGCACGGCAGTCACTGTCCCAATCACACCCACGTCGTATGAAATGACTCGCTTGCAGACCGACTCGGCCTTGGTTGGAGTTAATCTGTCTGTGCCCGCAGGAACCTACACCTCCATCAATGTTACGGTGACGGCTTCCAGCGGAGTGTTTATCAACACTTCCGGCGGAACAATCGGGACGTGCGTAAATGGCGCTGTTTGCGCGATGCCCTCTGGTGCAGCAACCACGATCCAGGTGCCCATTTCTCTCACCCTTACAGCGAATCAGAGTCAGTGGATCGGACTGGACTTCAATCTCGCAAACGCCATCACCAACGCCAACGGCATCGCCGTAGATTTCAATCAGGCCAACGTCATGACTGCTACCACAACCGTTCGGGCTGGGATTCCTTCGGGAAGTGTGGACACAATCGAAGATTTTGTCGGGGTCGTGACCGCTGTAACTTCAAGCAGCATCACCGTCCAATCGGGCACTACTGGCAACAGCATGACCGCGGCGATCTCCTCCAACACAGAGTATGACCTTGCACCCGTGGCTTACAGCAACTGCCAAGGGACGGCCGCGGCTTGCGTCACCACCGGCAGCACGGTCAGCCTGGACTCCGCTCTGAGCGCTTCGGGCGTCCTCACAGCAACCGAAATCGACGTCTTGGACGCTGCCGCACTGGATGAGGTGGAAGGAACCATTTATCCGACATCCACGGACGGAGTAGTCGGGCTGATCGTCGCCGACAAGGTCGCCATCACTTCCACGACTCCTTTGGCCAGCTCCACCACAACCTACGGCACCGGCATATTCCTCACGGTAGACGCAGGCACCACCTACTCGGTGGACACCAAGACTCTCTCTTCGCAAAATCTTGGCCTTAATGGGTTGTTTACCGGAAGCGGAGATCTGTTTGCCGGACAAACCGTCCGCGTTCAGCTTTCCAACATTACTTCCACAGCCAGCGGAATCAGCGCCACGGCGAATAACGTACTCTTGCGCTGGTCACGTTTCACCGGAACCGTGAACTCCGTCGCCGGAAACAGCTTCACTCTTGCCAACATCCCGGGTTACATCAATACGCTGAATCCGACGCTAAGCCTTACGCCGCAAGTGATTACCTATGTGAATGCGACGGCCTTCGATGGCATCAGCGATGTCAGCGGCTTGAGCGCAGCAACCAGTCAACGGGCTTCCATACGCGCTCTTTACATTGACCGGGCCTCGCCGCCGTTCCAGGCCGCGAAGGTTCGCGTTCCATAAACAAGAATTTCTACCGCCTCCGCAAAGGCAACGGGCCCCGAGAAATTTCGGGGCCCGTCTTTTTTGCAGTATCAAATGTAGAAGTAACCGGCCACATCGCTCCCGCGTGCCGCTAGATTCCGCCCACCATCGTGTTCGGCGGCAGCGGCGTCCCCACCGGACCAACCGGTGTCATCGGCACAGGCGGAATGTTCGGGGCGATCATCGGTTGCAACCTGCGGTACAGGGCCAGGGAAATGGCCCCCACGCCCCACAGAACCACAACGAACTTCGCCCAGCCACCGATAAAAGGAACACTGGTTACAATCCGCACCAGGATAACGCCAACCGCCATGCGCGCCACCAGCGGCCAGAACTCGCTGGTTCGCCCCATGATCCACTGGCCCACGATGGTGCCGACCACAATCTGCGAAGCCATAAGAACCACGACCCACAAAAGCAGTGTGGAGATACCGACAAACAGTCCAATCACCGTGCAGCAAACAATGATCGCTGCGATGGGCACACCGAACAGAACCAGAACCCCCAAACCAAATGAAGCTCCGTAGTGCTCGCCCATTTCCGCTGTTTCCTTGGCGAAAATCGGCAGCAGACCGAACAGCACTAGACCAAACAAAATGGAGGTAGCCGCCCAGATCGCGCGCCACACATAGTAACCGCCGCCCCGCTCGAATTGCGATTTGTGCTCGGTCTGCTTGAATTCCATCGGCGAGCCCAGTTTGGCTCCGGAAGAAACGTCAGGTGATTTGTTTCCTTCAAAGGAGGTTTTTCCCTCGATCACTGCGCTGCTGGCCACGGTCAGTGAGTCCCCTTTTACATGCAAGTCTCCGCCGATGTTTCCCGAAATGTTGCTGAAAGCGCAGAATCCCAGGACGTCGCGGCCAATCCTGCCATCAATTGCCAGCGACTTGCTGAAGTCCGTAAGGCTGTGGCCGATCTTTCCGTTGCTATCCAGTGTGAAGGTTTCGTCAAATGCAGTAACACTTTTGTCCACGGTTCCGCTGATTGTGATGTTATTGGTGAATGCGCGGATGTTGCCATCGATTTGGCCGGTGATTCGGCTCACTTGGCAGAAGCAAATCAGGTCGCCGGTGATGTGCCCAGGCACATCAACCTGCTGACCGAACGCATAAACATCGCCGTCCACCGTTCCTTCGATCCGGATGTGATTGCCAGTACCGTAGAAGTCCGTCTTGATGGTTTCGTCTTTCTTCACTTCTACGTTATCGGCCTTGCGAAATTCCGCGGCGGACGTGGTGCTCGGCAGCGCGGCCAGAAGCCCCAGGCTCGCGAACAGCAGCGCCAGCGCCGATCCCCGTTTCACGTATTTACGGAAGGCAAACATTCCAAACCCTGCAATCGCTGCAAGAGCAAGAAATTCAAAGAGCGTGAACATCGATTGCCATCCTTTCCAAAAGGCCCCTTGGAAAAACAAAAGGCTCATCAGGCTGCTGCTGCCAAACCCCGCCGCATCCAGTTTTTGTTGCATCGGTTCGATGTAGTCGCTGTAAAGGGCATACACGCCCAGCACCGCCAGCCCGAACACCACTCCCCAGATCCACTGCATCGATTTCTTCACCGCCAGTCGGAATTCCGCCAGCCGCGCCGGTAGCGGTTCGTCCTGCTCCAGCATTGCGCGGGTCAGCAACCGCGATTCACGGTCGAGAGCCCGCAGCAGCGTCAGGCACTTCTCGCACGTTTGCGTGTGCAGAGACACCTCCTGTGCGCTCTCCCGGTCGAGTTGCCGCTCCGCGTACAACAGCAGCGTCATCTCGTCTATGTGCTTGTTCGTGCTGTCCTCAGGATTACTCACCGTATCCCTCCTACGGCGACAGCATTGTTCTCGCCCAACGCTTGCCGGAGTTCGTGTCGCGCGCGCAGCAAAACCACTCCTACAAACGCCCGTCGCACGCCCAGGGCGTCTGCAATCTCGTCATAACTCATGTCCGAGTAATAGCGCATCACCAGCGCCATACGCGCCCGCAGGCCTAGTTTGTCCAGGGCTCTGCGCACTTCTTCGCTGGTGCGCTCTTCGATCAGTTTTTCCAGTTGATTCGGTTCCGGCGCTTCCAGTGGAACTTCGGTGACATCTTCCGTTTCTTTGTCCTGTCGTACCCTGCGGCGTCGCAACATGTCCCAGCAATGATTGGCGGCAACTTTGTACAACCAGGCCGTGAATGAACGGCTTTGATCGTACTGAATCAGTTTGTCGCGCAACTTCATGAATATCTCCATCGTAGCGTCTTCCGCATCCTCCCGTGTCGGCATCGCGCGGCGGCAGAAACGGAAAATCGCCGGGGCATACTCCCGGTATAGATCGCCCCAGGCTTGGGTATCCCCGGTCCTTGCCCGGACGATTAGTTCCGTCGGCTCCGTTTTTCCCGGCGCGCTCATTCGCCCTGGTTTCAGCGGTTCCATAACCTAGTACGCACCATCGGCCCTAAAACTATCACAAGTTGCTATAGGCACTGGTGACAGTCAGGCCTTATCTAGCGCCAAGCCTGTTCGAAACCCATCCAAGGCTTGCTGACGCTGCGCCGAAAGCCGGAGACAGCCGACACATCGCCAAGTCGGACCGGGCGTAAGCCAGAGTCATCCCCCAAATGAAGCGGATCCGGAGAATACCCCGCCGGATCCGTCTAAGTTCCTCATACTTATACTGTTAGAAGGTGAACTTTGCCGCGATCTGCAATCCTCGCGGGCCTCCACTCCCCAAAAACGGGTACCCGATTCCAACGTCGCCTGTCGCGGTCAAATTATAAAACCCGGAGGAATGACCTGTAGTCTCGAACCCATGGGGAGCCGCATCAGCAATGAAATTCGGCAGATACGGGTTGGCGAAATTGGGGTGGTTGAACAGGTTATACGCCTCGAAGCGCAATTGCATAACCAGCCGCTCGGTTAGATGCGTGTCCTTATAAATCGAGAAGTCAAACTGCCGGAAGTTTGGCCCGATGAGCGAGTTTCTGCCAAGGCTTCCGAAATGGCGAGTTCCCGGTACGCACGTCCCGGCTGTTCCATCGAACGCCGGCATACCCCCAACGGTCACGGGAGTGCACGGTACCGCGAAGGAACTCAAATCAAGGAACTGGGTGGGATCATGCTGGTTGTAATGCACCGGCCCGACGATATCGGGACGCCCGAAGCCTTCCCCGCTGCCGTCAAAATCATCTTCAAAGTTGTAGTTCAGTTGGAAAGGCTGCCCGGACTGTACCGTGACAATTCCGTTCACGCCCCAACCGTTGCGGATAAGTTTGTAGCGCGAGTCCTTGGCATCGGGAATCTGGTAAATGAAGTTCCAAACAAAACGATTGCGCACGTCGAAATTGGAATTGCCGCGATTCGCTCCAATGACCGCCTGGCTATTGTTGGGCTGCGAGGCGTTGGGCACGTAGTCCTCGCCGTCGCTGGCATCGTCAATCGAATGCGACCAGGTGTAGTTCACCGTCGAAGTCAGACCATGCCAGTTATTGATCTGGTAGCTGAACTGCAGCGAGTTGTAGTTCGAGTTCGACGAGCCTTCCAGATAGTTGATAAAGAAAAACGGACTGGGGTTGGCATTGCCGGGCTGCGCGAAGAAGCGTGGCACACCGTAGAGCATTGATGCAGTCGCAAGCAAGATCCGCCGCCGTAATTTGTTCCTGAGTCGGCTGGTTAATATCGCGGAAACGGAACAGCTTGTGCCCTTGCGAACCAACATAGCTCAGCTGGAAGCTCATTGTGCGCGTCAGTTGTTGCTGCAGGTTCAGGTTGTAATTCTCCATGTACGGCGTGCGGATGCCTTGGTCCACGCCGAAGGCATCGCCCATCGGTGATGTTCCGCTGAAGACCGGCAAAGCTGAATTCAGAGCGCCACCTAGGAGTCCAACCGTGGAGATCAGATTCGGACCCACCAGACCGTTGTAGGCAGGGCCGGGATCAAAACCACTGTTGAATGGCAGATGGCCCATGAACATATCCTGGGAGAAGGCATCCATGAATATGCCGTAACCCGCGCGCACGACCGTTTTTTGCTTGCCGGTGACATCCCAGGCCACACTGACGCGCGGCGCCCAATTGTTGTAATCCGGATTGTAAAGATGCCCTGCGCCCACGGCGTAACCGATTCCGGTGGTTGGGTCCACATTGGTGAAGTTTTCGTGTTTTTCCGTGACGATGCCGAAATAGTCGTAGCGAAGCCCCAGGCTTAGGGTCACGTTTCGTAGGATGTGGTAGGTATCCTGCACATAGGCTGCATGGGAATTTTCAAAGGTGTTGCGGTTGGTATCCCCGGCGAGCTGGCTGCCGCCACCGGGTACACCAGCCAGGAAATCGCCGAGAGACGAAAACGACAGTTTACCGCGGAAGTTGGCGTTGAAATTTTGCGACACGGTGGTGCGGCGGTACTCGTAGCCGAACTTGATGTCGTGCTTCCCTTTTTTCCACGAGATATTGTCGATGAAGTGCCAGTTGGAATCCACGCGGTTCCGCGGATCGCTGGAACTGGCCCCCAATTGCGGGAAGGAACCGACGTTGATGCGCGGCATGCCCAGGTTGTAGCCGGTGCCGCCAGTGTTCAAGCCAATCGAGGCGGGATCGAACGTCCCGTCCTGCGGAAAGAATCCCTCAGCGAAACGATTCCATCCAAGCCGGGCTTCGTTCACAACCGCAGGCGTCAGTACGGAAACAAACGACAGGGAAATGAGTTGCACGCGTGTGGGAGTACTTGTGCTGTAGCCCGGAAGAGCGCCTCCGCCGACTAGCGCCAGCGGAAAAACCTGCGTGCTGTCGCCAATGTAGTAGCGTCCCGTAAGGCTGTTATTCGCGTTGACGTTGTAATCGACCTTGATGATCCCGCCGTTGATGTCATTCAAAAACGGCGTGGACAAAACCGTATTGGTTCCGCTCGCGACGGCAGGTCCGTCAACCGGGTTTCCCAGGCAAGATCCCGTGCCCGTAGGTTTCGGCCAGCCCTTCTGCGCCAGAATGTTGGCGACAACCGGATTGATCGACGCCAAATCGCCCGGAATCGGCGCATTGAAAAGAATATCGTTTGCCGTTGGAACACACGACGCTGTCGCCTGCGCGCCGCTCTCTCGCGTTCCTTCGTAATCCGCAAAGAAAAACAGCTTGTCATGCACAATTGGTCCGCTCAGCGATCCACCGAACTGATTATTGTGAAACGGATTTTGCGGCAGCCCGACATTATTGAAATAGTTTCGCGCATCCAGCGCGTTGTTGCGGAAATAGTCGAACGCCGACCCATGGAAAGCATTCGTCCCGCTCTTCGTTACCACGTTGACCACGCCGCCGGCGCTCCGGCCGTACTCCGCCTCGAAGTTCGACGCGACGTGCAACTCCGCGATCGCTTCCACTGGCAGAATTGTCGCTGGCGTTCCGAATACGCCGGCTTCATTGATCGCCGGATCGTTGCGGTAGCCATCATTCATGTCCGTGCCGTCGAGCAAAAAATTATTCGCTCGGCCTCGGGCACCATTTACGGAAAAAATTCCAAACGAGCCGGGCGAGTCTGTGATCTGGTCAGGAGAACCGGTGACGCCGGGCACCAGGAAAAGTAGTTTCTGGTAGTCGCGTCCATTCACGGGGAGGTTCGTCGCCACTTTCGCATCGATCAGGCCGCCGAGTGTGTTCGAGGTCGTGTCCACCATTGGCAGATCTTCCCCGGTAACCTCGACTTGTTGCGCCAACGGCCCGGGCTGCAGCACAATGTCCGCCCGTTTCTCGGTGGAAACCTCTACGTGGATTCCGCTTACAACTCCCACCTTAAAGCCGTCCTTCTCAACCGTCACACTGTAATTCCCGATGGGAAGTTCCGGAACGGAGTAACTGCCGTCATCCGTTGTCGTTACTGTGCGCGTCAAGCCCGTGTCCACATTCTTGATCGTCACCTTCGCTTCTGGCACTGCCGCTCCAGAAGAATCCGTGACCACGCCTAAAATGGTGCCGCGAAATGTCTGCCCTGGGGTATGCACTGGGGTCAACAGCATGAGCGCGCTGAATACACATCCCAACGCACTCAGGTTTCGGTTTGACCTGATCATCTGCCTATCTCCTTCAATCGTTTGAAATCATCTCGATACCCCGAGATTTTCAGGCACTTCCCCGAAAAGCGCCTGCGGACACCGGTAAGCTTTGTCCACAAACACTACCCACATGCTTTCCGGGAATCAAGTCGTTCTCCATCAAATGTTCCTATGCCCCGCATCGACGCGCTTAATTCTTCAAGTACCGTCCTCATCACGCGAGGGGCAGCCCTTTCTCGACGATTGCTCGCTCGCCAGTTCCCTGCTGATGCGCTACATTGGAAGATTGCACGGCGTCGCGCATCAGCCCCTGAGCCGCGCGCTCTACAAACTATGGATGAAAAACTTCCATCGCTCGTGATCGTGGGACGGCCGAACGTCGGCAAGTCCACGCTCTTTAACCGCCTGACGGGCACGCGCCGCGCCATCGTCACCGACGAACCCGGCATCACTCGCGACCGCATTTACGGCAAGGCCGAGTGGAATGGTCGCTTGCTGGAAATTGTCGATACCGGCGGCATCGTCCCGGACGACAAGGCCCTCATCCCTCAAGAGATATTGCGGCAGGCCCGCGTGGCGTTTGATAACGCGTCGCTACTGGTGCTCGTGGTGGACAGCCAGGATGGTCTCACGCACCTCGACGAAGAATTAGCGCGTCTGCTGCGCACCACCGGAAAACCGTTTGTGGTCGCGGTGAACAAAATAGATTCTCGCATGCAGGAAGCGAACGTCTCGCCCTTCCATTCCCTCGGCGTTCCGGTTTTCCCCATTGCGGCTGAGCACGGCACCGGAGTCGACGATCTTCTGGACGAGGCCTTGCGGCAGATTCAGGGCCACGACGCGAATGACCAGCCGGAAGAAAAGAACTTGGTCGAAATCGCCATCATTGGCCGCCCAAACGTCGGCAAGTCCACCCTCCTGAATCGCCTGGCCGGGGAAGAGCGCTCCATTGTTTCACCAATTCCGGGCACCACCATGGACAACGTCGACACGGAAGTGGAGCACAAGGGACGCACCTATCGCTTCGTGGACACCGCCGGCATTCGTCGCAAAGGCAAAACCAATTTGGTGGCGGAAAAGTTGAGCGTGGTGATGGCTCGCCGCGGCTTGGAACGCGCCGACGTTGCAATCCTGGTGATCGACGGCGAACAGGGTGTCACACAGGGGGACGCCACCATCGCGAGTTACGCGGAACAGTCCGGCCGCTCCGTGATCATCGTAGTGAACAAGTGGGACTTGGCCGTGGCCGCGGCGCAAAAAGCTGCGGACGAGGCTGCAAAAACCTCCAAGGGCCGGGCGAGAAAAGCTGCGGAAGGCGCTGTGGGAATCGTCTCGCGTCGTGAAGTCGACAAGGGCAAGCTGCTGGCCGAATACGAAAAAATGGTCCAGGAAAAATTCAAGTTCCTCAGCTATGCGCCAATCGTCTTTCTTTCTGCGAAGACTGGTGACCGCACACAAAAACTCTACCCGCTGATCGACGAAGTGGCCGCCGCGCGCAACCGCAAGATATCCACGGGCGAATTGAACCGCTGGCTGAAAGAAGATGTGGATTTGCAGCGAGCGTCGAATCCCAAAGCCCGGCCTGTGCGCATCTACTACATGACCCAGGCCAAAATCGCGCCACCGGTGTTTCTGCTCTTCACCAATCAAAAGAAGCCGCTGCATTTCAACTTCGAGCGCTTCTTGGAAAATCAACTCCGCGCCAAGTGGGATTTTATCGGCACGCCCGTTCGCTTCATTCAGCGCATGCGCAAACGCGAAGATCGCTCGCCCAGCGGCGAAGATGCGCGGGACGAACAGCGTTGACTTGCCGCGGTTTTCGCCTAGGATGGAAGCATCCCCGCCCCGGAAAATAATATGAGCAGCACTGCAATCGAAGTATCTGACCACACACGCCTCTACCGTATCGGCGAAGTGAGCCGCATCGCGGACCTGAAACCCTTTGTTCTGCGTTACTGGGAAACGGAATTCCCGATGCTCGAACCGGTGAAGAGTTCCAGTGGCCACCGCATGTACCGCCAGGAAGATGTGGACCTGATCCTGAAGATTAAGCGTCTGCTCTACGACGAGGGTTTCACCATTGCCGGCGCGCGCCGCCACCTACGGGACTTGGAGAATGGCAGCGCCACCGAACCGGTGCCGGGAGACCGCGCAGCAGTGAACCCTGGTGAAACAGAAGCCACGCAATTGAACCGCAAGATGCTGCTGGACTTGCGCGACGCCCTCCGCAGTTTCTTGACGCTGCTCGAAACCAAGTGATACCGTTGTATCTGTAAGTTGCAGCCTCGAATCCCTTGAGGCCGGTTCCGTCGGGGCGTAGCGCAGCCTGGTAGCGCGCACGCTTGGGGTGCGTGAGGTCCCCGGTTCAAATCCGGGCGCCCCGACCACTTAAGATTTCTTCCTCTTCGTAAGCTTCAGGATGCTCTGCAAGCTCGATAAGTAGTCTGAATACAAGGGCAGACAACCTATCATCTGGTGGTTCAAAGAATCCAATATCAGTACGGTACAAAATGCCTTCGGGAAACAGGGCACTTTGAACCGTGAGCTTGTCAGTCAGCTGTGCGCTAGCCCACAGTCCCTTGGCAGGGATGGTTGTGCGCGTGGTGTCAGCGGTCAGCAATAGGGCGGCCTCTGCGTCCTGAAGCATTGCACGGTGTGCGGATTCAATCTCTGCAATGTCCTTGGTCAGAACATCCCGCATGGCGTCAAAGTCTTCCTGCTTCAGTTCGCCACGAAGCTTGGCCTCAATCAGCTTCAGGTGCATGGCCTTCTTGTCTGACAACTGCGTGGCTAAGTGACGCTGCCTTTGCTCTGCATCTTCAATTCGTTTGTGCGCGTTGGCCTTCGCTAGAACGGGCAGAACGTTGACCAACGCATCAAACGCGGGCTGCATCCTTTCCAAAAACCCCCCTGTATCACCGTCCAAGTATCGGAAGCGTCCGTCGCAGCAGAGTGCTCCTTCATCGAGCGGGACGGGCCGTTCGACTCGCCGTAACAATCGGCCGCCAAGCCACCGCTCAAGTCCATTCGTGTCTCCGATCACCGCTGACAACGCGATGACCTGCGGCTCAGACCCATCCCGTCGCCGCATGCGCAATAAAGTGAGCAAGAATTCCAGATTCGCGCCACGGCTTTGATCAGCAATCATCTGGAGCTCGTCGATCACAATCGTGCCAACTTGTTCGACCACGTGTGGATGCGTCAACGCTATCGCAGCAAATTTCTCGTACGTAAGAAGTGCAATGTCATAATGGCCGCGCAACAACGGTGTGATGTCGGCCGTTTCACCGGTCGCTTCAATCGTTCGGATACCAAACGCACCGTAGACGCGTTGAAATTGACGAAGCTTGTCGTTAACCAATGCTTTCAACGGCATCAGGAAGAGCGCCCTCTGCCCGTCGAGGGCACCCCGTATCGCAGCGAGCTCACCAAGCATCGTCTTACCCGACGACGTAGGTGCCGACGCCACCACATGGTCTCCACGCAGAATCCCAAAGTCGTTGATGGCATCTAGTTGCAACTGATTGAGACGCGGAATATCGCCTGCCCAAGCATCGATAACCGCCTGCGGGAACCCGAACGCCGCAAGACTCGTGATTTCGGCGGTCGCCACCGCGTTACCGCGGTCGGGGAACGCCGCACGATATATCGGTCCGGGCGTCAGTACCGGCCAGGTGAATTCGCCGTCAAAGGTGCCTCTTACCGCAGGGTGTTGTTCGCGGCGTATTTGCTGTGCGGCATCGACAACACGTCTCACGACATAATCAAGCAGACGCAAAACGCCGATGCGCTCCCCTTCCCGCAATCCGGCGGGCCCTCGCAACGCTTCGAGGAGATGCAGCGTCAGAAAACCGTGACCGAGTCTCGCACTCTCCCATGCCCTTTCTGTGGGACCAGAAGCGGTCAAAACCACGCGGCCTTCGCCACTAATCTGATTAAGTTTGCCGTCGACCGACTGCATGTCTCGCGGTACACCTTCAACATGAAGGGCCTTGGCTCCCATTCCGCCAGAAAAACAGCAGTCGAGTACGATCAAAAGGCGTCGCGAGGGGATGCGGGCGCACCATTCGCCAAGTCTTGCCAGCGGAATCGTCGTTCTTGTGAGGTCACGTGGATTAGTGTCAAATCCGACAAGTTCATGCGTCTCGGTTCCATGACCGGAAAACGCTACGACAACAACATCGTCGGCACTGCAGGCCGCCAGTTGTCCAAACCGGTCTTCAATAGCCGCCATCGTTGCTTGCTCGTCGGTGAGCAACGCTGTCTCGCCGCCAAGCGTGTCGGTAAACAGTGCATGAAGCGCTCTAGCGTCACGGCTTGCACAGCTAAGCCAGTTGATTTCGGTCGAGGCGTAGCGGTCGATTCCGATGAAAAGTCCTTTGAACGCCATCCCTATCTCCGATACCCGCACTGCAAAAGTATGCCCGTCATGAGGAAGCTGTCGGCACCTCTGGCAATGGCTCGCCAGCCAGCCCTTTCTTAACGAGACCGGCCAGGAAATCCGCGAACGAGGCTATATCTTCCCCGATGCTCGCCTTCTCCAGCGCGTTCATATAGGCAGTGCGCTCCCCGACCGGTATCACCGTCCAGGGATATCCGCCCGACGCCATCATCGTGTTCATCAGAAATCTCCCCATCCGGCCATTGCCGTCCATATAAGGATGGATGTAGACGAACACAAAATGCCCGAGCACCACGCGCACGGCGGGATCGGTTTCTTCGCGGAGCAGATCGAAGAAAGCAGGCATCGCATCCCTCACTGCGTCGCGGTTCAGCGGCACATGCATCGACTTGCGGATATAAACCTGTCCATTTCGATAGCCGGCGAGATCGGCCGGTCTCAGCAGCCCGGACGTGACGCTCGGCGCGAAGAGTTCCCGGTACCAGGTCCTGTGATCCTCGTCTGCAACCAGACCGGGATTCTTCCCTTCCAGCACGCGGCCGATGCTCTTCTGCACGGCCTGGTAGGCCTGCCAGTAGCCGCGCGCCGCCATTGCGTTCCGCTGTTCGCGGTCGCCCTCGTCCTCATCCGGATTCCATGCGCCGCTGCGGACTCGTTCTATCAGTTTCGGCGTGACGCGGTAGCCCTCAATCGACAGTGAGTGATAAGCATCGGTGACATAGGCATCGTCGACGCGCTTCACGTAGGCCTTGATGTTGCGCGGCAGGCCCGGTGCGGGCGGAAAGCGCGCGATGACGGGCTCCCGCATCTTTTGCCACAGCAGCCTAATTCGGTTCACATAAGGAGAGGTTTCATGGGCCGGAAGGGCCAGGGACGGCCCGTCCGCGAACGGATCGGTCTCGCGCACGGCGTATCCGGCGGCGGACATTGTCTTCACGATTTCGTCGGCCATGCGGCCGCGACCGGTGTTGCGGAATGCGCCGGCCAGCCGGCCGGCAATCGTGGTATGCCCGCCGTCCAGCAGGCGGGCTAGCAGGCCGGAAGCATCGCGGATCATCGGCAGTACGGCGCGCACATCCGTCGCGTTGCTGGAAAAATACTGGGGCGAGCAGGCGATCAGCGCGGATTCCAGCGAGAATATGCGCAGGCCTTCTTTCTCTTCGCGGTCCTCGCGCGCGGGCAGCGTCGCGCGGACGTCCAGCAGCGACGTTTTATGTGGCAGGCCCGTGACCTTATTGCGCGCCTTGGGGGACCTCACCAGAAGCTGCCGGGGCACCGTCCAGTTGCCAGCATGCAGCGTTAACGACTGTTCGGGCGACAGGCACCAGTCCCTGCCAAAGCGTGCATCGAGATAGGCGGCGCAAAAGCGCCAGAACGACGCGTACCATGCCGTGCTCTCGCCCTTCGCCTCGTCCGGGCGGCTCGGCACGTACCAGCCTTTTATGACTTCCTGGAGGAATCCGTTGGTCAGGAGGCGCTCGCGGTGCGTGCGCGTCAGGTCGCGCGCGCGGATGGCGGCTGCGCCGCTCCCCGCCTGGAGTTTGCGCAGGAGTTCGAGGGACTGCGCGAGTTTTTCTGACGGCGTGGCCATGGCCAATGTCCTCTGCTTAGCTTATTGCGCTGTACTATATTTAGCTTTTTATGTTGTACCATTATTAGCTTATTATGTCGAGCGCCTTCTAGCCTTTCCTGCTTTTATCGGAGCGTGCCGTCCTGACGGCCGGACCGGGCCCTATGCCGCGCACGTCACCGAGCCAGATGCCACGGCCTTTCAGGTGACGATCCCCAACGAGAGAAAACATGCTGGCGCCCTCCCCTCGCTACTGTACGCCACATGCCCAATAACAGGGGTCAATCATGAGCCGTCTTGAGCTGAAAAGACTTTAAGCACGCTCGAAGCTGAGCTATGCGGTTCAAAATCCGCAAGAGTGCCCGACCACTTTTTTGGCAATGGATTCCTCCGCAAACGGCGTTTTCCTCCCCAACTGAATGGCTCAATAAATACCAAATATGAGCGCCAACGCTGTCACGCTGAGGTGCGGCGCCGTTTGCGCGCCGAAGCGTCTCAACCTCTCGTCGTGATTCCGATTACAATGGTAGCCAGGGAGTGTGTGTGAAGAACGACAAAAAACCAGTTGTATTGTTGACCAATGATGATGGCTACCAGGCTGCCGGATTGCGCGCACTAGCGGATGAATTCACGGATTTTGCCCAAGTTCAGATTGTTGCGCCCAGTTGGGAACGCAGCGGTGCTGCGCAATCTCTCACCCTGCGGCAGCCGATTGTCTGCCATCGCATCGCAGAGAACGAGTGGGCCATCGACGGCACCCCCGCGGACTGCGTAATCGTTGCACTGCACAAGTTGTTGCAATCGCCGCCGGACTTGGTGATTTCGGGGATCAATCATGGCGCGAATCTCGGCGAGAATGTCTATTACTCCGGAACGGTGGGCGCGGCGCGCGAAGCCGTGATTCATCACGTGCCTGGATTCGCGATGTCGCTTTGCTCCAAGCGTGTAAACGCGGATTTCGCGCCCTCGGCGAAACTCGCGCGTCGCACGGCGGAGATGGTCCTGAAGGAAGGCCTGCCGCCTCAAGTGCTGCTGAATGTGAATGTGCCGGAATCGTGGAAAGGCGCGATTCGTTTTTCCCGCCAGTCCAAAAAGATCACGCGCACCGTATTGCGCGAAGGCGAAGATCCTAAGGGCCGGCCGTACTTCTGGTTGAGCGAGCAGCGCATGGACCGCGACATGGAATTGGACGCAGACTCCGACTACGCCGCGATCTTTGCCGGCGAAGCTTCGGTCACGCCGTTGCATCTGGATCCCACGCACACGGAATCGCTGAACCACTTGTCTCATTGGGCCGCAAAGCTGCGCGAATAGCTTCGCGCGCGCCACGCCGTTCCTCCGGGAAACCTCTTTGCCGCAGCGCTTCGAATTGAGTAGGATGGCGACGCGATGGCCAATTCCCCGACATACGACTGTGTCGTTGTGGGCGCCGGAGTTTTCGGCGCGTGGACCGCTTGGCATCTGGCAGCCCAAAAACAACGCGTCTTGCTGCTGGATGCGTATGGCGCGGCCCACTCTCGCGCAAGTTCCGGCGGAGAGACGCGTATCATTCGCATGGGCTATGGCGCAGACGAAATCTATACGCGCCGGTCGTTGCGTTCACTGGAGCAATGGAAAGCCCTCTTCCGCGCGACAAACCAAGCGCTGTTTCTTCAAACAGGCGTCCTATGGCTCGCGGGTGAACACGACACTCGATTGCGTGAAACCATCTCCACGCTGCAGCATTGCGGCGTAAAGCAGGAACTGTTGGACCGCACAGCACTGGAGAGACGCTACCCGCAAGTGAACTTCGTCGAAGTCTCGCGCGGCCTGCTGGAGCCGGATAGCGGCGTTCTCCTCGCTCGACGCGCAGTAACATGCGTGATCGAAGATGCGCTAAGCAACGGCGCAAAGTTCCAGATTGCTCAGATCTCACCGCCGCAGCCCCACGGAAACGATAAGCTGGATTTCATCGAGACTTCGGCTGGCGTGAGAATCTACGCCGGCCAATTCGTCTTCGCATGCGGCCCATGGCTCGGCAAGGTATTTCCGGAATTACTAGGCCAACGAATCTTCCCGACGCGCCAGGAAGTATTCTTCTTTGGCACACCTGCCGGCGACTGGCGCTTCACGGCTTCTTCATTGCCAACGTGGCTGTTTCAGGAGGAAGAAGTTTACGGCATGCCCGACATCGAGGCCCGCGGCCTGAAGCTTGCCCGCGACGCCCATGGCGAGCGCGTCGATCCCGACACACAATCTCGGCTGGTCTCGCGGGAAGGTGTGGAGTGGGCGCGTAGTTTCGTTGCGCGCCGATTTCCCGACCTAAAGGACTCACCAATAGTCGAGACGCGCGTCTGCCAGTACGAAAACACCTCGAATGGCGACTTCCTCGCCGATCGCCATCGCGACCTCGCCAACGTCTGGCTCGCCGGAGGTGGCTCCGGCCACGGTTTCAAGCACGGTCCGGCATTAGGGGAATACTTGGCGGCGCAAATGAACGGCAGGGGGGCGGCGGAGCCGAGATTCAGCCTCGCCACCAAGGCAACGGACCAAAAACGCGCGGTTTTCTAGGCCAACCCTGGATTCAGCGAAACTTTCCGTGAGAAATTGCGTCTTTACCGGGTGTAGAAGTTTGTCCTATATCATTGCACAGGCCATTTTGAAGGAACCCTCCAAAGGAGGAGTCATGCAAGCTCACGCAAGAAGAGGGGCGCGCCGCGTGCTCGCCGTGCTGCTTCTGGCAATATCGTCAGCCGCTCCGGCGCAATCCGCCCCGGCCGCTGGCGATGAATTCCACGTGCCGGTGGAATACTACAAGCTCCCGAACGGGTTGCGCGTGGTTCTCTCACCCGACCACACCGCACCGACGGTGTGCGTTGGCGTTTATTACCGCATCGGATTCCGCATTGAGCCGAAAGATCGCACCGGCTTCGCGCATTTGTTCGAACACATGATGTTCCAGGGCTCACAGAATCTCGGCAAGATGGAATTCATCAAGCTGGTGCAGCAAAACGGTGGCATTCTGAACGGCTCCACGCGCTTCGATTTCACCAACTACTTTGAGGTAATGCCGTCCAATAAACTCGAAACGGTTCTGTGGGCGGAATCCGACCGCATGCACGGCCTGGCCGTCACCGAAGCCAATCTCAAAAATCAGCAAGGTGTGGTCGGCAACGAAGTGAAGGTCGCCGTCCTCAACGCGCCTTACGGCGGGTTCCCCTGGATTGACATGCCCATGGCGGCAAACTCCAACTGGTACAACGCTCACAATTTCTATGGCGACCTCACCGACATCGAAGCCGCCAAACTCGGCGAAGTGCAGAAATTCTTTGAAACCTACTACGCTCCAAACAACGCGGTTCTGACCATCGTTGGCGATTTCGATCCCGCTGAGGCCAAGAAGATGGTCGAGAAATATTTTGCACCCATCAAGGCATCACAACTCCCTCCACAGCCGGATTTGACCGAACCCAAGCAGGAAAAACAAAAGCAGGTGGACAGGAAAGATCCCCTCGCTCCGCGTCCGGCCGTCGCTGTCGGCTATCACATGCCGGATCGCAACACTCCCGAATACTACGCCATGGGCTTGATCGAACAAATGCTCATCGAAGGAGACGACAGCCTGTTGCACGAGGAACTGGTGCAAAAGCGTGGCTTGACCGACTCGGTGGAGGGCGGCATCAATCTCCTTGGCAATATGTTCAACTACAACGGACCTATGTTGATGATTGCGAACCTTACCTACGACCCCACGACAAAGACGGAAACCGTGATTGAGGCCATTGATGCCGTCGTGGAACCGCTGCGCACCAAACCGGTCGATCAGGCGTCGCTGGATCGCGCGCGTGTGAAGCTGCGCTCCAGTCTCTACGACACCATGGGGCAATTTGGCGGCTTTGGGCTGATGGATCTGCTCGCCAGTTTCGCGTTGTTTGACGACGATCCGGCGCGCGTGAACACATTGGTGTCGCAATTCGAAAAAGTTACGCCCGAACAAGTGCAAAAGACCGCGCAGGAATATTTGCGCCCCACAAATCGCACCATCGTTACTGTAGAACCCGCGCCTAAGGCCGCCCCCGAGGCGCCGGCGAAGAACCAGTAGAAAGGGAGCACTCAAATGAAAACGACCACACGCAAAATGAGCTTTCTGGTTCTTGCCGCTTGTTTGATTGGCATGGCGCCGGCGTTCGCGCAAAAACAAACTCCGCCCGAGGGCACACCCCCTAAGCCATTCACCGTGCCCGCCAACGAGACCTACACCCTTCCTAACGGGATGAAGGTGACGCTGGTGCCCTACGGAATTATTCCCAAGGCCGCCATCAGCATTGCCGTCGATACGGGCAACCTGAACGAAGGCAAAAATCGCGTCGGCGTGGCGGATTTAACCGGCGAATTGTTCAAGGAAGGCACGGTCACGCTTTCCTCTCAGCAGTTGGCCCAGCAAACGGGCGCTATGGGCAGCACCTTGAGTGTCCTCGTCGGCCCGGACCAGACCAAACTCGAACTCGACGTCCTGCAGGAATTCGCCCCCCAAGCCGTTCGCTTGTTAGCCGATGTGGTGCAACATCCTCGCCTGCCGGAGTCGGAGCTTGCCCGTCTGAAAAACGACAGCCTGCGCAAGATCGCGGTGCAAACCTCGCAGCCGCAGACCGTCGCCGCAATGCATTTTCGCAAGATTCTTTATGGCGATCATCCTTACGGCACGCTGTTGCCAACGCCCGACGATGTAAAAAAACTGACTGTTCAGGATGTCAAAGACTATTACGCCTCGAATTTCGGAGCGCAGCGAACGCACCTTTATGTGGCCGGAAAGTTCGACGCTGCTGCCGTTAAAAAATCCATCCAGGATAGCTTTGATAGCTGGCCCAAAGGCCCGGCTCGCGTTGAAAATGTGCCCTCGCCAAAAGCGAAAAAAGTCCTGGACGTAACTGACCGCCCCGGCGCTCCTCAGTCCACGCTGATGCTTGGACTGCCCGTCGTACCGCCGACCAGCCCCGATGCCATCCCACTCGGCGTCACCAATTCGCTTCTTGGCGGGTCCTTTAATTCGCGCGTCACTTCAAATATTCGTGAACAGAAGGGCTACACTTACTCGCCGTTCAGCGAAATCTCACGCCGCTACCACGACGCCTACTGGGCGCAGCACGCCGACGTCACCACCCAATTTACCGGCCCTTCGCTGAAGGAAATTTTCCTGGAAATCGATCGGCTGCAGAAAGAACCGCCCTCCACCGCGGAACTGAAGGGCATTCAGAATTACCTTTCGGGACTCTTCGTCATCCAAAATTCCAGCCGCGAAGCACTCATTAACCAATTGCAATATGTGGATCTGCAGGGACTCGGCGCCGACTACCTGAAGAACTATGTGCAGCGGGTAAACGCGGTCACGCCGGCGGATGTGCAGAAAATGACCACCGAATACATCAAGCCGGATGAGATGATCCTGGTGGTCGTCGGCGATCAATCAAAGATCGCAGACCAACTGACCCCGTACAAAACAGCGAACTAGACAACAGCGGTAAACCAGAAAAGTTAACTCTTCTTCAGCCGGCGGCGCGCCGAGGAATCGTGTACTTTTGTGGCCGCCTTGCGACGCGCCTTTTCCTCGTAAAGATTCTGATCGGCTTGCGCCAGTAATTTCTCTACGCGCTCGCCTTCCCCGTGGTACACGGACGCGCCAATACTGGCGGAAATCGGTGGCTGCTCCAGGTCGGCGGCGATGGTCTCATGGATACGGGTAAGCACGCGCTGCGCTTCGTCTTCACGTGCCTCCGGAAGCACCAGGGCAAATTCGTCGCCTCCGTACCGCGCAGCCGTGTCGATCGCTCGGCAGTGGAAGCGCAAAATATCGGCAACCCGGCAAAGCGCCCGGCTTCCCACCAAATGGCCATAGGTATCGTTGATTTTCTTCAACCCGTCCAGATCCAGCAACAAAACAGCAAACGGCCGCCCCGTGCGCAGGGTACGCTCCGTCTCCGTGTCTAGTACATCTAACAGCCTGCGATAGTTGGCCAAGCCAGTCAGCGGATCGCTAGCCGCCAGATGGCGCACTTGCTCGAACACCCGGGCACTATCCAGCAGCGCCCCTCCCAGCAAAATCACGTAACTCGTCACATTCATGGCCTGCGCGAAAACGAAGGGGCCGTCCAGCAAGCGTTCGGACTGGCAGGCAGCTAATTGGGCCGCGAGGCTTAGCCATACCGCTGCGTAAATCGCGCGGTCGAAGGCGGAATCCAGCAAGTACTTCCTCCGGCGGTAACCGTACAACGCCGCAAGAAAAATGATGGCCGGCAGCAGCTGCAACGGATTAGGAATGATCGAATCAGGATGATTCGAGGCTTCCGGCGGCAGTTTACGCAGCGCTGCGGGAATCAAGTACGTCAACGCCACAACCGTGAACAGCGCCCCGGCAATTTCCAGCTTTGGGTGCCGCGAGCGCGGCAGGAAATGCTCCACCAGCAAAGCAACCACGAAAAGAAGCGCCAGCAGAATCCGGCTGATCCACCACGCCAGCGGCGCTAAAAGCGTCCATATCTGTGTCTCGTGGATCAGCTGAAAAAACAGAATGCTGGAGCCCGTCAGCGTGGCTCCAGAAACCAGGAACCCCGACCCGAGAATCAGCGACAGGCGATCTTGGGTTCCTTGGAAACGCACTAGGGCCACCGCTGCAAAAACAAACGCAAACAGGCCGGTAGTGATTTGCAGGTAGCCCTGCAAAATAGGATCAGGGCGCAGAGAAACCTGGCGCAGCAGTGTTGCCGCTAGAACTACGAGCAGGAACCCGACTACATGCAGCAGGATAGGCTGGACGTGTCGGCGATCGGGTATCAGAGAAACTTCTCCCATAGCAGCTGCCAAGGTACCTTTTGTGCGCGGCTGAGCTGGTCGGCCTCTTTCCCCTATTAGACGCCAAAACTCATGATCCTGTTGCGCCTCAGTTGGGGGTGTGAGTGAAAAGATAACCGGCCCAGGTGTAATGCGCTACCGTCCTAAAGTACAGGGCACAGCCCACAAATAGGGCTTGCGTGAAAAGCCGCTTTTCCCCACAATATCCTCTATTGAATCGTTTCAATAAAGGGAGCTCGCCGTTGGCCAATCGCACCCGTTCGTCAACGACCCGCAAAACCGGCAGCAAAAGCCGGCCGGGTCAACACACTTTGGCGGAAATCCTGTCGCAACCCCGCATTTGGGCTAAGACCGAAAAGCAACTCGAAGCCTCGGGCGCCCTTGAGCACATGGCCGAAATCCTTTCGCCTCGCAGCCCCTGGCTTTTCGTCGGCTGCGGCTCAAGTTACTACCTCTCGCGTCTGATCGCCGCGCTCTGGACCAAGCATTTCTACATTCCCGCGACCGGCGTGCCCGCCTCTGAACTCCTGTTCGCTCCCGAGGAAACGCTGCGGCGGATCGGCGCGGAGCAGATTGTGCTGATGTCGCGTTCGGGCGAAACCACTGAAGTGTTGCGCGCTGCGGAATTGCTGCAGTCCCACAAGACCGTGCAAACGCTGGGCGTAACCTGCAACCCGCGCAGTCCGCTGGAACGGCTGTGCACGCACACGTTCAAGCTCGATTGGGCCGACGAGAAAAGCACCGTGATGACGCGCTCGTTTACAGCCATCCTGCTGGCTTTCCAGCGCCTGGCCTTGCAGTTTGTGGGCGACAACCAGGTGTCCGGTGCGCTGGATCAACTACCGCACAAGGGGCAGGTCTGGATGGATGCAAATGCGCGCAAAATTCAGGAGTTTGCCGCCAAGCGCAAATTCTCCGACTACGTATTTCTCGGCCAGGGCGTTCACTACTGGCTGGCTCAGGAAGCGGGCCTGAAGATTACGGAAATGTCCTCTTCTTACGCCCAGGTCTACCACTCTCTTGAATTTCGCCACGGCCCCCGCTCCATTGCCGGCCCGGACACGCTGATCACCTTCTTTATTTCCGACGCCGCCGCACAAGCCGAAACCACTCTCTGCTCGGAGTTGAAGGACTTGGGCGCCGCCACCTGCGTAATCGTGAATCGCGCCACTCCAGAGTTGAAAAAGAACAGCGATCTTTTGATTGAACTTGCTCTGGACGGCCCCGAGTTTGCACGATACGCTGTCAGCGCGATTCCTGCTCATCTATTAGGAACGGCAGTCGGCCTGCGTAAGGGTCTCAATCCCGACGCGCCGAAAAATCTCACACGTGCCGTGGTGCTCCGCTCGGTTGGGAGACGCGCGGCGAAAAGGAGAGGTGCTTGAGCGCTGAAGCCAGCACCACCACCGCGGGTCCTCGCCTGCGGCGCACTCTTACCCTCTGGGACCTTGTTCTCTACGGCATCATCGTTATTCAACCCGTGGCGCCCATGTCTGTTTTTGGTGTCCTCAGTGACCGCGGCAAGGGACACGTCGTTACCGCGATTCTGATCGCTATGGTGGCGATGCTCTTCACGGGCATCAGTTACGGTCGCATGGCGCGGGCCTACCCTAGCGCTGGCTCAGCATTCACCTATGTCGCTCAGGAAATCAATCCCGCCGTCGGCTACGTAACGGGATGGAGTATGGTGATGGATTACATGCTCAATCCCTTGATCTGCACCATTTGGTGCGCCGGCCAGGCGCATCAATTTGCTCCCGGCGTGGCTTCCTGGGTCTGGAAGATTTTCTTTGGCGTGGTCTTCACCCTTCTCAATATTCGCGGCATTAAAACCTCTGCGCGCATCAACACGGTCATGGCGATTCTGATGGGCATGGTCGTCGTTGTTGTGGTCATCGCCGCCGCTCGTTATATCTTCGGCGCTCCGCATGGCACGTCGTACTTCACTACACCCTTCTACGATCCACACACGTTTTCCTGGGGCGGTGTTTTTGGCTGTACTTCCATCGCCGTCTTGACCTATATCGGCTTTGACGGCATCTCCACCCTTTCCGAGGAGGCCGAAAATCCCCGCCGCAATATCCTCCTGGCAACCGTCCTCACCTGCCTGGTTATTGGCGTTCTCTCGGCCGTCGAAGTCTATGTTGCCCAGCTCATCTGGCCCGCCTCTCAGCCTTTCCCAGACATCAACACCGCTTATTCCTACGTCGCCGGGCGCTCTTGGGCGCCTCTCTTCACGGTCGTCGGATTCACTTTGCTTCTCGCTAACTTCGGTTCCGGAATGGGCGCACAACTGGGCGCAGCGCGTTTGCTTTATGGAATGGGCAGAAGCGAAGCGCTACCAAAGTCCTTCTTCGGCGCGGTTGATCCCAAAAACCGTGTCCCACGCAACAATGTCATCCTCGTGGGTGCTGTCGCTATCATCGGTGCTTTCCTTCTGGAAATCGTTGCGGGTTACAAAACCTATTCTCTTGGCACCAACCCGCTCACATGGGAAACCGTCAAAAATATACTGAATGGCGGCGAAGCGTATGGCTTGGGCGCCGAAATGTTGAATTTCGGCGCGCTCATTGCCTTCATGGGTGTGAATGCCGCCGCTTTTTTGCGTTACTACGTGCGTTCGGATCAGAAGAAGTTGGGCTTTCTGATTCCTCCTGTGCTCGGTTTTGTGATTTGTCTTGGGTTATGGGTGAATCTCAGCAAGCCTGCCATCATCGTAGGCTCCATCTGGATGGCCGCGGGCATCGCTTTCGGTATCTGGAAGACGAACGGCTTCCGCAAGCAGCTCTCCTTCGAACTTCCTCCGGAAGAATAGCCGCGTCACTCTTTCGCATTGCTTTCAGAAGGGCTCTGGTTGGAAGATGGGGGCACGAGGCACCTCCATGAAAAAAGACGGCGGCAAACGCCGCCTGGTCACTATGCGCGACGTGGCAGAGGCCACCGGTTTTTCTCCCGCCACCGTTTCCATCGTTCTGAATAACGCGCCGCTCGCTCGCTACATCGCTTCCTCCACGCGCCAGCGCATTGAGGAAACTGCGAAACGCCTGGGCTATCGCCCCAACGCTATGGCGCGGTTTCTGCGCAGCAAGCGCAGCCAAAGCATTGGCGTCATGCTTTTTGATGTGAACGACCCTTTCTGCACTCCCATCCTGCGCGGCATTGAAAATGCCCTCTACCCACTAAGCTATCTTCCGATTTTTGCCGATGCGCACAATCAACGCGAACGCTTTGAGCGCTATCTGGAAATGCTGCTCGAGCGCCATGTCGACGCCTTGATCGTGGTTGCCAACTGGCTGTTCGTCGACATCCACGTCCTCGCCGATCTCAACAAACGTGAAATCCCTGCCGCTACCATTGGCTGGGAACTCCCCGGAAACCTTATCAGCTCCGTCATGGTCGACAATGAGGCCGGAGGCCGCCTCGCTCTCGAGCACCTCCATCAACTCGGACACCGCCGCATCGCCATCATTCGCGGCCCCAAGCGCCTCATCGACAGCGCTCCCCGCTGGCGCGGCATCCAGAAATTCGCCGCCTCCGTGGGACTCAAGCTCGATTCCAGCTTGGTGATGCAACTGCCCGACGTGTTCGACCCCAACGCCAGTTTCGAACACGGCTATCGCTTGACGGAAGAATTACTTCACAGCAAGAAGAAATTCACTGCGTTGCTCGCATTCGACGATCTGACCGCTCTGGGCGCCATCCGCGCGCTAACCAAGGCGGGGATTCGCGTTCCGGAGCAGTGCTCCGTGATCGGTTTTGATGATGTGGCGCTGTCGGCGCTCTCGGCGCCGGGATTGACCACCGTTCGCCAGCCCCTGGAAACGATGGGCAGCGTTGCCGTAAACGTCGTAATGGACGCCATCAAAGCGGGGCGCGAAAGCCGCGACTGGCATTTCGCCTCGCAAAAACTTCATCCGGAATTGGTTATTCGCGACTCAACCCGCCGCACCTGACCACGCGAATCCTCTATTTCTGTCCCGCGTGAATCGTCATCGGCGCAACGTTGTACCCGTCCACCACCAAATCCAATTTCGCGTCACCCGCATCGCTCTTGCGTACATTCACCGCGACGTCGCGTTTTTCGCCCGGCATCAGGCTGAAGTAGTTGTCCTCCCAAAATACCGGAAGAATCTCCGCCTCGCCCTTCTGCTTCAATAGGCGCAAGCGCACCAGGAAGGCTACGCCCGTTCCCGGGTTTTCCAGTGTCACGTGCCCGCCGGTTTCTTCGCCCGTCTCGTGCGTTTTGAAGGAGGCTTTCACTGTGGCCTTTGGCAAATCCTGCAAAGCCTTGAAGTCCGCAAACGATGTCAGTGGCGTGTAATACCACTCTGTCTTACTGAAATCCAGCGTATCCGGCATAGACGACAGCCAGTAGAAATTGCGGCTCACCAGCTCCCCGCTCGGACGAAACAGCTGTAGATTCAGGAAGTAGGTGGTGTTTTCCGCGGGCGCATCTGGAATCGCAAATGCCTTTGCCACCCCATCCGCGGCAACGTCCGTCGTTCCTTCCCGGCTGAACAATTCCTTCATCTTCACGTCGTAGCTCTTCGCGACAATGCGCAATTCTTTCTGCGCTTCTTGCGTGCTGTTCACTACCACGACTCCCCGATCATCGTAGGAGAATTGCACGTGCACCGGTTCCAGTGCTTTCTTCGTTCCGAAGTAACCGCCAGCCGGCCGCAGCGAGTAATCGTACAGGTGCCAGATCAATCCCGGCCACGCATTGTTCAGCATCCACTGAATCACGCCCGTGGACTTGTATTTGTTGCGGCTGTACGCCTCAAACATCGCGCGCTCGCCTTCATACGTAGTTGCTTGCGATTTCCACGCGAAGTCAGCCGCATCCTTGGCCTTGCCGTAACGCTGCTCCAGCGCCTCGGTAAACACATGGATGTCTTTGAACTTTCCGCCACCCGCGTGAAAATCCCAAAATTCGTTCATCGGCCACATTTTGTCTGCCGGAAACATGCTCTGCAGCCCCTCCAACGGCGGAACGGCGGGTCCGGGACTGGTTTCTGTGTTGAAGCCATACGCGCCGCCGGCTTTCGTATCCAGCAGCCAGTAATTCGGCGAAACGTATTCGTATGGCCCGCTCATTTTCACGCCGCTCTCTCCGCTTGCCTCCGCCTTCTTCGCGGTCGCGGAGGAAATCACCGGCTTGGGCCAATTAATGGCCTTTTCTACGTCCAGATAAGCTTGCTCGCGCTCGGCTGGAGGTGGATTATCGCTGCCGTTCAGCCACACCAGCACGCTGGGGTGCTGCCGCATGCGTAACAATTGGTCGCGCAGCGAAGCAACTGAGACGCTGCGGTTCTCATCGCCCCACTTATTCCAGTGTTCCCAGGCATCGCAGCAACACCATCCTGCCATCACCAGGATTCCGTCTTTGTCCGCGCGATCAAAGAAGGCGTCATCCTCCAGCTTCCCTTCCAGGCGAATCGTATTCATACCCATTTCTTTTACGTAACGAAATTCCGCTTCGCGCCGCGACTCCTCCACACGCAGCATCATGTCCGGAGTCCAACCCGCTCCGCGCACCAGCACCGGTTTCCCGTTCACTTTGAACAACCGATACCCGTCTGGCGTCAACTCGGAATCCGTCTGCACGATGCCAAAGGAAATCGCCTGCTTGTCCGACACGCCGTCGTGCTCCTTCTCAAATTCCAGTGAAAGATTGTGCAGGTAAGACTCGCCCATCTGGTAGGGCCACCACAGTTTGGGCTTCTCCACATTCAGCGCTGGCACCGTGTCTGCCGAAAGCACCACTTCGCGTGTTTCCTTCGGCGCAAGTTCTACAGCTTGCGAGAATTCGATGGGTTTCGCCTCGCCGGTAATTTTCCCTCTCAACGTGCCCTTAACCGCCGCCGACGTGGAATTCTGCAACTGCGCACGCACAGTAAGGTGCGCCTTCTCGGCCCCCGGCAAATCCAGCTTTGTATCGACAAACGCATGCCGCACCGCAACCGGCCCGCTATCGCTCAGCACTACTTCCTGCCACAGCCCCATCTCTTTGTCGGGCGACATGGGATTCCAGTCCACGAACGTGATGCCAAGTTCTCCCGCCTTTGGTGCCGTCACAGATACCGCCACTACATTTTTGGAGCCTTCGTGCACGTATTGGGTCACATCGAATGCGTAGCGACGGAACGCGCCCACCACTTCGTCTGATCCCGCTACCTTTTTCCCGTTGATCCAGATGTCAGCGCGGTAGTTGATGCCGTGAAACGCCAACCACACCATGCGCCCTTTGAAATGCTTCGGCACTTCGAATTCGTTGCGGTACCACCACGGTACCGCGTACGGACTGTTCGCGGGCATGTCGATGTTGGCGTATTGGCCGCCGATAGGGTACTCAACACCGGGCACCGACCGCAGGTTCATGCCGAAATAAGGATCCTTGTACACGCCATTCTCCACCAGCACGGCAAAAACCGTTTTCGGTGCGGACGTCTTGTACCACCCCGACGTGTCGAATCCGCTCTCGGAAACTTTCTCTCCGCCCCCCGTCACTTTCGAGGACGACTGCACCGCCCAACCATCCGTCAGTGTGATTTCCTCAGCAGCGCGCGCGGCCGGGACAAGAAGAGTGCCGAAAATTGCGAGCGTGGCGAAACTCGCCAAAAATGCCGATTTAAATCGATTCATAAGAGTTTTGCTCCAGGAGTGCCCACGTCTGCGGAGAGTTTAGCTCGCTCCCCTGCTCCTGACAAGGCCGCCGCAAGCAAACAGAAAGGGCGCCTCGTTGGTTACAAGGCGCCCTCTTTCTGCTTAAGCGATTGTCTGCCGACAGTTTCTACTTGGCTGGCGACAACCAGATATTCGACGGCATGAAGAATTCGACGTCCTTCAGCTCCGTCTTTACTTGCGCCCGCGCAAACTTCCCTTTCGAGCCGCCATTTCCCGCGAATGACAGCAAGTACTGGTTGCTCAGGTGCTCCCCGATTTCGTCGAAGTACGGTTTCAAGCTCACCGGCGTGCCGTAACCAAGAAAATAGGACTCCGCGCCCGTCTCCTCGGACAGTTTGGCGATATTGTTCTGCGCCATGTTGCCTTCAAAGAAGCTGTGGCCGCGATGTCCGGAACTTGGGTAATACACCGTCCATATGTTGGTGTTCTGTTTCTCCGCCCTCTGAATCAGCGGGTCCAGGTCAGGATAAAACGGTCCAAAACTGGCGCCGCGGAAATAATCGATGCCAGAGGAAATCAACAGGATAGACCGCGACGGTCCGGTATTCGGCCAGCGCTTCAACATGTCAATCATTCCAAGATACGGGCTGGAGCCTATGCCTCCCCGGCCGAGCGGTATACGTAGAGCCTTCGTCACCAATTCCTTATTCTGCGTAAAATCCTGCGCCATCATCGCGGTGTTGTTGCGGATATAGCCGAGTGCGATGTGTGTCGACTCCGGCTGGGCCATGATAAATGCCTTCAGGTCATTCCATTGCCCCGCGGCGTTGGTATCGATCGAATCGTCGATTAAAATCGCCAGAAACAGCTGGTCGCTCTTCTTCCAATCGCCTATCTGTTTCCTCTCTTTGTTCACCATTAGCTGCACGTCATCCATGGTAATCGCGGAAGCATTCGCGTCCTTCTTCCCTACAGCCGTAACCGTAAAGGTCACCATTCCGGCCGAAGGAAGCTTGTTTTGTGCCGCGCTCAATTCCGCAAACACGAACAGCATTGCGCCGAGAATCAGGCCTAACCGAGCAAGTGCATTCTTGTATTTCATCGAGACTCTCCTCTCTCCTTTTGCGTTAGATGCCTCAAGGCGTGCCTGGGCATATATCACGTCCTGCCCTGAAGAGTCAGCCATCGCGCGTCTTCAAGCCAGACTGTGCTTTGCACGCTGCTTAACCGGGCCACCTTAGCCTCCACGGTAACCCTTTCTGCATGCCCTCTCGATTGGCTCCGTAGAGCGAACCTAGCCTGCGCTACTCTGCTAAAGAATGCTGAATTCCGCCACCATCACCGAGGCACCGGACGAAAATGCCCCGCTTCGCAATGCTCACGCCAGCCGTGTGTGGATCTATTCACCCGGGATCGATCTGCTGGTCGGCTGTGGCGCGTGGTCCGCTCCCCTGCTGATTTTGACCGCATACGTCGCTGCTTCCAGCGCCAGTTCGTGGTCCTTTGCGTTCTATCTTCTGGCGCTGCTTTTCAACTATCCGCATTTCATGGCCACGATTTACCGCGCCTATCATTCCTACGACGAGTTCACCAAATACCGTTTCTTCACCGTTCACATCGCCATTCTCCTGGCTCTTGCCGGCTTGCTCGCTCATCTTTGGTATCCATTGCTGCCTTGGATTTTCACCCTCTACATTTGCTGGAGTCCCTGGCATTACACCGGCCAAAACTACGGCTTGCTGATGATGTTCGCCCGTCGCGCCGGAATCTCGCCCACCGACGCGGAACGCCAGGCGCTGCATCTCTCCTTCATTGCCTCATTCCTCCTGCTGATGCTCAGCTTCCATACCGGTCGTTCGGCGGACCCCCTGATCCTTTCACTCGACCTGCCTGCCAAATTCACTCTGCCCGCTCGCGCCATGCTGGTGGTCTTTTTCCTCGCGGCCAGCGGATGGGCTCTTGCATCCTTGGCGCGGCGCGCGCCTTGGCGAGCACTGCTCCCCAGCGCTACTCTCGTCACCACACAATTCTTGTGGTTTCTGCTGCCCGCGTTGATTGAACTGATCAGCGGCCACGAAGTATCGCAAACCCGCTATTCCAGCGGCATTTTGGCCGTGCTGCACTCCACGCAGTACCTGTGGATCACCAGCTACTACCAGAAAAAAGAGGCCCGCGAGGCCGGCAATCTTTCCTGGAGCTTCCCGCGCTACCTGCTTACCTTGGTGGCCGGGGGCATCGCTTTATTTGTACCCGGGCCGTGGATTGTCAGCCGGGTGTTTCATGCGGACTTTGCTTCCAGTTTCCTCACCTTCACAGCGCTCGTGAACCTGCACCATTTCCTTCTCGATGGCGCCCTCTGGAAGCTGCGCGATTCGCGCATCGCGTCGTTCCTCCTCCTACATAAACGCGAAACCACCGAAGAAGTTGCGGTCCGGCCGCCCAGCAGACTTGCCACCGCCACTCATTGGCTGGCTGGCGCCACGCCCGCCGCCCGCGCCATCCGAATTATGGTAGTTCTAGCGCTCCTCTTGTGGGGCGGCATCGACCGCCTTCATTTTTATTGGGTGAATGTTTCTGCGAGCCTCTCCTCGCTGCGTCGCGCTTCCGCCTTGAATCCCAACGATAGCGTTTTGGAAATGCGCTTGGCCCACGCCGCGGAAACCGCCGGCGATCGCGATGCTTCGCTAGCGGCGTTGCGACAAGCTGCGACAGTCAATCCCGACCAGAAGAGCTTGCAGGAAGCTTATGCCCGAGGATTAATCACCGCGGGCCGCGATGCCGACGCCTACGAACTGTATCGCAAACTGCTGGCGCGCTCACCACACGACGTGGATTGCCTGGTGAATTACGGCCTCTTGGCCCAGCGTCTTGGCCACTCGGAAGAAGCCGCGGATTCCTGGCAGCGCGCCGTCGATATTGACCCGCTTCAGACCAATGCGCAGTTGTACCTGGCGCAGGCTCTCGAAAAGCAGGGTGAAGTCCAGGCGGCTGCGCGCCACTACCGTGCTTACTTGCAAGTGGTCGGTCTGCATCCTAACGAGCATCTTGGCGAAGGACCCGCGGCTATCTCGGCTTTGTTGAAAGTGGCGGACGCCGATGCGGATGCCCGGCGCCCGCAGCAGGCCTTGGTTGGCTATCAGGCCGCCGCGCGATTCGCGCAGAAACTCGACAATGTATCTCTGCAAAGCCTGGCCATCGTTCGCACCGCGGAAATCCTGGAGCGCACCGGAGAATTTGCCGCTGCAGCGCAATCGTTTCAGGATGCGGTCACGCTGGATGAAACTCGTGGTGAACCGCGGGCCGCGGCATCGGACTGGTTCAACTTCGCGCAGTTCCTCCGCCGCCAGAACCAATCAGAACGCCTGGTATTCGCGTGTTTTTACCGCGCCGAGGATTTGATGAGCAGCACGCCCGGTGAGCAGCTTTCCGCCATCGTAAAAGGCCGTCAGGAAAGTGCCGCGCGCCTTGGCCCAGCCGCGAACGCCCTTCCCGCTCAGCTTTCCAAATTGCTTTCTGATGCCCTCTCGCTTCCGCCCGCTGCCTTTGCCCCCAATCATCGCTGAATAGTGATCTCGAAAAACGAACTCGTTATCCTGTCAATTCCTGAATCTGCGATAGAATGTGGCTGCCGATCCGAGCCCCGCCGGTTGGGTACACAAAACCGTCGCCGAATAACCATCCGCATGCCGCGATCGGAACGCAAGTCATCGGGGAGTCCAACATGAACAAAGACCTGTCTCGAAGAAAATTCCTGGAACAAGTTGGATGGGGCACTGCCGCTGGAGTGAGCCTTTCCTTTCTCAACCCGCTCGCCGAGGCGCGCTCCGCGAGCACCACGCCGCTCCCCACCCGCACGCTCGGGCGGACTGGCGCAAAGGTCTCCATTCTCGCGTTCGGATGCGGAAGCCGCTTCCTCATGTATGAAGACGAGGAGAAGGCATCAGCCGCGTTGAATCAAGCCATCGATCTCGGCATCACGTACTTGGACACGGCTTACTCCTACGGCGACGGAAAAAGTGAGGCGCGCGTCGGCAAAGTGATGGCCACTCGCCGCAAGGACGTCTGGCTAGCGACAAAAATTCCCGATCGCACCCGCGACGCTTTCCTGAAACGCCTTGAAGCCAGCCTGAAGCGCCTGCAGACCGACCATGTTGACCTCGCCCACATTCACAGCTTGGGTCAGGCCGACGACCTGGCAAAAATCGAAGCCCCTGATGGCGCCATGAAAGGCTTGCTGGAAGCGCGCGAGCAAAAGATGGCTCGCTTCATCGGAATGACCAGCCACACCAATGGAGAAGTAATGGCCCAAGCCATCACCCACAACGATCTGGACTGCGTGCAAATGGCGTTGAACGCTTCACGCAACGGCCACTTTGAGGAACTGGCTCTCCCTGCTGCCAATCGCAAGAACCTCGGTGTCATCGCCATGAAAATCACCGGCCAGGAATTTCTTCTGGGCGACGCTCCGGGCAAAGCGGAAATCAGCTCCCTTCTGCGCTATTCGATGAGCTTACCGGTAACCACTGCGGTCGTCGGAATGCCTCATTTGGAGATGCTGCAGGAAAACGTGGCCATCGCGCGAAAATTCTCGCCGTTCAGCGACGCCGAAATGCAACAACTCCGTCAATCGCTCTCGCCCTCCCGGGAGGGAATGGAGCACCGCCTCGTCGGCCACCTCGACGGCCCCACCGTCAACCCCGGCATGTTCTTCGTCTAAACTCGATCTAGACTTGGTCGCCCAGATTTCGTTGTCACTAAAAACCCTAGTGTCTTTCTCCGCGCTGTCGGTCTAGAATGGGGCCGCACGTTCTTCCCTGCTTTTCTCGCTCCCTTCCTGGAGGCTCGGAACGCCCATGGCGCTGATGCGCACGATGCTGCTCGCCGCCTCGCAAAATGTCTGGCTACGCGAACACGCCGTAAAATATCCGTTCGTCAAGCGCAGCGTTTCTCGATTCATGCCGGGAGAGACTCTCGAGGATGCCCTCGCCGCCGCGCAATCCCTTCGCCAGAAAGGCGTGGGCAGTGTGTTCACGCACCTGGGCGAAAATGTGGCCGACCGCAACGAAGCCCGACAGGTCACCGAACATTACCTTCAAGTCCTGGATCGTATTCACCAGTCGGGGTTGAACACGGAAGTGTCGGTGAAGTTGACGCAACTCGGTTTGGATCTTTCACCCGACTTTTGCGCCGAAAATCTCGCACAGATCATCACCCGTGAAAACAAGGAGTCCACGGTTTGGGTGGACATGGAAGCTAGCAACTATGTCCATGCCACGCTCGACATTTATAAACGCGCCCTAAGCCGTCACCCCAATCTTGGAATTTGCCTGCAATCCTATCTCTATCGCACAAAAAAAGATTTGGCGGACCTGCTTTCCATGCATCCTGCGGTCCGTTTGGTGAAGGGTGCCTACAAAGAGCCGCCGGACATCGCTTTCCCCAAAAAAACCGATGTGGATGCGAACTATTTTGCGCTCGCACAAGACTTGCTCCACGCCCGGGCAACAGGCCAGTGTTCCCGGGCTGCGTTCGGCACACACGATGTCGCGCTGATTGGCCGCCTGGCGAGCCTCGTCAAAAAAGAAGGCTACGCGAATTCCGATTTTGAGGTGCAGATGCTCTATGGCATCCAGCGCGCCGAGCAGGAGCGTCTGGCACTCAACGGGCATCGTTCCGTCGTGCTGGTTGCTTACGGCACCTACTGGTATCCCTGGTTTGTCAGGCGTCTGGCAGAGCGCCCTGCGAATCTGTGGTTCATGCTACGAAATGTGTTTGCTTCGTAGTTTGCTCAAAGGAGGTTGTGACTACATGCGTAAGTTTAGTGCATTTCTCATTGTGCTCGCCGCTGTCTTCTTGATGGCAGCGAAGGCTTCAGAACCACAATGGAAGCAGTTGTACAACGGAAAGGATCTGACCGGCTGGAAGCACGTCGGACCTGGCGGCATGACCGTGGAAGACGGCCTGATTAAAACTCACGGCGGTATGGGCCTTCTTTATTGGACCGGCGGAAAAGTGGGAGATTGCCGCATCAAGGTCGTCTACAAAATGCGCGACAGTAACGACAATTCCGGCGTCTTCATTCGCATCCCCATCGAACCCCGCGAGCCCTGGATGCCCGTTAATTATGGCTACGAAGTCCAGATCGACAATCACCCGGAAACCTCCGGCGAGGATGAATATCACGTTACCGGAACTCTCTACTCCCTCACCAAACCTCTGGCACTCCCCGGAAAACCCGGTCCCGAGTGGAACACCATGATCATCACCCTCGATGGCCCGCATACCGTCGTCGAACTCAATAGCGTCAAGGTCACGGACTATACCGAAGGACAACCCGTTCCCGACAAAAAGTTCGATTTCGAGCCGCAGCGTGGCACCCGTCCCAACGAAGGCTGGATTGGGCTGCAGAATCACAGCGACAACGACATCGTGTTTTTCAAGGAAGTTGCAATTCAGCCGTTGAAGTAGCTTTGCCAGTGTCAGGAATTTATCTCGCGTATTCAGGGAGAGACTCATGAACAAAAATCAGATGTCACGGCGGCGATTTCTTCATGCTAGTGCCGCTACCACCGGCGTTGCTATGGCCATGCCGCGAATCATGCTCAGCGACTCGCGCATCCCGTATGCTTGGGAAGCCGCTGCGAGCGACACAATTCGCTTCGGCATTATTGGTATCGGCATGCAGGGCTCCGGATTGCTTGGCACGGCGGTAACACTGCCAGGTGTCCAGTGCGTTGCTGCTGCCGATCTCTACGACGGGCGACACACGCTGGCAAAAGAAATCGCGGGGAACAAGATCAAGACCACTCGTAAATATCAGGAACTGCTCGACGACAAGGAAATTGATTGCCTTATCGCCGCCGTTCCCGATCACTGGCACATGAAAGTAGTGACCGACGCGGTGAACGCGGGCAAGGACATTTATATCGAGAAACCCATGTCGCATGCGCCGTCGGAAGGCATCGAGATGGTAAACGCGCAGAAGAAAACCGGGCGCATCATCCAGGTCGGCTCGCAGCGCGTCAGCTCCGTGATCTGTGCCAAGGCCAAGGAAATGCTCGCCCAGGGCATCATCGGCGATCTGAATCTTGTCGAAGGCTCCCTCGGCCGCAACGATCCCACCGGCTGCTGGGAATATCCTCCTCCTCCCGACCTCTCACCTCAGACTCTCGATTGGGACACTTGGCAGAACAACGTGCCCAAGGTGCCTTTCGATGGGAAGATTTTTGCGCGGTGGCGCTGCTGGAGCCAGTACGGCACCGGTGTCGCCGGAGATTTGCTCGTTCACCTCGTCAGCGGCATGAACTTTATGCTCGGCTGGAACGAACCTCCCGGACCCACCACTTCGATTGGCGGAATTCTTCGCTGGCCGGATGGGCGCAACATGCCCGACGTGCAGCCCACGCTTTTCCAATACGGGAAGATTCCAGTCTACCTGCGGTTGAATCTGGGCTGCGAGACGCCGGAGATTTATCGCTTCCAGGGCTCCAAAGGAATTCTGGAAGTTACCGAATTCACCATCACCTACTACCCGCAGAGCGGGAAGGATACCTCTCCCAGCTATTACGCCACGGCCAGTTTCCCGCAGCCTTATCGCGACCAGTACATCAAGGAGTGGCACGAACAAAACGATCCGCCGCCAGGCAAGGAGCCGCTGGCCGAGGGCTATGCCTACAAGGGCGATTCCTGGGACGACCTGAAGCCACACCTCTGGACCTATTTCCAGGCGGTACGCACCCGCAAGCCGGTCGTGGAGGATGCTGTCTTCGGACACAACGCCGCGCTTGCTTGCCACATGTCCAACACGTCGTATTTCAAGAAGAGCACCGTCACATGGGATGCCGCGTCGGGCCAAATCAAAACCGCATAGGCGAATGTTTCTTTCGCCGAAACACAAAGAGGGGGCTGAACTCAGCCCCCTCTCCCTATTTGATATCCAGCTCTTTTCGTTACTTCATTGCTTCTTCCTTACTTCATTTCGCTCGATGAAATTCCACATAATCCCGCCCATGATATAGCCGGTAGTTCCCCGCCTGACCCGTCGTAAGAAATTGCAGCGGCACCGGATGCTTGATATCAGCATCTTTTGTCGAAGCAACCGTGAACACATCGTTTGCGCCCAGATCCATCACCACAAACTTGTTGTTATCCAGGAAGCCGCAACCGTATGCGCCCGGCTTTAGCGTCTGACCGCCGATTTCGATGGCAACCTCTGAAATCAGATAAGCTTGATATTTCTCGCGGATGCCGCTGGAGTATCCGGAATTATCCACCAGACTCGCCAGTACCAGGAATCCATCGGCGTAACGCACGCCGCCGCTGTTACGCTCCTGGCTGCTGGCCACCTGTCCGCGGAAAAATACCTTTTCCGGAAAAAGCTTTGGGCCCACTTCCTTCGCGCTCAGAACTCCTTCGGTGGCGGGCGGCGTATCGGCTTTCTGCGCTTGCGCAACCGTGAGGCAAGACAAGGCCAGCGCGAACGTTAGAAAAAAGGGAAATACCGATCGAACTTTCATGGGATTCTCCTGTTCAACGTCTCTCAATGAATTCCGTAATTGTACTCCTTTTGAGCCCACCTTACCCTACTCACTGCCTCATATGCGTGCGGCAGTGAGGCCAGGAATCTGTGACTCTTCCAAAGTTACTCCTGCGTGCTGACGCTGATCGCTTTCGGTAGTGACACGCTTGCGGTTAGCGGCGTGTCAGCCGACGAATCACCAACCAGAATGGAGAATGTCCCCGCATCAGCCTGCCAGTGCTTGGCTGTAACGTCGTAGAACGCGAAGGCGCGCGCATCGAGCGGAATCGTGACGTGCTTCGTTTCGCCTGCCCCAAGCTCCACGCGCGCAAAACCCTTCAACTCTTTTGCCGGGCGAGGCACACTTGGCTTCGCTTCACCAACATAAACCTGCGCAACCTCAGCCCCCGCTCGCGAGCCGGTATTCGTAACATCGAACGTTACGGTATACAGCGCTGGCCTGCCACTCGGCGCCATCGCCGGCGACTCCGCCGGAGCAACCGAGAGATTGCTGAATTTGAATGTGCTGTACGACAGCCCGAAGCCAAATGGGAATTGCGGTTTCACGTTGTTGTGTTCGTACCCGCGGTAGCCAACAAAAATCCCCTCTTTGTATGCCACCCGGACCGTTCCTTCCTCCGGGTAGTAATTCCCATGCGTCGGGTTGTCTTGCCAGCTCTTTTCGAACGTCGCGGGTAGATGGCCTGACGGATTCACGACGCCAAACAGAATCTCCGCCAGCGCCGTGCCGCCCTGTTCGCCCGGATACCACATCTCGATGAGCCCTGGCACATGCTCGATCCATGGCGCCACATCTACGTTGCCTCCCGATGTGATCGCAACGATCGTGTTCTTGTTTGCCGCGGACATCTCACGAATCAGTACGTCTTGGCCAAATGGCAAAGAGAACGTACGGTCCGCCCCTTCGCCTTCGCTGTCGTTGTCGAATCCGGCGGCCACAATCACCGCGTCCACCTTTGCCGCCAATTGCTTCGCGGCATCTGACACGATCTTCGACTGCTCGATGATTCCCACCCGTAGCCGTCCGCCAACAAACGAATCGACGAATGTCTCACCCACGATTTTGTGTGGCCCCGCGCTTAGCTGCAGTACGGTGCCTTCCTGAAACGCTTTACACAGCTTCCAATTGTCGAAAAGCAGTTTGTCGTCGACGTACAGCCGATATCCCCCGCCTTCTCCCCAGCCTTGCGCAACCACTTCATACCGACCAGCCTCGGATGCGACAAAATATCCGCTCCAACGCTTGGAAACCGGCTTCGGCTTGGCATTGAACAATTCTTCCAGCGATTCTGGGTCAAGAACCAGGTCGTTAAACGTTGTGCCGGGTTCATTCAAATGGTGCACTACCTGTGTGGATTCGGGCTTTCCTGAAAGCTCAGCGTTCCGATAGATCTCGAGCTTCAGACCTGGCTTGCCATTTTTTGTTTGCGTTACGAACTTCGTTTCATCCGCGGCAGCAGCCACACTGGGCAACCCCGCTTCGTAAAAAACATTCACGGATGGCCCCAGCAATGTGCTGATTCCCTGCAGCGCGCTGACTGCCGCGAATGGAATCACACGAGCGCTCCCGGCTCCCACCGGTTCCGCGGAATATGCGTCGGGCCCAACCACCAGCAGCGTCTTGATTCTCTGTTTGTCCAGCGGAAGCAAATTGCCGTCATTCTTCAGCAGCACCATTCCCTCGCGCGCCGCCTGCAACGCTATTTGATGGTTCTGCTCGTTGTACGTCGAAATCGATAGATCGTTTTGTGGACGATCGAGCCAGCCGAAACGCGCCGCGGTCTGCAGGATGCGACGAACTTTTTCGTCAATCGTCGCCTGCTTGACGCGCCCATCCGCGAGCGCAGGTAAAAGATTGCGGCGATTCATGAACGCTCCCGTCGGCATTTCGATGTCCAGCCCGCCATTGGCCGCGGCCACACCATCGTACGTTGCCACCCAATCGGACATCATGATGCCGTCGAAGCCCCACTCCTTGCGCGCGATTTCCGTGTTGAAGTAAGCATTCTGCGTGGCGTGTTCCCCATTAATCAGGTTGTACGAATCCATGATTGCGCCGACATGCGCTTGCTTCACCGCTGCTTCGAACGAGGGAAGATAGATTTCACGCAGCGTTCGTTCATCGATCAGCGAATCTGAATCGTGCCGCAAGTACTCGGAGTTATTGCCCAGGAAGTGCTTGATCGTCGCGGAAACCCCTTGCGACTGCATGCCCTTGATGTACCCAACCGCGATCGAAGACGTCAGGAATGGGTCTTCTCCGAAATATTCGAAGTTCCTCCCATTCAACGCCGAGCGATAAATATTCACGCCGGGCCCCAGCATGAAATGAATCCCGCGAGCTCGCGCATCTTTCCCAATGCCCGCTCCGGCCTTCTCGGCAAGATCAATGTCCCACGATGCCGCGAGGTTGATGCCAACCGCGTAGGTTGTTGACGGAAATCGCTCATTGCTGCGCACGCCAAATGGCCCGTCGGACATCTGCAAGGTCGGCAGTCCCAACTCCGGAACCGCGCGAATCGCGAATCCCGTGCCGCCGATGTAGTCAATTTTCTGCTCCGCCGACATCTTTCCGACATAAGAATCCGCGCGCTTTGTCGCGTCCGCGCTTGTCGTCGCGGGTGCCTGCGCAAACGCCGGTAAGCACACCAACAGAATTACCACCAGAGTCAGAGCTCTACGCATGTTCGGTATCCTTTTCGTTTTCAATTCTCTTACTGGAGCGAAGTTTGTTTTCCGCCGTCCCGTGCAGGCTGGAAAACGCAGCTGCTGAACATTCTCTGCCCTTAGTAGGGATCGAAGGGCAGGCCGACGTAATTTTCCGCAAGGCTTTGTGCCGCTGCCCGCGAACTTGTGACGTAATCCAGCTCCGCCAACTGCCGGCGGCGGTCGAAGCTGTTTTCGCCGTGGAAACGGTGCAGCATCGAAGTCATCCACCACGAAAAACGCTGGGCCTTCCAGACGCGTCTCAGCGCGATCTGCGAATAGCGGGCCAGAAGTGTCATGCTACCAGATTTATAGTGCTCCGTCAGTGCGTGCGCCAACACTCGCACGTCCGCCGCCGCCAGGTTCAATCCCTTCGCTCCGGTCGGTGGCACGATGTGCGCCGCGTCTCCCGCCAGAAACAGCCGCCCGAATTGCATCGGCTCAACCACAAAGCTGCGCATCCCGGTTACGCCCTTTTGCACCACCGCCCCGCGCGTCAACTTCCATCCCTCAACGCCCAGTCTCGCCTCAAGTTCCTCCCAGATACGCTCGTCCGGCCACTGTTCCAGATCCTCGTCCGGCTCGCATTGCAAGTACAGCCTGCTGATTTTTGGCGACCGCATGCTCAGCAACGCGAACCCACGCTCATGATTCGAATAAATCAGTTCCTGCGAAGATGGCGCGGCTTCCGCCAGAATTCCCAGCCAGCCAAAGGGATATTCTCGTTCGTGCGACGTCAGCACTCCCGCAGGAATACTGGCCCGGCAAATTCCGTGAAAACCATCGCAACCGGCAATGAAATCACAGAGGACCTCCGCATCCTCGCTTGCTTTTCGGTAGCGAATCCGCGGGGCGCGTGAATCCAGCTCGGCCACGCTCACCTCTTCGGCTTCAAAAATAATCTCCCCGCCGCTCGCCAGTCGCGCGTTGGTCAAGTCCTTCACCACTTCGTTTTGACCGTACACTGTGATTCCGCGCCTGGTCAGTTCCTTGAAATCGATGCGATGACGCCGGCCAAGAAAGCTCAGCTCAATTCCATAGTGAACCAGCCCCTCGCGCTGCATTCGTTCCGCAAGACCGAGGTCCGCCAGCATCTCGACCGTCCCCTGTTCCAGCACGCCTGCGCGCACGCGCTCCTCCACGTGCTGCCGGCTGTATTTTTCGATGATGATGGACTCAATGCCCTGCTGCCGCAGCAGGTGAGAAAGGATCAGACCTGCCGGGCCTGCACCCACAATGCCGACCTGCGTTCGCATCGCGCTCCTGAGGAACAATCACAAATCGAAAAAAACGGTTTCGTCCTTGCCTTGCAGGATTACGTTCCATTCTCGCAGTTCTCTATTGTTGCTTATCGACCAGGCCATCAACGTTCCACGCCGCTCTGCCTCCACCTTGCTTAGCACATAGTCGCTTTCGTTCGATGGATCCTCAGGGAAATAGATTCGTGTGACCAACCGTGTCAGGAGTCCCCTCGCAAACACAGACACCAGGATGTGTGGCGCCTGTCGTGTTCCATCGAGAGCGCGCACGGAACCCGGTTTGATCGTCAAGAAGCGAAACTTTCCGACGGCGTCTGTAGGTATGCGCCCAAATCCAAAAAATGCGCCCTCGCCAGTGTGGGCCTCGAGCTCGACGCGTTGAGCATATTCGCCCGCGGCATCTGCCTGCCACACTTCCAACATCGCGTCCGGAACAGGCTGCCCATCGCCGTCCAGCACGCGCCCTTGAATGGTCACTCGCTCTCCGCTCACTCCCGGCCCTGCCAGTTCGCTGCGATAAAGCGCACGGCAGCCCAACTGAAAGTATGGCCCCACGGTTTGGGAAGTCGTCGCCGGCAAACGCAACTCATTCCTCCATCGGCGTGGCTTCGCGTCCACGTAACACGATATCAAAGCGATACCCAAGCGCTTGTTCGGGAATCGTGCGTTCCCAATCGAACACCGAAATCAACCGGTCGCGCGCTTTTTCATCCGCCACGCAATTGAAAATCGGATCTCGCAGAAGTAAGGGATCGCCTGGAAAATACATTTGAGTGACAAGCCGAGTGGCAAATGCCGGCCCGAACAACGAAAAATGAATGTGCGCCGGCCGCCAGGCGTTGTAGTGATTCCGCCACGGATATTCCCCCGGCCGAATCGTCACGAACTGGTAGTGCCCTTGCTCGTCCGTAAAAACCTGCCCACAACCGGTGAAATTCGGGTCCAAAGGCGCGTTGTGTTGATCCACCGCGTGAAGATACCGGCCCGCGGCGTTCGCCTGCCAGATTTCAATCAGCGTATGCCGCACGGGACGATTGCTTTCATCCAGCACTCGCCCGCCCACAACGATCCGTTCACCTAGCGGTTCGCCCGAATGTTGTCGCGTCAGATCAAAGCTGCCGGGTTTCGCCACACCCGAAGCAAAGATCGGTCCCGTAACTTCCGAAATTGTCTGTGGCAAAGGCACCAACGGCTTACCGGGCGCGCGTTTCAGCGAAGATGCATAGGGCAGGTGAAGCGGTTCTGGCTGCGTTCCTGGCAGTGCGCGTAAGTAGCGTATAGATTCACTCATCGTTCGGGTCGCAGATTTCCGCCTCACGCGCGAATCCGGCAACGTCTTTCATACCCTCTTTTCCCATTCCACACAACCCCCGGTCGGGCTATTTGGAAGTCCTTCTCAAGTGGATTGGGTGCGAGCGATCGCGAGACCGTGCTTAACCCTTGGCATGGATGGCTGCGGCGAGTTTATCCGTGCAGCCGAAATGCTGCGTGTTTGCTTTCGTGCTCCAAGAGCCAGCGTTTCCGCTCGATACCGCCACCGTAGCCGGTGAGTGAACCGTCGGATCCGATCACGCGGTGGCAAGGCACCACAACACCCACCGGGTTCGAACCGTTCGCCAGTCCGACGGCCCTGACGGCCTTTGGCCGCCCAATTCGCTCCGCAAGCTTCGCGTAGGAAAGAGTAGTGCCACAGGCAATCTCTCGCAGCGCGCCCCACACTTCGCGTTGGAAAGCTGTGCCACCCGTTTGGACCGGCAAGCTATCGATCGCCGTAACATCTCCCGCAAAATATCGCGCCATCGCACTCGTTAAACCATGCGGATTGGTCGCCGCCTCGAGAGTAAATCCATTTCCCCCAGATTGGCGCCGCAATGCTTCCTGCAAATGCATTTCGCGGTCTGTCCAGAAAGTCGCGCGCAGATTTCCCTCGCAATCCGTCACGATCACCATCTCGCCGATCGGCGTCCCGATGCGATCCATCAACAACCGCAGTTGCGAATCGTCACCCGGCAAATGTTCTGGATTTTGCTGCGTTTTCAAAGCGGTAATCGTTCCTGCCGGACTCGAACTACCACACGTGTACCGCGCTGATTCGCGGCGGCCCGGGGCGACCCTGAATTACCTGCGTCTCCAGCACGATTTCCAGGTTTTTCCGTTTCCAATCGCGCGACACCAGACCCGACATTTCATCCATGCGCCTCGGGTCCACCAAAAACTCGCCTGCTGCTGCTGTTCCTCCACGACCGATGCCCGCCGCCACTACAACGTATACCTGACAAGAGAATCGTATCGCTCGACCTGTGACTTATCGCCTTGTCAAACGTAACCAGTCGGATTCCAGCCGACTTCGCGAACGCAATCAAGTAGGAATCCGCCCAGTCTTTCGGAGCGACTCGGCGGAACCGAGTAAGATCCCGCAACGACTTTTCCAGGTCAGCTGGTTCATCAAGATACTGGACTCTCTCGTCCGACACCCACTCGTCGTACACGCTCCATGCCTCTGCCTGGGTGAGAACCTCGTCGTCGCCCATCAATTGCGCGGTCGTCAGCAGCCTCAGCAGACCCAACTGCGTGATTCGGCAGAAGCAAAGTCTTTGCGAACCAGACAGTGCTTCCAACCAATGCGCTGCGGCGTGATGATGAACGTGACTCTGCAGCGACAGAGCCAACCACACGTTCAGATCAGGGAAAAGAAATGAGGTCGTAGATTTTGTCATTGTCGACCTCGAGGCTGCCTGGTCTTTTGGAGCGAACCAATGGAAGTGATATCCGTTTGTTTTTCTTCACGGACTTCGATCGTAGTACGGTTTCCACACCGCGCAAAATTAGCTCCTTTACGGAACGATTTTCGCCCAGCGCCTTTGCCTTGAGTTCCCGGTATACAACGTCGGGAATGTCGACCGTGGTCCGCATAAACGGATCCTACCATATCTATGGCTGAATGGAGAAACCTCTCAAATGCGTCTTTGCCTTTTATTTTGGATCTCATGAAGATTGGCCCCGATCTCTGTACGTCGAACTTCTCCCTCAGTCATCCAACGCAGCGAGCGCCGATTTGGATCAGAACGAAGGAGTCTGTGCGGCTTTGGAACTTCACGCCCGCATGAGATGTTCCACATGATTGCGTGACAGCCTGAAGATGCCTTTCCCAATTTGGGACAATGCCATCACGGCAACTAAAAGACTTAGCAATCTCGTGATGAGCGCACTTCGCTTTTTCTTGGCACAGACGGGATTTACTGAGATCGTTGGAACACGCCAAATCGGGAACGTGTGCCATCCTGGAACTGACGGGCCAGCCCCGAACCACGAGCACAAAATGGAGCCTCGATCGCCGACTCCAAAAAAGAAAAAGGGCCGCTGAACAGCGGCCCTTCGTTGAAACTTTGATATCTTTGATCAGCCGATAGCGATCTACCAGAATCTGTTCGCCCTTCAGGCGTAAGCCGTCAGGGTTTTAAGTTAACTGAGTCTAGCAAACCACAGCCCGTGAGAGCTGCAGGATGCGTGGAAACCATCCTCCGCACACCATAGCGGAGTAGATTTCTCTTATTTAGAAAGGAGGTGATCCAGCCGCAGGTTCTCCTACGGCTACCTTGTTACGACTTCACCCCAATCATGAGTCATACCTTGGGCGCTTGCCTCCTTGCGGTTAGCGCAGCGACTTCTAGTACAACTCACTTTCGTGATGTGACGGGCGGTGTGTACAAGGCCCGGGAACGTATTCACGGCGTCGATCTGATACGCCATTACTAGCGATTCCGGCTTCATGCAGTCGAGTTGCAGACTGCAATCCGAACTGAGCAGAGTTTTTTCCGATTAGCTCCCCCTCGCGGGTTGGCAACGGTTTGTACCCTGCATTGTAACACGTGTGTAGCCCTGGACATAAAGGCCATGCGGACTTGACGTCATCCCCACCTTCCTCTCCGTTATCCGGAGCAGTCCACACAGAGTCCTCTCTTGCGAGTAGTAACTGTGTGCAGGGGTTGCGCTCGTTGCGGGACTTAACCCAACACCTCACGGCACGAGCTGACGACAGCCATGCAGCGCCTATACTAGTGTCCCTTGCGGGAAGGCAATATTTCTAAAGCTGGTCACTAGCATTTCGAGCCCAGGTAAGGTTCCTCGCGTAGCGTCGAATTGAACCACATGTTCCACCGCTTGTGCGGGCCCCCGTCAATTCCTTTGAGTTTCAGTCTTGCGACCGTACTCCCCAGGTGCAGGACTTAACGCGTTAGCTCCGGGACGACGCCCGAACGGGCGGCACCCCAAGTCCTGATCGTTTAGGGCTAGGACTACCAGGGTATCTAATCCTGTTTGCTCCCCTAGCTTTCGTTCCTCAGCGTCAGTAGTGATCCAGCTCGCCGCTTTCGCCACGGGTGTTCCTGCAGATATCTACGCATTTCACCGCTACACCTGCAATTCCACGAGCCTCTCTCACACTCAAGCACAGCAGTTTCGGAAGCAGTCTCTGGGTTGAGCCCAGAGATTTCACTCCCGACTTGCCACACCGCCTACGAACCCTTTACACCCAGTAATTCCGAACAACGCTGGCCCCCTACGTCTTACCGCGGCTGCTGGCACGTAGTTAGCCGGGGCTTCTTATACTGGTACCGTCACTCCTCTTGCGAGGCATTCGTCCCAGTCGAAAGGGGTTTACACTCCGAAAAGCTTCATCCCCCACGCGGCGTCGCTGCATCAGGCTTTCGCCCATTGTGCAAGATTCCCCACTGCTGCCTCCCGTAGGAGTCTGGACCGTGTCTCAGTTCCAGTGTGGCTGGCCATCCTCTCAGACCAGCTACCGATCATTGCCTTGGTGAGCCGTTACCTCACCAACTAGCTAATCGGGCGCGGGCTCCTCCTCCGACGCATTGCTGCTTTGAATCCTCGAAAATTAATCCAAGGAATGTTATGCGGAATTAGTCCCGCTTTCGCGGGGGTATTCCCCATCGGAGGGCAGATTGCCCACGTGTTACGCACCCGTGCGCCGTGCGCCGATCCCCGTATTGCTACGGAAACTGCGCACGCGACTTGCATGTGTTAAGCACGCCGCCAGCGTTCGTTCTGAGCCAGGATCAAACTCTCGTTTGAAGCCTGTAGCTTGGCGATAAAAAAACCCGGGTTGCCCCGGGCCAGCCTACCAAGCAAAATTATGAGTCGCTCAAATTAACTCAAAAACCCATTCGTGCTCGAAAACCCGAATGGGGTCGAACAGATTCTGGCACATCGTATCGGTTGTCAAAGAGCGTTTGTTCTGCCTCCCTGTCCTGCAGAGTGGCTACCAACGAACTCACTAAGATTAGCAGACCATGCGAAAATGTCAACACACGATTACAGGATTTCCCCGATTTTCCACAGTCCCTTGCGGTGCCGTCCGTAAGTCCTTACGACGTGCTAGGATGCGCGAAGCACAGAGGTTGTTGAAAACGTGATTCGCCGCAAAATTTCTTCGCGCCCCGCGTCCGCTAAGCTGCCGAGTCTCGCGGAAAACCTGAATAGGGCTCTGCGAAAAAGCGCGTCTTTGGCGCCAGGCGAACACATTGGCGTGGCCGTGTCTGGGGGCGCCGATTCGGTTGCGCTGCTGCATTTGTTGCTGGAAATTCGCGAACAAGCCGGAATCGTTTTGAGCGTGGCGCACTTCAATCACAAACTGCGCGGCAAGGCCTCCGAGGCCGATGAGAAATTCGTAAAGAAATTGGCTGCTGAGCATGGGCTGGAATTCTTTGTGGCCCACGAAGACATTGCGGCACGCGCGAAACGCGAACGCGGCAATCTGGAAGAGGTGGCACGGAAGGCGCGCTATGCGTTCTTCGAAGCGCTGGTGCGCGAGGAACGTGTAACAAAAATTGCCGTGGCGCATACAGCCGACGATCAAGCCGAAACTGTTATGGCGCACATCCTGCGCGGCACTGGTCTCGCAGGGCTTGGCGGAATTCATCCGCAAGCTGGAGCGGTGTTTCGCCCGCTGCTCAGTGCGCGCCGCGAAGACTTGCGCGAGTATCTGCGAGCGAAGCATCAGCGCTGGCGCGAAGACGCAACGAATCTCGACACCAAACGAATGAGGGCGCGGATTCGTCAAAAGCTCATGCCACTGTTGCGGAAAAGCTTTCAGCCCGCGATCGTCGAGCATCTTTGCCAATTGGCCGAACTGGCGCGCGAGGATGAAGCGCATCTTGACGCTCAAGTCGCTGAATGGCGCCAGTCCCTGGCCCAGCAATCGCCCAACGAAGTTCGCGTAGCACTGGTCGATTTGCTCGCGGGCGCGAAGGCGCTGAAGACCAGGCTATTGAGGCAAATCGTGCAGAGCGTAAAGCCACGCGGCGGACAGTTGAGCGCAATTCATGTAGCGGCTGTGCTTGAGTTGGCCGCGCAGAAAGATAGCGGCAAGGCTTTGCATTTGCCTGGTGGAGTAGAAGTGCGACGCGACCGCGATTCCCTGCGGTTTCGTGGTACAGAAATAGCGGCAGAAAAAAGGCAGAAGAAGTTCACTCCACGGCAATACTTCCACGAGATCGATTTGCGCTCCGGTTTAGCACAGTTGCCACTTGTGCCACTATCGTGCCGCTTGTCCTTTAGAGTCATTGACTGGCCCGGCGAAGGGCGAGAAACTATTGAGACAGGGGCGGTCTTGGACCGCGATAGGTTACGTTTACCCCTCGTGGTGCGAAACTGGCGGCCGGGCGATGCGATGCGTCCGTTGGGCCATCAGAAGCGCCACAAACTGGCGCGACTTCTGAATGAGAAGTCCGTCAGCCGCTGGGAAAAGGAAAGTTGGCCGGTACTAACTAGCGGCGGGGAGTTGGCGTGGGTCCGTGGCTTACCTGTTTCGGCTGAGTTGGCGGCTGGGGCAAAGACCCGGAGAGCAGTCCTGATCACTGAGGAACCAGCGTCGTGACCAAGACGAGTGGCGCCATCTTTTCAGCGGCGCGAATTGGAAACCGAGTTCGAGCACTGGGGCGGGAGATTTCGCGCGAGTACCACGGCCGGCGGTTGGACGTGGTCGTAACAATGGACCGGGGCTTTGTATTCGCCGCGGACCTGATTCGAGCGATTGATGTTCCCGTGGCCCTGCATTTTCTGCGCGAGGATGTTCGCGACATTGATCTGGCAGGCAAGGCGCGACGCGAAGTGTTTTTTGCGAACCGCGCAGCTATGACCTCGGATGACAAAGAGCGGCCAGCGTGGAAAGGCCGCGATGTGTTGCTGGTCGATGCGGTCATCGACAGCGGTATCACCCAGGATTTTCTACTGCGGCGCGTTGGGGAAGGCAAGCCAAGGTCGCTGCGGCTGGCGGTGCTGCTGGACAAGACGTCCAAGCGTCGCGTGGCTCTGGAGCCCGATTACTTCGGCTTCAGAACTGCATCTAATGTACTGTGGTCCGGCTACGGGCTAGCTCGCACGGATGGCACAGGCGGAAACGGGAAGCAGCTGGCCGCTGGGAAGACCGTAAATCGGCCGGTGAAGAGCAAACAGGGGCGGAAGAAATAACCGGGCACGTAAATTCAGGGTTCGGCGGTTTTGGAAAATAGCGAGGGTAATGTGAATTCTAGTTCCACGGCAAAAACAATTCTTTTCTGGATCTCGATTGTCTTTCTGGGCGTGATGCTCTGGCGGCTGGTCTCCGCCAACACCCAAACGCCCCGCGAAGACACTCCCAGCTATAGCGAGTTCATGGCCCGGGTCGAGGAGGGTGACGTCAAAGAAGTCACTATGTATCTCTCGCCCAACAGCTATGAGATGCAGGGCGAATACGCGAAGCAGAACAAGAAGTTTCGCGTGACCGTGCCAAAGGAGAATGCGCCGGAGATCACCAAGGCGTTGCGCGATAAATCGGTGCAGATGAACGTGAAAGAAGTCCGCAGCAGCGATTGGGTATTGATCCTGTTGAACGCGCTGCCCTTGCTTCTCCTTGCTGGATTTGTGTTCTTCCTTATGCGCCAGATGCAGGCGGGCGGCAACAAAGCACTGAGCTTCGGCAAGTCGCGAGCGCGTTTGCTCTCGGCTCAACAGAAAAAAGCCACATTCAAGGATGTGGCGGGCAGCGACGAAGCCAAGGAAGAGTTGCAGGAAATCATCGAGTTTTTGAAGGATCCGCAGAAGTTTCAAAAGCTAGGCGGACGCATCCCCAAGGGCGTGTTGCTGGTCGGGCCTCCAGGAACGGGTAAGACGCTGCTGGCCAGGGCGATCGCCGGCGAAGCGAACGTTCCGTTTTTCTCAATCTCCGGTTCAGACTTCGTGGAAATGTTCGTCGGTGTGGGCGCAAGCCGCGTGCGCGACCTCTTTGAGCAGGGAAAAAAGAACGCGCCTTGCATCATCTTCATTGACGAAATTGACGCCGTGGGTCGTCATCGTGGTGCCGGCCTTGGCGGCGGCCACGATGAGCGCGAACAAACTTTGAACGCATTGCTCGTGGAAATGGATGGCTTCGAGTCAAACGAAGGCGTTATCCTGATTGCGGCAACCAACCGTCCCGACGTTCTTGATCCCGCACTGCTGCGTCCCGGCCGATTCGATCGCCGCGTGGTCGTAGCGCGTCCCGACGTGAAGGGCCGCGAAGAAATTCTTCGGGTACACACGCGGAAGGTGCCTCTCTCCGATGACGTTGAGATGTCGATCATCGCGCGCGGCACGCCGGGCTTCTCTGGCGCGGATTTGGCCAACCTGGTGAACGAGGCGGCTTTATGGGCCGCTCGGCAGAACCGCAAATTCGTCACCATGGCTGATTTCGAGATGTCCAAAGATAAAGTGCTGATGGGCGTCGAGCGCAAGTCTATGATTCTATCCGACGAGGAGAAGAAGAACACGGCGTATCACGAGGCGGGGCACGCGCTGGTCGCCGCGATGACGCCGGGCGCCGATCCGGTACACAAAGTCACTATCATCCCGCGCGGTATGGCGCTGGGCTTGACCATGCAGCTTCCCGAAGCCGACAAGCACACCTACACTAAGGAATTTCTTGAAGGCACACTGGCAGTGCTGATGGGCGGCCGTACCGCGGAAGAAATCTTCCTCGGACACATCACCACCGGCGCGGGCAACGACATCGAGCGCGCTACTGACATCGCGCGCAACATGGTCTGCGAATGGGGCATGAGCAACATGGGGCCGCTGGCCTACGGCAAGAAGGAAGAAGCCATCTTCCTGGGCCGTGAAATTGCCCAGCATCGCGACTTCAGCGAAGACACCGCGTTGCACATCGATAAAGAAGTGAAGCGCATTGTCAGCGAAGCTTATGACAAGGCGCACAGCTTGCTTTCCAACAATCGCGACCTTCTGGACCGCATCGCCACAGCATTGCTGGAACGCGAAGTTCTCGATGCCAATGAAGTGAAAATGCTGATGGAAGGTAAGCCGTTGCCGGAGAAGGTTCGGACGCCTCCCACGACACCTCCGCAAGCTGCACCGGGCACGGATCCCAAGGTGGTGCGGCCAGAGCTGCGGCCGGCGCCGGGCTTTACGCGAGGAGATTCTCCCGCGAAGGCGTAAGACAAACTTAGGTTTTCAGTACCTGGTTATCGGGGGCACAGAATATTGTGCCCCCACTTTTTTGAGCGAGTGGGAGTAGAATACGGCCATGGGACTGAAAGACGGCGAAAACCTGAACGTGACTTGCCCGTGCTGCCAGGCGAAACTAGTGATCGACCCGATCTTCGGCGCGGTGCTGTCGCACACTGCCCCGGTGAAGCCCGGGCCGGACGTAGACCTCACCAAGGCGTCCAGCATTCTGGAAGAGCAGAAGAAGCAACGCGAGGACAAGTTCGCGGACTCCTGGTTCCAGGAAGCCAACAAGGAAGACATCCTGAAAAAGAAGTTCGAAGAGGCCATGAAAAAGGCCAAAGACGCGCCCGCCGGCAAGCCCATCCGCGATTTCGATTTGGATTAGCCTTCAGCCGTTGTCAGACACAAATTTCACTCCGAATATCGTCGGTCACTGACTTTCGCCGCCGCTTGCGGTAAGGTGACGCATCAGCCTTCCGAGGACTTTTGGCCATCATCAACGAGACGTGGAACCGCACCATCAAGCCCGACCTGTCAGCGTGGTGGTAGCCTGCATGCGCTAGCCTCGCGAAGAGTTGCGCTACACTGTTCTGCGCGAATGACCAAACGCAAGCTCTACCGTCTGAAACTGAAGCACACCACGCTCGTGCTGGGCCAACGCACCCTGGTGATGGGAGTGTTAAACGTCACGCCAGACAGCTTCTCTGACGGCGGCAAATTCTTTCGCATGCATCGCGCCGTGGATGCTGCTTTGGCCATGCAGCGCGCAGGAGCGGACCTGCTGGATATCGGCGCGGAATCCACGCGGCCAGGTTCCACCGGCATTCCGGCAAGCGAGGAGATTGCGCGGCTACTGCCAGTATTGCAGGCGTTGCGTGGACGGCTGAAGATTCCCATTTCCGTGGACACGCAAAAGGCCGCCGTAGCCGAAATCGCGCTGGGTGCCGGCGCACAAATCCTGAACGACATTTCCGGGCTGAAACATGATCCGCGGCTGGCCGATGTGGCTGCAAAGTTCCGCGCTCCGCTCATTCTGATGCATATGCGAGGCACGCCCCGCACCATGCAGAAAGGACCGTTCGCGAAAAATGCGTTGAAGGATGTGACTCGGGGTTTGCGCGAATCGATTGCCACGGCGCGGGGCGCGGGTGTTGCGAAGTCGCAAATCATTCTCGACCCCGGCATCGGCTTCGGCAAGAGTTTCGCGCAAAATTACGAGCTTCTTGCCAAACTACCGCTACTGGCCCGGCTCGGCTGTCCCTTGCTTGTCGGCACATCGCGAAAGGGTTTCCTCGGGGCCACGCTTGCCCGCGATGGCAAGCCCGCTCCGCCCGAAGAGCGCATCTGGGCCACAGCCGCTACCGTCACCGCAAGCATTTTGAATGGGGCGCATATCGTCCGCGTTCACGACGTCGGCGAAATGGTTCAGGTGGCTCGTGTCGCGGATTGCCTGCGGCATCAGGGATCAGGCTTTGCCTACAGGTCCACGAAGACGTAGTAATTTCTATATAATTTCTCCGCGCTCAATTCGCGCAGATTTGCGTCTTACGAAGAAGGAATCTTGATGCGCCAATATCATCGACTCGGCCTGTCTCTCACCGCTGCGCAACTCTTGTTCGCGCTTGGCATCTTCGCGCAGCTACCACCAGCAAACACTGACGTCTTGCGCCCACCACAGGGCACGCCAGGCACGACGGCATGCTCTGCAACGGAAAGCTCGGCATGCGCGCAGGCGGCCGCAAAAATCATTCCCATCGTGATGGGCGATTCGCCGCTGCAGGAAAATCTTCGCAAGCTCACCGACGAAATTGGCGGACGCGTCAGCGGCTCGCCAGAAATGGCCAAAGCCGTGGAGTGGGGCGTGACGGCATTTCGCGCCGCCGGCGTCGACGTACACACCGAAAAATACTTGTTGCCGGTAGCCTGGAGCGAAGGTGCAACGCGGCTGGAAGTCCTCGGCCCGGTGCACTTCCCCGTCTCGCTCGTTTCTGAGGGACTTTCTCCGGCAACGCCTGCGGGCGGACTGGAAGCAAAGCTCATCGACGTTGGCGACGGCGGCGAGCAGGAATTTGCCAGGGCCGGCGCAACCGTCAAAGGCACGATTTTGCTGGTGCACAGCGAAATCGGTTCGACCTGGGCGGCTTTGTTCGAGGAATACTCACGGCCGCCGGGCATCATCACCCGCGCGGTGAATGGCGGAGCGGTTGCCATCCTCTGGATGGGCGCGCGCGAACGCAAATTGCTCTACCGCCACACCAACGCGCTCAACGGGCAAGTCGACCGCATTCCCCAGGCGGTGGTCGCACGGGAGGACGCAATGCGACTGGCGCGCACGTTGGCGGCACATCCCGGAAAAATCAGCGTACGCCTGACAATGCCAAACAAGATCGCCGGCCCGGTGGATCAGGAGAATGTGGTTGGTGAGATTCGCGGCTACGAGAAGCCCGACGAAATCGTGGTTCTCGGCGCGCATCTGGATTCCTGGGAGCTCGGCACCGGCGCACTGGACAATGGCTGCAACGCCGCACTAGTGATTGAAGCCGCGCGCGCGATCAAGGCGAGCGGCCTGCTGCCGCGCCGCACCATTCGTTTCATTCTGTTCACTGGCGAAGAGCAAGGCATGATCGGCTCGTTCGGCTACGTGCAGGCGCACCGCGCGGAGATGGACAAATACCGAGGAATGGTGGTCTTCGACACTGGGATTGGCCGCGTGACTGGTTACTCGCTTGGAGGACGTCACGATACGGAAGCGGGCATGCGCGAAGTGCTGAAGCCCTTCGCCGGCTGGGATGTCGATAATTTCACGTACGACGCGGAGATCGGCACCGACAATCTCGATTTCCTGCTGGAAGGAGTACCCACCTTCATGGCCAATCAGGAAATCGCCAACTATTTATTGAACTATCATGCAGCTTCCGACACCTTGGACAAAGTGGACTTCCGCGAATTGAAGTTGAATACCGTGCTCGCCGCGGTTACGGCGTGGGGTATCGCCGATCGCGTGGAACCCATTGGCAAGCGCCTCTCTCGCGCGGAAATGGAATCGCTGATGAAGGAATCCGGCCTGGATGTGGACATGAAGATTCATGACTTTTGGGAAGCATGGCAAACCGGCGCACGTGGCCGCAAGCCTTGAGCATCGGGTGCAAAAGGCGCGGCTGCCCACAGGCCGTGTAAGCCGTAAAATACGGTTCACGCTATACTGATAAAGTGGCGGAAAACCCAAGAAAATCGAAGCGCGACATCGAACATCCAGCCAATACATCGCCAAAGATCCTGGCGCTGGATTACGGCCGCACGAAGATCGGCATAGCCTTGGCCGATGTCCAAGCCCGCATCGCTGCACCCTTCGCCACCTTCGCGCGCATCAATCGTAATGAGGATATGCGGCGGCTGCGCGAACTGGCCCGCCAGGAACATGTGCAGCAGATCGTCGTAGGCTTGCCGTTGCGTTTGGACGGCACGCAAGGCGACATGGCCGAGGAAGTAACGCGCTTCGCCGAACGCGTACGCAAACAGGTTGGCGTTCCGGTGGAACTGGTGGACGAGCGTCTGACCAGTTGGGAAGCCGAGCGCATCCTGGAGGAAGAACTGGGCCGCAAACTAATGCATCAGGAAACACATCTGGGTCGAAAAAAAACCAGCAGGGCCGCCGACACGAAATATACTGTCGATGCGGTGGCCGCGATGGTGATCTTGCGGGAATACCTGTCGCGGCAACCCGGGGCGAAGGAGCGCGAATAGCTTGCGATTTCTGGTGGCGTTACTGCTGATCTTGATGTTTGCTGCTGGAATTGCGGCGATATACCTGTGGTACTCCATGGAGAAGCCCTACGGCGCCATCCCTCCTGATGGCGTATTTGTCGAGATTCCCCACGGCACATCGCAGCGCGGCGTGGCCCACATTCTGAAAAAGGAAGGCTTGATTCGCAGTCCCTTGGCATTTGAACTCTACTCCCGCCGCCAAAAGAAGCGCACCCTGGTAGCCGGCGAATATTTTTTCGACCATCCACTTAGCGGCAAGGAAGTTTTTTGGAAGATCGCCAATGGCCAGGTATACCAGCGTCCATTTACCGTGCGCGAAGGCGAAACGATGTTCGAGATTGCCAGCGACCTCGAGCAAGCCAAGTACATGAATGCTTCTGACTTCCTGCAGGCGGCTAAGAACCCTTCACTGGTTCAGGACATTGCTCCGGCGGCAAAAACCTTGGAGGGCTTTCTTTTCCCCGCCACTTACAACTTGGCGCGTCACACCAGCGCCGCGGAGTTGGCCGGCATGATGGTGCGAAAATTCCGTGAGGCTATGCAGCGGCTTTCTGCGGCGCGGTCGAATGGCGCGGATTCCGGCAGCACGCTTTTGCCAGCCGTCACGCTGGCGTCGTTGGTGGAACGCGAGACACCAAACCCGGACGAACGCCCGGTGGTTGCCGGCGTTTATACCAATCGCCTGAAAAAGGGCATGCTTCTGCAGTGCGACCCCACGGTCATTTACGCGCTTGAACAGATTGGCGCGTACAAGGGCACTCTCACCTTCAAGGATTTGCGTTACGATTCGCCGTACAATAGCTATATTCACTCCGGCCTGCCGCCTGGTCCCATCGGCAATCCCGGCGAAGCCTCGCTGCGTGCAGCGCTGGAACCGGCGCAGACCGATTATCTTTATTTTGTGGCCAACACGCAGGGAGGACATTTCTTCGCCGCCACGCTCGCGGAACACAACCAAAATGTCGCCAAGTATCACCGCTTGCTGAATGGCCAACCCGCGGATCCGCCAGCAAGCGAAGCCCAACACGCGCACGCCGGAGGGCCGAACCACAAAGGCAAAAAATGACGGATGAATTGAAAACCAAGAAAGAGATGATCCTCGAGACCGCACGCGCCATGGGGATCCAGCGGTGGACGACCGCGGAAATCGACCAGTTGCGCCGAAAACTCCTGGCTGAACATGGCGAACCCGGGAAAACCGGCAACGACTACATCGCCGACGTGTTGAAAGGGACGGGTTGGAAATTGCAACTCACGGAGCGGGAAGAGGCTGAGGAACGCTTTGAGGAGGAATTTGAAGACATCCTGCACTTCAAGACGCTCAAGGATGCCGAAGTCAGCCTGACGCGGCTAGATGAACTGCTGCGGCGCTTCAAAGCTCACGGCGAAACCGCGGCTATGGAACGCGTGATGGAGATTGCGCGATTGGGCAAACGCCGCGCCGAGATGATTTCGCACAACCGCAAAGTGGAAGCGCCCAAACGCGAAGAAAAGAAAGAGATCGGCGAATGGTTTCGCATCTGGCTGGAAACGCCGGATGCCTTCTTCGACTGGCTGGAGGTACGCAAGGCTTCGCCGGAGTTCGCTGAAAAATTCGGAGACATCGAGGAGGAATGACGTTGTCTTCGGAAATGATCGCGCCAGACCTGCCTCCATATTCCCTGGATGTTCAGCCGATGGAGCTCGGCGAGGACACCAAGGCCATCGGTCTGGAACTTTTGGAGACCGAAAGCCGCGAACCTTTGCGCGGAGCCGCCGCGTCGCAAATCTGGAGCGCGGCACTTCCGGCATTGGCAGCGAAGGAAAACCTGGCGGTGGATTTCTTCAGCCATCTGGAGGGAGTTCGCGAATTCTGCAAGCTGCACGGCCTGGTATTTCGCGAAACAGCCAGCCGGTGTCTGGTGCTGGCGCACCCTTCACAGGAACAGTTGCGTTTGGTGTTCGAGCGTTTTGAAAAAGAGACTTTCGGGATTCGTGTGGGCACCCAGGCAGAGCAGGAAGATGCGGCACTGGAAAATGAACTGTCGCATCGCGGGCTCGATGCATATCAGGCGGCCTATTCCCGGTATACATTTTGCGCCGTGTGCGAACCTGAAGACGCTTGGGTAACGCTGCTGAGCGAAAAACTGTGGGCCAGTGAAGTTATCCGCCGCGTCCGGCCAGCGCTTCAACCGTTTGACGTTTATCTGGCCCGTCCCCATTAGAACGAGTGGAGACAAGCTGGAAATCTACGGAGTTGTGCGTTGCGGTTTGACGCCCTTCGCCCTGGTTGCTAAATTGCTTAGTTTGGCCTTTAGAATGCAAATTTGTCGCATGAAATCTGTTCGGAACTGGATAGTTCTGCTGACACTGTCGGCGCTGGCGTGCGCCTGCGGCGGCAAGAACGCCGGCGTCAAAACCACCAAGGTGATTCCGCCTGCGACGCGTCGCGTGGCGAAAGAGGCGACCGAGGAAGATTTGGTGGATCGCTACAACGCGTTGGCAAGAAACGTGAAGGCATTGAACGCCACCGTGGAGTTGAAAACCAGCACTGGGTCGGCATACAGCGGTGTGATCAACGAATATCACGAAGTAAAGGCCTTTGTGCTGGCGGCGCGTCCTTCGTACATCCGCATGATCGGCCAGGTGCCCGTAGTGGGGAAAACCATCTTCGATATGGCCAGCGACGGCCGCACCTTCGAAGTATCCATTCCTCCTCGGAACAAGTTCTTGGAAGGACCGGTCGCGTTGACGCGGCAAAGCGACAAGCCCATCGAGAATTTGCGCCCGCAACATCTTCTGGAAGCGCTACTGTGGCCGGAAATTTTGACAGAAGAAGCGGTGTTGATTGAAGAATCCAACGACGAATCCGCACGGTATTACGTGTTAACGGTGCTGCGCGGCGGCTACAAGACGGAAATCTTGCGCAAGGTCTGGTTCGATCGCGCCGATCTGAACGTGGTTCGTTTGCAGACTTACGGCCCGAAGGGAGTACTTCTCTCCGACGTGCGCTATTCCGACTGGCAGCCTGTGGACGCCCCGCCGCCGGGGACAAATTCGGCCACGGGCGGGAATGCTGTACAGAGTTACCCGAGGAATATTCACATCGATCGCACTCGCGATGAATACCAACTGAACATGAGCGTCAAGAAAATCGTGCTGAACGAGCCGTTGGATGCAGACCGCTTTACGCTGGCGCCGCCCGCGGGAGTGGAAATCGTCCATGTGGGCGATGAAAGCAAGGGACAAACGCCATGATGGGGCAAATGGTGGTGCAAAACCTGTTTCATCGGCCCATGCGCACGCTAATTGGCGTGATGGCGATCGCTGTTGAAGTTGCGCTGGTTGTGCTGATCGTTGGCCTCACTTCAGGCATGTTGACAGAAACCGCGAAGCGAATTGAAGGCATTGGCGCCGACGTGATGCTGCAGTCGCCCTCGGCGCAAATTTTCCTGGCATTCAGCGGTTCGCCAATGCCCATCAAGATTGCCGACAAGCTGCGCGAATTGAAGTATGTCAGGTCGGTTGCACCGGCGCTGTTGCAGTTCAATGTGGGCGGCGGTGTGGACGTCATCTATGGCATCGACCCTGAATCCTTCCGCGATGTTTCCGGCGGCTTTGTTTTCCATTCCGGCCACGACATGCAGGGACCTGACGACTTGCTCGTCGACGACTGGGCAGCCAAGGCCAAGCACTTGAAGGTCGGCGATACTTACAATCTGCTGAATCATGATTGGCACGTGGTGGGAATCGTTGAACACGGAAAGGGCGCGCGGCTGTTTGTGCCCCTTACCACGCTGCAAGATCTTGTGGGCGCTCATGACAAAGCCTCCATTTTTCTGGTGAAGTGCACCCGTCCGGAACACACCGACGATGTCATCGAGGAGATGAAGGCGACCTTTCCCGGCTATCCGGTGCGTCCCCTCCGGGACTTCGTAACGCTGATGACCTCCACGAACATTCCTGGGCTTCAAACATTCATCAACGCAATGATCGCCCTGGCCGTCGCCATTGGATTGCTGGTGATCTTCCTCACCATGTACACCACCGTCTTGGAGCGCACCCGCGACATTGGCGTGTTGAAGTCCCTGGGCGCCAGCAATTTTATGATTGTCCGGGCGCTGCTCTCGGAAACCGCGCTTTTGTGCGCCATGGGCGTCGCCGCGGGTGTAGGATTAAGTTACCTGGTACGCGCCGGGTTTCTTGCCATATTCCCCACGCTTTCGGTTCTGATTACGCTTGGATGGATTATCCGGGCCGCTTGCATTGCGCTGGCGGGCGCAATTTTTGGGGCCAGCTACCCTGCGTGGGTGGCCAGCCGAAAAGACGCGGTCGAGTCGCTGTCTTATGACTAAAAGATTGGAAACTAGCGAGAGATGACAATCACAGTTACAATACGTCCACTCACAGACGCGAACGCCAGCACTGAGCTGAGGGCCGTGGAGCCGATACTCAAGACCGAAAACCTCTGGAAGCTCTACCACGCGGGCAAAGTGGAAGTGCCCGCGCTTCGCGGCGTCAATTTCGACGTTTTGCCCGGAGAATCCGTGGCGGTGATGGGTCCGTCCGGTTGCGGCAAATCTTCCCTGCTTTACGTCATCGGTGGCCTGGCAAAATCCTCCCGCGGCAAAGTGCTGGTCGATGGCAACGACTTGTCCAGTATGTCGGACGCCGAGCGCACCAAGCTGCGCCGCAGCAAAATCGGTTTCGTGTTCCAGCGCTTTAATCTTTTGCCTACGCTCACCGCTCGCGGCAACATCGCCATCGCGCAGTACATCCACGGCGATGGTTACGATCCGCACCGCTTCGACGTCGTCACCAAAATGCTGGGACTCGACGGCAGGCTGGAGCACAAACCCTCGGAAATGTCCGGAGGCGAGCAGCAGCGCGTGGCCATCGCTCGCGCCATTATCAATGAGCCGAAGATTCTGCTGGCCGATGAGCCCACTGGTAACCTGGACACCAAGAACTCCGAAATTGTTCTGGAAATGTTGCGCCGTTTGAACAAAGACCTGGGACAAACCGTGGTGATGATCACGCACAATCCCGAAGCAACCACCTACTTCGATCGCGTTGTTCACATGCGCGACGGCATTATTGTTGACGGAATTCCGGCAGACTGAAATGTCGAGTCTCGGCCAAATCCTATACCGCACATTTTTCTGGTCCTACGAACGGGGATCATGGCAATACGATGTGGCTGTGGTGCTGATCCTTATTTTCTCGCTGGCCACGCCACGCCGTTGGTTCCACGATCAGCCGGAAGTGGGCTTGCCGGCAAATGCCAGCCAGGTGGAACAGCTCTCGAAAACCGGGGAAGACGAAGTATACCGCGTCGACGCTCGGGTATTGGCTCCGCCAGAACGCACCCCGGCGCTGCAAAACGATCTGCACAGCGCGCTGCAAAAAGCGCAGCCAGAGCTGAACGACGGCCGGTTCTCCATTCGAGACATCGAGGCCATCCGCGACGAAAACGGCAATGTGGTCGCGTATCGCGTCGCCATCCGCCACTAACCTTCGGAGGCGTTACTCCGCTCATCTTCCTACCACCTGCTTTGGCTTGACCTTTTCGCCTGCACACCAGCACCTTCCGGCGCTCTGGATCGACGCCGCTGCGACTGGGGAAGATGCGGGGCTTGTGCTACGATTTAACGATACCTTCTGAAGCGATTGTTGCTATAGGGGCTGCTTTGAGACGAACAAATTCCGCCTTATTGATCGCCATGCTCGTCATCGGCCTGTGTTCCGGCGTTTCCATGGCGAAAACGGGCCAAGGGCCTGAAAAACTCACTCTCGATAGCGTTCTGCAGTTTATGGATCATGCCGGCCAGGGCTTCAAAACACTGACTGCCGATATCGAACACATCAAGTACACCGCCGTGGTAAAAGATACCTCCACGGAAACAGGAAAGATCTGGGTGCGAAAAGATTCCAAGATGCGCATCGACTTCCTGGATCCCGATCCGCGCACCATTATCCGCGACGGCGATCATCTGTACATCTATACACCCAAGATCAGCCGCGTCGAAGAATACAACCTCGGCAAGCATCTCGATATGGTTGACCAGTATCTCGCGCTCGGCTTTGGTAGTCAGAGCGAGCGGCTCAAAAAGAACTTCACGATCTCGCTTGCCCCCGAGGACACCCTCGACGGCCGCAAAATGGCCGTGCTGGAGCTGGTGCCGCTGAACGAAGAGGCTAAAAAGCAGATCGACAAAATCCAGATCTGGGTCGATGAGGCATCCTGGCTACCGGTGCAGCAGAAATTCTTCGAAACCGGCTCCGGCGATTATTTCATTTCCAAATATACGAACGTCCTCGAAAACCTGAATATCGGCGACAGCAAATTCAAGCCGGACTGGCCTAAGGGCACAAAAACAGAGAAACACGGCGGCTAGCGATTTGGAGTGCGGGAACGTACTCCCGCTTTCAGGCTGTAAACGGTCCTTCAGCTGTTCATAAACCCCTATTGTCGAAATCGCAAAGGCGGCGGCAAGCCGCCGCACTTCATAGTCAGACGCGCGCGGCTTCTCTTTCCAACAGTTTCTCTTTGCGCTGCAGACCCCAGCGGTAGCCCGCTAATCGACCATCCGTGCGAATCACCCGGTGGCATGGCACCACGATCGACACAGGATTCGTCGCGCAAGCCCGAGCCACCGCTCGCACCGACCGTGGCTCGCCTAACGCTTTGGCCACCTGGGTGTACGTGCGCGTCGCTCCCAGCGGAATCTTCTGCAATTCCTGCCAAACGCGCCGTTGAAACGCCGTGGCTTGAACGTCGAGCGGCAGCTCCACACTTGGCGCATCGCCTTCCACGCGCTTCACGATTTCGCGAATCCACTTCTCATGCTCGCCCGGCGAGGGTCGGATTTCCGCGCGCGGATATTCCTGGCGCAGTTCCGCGACTAGTGCTTTTTCATTTTCGCCCAGATACACCGCGGAAATGCCCCGCTCCGTGGCCCCAACCAGTACGTTCCCAAGCGATGATTTCGCGATAGCATAACCGATCTCCATACCTGCTCCTCCTTTTTGATACGACGCGGGCGTCATGCCCAAATGTGCGTTTGTTTTTTCGTAGATGCGGCTCGGCGAGCCGTAACCGCATTCGTACAGCGCATCGGTGATTTCTTTCCCTTCGCGGAGTAATCTCTTGAACTGCTTCACGCGAAACGCTTCCACGAACTGCCTTGGCGATAACCCGGTTGTGCGATGAAAGGCGCGGCGCAGTTTCGCACTCGACGCGCCTAGTTGCACGGCCAGCCTTTCCAGGCGTGGGCTTTCTTCGTCCCCTCTCGCCAGTAAATTGGCTGCGCGACGCACCAGGTTCGCGCCTTCCTGCTGTTCTTGTGGACGGCAGCGCTGGCACGGGCGGTAACCACTCTGTTCGGCTTCTTTGGGTGAACGGAAGAACAATGCGTTTTTGCGTAGCGGCCTGCGCGCAGGGCACGACGGCCGGCAGTAGATATGCGTCGAGCGAACGGCAAAAACGAACGAGCCGTCGGCTCGGCGGTCGCGGGCCAGCATCGCTTGCCAGAGTTTCGTCTCGGCTCCCGGCGAAAGGTGGCTGGAGGATTTCGCGATTGAGTGTGTCTTCATGGTGCCTAGATTACGCGCGCGCCAAAAAGGAATCTATCCGATTTCGCGCGCCGAATTTTCCCTGCTATTGGATTAGGCTTCGCCGGGTGTGGGTATACTTTCGTCGGCCTTCACCGTGTCTCGGTGCGGCGCCGTGATCACCAGAAGAACCGCGACCAGAATGATGGCGCTCGCCAGCAGGGTGCGCAATGTCAGTGCCTCTCCGCCCAGCGACCATCCCAGTAAAAGCGCAACCACGGGATTCACGAACGCATACGTTGCCACGCGCGTGGCCGCACTGTGCTTCAGCACATACACGTACGCACTGAATCCCACTCCCGATCCCAACACGGCCAGATACAACAGCGCCATCCACGAGCGGTGTGTCACCTGTGCCCAGTGGAAGCCGCGAAGCTCGCCGCTCAGCGCCGCCGCAATCAGCAGAGCCGCTCCCCCAGCGAGGCACTGCATCGCCACTCCCAACAGTGGCGAGTTTGGCTGCGGATGGTGCTTGGAATAAACGGAGCCGGCAGCCCAGGCAAACGAGGCAATCACCAGAACCAGCGTCCCCAAGGGATTGATGCGATCCGAACCACCCAGACTCTTAGGGCCCACCAGAAGCGCCATCCCCGCGAAGCCCAGCACCAGTCCTGCGAGCACACGTGCGACTGGCCGGCTTCCGCCAGGGCGCAGCCAATCGATCAGCACCATCCACAGCGAAACCGTGGCCACTAGCAGCGCCGCAATGCCCGAAGGGACGATCTTTTCTGCCCAGGAAACCGTGCCATTGCCAATGCACAGCAGTAAGCATCCGGTCACGATCGCTGTTCGCCATTGAAACAGGGTCGGCTTCTCTCGGCTTACGTACCGAAAAATGGGATAGAAAATCAGCCCGACCGAAAAATGGCGCAGCGCAGGCAGCAGAAGAGGCGGCAAGGACTCAATGCCAATGCGAATCGCGAAAAATGTCGAGCCCCAAATACTGTACACCGCCGCATAAGCGAGATACAGCAGTGTGCGGTTGCCTGCCGCAGCCGTGGGAATCCCGGCAGAGCTTGGCCGGGCCTCTAAGGACGTGGTTCCAGTGGTCATGGGGACCTGTAGATGGACGATAGCAAGAATTCTGAGCAGCCCCGAGGGCCATTTTGGAGGCCTTAACTCAGGCCGAGCGGCTGTGCAATGGCTGGATTCCCAAAATGGAAGGAATCGAACGAGCGGCTTGCCCCACAGTTACCCACAGGGGAACGACAGGTGACAGGTACCATTACCATGTGTTTGATCTTAGGACACTTCTTACCATTTCCACAGGTTGACAGGCAACCTCTCATGTGGCATTTTGACACTCCACACCATTCTTCATCGGTGCGCTGTTTCGTTTTGGTGCTTTCGCTTTGGGTTCAGGTTCGGGGCTCTCGTTTCAGCACGACCAAGCAAGACCAGCACGATCGCTGTACGGCAATAGAATTACCGCCTTAGTTCTATAATTCTGTACGTTCATCTCACTGAGGGGCGAGATGAGTGCCAGCAACGCGCTAGTCTGGGATGGATTGCCTTTGCTGCCGGAACCGACCGCCAAATTGGCTGCGGCTCCCGCACTCCCGGAAAAACCAATTGTTCCACGCGTGCCCGCCTTGCGGGTCATGCCGCTGCTCCGCTCTCCGCAGCCACGGCGATTCGTGCGTGTTCCCACGTATGCCGTTGGCGTGCACCTGGAAAAGCGCGAGCGACCGCGCGCCTTGCTGCAGCTGCCTCTGAAATTGCGTAGCGTTTCCGGCATCATGGAAAACTTTCCAGTGTCGCTGGTCACCCGCGACATCAGTTCTTCAGGGGTGTACTTCCTTTGCCCCAAGTCGCTGGCCATCGACACCTCGATCGAACTGGATATCGTCCTGGTCAGCCGCCCGCTGGGCTACGGAAATGTTGTGGTTTCGTCCAGAGCTCTCGTGCGTCGCGTTGAGCCCGCCAATGTGCCGGGATGGTTCGGAATCGCAGCCAGCTTCGAAGATTTCGCGTTCGATCGGGATGACAACATTCCGATGCGCTTCTCCCCGGACTGATCGCCAGCAACTTTCGCCTGCATTCTCACCTCAAATCAGTTTCTGCTACTCTGGAGGCGTGTCCACCCGCAGACCACTTGCAGGCGTGCTTTTCGATTGGGATGGCACGCTGATTGATTCCTATCACGCCGACTCACAAGCGTATCTGGCGATGTTCCAGGAATTGGGCATTCCATGGGGATTGCCGGAGCTGGACCTGCACTACTCTCCCGACTGGTATACCGTTTACCGCGCCGCCGGCATTCCCAATTCCCGGTGGGACGAAGCTGACACGCTGTGGCGAGCAAACTACGCGCGCCATCGGCCCAAACTGATGCGCGGCACGCGAAGGGTTCTCGCACAATTGGCCACACGCCACAGGCTGGGATTAGTTACCAGTGGCGACCGCAATCGCGTCACCCGCCAACTTCGTGAGTACCGTCTCACGCAGATCTTTCACGCGCGTGTTTGTGGTGGCGACACCGCGAACAAGAAACCGCACCCCGAACCGCTGCTGAAGGCTCTGGGCAAAATGAAAGTCGACCCGCTGGAATGTGTGTATGTAGGCGACACGCCGGAAGATTTGCAGATGGCGCGCGCCGCGGGAGTTTGCGCCATCGCCGTGCTCGGGCCGTTCCCCACGGAAAAAAAGCTCCGCGCCGAAAAGCCCGATTTCCTGCTGGAAAAATTGGAGCAGTTACCGCAGCTGTTGCGAAGGTTGTTTACAGCTCAGCCCAAGGCAAAACGGCGCGCATAACTGCCACGCAGGATTTGCCGTTCAGGGCTTCGCTGGCGCAGGTGGATTCGCGGTCGGCGGCGCTGGAGCAGCCGGGGCTGGTGCCACAGGAGTCTCGCTTGTCGGAAAGGGCTTGAAATTCGACCACTTCACCGTCACGCGCACCGGCACATTGCGAATTTTCAGTTTCACGACATCTTCAGACCGCGAATAATTCGGAAACCAGTATTTTCCGTCGACATTTTCCCGGTACGTTTCGAACATGCTGAACGGCAGGCTCGACGGACGATATTCCCCCAGGTCCGTTACCCACTTTCCGTACGTCTTCACCACTTCCAGATATTTCTGGTCAACCCAGATCACGCCATCGAAGTACGGATGCTGGCGATCCAGCGTTTTCGGGTGTACCTGGAATATGTAGCACTCCACCTCATCAACCGTCTCCGTCCCCAGATACTGCAATACATATTTGGGTAGCTGGCTGGTCGTCAGCGGATACTCGGGCGCGCGAAACATCCGCTGCACATCGTCCGGCTCGAATTGTAGGTACTCCAGTGTCGATTGCGGCGAAGAAATCGCCTTCTCATAAATCTTCCCGTCGCTCGTGCGCCCGGCTTCATACGTTGCCTGATACTCGCCGGAGGGTTGTCCGTCGGGTCCGAATTCCTGGATGCGGATGGTCTTGCGATAGGAGTATTGCGGCCGCGCCGCAACGTACACGTCTTCCTTCTGCGTGAATCCTTTGATGATCTGGGCAGGCGGCAACGAAGGAGGCGCTTCCGGCTCCGGCACGCCGATGATGCGTTTCACATCGTGTTCGGGAGGAGGCTCCGTAAGCGGACCCGCGCCTGTTTCCTGTCCCGGCAAAGGTCCAGCCGCTAACAGCATCAGTAGCGCCGTCAACACCAGCGAAGGGTAACGAAAATTGGCGATCGTTCGAGAGATGGCTTTCATTCTAACCAGTTAGATGCGGGCAAAGCCGTGAAACGCCGCTTCCGGTCCATGCCCAGTGTAGCGCAACCAAGCGCATCGGGCCGCGATGTTTTGCGGGATTCACAAAACTCTCTCTGCTACAATTTATTCTTTAGCAAATGGACAGGAACGAGAATCACGCCAGACGTTTTTTCGTCACGGGACGCGTTCAGGGAGTCGGGTACCGCTATTTCGTACAGGAATTAGCGCAAGAGCTCGGTCTGCGCGGGTACGTGCGCAACCTTCGCGATGGCCGCGTGGAAGTGCTGGCAATCGGCTCGCCGGAGACATTGCGCCTCGCGCGGCAAGCACTTCAAAAGGGCCCGATGATGTCTCGTGTTGCCGAAGTGATTGAGGAACCCGCAACACCGGATACCCGCTACGACGGCGATTTCACCGTCGAAATGACCATCTAACAAGGAGCGCAAGGAATGGACGATCTGAAGAAGTTGATTCGCGAGGTGCCGGACTATCCTAAGCCCGGGATTCTCTTTTACGACCTCACAACTCTGCTGAGGAATAAACAAGGATTTCACACGCTGATCGACCGCTTGTGCGCTCATTATGAAGGTCACCAAATTGACCTGGTGGCGGGCATTGAAGCGCGCGGGTTTATCTTTGCGCCGGCGCTCGCCTACCGTCTGGGCGCGGGCTTTGTCCCGATTCGCAAGCCCAAGAAGCTGCCCGCGAAGACCGCAAAAATTTCCTACGCGCTGGAATATGGCACCGATTCTCTGGAGATGCACGAGGACGCCATCACTCGCGGGCAACGCGTGCTGCTTTGCGACGATTTGCTGGCTACCGGCGGCACGGCAGGTGCTGCCATCCAGTTGATTCGATCGCTGGGCGGCGTGGTGGAAGGAGCCGCGTTTGCGGTGGAACTGACCTTTCTGAAGGGCGGCGCCAAATTGCAGGGGCTGGATGTATTCTCGCTAATTCAATATGACAAGTAATCGCGCACAGGTATCAATTAGCCTGCGCCGTCCTTGTCTGTCATCCTGAGAGCGCGCCGTTTGCGTTCGAAGGATATTAATTGTGGAATTTTTCGCGGCTCGTTCGGTTGAGGTCCCTCGTGCCGCAGAGACCGCGGCACTCAGGATGACAACGCTTGTCAGCAACCTACTTTTTTGGATGATGCCGCTGGCGAATCGCTTCGAACAGCACAACGCCGGTGGCCACGGAAACATTCAGCGATTTCACCGGGCCAGTGGTGGGCAATGAAACCACAAAGTCGCAACGCTTGCGCGTGAGTTCGTGCAGGCCTTTGCCTTCGCTTCCCATTACGATTCCCGTGGGCGAGGTGTAGTCCACTTCGGTGTAGGATTTCTCTCCTGCTTCGTCGAGTCCGACCAGCCAGTACCCCGCTTCCTTTAATTCCTCCATCGAACGCGCCAGATTCGTCACCTTCGCAACCGGAAGATGTGCCAGTGCTCCGGCGGACGCACGCGCAACCGTATCCGTCAATCCCGCAGCGCGTCGCTCCGGAATCACTACGCCGTGAGCTCCCGCAGCCAGCGCGGTGCGAATCACGGCGCCCAGATTGTGGGGATCCTCCACGCCATCCAGCAACACGATCAGCCCCGCCTGCCCTTTGGACTGATTTGCGCGCTCCAGAATATCTTCCAGCGTGGTGGCCGCGCGCGCCGCGGCGATAGCCACTACCCCCTGGTGATCGCGAGTATTCGCCACGCGGTCCAGCTGGCTGCGATCTTCGAAGCGAACCGTCACTCCCCGCTCGCGCGCCAGTTGCACGACTTCTTCGACCCGAGAATCCTGGCGCCCTTTGGCGATGAGTATGCGGTCAAAGGTGCTGCCCGCCTCGAGCGCTTCGCGAACCGCATGTATGCCGGTAAATCGATCCATGGAAAGGAAGTTTACAGTTGAACGTTCAAAGTTGAAAGCCGTGACGCGCGAAACTTTTGCGCTAGTCAAGCGCAGCGCAAAATTCCAGGACGCGTGTGCGGGCAGACTTCACGCCCACGGCGAACGGTAAAGGCGTGGCATCATCCAGCAACAGAATCACGCGATCCAGTTCACCTTCACCGGCGCGCCCCGCCAGCGCCAGCCGGATGGGATGAAACAGATCGCGGCTGCGCAGATCGAGATTTTCTTTTAGTGAGGTGACCACCTCTTTGAAACGGTCAGACGTAACCGGCGCGGGATCAAGCAACAGCAAAGCCAGGTGGCGAATTACATCGCGGGCAGCGTAACGCGCCAGCACCGCATGCGCGTCTACGCGCTTCAGGATTTCCGCGGCATCATATTCAAATACCAGCCGCAGCAATTCCGCCAATCCCTCAGCGTCAATCGCAAATTGGCCCAATAGCGACGCGGCACGTTCGCACCAGGCAATAAGCTCCGGCGTTGGCTCTGCGGTGAGCCAGCCCTGCTGCACAAGAATTGCCAGAACATCATTCGCAACATAGGAATGGACGGCAACCGGATGCGACTGGATGTGTTCCGACGACGCCATGAAGTTCAGTTCGCTGAAAGTGTCGCCACCACATGGCAGGCAATCGCTTCTCCGCGGCCCACGGCGTCAACGCCCTCGTTGGTCTTGGCCTTCAGATGCACTTTTTCAACGGGCACCTTCAGCGACTTGGCCAGCGCTTCTCGCATCTTGGGAAAGTGCGAACCCAGCTTGGGGCGTTCCAGAATCACGACAACATCGATGTGCTCGATTGCGAATTTACCTTCGTCGAGCAGCTTCTGCGCGTACTCCAGAAACTGCAGGCTGTTCGCGCCCTTCCACTTGGGATCTGTATCGGGAAAATGTTTGCCAATGTCGCCGAGCCCGGCCGCTCCCAGCAGCGCGTCGCACACAGCATGCGCCACCACATCGCCGTCAGAATGCCCCACGGGGCCTTTGTCGAATGGCACTTCGATGCCGCCGATAATCAGCTTGCGGCCTTCCACCAGGCGGTGCAGGTCGTACCCGATGCCACAACGCGTGCTCATGCGGTCTTTTGTTCGGAGTGCAGATAAAAGCGCGCGAGATCCATGTCCGCGGGCTTTGTGATTTTGATGTTCCGCTCCGACCCCTGCACCACGAAAACGTTTTGACCAAGGCGCTCGACCAGCCCGGCCTCGTCCGAGGCATTCAGCCCGTCGCCTTCCGCTTCCGCAAACGCTTGCTTCAACAGCTGCGTTTCGAATACCTGCGGCGTCTGCGCCAGCACGACACGCTCGCGCGGAACGGTGGCCGTGATCACCGCCACATCTTCCGGCAAACTGGCGCGCTTCACTTCCTTTACCGTGTCCATCGCGGGAATCCCGAGTATCGCCGCTTTGTGACGCCGCGCCTGTTCAATCACGCGTGTCACTTGTTCCACGGTCACAAACGGACGCACCGCGTCGTGCACCACCACCAGTTCCGTTTCGTCGCCAACCAGCTTCAACGCCGCCGCAACTGAGCCTTGCCGGGAGTCGGCGCCCTTCACCACGCGCACCGGCTGCTTGAACTTTTCCCGGCTGATTCGCGCATTCAGCGGCTCGACGTTTTCCGCCCGCGTGGCCACGATAATTTCAGAGATCAGCGGACAGGCCGCGATCCGGCGAAGGCTCAGAATCACGATCGGCACGCCGTCCAGCTCCAGAAACTGCTTGGGAGTTTCCGCGCCCATGCGTGTTCCGAGTCCTGCGGCAGGAAGAATGGCAACGATCTGGCTCATGGTTTGAAAGCAGTCCGGCTGAAGCAGTGTCTGAGCGGCTTGGCGCCGGGTTGCAGAAAAATGAGTGTACCTCAACCGAGGGCTGGAAGCGAAATCCAGGGAACACGCATTGACGTGCTAGCCACTAAACGAAAAAGGCTAGCCCGGGGCCAAACTAAGGGCGTTCTGTATCTGGGAATACCACCCGCGAACCAGCCTCCGTCCGCTGCGACGATTCCGGTCGAGCATGGCCGTTTCCGTTGGCATTGTCGGCGGGAAGCGCATCGATCGGGCTGAGCGCGGTACCATTGGCCTTTGCGGCGGACGAGTCGTGGCGCTCTTCCAGTCGTCCAAAAATCATTTTGCCCGCGGGAGTCTGGTGAACCGAAGTGACAATGATGTCCACGGTGCGATTGATCAGCCGCCGCGCTCCATCCACCACCACCATTGTGCCGTCGTCCAGATAAGCAACGCCCTGGCTCGATTCTTTACCCTCGCGTAGGATCAGCACACGCATTGGCTCGCCCGGCAACACCGCGGGCTTCATCGCATTGGCAAGCTCGTTGACGTTCAACACCGCAATTCCCTGCACTCGCGCCACTTTATTCATATTGAAATCGTTGGTGACAATCTTGCACGAAGAACGCCGCGCCAGTTCCATCAGCTTCTGGTCCACTCCCGTTCCCGCCGCGATGTCTTCTTCCAGTATGCGAACTTCCAGCCCTGGCATTTTCTGCATGCGTTGCAATACTTCCAGGCCGCGGCGTCCGCGCTGACGCTTCAACGAATCCCCGGAATCCGCCACTAGTTGCAGTTCATGCAGCACGAAGCGCGGCACTCCCAACGTGCCATCCAAAAAATGTGTCTCGCAGATGTCGGCGATCCGCCCGTCAATCAAGACGCTGGTATCCAGCAGCTTCAGGCAAGACGAGCTCGCGGCAACAGGCACAGCGACGGAATGCGGCAATGGGTAATGAAAGTCGTGCGCTTTGCGTGAGCCTACCGCCAGTCCTAAATATCCCAACGCAAACAGGGAGGTAAATTCGAAGAACGACTTGGTGGGTTCAGGCTCAGCAGTTCGGGAAATAACCAAGGTGATGAGGAGGGCTGCGAGGAGACCGACGACCGCGCCGATCATTCCCCCCATAAGCCCGCTGATCTCCGCGCGACGCAATCTTAATTCCGCCAGCAGTATCACCATTGCGACTAAGAAGCCGAGGCCCGCGGCCGGCAGTCCGTGAGCGCCAAACGGGCTAAGCGAGTAGCACAACACGACCACCGCGCTAACCAGCGCGAGGCGCGCCACCCAAAAGTCCCAGCTCTGGTTCAAGAAGTGGCTGGCGCGAACCTTCTTGCGCGAAGCGTCGCCGACCGGCTGCGCGCCCGGCACATCAGAAGTTGCATGAATCTGCGGGTGAACGTGATTGTGGCCCATGAATCCTCACCTTACGGCAAGAATTGCCCTGACTCCGCGAATCGCTGCAGCAGGGCAACTGACTGCAGCTTCACGAAGCTAGTAACGAGGCTGTCTATATACTCTCCCATTAGGCTTCAAGTCAAGGCCAAGCTGGGCTGGAGTCGCCAACCGCTTGCCCAGGTTCGTGTAAATCGTCTGCTTGCGCATTCCGTCTGGCCAAGACAATATTGGGCAACTGCCATGCCAGGTTGGCTCACCATTTTTGCAGCCGGAATTGCGGTTTATTGGCTCGCAAATGAGGCACGCGTCGAGCGAGTTAAACGACACGGTGAAATCACGCTTTACCGACCGGCGCCTGGACTCGGGGTGCTATTCGGGTTGGCAGTACTCACGATGATCTACGGTGCGGGTGCTGTCGCACTTTCGCAAAATTTCAGCCGAGATTGGTGGGTCTGTGCCTTGTTGCTAGCCTTGGCATTTTTCTGCATATCTGAGTGGCCGTCCGATTTAGGCGTATCAAGCGCTGGAATTTATGAAGCAAAATGGTTTGGCCTGAGGAAGAGGATCTTTCGATGGGAGGAGATCGCATCTGCGACGGCAGACGCAGCGGAAGATAGTGTTTGGATTGTCTCGAAGTCCGGCATCACCATAAAACACTCGAGATATCATGTAGATTGAAATGGACTCATTACGCAGCTCAAGAAATATTGCAGATGGCTTGAGCCCGGACGCGCCTTGGAATAACCACGCAATCTTACTCACGGCAGATAGAAGCGCGGCACACGCTGGCTCACTGCGCACAACATGTCTGAGGTGACTGTGCCGAGGCTGCGGGCAATCACATTCGCCGGATAAACGTTCTGTCCGTCCGTTCCGTAAACTGTCGCCACATCTCCGATGGCCACATCGGGAACGTCGGTCACGTCCAGCAGTGTCACATCCATGGAAATAATTCCGATCATCGGCGCGCGATGCCCGCGGATAAAAACGCAGCCGCGATTGCCCAGCGAGCGATGGATGCCGTCGCCGTATCCTGCTGACATCACCGCCGTCTTCGATGGCCGCTGCGCCACCCAACTGGCGTTGTAGCCCACGCTGTCTCCGACAGCTACGGAACGCAGGCCGATCAGCCGCGCGCGCAGGCTCATCACCGGCCGCAGCGGAAGCTTCGATTCGATTTCGTTGCGCCGCTCAACGGGGTCCAATCCGGGATGGTATCCATACAGAATCGCGCCGGGCCTCACCATGTCGGCCCAGGTTTCCGGACGCGCCGCAATCGCCGCGCTGTTTGCCAGGTGCAATAGCCCGGTGTCCACTTTCAATGCACGCAACCGTTCCACTGCCTTGTAAAAGCGTTCCGTTTGCAGCCGCGTCTGCATCCCGGTGGGCGAACCGTTCAGCACCTCTGAGGAGGCGAAGTGCGTGAACACGCCATCGAGCTCCAGGTGCGGGCACTTGGCCAATTGCCGCGCAAAACAATCCGCGTCGCCAGGCGCAATCCCCAGCCGGTTCATCCCGGTATCAACCTTCGCGTGAATCGCCACGTGCTTCTTGCGCAGCTTCGCCGCGGCCGCTTCGAACGTGGCCAGTTGTTCGCAGCGATGAATCGCCGGAGTCAAATCGTATTCCAGGAAATTCTTTTCTTCGCCGGGCCAGAATCCCCCGAGCACCAGGATGGGCGTGCGCACACCTTGCTTACGAATCTCGATTCCTTCTCCCGCGGAAGCCACACCGAACCAGTCGGAGCCAATCTTTTCGAGGGCTTTCCCCACCTGCGCGCCACCGTGGCCATAGCCGTTGCCCTTCACGATGGAAAGCACCTTGCGCGGCGTCTTCCTTTTTTCGGACGCGGGATTGATGTAATCGCGAATCGCGCGGTAGTTCGCCGCCAGCGCCGACACCGACACTTCCGCCCACACCGGACGGCCAACGAATTTACTTGGATCGTTTTTCCTGCTGCGCATGAATCTTCCTGAAAAATCTAGTTTACGACATTCCCGCGATGCCGCCTAAATCCTGTCACCGAAAGCTGCGGCTGCAAGCGCGTGATTGACAACACCGGAGAGAGCACGAATCTGGCCAACGGAATCGCCGGCGTGAGCAGGCACGCGGCAACCAGGCCAGGACGACGTGTCGCCGCTAAATCGTTTATTTATTGCAACTTACCAAGCCTGACGCTGCTGTCGCCGGGTCCCGTATAAAGCATGAGGCAAGCCTTCTCTTTCCTGCTGTGTTCACTGAGACGCGGTGTGTCCGCCGTTACATCTCGTCGCCACCGGCAAATTGCGAGAACGCATCCGGCGCTGCTTCTTCGAAGCGCGTCAATCGGCTGCGGAAAACAAACTTCACTTTATCCGTCGGGCCGTTACGTTGCTTGGCGATCAGTATGTCCGCCATGTCTCGTTCTTCCGGGGTGGCATTCAGGTTAAAAAAGTTGGGTCGGTAAATGAACATCACCACGTCGGCGTCTTGTTCGATGGCGCCCGACTCGCGCAAGTCCGAAAGTTGTGGTCCGCGTTCCTCGCGCTCCGGCGCACGCGTCAACTGGCTGAGCACCAGCACGGGAATTTGCAATTCTTTGGCGAGCCCCTTCAGCCCACGGGAAATGCTGGCCACTTCTTCCTGGCGCGAATTGAAGCGCCCGCGCGCGGTGATCAACTGCAGATAGTCGACAATCAGCAGCGAGAGTCCCTTGTCGCGCTTCAGACGCCGCGCTTTCGCGCCAATTTCCAGCACGCTGTTCGAACCCGCATCGTCAATCCACAGCGGTGCGGCGGAAATTGTTCCCAGCGCTTCCGTCATACGGCGCCAATCCTCGCGGCTCAAATGCCCGGAGCGAAATTTGTGCGCGTCGATCTGCGCGACAGACGCCACCAAGCGTTGCAGCAGCGATTCCTTGGACATTTCCAGGCTGAACACCGCTACCGGCATCCCGGCCCGAATCGAAATGTTTTCCGCCAGATTCAACGCCAGCGCCGTTTTGCCTTGCGACGGCCGCGCGGCAAGAATAATCAGTTCCGAAGGCTGCAAACCGGAAAGCAGCTTGTCCAGTTCGCCGTAACCGGTGGAAATCCCGGTGACGCTCTTCCCTTCACGGAAAATCTTTTCCAGGCGTTCGAAATTGTCGCGTACCAGGTCCTTGATCGGTATCAACCCGGCTTTCACGCGATCTTCGGCCAGCGCAAAAATACTGGACTCCGCGCTGTCCAGGATGACGTCCGCCCCGTCTTCGCCTTCCAGCGCGCTCTGCTGAATTTTGTGTGTGGCGTGAATCAGGTTGCGCAGCAGCGCTTTCTCTCGCACGATCCGCGCGTAGTGGTCGACGTTCGATACCCGCGGCATCCCGTCCACCAGCGATGCCAGGTACGGCGCACCGCCCGACGCTTCCAATTCACCGTGCCGGTGCAATTCCTCCGTCAGCGTTACCAGGTCGATGGCCTGCTGCGCCTCCGCCAGCGCCACCATCTGTGTGAACACGTTGCGATGCTGTGGAAGGAAAAAGTCTTCGGCTTTCAGCGACTCGATGGCGGCGTTCAGCGCGTTGTTGTCCAGGATAATGGCGCCCAGAATGGAGCGCTCCGCGTCAATATTGCTCGGCAGCGGTTTCTCGATGGTGGTATCAGCAGGCATGATGAGACGGACGAATCCCTTCTAGTTTCGCTTTCTCTTCGCTATTGGAACATTTTCCCCGCTGGAAGGCAAGTGCGGACTCATTCTTCCGTTGTTTGCGTTCCCCTGCGTCGAAGTGATGCGCTGATTGTGCGCGTGTCTTTTGTGCGCGTCAATCACACTGCTTGTGAATCGCGAAGGAAAACGTTGCAAATCTTTTTCGCGCGGTTGGAACTTAGGTCAGAGAAACTCACGGCGCCCGGCAGGCAGGACTTCCTGCTCGATTCGTTCGGAGCATTCATCTTCGGCGACCTCGAGATCGTAGCTCGCTTGCAGATTCAACCAGAACCGCGCGGTGGTATTGAAGTACCGGGCAAGCCGAAGCGCTGTATCCGTCGTGATGCCCCGCCGTTCATGCACGATTTCAGAAATCCGTGTAACGGGAACACGCAGGTCCAGCGCCAGCTTATTCATGCTCAGGCCAAGGGGCTTCAAGTACTCTTCACGGAGAATCTCCCCCGGGTGGATCGGGGGAAGGAGTTTTTTCTTGCGACGCATATGAGTTTCCTTAGTGATAGTCGACAATTTCCACCTCGTATGCATCTGAATCACGCCACTCGAAGCAAATCCGCCATTGATCGTTGACGCGGATGCTGTATTGGCCTTTCCTGTCTCCGTGCAAAGCCTCCAAACGATTTCCCGGAGGCGATGCGAGATCGCGCAACTCCGCAGTACTGTCGAGCAACCGCAACTTCCGCCGGGCGACTTGCTCGATGGCGGCAAAGCGTGAAGCGCGTTGGCGATGATACAGCTTTTCGGTGTCTCGACAGCGAAACGACCGGATCACCTGTTAAGGGTATAACGTTTGGCGTTAAACGGCAAGAGGTTGCTGGCAATCAGCGGCATCGGAATCGCGAAGGAAAACGTGGCAAATCTTTTTCGCGTGAATGTGGCAAGATGCTCACGCCACAAACCGGAAAGGAATCGTGATGAAAACCGCGCGCAATAGAAATCGTCAACTAAGACGAGCCACCGCAGCGCTTCTAGTTTGCTCTGTCGCGTCTCTGATGAATGGAGCAGTCACAGCCTACGCACAAACCGCGCCGTCTCAGGTGGCCGCAGCTTCGCCGTATGCCGCGGCAAGCGACAACGCCAACCGGCAGGCCAAGGAATGGATCGCCCGGGGCACGCCCGGCCTCGCATTGGCGGTCGCAGTCGACGGAAAAATCGTCTACTCCGAAGGGTTCGGCTTCGCGGATCTGGAAGAGCGCGTGCCCGTCTGGCCAACTACCAAATTCCGAATCGGCAGCATTTCCAAGCCGCTCACGGCCGTCGGGCTGATGGAGTTGGTGCAATCTGGAAAGTTGGATCTGGACGCTCCCATCCAGAAATATGTGCCGTCCTTTCCTGACAAGGGTGCGTTGATTACAGTGCGCATGGTAGGTGGTCATCTTGCCGGCATCCGGCATTATCAGGGCGAAGAGTTCGTCATCCAGAAGCATTACGCCAATGTGACCGAGGGCCTCGCTATTTTTAAAAATGATCCCCTGGTCTCGCCGCCGGGAACGAAGTTCAACTATTCCAGTTACGGCTTCAACCTGCTGAGTGCGGCAATCGAATCCGCGTCGGGGCAGGATTTCCTTTCCTACATGCAGGCCAACGTGTTCGCGCCAATTGGCCTGGTGCACACCACGCCGGACCTGAACTCACAGATCGTGGAGCAGCGCTCGCGCTTTTATGAATTGCCCAAAAATGGCGCGGTGGAAAACGCTCCGTACGTCGACAACAGCTACAAGTGGGCGGGCGGTGGGTTCCTCTCCACTGCCGAAGACCTCGTTCGCTTCGGCTCCGCCCTTCTGCAGCCCGGCATTCTGAACGCGCAATCCCTGAAAACCATGTTCACGTCGCAAAAAACCAGCGCCGGCGAAGAAACCGGCTACGGCATTGGCTGGAGCATCGGCAAGACTTCTTCGGGAAAGCCGTTTTACGCACATTCCGGCGGCTCAGTCGGCGGAACCTCTCAATTGATCGTGGTTCCCGACAGCCGCGTCGTCGTGGCGCTGGTTACGAATCTTTCTGGGGGCACATGGAAGGAAGAAGAGGTGAAAGCCGTTGCGGAAGCGTTTGAAGCCGGCAAAAAGTAATCTCTGCCCGGCGTGGGCGCCAAAACAGAAAAAGGGGCACGTTCGCTCGTGCCCCTTGGTCGGACTCCGATAATTGTCGAAATCTATGCTTCTTTGTCGACGTGGATCTTGATCTCGGCGGTGATATCGCGGAACACCTTCACGATAACCGGATATTCGCCCAGCGCCTTCACCGGATCCTTCAGCTGAATTTGCCGCTTGTCCACTTCGAAGCCCTGCGCCTTCAGTCCATCCGCGATGTCAGCGGTCGTTACTGAACCGAACATCTGGTCGTTCTCGCCGGTCTTGCGCGTGAACTTCAACGACACTCCCTGCAGCAACTCGGCCTGCTTCTTCGCAGCGTCCAGTTCCGTGGCGGTTTTCTTCGCCAAAGATCCGCGAATGCGTTCCAGGGCCTTCATGTTACCGGCGGTGGCTTCAATCGCCAGCTTGTGCGGCAAGAGAAAATTACGCGCGTACCCGGGCTTCACGGTCACAACGTCGCCGCGGTTGCCCAACTTTTCCACATCTTCTTGAAGAATGATCTGCATATGAAATCCCTAGCTCCCTTTCCTGACCTTTAGGCCTTCGGGGCCTCAACTACCGGGACCACCACGCGTGGCGCCTGGGTTCCCGCGGCGCTGCCGGCAAATGGCAGCAAAGCAATATTTCGTGCGCGCTTGATCGCCACGCCCAGCCAGCGCTGGTGCCGAGCGCAAACTCCCGTCATGCGGCGCGGCAAAATCTTTCCGCGTTCCTGCACAAACTGCGCCAGAATGTCCGCGCGCTTGTAGTCGATGAAGTCCATCTTCTCGACGCAAAACTTGCAGACCTTCTTCTTGCGGAAGTATTGCCGTTTGCCGCGAGGCCGCCCGCCCGGTCCACCGGGACCTCCGGGTCCGCCTTCACGACGTCCTCCGCCTCCACCGCTATGTCCGCCCTCGCGACGGCCTCCGCCGCCACCTTGTCCACCACCGCCTTCGCGCGCTTCACGCGGTGCCGGCGCCGACGGAGCGGCGGCTGGCACTGGTTTCTGTTCCTCTGACATACGTTCCTACCTTTCCCATGTGCTCCGGGCTTTCCTGAGCGGAGCTTCCCAATCGAATCTTTTCCTGCGCTGCACGCGCGCATCAAATCGCGCGGGTTGCCATCCTCAACCGTTGCTTAGCTCGCCGGGGTGGCCGGTTCCGCCTGCGTCGCAGCCGGTGCTGGTGCGGGCGCAGGTGTGCGGCGCGGACGCCGCGCCGCGCGCACTTCACGCTTGTGTGAGAGCTTCTTTTGACGCTTCAGGTCTTCGTCGAGCCGCACAGTCTGATACTTGATGATGGAATCCGCAACGCCCAGGCGGCGCTCCAGTTCGTGCACCAGTTCACCGTGGTTGGTGCGCACCTGCTGGTAAACGTAGATGCCCTCGCGGTGCTTCATCACCTTGTACGCAAGCTTTCGCGTTCCCCAATGCTCGGTCTTCTCGATCTTTCCGCCTTTCTCTTCGCAGGCGTGCTCAAGAGTGGCGATGACCTTCTTGATTTCCTCTTCCGGCGTCGCCGGGCGGGCAATAAAGATCAAATCGTACAAACGCTCTTCCATGATGACCTCGTTTCTTCCTGTTCCGGGCGCAAATCCCGGGAAATTCGTTCTTACCTGGCGAAAACTCCGCCGCTACTTCGCTCCTTCCGGCGGCGGCACTCGCCGGTTGTACTTGTTCATCGCGGCTGCAATCCCTTGCGTCAGCAGCAACTCCACCGCATCCGCCGCTTCCGCCACCATTTCTGCCGCTACTTCCAGCTCAGCCTTTTTCATCGGCCGCAGAACGTAAGCAGCTAGGTCGCCAACCGGATGATCCGGACCGCATCCCAGCCGAAGCCTGGCGAACTCCTGCGTTCCCACGGCGCTCGTCACGGACTTCGCGCCGTTGTGCGTTCCCGGACGACCGCGTTCCCCGACGCGAATCATTCCCCACGGCAAATCCCGCTCGTCGAAAATCACCAGCAGGTCCTTGGGTTCCAGTTCGTACTTCTCTAACAACTCCCGCACCGAGATGCCACTCAGGTTCATGTACGTCTGCGGCTTGGCCAGTGCAACTTCTTCTCCCGCCACCTTGCCGCGACCCACCAGCGCTTTGCCCTCCGGCCGTTCCACGCGGATGGACGCGCGATTCGCGATTTCGTCCACCGCCAGGAATCCGAGGTTATGCGGCGTCCACTGATACTCCGGGCCAGGATTGCCAAGGCCAACAATGAGCCGCATAGCGCTTCGCACCAGACCGGCGAAAAAGAATTACTTCTTCTTTTCCGGCTTTTCCGCTTTCTCTGCCGCCTTGGGCTTGCCTTCTTCCTCGGCGCCTTCTTCGCCTTCCACTTCCTTCTTGCCCTTCTTGATGACTTCCGGCTCTGCAGGCGTTGTTCCCGCCACCGCCGCTTCCACCGGCTTCTCTTCTTCGACGCGCAAAGCCACGACGTGCGCGACAACGCTGTTCGCGTCCGTCAACAGTTTCACCTTGGCTTTATCCAGCGGCAGGTCGGAGGCTCGCAAGCTCTGGTTCAGCGCCAGTCCGCTCACGTCCACCTTGAACTCCGTCGGAATATCCGCAGGCAAGCACTCCACTTCCACTTCGCGCATCACCGTTTCGAATACCCCGCCCTGCACCTTCACACCCGACGGTTCCCCGAACGTGTGCACCGGAACCTTCACCTTCATGCGTACGTCCATCGCAATGCGCAAAAGATCCACGTGCAGCAAATGCCCGCTCACCGGATCCACTTGCCAATCCTTCACGATCGCCGGCTCTTGCTTGCCTCCCAGGTTCACCTGGAACAGCGTGTTGTGCCCCGTTTCCGACCGTAGAATCGCCGTCACCTGCTTGGCGTTTACCGAAAGCGGCAGCGCTTCGCCTTTTCCGCCGTAAAGCACCGCCGGCACGTTGCCGGTCTGGCGCATGCGGCGCGCTTCGTTTTTGCCCCGTTGAGAGCGGGGCGCCCCTTCAACAATAATTTGAGCCATAGCTTCTTTCCTTCCGTGGAATCTCTTCCGACCCAATCGCGCCGGACAAAATCAAATAAACAGCTCGCTGATCGAAGTCTCCTCGTGAATCGAACGAATGCCACGCGCGAGCAAATCCGCAACACTTAAGATCGTGACTTTCTTCAAATTCCTGGCCGCTTCCGAAACCGGCACCGAATCGGTGGCCACCACTTCCGTAATCTTCGAATTCTCCAGGCGCTCCACCGCCGGCCCGGAAAACACCGCATGCGTGCAAGCCGCAAAAACCTGCGTGGCGCCTTCGCGGATCAGCGCGTCCGCCGTTTTCACCAGCGTGCCCGCCGTATCGATGATGTCATCCACGATTAGCGTGTTTCTTCCCTTCACATCGCCGATCAGGTTCATCACTTCCGTCACGTCCAGGTCCACGCGGCGCTTATCGACGATCGCCAACGGCGCTCCCAGCTTCTTCGCAAACGCCCGCGCTCGTTCCACTCCGCCCGCATCCGGCGAAACCACCGTCAGATTCGGCAGCTTCTTGTTCCGGAAGTAATCCACCAACACCGGCGAACCGTACAAGTGATCCACCGGCACGTCGAAATATCCTTGAATCTGCGGCGCGTGCAAATCCAACGTCAACGCGCGGCTGGCTCCCGCGGTTTCCAGCAAGTCCGCCACCAGCTTCGCGGATATCGGAACGCGCGGCTTGTCTTTGCGGTCTTGCCGCGCATAGCAGTAGTACGGCAGCACCGCGGTAATCCGCCACGCCGACGCGCGCTTAAACGCGTCGATCATCAGCAGCAGCTCCAGCAGGTGGTTGTCCACCGGATAGCTGCAGGGCTGCACCACAAAAACATCCGCCCCGCGTACGTTCTCCAGGATCTGGAAATAAATCTCGCCGTCGCTGAACCGGCCGAGCAGCGCTTTGCCCAGCGGCACATTCAAATGACGGCAAATCGATTCCGCCAGAATCGGATTCGCGGTCCCGCTAAAGATCTTGAATCGCTCGTCGTGCACGCCATGCCACCCTGGTCACCGCTTTGCGGCGACACTTTGACCTGGATCTGCAGCTTGAGACAGTTCAATTAGGAGTCAGAAACACGGAGAGACGTTGCGGTCTAACCCACAATCGCGCTTTTCACCAAACGCGCATACCTCGCACGCGAGATGCTCTCGCAAACAAAGGTCTGGTCTTGCGGGAACCCGACAACGGCTCGGCGCGCCTTCGCTGGGCTCGGGAAAACTCCAAACACCGCCGAACCGCTACCAGCCAGCAAGGCTTCTGACGCCCCAACCCGGAGCAGTGCCCGCTTGATCTTTCCAAGACGGGGATGACGCCGGAAGACAGCGGCCTCAAAATCGTTCGAAAGGCTCTCTTCCTGCACGCTCCAGCACAGAGCACAGAACCCATATAGCTTATGGGCTGCCGCCGATTTTGTCAACGAAGCCAATTCCGGCGCATGCAACCAGCGATACGCGTCCGGTGTCGGAACGTGAATGTCCTTCGGCGAAACGATCAGTAGGCTCACCTTCGGAATGTCTGGCAGCGGATAAATCTCGTCGCCCTTGCTCACTCCCAGTGCTCGTCCTCCGAACAGAAAGAACGGCACATCGGCTCCCAGTCCTGCGGCGATCGACATCAACTGCGCCGCGATCATCTTCTTTTCTGTGAGTCTCAGGTAACCCAGCAACGCCGCGGCCGCATCGCTGGACCCACCGCCAAGTCCCCTCCCTGCGGGAATTCGTTTCTCCAGCAGAATCTCTACGCCCGCGCGCACTTTCAACTCGCGCCGTAACGCATCGACCGCGCGGTACACCAGGTTCTTTTCAAGGGGTTCTTGCGAAAGCGTTTCATTGCCCGTAACGGAAAGCGTAATTCCCGGCTGCCGCGAACTCCGCAGCCGCAACTTGTCGTGCAGCGACACGGTCTGGAAGATGGTCCGCAGTTCGTGGTAACCATCTGCGCGCTTGCCCAGAACTTCAAGACGCAGATTTACTTTTGCGTGCGCCGGGATCCGGACTTCTTTCATTCGCTAGCTCAGGGTTTTGCGTCGGACGCTGGGGCTTTCTGCGCCACTCGGTGCTTCATTTGGCCTAGCTTCTTTTCCAACTCCGCGACTTTATCGCTTTCCACGTCCGAGGGCAACGACTTGTGCCAATCCGCCAGCGCCTTTTCCCACTCCGCTGCCGCTTGTTCCGAACGGCCCTGCTTCGCGTAGATATCTCCCAGGTGCGTGCGAATCGTCGGGTCACTCGGGTCGCGCTGCACCGCCTTGTGCAGATTGGTTTCCGCTTCGTCCAGTTTATTCTCTTTGTAGTACACCCAGCCCATGCTGTCCAGGTACGCGCCGTTGTAGGGGTCTTGATCCAGCGCGCGCTGTATCATTTCCTGCGCTTCGTCCAGTCGAATTCCACGGTCGGCCAGCATGTAGCCGTAGTAATTCAGCGCCGGCGCGTTCTTCGGATTCAGCTCCAGAGTCTTTTTGAACTGCTCCTCAGCCTTATCGAACTGTTTCTGGCGCTCGTAAATCGCGCCAAGCAGAAAATAGGCCATTTCATTTTCTTGCGGGTCTTTCGACAGCGTCTGCGCTTTGCGAACGCTGTTTTCCGCTTCCGTATACTGGTGCCCGCGTTCATAAATTTGCGCGATATTCAGATACACATCGCGATCCGACGGCCCGCCTTTCAGCGCGGTTTGCATCAGCTTCACCGCTTCATCGGTTTGCTGGTTCTCGCCCAATAACATCGCATAACTCGCGCTGATCGCCGCATCGTTCGGATATTTCACGATCGCTTCTTTTCCGATCTGCAGCGCCTTGGTCAGATCTTTTGCCTGGTGATACGTCTCCATCAACAGGAGCCGCGCCCGGCGGTCCTCTTCGTCTCCCAAATGCGCCAATTCCTGATACGAAGTAATCGCTGCGGGAATATTTTGCGTGTCGCGATAGAGCTGCCCCAGTTGCTGGTACAAAATCGCCAGAGTACGCCGCCGCGATGGCAGCACTGTCGATTGCGATTTCACCCGCGTCAGCGCGTCACTCAACACGCGAATCGCGTCCTCGAATCGCCCCTGCGATTCGTAAACAATCGCCTCGTTGTACAGCACGTCCAGGCTGCCCGGCGCATACTGCTTGGCCTTCATCAGGCTGTCTTCCGCTTTATCCAGTTGATGCAGTTCGCGGTAGATTTGCGCCAGCCGAAGATAATTGTCGGAGTCTTCCGGCATCACCTCCACTAGCTTCTGGTAGACGGTCAACGCTTCCGGGTATTTTTCTTCCGACAGCAGCGTCTGCCCTAGTCCGCGCAAATGGCTCAACTCCGAAGGGTCCAGCTCCACGGCCTGGCGGTACGCCTTCTCCGCCTTCGCATAATCTTTCGTTTGGGTATACGCGTCGCCCAGCAGGTCGTAAAGCGTCGGTGAAGGGGTGCGCGCAGTCGTCGTTTCCAGTAGCTGAATTGCCTCTTCCGCTTTGTTTTCGTCCAGCAGCAGTTGCGTCAACTGCTCCATCGCCGCGTCGTTTTCCGGGTCTTCCTTCAGCATCGCCCGCAGCACATCCTCGGCCTTATCCGGCTCGTTGTGCAGCCGGTACAACCGCGCCAGCCATAACGCCGATTCCTGGTCCGACGGGTCCAGACGGTGCACCGCGCTGTATTCCGCGATCGCCTTGCTCACCATTTCTGTTTGCACGCCGGTCCCGTTGATGTCGCCCAGGCTCTTTAGGTAAATCCGCCCCAGCAACCGGTGCGTGGCTAGGTCATTTGGGTCGCGCTTCAGAATCTCGTTGGCTTCCACCACCGCGTCATGTACGCGCTGCGCTTTCCAGTACATTTCCGCCAGCCGCTCGCCGATGATTGGCGACTTCGGGTCCAGCGTATAAGCGCGCTTGTACGCTTCAATAGCCCGCGTGGCGTATTCGCTTTGACTGGTCTGCTCGTACTGCAATTCGTAAAGATGGCCCACCGTGAAGTTGTAATAGGCCTCGGCGCGGGGAGACATCTTCTCTGGCGCGCTCGTTGTAGCGGTACTCAGAGTCTGCCCAAGGGTTGGCAGCGCGGCCACTACAGCGACGGCGATGGTGAGAGCGAAGCGAATGGTCTTCATAAGTTGTCCAGAGTTTTAGAGTATCCCATGCAGGAAGAACGCGGTCAAAAGCGAAAAAAGAGGCGTTTCAAAGATCATGGGTCCACAAAGCTAGGATGCGGAAAGACCGGAAAAAGGTGGGAAAGGAAACCCTTGCTTTCCTACTGTATTTCTGCAATTATCGAAATATGCCCAAGCCCGATCCGCTCCTCGTTACCCGCTCTGCCGACCGTTTTTCCGCTCTCGGCGCCGAGCCCCGTCTGCAAATTGTGCGCCTGCTCCTCTCCGCGCTCCCCACCGGCATGGTGGCCGGCGAAATTCAGGACGAACTCAGCATCCCCGCCTCCACCCTCTCTCACCACCTCGAAAAGCTCCGCCAGGTCGGCCTCGTTTGCGTACGCCGGGCCGGCACATTTCTCTGGTATACGGCCAGCACCGATGCGCTCCGCGAAGTGCTTGGCTTTCTGTACGACGAGTGCTGTACGCGGAATCGCGCCGTCCCCGAAGAAGCCATTGTCCACATCTCGAAAGGTTAGGAACAATCATGAGCGATACCAACATCCAGGAAGCGGTGAAGGAAAAATATGGCGCGGCGGCGAAGCAGGTTTCGGCCGGAAAGACCGCTTGCTGCGGTGGAGGCGCCGAACTCAGCGGCTGCGATCCCATCACCCGCAATCTCTACAATGAGTCGGAGAAATCCGCGCTGCCTGCGGATGCCGTGGCCGCTTCTCTCGGCTGCGGGAACCCCACCGCTTTGGCCGAACTAAAGCCCGGCGAAATTGTGCTGGACCTCGGCTCCGGCGGCGGCATTGACGTGCTGTTATCCGCCCGGCGTGTGGGTCCCACCGGGAAGGCCTACGGCGTCGATATGACCGACGAGATGCTCGCCCTGGCGCGCGAGAACCAGAAGAAGGCCGGCCTGCAGAATGTGGAATTCCTGAAAGGCACCATTGAGAATATTCCACTCCCGGAAAATTCCGTCGACGTCATCATCTCCAATTGCGTCATCAATCTCTCGGGAGACAAAGACCGCGTCATCCGAGAAGCTTTTCGTGTGCTGAAGCCCGGCGGACGATTTGCCGTTTCCGACGTAGTTGTTCGCGGTGAAGTTCCCGCTGACATTCGCAAAAGCATGGAACTGTGGGTAGGCTGCATAGCCGGCGCGCTTCAGGAATCCGAATATTTGCAGAAGCTGCAGGCGGCAGGTTTTATTTCCACCGAAGTCCAGCCAACTCGCGTTTACCACGCCGAAGAATCGCGCGACTTCCTCGCGGCTGCCGGTCTCGACCCCGATCGCGTCGCTCCCCTCATCGACGGCAAGTTTATCAGCGCCTTCATTCGCGCTACGAAACCAGCAGCCGCAACTTGCCGCGACTCGTCGTGCTGCGGATAGGAGCATATCCATGCCTTCGCAGTACAACGTTCTATTTCTCTGTACCGGGAACTCCGCTCGCTCGATTCTGGCTGAAGCCATCCTGAACCGTCGCGGCGCACCCACTTTCCGCGGTTTCAGCGCCGGCAGTCGTCCCACGGGCCGTGTCAATCCGTACGCGTTGCAGCAACTCGAAGCCGCCGGCTTGCCCACCGCCGGAGCGCGCAGCAAGAGTTGGGAGGAATTCGCCAAGCCTGGCGCTCCAAAAATGCAATTTGTTTTTACTGTATGCGACAACGCCGCAAAAGAAACCTGTCCAATCTGGCCGGGACAACCCATGACCGCGCACTGGGGTGTGCCGGATCCCGCTGCCGTCGACGGCTCGCCCGATCAAATCACCCGGGCTTTTCGCGAAGCGTTCGTTACGCTCGACCGCAGAATCGCGCTGTTTCTCAGCCTGCCGCTCTCCACGCTCGACCAACTGGCCATCCAGAAGGAAATTGATCGGATTGGTGGGCAATGATGAGGCAGTCTGACGCCAGTCCTGCTCTCACCTCGCGACCAGTCGCGAAAAAAACTGAATCTCTTCGAACGCTACTTGAGTCTGTGGGTTGCGCTTTGCATGCTCGCGGGTGTTGCGCTTGGAAAATTCGCTCCTGCTCTTGTAGGCGACTTGCGTGCCCTGGAATTCGGGACGGGAAGCCAGATCAATCTGCCCATTGCCGTGTTTATCTGGCTGATGATCATTCCCATGATGATGAAAGTGGATTTCATGGCGATTCGGGCGGTGGGCAAGAAACCTGAAGGAGTGCTGGTCACGCTGTTCGTCAACTGGATGGTCAAGCCGTTTTCCATGGCTTTGATTTCCTGGTTGTTCTTCCGCCACGTTTTTTCCCAGTGGATTTCTCCCGCCGAAGCCAGCCAGTACATCGCAGGAACGATTATTCTCGCGGCCGCTCCCTGTACCGCGATGGTTTTTGTGTGGAGCTATCTGACAGACGGAGACCCTGCTTACAGCCTGGTGCAGGTTTCCCTCAATGATCTGATCATGCTGTTTCTCTTCGCGCCGATTGTACGTTTCCTCGTCAGCGGCGCGGCTTCTCTGTCCGTGCCTTTCCGTGTCTTGTTTCTCTCCGTCGTCGCCTTCATCGTAATTCCTCTGGCCGTTGGCGCAGCCTTGCGTGCCATATTGCTCCGCCGCCACGGAAAAGACTGGTTCGACAATGTTCTGCTGCCAAAATTCTCGCCGGTCACCATTCTCGCGTTGCTGGCCACGCTGGTCCTCATCTTCGCCTTCCAGGCGGAGAATCTCGCCGGCAAATCACTGCATGTTCTGCTGATTGCCGTGCCGATTCTTCTGCAGGTCTACTTCAATTCGGCATTGGCCTATGGATTGATGCGCCTGTTTCGCGTGGAATACCAGGTGGCAGCTCCGGGCGCGCTGATCGGTGCCAGCAACTTCTTTGAGCTGGCCGTCGGCACTTCGATAGCCTTGTTTGGAGCCGGCTCTGGCGCAGCCTTGGCCACCGTTGTCGGTGTATTAATTGAAGTACCGGTTATGCTCTCGGTGTGCCGCATGTGCAACCGCACACGTCACTGGTTCCCGGTGGCACCGGCGCAAAGTCCCATTCAAACGCGCTAGCGCCTTCTAGTGCAAAAAATGCCGCATGCTCGTAAACACCATCGCCATGCCCAATCGATCCGCCGCGGCGATCACCTCCGGATCCTTCACTGACCCGCCCGGCTGAATCACGGCCGTAGCTCCCGCCTTTGCGGCTTCTTCTACGCCGTCGGGAAATGGAAAGAACGCGTCTGAAGCCACCGCGGTTCCCTGCAGCGAATTCTGCGCCTTCATCGCCGCGAGCTTCACCGAATCTACCCGGCTCATTTGCCCCGCCCCTACTCCGACCGTGGCTCCATCCCTGACAAACACGATGGCATTCGATTTCACGTGCTTGCACACTTTCCACGCGAACCGCAGGTCCGCCAGTTCCGTTTCGCTCGGCTCGCGCTTCGTCACCACGCGCAATTCTTTTCCTTTCAGAGTGCCCAGGTCCGGCTGCTGCACCAGCACGCCGCCTAAAATGCGCTTCAGTTGCAGTTCCTTGTCGTGATCCAGCCCGCCCTGCGGCAATACCAGCAGACGCAGATTCTTTTTCGCCGCGAAAATATCTCGCGCCTCATCCGCAAATCCCGGCGCCACGATGCACTCCACAAACAGCCGCGAGACTGCTTCCGCCGTCACCGCGTCCACAATGTGGTTGAACGCCAGCACTCCACCGAAGGCCGAGATCGGATCGCACGCGTAAGCCTTCAGGTACGCATCCAGCAAACTGGACTGCTGCGCCGCACCACACGGGTTGTTGTGCTTGATGATCACCGCGGCCGGCCGTTCGAATTCCGCCACTAGGCTGCGCGCCGCTTCCAGATCCACGTAGTTGTTGTAGGAAAGCTCTTTGCCCTGCAGCTGCTTTGCCGCCGCCAAGCCTTCCGGAGCGCGCCCCGCCGGTATATACAGCGCTGCCGCCTGGTGCGGATTCTCTCCGTAGCGCAATTCCTGTTGCTTGCGCAGCGAAAGGTGCACGCGCTCCGGCAATATCGCGCGCGCGTTCACTTCCATCCCTTGTCCCGTAACCGCCAGCCGCTCTAGTTCCGTGGCAATCAATCCGTCGTAGCGCGACGTTGTGGCAAACACTTTGCGCGCCAGTTCCACTCGCAATGGCAACGTGGTCTCACCCTTCGCTTCCAATTCCTGCGCCACGCGGCTGTAGTCCGCCGGGTCCGTCACCACCGTTACACTCTCGAAATTCTTTGCCGCCGATCGCAGCATCGTCGGTCCGCCAATATCGATGTTCTCAATCAACTCCTCGGCGGTCAGGTAGCCTTTCGCAGCCGTCGCCTCAAACGGATACAGGTTAACCACCACTACGTCGATCGCCGCAATTCCGTGTTCCTTGGCTTGCTTCTCGTCGTCCGCATGATTGCGCCGGTACAGTAGCCCGCCGTGCACTTTGGGATGCAGCGTCTTCACGCGCCCGCCCAGCATTTCCGGCCAGCCGGTCAACTCAGACACGTCCTTCACCGTCACGCCTTCGTCGCGCAACAATTTTGCCGTGCCGCCGGTCGACAGTATCTCGATCTTCAACGCCGCCAGCCTTCTGGCAAACTCCACGATCCCGGTTTTATCGAATACACTTAGCAGCGCCCGCTCCACTCCCATGTCTTCCTCCGGTGCTCTTCAGAACACTTTAGTGTACGCGGAGGAGCGGAGTTTCGGAAAGTCTGCGCCTGTGGGAAAACCGTGCGGAGAATACGAAACTACGATTTCACCAATGCTTTCAACTTCACTTGTCCGTCGACCACTTCCACCACATACTCCACGTCGCGGCAGTTCTTCTTTTCTTGCAGGTCTTTGGTCTTCTTCCTCACAAATTCGCTGAATCCGGCCTTGGTTACCTTGGCCGTCTCTTCGCCGGCGGCCTGTTTTGCTTGCAGAAATGCGTCGTAAAGCTGATCAACCTTTTCGGTTTCCTTCTCCGGCTCCGAGCACACCATGCGAAACGCCTTGGCATCCTCCGCATTGCTCCCGGCTGTCGCGCCCGTCTGCGTGGTCACCTGAAGCTTCGCGCGCTCCGCTTCAATCGCTTTTGCCGCGGCTCCAAAATGCCGCTGAACTTTTCCTTCTTCGCGCTGCTGCAGCCGCTTGCGGAACATGTCCTTATATTTCGCGTACGTCTGAGAAAGGTTGTTGTAGCGGAACCGCTGCCCGTATTTCAGCTCGCCGCTGCGCTCCGCGTAGCGTTTCACCATCAACTCCACGCGCCACTCGATTTCCGTGGGCGGGCGCTTCCGGCCTCCGCCGAAGTACATTTCGTACTCGATCTTCAACTGCCGGATGTCGCGCTCAAGTTGCCCCAGTTCCTCGTCGATAGTGGCCATGAAGGCAGACTCCCCTGTCCCTTCATGCTAGGAGCGCCCGAGGCAAGCGTCAACCGGCATCCCCGTTGCCGCTACGGATGAAACAACGGACTCCCGAACACCTCCTTGCCCGTTCGGACAGCCGCGTTTCACGCATCCATTGCGGCTGTTTCGCGGCTGTGCTCAAATGTCGCCATGGCCGTTCCCGCCAACCGCGGACCCTCCGGAGACCAGACAGCGTTGCTGCGGCAAATGCCTTCCGTGGACGAACTGCTGCAACTGCCCGGGGTGGCAAAGCTTTGCTTGGAAAGCGATCGCGGATTCGTTGTCGACACCGTTCGTCAGGTTCTTTCGCAATTGCGCCGCGAAATCGCCGCGGGAGAAGCTTCAGCCGAGCAAACGATATCGCCGGCGGCTCTCGAACAACGCATTGTCCACGCTGTTCAGCAGGAACTCGCGCCCTCACTGCGGCCCGTTATCAATGCATCCGGCGTCATTCTTCACACCAACCTGGGCCGCGCGCCGCTACTCGCGCAACTGATCGAAGATCTGCGTTGCACTGCCACGCAATACACCAATCTGGAGTACGACCTGGCCGCTGGCGCGCGCGGCAAACGCGACGTTCACACTGCTCGACTTCTTCAGCGCCTCACGGGCGCCGAGTCCGCCATCGTCGTGAACAATTGCGCCGCCGCAGTGCTGCTTACCCTCGCAGCCCTTGCTCGTGGCGGCGAAGTGATCGTCTCGCGCGGCGAGTTGATCGAAATTGGCGACGGCTTTCGCATCCCGGAAATCATGGAGCAGAGCGGCGCCGTCTTGCGCGAAGTTGGCACCACCAACCGCACGCGCCTCGCCGACTACGAGCACGCCATCAACGAAAAAACGCGTGTGCTTCTTCGCGTCCATCCTTCCAATTTTCAAGTGACTGGCTTTACCGAAAAGCCCGACGTCGCCGAACTGATCGCCCTTGGCCAACGCGCCAATCTTCCTGTGGTGGAGGATCTGGGCTCTGGCTGCGTCGTCGATCTATCCACGCACGGCATCACCGAACCCACTGCGCGCGAAAGCATCTCCGCGGGATTCTCTCTGGTCTTGTTCAGCGGCGACAAGCTTCTGGGCGGTCCGCAAGCCGGGATCATCGCGGGCCAGAAAGAACTGGTCGCCAAAGTTCGCCGCCATCCGCTGTTCCGCGCACTTCGCGTCGACAAGCTCACCATCACCGCTCTGGAATGTACGCTGCGCGCCTATCTACGCGCCGACTGGGACGCTCTGCCTTCCCAGCGCATGATTCGCCTCACCACTCCGGAAATCGACCAGCGCGCCACCAACTTTTTGCACGCGCTTCAGCCGCTCCTCGTCAGCGCCGATGCGGAATTGGAAATCGCCGACGGCGCGTCCCTGGTTGGCGGCGGCTCAACCCCAGCGCAATCTCTGCCCACCAAGGTAATTCGCATCAGCAGCGCTCGCCACTCTGCCGCGCAATTGGAAGCACGCCTGCGCCGCCCCTCCTCTGGCATTCCTGTCATCGCGCGCATTGAAGACGACCGCCTGCTTCTCGACCTGCGCACTGTCTTCCCCGAACAGGATGCCGCCTTGCGCGATTCTCTAGTTGCCGCGCTGCATTGAACTTCTTCATACTCACTTCATGTTGGCTTTTGTGGCGTCGCGTGGCCGTCTGAAACCTGTCAATCCTGATACTTCCCGATTGCGCCCCGGCTGGGCGCTCATTCGTGTGCGCATGGCCGGCATCTGCAACACCGACGTTGAAATCTTGCGCGGCTATCACGATTTTCGCGGCATCGTGGGACATGAATTCGTCGGTGAAGTTGTTTCTGTTAACGGCGTCTCCGCCACCACGAAAAAGAGATGGCTCCATAAGCGCGTGGCCGGCGAGATTAACGTGTCCTGCTCGGCCTACGGCTACAAGCCGGTCTGCGAATTCTGCCGCCGCGGACTGAAAACGCACTGCGCGCGTCGCACCGTTCTGGGCATCGTTGCGCACGACGGCACTTTCGCCGAATATCTTGCGTTGCCACTGGAAAACTTGCATCTCATTCCGAAAAATGTCAGCGATCAGAAGGCCGTCTTTGTCGAACCACTCGCTGCCGCCTGCCAGATTCTCGACCAGATCAATATTCGCCAATTCCCTTCTGCCGCCGTTCTTGGCGATGGCAAACTTGCGCAGTTAATCGCTGGGGTTCTGCGCGCTTCGGGCAGCACCGTCACGCTCTACGGGAAGCACCGCTCCAAATTGGAATTGGCTCGACGCGCAGGAATCAACACGAAGAAGGTGCATGGCGACGCGCGCGACCTGAGGAATATGAAAGAAAACTATCGCTTGGTCGTCGAGGCCACCGGTTCTCCCACCGGTCTCACTCTCGCGCAACAGATGACCGAGCCGCGCGGCACTTTACTGCTTAAATCCACTTTCCATGGCGCCGCCCCGGTCGAGACTTGGCCGATCGTGGTAAAGGAAATCACAGTCGTCGGTTCGCGTTGCGGCCCGTTCGCCAAAGCTATCGCTCTGCTGCGCTCCGGTAGAGTCGATCCCACTCCACTGATCTCGCGCGTTTTCCCGTTAAAAGATGCACCCACGGCAATCATCCACGCCCAAAAGCCCGGCGTCATGAAGGTTTTGTTGAAAGGTTGACAGCTGATCTACAGCCGGTTGATGCACGACGCCACGCACGCCGCCCCAAATCCATTATCGATATTCACTACCGTCACATTCGACGCGCATGAATTCAGCATCCCCAGCAGCGCCGCTACTCCGCCAAAACTCGCTCCATATCCCGTGCTCGTCGGCACCGCAATCACCGGCACTCCCACCAATCCGCCGACCACGCTTGGCAGCGCGCCTTCCATTCCCGCCACGCACACGATCACCCGCGCTTCATTCAATTTGCCGCGATGATCGAGCAAGCGGTGAATCCCGGCGACTCCCACGTCGTACACTTGTTCGACACGATTGCCCATCATGCGCGCCGTCAACACCGCCTCTTCCGCCACCGGAATGTCGCTCGTTCCCGCCGACACCACCACGATCACGCCTTTCCCGGTAATCTCCTTGCTCCGTTCGATCGTGATCACTCTCGACAACGCGTGAAATTTTGCCGCCCGGCTTACTCGTTTCACCGCAGCGAACATTTTCTCGTCAGCCCGCGTCACCAGCACGTTCTGCCGCGATGCCTTCTTCTCCACCATCGCCCGCACAATTTCCGCCACCTGCCGCGGCGTCTTGCCTTTCCCGAAAATCACTTCCGCGAATCCCTGCCGCAACGCGCGGTGATGGTCCACCTTTGCGAAGCCGATATCCTCAAACGGCATATGCTTCAGCCGTTCCATCGCCGTTCCCGGCGACAGCTTCCCCGTTCCCACAGCCTCAAGCAATTCGCGAATGTCGAGTTCGTTCATGGAATCCTTATCTGTCTACGGATTTTGCATACCCATAATTTTTCTGGCCTTCTGATTGTCCGCGTACACCTGCCATTCCGCAATCAAGCCATCACGCACCACCGCTCTCCATGCGGCCGGCACGCTCCAGTGGTTCTCCTTCGGCAGTTCTTCCTTGACGGCCAGTGTTCCCTCGGCCGAGCCAAACGCCGCAACTACATCCCCCTCCGAAAAAATATCCGTGTGCGAGACGCGATAATCAGGGAACATGCGAAAATATCCGGCCCAGCCGTTGCGCATCACTTCCCTTCCCTGCATGCGGTTTCCAAGCCCATCCAAAAATACGTGATCTTCCGTCATCAACGCGCACAACCCATCCACATTGCGGGCATTGATTTGTTCCAGGAAGGCAAGCACGGTGTCTACAGGCAACTTCCGGCTCATGTTCGCTCCTCGCTCAATCGCGAAGTCTAGCATACGCTGAGAACCGCCCGCTGCCGTGCTCTCGCGACCGCCTCGGCTTGACTTGCCGCAAGGCCGCTGCGAGACTGAATGCATCCGCCGAAAATCATGCCTTCGACCAAAGCATCCATCATTACGGTTGGCGTAACGGGCGCAAGCGGCGCCGTCTTCGCCCAGAAGACCCTTTCCCTTCTCGAAAACGATGCGCGCGTCTCCCGCATCCATCTGGTCACTACCGAGACCGGCCAGCGGCTCTTCTCCGAAGAACTCGGCATCACGTCCGGCGATCTGAAGAAACTTCCCGCACGCATCCTGGGCCGCGCTCCAAGGAAAATCGAGACCATCTCCAACAAAGATGTTGGCGCTTCCATTGCCTCCGGCAGCTACCACGTCGACGCCATGATCGTCATTCCCTGCACCATGGGCGCGCTCGCGGCCGTCGCCAATGGCATCAGCGACGACCTGCTCTCCCGTTCCGCTGACGTCATGCTCAAGGAGCAACGCAAACTCATCCTTTGCGTTCGCGATACGCCCTTCAATCGCATTCATCTGGAAAATATGTTGCGAGCGCAACAAACTGGCGCCGTCATCATGCCGATTGTTCCTTCCTTCTACCACAACCCCAAAAGCATCGATGAGGTTGTCACGCAGTTCGTCTGCCGCGTGCTCGCTCAAGCTGGCCTGCCGCAAGACCACATGTTCCGCTGGACCGGCAGCGCCGCCGGAAAGCGGCTGGAGCCGTAGACACAATGGCCAGCCGCATCCGCACCATTCTGGAAATGATTAAGTTCGAGCACTCCGTGTTTGCGCTGCCCTTTGCGCTCACGGGAGCTCTGCTGGCGGCGCGCGCCACGCAACACAGCTGGCCCACGCTGCGCCAGATTCTCTGGATCGTTGTCGCCATGGTCACGGCCCGCTCCGCCGCCATGACTATCAATCGCATAGCCGACCTTCGTTACGACAAGGAAAATCCCCGCACAAAAATGCGCGCGCTGGCCACCGGCGCTCTTTCGGTTTCCTTCGCCTGGATCTTCACTCTCGTCGCCGTTGCTGTCTTTTTTCTCGCCGCATGGCAACTCAATCCTCTGGCGCTGAAACTTGCTCCACTGGCTATCGCCATTCTCTTTTTCTATTCCTTCACCAAACGCTTCACTTCCTGGTCCCATCTTTTTCTTGGCTTTGCCCTCGGTATCTCTCCCGCCGCCGCTTGGATCGCCATTACCGGCAGCCTCGATTGGCGCATGCTGATTCTCTGCGCCGCCGTCACACTCTGGGTTGGCGGCTTCGACGTCCTTTACGCTTGCCAGGACTTCGAATTCGATCACCAGGCCGGCCTCTTCTCCGTTCCCAAACGCTTTGGCATTGCCAGCGCTCTCTGGATTGCGCGCGCCATGCATGTCGGCGTGGTGCTGTTGCTCGGCTGGCTCGCTGCCAGCTTTGGCCTGCCGTGGCCCGCGTGGGCTGGCATCGTAGTCGTGGCTGCGCTTCTCGCCTACGAACACTCGCTCGTCAAAGCCGACGATCTCAGCAAGCTCGACGCTGCGTTTTTTACTGTGAACGGCTATATTAGTATGTTGTTCCTGCTGTTTTGGGGCGCTGCCGCGGCCGTTTGGCGTGTTTGAACGTTTCGCCGTTTTCGAAATGCGAATTCATTTTGCGACTCCGGCGTGAACGGGGCATCCTATAGATAGAGACAAATAGAGAAAACTGTGGCCGAACTGACCCTCACTGACGTTTCCCTGAAACCCATCGCGGACAAGGTGCTAGCTGCCGAGCGCCTCAGCTTCGACGATGGCGTGGCGCTGTATCGCTCGCCCGACTTGCTCGCTGTCGGCTGGCTCGCCAACCATGTTCGCGAAAAGCGCCATGGCAACATCACGTATTACAACGTCAACCGCCACATCAATCCCACCAACGTTTGCGTCGCCCACTGCAAGCTTTGCGCGTTTGGCCGGGATCCCGGCGCGCCCGGCGCTTACACCTTCGCGCTCGAAGAAATTTACGAGCGCGCGGCGCAGGGAGTCCGCGAAGGCGCCACCGAATTTCACATCGTCGGCGGCCTCCATCCCGATTTGCCGTTCGACTATTTCCTGGAACTCATCCGCGGACTGAAGCAGCGCCATCCCCACGTTCACCTCAAAGCCTTCACCATGGTTGAAGTCCACTACTTCGCCCGCATCGCCAGAATTTCCGTCGATGAAACACTCCGCAAGATGAAAGAAGCTGGTGTGGATTCCTGTCCCGGCGGCGGCGCCGAAATCTTCCATCCCCGCGTGCGCAAAATCATCTGCGACCACAAGGTCAGCGGGCGCATGTGGCTTTCCATGGCTATGAAGGCCCACCGCATGGGCCTGCGCTCCAACGCCACCATGCTGTACGGTCACGTCGAAACCACCGAGGAGCGCGTCGATCACCTCGTAAAGCTTCGCGAAGCGCAGGACGAAACGCACGGCTTCGTAGCCTTCATTCCCCTGGCGTTTCACCCCGACAATACGCCGCTGTCCTATATTCCCAAGCCCACCGGCTACGACGATCTGCGCAACATCGCCGTCTCGCGCCTGCTGCTCGATAATTTCGATCACATCAAAGCTTACTGGATCATGCTCACGCCCAGCATCGCGCAGATTGCGCTTCGTTTTGGAGCCAACGATCTGGATGGTACCGTCGTCGAAGAAAAGATCTATCACGACGCTGGCGCCAATACCGCTGAATTCACCCCGCGCACCGAACTCGAGCGCCTGATCCGCGCTGCCGGCCGCGTCCCCGTCGAACGCGACACCCTCTACAACCCCATCGACCGTTCCAAGCTTCCGCCTATCGTTCCTGCCACTCCCCCAGGCCTCGTCTCTCTGACCCTCAATGCCTAGGAACCGAGTTAAATGATGCCTCAGCTTTCGCACACCGCTGGGGAAGTCATCTCCTATATCGAGATGTGCCAGGCCTGGAGCACGAGCCTTCAGAGAGGCATGAATTTCAGATTGAGACCTGACTGTAGTGTGATCTTGATGAGCCGCCGGTCGAATGCCCCGTATCGAGATCGTATTGAAGAAAACGGCAATGCGCTTATCTATGAAGGTCACGACATTTCTCGTTCGCCCGCGGGGCCTAATCCGAAACTCGTAGACCAGCCTCGCGTCACGCCATACGGGAAGCTCACGCAGAACGGCATGTTTGCAGAGGCCGCCGCAAAAGCAAAGGTTGGCTCGAGCCAACCTGAACTCGTTGCGGTTTACGAAAAGATTCACGCCGGAATAATGGTTGCTTTCTCCTCACCGATTCGTGGACGGAATCGGATGGCCAGCGCAATGTATTCAAGTTTCGATTGAAACTCTCGGTAGATGCAAATAAAGCGCGGGTGCAGTCTTCAGCAGAACTGCTGCACAACCGTTTAATTCCGTCGGCGGTCAAGCTCGAAGTCTGGACGAGAGACAAAGGCCAGTGCGTCCTATGCGGCAGCAAGAAGAATCTCCATTTCGATCACGATCTGCCGTTTTCCAAGGGCGGTTCGTCCTTGAGCGTCAACAATATCAAGCTGCTCTGCGCAAAGCACAATTTGTCAAAAGGCGCGAAGATCCAGTAAAGTGATCCGCTACACGCGGCGCTCGCCGGTACCTTCGCTCTTTACTGCAACTCCCGTCCGCAATATACCTTCTGCGGTGCCGGATCTCACTCGATTCAATACTATTCATGAATAGTGTTGAATACCATGTCTCACGGAGGTATTCTCTTTTGGGGGAGACCCGGCCATGCGGAAACAGTTCGTCATCGACAAAAAGACCAACAAGCTTCTCGAAGAATTAGCCACTTACCACGGCGGAAATCGCAGCATGGTCGTCCGCCACGCTATCCAGGTCTACTCTGACATGGAAGATCGTTTGGAAGAAATCGAGACGAATCCCGCGTTTCAAGCCATGATGGCCAAATCCGGCGCGGACATCAAAGCAGGTCGCATCATTTCCCACGAGGAAGTGATCCGCCGATCCCGACAAAAATCTGCCAAGGGTAGAAGGCGGTGAGATGGAAAGTCGTCTGGGCTGCTTCCGTTTGGGAAGTATTTGACGAACTGTCCGAAGCCGAGCGTAATGAAATTCTTGAGCACCTGAAGTACGTCAGACGATTTCCGCACATGTACCCGGTAAGGACACGAGGCAGCCGGTTCCGTCGCCATCGCTGGTTTCTGGCTGGAAGTTGGCTCGTTTACTACCGCGTCGCTCAAAACACGGTGTACATCCGCGGTCTCTGTCCCGCCCGAATTCCTTGAGCAACGCGCGCTGAACACAAAATTGTTATAACCTTGCTTGCGGTCTACGAATCCAAGTCCACAGTACAATTTCCTCGCCCATCGTAACCTCGCAGTCCAAGGAGAATTCATCATGGAACGTAAAGCTTCCGCAGTTTGGCAAGGCGACCTGAAATCCGGCAAAGGCGCAATCTCAACCGACAGCGGCACACTCAAGAACACTCAATATTCCTTCAGCACACGCTTTGAAAACGGCGTCGGCACCAATCCCGAAGAACTGTTAGCCGCCGCTCACGCCGGCTGTTTCACCATGGCCCTCTCCGCGCAACTTGGCGGTGCTGGCATGACCGCATCGAAACTCGAAACCACCTGCACCATCTCTCTAGAAAAAGTCGGTGAAGGTTTCTCCATCACCAAGAGCCATCTCGACCTGGTCGCCACCATCCCGAACGCCGACAAGGCCAAGTTTGACGCCGCCGTCAAAGCCGCGGAATCCGGCTGCCCAGTCTCCAAGCTCTTCAAAGCCGAAATTTCCGTGAACGCCAGGCTGGTTTCCTCAATCTCAGCCTGAGCGCTCTAACTATCTCAATGCGAGTACAATGCTCCGCATGATTCCCGTTCCAGGTGTGTTCATCGCCGGTGTGGTGTTGTTTCTGGTCGTGGTGTGGGATGCCTTCGAGTCCATCATCCTCCCTCGTCGCGTGACCAGAAAATTTCGGCTCACACGCATCTACTACCGTTCCACCTGGGCCGTCTGGAAAGCCGTGGCTGCAATCCTTTCTTCACGCAAGCGCCGCGAATCTTTTCTCGGTTTTTATGGACCCATCTCGCTACTCTTTTTGATCGGCGTTTGGGCCATTGGCCTGGTTCTTTCGTTTGGCATGATGCAGTACGGCGCAGGCTCCGCCGTCAATCTCACCGGCAAGGAGCCCAGCCTGTACACGGATCTTTATCTCAGTGGAACCACATTCTTCACGCTGGGACTTGGAGACGTGGTTCCGCGCTCCGGTCTTGCCCGTCTTTTGGTTGTCTCCGAAGCCGGCTTTGGTTTTGGTTTTCTCGCCGCTGTGATCGGCTACCTCCCTTTCATCTACGGGGCCTTCGCCGAGCGCGAAGTCAACATCTCTCTGCTCGACTCGCGTGCCGGCACTCCTCCCACCGCCGGTGAACTCTTTCGCCGCCACAGTTACCCCAACGGCCACGATTCCCTGCGCTCTTTGTTGAAAGATTGGGAACTCTGGAGCGCGCAACTCATGGAGAGCCATCTCTCCTATCCCGTGCTCGCCTATTTCCGCTCCCAGCACGACAACCAATCCTGGATCGCCTCGCTCACCGCCATTCTCGACGCTTGCGCCATGGCAATTGCCAGCTTCGACGAAGCCTGTGCCAAACAAGCTGAACTTACGTTTGCCATTTCGCGCCACGCAGTCGTTGATCTCTCCCAGGTCTTCTCCGCAACGCCTCGCGCGCTTCCTCAGGATCGCCTTCCTCCTGAGGACTTACTTCGCCTGCGCACCAAGCTCAGCCAGCTCGGCGTGAAATTGCGCGACACGCCCGAAGCCGATCAAAAGCTGGTCGAACTGCGCGCCATGTACGAACCCTACGTCTACGCTCTGGCACACCACCTCAGTCAATCCCTGCCGCCTTGGATTCCCGTAAAAAAAGGAAAAGACAATTGGCAGACCACCGCCTGGGGCCGCACCTCCGGCATAGTCACCACGGAAGGCGAGTCCGTCTTCCACGACGACCATTTCTGAGAGCGCAAATCGTCTCTGATACCTACTCGCTGATATCTGATATCTTTTACCTCGGCCCGTCATCCAATCACCGGGAGAACGCTCATGAAAGCCATTCAAGTTCATCAGTTCGGTGGTCCTGAAGTTCTTGCCCTCGCGGAAATCCCCACTCCAAAACCCGGCCCTGGAGAAGTCCTCGTTCATGTCCGCGCCGCGGGCGTGAATCCCTACGACACCTACATGCGCGCCGGAACTTACGCGGTGAAGCCGCCTCTTCCCTACACTCCGGGCTCCGACGCGGCCGGCACAATTGAATCCGTCGGCCCGAATGTCACCAAGGTGAAACCCGGCGACCGCGTCTATACCGCGACGACCATAACTGGCGCATACGCCGAATATGCTCTGGCGCGCGAATCGCAAGTCTACCTGCTGCCTGAAAAAGTCTCGTTCGCGCAAGGCGCAGGTCTTTGGGTTCCTTACGGCACCGCCTTCACCGCGCTCCATCATCATGCACACGCTCGCGCCGGTGAAACGCTGCTCGTCCACGGCGCCAGCGGCGGCGTCGGCACTGCCGCGGTGCAACTCGCGCGCGCCCAGGGCCTCACGGTGATCGGCACTGCCGGAACGCCGCGCGGCCTCGAACTCGTCAAGAAAGAAGGCGCGCATCACGTTTTTGATCACACCAAAGCGGGATACGCTGAGGAAATTCAGAAAGCGACGGGAGGCAAGGGCGTGAACGTCGTCCTGGAAATGCTCGCGAACATGAACCTGGCCACCGACCTGAAACTCCTCGCTCAACATGGTCGCGTGATCGTCATTGGCAATCGAGGTGAAATCACTATCAATCCGCGTGAACTGATGGCACGCCGCGCCATGATTCGCGGCTTCACTCTGTGGGCCGCCACCGAAGCGGAATCCGCTGAGATTCATGCCGCCATTGCCGCCGGCCTGGAAAACGGTACGCTCCGCCCAATCGTCGGCAAGGAGATTCCATTGAAAGATGCTCCAAAAGCACACCAGGAAGTCCTGGCCCCCGGAGCCTTCGGAAAAATTGTCCTAATCCCCTAATCCTTGTTAACGGATTTTGTATCGTTAGTGGCTGGTTTTGTCCCATGTGGTTGCGGCTTCTGTAGGGACCGCCTTCCGAGGCGATCCGCCTCACAATTGCCGCAGCACCTCAGGTTTTTGTCTTAACTGTAGCGCTGGCTTTTATGCCAGCCACCCCTGCCTAGCTCCAAAGCGCGGCCTTAAACCCAACCTAGCCCACGCAGCGCGATCCCCACAATCGCTCCTCCCACCACCAGCCACGCCGAATTCACTTTGTACCGAAACACCAGCACCGCGCTCACAATCATCAACACCATTGCAGGCACGTTGACGATTGCCGCCCGCGCAAACTGCCATCCCACTACCGCCATCAACGCCACCGCCGCCGCATTCACTCCGTCTAAGAACGCGCTCGCGACGGCCGATCTCCGCAACTTCGGCAGAAATCCCGCTGTCATTCCCACGTACACGAACGCCGGCAAAAACATCCCCACGGTTGCCAACACGGCACCTTTCCATCCTCCCAGCAGATATCCGATGAAGGTCGCCACGGTAAAAACGGCCCGGGGGTGGCTTGGCTCACGGCAATCGCATCCAGCAACTGCGCATCACTCAGCAGTGCATCTTCACCACCAGATCCGCCCGCAGTACCGCCAGCAAGACGTACCCGCTTCCCACCAAAACTGCTCCCACTTTAAGAAAATATAAACATACGGGCAAGACGCCAATCGCCGCGCTCGTGCCGGCCGCTCCAGTTCCCAGCAGCCCCGTGAACGCCGCCTTATCCTGCGCCAGTTTCCTTCCCTCTCGAATCAGCGCCGACAACACTCCCGTGCCAATCAACACGATCAACGGCGAAGCTCCCCACATCGCCAATCCGATCGCGGCAATCGTCACTGCGCCTAACCACACACTCTTCAACGCCGTTCGCCCCAAATTCCAGATTGCTTGCGCGATTAGTGCCACCACCACCGGCTTGATCCCAAACAGCAATCCGGCCACCTGCGGCATCGCGCCATACTTCATGTATGCCCACGCCAGCGCCGTCACCAGCACTGCCGCCGGCAAGATGAAACACGCACCGGCCACGATAAGCCCGGCGGCTCCCCCTCGAATTTCCCCGAGATAAATCGCCACTTCCGTCGAACTTGGCCCCGGCAGCAAACTCGCGGCTCCCAGCAAATCCAGAAAGCGCTCGCGCGTAAGCCACCCGCGCCTGCGCACGTAACGCTCCTCCATCATGGCAATGTGCGCCGCGGGCCCTCCGTAAGCCACAAATCCCAGGCGTAGAAATTCCTTCGCGATCTCGCGAAGCGTTCCTCGCCCTTCACCTCTCTTCGTCGTCTCGTTCATGGGGCTTCTTACCCTTTGTAGGGACGGCCTTCTGAGGCCGTCCGCCAACACGAATACTTGGCAATCACTCCTCGCGGCAGCTTTTCGATCTTTTTCCCGTCATCACCCGCAACCTTCACATGACACCTTCGCACTTTTTCTTTACTCTATTGTTTCGGGTCCAGCCACCATGAACACTGCTTACCATACTCAGCGCATCAACCGCCCGTCCTTCCCGTGGATGAAAATATTTCTCTTTGGCTTTCTTCTGGCGCTCTTCGCGGTCGGCCTCGTCATCTGGCTTGCTACTGGCACCGGCCTGCTTTCTCTTTTGCGCTCCTATCGTGCCGGCACTCTGATTCACATTGACCAGCCCACCGTGGTCCGACAGATCCAACAGCTTCAGCGCCTTGAAACCGTCAGCTTCACCATGGACAAAATCATTTCCGGTGAACACGACAGCCCCTACTTGCCCACCTTCCTAGTCAGTGATCGACTTCTTCTCGTCGTGCATGGCGAGGTCATCGGCGGCGTCGACCTTACCAAGTTGCAACCCGATGACGTCTCCATTCAGGGTCAATCCATCTCGCTTCATCTTCCCCAATCCCAGATTCTCGTCACCCGCCTCGACAATGCCCAAACTCGCGTCTATTCCCGCGACACCGGCTTGTTTTCCTCACCCGATCCGAACCTGGAAAGCGAAGTTCGCCAGGAAGCCGAGCGCCAACTCCAGGAAGCCGCGATGCACGGAGACATTCTGAAGACCGCGGATAGCAACGCGCGTTCCACAATTTCCAGTCTTCTTCAGGGTCTCGGTTTCAAAAAAGTGGATTTCCGTTAGGCGTCCGACCGCTTCATTTCGGTTGTGTCGAGGTTCTTGTAGGGACGGCCTTCTGAGGCCGTCCGCGAACGCTGCCTCTTCGCGCGTCCGTACCACCAATAGCCCACCAACACCGCATAAAACGGTCCATATACCAGCCACTGCATCAGCGGATCGAACTTAAACTCCCCCAGAATTCCGTAGCCAATCAGCACGTTGTACGACAGAAATTGCAGCACCGTCACCATCAGCCACGCCGGATTCGGAAAAAAGCACAGCAGCGGCACGATCCACGTGAAGTACCACGAATATCCGTTCGGCCCAAACGCCAGTATCGTTCCGATCAGCAGAAACGCCGCGCGCGCCGGCTCCTCCTTTTTCCACGCGAGCCAAAACGCCAGTCCCCAACTGGCCAGCACGCCCGTCAGCGCCGGAATTCTCGTCTTCCCGCCGGTCGCCCAATCAATCAGCGTATACAGGCTCGCGTTATAGTTCTTCCAGGTCGCTTCGTAATACGTCGTCGTGGTGCGAAGCATCCCCAGCGCATTCCAGTACGGCGCCACCACCAGCAGCGCCGTCACGCCGGCCAACGCCGCCGCCCACCAGCCCACTCGTTTTTCCGGCCAACCCGCTTTCCGGATCCACACCGGCAGCATCACCGCCGGAAACACTTTCGTCATCGTCGCCAACATCACCGGCACGCTCGCCAACACCGGCCTCTTCTGCACCAGCGCCAGCCCGCACACAATTCCCAGCAGCGCCAACACATCGTTGTGCCCGCTTCCTGCAAACTCCACAATCACCAACGGATTCCACGCGTAGATCGCCACGCGAAACAGCGCATCCTTTTCCTTTCTGAACATCCACGCCAGAATCACCATCACCAGAACATCCGCCGCCGCAAACGGCGCCTTGAAAACCGTGGGCCCCGGAAACAATTTCCACGCGGCCCGAAACACCAGTTGCGTCGCCGGCGGATAAATCGCCGGAATCTCTTTGCCCGGCATCACCTCGTAATATTTGTCCCGTAATCCGGCCAGCCGCGGATCGTTCGGCGCAATCGCGTAGGGATTCCATCCATGCGCCTGCACCTTCGCTTCCCACCGGTATCTCTGCAAATCATCGGAAAGCGTGGGCTCCATCGGCCACAGCGTTGCCCTGAATACAATCCCCGAAAAAATGAGTAAAATAAATGCTGCTCGCGTCGTGCGCGTCTGTCCGAACCCGTACAGCGCTATCAGGTATACAATGCCTGCGGCCAGCCCCAGCTCTATGAACGCGATTGCGTGGTTCTTGAGGTAGTACAGGTGGTGCATCCCCAGATAGCAGGCTTCCAGCAGTGCGCCTGCTCCCAGCACCAGCCCCACTTGCAGTCTTTTAGTTTGATTTTCAGAGGCCATTCGGAGATTTCTTAGTCTTGTTCAACCTGCTTCCAACTCTACTCGCCGCCCAGCAAACCTCTTTTGGGCATTACTGGCACAAAATCACCGACCGCACCTTCAGCGGCGTCTATCATGCCAATGCCTTCGATCTTGCGATGATGATTCCCTACTTCATCGTGCTCTTCATCCTCGCAATGTATGGCATGCACCGCTACGTCCTGCTTTACGAATACTACGCGTACCGCAAAAATGTTCCTGGACCGCCGCCGCCCGTCTCCAACTGGCCCAAGGTTACTATACAACTCCCCATCTTCAACGAACGCTACGTCATCGAGCGCCTCGTCGACGCCGTCTCTCTGTTCGACTATCCTCGCGAGCTCCTCGACATCCAGGTCCTCGACGATTCCACCGACGAAACTCGCGAAGTCGCACGCGCCTGCGTCGAACGCCACGCCGCCGCTGGTCTCCCAATCGTTTACATCCATCGCACCAATCGCGAAGGCTACAAGGCCGGCGCGCTCGAAAACGGTCTACACACCGCTCAAGGTCAATTTGTCGCCATCTTTGACGCCGATTTCATCCCCCAATCCGATTTCCTGCGCCGCACCATTCCTTATTTTGTGAATCCCGATGGCGGCGAGCAAATCGGCATGGTGCAGACCCGCTGGACATATCTCAATTCCGACTATTCTCTGCTCACGCGCGTCGAAACTATTCTGCTCGACGGCCACTTCGTCATCGAGCATGGTGGACGTTCCCGCCGCGGCACGTTCTTCAATTTCAATGGCACCGCGGGCGTTTGGCGCCGCGCCGCCATCGATGCTGCCGGCGGTTGGCAACACGATACACTCACCGAAGACACCGATCTCTCTTACCGCGCTCAACTCAAGGGCTGGAAATTTCTGTACCTCCCCGGAATTGAGTGCGCCTCGGAACTCCCCGTCGACATGAATGGCTTCAAGGCGCAGCAAGCGCGCTGGGCCAAGGGTCTAATGCAAACCGCCAAGAAGATTCTTCCCCAGGTCTTCCGCTCCAACGTTCCCTTCCACGTGAAATCCGAAGCCTTCTTCCATCTCACCGCCAACATCTCCTATCCGCTCATGGTGCTGCTCTCCACCATGCTCCTCCCCGCCATGATCGTGCGCTTTTATCAGGGCTGGTTTCAGATGTTGGTCATCGATCTCCCGCTCTTCCTCGCGTCTACTTGTTCCATCTCCAGCTTCTATTTGGCCGCGCAAAAAGAGCTACGCCCCAAAACCTGGATGCGAACCTTCCTCTACATGCCGTTCGTTATGGCCACCGGCATCGGCCTTTCGGTTCGCAATGCGCAAGCGGTCCTTGAAGCCATCGTCGGCAAGAAATCCGAGTTTGCCCGCACCCCGAAATTCAAGATTGAAGGTAAGTCCGGAACCTTCGCCGCAAAAAAATACCGCAACAAATCCGGTTGGATGCCTTATTTCGAAATCGGCCTTGGCTTGTACTTTTCCCTCGCCATTCTTTACGCCATCACCAACGAGAACTACGCCACCGTTCCCTTCCTTCTGCTTTTCGTTTGGGGCTATCTCTACACCGGATTCATGTCGCTCAGTCAATCCTGGTTCGCGCATCTCCGTTTTGGCGTCAACGCCCCGGAAATGCGTCCCGCTTCCTCCGGCGCTCCCGGCTTCTAATTTTTTCCAATCTCCCTGTAGCGGCGGGTTTACCCCGTCATCCTGGTTTTCCTTGGTGTTTCTCTGTGTCCCTTGTGTCCTCTGTGGTAAATTCCTCTCTCTTCTAGAAATTTCCCTGAAATCCCTTGTGCTCGCCGCTACGCCGCGAAACAATAGTTGTTACCTCTCTCATGGCCAAACTCCGCCATTCCGTCGAGGAAATCGCCAACGCCATCACCCACGGCATCGGCTTGCTGCTCAGCGTCGCTGGCTTCGTCGTGCTTCTCGTCTTGGCCGCGTTGCGTGGCACTGCGTGGCACATCGTTGCCTGCTCCATCTATGGCGTCACTCTCATCTGCTTGTACACCGCCTCCACGCTATACCACGCTGTCATTTCCCCCCGCGTCAAACGCGCCTTGCGCATTTTCGACCACTCCGCAATCTATCTCCTGATTGCCGGCACCTACACGCCTTTCCTTCTCGTGAGTTTGCGCGGACCATGGGGTTGGTCGCTCCTGGGCGTTATCTGGGGGCTGGCACTCGCGGGCGTCTTGTTCAAATTCTGGTTTGTGGAACGTTTCGCAATTTTATCAACCGCCGTGTACATCGCCATGGGTTGGCTTGTGGTCATTGCGGCCAAGCCGGTGATCACTCACGTCCCGCTCACCGCGCTAATCTGGCTCTTCGCTGGTGGACTAGCCTACACCGGTGGGGTCATTTTCTTTGCCGCCAAACGCATCCCCTACAGCCACGCCATCTGGCACATATTCGTTCTCGCCGGCAGCATCTGTCACTACTTCGCGGTTCTCTCCACTGTCATCCCGCCTCGCGCCTGAATTCCTCCGCGTAACCGCCCTCTGCCAGCATGCAAGGTCAGCTCTTACTTCCCTGCGCCGCTTCGTCCAGCCAGTGTTGCAAAATCGGCTGGTATTGTGGCTCTATTTCCAGGAACAAGACGCCCGCGCCCATGTTCGGCTGCGAGTAAATGATTTTTGCCTTCGCCGCAAACAGCTTCTCTTCCGCCCAGATCTTCAGCAGTACCATCGTGTCCACGGGGAACGGGTTCATCATGTCCAGATAACAACCGTTCAAGCTCAGTTCGCTGACCCGCGAAGCCACTCGCACTTCGGATTTCAGCTCGAATAATTCCGCGCTGGCAAAGAAGACGTACCTGGGAGTTCGGCGTCTTTCTCGTTCCACGGTGGCCTCCTTGGCTGGGGTTATCCCTATCCTATCCCTCTCTTGCCCCCTTTTTCCGTCCTCGCAACCACCGTGTTCTACAATTCACAACCACTTGGAGTGCGGCGGCTAGCCGCCGCTGTTGCGATTGTAAGCGCAGCGAGACCCTCACGCATTCGGCGCAATTACTTCTCCCGCGCCAGTTCCGGCAACCAAATCACGTAGTAGTCCGTTTCTCCAACTTTTCGCCAACCCATCGCCATAGCCGTGCTCGGAACATCGCGAGTCACCAGCACCCTCGCGCCCGTCGACGCCAGCCAGTCCAACACTTCGTCTCGTCGTTCGTGATCCGCGGCCCAGAAACTCGAGGCATCTTCCGAAGGAATCTCCGACGCGATCCTCACTCCCGCCACATACGCCCATCCGTGATCCCCAAGCCCATCGCCCATGTAACTTGCTCGGTCTCCCACTCCCACGCCCATCTGGTGAAGCGTGTTGGCAACTTGCCAATCTTGGTGCTGCGCATGACCGACTAGTTTGATTGCTTCGTGACCCGCCGCGACTCCGGCTTGCGCAAACAGCAGCGAAGACACCGCCAGCGTGACGGCGCCTATAAGCTTTGCGCTCTCCCGCAAATCCGTGATGCGAATGGAGGCTACGCACGCCGCGAACAAGGCAACTGTGAAGCCTGCCAGAAATCGATCTTCGACTCGCATCGTCCCATAGAACGCCAGACCCGCGATCGCGGGAAGCCACAAAACAACGTGGCGCCAAGCTCGCTTTGCAAACAACCGCGCGCCACCCCAGAGAATCAGAACCAGCAAACCACAATCCAGCACACCTAATTTCTCGACGTACACGCTGAAATAATCTCGCAAAACCACATGCGTTCGGTTAACCTGCCTCCGCAAATTGAACTGGAACGCAGCCCCTTTGAAGTTATGCGACGGGTCAGCCCACGGAGGATACGTTCCCAGCTGCAGAATGCCGGTATATTCCAGAATGTGCGGCGTCGCCGCCGGCCTCGCAATCGCCGCAGGTGGCAGCGTCTCATCCTCGAAACCCATCACGTGCCGGTAGGCCAGCGTGCCCACGTCCCCGAATGTGAATCGCCCTTTACTCTGCGAAAGCGCCAGGCAAAATGGCAGGCTCACCGCGACAAAAACTGCGGTGGCTAGAACCACCCGCGAAAATGCGCGCCATTCAATCCTCTGCAAAAACAACGCCAGCAAAAATACAAAGCCCAGCGGAAACATTACCGCTTTTACCAGGTAACCAATCCCAAGCACCAAACCCAGCAGCGCGTAACGCCACAATTCCCGCCGGTAAACCAATTGCATGCACAATGCGCAAGCGATTAGGTACACGATGAATACCAGAATGTCGGGTTGCTCCAGCGAAGGTGGCGTCAGAAATGTCGTGATCCAGAAAAACAATGAGTAGCCCATGAGCCACACTGCATCGTCGGAAATCGCTTCTCCGGCTTCCGATGGCTCCGCACGGAACTCTTTTCGATAGGCGGAAAATGTCCGCAGGAAGTATTCAAAGCTCGCCAGCGCCACCACTAGACTGCCAACCGAGAACAAGTGCATCGTCAACGAACGATGAAAGGTACTCGGACCAAAAATCTTTACGACCAGCGCCAACAGAAACGGATACGCGGGACTCCACCACACGTTGATCAGCGCGTGCCACGTGCCGCCCAGATACGAATCAGCCATGTTCAGATATGACACGGCATCGGCATTCAGGCGCTCTCTTGCCGCCAAGGCCTCGGCAATCCAAATCCCGATCGTACCCGCCCAGATCAAATGCTTTAGTTTTGTGGGAATCTTGACCGCACCAGTCAATGGATCTCCTTCGAGATACACCCACCCTAATTTCCATTTACACCATAGTCAAGCCACCACAATTTGGAGTGCGGCTCGCCGCCGCTTTCGCCCGACTCTCGCGTTGCTCCTCCGCCAACCAAACAGCGCAACGTTTCCCTTGACCGACTCAATGCACAAGACTAGGCTTGCGCCAATTCGTCGAGGGTGGTCATGCGCTGTTCCCACCGAAGCAATCAGGTCCTCGGCCACCTGCGCACCAACAGGTACCTCGCCCGATTTCTTGCTCCTTTTCTCCTCGCAACATTGTCCAGCTTCCTGCTTACCTCTTCGCTCCTCGCACAGGACGTCGGCAGCCAGGAAAAGGAGTTCATGGGCAATGGTTCGGTCATCACGGTAACCGTGCATGATCCTGCCGGCGCGCCTCTTTCCTCGCCGGCAACAGTGAAACTCTTCCGTGGAATAGTTCCAAGTGGCCAACGAGACACCTCGCGTGGAGTGGCCGAGTTTGTCGTTATCGGCCTCGGCGAATTCACTGTGATCGTCGCGGCGCCGGGATACGCTGAAACGCAAAAAGATGTCTCCGTCGATATCACCGGCAGAGCCCGCGTCGATGTTTACCTTCGGCAAACTTCCGCCGGAGTAAATCCAGCGAACATTTCTGGCGGACCGCTGCTCGCCCCGAAAGCGAAAGAAGCCCTCGATAAAGGCCTGCGCGCTCTAGAAGAAAACAGACTTGCCGAAGCGGACAAGCACATGGCTGAAGCAATGCGCCTCGCACCAGGCAATCCCGAAGTCCTCTACGCTCAAGGCGTTCTCAACCTGAAGCAGCGCGATTGGGGACACGCGCAAACCGTCCTTGAAAAAGCCACGCAGATTGATCCGAACTTTGCTTCGGCTTTTAGCGCACTGGGACTCGCTCTCTGCGACCAGGGAAATTATGATGCCGCTATCGGGCCGCTCCGGAAGTCATTGGAATTGGATCCGGTCGGCGCTTGGGAAACACGCTGGGCGCTCGCGAAATCCTACTATCAGCTGGAACAGTATCCCGAGGCGCTGAGTATGTCGCAGGAGGCATTCGCGCGCTCGAATGGAAGTGCCCCCGCGGTCGTGCTACTGGTAGCGCAATCGCTTACCGCCGTCCAACGATATGAAGACGCCGCGCAAGTTCTTCGCGAATTTCTCAGAGACCACGCAAGTACGCCGGAAGCAGCCAAAGCCCGTCGCTGGCTCGACCAATTGGCAGCCAACGGAAAAATCCGCCCCAACTAACCAGACCTTTTTGGAGTGCGGCGGCTCTGCGATTGCAGCAGCAACCAAAGCATCGACTGTGCCGTACGATCATCGACTCTGCGCGTTCCTGGCTGTCGCGTACAGAACCACCCGATACACCCGCACCTGGTGAGCTGGCATCAACAACTGCCGCCCCTGGTTCGTTTGGTCGCCGTTCAACCGTCGCAGTGTGCTCCATTTCCCGTCCGACCGGCTGACCTCTTCGATGCTCTCGATTCGGCCCACGGCGTTATCGATGTCAGGATTGCGGAAGAAAGTTACGGTCAGCCCCGTTCCAGCAATGTAGAACCCGTCCCGTGTCGATTGCACGATGATCATCGCTCCGTCGTCCGTCAACAGCGTTTTCGCCGGCCACGACCGCGAAAGCGTCGCTTCGAACAGGTAATCGCCAAGCGCCGCCGTCCGCGTCGGGCGCGGGCTATTGCTGTGAAGCACCACGCCTCGCGTGCCATTCGAAGCCTGGTGCGCCAGCAGCACGTCGCTCAAGCTACTCAGCGCCTCATATACCTCATTAATGGTTGGGCCTCCGCTCGCCTCCGCCGTGCTCTTCGCGTTCTCGATTCCGAACGGCGAAAAGCCAAACGCTCCAGCCTCTCCATACGCGTAAAATGCATTGTACGGCGCGCTCTGCAGCCGTGCTTCCGGCACAAACACCGCGTTTCCGCTGAACCTGTAGCGATCGATCCAATACTCGAAATTCGGCCAATAAATATCCGGCGAGTAAAAATCAATCGTCGGCGCGGTTACCCGGTAAATCTCCAGGTAATAAGGATGCGGTCCTCCGCTCGGATATTCTCCCGCTCGCTCGCCCGGCGCCGGCAGTTGACAGTTCACATACATCGGCAACCCATATTCCCGTTTGCCCTGCCCCCCCACTTCCTCGACGTACTTCGCATAGTTCCACGCCATGAACACTTCATCCGCCGCTTCTCCGAATACCTCCGTCCACGTCGTTGCCGCCGCATTGAAATGCGCGCGAAGCTCTGGCGAAAACGAATCCCGGCCGCCCTGCAATTTGCGGATCAACTCCGGCGGCACGGGGCTCCTAAACAATCGATTTGCGGCTTCTGATCGGTCCCGTCCTCGCCCCAAATACCCAACCTCGTTTTCTACCTGCGCCATCAGCACTGTCTGCTGCTCTGCATCCTTTTCGCGGATGTGCTTCATCAACTCCGCAAACGCCCGGCCATCGCTTTTCGCTGTTTCGGCTCCTAAAGCGGAAAGTATTTCCAGTTCATCGCCGTCAGCCGAAACGGCTCGCGGAAATCGCTTGTTATCTTTCTTCACCCAGGCAGGCGCGTAACTCGAAACACCGTTCTTCCAGCTCCCAAACCACAGCACCACCAGGTGCAGCCGCTGTTCCCGCGCTACCTCAATCCAATGATCCAGAATGCTGAAGTCAAAGCTTCCTTCCACCGGCTCGATCTGTTCCCACGCCACCGGCATCAGCACGGTGTTCACGTGCATCTTCGCAATCGCCGGAAGAATGCTGTCTGCCTGTGCCGCTGTTCCCGCTGATGAATTTCCCAGTTCGCCTCCCAAAATTAAATAGGGCTTCCCGCCGACAATCAGTTGTGCCCCAGCGGCAGACTTCGCGATCCTCGGCACCTCCGCGGCATTTGCAATCACGGCAAGCAATAAGCAACTAACAAGACAAGGAAGCCTCTTCAATCTCAAAGCACTCTCCCAAAAAAGAATTACCGCGCGAACAGCGCCAGTGAAACGGCATTTCCCATCGCCTTGTACCCGGCAGGCGAGGGATGAAGGTGGTCGCCACAATCATACTCAGGCAAGAGCCGCTCGGCGTGCTCCGGGTCGCGCAGCACACGATCGAAGTCGATCACCGCGTCGAAGTGCCCTGCGCCTCGAATCCATTCATTCACCGCCTGCCGGTCAGCCTCGCTCAACGGCCCCGGATGGTAGTACGTCGAGCCCACGTAAGGAGTAATCGTCGCCCCGTAAACGCGCAGCCCGTGTGCATGGGCTCGCACAATGATCTGCTGATAAGCAGCCACCACTCCTTGTACTCGCGCCGCGTGCTCCGCTGCAGGCACTTCGTCATCACGAGCCAGTCCGCCGAGATCATTCACGCCCTCAAACACAATCACCCAACGCACACCGGCCGGCGCCAGCACATCCCGGTCGAACCGCGCCAACGCATTTGGCCCCAGTCCATCCGTCAGTAAGTGATTACCGCCGATACCTTGGTTAGACACGCCAACGTTGCGCGTCTCCGCCGAGCCCTGCAGCCGTTGCGCCAGCACATCCGTCCAGCGATCGTTTCCGTTCGTCGTCGCTCCGTGTCCGTCGGTAATGGAGTCGCCGAGCGCCACCACTGTTCCCGCTCCCGGCGTGGCCTGCACGTCGATCTCTGAAACCTGGTACCAGTGGTCAACGTGTTTCGCGTCCGCCAGCGTCGCCGCGCTCACCGCGTTTCCGTGTTCATAATACGAAGTGGCTCGCGATCCCGGATGCCCCGTCTCTCTCGTCGGCGCCATCTCCAGGTAAAACGTCACCGCCACGTCCGACAACGGCGCCACCGCAAACTCCAGTGCATCCGATACGAACTCTGCACCCGGCGGCACGGTCACATCCGCCGAGCCTGCGAACATTAGTGCCCGATCGCTGGCAACGTCAATCGCAGGCGACGACGCCGAAGCTGCTCGCGCAATGTGCACGGATGTAAAGTGCAACGCCTCAGTTCCAAACGCGTTTGACAGATGCACCCGCATCGCCGGGCCTCCAACCGACAGGTGAAAGATCTGCCGCACCGTAGCATCACGCAGATCGTCCGGCGGCAAAGCGTTTTGCGGTTCGGGAATCTGCTGCGAAGTGCCCCAACTAGCGATCCATACCGTTTCCTTGGCCCCAGGCTGCGCCGAAGCGGCAACCCAAATACCACTCGCAACCAACCCTATCGCTGCCAGGAATTTCAGACCGCGTCTCATGCCACGAAGTTTACGACGAATGTCCAGGAATCAAACTGACTAAAAGTTCGTTGTCAGGCGCAGAGCAAAGCTCCTCGAAGGCCCTATCGCATTGCCTGAAAACAAACCACCGAAATCGATTACATTCAGCACGTTCGTCAGGTTCTGTCCGTCCGCCTGTATCTTCATATTCCAACGATCTGATTTATAAATGTCCGCTCCGGCCGACGCATTTACCTGGAAAGTCGGATCAATTCGGCCGCGATCGAAGTTCACCCGGCTAATCACTGCCGGCCCATATTGCGCCAGTGCTTCCGCAGGGTCGCCCTGGAATTCAAAGGGAAGGCCTGAGTCGTACTGCACGCCAAACGCAAGCCAGAAGCGAGGCTTCACCTGATAGCGGACGCGGCCTCGCACCGTGTTGCGTTGATCCTGCGAAATCGGAAAATGGCCGCTGGTCTGACTCGTCGCATCCGTAGCATCGTCACCCAGAAACAAACCGCCAGTTACCGGCAGCCAGGCATTGCCCACCATATAGGAGTAGCTGACAAGTCCCGAGAATCCGTGCCAATCCGGGATGTAAACTTTCCCCTCGGCCCCATAGATGATGGATTTACGGAATGCAATCGGAAAACTGATCGTAGTGTTGGAAATCTGATCGTCATCCGCATAGTTGTTCACATACCGCCGGTAGTAGTTCACATCCAGCTTCAGCTTGCTCCAAAACGATTTCGACAATCCAATCTCGAAATAGTTTCCCTGCGACGGCTCTACCGGCAACCTCAAGAAATTCGTTGGATCCAATGACAAAATTTCCGTCGAATTCGACAATAAAATATTTTCGAACGACGGAGTCTGAAATACGCGGTCGTAGGAGAAATGGATAACCGTCTGTGCGGAAGGAAAGTAGCGCGATATCGCCACTCGCGGCGAAAACGCCTGGTTATTCGTCTCCAGTTGATAGTGATCCCATCGTAATCCGGCATTAATGGTCCACTTGCCCAGATGAATCAAATCCTGCACGAAAGCGGACTGCTCCAGGTCCGGTTTGTTTCCGCGAAAGGCGAAGGTCAAGGGAGTTCCGTCGTCGAATTGACTTGGGTCCGTGATGTTGTAGCTGAAATCCTCGTTCAGGAATGTGTTGTCGGACTCCACGCCGAATTTCCATTCCTGCCGCCCATGGTTTGCGGTAACCATGCCCTTGAAATATCCCTCGCGAAACCAGTTGTGCTGAAACACCTGGATCGGAGTTGAATCCTCATTGGAGTAAAAATTGTTGGCGTTATCGCGCACCATTCCTCTGAAATCAGCCACTACATTTGGCGAGAATGTGTGGTCGTAGGATGCGATTCCCATGGTTTCCAGATTGTTCGCATTTTGTCGTTGCCCGGCGGCCTGCTGCACCAGCTCATTGGGAATGTCGTAGCGCGAAACTTCATGCCGCACGATGAATCTCAACCGGTCATTGGGAGTCAAGTCGCGCTCGTAGCTGGCCGAAAAATCACCCAGCGTGCCGATGTTCGAATAGTTCTCGGGCACCACAGGGTTCAGATAGTGGTCGGTCATGCTTCCGGTCGCGCTCGCGCCGAAAACATTTTTTCCCCAGCTATATTGACCTTTCGCGAACGCCGCCGCGGAGTCGAAGCTCCCGCCTGACAATACGGCTTGCCCATGGAAGCCCGGTTGAGAATCCGGCGTCGTGTTTACCTCGATGGCCCCACCCATCTTTCGCCCGTATTCCGCCGGGAATCCGGCGGTGTACAGACTCAGTGATTCCACATCGTCTGCTTCGATTTGCGGCCCGAAACTGGGAGAGCGATTGTCGGTAAGAGGGATTCCATCCACCACGAACTGCGTTTGATATTCCGAGCCCCTGGGATGCAAAACCGCGTTCCCCTCATAAATCCATCCAGGCTGGGTAATCACCAATTCCTGGACCGAACGTCCTGGCACCGAGGTTAATCGGTGCTCGATTTGATCCGGTCCGACCTGATTGATGGAACCAGCCTGATCGGGATCGATTAAGGTATCAGTGGCGTTAACGACGATGCTCTGATTGAAAGATTGCAATTTGAGTTGAACGGTACGGTCAATGGCGATCGACGAATTAATTTGCACTGTCTCCGAACTCACCGCGAAGCCCAATTGCTCAATGATTAGCTGATAGATACCGTAGGGCATCCGGCGCACATCCAACCCGCCCTGATCGTCGGTTGTCAGGACGCTCTGATACCCATTCGCCTCGCTTTTGATCTGAACGGACACCTTTACACCAGCACCATTCGGATCAAGCACTTTCAGGTGTAACTCGCCACGATTGCTCTGGCAGAGCACCGTAGACGTACAAAAGAGCAATAGAAGTGTCAGCCTTTTCATAACGATACGGTGTACAGTCACACCACTAGAATGGCAGTTTAGACTCCCATTCTTCAAGGCAGAATCGTTTCGTGGAAATGTGGCTTTCGGAATTGAAGCTCGTACAAAAGTCGCGTTTCAGATCAGAAATCCATTCGGATAGTTAACTCTTCCCTTATTCAGACGCTGGCTTTGCCCCGGGCACGCGGCTCTTCAGGAATTTGATCTGTCCATCGTGGTTGGATTCGTGTTCCGCCACGTGAAACCATTTTGCGTAGTTATTGGCTGAGAAATCTCCCTGCGTAACCACTGTCGCCAGCCACTTATCATCGCGCTTGCGAAATTCCGCCAGGCTCTTTTCTCGTACTTGATGCAACGCATCCAGATAGTAGTCCAGACTGTTACCCTTGATCGCCTTTCGCGCCGGCTCTCCCAGATTCATCGGAATATCCCATTTCTTCTTCACTTCCTCAGGCCACGAATCCCACGGCATCCCGCCAAAGGTATTCAGTTGATAGTAAGTTTCGGTGGCCGCCAGATGCAGCAGCAGCGCGCCAATGGTGTTCGCTTTGCCATCCAGCAGAAAGTCTAGGTCCGCCTGCGTCAGCCCTTTCACGTTGTGTTCAACCTGCATCCGCGTGAACGCCAGCATCGATGTCAGCGTCCCAATCTCCGGTGTGAACCCGGGTTGCGGGCCCACAATCCACGCGTTGTCCGCAGCCACGCTCGGCGTCGGAAACGCCGCGATACTGGAGATCCCAATTGCCATTCCCATCCCGCCTTTCAGAAAACAGCGTCTGTCCGGCTTACACTCGATTGGCAGCATCACTTTTTCCTCCATCCCAAACGCGATTTGTTCCCAAGATACTACTGCGCTGAAAGTCTGCTGGCGAGTGGATTTGCTGTCTGCCCGGCACGCTCGCGCAGCGCGACTGATCTTCCATCTCACACCCTCCGCTCTCTGCTAGACTGGCGGCCATGAAAACCTTCCTCCTTCGATCTCTTTGCGTACTCGCATTCCTCGCCACTCAACTCGCCGCCCAGCAAGTCATTCCACTCCCCGTAACCGCGCCGCCTGATTCAACACAAGAGAGCTATCCGGAGAAGGAGTATTTCTCGAAACTCTGGAACACGGAAGTCGTCGCCAATGTCACCAAGCCTAGCCTCACCGTCTTCAAGCCTTCACCGAAATTGCGCAATGGCACTGCCGTGGTCATCTGCCCGGGCGGTGGTTTTATGGCTCTTTCCATCAACAGCGAGGGCATCGATGTTGCCAAATACCTGGTAGCAAAAGGCGTGACCGCCTTCGTCTTGAAGTACCGCATCGCCCACACAGGCGACGACGCGACGCAGGAGTTCACCGCCATGTTTGACGACAAACCGAAATTTCAGGAGCTGTTAGCGAAGATCGTTCCCCTCTCCATCGCCGATGGCCTGGCTGCCGTCACCTATGTTCGCCAGCACGCTTCCGAATGGGGAGTTTCCCCCGACCGCGTCGGCATCATTGGCTTTTCCGCTGGCGGAGCCGTCGCCGCCGCGGTTGCCCTCCGTTATCAACCCGATGGCCGGCCCGCCTTTGTTGCCCCCATCTATGCCGCCGCAGAGATGTTCAAAAATGATTCCGTTCCTGCCGATGCTCCGCCATTGTTTGCCGCGGCTGCCACCGATGATCAACTAGGACTCGCCCCAGACAGCATTGTTTTGTACGAGAAGTGGACCGCCGCTCACAAATCGGCCGAACTGCACATGTACGCAAAGGGTGGCCACGGCTTCGGCATGCACAAGCAAGGCATCCCCACGGATCATTGGATCGACACCTTTACCGCATGGCTGCAGCTGCAAGGCTGGTTGAACAAGTGACTCCTAAACGCCACCCGAGACAGCACAGCTTCACAGTGTGCGCAAAAATCCTCGGTTTGCAGAGGCGGCTTTGCGCCGCCATCCCTGTAAGGTTCGCGAACCGTGTATCGCGAGAGTCTTAAATGTAAACCTGGCTTTTATGCCAGCACCGATTTGTAAACTCGTGCGGCAACTCCTGTCTTTCGGCGAAAACGATCACTGCGGCAGTTCCCCGCCGGCCTGCTCGCGCACCATGTATTCGGCGTACCAGTCCGGCCAGTTCGCATCTGCCTTGCCGATGCGCTTCTCATGCTCACCGTGCGCCGCCGCTGCACGCCGCATCGCGTTCGCTAAATCGTTCGCCGATGCGAAGGTCGTCGTCGCGGGATCGATGCGGCCGAGCAACCGCGTCGTTATCTCCTGAAACAACCAGCCGTTGCCGTCCGGATCACTGAACGAGGCGAACGACCGATAGCTGCCATGCTCGGGATCACGGCCGATCACCCGTTTTCGCCCAAACAGGAAGGGCTCGTCCGTGCCGGCGTACACATTGCCCGCGCCGTGGAACACTTCGCTCGCTTTTACGCCGCGACCCACCAGGTCTTCGCGCGCCGCCTCGATGTCAGACACAATCAGATACAAGCCTTGTGCGGAGCCGGGCGCCGCCGCGGTCACGTTCCTTCCGAATATGATCGAGCACCCGGAACCTGGTGGCGTGAACTGGATCACGCGGAAGTCTTCGCCGCTCGCGAAGTCTGCGTCCAGTCGCCACCCTAGCCGCCCGTAGAACTCCTTCGCCCGGTCGACATCCGAAACCGGGATCACGATTACCTCAAGCTTCGTCGCCACTCTCGCCACGCCTGCGTCGTCCTTCGTCGCTTCCTTGCTGCCAGTGTCGCGATTCGCTGTCGTGGATTCTCTTGCTGGTTTGGGTTCAGGCATTAGGGACTCCTTCATGTGGTCTTAAGGTCGGATATACGCCACAGTGGAGCCGCATTGCATTAAGGCTACGTCGCTCAATGGGCGAAATCCGCCAGTGAGAGACGAAGAGACTAGCACAATCAATTCATCCAGTGCATTAAATCCTCGTCAGACACCCTTTGCCGCATCGAGATTTTTGAGTTTTGAACGAATGCTTAATTGCGCCATCGCACACGCACTGAAAATAACTCATCGCGCTCCACAACTCCCGATTTTTCGGGTGGTCTCAATGGGTCGGTCCGATCAGCCGATTGACGATCTGCGTCGACCGGATGAGCTGGGTGCCCCAGGTGCCGCCTTTTGGTACCTGGGTTCTTGGGGTATTCCGTTCCGCTCATCTATTTCCCACACCAAAAAGAAACGCAGCACATCCAGTACCCGGGTCTGGGTCAGACTGATTCTCGCCTCAAAAACAGGCCTTTTCGTGGGCGCGAAAGTGTTATCAGCCCTTTGCGCAACTACCCTTTCGCTCGCCTTCTCGAGTTCCGCGGGCTGCGTATAGTCACACTAGGGGTTTCTCGCGATGCCAAGTCTGCCTCCCTCTGCTCTGCGTAATCTGCTCGTCCGTCTTCGCGGATTGCAAGCTCGCGCTTTCGGCCAAACGCTGTGCGTGCTCGCCGTTTCCCTTGCACTGCTCAATCTGTCTGGCTGCGCCGGCGGTTTTCAAGGCTACAAGCCCGTAGCTCCCACAGTTTCGCAGCCTGCAAGCATCACTGTTCCCCTCGGCCAAACCGCGACATTCACCGTATCCGCCACGGGCACTGGCACCCTCACTTACCAGTGGTTCAAAAACGGAAATCCCATCAGCGGAGCCAATTCCAGTTCCTACACCACGCCGCCAACCGTCGCAGGCGATACCGGTGCTGTATTCACCGTCCTGGTCTCGAACTCTGTCGGTTCCGTAACCAGCGGCCCGGCAACACTCACGGTTCAACTTCCGCCTCCGCTCGCAAAGAGCCTCGTTCCCAGTTCAGCAACTCCTCCCTACGACTCGTCCGTAATGCTGGTCGCCACTTTTTCTGGCGGCACGGCCGTCATCGGTTCCACCGGCGTAGGCAGCTCCGACATCACTACCTCTGCGGTGAGCGGCGGTTCTTATCCAACTCCATTACTGACTTCCCCCACCACCTATACGCTCACCGTCACCGATTCCAAAGGCAACGTCGTTTCCACTACCTGCGTGGTCACGCCCAGTGGGGTCTCCATCACGCCGATTTTTCCGGCCAATCAGACCCTTGCCCCCGGACAAATTCCTTTCACCGCCACTGCAACCGGCGGCGCAACCAATGGCCTTACTTGGACTGCCTCTGCGGGCTCTTTCACCGGCAATGTGTGGACCGCTCCCACCACTCCCGGCAGCTACACCATCACCGCGACCAGCGTCGATGAGCCATCCGTACTCGTTACCACAGCCATCACCATCAGTGCGCCTGTGATCACCACTCCGCCCGCCAGCCAGCACATTTGCACCGCTAGCGCACTGCTGCTCTCGGTGACCGCTACTTACGCTTCCAGTTATCAGTGGAACCTGAACGGCACGGCCATTCCCGGCGCAACGAGTTCAACGTACAACGTCTCTGTCCGCCACTTCTGCAAACGCAGGAAACTATTCCGTCACCGTCACCAACGGCGTGAGCAGCGTTACTTCTAGCGTCGCTGTTGTCGCCGTAGGTTCATCGATCACTTCCAATCCCGCCAGCATCTCTCTCCATCCCACACAAATAGGCGCATTCTCAGTTTCCGGCCAAGGCGTTGGCCCGCTTTCTTATCAGTGGTTTCAAATCCCATCAGGCGAAACGACGGGCGTTGCTATTTCCGGGGCAACCTCCAGCAACTACGTCACACCACCCGTTGACATCTCCTACGACGGTACTCAGTACTACGCCACCGTCACCGATTCCTGCGGCCCAATGACCAGCACAGACGCATCTCTCACCGTCACGGCAGGCAATGTTCCGCCCACAATCATCACGCAGCCGGTCGGCCAAACGGTTGCTGTCGGCGGTACGACGTCTTTTACCGTTACAGCCTCCGGCACTCCTACCCTCTCCTATCAGTGGTACAGAATCCCCGCGGGGCAGAAAACTGGCGCGGCCATGTCAGGCGCCACTTCCGCCACGTACAACGTTCCGGCTACCGCCACCACAAGCAGCAACGATCAGGACGCCTACTACGTCATCGTATCTAACCCCTACGGCCAAGCTACTTCGCAACTCGCTCCGCTTGCCGTCGGCAACGGAATTCTTTTGCAAATTACCGGGCAACCCTCCACGCAATATGTCGACATCGGCGCTCCAGCCACATATCAAGTCACGGCTGTTTCTTCTCTCCCTTTGTCTTATCAGTGGTACAAAGCCGCTCCCGGCAGTTCCACGTTCACGCCCATCGATGGAGCCACAAGTTCTACCTACACTCTGGATTCAGCCGCCACCACCGACAACGGCGATGTCTTTTATGTTGTCGTCAGCAACGGCGTTACGTCGTCCGTAACCAGCAACTCCGCGGGACTTTTCGTTGGCCCGTTAGCGAGCGTTCCCGATCTCTGCAATACCAGTTGGTCCGCCCTCGGCAATGCTGTCGCTCAACCGGGCTGCGCCTTCCAGCTTGTTCCCGCTGCCAACAATCAGCATGGCGAAATTGTCTGGCCCACGCTCATTTCCACCGGCAACATTCAAATCAGTTTCACCGTCACGCTCAGCAATCCCAGCGCTCTGCCCGCCGACGGCTTCACCGTGTTATTGGCTGACCCCTCGCTCGGCGCCACACCAACCAGTCTGGGAGCTCAAGGCATGGGTCTGGGTGCGGAAGGCATTCCCGGCGCGATGTTTGCTTTGGACACGTACCACAATGCGGGCGATCCAACGGTTCCGTACCTTGCCGTGGGTCGAGGCGAAACCGCGCTATTTGGCAAGCCCTGGTTCAACGTCAACACCACCATACCTGGCGTCGTCTCCAGCAGCATGCCCATCTCGCACGATTACACCGTTTCCATCGTACAGGGACAAGTAACCGCAACGATGGACGGCGTCCAGGTTTTCTCTGGAACCATGGCAACTCCTCCCGTCGCTTATCTTTTTATCACCGCTTCCACTGGTGGTTCGTATGAAGACACCGTCATCAGCAACGTCTCAGCCGCGGTTTCGGTGCCTGCAAACTGATGCCAGCCGCCCGAGGAGAATTCGGTATGCGATCGTTTCTACTTTCCACAATTCTGTTACTCGTGGGCGCTTCGACTGCCGTGGCTCAACAGGATGCCTACAGCGGTGACGCCGCTGCCGCCTATCACTGGGTTCGCAGTAATGCCGGACCCGGACAGTGTGGCTGTTTCGGCATGAATGGCGGAGGGGTCTCAGGCTCCTGGAACTTTCATAGCCCCTGGTCCGCTGTCGTGGACATCAGCGCCGAGAACACCGGTAGCGCACCTCCGGCAAACAATCCTCTAACCCTGGTTTCGTATTTGGCAGGCGCGCGCTACCAGATTCCGCAGCCCTGGTTTCAGGGAAATCATAAGCCGCAGCCTTTCGCGCAAATTATTTTGGGTGCCGCGCACGCCGGAGGCACAGAAGCTGGCGTAGCCGACGGCTCCTACAGGTTTGCCACCCGCATTGGTGGCGGAATTGATGTGCCGTTGAACTCGCACTTTTCCCTGCGCGTCGTCCAAATCGACTATTACCTCACGACCTTCGTCAACGCCACCAACGACCATCAAAACAATCTGTTGGTGGGCGCAGGAATTGTCTATCGATGGTCCCGCAAGAAATAGTCTCGCATTTAGCGTATCCAGCCAGGTTCTACTCGTTACGCAATCGAGCTGCTGCGCCGCCGTCTGTAGCCAATCAGCCCAAGCAAGCCACTACCGATTAACGTCAAAGTGCCCGGTTCGGGCGTCGGCACCACCGCAATACTCCCAAACAAACCATGGTCCTCCACTGCGCCAGGCCCCGGAATTCCCGCCGTGAAGTACAGATCGTCAGGACTGCCACCGTTGCCGCCATTACCAAACGTCAGATCCCATAGCCCCAAGTTGATCAGCGGTTTGCCGTTCGACCCATCCACCTGCCCCAGGAAATCCCCCGTCGTCGGATCGAATGCATTGATTGTCCCGTCGCCAAAATTCCCTACCAACAGATCGTTTCCAAAATTGCCGAAGCCCGCCGGCGCAATCGTCAATCCCCACGGAGAATTCAACGCACCATTTGAGATCAGTCGCTTTACCAGGTTTCCCTGCAGGTCGTACACGTCCACAAACCCATTGCCGGCGCCCGCTACGTCGTCATGTTTTGCCGCGTCCTGCAACGCGTACGTCACATACAGCTGCCCGCCGATATTCTGAATGTTAAACGGCGCGTAGCCTGCCGGCAGATTCGGATCGATGAAATGACCAGTCAGAGCAGGCGCACCGGTACCCGGGAGCGCGGTGATTTGGTTATTGTGGAAATCTGTTGCGTAGAGATAAGTACCGCTAGCGGTAGTTGCAATGGCGAGACCTTTGAACACACCGTCCGCTGGAGAGCTGTATAGAGTTTCGGCTGTTGTGCCCAGGGCTCCTCGCCATCCCGTGATCGTGCCGCCCTCGCTCGCGAAAATGAACAGATCGCCATTAAAATTGGCCGTAGAGTTGAAAACCTGACCTGTAGGCGTCGAACCCGCCGGTGGCACCGTCACTACCAATCCCAGTTTGTCCCCGGCTCCGTTGTACAGCGTTGCCAGCCCCGTACCGTTGTCCGATACCCAGAACGGCGAAGTGGCGCTAAACGACACGCCCCACGGGTTAACCAAATCCGGATCTGTGGTTTTGGCTACTCCCGGAAGGTCCGAAACCAGATTCGTCTGCTTGAAATTGTCTGCGGTGCCATCCGCCAGAACCTGCTGCACGCTCCCCGCCACCAGTAAAATCCCCGCCACCAGCACTATGCGATATAGGCTCTTCACGGTCATTTTCATCGGTCTTTCCTCCTGCAAATTTGCACGGGGCTGCGAGCCTATGCGCATTCGGGCAGTTCTGCAACCATAAAGAAGTCATAAAAACGTCATAAGATTGTAAACGCCGCGCACCTTAATCCAGCTGCCGGTCCCCTGTCTCCAACCGGGCGGCCCTTTCTCGATTGATGCGGATACCCATCCATTAACAACCCAACTGTATTAATATGCATTGCTCGGGCGTGTGGTTCTCAGGTTCTTTGTCGCAAGGGCACAAAGACAAGGAGAAGGAACATGAAGTACAAGATGACTTCAACAGCGGGATTGGTCGCAGCGTTTCTTGCGGGCATGGTGGTAGCGACGGCATTGGGTGGCGGGTTGGCTGCGGCGAGGGCGGGAACGCGCGCGGCATCGCAGGGGCAGGACCTCACCCTCCAGAAGGTTTTCAGCCCCACGGTGACGGATGAGGACATTGCCTTACTGCGCAAAGATGTACGCGCAATGAAAATGGAAGTCATTGGGCAGAATATGTCGCTGTCGGATACCGAGGCGCAAAAATTCTGGCCCATCTATAAACACTACGCCGACGACTTGCATGATTTGCACAACTCAAAGTATGCGCTGTTGAAGCAGTACGCCGAGACTTGGTCAACCATGACCGACCAGGACGCCCTCATCTATGTCCGCCACTGGATGGAGGTAGACGCCGCGGCTCAGGCTTTGCGCCTCAAATATGTTCCTGCGGTCACCCAGGCCTTGCCCGGAAAGAAGGCGGCCACGTTCTTCCAATTGGACCGCCGCCTATCCATGATCGTCGATCTGCAATTGTTTTCACAGATTCCGTTGGCCCACCCAAAACAGTAGCGTTGGAGTGGCGGCTAGCCGCCACTTTTGAGATCGCAGCCGCCCGCTCCCCAAGCAGCCTCCAAAGATTGGCGTGCCCGCTGCAGTGGTCCCGGTTCTTAAATGTAGCGCTGACTTTTATGTCAGCCCACGGTTGAGGCAAGCACGAAGGGTGCCCTCGAATCAAGGTTCGCTTTTCAACCTGGGACTTGGTTTGAGATACCAAACCGATTGAGCGCTGATTGGCGTCCCCAATCACGACATCTTCTTGTACCACTTGACAATGGGTACTGATTGTCCAACATTCTGCCATGTACGGTCGCTCTGCGTTCGAACATTCCCCCCGCAACCTCCCTTGTTCTCCTCCCCCCGACAATCTGTCTCCCGCACTTCCCAAGCTGAAGTCCCTCGTACCTTCTCTGAACCTTCAACTTTCGACTTTGAACTCCCCTCTGCCTCTTCTAACTTCCCTGTTTCCGCCACTTACAGACTACCTCTCTGTAAGTCCTTTGCTTGCCACTCTCACAAAAAATCAGAGGGAGTGCCGGTGGTGCTATGTTTCCTACGCTCTCGACTGCAGACAATTTTGCCTTGTTCCTCGCCCCTTCCCTCACAGCAACCTATCGCCACATCGGCTACAATCTTCGCTTTGCCCTACTTGCCTTGGGGCCCATTGCGAGGTGAGCGGATGAGTGGTCGGTGGTCTAAGAATCGGTTCAATGCATCAAGCCGGACAAAATGTCGTGTCGGCTTCGCCTTTCTGACAATTTCCCTCGCTTGTCTCGCGGCCAATTTTCCCGTCGCAGCGCAGCAGCGGCGTGAGCGCGAACCCAATTCTGCTTACGCTCAGCGTCGCGCCAAGCTCGCCGCGCAGGTCGATGGCCCCATTCTTCTGCTGGGCTACACCAGCCGCGAAGAAGAATCGCAGTCCTACGTCTTCGCTCAGGAAGAGAATTTCTACTATCTCACTGGCCACAACGAAGAGGGAGCGGCTCTGCTGCTCTTGCCCGGCGGTAAGACCTGGGTTCCCAAGCCGGAGACCCGCGAAAAGATGAAATCTTCGATCGTCGACGGCGGCCTGGCTCCCGAGATTCTCTTTTTGCCCGCGAAAGACCGCCGCAAAGAAGTCTGGAACGGCGTGCGCATGTCCCCCGAAGATCCCGACATCAAACCTAAAACCGGTTTCGGCACGGTCCTTCCCTACTCCGAGCTTCGCGCCATTCTCGAAGTCCTCGCCCTCGAGTTCCCCACGGTTTACACCATTCTTCCGTACCAGCGCGAACTGGGCGGCTATCCGCACGAAAAAGAAGTTGTGGATTGGGTGAAACAGGCGGTCCCTCAGGAAAACGTCAAAGACATCCGCGCCAACGTCACCGATCTTCGAGTGATCAAATCTCCTACGGAAATTGCTCTCCTTCGGCAGGCCATCGATCTTTCCGTCGACGCGCAGTTGGAAGCCATGAAGATGATGCGTCCCGGCCTGTGGGAATATCAGGTTGCTGCGAAAATGGTGGAAGCCCACGCGATGGGAGGCTCAGAAATTGAAGCTTACGCCCCCATCGTCGGCGCCGGTCCCAATTCCACGGCGCTTCACTACGACAAGCTTTCCCGCAAAATCCAGGACGGCGACATCGTCGTGATGGATGTCGGCGCGCAGTACTCCGGCTACGCTGCGGACATCACGCGCACCATTCCGGCGAACGGCAAATACACTCCGCGCCAGCGCGAGATTTACGACATTGTCCTGGGCGCGCAAAATGCCGCTCTTGCCGCGCTGAAGCCCGGAGCTATCATGGGCTGCCGCGATAAGAAAAATTCGCTCTTCAACGTCGCTTACAACTACATCAATTCCCACGGCAAGGACCAGCACGGCAAATCGCTGGGCCAGTATTTCATCCATGGCCTGGGGCATAACATCGGGCTCAACGTACACGATCCCGGCGATCCCTGCAGACCTCTACAATCCGGTATGGTCGTCACCGTCGAACCCGGCATTTACATTCCCGAGGAGAATCTCGGCGTGCGCATCGAAGACGACGTCCTCGTTACGGACTCCGGCTACGAACTGCTCAGCCGCAAACTTACCCGTGACCCCGACGAAATCGAAAGGATCATGGCCGCAGCCGCAAAACAGCGCGCCTCCGAAACAAAACAATGAATACGTATCCTCTAACTCACCTCTTCAGGGATGAGGCCTTTCCGCTCCTCGCCGTCTCACTTTCTCTTCGGCCGCGATACCAGCCTGCATTGACGGGGTAGTATCCTTCGGGAAAAAATAAGCTGCACCCCAGGCTTCCCACAACGCCGTCTCTGGATAGCTTCCTCCGGATTGCCGACGGTCAGGAAGCTATTTCGCGTTTCGGCTTGGATCGAGGCGTCAAGTGCGACCACTTTTGCGCATAGCGCGTTTTCCGGCCAAGTGGGCTAAAGATCTTCAGTTCAGCTGACGAAATAGGCCATTCAAGAAAATGGTGACGGAGGGAGTGCTAACGAGAATTTGGGGAAACTGAAATGCAGTGAGCGAGCATTTCTGCTACATAGGAATCACCCCTCTCTGTATTAAACATTGCGTCGTACAATTGATACTCAGGCCAATCCAGCTTAAGGTAGCTCTTCACAAACGCGGCGCGATCCCTGTCAATCGTGTCAACTTCCGTTATTGCCTTTTCTTGAGGCGTTCCAGCAGTGATCAGTCTGTGAATCTTAGACGTGCGGGAGGCATAGAGGAACGCCCGAAATACATCCTTGCGATCGCGTAGAAAATATTGCGAGCCTCGACCAACGATTACGCATGGGCCAACCGAAAGAGCATGATTGACCGCTAGCTCGGAAACAGTGGCGATTCGGCGCGCATCAAGCAGTTCCATTCGATCGGTTGGCGGCAGGGCCCCTTCGAATGCTCCTCTAAGAAAAGACTTAAACACGCGATAGACCGCAGGATCATTTTTCCATTCCCGCTTCTCGACGGCTTGCGGCGTACTTTTGGTCAGCCGCGCGATCTCTTGCGTTAGTTCGTGGTCCCACAGTTTCCAACCCAGAAGTTCGGCCAGCTTTGCAGCAATCTCCGAGCCACCACAGCCAAACTCACGTTCAATCGTTATGGCTCGCATCGGCATGTTTAGTAATGAAATTTTGAAGGAGCAAAAGCTAACGATCGGTGTGGATCTGGGCGATCGCTCGAGTGCGTACTGTGTCTTGAACGAAGCAGGAGGAATTATTTTGGAACACAAACTGGCGACCACACCGGCAGCCATGAAGCAGGTATTCGGTAGCATGCCGCGGTGTCGCATGGCGATGGAGACGGGGACGCATTCTCCGTGGGTGAGTCGGTTGTTGACCGCTCTTGGGCACGAAGTGATCGTGGCTCACGCCCAGAAAGTGCGCTTGATTACCAAAAGCCGGCGGAAAGACGATCGCATGGATGCGCGAGCGCTGGCGCGACTGATGCGAATCGATCCCCAGTTGCTGAGCCCGGTGAAGCATCGCAGTGCGCAGGCGCAGTTGCACCTGACGGAGATCCGTGCACGAGCGGTACTGGTGAGCGCGCGAACTGCCCTGGTGAATGCCGCACGAGGACTGGTGAAGTCGTACGGCGAGCGACTGCGCAAATGTAGCACGGAACAAATCACCCGGGACGCCACGAGTGGATTGAGCACAGGATTGCGCGAAGCGTTAGACCCGCTGTTGCGAGAGGTGGACGCGTTAAACAAACGCATCCAGGAATATGATCGGCGCATTGAAATGATGGCCAAGAAGACGTATCCGGAGACGGCGCTGCTCAAACAGATAAAGGGTGTAGGCGACCTGATTTCCACGACCTATGTGCTGACCATCGAGGGACCCACATCGCTTCCGAAAGAGTCGTGACGCGGGATGTTTTGTGGGCTTGCAGCCTGGGCGTAGGAACTCGGGCGAGAGCGAACCACAGATGCGCATCAGCAAAGAGGGAGATGAGTATTTGCGGACGCTGCTGGTGCAAGGGGCGCACTACATTTTGGGACCATTTGGGGAAGACAGCGACTTACGCCGCTGGGGACGAAAGCTCTCGGCGCGAGGAGGGAAAATTGCCAAGAAGAGGGCGGTGGTGGCGGTAGCACGGAAGCTGGCGGTACTGCTGCACCGGCTGTGGGTGAGTGGAGAGGTGTACGAACCGTTACACAATGGCCAGAAGGCGATGACCGTAGCAGCATAGAGAAACCTGGCAGAGAAAAGAGGTTTAACCGAACAGCTGAGCTCGACCGCCGACTTTAGGTGACTGCGATCAACTCCTGGGCCCAAACTTCCCTCGTAAAGAGAGAAGCAGAGGACGCAAATCAGGTAGCAGCGCCTACTGCATCGAGAATACCCAACTTGCACCGAGCAAACATCGCTCACCAAAGAGTGCGGATGGAAGGGTGGCGACAGAGGCGGCTTGGCTGAACGGCGAAAAAGAGAGAAACACTCATGTAAAGAGCAAAACACTCTTGACAGGGATCGGCCTTCTCATGGAAGGAGTTGAAGCCTACGGCTGCCCATGGACAATGCTGGAAAGCGGACCCATCACCATCTATTGGGACGGAACGCAGTAATAAGCTTCATCGTATTCGTCTCGGGCTAGGACATATCCCATTCCGCGCGCTAGCTGTAGAAATCACCAGTAATAACCGATTCTTAGAGTACCTTTTTACGCGAGTATGTCCTTGCGGGCAGGATGCGCGCATGGACTAAATATGCTCGAATGATGTTTTTAGGGCCGCAATCATTTGGCGGTGCGTTCGCCGGAATGACGTCGTGGTGCGGCGGAAGGTGCGTGAACGTGCGCAGACAGAGTCTAGCCATCGCGATCGTGCTGTCGGGGATCGCCCTCAGTGCATTTCACTACGAACTGAAACCCAAGCCGAGCGAAAAGGACCTACAGGACATGGCCCATGGCATGTCCAGCCGCATCAAGTGGCGGGGCCAGATAGCTCCCAAATGGGATGGGCCCTCCCATTCGTGCTTAGGTAAGACAGCGCTGTGCCTCCTGGCGTGACGTTGTCAATCAAAAGTCCGTTATTGTCCTTCCACCATCCAAGAGAATCGACGAGCTTAAGGTCCTTTGCCACGATCTGTTCAGGGCCCTCTCCGCTCAGGTGCAGGATGT
>CAWGXB010000030.1:0-180012 GCA_963826335.1 Candidatus Acidiferrales bacterium | reverse complement strand
TAATCCGTTGGTCCCAGGTTCAAATCCTGGCGGGCCCACCAAATTCCGACAAAATGTTTGGCAGCTTACAGAAATTGCTTCCTGCGCTTGTGGGATTGGAACGCCCGCTAGTCGTTCGTACGGGTCCGCCTGATCGAGCAATCAGGATTTTGCGCGCGATGCTAGAGGCAGCGGTTCGTGATAGATTTTCTGGCGGCAGCCGTGGCCGCAGCGACGCTTGAACCGATAACAGACAGGTTTGGAGACGGGTGGGGAAAACTGAAATGAAAACAATTCAGGGGCCGGGCATATTCCTGGCGCAGTTCGCTGCGGATAACGCGCCGTTCAACACGCTGGATACCATCTGCGCTTGGGCGAAGAGCCTGGGTTACGTTGCCGTGCAGATTCCATCATGGGACGCGCGGCTAATCGATTTGAAACGCGCAGCGGAAAGCAACGCGTACTGCGAGGAACTCGGCGCTGTCGCTGCTCGGCATGGCTTGGTCATCTCAGAGCTTGCGACCCATCTTCAGGGCCAGCTTATTGCTTGCCATCCGGCTTACGATGCGATGTTTGACGGATTTGCGCCGGAGAATCTGCGCGGGCATCGAAAGGCGCGTCAGGCCTGGGCCGTGGAGCAGATGCATCAGGTGGCAAGGGCTTCGCGGCATCTGGGACTGAAGGCGCACGTTACGTTTTCAGGTGCGCTGGCGTGGCCTTATATCTATCCGTGGCCGCAACGGCCGGCGGGCCTGATTGAAGCGGCTTTTGATGAACTGGCAAAGCGATGGCTGCCGATTCTGAATGCGTTTGATGAAGCCGGGGTGGACTTGTGCTTTGAGATTCATCCGGGTGAGGATCTGCACGATGGTGAGAGCTTCGAAATGTTTCTGGACCGCGTACGTGAGCATCCACGTTGCAACCTGCTCTACGATCCAAGCCATTTTGTACTGCAGCAGCTCGACTACCTGCAATTTATTGATTTCTATCACTCGCGGATCAAAATGTTCCATGTAAAGGACGCGGAGTTTCGCCCCACAGGGAAGCAGGGCGCGTATGGAGGATATCAACCGTGGTTGAAGCGCGCGGGGCGGTTTCGCTCACCGGGAGATGGGCAAGTGGATTTTCGGACGATATTCTCGAAACTTGCTCAGTACGACTTTCCCGGGTGGGCAATTCTGGAGTGGGAGTGTTGCATCAAGAGTAGTGAACAGGGAGCGAGAGAGGGAGCGCCGTTTATACGGCGACACATCATCGAGGCGGCTACGAGTTCGTTTGATGATTTCGGGCGGTCGGGGGCAGACGGAGAGAGATTGCGCGGAATTTTGGGATTGTCGGAGGGAGGATAGTCGAACGTCAAAAGTCGAAAGTGTTCAGATTCTAGAGGCCGGATTGAAGTTGCAAGATGCCGGATCGCGAGACCTTGACGTCGTCTTCGGATTTGCCGCCGCTGAATGCCGCGATCAAATAGCCATTTCGTCCGCGAACGATCACACCGCCATTCCATCCGAATTCGCCGGTCATGGCAGGGCGTACCTGGCTGCCGCTATCCTTGAGTGTATCGGCCATCTCTGCCGCTTTAGCGTAAGCGATACCGAGCAAGTTGGCGCCCTTGTCGGTTTGCGAAGGCTCGTCTTTCAATCTGCCAACGACTGCCATTTTCGAGGTCCAGGATTGAATGCGATCTCCTTCAAAGAAGGCGACCACCGCAACGCCACCGATGCCCAGTTCCTCCGCGCGCTTGCGCATAGCCAGCAGGGCTGAGTCCGCAAGACTGTCGAAAGTATTGATGGCTGGTGGGCCATTCAGGAAAGCCGGATCCATCTCTTGGATATCCACGCGAAGACTGACGGAATCCGCCGCCGGAAAATTGGAAGGAATTTTTTGCGTCACGCGTCCGGTGGCGGCCCATTCGGTTCCTCGCTGAAACGTGGTGATAAAGCCAACGCAGCTCAGGGCGGCAATGTCGTGGCCCATGGTGGTGTGAAATACACGGCCCTTGCCGTAATTGACGACGATGAGATTCGGCTCGTCTCGTCCAGTGCCCTTATTCCTTGGGTCTGAGTGCGCGGTGGCGAGCACGGTCATATTTTCGCCGGGGCCGCGGAGAGTTGCGTAGAGCTCATCGGCGCCGTGCATCCAGACGCGCGGCAGCCCTTTCATGATTGGGTGGTCGGGTGTGCGAGTGGTGACCTGATAGGGCAAACGAACCCCGTGCGACCCGGCAGGGCCGGGGGAATTGTCACTGACGAGTTTGCCGTCGTTGAAATACCACAGCGGGCCGGACTTTCCGGAGCGGTTTCGCCAGCCGCCGATGCCGATCATCTGGTTGAAGGCCTGCCAATCCGGGAAGGCGTTGTCTGCGGCATGGACGATGATGAGCCCACCACCATTCTTCACGAACTGCTCCAACGGCTGGCGGAGACCGAGCGGCCAGTCGGGGGCGTCGTAATTGAAGACGACGGCCTGGTATTTGGCGAAATCAGGTTTGAAATTGGCGAAGTCCTCGCCAAAACGGGGAGATGTGGCGACGGTAACCTCAAATAGCCCCGCGTCCTCCAGTTCCTTTTTTAAGACGCGAGAGGCGAGCTGCCAGTTGTGATACGGACCACCGCTCTGTCCGTCAAGAAGCAGCACGCGGATCGGATTGGAACGCGAGGGCACGGGCGCTGAGCAAAGAATTGTAGTCCAGAGTGCCGTTACAAGAATCGCAAACGCGAAATTCCTCATGCTAGCTCCTTCGCTGTCACCGAGCCACTGCGTTGGCCGCATTGGCCGCAAGAATATAGGAGGTGACCGCGTCGATCACGTACTCGTTTTCGTACCACAGGAAGGGCCAAGCATCCTTCAGTTCAGGAAAGTCAGGCTGAATGATGACGACGCCCGGGATCATTCCGCCAGGAATGAAGGTGTAGTCGGCGCGGTTGTTGCCGTAGGCGATAAGCTTGGACTGGGTTCCGACGGAAGAAACAAAAGAGAGATTCGAGACGGGATGGGTTCCAAGGATGTAGTCGAAACCGCGCAGTGTGTACTCCGGCCCGACGATGTCGGGAAACGTTTTATGGAAGAAGTACATCTGCACGGAGAATCCAGCCGCGGCCGCCGCGCCGCCCCAGGTACCGGTGGTAATCGGAACGCCATAAGGATTTTTGGATAGCTGCTCGTCGAGTGTGACCTTGTAAGCGCGCACCGCCGACGCTAGACCTTTCTTGAATTCAGGATCCATGAGAGGGACAGCGCGCACCGCAATCCAGCCCAAAAACGCAAAGCGGTTCTGGATGACGGGCAAAAGTTCCTTCAGACGCTTGCGATAGGCGTCGCCGCCATTCGTCGCGATTAATAGTTCGACGGCCGCCTTCGTTTCTTCGTCAGAGAGTTCACCGGCGGTGGTGTTGAAGGATTTAAAGATGACCGGAGGCCGTTTGTGCTCCTCGTCCCACACGCGCACGGCTGTCTGAAGGCACTCGGCGCTCATGCTGTCGTCATAGCCGCGGAGAACGCGGCTTGCCGCGGCGAGAGACGAAATAGCCAAGTAGTCCAACGGAGTTGTGTGCGTCGTGAAAGCCCAACGGTCGTCGGGCACACCGGAGTGCGCGCCGTCCGTTTCCAACGGGCCGAGGCGCGATGAGTAGATGCGACCGTCGGTTTGCGATGCGGCGTCACCCAGATGGGTGTATTCCTGGAGCGTGGGCTCGATGATTCCGGGGATGGCATGGCCGATGGAGTGATATTGCGCAAGGATGGCGATTACTCCGTGCTGAATTTGCTGAATGGCGTCCGGGACACCGTCGGGCACGCGAATCTGAACGGAGCGGGCCTTTTCGTCAATGGTGGTTTCGTCCCAATCCAGTTGGAAATATTCTCGGGCGAGAGCGAGATCTGTCACAACGCGTGCCTGCGATTCCGTGCGGATATCGTAATCGCCCGCGTCGTACCATCCGCCGCGGTCCAGGCCTGGAATGTGCTCGCCCGGCGCGAATGGCGAATCGGTAGAAGGTCCCATGGAGTAACCATCGAAGTGCACGTAGTTCACGGGCGCTTGCCTGGCATCATCGAGATGCGAAGCGCCATGCCAGATGCGGTAGCCTTCACGCACTTTAACGTGATCCATCTGGACTGGCAGGTAGGTGTCGAGCGAAGCCTGCCAGACATGTTCGCGATACACGTCGTTTGCGATTCGGAAGGGGGCATTCCGGTGGCCAGCATACTCAATTGCGTAGATGCCAGGTTCGTGGAGAGAGGAGAAATCGAATTGCGCGTACTGATAGCGCAACCATTTGCCCCAAGGCTTGATTTCGCTGCGAAACGCTTCGTGATATTCACCGTCGGGCCCCAGGCGAAGCACGCGCGCGGTCTTTGGCGCATCGAAGAGCGGATCGAGTTCAATCACCGCAACCTTTGAACGCTGAGGCGTGTAGCCAACCTGGTTGTATGCCACGACGGGCGGGCGCGTCCATCCCGGAATGACATTCGGCTGAATGTGCCACACGACCGCATTTTGCGTGCGGCCCGAGGGAATCAGCGTGCGCACAACGAACCAAGTGCGGAAGGAAGAGGCTGATCGAGGTTCACGGTGATACGAAAGCCGTCTGCTTCGGGCGCGACCTCAATGTAATAGCTGAGGCCCTGATCAGGATAGGAAAGAGATGCGGTAAGTTGATTGCCGGTGGGAGAGCGCTTGCGACCCTTGAAATGCGGAATGGGATCCCATTGCTCGGGCGTGGGCGAAAGGCGCACATCGCCGTTTGTGGCGATCCGCTCGCCGTGGAGGATGATTTCGATGCCACTCATCTTTTCGTCGCCAAAGACACCGTGATAGGCGTTGTGGAAAAGGAGAACGCTTAAGCCTTGGGACTCGAAGTAGTCTTGATCGTTCAAGCGCAGATCGGCGGCACACAACGGAAAGATGCCGACCACCAGCATCGCGATGGCGGAAAGCGCCGGCGATAGAACATTGGAAGTATTGCGGAAGAACCGGAAAGTGAGATGTTGCTTCTCAGTCATTGAGCAGGGCCTCGGCGAAGTTGTGGCGATTATGTTGGCGCACGGTTCGTGATGCTGGTTCGATCATACGGCTAGTTGCAACAGGTTTCGAAAGGAAATGAGTAAAGATCGCTCGTCCGGCGAAAGAGGGTGAATGCATACTTCAGACCCGGGGCCGGTCTCGGCTCTCGTGGAAAACGGTGTACCATCGGCGGCGGAGATTTGCACGATTCCATGAGCCACATCACTGAATCACTACATGAGTCGGCGCTGACGGGGCGCCGGTTCTTTTTGCTGTTCCTTCTTCTATTGACCACCCTGATTCTCTATCCCTATGCCGAAGCCACGGTCTTTGGGTATTACGCATTTCGCGTAATTGGCAGTTCGGCAATTCTGATCAGCGTATATGCGGCCAATGTGCGTCGCAGCCTGCTGATCTTCGTGCTCGTCCTGGCGGTTCCAGCCCTGATCCAACACATGCTGATTCCCAGGGCGCATGCCAGCTCGTTCGCCATAGTTAACATGTCGCTGAGCTTTATTTTTGACGTGGTTGTTGTAGCGACAATTTTTCGCCGCGTGTTTGCGCGAGAGCAGGTCAATTCGGAGACGGTCTTCGGTTCGCTGTGCATTTACTTGCTGGTGGGTTTCAGTTTCGCCAGCTTGTACCACATGGTGTCGGCCATCCAGCCGAGCGCGTTTTATCTCGATCCGCATGCCAACGTTCACACCGTCCCCGACCGGTTCGACTTTATTTATTACAGCTTTGGGACCATGACGTCTCTGGGGGCTGCCGGAATTACTCCGGTTTCGGCTCATGCGCGGGCGATTTCGGTCCTGGAAGCCATCCTCGGGGTGCTATATCTGGCGGTGCTGGTGGCAAGGTTGATGGGGGCCTACCGGGCCGGATCGAAGCTGTAAAAGAGCCAAGAAAGCGGTGGGATGTATGACGTTCTGAGAGTACCAGAGCTATGCATAGATCCTTTTCTTCCCTAGAGATATCCAGTAATTCAAAAGTACTATACCTTAGATATTATATTGGGGCCTTAGCCGAAAGATGCCCAATAAGGCAACGAGTACCATTACGGTACAGCCCCCTCGCCGGACCATAGCCCCCTGTGCCTGAGTACAGCACACTTTTCTAAAGACCGGTTCACCCTTGTAGCGGCCCGGATGGAGGAGTTGCCATGTCCATGCTGTCGGACACGTCGCGGTTTGTGCGGAACAGAGAAGTGGTGGCGCGTCAGATCCAAGGCCAACTGGTGATTGTGCCGATTCGCAGTGGAGTGGGCGACCTGAACTCGTTGTTCACGCTGAATCAGGTGGGATCGGTGCTGTGGGATTTCATGAACGAAGGCCACACGATTGAAGAGATGGTCAGCAGGGTGTGTGACGAATTTGAAGTGAGTTCGAGCCAGGCGCAGGGCGACATCCAGAATTTTCTGGGCGCAATGGTGGAGGAAAAACTGGTTCAGCCGCTAGCCGATGCAAGGACGTAAACGTTAGCCGAGTTCAGCTGGAGTGGATCAAGTTTCAGAGGAAGAAAGAGGGACAGTTGATTCAAACGGCCACCTACGGAGACTTTTCGAGCCTGGTCCACAAACGGTTGCAAGGGCGCCGCGCTCCGATGGAGGTGTCCATCGAAGTGACGCACCGCTGCCCTCTGGAATGCCAGCATTGCTACAACAATTTGCCGATGGGCGATGCCGATGCGCGACGTGGAGAACTGACGTTTGAGGAACACGTACGACTGCTCGATGAGCTGCTGGAGATGGGTTGTTTGTGGATCCTGTACACCGGCGGCGAGATCTTCGCGCGCAAGGATTTTCTGGACATTTACACGGAAGCCAAGAAGCGCGGCTTTCTGGTTACGCTTTTCACCAATGGAACGATGATCACGCCGCGCATCGCCGATCATCTAGTGGAATATCGGCCGTTCGCGATTGAGATCACGCTTTACGGGGCGACGCGGGAAACTTACGAAGCTCTGACGCAGATGCCCGGCTCATTTGACCGTTGCATGAAGGGCATTCGCCTGCTGCAGGAGCGCAATCTGCCGCTGAAACTGAAGACCGTCCCGACGACCGTAAATTTTCACGAAGTATCCGAAATGAAGCGATTTGCCGAGCAGGAACTGGGCGTGGAATTCAAGTTCGACGCATTGCTCAATCCACGTACCGATTGCTCGCAAAGTCCGTTAGCGGTGCGCCTGTCGCCGGAACAAGCAGTGCAACTGGATTTCAGCGATCCGGTTCGCAAAGCGGAATATCGCAAACTCGCGGAAGCAGAGCTAGCAGAGGCCAAACACAAGGACGACAAACAACTTTACACCTGCGGTGGCGGACAGAACGGCTGCGCCGTCGACCCTTCAGGGAAGATGACCATTTGTGTCTTGTCACACCGTGACGGCTACGATTTGCGTTCTGGAAATTTCAAGCTGGGTTGGAATGGCCGACTGAGCGAGATCCGTAGGTCTGAGCGTGCTTCCAAAACAATTTGCATCGATTGCCGCTTGCAGTCCCTTTGCAGCATGTGTCCTGCAATGGGCGAACTCGAAAATGGCAATGCAGAGTCGCCGGTTGAATTCATCTGCCAGGTGGCGCACTTGCGGGCATACACGCTCGGGCTGGAGGTACCGGTGCATGGGGATTGTCCTTGCTGCTCGGGCGGTGTTCATCACGCGCAACTGAAAGACTCCGCCGAGCGGCTCCGTGGGGATTCGGACATCTCCAAAAAAATTCTTCCGCTGATTCCACCGGCGGCGACACTGCCGGTGTTGCAGTCTCGCGGGGGTTGCGGATCCGGCGGATGTTCTTCCTGCGGAACCGGGATCAGGTAAGTGACACAAGGGACAGATTTGGAAATGAACGATACGCCAAAAAAGAAGAACGCGGAAAAAGCCGCCTACCAGCCGCCGCAGGTGATTCGCGTCAGCCTCCGTCCCGAGGAAGCGGTGCTGGGGCACTGCAAAGTTTCGGGAGTTGCCGGGCCTGCAAGCGCGTCGTGCAGGGGAGGGATCACGCCCTGCCGCTCGCAAGGCTCGTAACGAGATTTTGAACAGATACCGGAGAGACTCAGATGTCCACACTACTTGCCAATACGCCACGCGAAACAGAACAGGCTGCGCCAAGTGCCACTCGGCTGGCGCTGAGGATCGGTGGTTGCGGGTTTGGAATGTGGTGCGAAAAAGGAATGGCGGTTGCCCTCGATCCGGAGCACCACCCCTTTGCGATTCAGGACCAAGGCCAAGCAGCCTGCGATATCGAACTTGATATTTCGTGGGCTGACACGCTTCAAATACCAGTCTCCTCACCGGCTTTCACTTCGGGCGGGCTGTGGTCTGCGTTCACCGATTCCACTGGAACTAAATTCTATTTTTGCAGTCCGGCGCTTGGGGCGGCGCCCTACAAAGCCGCCTGGTTCGATACCACCTTTCAACGAGGGCATGTGGTCCTGAATCGTTCGTGTTTCGCGGCGAATGATCCCGTTTTTCCGCTGGAGTATCCCATCGATGAACTGGCGATGATGCACCGACTGGCGCTGGGCGAAGGAGTTGAGGTGCATGCGCTTGGTCTGGTCGACCAGGATGGGCGAGGCTATCTATTCCTGGGACATTCGGGCGCGGGAAAAAGCACCACGGCGCGGCTTTGGATGGCGCAACCTGGCGTCAAGCTGTTGAGTGACGACCGCATTATTTTGCGCAAGCACGAGGGGAAGTTCTGGATGTACGGAACCCCGTGGCACGGGGATGCGGGCGTTGCTTCTGCCGCCAGCGCTCCGCTTTCTTCCGTTTTTCTATTGGAACAGGCGCCGAAAAACCAGGTTGTGCCGATGGTTGCCGGCAAGGCCGCAGCGGAATTGTTCGCACGTTCGTTTGTTCCGCACTACCTGCAAGAGGGAATTCAATTTTCGCTCAAGTTCTTCGACGAACTTACTCGCTCAATTCCGTGCTCGATTTTCCGTTTTGCTCCGACGGATAGCGCCGTGGAGGCGATACGCCATGTCCGCGAGTGAAATGCAGGTTCGTAAGGATTCCCGGATATTTGCGGAATTAAGCACCGCGCTGCTCGAGCGCGGGCACAGCGTGCAGTTCCGAGTGCATGGCGAGAGCATGCAGCCCAATTTAGGGGAGGGCGACACGGTGGTAGTCGCGCCCGTTGCGCTTTCCGATTTGCAAGCCGGCGATCTGGCGCTAGTTCAGAATGCCGACGGGCTGTTACTCCATCGCGTGCGCAGCGTGGACCCATGTTCCGGTGCATTGAGCACGGTCAGCGATACCGCTTTGGAAGACGACCCGCCTGTTTCCCAAATGTTTGGCAAGGTGGTTGTGCGCCAGCGCGGTTCGCGCACCAAGGTGGTGACTCCTTTTCAGACGCGATTTCTGGATCCTGTTCGGATTGTTGTGCGCCGAATTCGCCTGGCTGTACGACATCATCTTCGCAAGGCCTGGTCTCTTCTTTTCGCGTTTGCGGCGTTCCTTTTCCTGTGCGCAACTTTCCTGGCGCCCGCAGCCAATGCCCAGGCTGACCTTAAGCTCACACAAACTGTTTCGGTGTCCGCGATTGCGGTGAGCACCAACTACACCTACACGCATACAGTCACTAATAACGGGCCGGGTGCGGTTGCAACGGGAACGATCATCGTGTATCAGCAGACACCACCGAGCACGAACTTTCGGAGTTATGGGGGCACGAGCTGGACCTGCACAAATCCCGGTTCTGGCAACGCTGGTCCCATCGTTTGCACGTACACCGCTGCGCTGGCCAATGGCGCATCGGCCAGTGCGCTCACGATCACGATGCAGGTCAATGCTGGAACTGCGTCTGGCACCACGATTCAGAATTCCGCGACGGTAACTTCCGGCACGGTGGACCCGGCGCCGGCCAACAATACCAGCGTGACGTCGATCATAGTTGAGCCGACGACGACGGCAGATCTGGCCGTTTCTATGACCGTGTCGCCGACGCCGGTGTTCATCTTTTCCAACCTCGTTTACACCATAAATGTACAAAACCTCGGGCAATCTGGCGCTCCCATCACAAGCAACGTGCTGACAGACACGCTGCCCGCAAGCGTTACGTTTGTTTCTGCGAATGCGTCCGCCGGTTGGGCTTGTTCGGGAACTACGACGATTTCCTGTTCTATTACTTCGGCCATGGCCGCGAACACCACCGCGACGATCAACATTACGGTGACCGCCCCGTCTGCGGCTACCACGCTTACGAACAGTGCCACGGCTTCTCTCGCAGGTGATCCTAATGCCGCCAACAACACGGCTGCGGCGTACACGGTGGTTCAGCCACTGTTGTGCGCAACGCCAGGTCGCGATGGAGCGGGAGGAACTCTCACTGGCGTCGTCAATACATATTTTCCACCGGCCGCCGCGGGAACCGTCAATTCCGGGTCAACGTCGGTGACGTTGGGTGCTTCGTCAGGTGCGCCGTCAGGCATAGCCGTGGGTGATTTGGTCCTGATCATTCAGATGCAGGACTCCGTCATCAATAGCACCAATACAGGTTCCTATGGCGACGGGCTCGCCGGTGATCCCGCTTCCGGATCGACGAGCCTGGGTAGTTCCGGTTTGTTCGAGTTCGTTACTGCCACCAGCGCGATCCCGGCGGCGGGTGGAACACTGCAATTTGCCGGCAGCGGAAGCGGCGGAGGTTTGCTGAACAGCTATTCCAGCATCGCCGCGACCCTCACTCAGCCTCAGCAGACATTCCAAGTAATTCGTGTGCCGCAATACACTTCGGCAACGCTCAGCTCTGGCCTGGTTCCACTGGGCTGGAGCGGTAAAGTGGGCGGCGTACTGGTCTTGGATGTTTCTTCGCAACTGACCCTAGGTGGGACCGTTGCGTTGGATGCCCTTGGCTTTCGCGGCGGTGCAGGACGGAAACTTGCTGGCGGTACGGGAGCGGTCACCGACTATGTGACCGCCGCAACGAATGCAGCGAACGGTTCGAAAGGTGAAGGCATCGCTGGAACGCCGCGTTATCTCGCGCCTCTTACCATCACGACCGCTTCTGTTCCGATTGATACAACGGGCGGAACTCCCGCAGATACGCTTCCGGCCGGCAGCTATGCTCGAGGCGCTCCCGGAAACGCGGGTGGCGGCGGCACCGACGGCCATCCCGTCAACAATGATTACAACTCCGGCGGCGGCGCCGGTTCTAACGGCGGTACGGGCGGGCAGGGCGGCTATGGTTGGAACAGTCTGACGGTTACCAACTCCACCGACGGTGGTTTTGGCGGCGCGCTGTTCCCGGCGTCCACCAGTGCGCTTGTAATGGGAGGCGCTGGCGGAGCAGGCACCACGAACGACGGTACTTACTACAACACGACCACCAACGGCAACGGCAATGGAATCTTTAGCAGCGGCGGCGCCGGCGGCGGTATCGCGATCATCCATGCCGGAAGCGTGGCGGGAACCGGAAACGTCACTTCTAACGGTCAGTCGACGCAAAGCACTCTGAACGATAGCACCGGCGGCGCGGGCGCTGGCGGCTCGGTCCTGATTCTTGCCAACAGCGGCGGTTTAGGCGGACTCACGGTGAGCGCTATCGGCGGCAACGCTGGCAACGCCTGGCCGACGGAAGCTCCCGGTGGTTTCCCTGGCGAGCGGCACGGACCGGGCGGAGGCGGCGGAGGCGGCGTGATTTTCCTTTCAGCGGCGCCGGCTGCCTCGAATGTCGCCGGCGGTTCTAACGGCTACACAGATAACGTACAGGATTCCTATGGCGCCACGCCGGGTCAGCCGGGACAAGTGGTGACAACTCACCTCATCACCGAGACTCCGGGCACGCAGGCAGGCGCGTACTGCGCAGGAACGGATTTGTCGGTCAGGAATTTCGGGGCGCCTGCGGTTGTTGCGCCGGGCGGCACGGTCACCTACACGCAGTCCGTGACGAATGGCGGAGCGTTTGATGCGGTGAACGCGGTTTTTAGCGAGACCATACCCGCGAACACCACGTTTAAATCCATCGTCGCTGCGTCGGGTTGGACGTGCACCACGCCCGCGGTCGGCGCCACTGGAAACATTACGTGTACGAATCCGGTTTTTGGCGCAGGCACGAACGGCACCTTCACTGTCGCCGTGACGGTAGGCGCGGCAACGCCAAGTGGCACACAGATCGTGGACGTCGACAATATCGTTTCCGGAACCTCCGACCCGAACCTGGCGAACAATTCCGCGACGGCCATTACCACCGTCAGCGTGGCCACTTCCGCAGACCTCATTCTGAGCAACGTGGCTTCTGCTCCGACCGTCACCGCTGGTAGCACTGTGACCATGGTCGGATCGGTTTTCAATCAGGGGCCTGCGGCTGCGGGTTCCACCAGTTTCATCGAAAACATCCCGGCGAACACGACCTTTGCTTCCCTGGTTCCGCCCGCCGGTTGGAATTGCAATCCATTGCCTCCGGCCGGTGGCACAGGCACCATCACGTGCACGATTGCGGCGCTTGCCGTGGGAGGCAGCGCGACTTTTTCTGTGGTGCTGAATGTGCCTGCCGGCACTGCCGCGGGGACGGTCATCACCGCTCCCGCAACCGTATCCTCTGTGACGCCGGATGCGAACCCCACGAACAATGACGCAACAGCCACGACGCTGGTCGCGTCCGCCGGTCAATCCGATCTTGCTGTCTTCACTGCGGCTACGCCAAATCCCGTTACACAGGGAAACAACATCACCTACACGCAATCGGTGACGAACAACGGCCCCGCTACAGAAACCAATGCCACGTTTAAAGACACGATCCCGGTAAATACGACGCTGGTGTCGTTTACACCGCCTGCGAATTGGACGTGCAATACCATCGCTGCCGGAGGCACGGGAACTTTTACCTGCACATTAAATGCGGGTCAGACCATCACGAATGGCACGTCGGTGAATTTCCCGATGGTGGTAAAGGTGAACCTGACCACCGCGCCCGGGACGATCATCACGAATTCACCGAGCGTCTCGAGCACGGTTGGCGATCCCAATTCAGCGAACAACACGGCTACGGCGTCGGTGTCTGTGGCTAGCCCCACGCAGGCGGACGTCAGCATTACGAAGACGGCATCGCCTGAACCGGTGAACCAAGGCACGAACCTGACCTATTCGCTAGAGGTGACAAACGCCGGGCCGGCCGTCGCACAGAATCTGACCGTTACAGACGTTCTGCCGGGAGAAGTCACATTCTCCTCCGTGTTTACGAATATGGGCTCCTGCGCGTACACGGCGGCCACGACAACCGTATTGTGCAGCCTCAGTTCTCTGACCGTCGGCAGCGTTGCGGTTATCACCATAAACGTGAACGCCGCCACTTTCAGTGCCAATTCACTCTCGAGCAACACAGCGACAGTGACCTCCGGCACGTCCGACCCGAATTCGGCAAACAATTCCTCAACCGCAGTATCCACAATTCAGGCGCCCACGGCCGTGGATATTTCCTCGTTCGAGGCATTCCAGCAGCCGGACGGCTCCGTTGTGCTGGAGTGGAGAACGCACGAAGAATCTCGCAACCTGGGATTTCACATCTATCGCGAAGGTGCCTCCGGAAAGCAGCGAATCACTCCTTCTCTAGTGGCGGGCTCCGCGTTGATGCTTCGCGGATCGAAGCCGCAACACGCTGCCAAACTTTATCGCTGGATCGATGCGCAACCTTCAGGCGGGGCCGCTTATTGGATTGAAGACGTGGACATCAACGGCACGCGCACGATGCACGGTCCGGCGCGCGTTGAGGGGCTGCCGGAGGAACGAGCGACGTCGTTCGTCGCCCCTGTCCGGCCGTCACCCCTTCTGAGTGAACTGCGAGCGTCCGTTGCCGCCGCGCCGGCGTTCCGTGACATGCGGCCTCTGGTAAGGCCTCAGCCGATCGAGCCGGTCATTCCCGTAAACACCCCGCGGTTTATCGTGGCCGACCATGCCGCAGTGAAGATCGCGGTCGATCACGAAGGCTGGTATCACGTCTCCTTCGCGCAACTGAGGGCCGCGGGCTTCGATGCCGAGGGCGATGTTCGTTCGCTGCATCTCGTTGCTGAGGGCATCGAACAGCCCCTTTTGTCAACGACTCAATCTGTCAACTCAAGGGCCTCTGCCGATGGCATCGAGTTCTATGGCACGGGAATTGATACACCCTTCTCTGACCAGCGCATCTACTGGCTGGTTCGCGAAAACCGTGCTGGCAAGCGAATTTTGCAGGAACCGCCACTGACCTCTGGCCGAGTGCCGCCCACAAGTTTCCCGTTCAGCGTGATTCGCGAGGATCGCACAACGTATGTTGCGGCACTTCTCGACGGTGAGAACAACGACAACTTTTTTGGAGCGGTTGTCACCAGCGACCCTGTGGATCAAGAGTTGGTAACGGCTCATGTGGACTCGTCCTCTAGCCTGCCGGTGAGTTTAGATGTCATGCTGCAAGGGGGCACCGACCAGCAAGACCATCTCGTCAGCGTGCAATTCAACGGAGCGAGTCTCGGCCAAATGGAGTTCTACGGCCAGGCTCTGTCCAAGCAGAGTTTCCCCGTAGAGGCCTCACTGCTGCAAGACGGAATCAACACTGTCACGCTTACGGCGCTCAATGGCGATAACGATGTCAGCGCTGTGCAGTCCATTGAGCTGCACTACGGCCACACCTATGCCGCAGACGCCGACTGGCTTCGCGCCTCCGCTCCCGCTGGCTCGGAGTTGCACCTTACCGGGTTCAGCAACGCATTGATTCGAGTTTTCGATATCACGGATATCCTCAACATCTTCGAACTTTCTCCGAAAATCGCGTCGAACGGCGGCTCGTACGAAGCCACGCTGGGACTAGCCACTTCCGGGTCTGCGGTGCGAACGATTCTGGCGTTCGCGTCTGACGCGATCTCAGCGCCAGTTTCTCTCACGCGCCACGCCCCGGCATTCCTGGATGAACGTCGCGCGGGCGCCGATATCGTGATCATTGCGCATCCGGATTTTGTGGACAGCCTGACGCCGCTGGTGCATCACCGGGAATCGCAAGGCCATCAAGTTGCGGTGGTCACCACAGATCAGATCTACGACGAATACAACAACGGTGAGCGCAGTCCCTTCGCGATACAAAGTTTCCTTAAGGATGCTGCCAGCCGCTGGCAGCGCAAGCCGCAGGCGCTGTTGCTGGTGGGCGACGCCTCCTTTGATCCCCGGAACTACCTTGGACTCGGCGACTTCGACTTCGTTCCAACACGAATGATAGAAACCGCCGCCTTCAAAACGGCTTCCGATGACTGGTTCTCAGATTTCGAGCAAAAGGGCTATGCCACTTTGGCAACGGGCCGTCTGCCCGTTCGCACCGCTGCGGACACCAGCCTGCTGGTTAGTCGAATCATTCATTACGAGCAGGGAAGTTTCGCCGGCGCCTGGAATGGGCAGGCACTTCTGGTTGGGGATCAGAACGTGGATTCCAATTTCTCTTCGGCAGTAGGCTCTGCCGCGACGAATCTGCCGCCTTCGCTGAAGGCTTCGAAAATCCTGACGGATGGCCTGGATCCAGCCGCAGCGCGCTCGCAAATCATCACCGCACTGAACAATGGAGCGGTGCTGGTGGATTACCAGGGCCACGGCGCTGAACAACAGTGGTCATTTGTCGATCTGTTCGATTCGACCGATGCAGCGGCGCTGACGAATGGCGGCCGGTTGCCTGTGTATCTGCTGATGGATTGTCTGAACGGCTTTTTCCAGGACGTGTATGCGGAAAGTCTCGCTGAATCCATCTTGCTGGCTCCCAACGGCGGCGGAATTGCCGTGTGGGCTTCCTCTGGGTTTACCGATCAAGCGCCGCAAGCTTCGATGAACCAGGCGTTCCTGCACCAATTGACCAGCCATCCCAAGATGCCGCTTGGCTGGCTGATTCAGCAGACCAAGGCCGGGACGTCAGACAACGATGTCCGCCGTACGTGGATTCTGTTCGGGGATCCTTCGTTGACGTTGCAGTTCATGCCGTCGTCGACACGCGGAACTGTCCCGCCGCCGCCGGAGCGCGGACCTTTCCCAGGGTTGAATCACCCGTGTTTGCAAAACGCCGCCTGCGCCAAGCAGAAGGAAATCCAATGAGAATCGCTGGTGTAATATCTTTTGCGGTGCTTGTTACTTTGCCGGCCGTATCGTTGAACGCGCAGACGCAAACGAGCACCGCTGCGCCGGCGCTAGGACTCGCCGCGCGAGCTCAGAAGGCTCATATCGGCGACCTACCACTCACCGAGGGCTCGACAATTTATTCGGGAGAATATGTGTCGACGGAAGATGGAGGTTCGCTGCTGATTCGAATTGCAGGCTTGTCGCTGGAACTGCAGAGTTCGTCCGCGGCGCACGTCTACCGCACGCCCTACGGGGCCATTGCCGAACTGGATCGCGGCACCGCCGTTTACAACACGCCGGGCGGCCACGAGAATCTGATCATCGTGGCCTCAGATGTTCGCGTTACGCCGGTGCTGACCACTGCGAATACCGGCCGCGTGACCATCAACGACCCCTGCAATGTAACGGTTGCAAGCCAGCGCGGGGAAGCCGATGTTCGAGTCGGATCGGAATCGCATTATGTGGAACAGGGAAAAGCCTATCGCGTCCACGCGGAAAATGAAATCAGCTATCACCAATGGGTTTCGCCGGACGTCGATAATTATCACGAGTATCACACTCACAAACCATGCGCGGCGATTAAGACGGTGAAGGGGTATGCGCCGGTTGCCGCGGGCCAAAGCCGGTTCATGCTGGCGACAGGGATTGTGGCCGGAGGTCTGACGGTTTGGGGAGTGACGGAAGCGCTGGAGAGTCCGAGCCGGCCGTGAGATCAGCCGGATATTGCGCAACGGATCGATCGGTTTTTCGGTGATCTAAACCGCCCGCCTCAGAAGGCGGCCGCTACAAAGGCGAGACGCAACCGATCTGAAGGTCGGCCACTACAAAAGCCAACCAAAATTGTACGAGCGTTTTGCGTTAATTATGGCCGCCGGCAATTTCGCGCACGATCGATCCCACAAAATTCTTGGCGTCGCCAAATAACATCAGGGTTTTGTCCATGTAATAAAGGGGATTCTCAATCCCGGCAAAGCCCGCGCCCATACTTCGCTTGATCACCATCACGGTGTGCGCTTTGTCCACATCCAGAATTGGCATCCCGAAGATCGGGCTGCTCTGATCGGTGCGAGCCGCGGGATTTGTGACGTCATTTGCTCCGATGATCAACGCCACATCCGTCTGCGGGAAATCTCCGTTGATGTCGTCCATCTCCAACAATTTGTCGTAAGGAATGTCGGCTTCGGCCAGTAGAACGTTCATGTGGCCGGGCATGCGGCCCGCTACAGGATGAATGCCGAATTTGACGTCGATGCCGCGTTTGGTGAGCGCATCGTAGAGTTCGCGAACTTTGTGCTGCGCCTGGGCCACGGCCATGCCGTATCCGGGAACGATCACAACTTTGCTGGCCGCGGACAAAATGCCGGCGGCTTCTTCTGGTGAGGCGCTGCGTACTGGACGCGCTTCTGCGACGCCTGCCGCGGTTTTCTGCTCCTGTCCAAACGCCCCGAACAACACGTTAGTGAACGAGCGGTTCATGGCTTTGGACATGTTCACGGAAAGAATGAAGCCCGAAGCTCCATCCAACGCGCCCGCGATAATCAGCAGCTTGCTGCCGAGCACAAAGCCCATCGCCGCCGCCGACAATCCGGCATAGGAATTCAACAGTGAAATTACGGTGGGCATATCCGCGCCGCCGATGGGGATAATCATCATCACACCAAAAAACAGAGGAATGATGATCATCAGAGGAAACAGATACATGCGATCCGGGTGCATCACCAGCACCACGGCGATGCCGATGGCGACGGCCAGCACTCCCAGGTTCACGATGTTCTGGCCCTTGTAGGTGATGGGTCGCTGGGGAAGGATTTCCTGGAGTTTTCCCGCAGCCATCAAGCTGCCAGTAAACGTGAGCGCACCAAGGATAACTTCCAGCGAGAGAACGCCCATGGTGAACCCGGCTACGTTGGGGGCCTGCAGATAGAACTCGGCTGTACCCACGAGGGTGACGCACAAAGCGCCGAAGGCGTGGCTGAGCGCGGTTCGCTGCGGCACGGCAGTCATGGCCACTTTTCCGAGTGGCACGCCGATGATCGTTCCGAGGACCAGCCCAATGGCAACCCAGCGGTAAGACACGATTCCCTGATGCAGCAGTGTTCCGGCGACCGCCAGCACCATGCCAGCTTCGCCGGCCCACACGCCGCGCCGCGCGGTCACTGGGGAACTGAGCCATTTCAAGGAGAGGATAAAGAGTGCCGTTGCGATCAGGTAAGTGATTTCGATGAGATGTTCGGTGGCGAGCATGATCGTTACGGCTTCCTCGGGCCGCTCGCCTTGAACATTTTCAGCATGCGGTCAGTGATCATGAAGCCGCCGACGATATTGCTGGTGGCGGCAACAATGGCGATGGTTCCCAAGATTGTTGCCAGCTTGCTTTTGCCTTCGCCTGCCAGAATGATCGCGCCCACCACTGCGATTGCGTCCAAGGCGTTAGTCAACGACATCAAGGGTGTATGCAACAGGGGAGAAACGCGGCGAATCACTTCAAATCCGATAAACGCCGCCATCATGAACACGTATAAACCTGTCAATAAATCCAACTTCATCAGGATCCTCCTCCCGCTGGCGTCGATTGCAGCGCCGGCAGCGAGAAAAATTCTCTTACCCGGGCGTTCACAATTTCGCCCTCGTGCGTCACCAATGTTTCGCGGATGATTTCGTCTTTCAAATTGAGTTGCACCTTGCCATCCTTGGTGAGGTTCAGGAGGAAGGCGCTGATATTGCGGGCGTACATCTGGCTGGCGTGATAGGGGACGGTTTCGGCCAGGTTGAACATGCCAATGATGGTGACGCCGTGAATGACGACGGTTTCATCGGGCTTGGTCAACTCGCAGTTGCCGCCGCGTTCGGCCGCCAGATCCACGATGACCGAGCCGGGAGCCATCCGCTCGACCATGTCCTTGGTGACGAGGATGGGTGATTTCTTTCCGGGTATGACCGCAGCGGTGATGACTACGTCGCTCTCCCTAACGGTTTTTGCCAGCAATTCGCGCTGTTTTTGGTAAAAGCTTTCATCCTGCGCTTTGGCATAACCCCCGGCGTCCTGCGCGTCTTTCGCTTCAATGGGTAGCTCCACGAATCGTCCGCCGAGGCTCATCACCTGCTCTTTGGAAGCGGCGCGCATGTCGTAAGCGGAGGCCACTGCGCCGAGACGGCGGGAAGTGGCGATGGCTTGTAAACCAGCGACGCCGGCGCCGATGATGAAGACCTTGGCAGGGGCGATGGTGCCCGCTGCTGTCGTCAACATGGGAAACATTCTTGGTAGGGTGTCCGCTGCCAGCACAACAGCTTTGTAGCCGCAAATTGTGGCCATGGATGAAAGCGCGTCCATGCTTTGAGCGCGCGTGATTCGTGGCATCAATTCCACGGAAAACGAAGTGACCCCGCGGGATGCAATATCCTGCACGGTTTTCACCGTGCCCAAGGGTCGCAAAAAGCCAATGAGCACCTGGCCTTTGCGCAACAAGGGAAGGTCTTCGCCACCGTTCTTATCGTTGGCGCCGTGGCACAAAAACTGTAAGAGAATGTCGGCGGTGGCGAAGACTTCTTCGCGAGTTGGCGCGAGGCGCGCGCCTTTTGCGACATACTCTGCGTCTGGATAACCAGCCTGCAGCCCCGCGCCCTCCTGAACCAGCACATCGAGACCGGCCTTTTTCAGACTGGGAATGACCGCGGGCGCGAGGGCGACGCGGCGTTCTCCTGGATAAGTTTCTCGGGGTACACCGACGATCATGTACCCTCCTTCCTCGGGCGACTCAGCAGCGCAAAAACTCCCTAGCTTTGATCGGACGCCTGCTGCTCACCTTCTAAACGAAGGCGCGCGCATCCTGGGCCGCCCTGACGGCTCGGTTTCGTTAATGCATGCTCGTCCGGAATCGAGGGCGGAGCGATTCCCCCTCGTTCGACAGGCGGAATGCAGTCGTGCTACCCACACGAACTGCAGGGACTTAGGCGTCATGTAGACGGGTGAATTTTATCTCTTCTTTCCCGGCTTCCACAAGCGTGCTGCGGCTTGCTGATTGGTCGCGGAGGCGTCTGGTGTCTGAAATGCAGCTGACTTTTATTTCAGCCACAAATCGGCAAGCTGAGATGAAACCCAGCGCTACCTTGAAGACGAAAAACTGGCGCTAAGGCTTAGTGCAAGCCTTCATAGACGGCTCGAGCATCTTGCAATTTCTTCATGACGTAGGTTTTTTCTTCGGCTGAATTCCAGTCCGGATATTTTTCCGTGACTTCCATGGTGCGATCGATCCACGCCTTGAAATACTCGGCGTCGTCCTTGGAATAGGCGCGCTTTCCGGCCATGGTCACGTAGACGGGGCTGGTCGTGGCATAGGCGTATTTGTCCAGCACCGGATATTCCGCCTTGTCGCTCCACGCTCGCAAAACGCACCACCCGCTTTCGTTCAGCGGGATTGTTCCGCTCACATCCGCCGAATCCCGTGCGCTGTTCAATTTCAAATCGCGCACAACCTTGCCGTTGCAGACGATTTCCAGATGATCGACCGGCACAATGGAGCGCAGTTTTGCGGCGAAAGGAATTGCAGGCTGCGGCGCATTGAACTCCAACTCTTCCCCAACCATTTCGCCACCCAATTGGAAGTTCACCAGCGGGCCGTTGGTTGCGAACGTTCGGCCTTTCAATAACCCGTCTTTCCATAGGTCTGTTGTGGCCGGCCACTCCGGGATGCGAATGTAAACTCGATCAAACCCTACTTGGCCTCGAATAGGTGCCGCATAGTCTGTGGTAGCGTCCGTCCCTGCGCCCGCTGGCAACCGAAACCCGAGATTCAGCAATTTGTACCAAACTGCTGCCGTGGATTTATGGTCGCTGAATCCCACGATTTCCATGTAGTCGAGCTTTCCGAGCGCTACATCCACCGGAAGTTCGTCCGTAATTTTCTGCGCGGGCTTGGCAAACGGATCGGGTACTTCATCAAATGGATGAACGGCTCCCACCAATGCGCCCTGTGCATGCGCCATGTCGTACACGTCCGCATTCATGGGGTAGAGGCTTGCTGCCGCGGTGTTGGGATAACCCGCATACCCGGGCAGCAATAAATATTTTGGAAGTCCGACCACTCCTCTGTGGCCCCAATAGCTGGTGTGAAATTCTTGTCCCCAGACTACCAAAACGTCGGAATCTTTTTCGTGCTCCTCGGGGGATTCTGCATACTGAATGTCCGGGAATCTTTGTTCTTTATTTACGGTCAACTGGTTGATGATCTGCAGGCCTTCCGCTTCGCCTTGTTGAACCAGATTTCGTGGTTCGTTTCTGTAGGTGCCGCCGTAATTCATGTGCACGTGTAAATCGGAGGCGACCCAGGTGCGGTCGCGTTCTCGGTTAAAGTCCAGCGGTTCGAACACGGTTTGTATGTCTTCGGTGTGACCAGCGCTGACGTTGATCGTCCGCTGCACACGTTTCATTTCGAATCCGCCCACAACTTCGAGGGTGTATTTTCCGGCGGGCACCGAGAGAACTTCGGCGTTGCGTTCGCCGCTGTAAAAATAGTGCGCTTCAAAAGGAGATTCTTTTGGGTCGAAGCCGTCGTCGGCGAAAATCCACGCGTGCTCCGGTGCATAGAATCGGCCGTTGGCGTCGACGATCGAAAAGCGGGCATGCGGTGATGCCCAGGGACTCTTGCCGAGAGAAAGCTGAATCTCACCATGCGGATGGATGTACTGGCGATTCGTAGCCGCAGCTTGATGCTGAATCCCGCTGTTGTATTCCAGCCAGATGATTTCTGTGTTTCCGCCCCTGTTTGAAATAAAGGCAAGCTTCTTGCCATCCGGCGACCAGCGGACGAACGTGTCATCCCAGTCACCGTAGGAAATTGGAAAGGCATCACCGCCTTCGGCCGGCATCACCCACAATTGGTGCCACTGTCTTCCAAGGTATGAGCTGTAGACCATGCGCGAGCCGTCCGGCGAAAAATCTGGGCGCGCTTTCCAGCTTGTTTCTTCGTAGTGAATTTCCCGCGCCGAAGCTCCCGGTTCCACTTTCATCCGCCAGAATCCGCCCGTGCCGTAGATGTGTCCGTTGTTCGAGACAAATAGGATTTCCTTGCCGTCGCGCGTCCAGACCGGATTAATTTCCATGTCGTATTGGCTGTAGTAGTAGCGGGGGAGGGGGCTTTTGGTTTCGCCTGTGAGCCGGACGATATTTTGCAGCGAGCCGTCTTGCATGTCCGCGCGGAAGATGTGGAATCGCTTGTTGTACTGCGTGGAAACCCATACGAGTTGCTTTCCGTCGGGCGACCACCGCGGCTCGACGTTCACGGCGCCACCATTCGTCAATTGCTTCGATTTGCCGCTCGCCAGATCCAACAGCCACAACTCCATCGCATCTTTTTGGTACGACACATAGACGACTGCCTTTCCATCCGGCGACCAGTCTGGCTGGTAGTCGTAGCCCGCGCCATCCGTAAGTTGCACCGTCTCCTTCGAGCCCAGTGTTTGCCGCCATAACGAACCCGCCATCGAATAAATCAGTTCGTTCGAGTTTGGCCCCCACGTCAGGCTGCTTGGCCCGCTGGTCAATTGAGGCAGGTACAATTCGCGGTAGTAATAAGGATGCGGCTCATCAATTTGCGACAGCACCGGCTGACGCTGAGCGTGGACGGGAATCGCTGTGACAGCCAGCGCCACACACGAGGCAATCAAAAATCGCTTCAAGTCGTCCTCCGCGCCAACAGTTATAAGTATGCAGTTTTAAGTTTTAAGTAAAGAAGGAGCTCCGGCCACGACGCGCGGTTCCTACGCCAAGCCGGCTTTCGTCAGGGGCATTTCCCGGATGCGCTTGCCTGCGGCGGTGAAAATTGCGTTGTACAAAGCGGGCGCGAATGGTGGCAGTCCCGGCTCGCCGATACCGGCAGGCGGCGCATCGCTCTCCACGATGTGGATGTTGGTGACGCGGGGCGCAACGTTCATTCGCGCCACCTGGAAACTGTCGAAATTGGATTGATCGATTACACCGTTGGTCGCGCTGATCTCGCCGTAGAAGGCGATGCTCGTCCCCATCACTGCCGCACCCTCGAACTGCTGCCGCACGGTGGTTGGGTTCACGATTGTGCCTGCGTCCAGAGCCGTGTCTACCTGGAGGATGGTCACCTTGTTATCTTTCACCTCGGCCTGCACCACCGTTGCCACATACGTCAAGAAGCTACGATGAACGGCGATGCCCATGCCGAATCCGTTGCCGAACTTCTGCTTGCCCCAGCCGGATCGCTCCGCTGCCAGTTGCACCACGCGGCGGAATCGGGCGATGTCGATGGGATATTGAGCATAATCTCCGTCGTAGTTTGTGTAGTCTTTCGGCAGCTGATCCTTGGGCAAAATTCCGCCCGGACCCAACAACGCGAGCACGTATTCCACTTGATCCTTGCCGGCGGCGTTGGCCAATTCACCAACAAACGAGTGGATGCCGTAGGCATGATAAATATTGGCGACGGAGCGCAGCCATCCGATGCGCGTGTGGGCAGGTGCCGGTCCATTTTCGGCGCGTTGATTCGCAACGGCGAAGGGCAGATCGCTGAAGCCAAGACCAATTTCTCCGGCGTCTGCATACTCACCTTTGGCATCGAATGTCGACGCGATGGGGGGAAAGACGCTGCGCTGCAGCCAGGCCGTAGGCATGCCGTCTGCGCCGAGCGAGGCTTTGAAATACATTGCGGCCACGGAATGGAATGCATCGAAATGTATATCGTCTTCGCGGGTCCAGACCACTTTCACAGGCTTGCCGCTCTTCTTTGAGAGCACCGCAGCTTCGACAATGAAGTCCGGGAACGATTTGCGGCCGAAAGCTCCGCCCAGCAGCGTTACGTTCACCGTAACATCTTCCTTTTTAATGCCCACTGCAGCGGCAATAGCTTCTTGAGCGCCTTGAGGATTTTGTGTCGGAGCCCAAGCCTCGACCTTTCCGTCGCGATACACGGCTAGTGCCGCAGGAGGCTCCATCGCGGCGTGCGCGAGCATCGGCGCGTAATATCCGGCCTCGATAATCTTTCCGCCTTTGGCAAACACCGCATCTACGTCCCCGTTTTCGCGCACGACCTTTCCGGGCTTTCGTGCCGTGTCTTCCAGGTACTTTCGATAGGCGTCGGACGTCCACACATCGTGCTCGCTCTTCGTCCACTCGATTTTCAGTTTCTTTTTGCCCTGGAACGCGGCATAGGTGCTGTCGGCAATTACCGCGACGCCGCCTAGCGCTTGCATGTTCACCGGAGGCTTAAACGCGTCAATCGTTGCAGTCTGCTTGACGCCCGCCACTTTCAGCGCCGCGGAGTCGTCTACACTTTTCACCGCGCTGCCGAACACCGGCGGGTGCACCACGGACGCAAAGAGCATCCCGTCCATTTTTGCGTCCTGCCCGTAAATCGCCTTGCCCGTCGACATGTCCTTCAGGTCATAGGCGGGAGCGGCCTTGCCGATATAGACCCAGTCTTTTCTCGGCTTCAATTGCAATTCTTCTTTTTTGGGAACCGGAAGCTTGGCGGCTGCGGAAGCCAAATCACCGTAGCCCAGTTTCTTTCCGCTGGACTTATGCGCGACCGCGTTCATCTCGGTGGTGCAATCCTTTTCGGGCACGTTCCACTGTTGAGCTGCTGCGCGGACGAGCATCAAACGCGCACTACCGCCTGCTTCGCGAAGCGTATCGAAGAAACTTCGTACGGAGTGTGAACCGTCGGTGTCCTGGTCGCCATATTTTTCATTGCCTGTTGCCTGAATGACCTTAACCTTGCTCCAGTCGGCATCCAGTTCATCGGCCACAATTCGCGGAAGCCCCGTGCGATTGCCGCTTCCCATCTCAGATCGGCCCACCACGATATAGACCGTGCCATCCGTGGCGATTGCGACGAAGGCGTTGGGCTGGAGAGCGGCCGTCGTCATCGGATTGTCACCGACTGGCGCCTCGGCTCCCAGCAGACTTTCGGGCAGAATACGCACGCTCAAAACAAGAGCCCCAGTTCCCACGAGACCCTTCAGAAACCCACGTCGGCTTACATTTTCAAGTTGAATCATCGGCTCACCTGGCTCATTTCGACAAAAATCACCCAAATACCGCCTATCTATGCCCTCTATCCTACCTACAATCCGATTCGTTGCAAGTCGGAGGGGGCGGAAGCAGAGGTCCGCAGCCCGCGAAAGACTTGCGCACTGAGAGCGTGGGGTTTATTTTCCGTGGGTTGCTGAGGGGCTAGACCGTCTTTTCGGAAATGAGCACCTGCTCTGGCATTTCGGGTATCGGGTGAAGAGTGGTTTTTGCAAAGCCGGCGCCTTGGAACATCTTGTCATATTCCGAAAGGGTGTAAGCGTCGCCCGCGTCCGTACCTGCCAGCATCAGCAGGCTGAATCCCGCAGCCGTCGGTGGCGAGATGCGATCTTCGTTGGGCACAAATTCCAGGGTGACGGCCTTGCCATTGGGTTTTAGCGCCTGGTGGACGCGCCGCATCAACTGGACGCAGGTGGGCTTATCGAAGTGGTGGAAAATGTTTGTCAGTAGAACCAAGTCATACCCGTCGCCGAGATCCGCTTCGAATGCGCTTCCGGCGCGGGTCTCGTAACGGTTTGCCACACCTATTTTCGCTGCGTTTTCCTTGGCTACTTCCAACACTGCCGGCCAATCGACGGCAGTGATGTGCGCTTGCGGGTTCTGCTGAGCGAGTGTGATCCCGTACATGCCGTGCCCTGCGGCAATGTCCAGCACGCGCCAGGCGCGGCCTTCGGGCGCGCCCAGAAGTTGCGCAATGAAGAGTGCCGCAGGAATGGTGAGTGGCGCCATCGACCGGGCGAAGGATACCCAGAGTTCATCGTCAGGAGCCTTGTTGTGGCCATTCTCTCCCGCCGTTCCGCCGCGGCGCACTGCTTCCGTGAGCTTTCTGAAATTGTCGTAGTGGCGTTCGTTCGCCAGGAATCCCACCATCGTGCCCATGTAGGCTCGGGAGTGCTTGCTAAGAAATAGCGCCGCATCGGGCATCAACGAATAGCTGCCACTCTCTTTTTTCAGGAAGCCGAGGATGGCCAGGTAATCGCACAAAATGCGCACGCCACGCGGCGAAGCCTTCACGCGTTCCGCGATATTCTCCACGTGGTGTTTTCCTTCATCGATCGCGGTGAAAAGGTCCAGTTCGATGGCGGTCTTCAGCGCTGCCGTCTGATGATGCGCGTTCAGCGTATTGAAAATGTGTTCGGGGGACGGACGAAGTGACGGGGAAACAGTAGCCATGAGCGCGTGGCTCCTTTCCGGAAATTGAACCTCAGCATTTTAGACGCACTTCGCCGCGGTTGCGTAACGTAATATGATTGCTCCATCAGTGGGCGGCTGGCATACCCTTGCCCCGCGGCACAAAGGATTCTCTTCGATGAAACGCGAATATCACCGCTGGCACTCTCCCCGATTAGGGCTGGAACTTGGCGTCGTCGCCTATGGCCACTGGGGACCGCCGATGCTGGGATTTCCCACCAGCGCCGGAGACGAATGGGAACTGGAAGGACAGGGAATGGTAGGGGCGCTCGCGGAGTTCATCGACGCCGGGCGAATCAAATTCTTCACCGTAAATTCCATCAACGGCTTGAGCTTCTATAACAAAGGCGCTCACCCGTTCCATCGCAGCTACGTGCAATCGGTTTTCGATTCGTACCTTTGCGAAGAAGTTGTGCCGTTCATCTGGAACAATTGCCAGTCACGCATAGCCATTTCCACCATGGGCGCTTCGTTCGGGGCGTATCACGCGGCGAATACGTTGTTCAAACACCCCGATATTTTCAAACGCTGCTTTGCGCTGTCTGGCGTCTACGATCTGCGGAATTTCATGGATGGCATGTACGACGACAATTTCTACTTCAACAATCCCGTCGATTACCTCGCCAATCTCTCCGATCCCTGGTATTTCGAGCAATACGCGTCGTGCGATATTCACCTTGTTACCGGCACGGGTGCGTGGGAACACAGCGGTCCGACGTATCGTCTGTCCGAGGTGCTTTCCAGCAAGGGGATCCGACATTCTGTTGACAACTGGGGCCCGGAGGGTGGCCACGACTGGCCGTTCTGGAAACGCGAGATGCGCGAGTATGTGGGGCGATCGTTTTAAGAAGTTTTTTCTACTCAAGTCCCAGATGATTCATCTGGTAGTGGCCCTTTTCGATTACCTGGTCCTGATCGATCCAGACATCGCAATTGCGCGTGAGCACGTCGACATGCGTGCGTGATTTCCAGTTCGCATGTGTCTGGCTTCCATACGGATCGCCGAAGGCAATATGTACGCCGGGAAATTTCTCATCTTGCAGCAGAATGCCGATCATGCGCGACAAGCCGAGATTGGTTCCGAAGGCCAGTTCGCCCACACGATCGCTGTTTTCGTCGGTGTGGCAATAAGCCCAGAATTCCTCTTCGAGGTCCTTGCGCTCGCACGCGACGTGTTTCAGCCGTCCACCCGCGATCTCCAGCAATAGCGGCGTTTTTTGCAGATCGCCATACTTGCCGTTGAAATAATCGCCGGCCGTTGCATCGCAAATGAAGGTTCCGTCGACGGTGGCCGGAGTGGTAAAAACTTCGCCCGCAGGGAGATTGGACCAATATCGTGGGCTGATCAGTCCGCTGGTCTTCACCCAGTCCAGTTGCCGGTCAAAATGCGCGGAGAAGGAAGTCCCCGCTTCCGTCTTGACCGTTAAACTTTCTGCGTGCAGCATGCGTTCACGCAGCTTGTCGCTCAGCCGGTCCACCATGCGGTAGTCCGTGCGCATGCCCTGCTGCATAATTTCCGGTGTTACTCCGACCATGTGCGCGTAGCGAATCTGCCGCCGCTCAACGACTCTCACGATGGCCATTCGCGCGCCCAATTCGCCCGGCTGCGGCGTCATGCACAGAACACCCACATCCGCGTGTTCAAGCGCTTCGAGCACCGGTTCCGGCGCATCCTTGATTGGCCGCGGCCCAAAATCTTCCAGCAACAAACCATTGGCGTTCGCGCCGCGTTCTTTCAGCGCTTGCTCCAGGCTGGCTGCAACGCTTCTGCTGGTTTCATCGGCAATCAACGCCACTTGCTCGCCGGCACGCACGTTCAGGCACACTTCGACGGCGTTTCGCGCGCCGGGCATCAGCTCATTGGGTGTGACTCCGAAGGACATGCTTTTATTTTACCAAAACTCGCAAGAGAGTAAATTCCGCGCCGCTCAGTGTTTTTTGCCCGCAACCTGCCGAGTGGTCTTCCTGGGCGTCACGCGAAACGACGGGATCTGGCCGCCGCCGCTGGTCACATTCGCCAGACCGGACGAGCTCAAGCGGGTGAGGAATCCCGCCATTTTGCCGCGGAACAGGTAGGGCGCAAAGTCCACCAGCATGTTCTGGAATTTCACCTTGCCGCCAGTTCCGATCATGGGGAATTCGCTGCGGTTGATGGGAATGCGTTGCTGCACGATCCAGCAGCCATGGGCTTCCGCGAGCTTTCCGCCGGGTAACGCCTGTTCCAAGGCCTTGTCCCAGTCTTTGGCTTTCACTTCCCATCCCAGAGTTACGCCCATGCCGCCATATTCATCGCTGGGCTTCAGCACCAACTGCTCGCGATTTTTGCGAATGTAATCGAGCAACTCAATGGACTCGCCGTTGTAATCGCTTCTGACGTCTTCCACGACGCGCGTCCAAGGCACATGTGCGTGAATGATCTCTCGTTCTTCAGGAGAAAAGAGCGCGGCGTTTTTCTTGTCGGTCAGCACCGCGAAGAACGCTTTAACGTGAGGGATCTTGCAGCGGAAATTGTTGGCCACGCAAACCGCGCCCGACGAATACGCTTTCACCAGGGCCTCGCACTCCTTCGGACGAGCCACGATGTCGTTGATCAGTACGCGGCGGTACAAAAGTTCAATTTTCTTGCCTTTGGCCGCAAGGCGCCGCCCGTCGAATTCCAATTCTCTGGGGTCAGCCAGCACCACCGGCACGCCCATCTTTTCAAATCGCGCCTTCAGGATTTCGAATTCGCTCCATGTCGGCACTTCTTTCCAGTCCACGATGGCCATCTGCGGCCGGTGCGATTTTCCTCCCCAATCGATATAAGACCGGATCAGCGCGTCGAGCAGTTTGGCGCTGAGCGGGTAGCTGTGGACCTCAAACTTTTTCTTGAATTCGTGCATTACCGGCAATTGCTGGAATATTTCCGAAATGGTTTCCGAGTAGCCGGCTCCGGCGGGCGATTCGCCATTGTACTCCGTGAATTTCAGGGAATCCGGAAGCAGGAATGCATCGAGACGCGAAGCGGTGCTTGCTGGACCGTAGCCTGTGGCCATTCGCGCCAGGCGCTCTTCCTCCGGCCGCAAGTGAAATTGCTGGAACAGGGCATGGTCTTCCAGAGCTGCCATGGTGACGCGCTCGGCCACGGCTGCAATCGTCTCCGCCACACGTCGCACACGCTCTTCGTCCTGCGGCGAAAGGAAGAAGGGCCGCAAGAAAGGACAGTGCACCCTGCGCCCAAACGTAAGTTTGGCGCTGCGCACCTGCACCAGGAATTTCTTGGCTAAAGCCGGAGACTTCTTTACGGCGGACCGCAGTAGGCCGTCCCACTGCTCGACCGGATCACTCACCAATTGTTTTCCCGACTTGCCAGGCTTCATCGCGTGGTTGTTCCTGCAGAAGGAGCTTTTGTTGCTTGGCCAGCGCGCGCAGCTCCGGTGAATCCAGCCGGCGCTCCAAGGCCCAGCATTTCTTCCCAGCGGGGCCAGGTATTCGTGATGTTGCCATGGAGAGCGCGATCGATTACCAGCCGCGCCATTTTTTCGACGACATGCTCGAAATAAAACGGCGTAATGCGGTCGCGTTCAAAATCCGGTGCGGGATTCAGGAAGTCGATGGCGTAAGGCACAGCATCCTTAATCGCGAATTCGATGGTGTTCATCTCGTAGCCCAACGCCAAATTGATCGTTTGTGCGTCCTTCACCACGCGCGCTCCGACTTCCGCTGACAAATATTTGTGCTCGACGATATAGCGACGCTCTTTGGGGTCGTACGCGACCGGCAAAATGTCGGTTTTGCCGAAAGTGAAGCAGCGCACGTACTGGTTGAAGTCGATGAATTCCTGCAGGGTCATGCAGTAGGGCGAAGTCTTGTCGTAGGCTTCGAGCAGTTCTTTTTTGTCGTGAACTTTGTAGACGTGTTTCCAGCCGCCGCCGGAAAACGGTTTCAGGATTGCCGGCCGGCCCACATAATCAAGCAACGCATCCCAGTCCACGGGATAGTGCAAATTTCGTAGAGACTCCGCATTGATATCAACGTCCGTGGGATACCCTTTTTGGGGCAACAGCACGGTTTTCGGAATCGCCAGGCCGAGCTTTGCGGCCACCGCATAGTTAAAAAATTTGTCGTCCGCCGTCCACCAGAAGGGATTGTTGATCACATACGTCCCTTGCAGCGCCGCATGCTTCAGGTAGCCGCGGTAATACTCCACTTCGTGGGAGATGCGGTCGACAATTACGCGAAATTCCGCCGCCTCGCCCATCTTTGTTCCGCCAAGCTTCACAAACTCCGCGGTCACTCCATCTTTCTTGCCGAGCAAATTCACGCGCGCAAGGAACGCCGGAGGAAAACTGAATTCCCGTCCGCACATCAGCCCTACTTTTGCCATGGATTCCTCCTTTTGCTGGAACTTTCCCTTTGCAACGATCAGTGCACGGTGTTTGCCGTATGCGAGAGGCCATCGACGGAACTGGAGCGGGTTTCTTCGACCAGGTGGCGAACCACTTGCTTCAGATCGCCGGTCTGTTGAAAGACGCGCAGTTGGCGTTCAGCGCTGGTTCCCTCATTCAGGATGGTGTGCACATATTCAACCGCGCTGCGGCTGCCTAAGTCGTCTACCACGTCGTCGACGAATTCCAGGAGTTCCGGGATCAGCTCGCGCATGTGGACTTCCTGCTCCTTGCCGAAATCGATCAATTTGCCTTCAATGCCGTAGCGCGCGGCGCGCCATTTGTTTTCCTCGATCAGCGCGCGGCGATAAAGCCGCCAGCCCATATTGCCGGTGTACAAGCGGTGAATCTTGACGACGATGGCTTGTGTGAGCGCGGCGATGGCCACGGCTTCTTCCACTTTGGTGGCAACGTCGCACATGCGGAATTCCAGGGTGCCAAAGGTGGGGTGGGGGCGCACGTCCCACCAGATTTTCTTGCCATTGTCGATGCAGTTCAGTTTCACCAGCAGATTGACAAAGTTTTCGTAGGCGCTCCAGGATCCGAACGTTTCGGGTATGCCGGTGCGCGGGAACCTGCGAAACACAGTAGTACGAAAGGACTTCAATCCGGTATTTCTGCCCATCCAAAAAGGCGAGCTTGTGGATAGCGCCAACAAATGCGGCAGAAAATATCGCACCATGTTCATCATGTCGATGGTGGTCTGCTTGTCGGGCATGGCCACGTGAATGTGCATCCCGAAAATCAGCAACGACCTGGCCAATTGCCCCATCTCTTCCACGATGTTCTGGTAGCGTTCCCCCGGAGAAATCACCTGATCGATCCAGCTGGAGAATGGATGAGTGCCCGCGGCGGCCACATGCAACCCGGTGCTCTCCGCGGCGGAAACCAGTTCACCGCGCGTGCGATGGATCTCCAGCCTCAGTTCGCCGACGTTTTCGCAGATCTTCGTTCCAGTCTCCACGATGGACTGGTGCATCTCACCCTTGATCTGGTCGCCCAAACCGCGCGAAGCCACGGCCGACAATAGCTGCACGACGTGCGAGCGCAGCTCCAGCGTTTCTGGATCGATAATCTGGAATTCTTCTTCGACACCGATGGTGAAGCGGTGAGCCATAGCAGGCCCTCCGGGACGTCAGTCAATTCGGGGACTTCGGAGCCAGTATCATACTCTCAGGCCGGAAAAATGGCATCTCGAAGGGCGGAATCAAATTGGTTCTGGACGGTGCTCAGTACTCTTGGCACACTCCTCGTCATGCAAATCACGCCATTCCGCATTGAACAGTACATGGGCAAATATGAGTTTGCCGCCAAATACCTGCTGTCGTCGTCCGACGCCGAATCGCAGACCATTGAACAGCTGCTGGCGCTCGAGCCGGGCGCACACGATGCATTCCTGAAACACTGGTGCGGCTACACCGAGTCGCCGGGAGCTCCGTGGCTGCGCGAAGTGCTGGCCACGATTTATACGCAGATCAAGCCGGATCAGCTTGTTGTGGTGTCCGCTGCGGAAGAGGCCATTTTCCTCTTCTATCACGCACTGCTTACTCCGCAAGATCACGCAATCGTAGAAACGCCGTGCTACGAAAGCGCGCTGACCGTTCCCAAAAGCACGGGCGCCGCGGTCAGCGAATGGCGGCGTAAATCGGAAAATGGCTGGGCTCACGATCTGGCGGCGCTGGAAGGTTTAATCCGGCCGAATACGCGCGCTCTCTACATCAACACGCCGCACAATCCGACCGGTCTGTTGATGCGGCCAGAGATATTCCGCGGAGTGATGGAACTGGCGGCGCGGCACGGCATCTATGTGTTTTGCGACGAGGTGTACCGCGAATTGGAGCATGATCCGGCAACGCGTCTTTCCGCCGGTTGCGATCTTTACGACCGCGCGATCAGTCTCGGGTCCGTGAGTAAAACGTATGGTCTCCCGGGTTTACGGCTTGGTTGGCTGGCGTGTCGCGACGCTGCCTTGCTGCAGAAAATCGTCTCGCTCAAGCACTACACCACCATCTGCGCCAGCGCTCCCAGCGAGTTTCTCACCGCTCTTGCGTTTCGCCATCGCCAGAAATTCATCGACCGCAACCGCCAGATCGTGCTCCGGAACCTGGCGCAGCTTGCAGCTTTCTTTGCGCGCCACGCCGAGCGCTTTTCCTGGACGTCGCCCAACGCCAGCACCATCGGTTTCGCACGCCTGTTGCCGCAGCAGGATGTACAAGCGTTTTGCGAAAGGTTGGTGCAGCAAGCCGGCGTACTGCTACTTCCCGGCACGGTCTACGATGAACCTGCGCATATTCGATTTGGCTATGGCCGCCGCAACATGCCTGAATCCCTGGCGCAATTCGAGGCTTGGCTCGGAGCGCAGAGTTGAGATTTGACCAAACCATGCGGCGTGCAAACGAAAAGGGCCATCCGTGGGGATGGCCCTCTTCTTAACTCGGGATTGTTGAATTTCGTCTAAGCTGCTCCCATCGATCTCCTCGCTTGGAAGCACTCCCGGCAAAAAACCGGGCGTCCTTGTGTAGGCCGGAAAGGAACCGTTGTTTCTTTACCGCATTGCGAGCAGGTGGTCTTTGTCTCCGCTCGCATTTGGGTGGCTCCGCCTCCGCCGCCTCCACCTTCGGCACGCTTCGCCTTGCATGCCTTGCATCGCTTGGGTTCGTTTTTGAATCCTTTGTCAGCGAAGAACATCTGTTCGCCAGCCGTAAAAACGAACTCAGCACCGCACTCCGAGCACTTCAGCACCTTATCGTGGTATTCCATGAGCCGTTCCCCCTCGACCCCATTTGGGCAGTGGGACCGCGCTCAGCTTGTACCTTTTGGCCGAATGAAGCGTAGACCTGTAGTCCGGGAATGCCGGGCACGGATCCCTGGGGCCTGCGGGCGATGAAGTTGAACAAATACCCAACGTGTCTGCCTGAATAGGGCCTGATCCCGGAAGTGCGGCGCCGAGGCTGCGTTACGCTCAGGAATTAATCCTGTTCGCGACGCTGCTTCTTGCGCAGTCGCTTCCGCGAAAGCGCTTCTTTGGCCCGGCGTTTCTCACCGGGCTTCATATAGAAGCTGTGCTTCTTTATTTCCTTAATGATGTCTTCTTGCTGCACCTTGCGCTTGAACCGCCGCAGTGCATTTTCAAGAGACTCACTCTCCTGGATAACTACTTCTGCCAAAGGTAATTCACCCCAGTTCCGGTTCGGAATAGTGACACACAGTGCCTACGGCTATTACTGCAACACTGCACCTGGTTACATTATCTCACGAGGTGGCTGGCTTCTTGTAGTCAATTCGGGCGGTATAAGTCAAGTACTGTTTGGACGGTGAGCTATTGAGCGACTGATGGGGTGTCGTTTCGCCAACTAGTTACTTAAAAACTAAATCGCTCTCGGTGTTTCTCCGGGTGCCTGCCCCTTGCATCTGCTGATACACTGGGGTGCTTCAGAAACCTGCCTTCGGGAGCCGACCTTCATGCCGGACATGCGCGATGCTCTTGGAGTTCTGCTTGCTGGTGGTCAGGGCGAACGCCTTTGGCCTTTGACGCGTGACCGCGCGAAACCTGCCGTTCCGTTTGGCGCTCTCTACCGCATCATCGATATCACGCTTTCCAATTGCGTCAACTCGGGGTTGCGGCGCGTTTTCACGCTAACGCAGTACAAAGCGCTCAGCCTCTCGCGCCACATTCGCGCCGGCTGGTCGGGTCTGATGGGCCTCGGTGAATTCATCGAAGTGCTTCCTCCGCAGATGCGCGTTTCGCAACAGTGGTATCAGGGCACCGCCGACGCCGTTTACCAGAACATCTATTCGATTGGCAGCGAGCGCTCCAAATACGTGTTCATCCTTTCCGGCGATCACATCTACAAAATGAATTACGCCAAGATGCTGCAGCAGCACATCGACTCTGGCGCCGACGTCAGCGTGGCCACCATTCAGATTCCCGCCGCGGAAGCTTCTAAACAGTTTGGCGTGATTGAGACCGACAAGAACTGGCGCATCATGGGTTTTGAGGAGAAGCCGCACAAGCCCAAGACTTCTCCGCATAAGCCCACGCACTGCAACGCCTCCATGGGCGTGTACATTTTCAATACACAGCTGCTGATTCCGCTGCTGCTTGCCGATTCCGAAGATCCCAAATCGTCTCACGATTTCGGCAAAGACATCCTTCCCCGCATCATCAGCAAACACCATGTCTTTGCTTACAACTTTGTCGACGAAAACAGCCAGGAGTCTCTGTATTGGCGCGACGTCGGAACGATTGACGCCTATTACGAAGCGAACATGGACCTGGTCAGCGTTTCGCCGGTGTTCAACCTTTATGACAAGCAGTGGCCTCTACGCGGCTGGCAGCACCAGTATCCGCCCGCAAAATTCGTGTTCGCGGATGCCGACCGCATGGGCGTGGCCATCGATTCGATTGTAGCCGGCGGGTCGATTCTATCCGGCGGACGCGTCCAGAATTGCGTTGTCGGTTATGACGTGCGCGTGAACAGCTATTGCGATGTGGCCGACTCGATCATCTACAATCACGTGAACGTCGGCCGGCACTCCAAGATCAAGCGCGCGATTATCGATCGCCACGTCAGCCTTCCCGAACACACCGAGATAGGCTATGACCTGGAGGCCGATCGCCGGCGCTTCCATGTCACGTCGTCGGGCATTGTCGTCGTGGTGCGCCAGGAATCGCTGATCGAGGAGCCCGAGGCGCAGTAGTGGCGTGATTCGTGATTTGTGAGTCGTCACTCGCGAAGAATTACCTTGGCTTCGTTTTTATTCTTCTGTAGCGCTGGTCTTTTATGCCAGGAAGAGTTGGGGGCTAGCATAAAAGCTAGCGCTACGTTTAAGACACAAACGGCGACGCCCATCGCCGCCTCGAACTGCGGGTCACAAGTCACAAATCACGGATCACGAGTCACGGCCAACGTGTCCTGCGTCACTCGCTGGTCCTCACCGCTCTGATACAATCATCGGTTCTATTTCACCCAGGAGCCATCACCGTTATGTCTACAAAAATCACTCGCGTTCACGCCCGCCAAGTCCTCGACTCGCGCGGCAATCCCACCGTCGAAGCCGACGTTCTGCTTGAGTCTGGCGCGTTCGGCCGCGCAATCGTTCCCTCTGGCGCTTCCACCGGGGAACACGAAGCGTTGGAACTGCGCGACGGCGACAAATCGAAATATCTTGGCAAGGGAGTGCTGAAGGCGGTAGCCAACGTCAATTCAGAAATCGCCAAGGCCGTCACCGGCACGGATGCTGCCGACCAGCGCGCTCTCGATCACAAAATGATTGCCCTGGACGGCACGCCGACGAAATCCCGCCTCGGCGCCAACGCCATCCTCGCCGTCTCCATGGCTGCCGCTCGAGCCGCCGCCGTTGCCGTGAAGCAGCCGCTGTACAAATATCTTTCGCGCTATTCCACCGACACTTCGGCCAACCTTCTGCCGGTGCCGATGATGAACATCCTGAATGGCGGCGCGCATGCCGACAGTTCCGTCGACTTCCAGGAATTCATGGCCATGCCCATCGGCGCTCCCTCCTTCAGTGAAGCACTTCGCTGGGGCGTGGAAGTTTTCCATGCGCTGAAGGCCGCTCTGAAAAAGCATGGCTATTCCACCGCGGTTGGCGATGAAGGTGGCTTTGCGCCGAGTTGCAAATCCAACGAAGAAGCCATTCAGATCGTGCTGGAGGCAATTACGGCGGCCGGCTACAAACCCGGCGAGCAGGTTGCCATCGCGCTCGATCCCGCCGCCAGTGAGTTCTACGACAAGGCCAGCGGCAAGTACGTGTTCAAAAAATCCGACAAGTCCGTTCACTCGTCCGCCGAATTGGCCGCCTATTGGACCAGCTGGGTGGAAAAATATCCCATCGTTTCGCTGGAAGATGGCATGGCCGAAGACGACTGGTCGGGCTGGAAGACGCTCACACAGGCCGTAGGCAGCAAAACCTCCAAGAAAAAAGTCCAACTCGTTGGCGACGACATCTTCGTCACTAATACCGAGCGTTTCTCTCGCGGCATCAACGAAGGAATCGCCAACTCCATCCTGATCAAGCTCAACCAGATTGGCAGCGTGACGGAAACCATTGATTGCATCGAGTTGGCCCGCAAGGCCGGATACAACTCCGTCATTTCGCACCGTTCGGGTGAAACCGAGGATACCTTCATTGCGGACCTGGCCGTTGCCACGGCCGCTGGCCAAATCAAGACCGGTTCCGGCTCGCGCACCGATCGTATCTCCAAGTACAACCAGCTTCTACGCATCGAGGAAGAACTGGGTGCGGCTGCGCGGTTCAATGGCAAAGCGCCGCTGAAGTAGCTTTACCGCTCACGACATGCGCAGAAATTCCACAATTATTTTCAGCTTAATATTTCTGCTGGCGGCGGTTTTTTCTGTCTCGGGAAGTTTCTCCGCGCATTTTTGGTTGCACGATCTCTTCACGCCCCTGTCCACCAGCGTGCTTCTTGCGCTAGCGCTTTTCAATTGGCGCGCGTTCAAAAAACAGTATGCGCTGTGGATCGCGATCGGCTTGTTCTTCTCGCTGCTCGGCGACATTGCTCTTCTCCGTCCCGCAAATTATTTTCTTCCTGGACTAATCTTGTTCCTGTTCGCGCATGTCGCTTATCTGATCGCATTTACGCGCGACGCGAAATTTCCCGCGCGCTTCTCCATTTGGTTGCTGTTTCTCCTCGTCGCCGCAACTCTGTACTGGTATTTATCCCCGGGGCTGCCCGGCGTTTTGAAGTTGCCCGTCGCTGTTTACGCGCTGCTGCTCGCGTCCGTGGCCGGCCAAGCCATGGGGCGCTATGTGGTGCTGCGTTCGCGCGCTGCGCGACTCGCCGCCATCGGCGCTGTGCTGTTCATGCTTTCTGACGCGCTTCTGTCCATCGACCGGTTCCGCGCGCCGTTGCCCCGCGCCTCGTTGCTAATTCTCGTGCCGTATTTTCTGGGCCAATGGCTGATTGCCCTGTCCACCTGCGAGCCCTAAAGCTTGTCCGTAAGTCACTTATTGGCTTGGCTTTGCTGGCTATTGTGACGGTTGCCACACGCCTCTTTCCTTCCCGGCGCTACAATGGTCGTGTAACGTTGCCGCATCCTCTTCGCTCCCGCGATTTTCTTTTTCCCTGAGACCCGCGCCATGCGGTGAACGGTCCTAGCGGCCCCGCAGCTGAGCGCCGGGCCTCGCGCATGAGCAGCCTGGCACAAGCCGAGTTCCATCCCGTCGATGTCTGGCGACCGACCATCAATCCGTGGTGGATTGCCGGCACGGTGATGCTGTCGACGTTCATGGAAGTGCTCGACACCAGCATCGCCAACGTTGCGCTTCCTCACATTGCCGGCAGCCTTTCCGCTGGCGTGGACGAAAGCACCTGGGTGCTCACCTCCTATCTGGTATCCAACGCCATCGTTCTGCCGCTTACCGGTTGGTTCTCACGACTGTTTGGACGCAAAAATTTTTACATGGCGTGCGTGCTGATTTTCATTGTCAGTTCGCTGCTCTGCGGCCTGGCACCTACGCTGCCGCTGCTGGTGTTCTTCCGCGTGTTGCAAGGAGCCGGCGGCGGCGGATTGCAGCCGGTGTCGCAAGCAATCCTGGTGGAAAGTTTTCCGCGCGAGAAGCAGGGCATGGCCATGGCCATCTACGGAATGGGCGTGGTGACAGCTCCGATTATCGGCCCAACGCTTGGCGGATGGATCACGGATAACTATTCGTGGCGCTGGATTTTCTTCATCAATATTCCTGTCGGTCTGCTATCGATCTTCCTGACCACCTGGCTGATCTTCGACCCGCCTCATTTGATCCGCAAAAAAAGTGGCGAGCGCGTGCGCATCGACTACATCGGCCTTGGTTTGCTGGCGGTTGGTTTGGGCTTCCTGCAGGTGGTGCTCGATAAAGGGCAGCGCGACGATTGGTTCAGCTCGCACTTCATCGTGTGGGCCTCCATCATCGCTGCGGTTGGCTTGGTGGGCGCCGTCATTTGGGAGCTTCGCCAGAAAGAGCCGGTCATTGAGTTGCATCTGTTCAAGGACCGTAACTACGCGGCCGCAACGTTAACCATGTTCGCGTTGGGCATTGTTTTGTATGGGACCACCGTGCTTCTCCCCGTGATGTTGCAGACGCTGGCGGGGTACACGGCGCAACTCAGCGGCCTGGTCCTCTCGCCGGGGGCCATCCTTACGCTGATCATGCTGCCGCTGGTGGGCAGGCTGCTCGCCAAGTTCCAGGCTCGTTGGCTGGTGATTGTGGGATTAATTTTTCTGGCGATCGGCATGTTTCAACTGACGCAGATCAATCTGATGGCCAGCTTCTGGACGTTCGTATTCGTGTGGATGGTATCCCGCGGCGCTCTGGCGTTCTTGTTCGTGCCCATCAACGTAACCGCGTTCGCATTTGTGCCCAAAGAACGCATGAATAACGCCACCGGGATGATCAATCTGGCGCGCAACATCGGAGGCAGCGTCGGGATTTCTCTGGTCACCACGCTTCAATCGCGACTCACGCAGCGGCACCAGGTTCGTTTGATCGAAAATTTGTCGCCCGTCAATCCGCGATACATGGCCATGCTGCACGGGCTGACGGCGGCTCTGCGCACTCGAGGCTCCGATGCGGTGCAGGCGGCGCACCAGGCGCAGGCCTTGCTGTATGGAGAGATGGAGCGGCAGGCTTCCATGCTGGCATTCATCGATGTTTTTTGGATCATGGGGATGCTGTGCCTGGCCATGATTCCGCTGATGTTCGTCTTGAAGGACTCCCCGAAGCACGGCCCAGCACCGTTGGCGCATTAGGTTCTGCGAGGCGCCATTCTTCGTCGTTCATGCAGCGCTGGGTTTTTCCCAGCTTGGCGGGGCGTGGCTGACATAAAGTCAGCGCTACAGTTAAGAAAAAAAACGGGCCGCTACGCGCCGGTGGAGAGCTTTTTTTCGTGGCGGAGATGGGCGACTACCAAGCGGATTTCTTCAAATGTGATTTCTGCGGGCAGGTCCTTCTTCAGCGGGCCTAGCAAATCCAAACCGCGCTTCGCTGCGGCGTTTTGAATCAGCGCAAGACGCTCGGCGCCCACCCATGCGGGATCGAACGGCAACTCACCCTGCTCGACGAGATTGGCGATCAGCGCCACCACGGTGGCGATTTTGCGTCCGCGCAGCTGCGCGATTTCCGCAAAACTGTGGCCCTTTTTCAGGAGTTCCAGCGTCTCCTGCGACGCGTCCGTTGCGCGCGCGTGCCACTCCTGCGTGGTGCGTTCGCCAGCCTCGAATCGACGCAGCACGTCGAGTATTTCCTGGCCATACTCGTCGCATTTTGCTTCGCCGATGCCGGAAACTTTGCGAAGTTCCGCCAGAGTCTTGGGGCGCACGGAGCAGATCTGCTCCAGCGTCGTGTCGTGCAGCACGATGAACGCGGCACGATTTCGCTCTCTTGCGGCGTTTTTTCGCCACTCCTTCAGAAACTCCCGCAGTTCCTCATCCACCGAAACGGAAACGTGCCACTCGAAAGTTGCAGCTTCGGCCCTGAGTGCGGCACTCGGTCGCCCGCGATCTTTACGTAAGTTTTTGCCTGCTCGGGACTTTTCCTTTTCGGGAGCGATATCCGAACCTTCCAGCCAGGCAGGAGCGCCGGCGCAGCAATCGCAAACGCCGCATCCTTTCCAGGCGCGTTCTTCTCCGAAGTACGAGCAAATCTGTTTTTGGCGGCACTGCGAGCTTTTGCAAAAACTTTCGATCAGCGCGAAACGCTTCTGGGCGGCTTCGTATTCCTTGGAGCTGCCGATCTTGCTCATGAAATACTCGCGCAGACGCTTGTCTTTCCATTCCCAGAACAGGTAGCAATCGGCGGGAAGTCCATCGCGGCCGGCGCGCCCGGTTTCCTGGTACAGCTGCTCGATGCTGTCGGGCAAACCCAGGCGGACAACGGCGCGTACGTTGGGCTTGTTGATCCCGAGACCGAAGGCGATGGTGCCGACGAGAACGCGCACCTCTTCGGTCATCCACTTTTCCTGATTTTCGCGGCGCGCCTGGTTGCTCATTTGTCCGTGATATTCGACCGCGGCAATGTCGTGCTCGCCGAGGAGATCGATCACCTCGCCGACACGAGCAATAGTCGGCGCGTACACAATCACGTTGCCTCTTGCTGCCTCGTTCACCGCTCTCAGCAGCAATTCGTTCTGCATATCCCCTTGGCAGAACTTCACCAGGTACCGCAGATTCTCGCGGCGAAAACTCAGCACCGCGCGAAACGGGTCGCGTAGTTTCAGTTGCTCCACAATGTCGTGGCGCACGCGTTGCGTGGCGCTGGCTGTGAATGCGGCGATGGGGCGTTCCGGAAACAGCTGGCGCAGCTTGCTCAGCTGGCGGTATTCGGGGCGGAAATCGTGGCCCCACTCGGAGATGCAGTGAGCCTCGTCAATCGCAAAGAACGAAACGGGGACGTTTTTCAGCCATTCGGCGGTGCCGTCCATGACGGCGCGCTCCGGAGAGATGTACATCAGGCGAAATTCGCCGGCGAGTGCCTGTTTCTTGATGGCACGGCGCTCGGATTCGGCCACGGAGCTGTTCAGGAATACCGCCGGAATGCCCATCTGCCGGAGTTGCGCCACCTGGTCTTGCATCAGTGCGATCAGCGGGGAAATGACCACAGCGGTGCGATCTTCCTGCAGAACGGCAGGAAGCTGGTAGCAGAGCGATTTGCCTCCGCCCGTGGGCATCACCACGCAAACGTCGCGGCCGGCCGACAGATTACGGACGATTTCCTCCTGCTTTGGACGGAAGGCGTCGTAGCCCCAATAACGCTTCAGCGCGCGACCAAAGTCGTCGGGGGCGCCCGCAGGCGGGGCGATCATAGTGGCAGAGGCCATGGGAGATGCAGGGACACGGACCCGAGTGTAAGACAAGGGCGATGCCGAAAGCGAGCGGTGTCAGCTTCGCTTTTATTTCGCCTGATGTCAAGTAAAATAACAGGTACCGTAGCTGATTAAATATCCACAGGAGTGAATATGCTGTGGAAATGCCCGTTTGGGGACACGTTTCGAGCATCAGTACGGCGATCCCCTACAGTTTTCCCTGTAGGTACGGATAGGTTATTTCCTGTAGTGCTGCATTTTGTGGCGGCCCATGGTTGGGGATAAAACCCGGCGCTACATTTGAGACAAAGACCGCCAAAACAAAAATTGGCCCCGGGCGCCTCCTGGGCCGGGAACCCTCGCGATCGAATAGTTCTTGCAATTTAGTAATTAATTGTTACTCTATCTGTGGGGTTAACCTCGTCCAGGCCCGTTGCACACGCAACGGGCTTTTTTGTGTTCGTCCCTCCTGAAAAATCCCATGGAAATCCGTCGCGAATTCATCTGCCGCGTTCCGGAAACGTTGGTAAAGGACCCTGCGCTATTACCGCTGGCGAAGCTTCTGTACCTGGTGCTCGCCGCGCATGCGGACGGATTTCGCAGCATCTGTTTCCGTTGCAATGCCTGGGAGAAGGTTTTCCCGCCGGATCTGGGGCCGCCCGACTAGCAAGTGCGCCAACGGTGACTGATTCAGCGCAGCACGGCACCGCGCTTTGACACGATTTTGCTTCCTGTTATGATTCTTGCCGCAGTCGGTGGCTCCCAGCCAAAAAATGATCGGTCAAAACGTTTCGCATTACCGCATTCTCGATAAGCTCGGCGGCGGAGGGATGGGTATCGTATACTCCGCGCGCGACACCATCCTGGACCGCAACGTTGCGCTGAAATTCCTGCCCGCGGACTCGCTGAAAGACAAGCTGGCTCTGGAGCGCTTTCTGCGCGAGGCTCGCGCTGCCGCTGCGCTGAACCATCCCAACATCTGCACGGTGCACGAAATCGGGGAGTTCGACGACAAGCAGCCTTTCATCGTGATGGAGTTGATGGAAGGCTGCACGCTGAAGCATTTGATTGAGGAACAGGGGCTGCGTGTGGAGCGCGTACTGGAGATTTCCATCCAGGTGGCGGAAGCGCTGGACCACGCGCACACCCGCGGCATCACGCATCGCGATATCAAGCCGGCAAACATATTTGTCACGAAATCGGGGCAGACCAAGGTGCTGGACTTTGGTCTGGCGAAATTGCATATCCAAAAAGTTTCCGGAGATACCGCGACGCCGTCTTCACTGGATGTTTCCGGAAAGAGCGCGACGTTGATGGAAGGCGGTCTGACAACGCCGGGCACGTCGATGGGCACGATCTCGTACATGTCGCCAGAGCAAGCGCGAGGCGAAGAACTGGGCCCGCGCTCGGATCTATTCTCGTTTGGAGCGGTTTTGTATGAGATGGCCACGGGCAAACAGGCATTCCAGGGAACCACCACCGCGCTGATCTTCAATGGAATTCTGAATGGAACGCCGGAATGCATGACGCAGTTGAAACCAGAGTTGCCCGCCGCGCTGGAATCAATTGTCGGAAAAGCGCTCGAGAAAGATCCCGACATGAGGTATCAGTCGGCCGCGGAACTGCGAGCCGATCTGAAACGACTGCGGCGCGACCTGGACTCCGGCAAGCGCATCTCGGCGAAAGGATCCGGAGTGGTTGCGGTGGCGGAAGCGTCCGCGGATCGCGCGGAGAAATCGGTGGCGGTGCTGTACTTCGAGAATTTGAGCAGCGCGAAAGAAGATGAGTATTTGCGCGACGGGATGACGGAAGACACCATCACGGAGCTGGCGAATATCCGCAACCTGAAGGTGTTTCCGCGCGCGGCGATTCTGCCGTATCGCGACAAACCGGTCACCGCGCCGCACGTGGGGCAGGAATTGCATGCCTCGTACGTGTTGAGTGGCAGCTTGCGCCGCTCCGGGAATCGCCTGCGCATTACCGCGCAACTGGTGGAGACCGCGAGCGGCCACACCATGTGGGCGCAACGATTTGATCGCGAGATGGCGGATGTATTTGAAGTGCAGGACGAAATCGCGCGCAGCATCGCGCAAGCGTTCCGCATCAACCTGACGCCGCAGGAACAGAGAAAGATCGCCCAGAAGCCAACCGGGGATTCCACGGCGTACGACTATTTCCTGCGCGGGCGTAGCTACGCGCGGCGCGAGAGCCTGGATTTCGCGCTGCAGATGTATGAGAAAGCCATCAAGATCGACCCGAACTTTGCTCAGGCGCATGCCGGAATCGCATACCTGTGCGGAATGATTCTGGAGTTTCGCGACCAGAACCCGAAATGGCTGGAGCGGGGCGAGGCGGCTTGCACCCGGGCGCTGCAACTCGATCCGCAACTTGCCGAAGCGCTGGTGGCGCGTGCGCGGCTGTGTTACGCGCAACACCGCCATCAGGAAGCCATCGATCTGGCGCTGCAGGCCATCGCGTTGAAGCCGGATTGCGAAGGCGTGTACAACGTCCTGGGGCGCGCGTACTTTGCTTCGGGGCGTTTCCGTGAGGCGGCCGACCTGATCGAAAAGGCCATCGAAGCGAACGGAGACGACTACAACGTCTATATCCCGTACACCAACGCGTTGGAGCGGCTCGGCGATAACCGGCTAGTCCATCGTTTTCGCGAGATGGAAATGCAGATATTGGAGCGGCAACTGGAGATGGTGCCGGAAGATGTGCGGGCGCGCAGCCTGCTTGCCGCGGATTACGCGAATCTCGGCCGGGTGGAAGACGCGGTGCGGCATCTGGAGATGAGTGTGGCGTTGCGGCCGAATGATGCAAACACCTTGTACAACGCGGCATGCACGTACGGGATTCTGGCCAAGAAAACGGAAGCGCTGGAGCTGTTGCGAAAGAGCGTTCTTTCCGGATACGCCAATGCGGATTGGCCGCGGCAGGATCCCGACCTGAAACTGCTCCACGACGACCCGGAATTCCTGAAATTGTTTCCCGGCGCAAAAGGTAAATAACGGCGGAAATATCCTCGGCATCCAGAACCGCCGGTTTTTGTCTTCCAGATAGCGCAGGGTTTTATCCCCAGCTGGTTGCCCGGGGCTGACATGAAAGTCAGCGCTACATGGAAGAATTAACACCGGACGCGTCCTCACGCTTTCGGCGGCGGTCGCCGCTCTGCTCTTCGGTTGTCGTTCCACCTCCCGGGTGACATAATTTCGATTCACACGAAATGGGACCGATTCGACTCGGTAAGGCCCATTTTTCAGGGGGAAGACATGGCGTTGCGCGATGGCTGGATTGAAAAAAGGGAAGCGGCCCAGGCAGGTTCCAACGGCAACCGGAACATGTCGCAGATGCACCTGGCGCGCCTCGGCGTAGTTACCGAGGAGATGGAATATGTCGCCAAGCGCGAAAAACTGGAGCCGGAGCTGGTGCGCAGCGAAGTGGCCCGGGGACGCGCCATCATTCCCGCGAACATTCACCACCGCAACCTGGAACCGATGGGCATCGGCATTGCGTTCGAGTGCAAGATCAACGCGAACATTGGAAACTCGTCGACCAATTCCGACATTGCCGAAGAGTTGAAAAAGCTGCACCACGGCGTGCACTACGGCGCGGATACCGTGATGGACCTTTCCACCGGAGGAAACATTCCGGAGATTCGCAAAGCGATCATCGATGCTTCGCCCGTGCCGATTGGCACTGTGCCGGTGTACGAAGCGATTTCACGCGTGCGGCGAGCGGAGGATTTGTCGCCGGAACTGATGCTGGAAGTGATCGAAGAGCAGGCCGAGCAGGGCGTGGATTACATGACCATTCACGCGGGCGTGCTGCGCGAGCAAGTGCCGCTGGTGCGCCAGCGAATCACCGGCATCGTGTCGCGCGGCGGCTCGCTGATGGCGCACTGGATGGAGCATCACAAAAAGCAAAATTTCCTGTATGAGCGGTTCGACGACATCTGCAAGATTTTCAAGAAGCACGACGTGAGTTTTTCGCTGGGAGACGGCATGCGTCCGGGATGCCTGGCGGACGCCAGCGACGAAGCGCAATTCGCAGAATTGAAGGTGCTGGGCGAGTTGACGAAGAAAGCGTGGGAGCACGACGTCCAGGTCATGATCGAAGGCCCCGGCCACGTGCCAATGAACAAGATCAAGGAGCAAGTGGATAAGGAAATGGAATGGTGCTACGAAGCGCCGTTCTACACGCTGGGGCCGCTGGTGACGGACATCGCACCCGGCTACGACCACATCACCAGCGCGATTGGCGCGGCGATGATCGGGTGGTACGGCGCGTCGATGCTGTGCTACGTGACGCCGAAGGAGCACCTAGGTCTGCCAAATCCCGACGACGTGAAACAGGGAGTGATTGCGTACAAGATTGCGGCGCATGCGGCAGACGTGGCGCGCGGGCGTCCGGGAGCGCGGGATCGCGATGATGCGTTGAGCTATGCGCGGTTCTTGTTCGACTGGAACAAACAGTTTGAGCTGTCGCTGGACCCGGAGACGGCCAAAGCCATGCACGACGAGAACCTGCCCGATGACTTCTACAAAGAGGCGAAGTTTTGCTCGATGTGTGGGCCGAAGTTCTGCTCCATGAACATTACGCAATTGGCAGAAGCCGAGGGCGGCAAAGATCAGGCCGAACGAAAGCAGAAATTCGTGGAACTGCTAGCCAAAGTGCAGGGCGCCGGAGCGTAAACCGCCCGCTTTTTGTCTTATTAGCCTTACATGTAGCGCTGGGTTTTATCCCAGCCCCGCCAACCATGTCCCGAAATAGAAGTTAGCGCTCTATAAAAGCAAAAAGCGCGGAAACATTTTTGGGCGGCGCTGCGTATTAATGACAGAGGCGCGCCGGGGTGTCTGCTGCGCCGACGTTGTAGCGAAAGGGGTGCCCTGTGCTGACCCTGCTTTGCTTGATTCTGCTGTACTTCCTGCCAACGATCATTGGACGAGATAAACGAGACGCCGCGGGGATTATTCTGCTGAACCTGTTTCTGGGCTGGACGGTGATCGGCTGGGTGATTGCCCTCGTCTGGGCCTGCACTTCGGAGCCGTATAACCCGGTGCGGATGGTTCCGGTGCCGGCTGGCGGACGCTTCTGCTGCCAATGCGGAACCTTCGCGTATCCCGGGGCGCACTTCTGCACCGCCTGCGGCCGCACGGTTTGATACTCTGAGGTCATCTGAGGGGTGCCCGCGAAGCGAATTGAGCGGGCCAACGGGACGATGACCGAATCCAATACGCAAAATCTACGTGAGGAATTCAATCGCTGGGCGGAAGCCGGGCGCGGCGAAGGCATGGAGCAAGACCACCTGCCGATCACGCTGCCGGTGCTGGAGAGGATGCGCCTTGCGCCTACGGACAATGTTCTCGACGTTGGTTGTGGGTCCGGCTGGCTCTCGCGGCGCATTGCCGAAATGGTGCCGGAAGGCCGCGTCGTGGGCATGGACGTATCCGACCAAATGGTGCGCGTGGCGCGGCGTACGAGCGCGGAACATCACAATGTTCTGTACGTAACGGGTGAGGTGGGCGAGATACCGTGGGAAGCGAATTTCTTTACGCAAGCGATTTCGGTGGAATCGGCATATTACTGGCCTGATCCGGCGGCGGGGTTGAGGGAGATTTGCCGCGTGCTGCGGCCAGGCGGCAAGTTCTGGATGCTGATCAACTACTATCGCGACAATCCGCACTGCCATCAGTGGGGCGCGTTGCTGGCGGTAAAAACGCATTTGTTGCTGGCTGGCGAATGGGCGGAGCTGTTCAGCGCAGCGGGCTTCACGCAAGTGGCACACGAGCGAGTGGTGGACCCGTCGCCGTCACCGGAAACATACACAGGCCGATGGTTCCGCGATGCGGCGCAGTTGCGGGCGTTTAAGGCGGAAGGCGCGCTGCTGGTGCATGGCGAAAAAGCCTGAGCGGGTAGTAACCGAAAGCTGTGGTCGATACGATTGTCCGCGTCAATCCGCAAATCTCGGATTAGGATATTCGCCATGCAGCCAGACAACGTTTCCGTGACGCTGGCCGTGGGAACGGCTCCCTGGCAGAAGACCCTCGCCGCCAGTCTGCTGGCCGCAGGAATGTTGCGGCGACTGCTGACCTCCGGTCCCTACCTGGAAATTCAAGATCCCAACGGCAACGGTTCGCTGCACGAGATTAAACGTTTCCCTTTGAACCGAATCGTCAACGGAGTGCTATGGGGCGCCTGGCGGCGTTTGCCAAAGGGCTGGCGCCCGAGATCACCGGTGATGGTGTCGGTTGTGATGAAGGACGAGTTGTGGTCGCGCTGGATCCCGCCGTGCAGCGTATTCCATGGATGGATGGGGCAATCGCTCGTGAGTCTGCCCGCTGCAAAACGGCAAGGCGCGCGCACGCTGGTGGAGCACGCGGGGCGTCACCCGGGTCATTTTCATGAAGCACCGTGGGAAGAATGCGAGCGATTCAAGATCAAGCCAAGCCTGTACAGCCCGCTGTTGCCGGCGGCGCTGATTCGTCGCATGGAACGCGAGTACGAAATCTGCGACCGCATCGTGGTGCCGTCGAATGTGGCGCATGACAGCTTCGCGGAGTTTGGCTTGGGTGATAAGACCACCGTGGTTTTCCCTGGAGTTGATGAACAATTTTTTTCGCCACAGCCTCAGCAGGCTGATCCGCAACCGCGAAGGTTGTTTCGCGTGTGCTTTGTGGGCCGCCTGGAATTGTCGAAAGGCGCGGGTTATCTGCTGCAAGCATGGGAGAGGCTGCGCTTGCCAAATGCGGAGCTGGTGATGGCGGGAGAGGTGCGACCGGAGATTAGGGAGCTGCTGGAAACTCATCGCGATTCCAGCGTGCGCACGCCAGGTTTTCTGACGACGCAAAAGCTGGCAGAACTCTACCGCGAGTCGGACCTGTTTGTTTTTCCTTCTGTGAATGAAGGGTTGGCGCAGGTGCTGCTGGAAGCGATGGCGACGGGCTTGCCGGTGGTGGCCACCGAGCTATCCGGGGCGTGCGACTGCGTGAGCGAAGGGAAAGAAGGATTCATCGTGCCGGCGCGGGACGTTGACCGAACCGCCGATGCGATCCAGTGGTGCTACGACCATCGAGACGAAACGCGAGCGATGGGCCGAGCGGCGCGCGCCAGGATTGAGAGCCAGTTCACGCTGGATCATTACAATCAGCGCATGATTGCGCTGTACCGCGAGCTCGCCGGTGTCGCGGCTTGAAACCCAGCTGATATGCCGATGCCCACCGATCCCGTCTCTGTAACGCTTGCGCTCGGCGCAGCGCCCTACCAAAAAACACTGGCGGCAAAGCTGTTATCCGAGGGAATGCTGCGGCAGATGCTGGACTTCGTTCCTTACCTCGAGATTCGGGAGCCGAACGAGCGCGGGACGCTGGAAACGGTGAGGAGTTTTCCCGCTTACACATTATTGAAGCGCGTGGTGTGGGGAGTCTGGCGGCGGCTGCCTGCCGCTGTGCAGCCGCGGCCGCCAGTGACAGCGACCGCGTGGTTAGCGGACCGCTTGGTATCAAAACAAATCACGCGCTGCAAAATATTTCACGGTTGCACGGCACTCTGTCTAGCGAGCTTGCGCGCAACCAAGAAAAATGGCGCGATCACTCTAGTGGAGAACGCGGCGTGTCATCCGCGGCTCTGGAAGAAGGTGGAGATGGAAGAGTGCCGGCGGTTTGGCGTGCATAGCGGCGATGGCAGTGGAAACTTTGCAGAAAGGTTGCTGGGGCGGATGGACCAGGAGTTTGCAGAGTGCGACCGCATCGTGGTGCCGTCGGCAGTGGCGCAGGAAAGTTTTGCAGAGTACGGTTACGCGGGAAAGACGGTGGTGGTGCAAACGGGAGTGGATACGGACTATTTTTGTCCGAGTCCGACGGTTGCAACCGCATCCATATTCCGCGTTTGCTATGTGGGCAGGCTGGAATTTGCCAAGGGCGTGGGCTATCTGCTGGAAGCGTGGAAGAAACTCGGCCTGCGCGACGCGGAACTCGTGCTGGTGGGAGAAGTGAAGCAGCAGATGAAATCGTTGTTGGGAAACTATTCGGACTGCGGAGTGCGGGTGACTGGAACGCTGCCCGCTGCCGAGGTAGCCCGTTCTTATCGCGAGGCAAGCCTGTTTGTTCAGCCCTCGACGAATGAAGGTCTGGCGCAAGTGCTGCTGGAGGCGATGGCTTCGGGCCTGCCGGTAGTGGCGACGGACAAAACCGGCGCTCTGGAATGCGTAACAAATGGCAAAGAGGGACTGGTGGTGCCGGCGCGGGATGTGGGCGCGCTGGCTGATGCCATCCTATGGTGCTACCAGCATCGCGAAGAGAGCCGCGAAATGGGGAAAGCAGCGCGCCGGCGAATCGAGAATCAATTCAAGCTGGAGCACTACAACGAGCGGGTCGTTGCGTTATACCGCGCGCTGGCAGAGAAACAACTCGGCACGAACTGAAAAAGCAGGCAGTCATACAAAAGTAACGACATCGGGTGAGCAATCCACAGAGAATAGGTGTCACTTTCGCGGCTCAGAAAGCCACCGAATCTGCGGGGCTGCCCGGTTCTGCTAGATTGAGAATAAGTAAAGCAGGGTACCCAAGAACGGCAAAAACGGCATGGCCCAAACAGACGGCAAATATCAGGTGCTGGTGGTAGACGACTCTCCGGTGTACCGGAAACTCGTGGAACAGTTGTTAACCATGGAGCCGTACTCGCTGCTATTCGCCAACAATGGCAGGGAAGCCCTGGAAATGTATCAGGAACATTCACCGTGCATCGTGGTGACAGACTGGATGATGCCGGATCTGTCGGGCCTGGAACTGTGCCAGAGGATTCGCGAGGACCAGTCGCGGCCGTACACGTATTTGATTTTGATGACCAGCAAGAAGGAAAAAGAAAGTGTAGTGAAGGGCCTACAGGCCGGAGCGGATGACTACCTCACCAAGCCGTTTGATCCCGGAGAAATGCTGGCGCGGATGGCCGTGGGGCGCAGGATTATCGACCTGAACCGGGAACTTGCGGCAAAAAGTTTGAAGTTGGAAGAGGCGGCGCGCACCGATCCTCTGACGGGATTGCCGAACCGGCGCGCGATTGAAGAATGGGCGCTCAGACAGCTACGAGGAGCGGCACGGCACGGGTTTTCGTTGTGGGTGGTGGTGGGAGACATCGACAATTTTAAGGTGATCAATGATTCGTTCGGGCACGACGCCGGGGATATCGTGCTGCAAACTTTTGCGGCGGTGTTGAGGAAAAATACGCGAAGCTCGGATATTTGCGGGCGGTTGGGTGGAGATGAGTTTCTGCTGGTGATCACGCACGCCGAAGCGGCTGGAGTGGAAGCCACGGTGAACCGCTTCCGCGAACAATTCGCCGCGCTGTCGTTTCCGTTGCAGGGACAGAGCGTTAGCGTTACAGCGAGTTTTGGATTGGCGGGATTTTCTGGCAATGGGTTGCAGGACTTCACGGCGCTGGTGCGCAAGGCGGACCAGATGCTGTATGAAGCCAAGCGCGCGGGCAAGAATCTGGTGCGCGCCTCCTTCCCTGAAGACAAAGTGCAAGCCGTGTGATTCACGCGCTGGCCGCGCGTTCACGAAATATGGTAAGAGTGCGAGGGGAACGGAATTGTGGTGCGCAGACGTGTGGACGTGTGCATCGGAAATCCCGGTGCGAGGACGAAGCGATGTGGAACTGGAGCGAAAGCGTTGCGGTGGTGACGGGGGCCGGTTCGGGAATGGGGCGATGTCTCGCACAGCAACTGGCGGAGCGGGGTGCGGCGCTGGCGCTGTCAGACGTGAACGACCGGGGATTGGGTGAAACGGCGAATTTGCTGGGCGCTGCGAAAGGAATAGTGACGCGGCACATCGTGAACGTGGCCGAAGAAGCGCAGGTGAAGCGATTCGCGGAAGAGGTAGAGGCGCAGCACGGCCGGGCGACGGTGCTCTTCAATAATGCCGGAGTGGCGCTGCTGGGGCACTTCGAGGAAATCTCGATCGCGGATTTTCGGTGGCTAATGGACATCAATTTTTGGGGCGTCGTGTATGGAACGGCGTATTTCCTGCCATTGTTGAAAAAAGAGAAGCGCGCGCACATCGTGAATACCTCCAGCCTGCTGGGATTTTTCGGAGCCGCGGGGCAGAGCGCGTATTGCGCCAGCAAATTTGCGGTGCGGGGATTCACGGAATCGTTACACCACGAATTGCTGGGGACCAATGTGGGCGTGACGTGCGTGCACCCCGGATTTGTGCGCACGGCGATTGCCGCTAGCGCCAAAGAAGGGGCGCGAGCGTCGGCAGGATTGCGCGAGGACAGCATGGCGCGGTTTCAGAAGGTGGCGCGTACGGCGCCGGAGGTGGCTGCGGCGAAAATTCTGCGCGGCGTGGAGCGCGGGGCGATGCGCGTATTGATCGGCGCGGACGCGTATTTCGTGGATATATGGCAGCGGCTGAAGCCCGCGAGCTACTGGAATTTGTTGGCAAAACAATTCGAGGATCCCAGCGCGAAGAAGTAAGCGCTATCGCCACGCCTTGATCGCCGCGTCATGGCCTTTGTCTTCCATGTAGCGCTGGCTTTCCTGTCAGCCAATCCGAAAGCTAGGCTGATTTTCCCTTCTCTTGACAATCGAGAGGAATTGCGTATCCTTGCTCTAGTTTCTCTAGAGGAGGGCGCTTGCCCGACCAACCCACGGAACTGGTGCAAGGCACGCTGGATATGCTGATCCTGAAGACCCTGGACCTGCAGCCCATGCACGGCTGGGGCATTGCGCAGCGCATCCGGCAGATGAGCGGTGGCGTCTTTGAGGTTAACCCCGGTTCGCTGTTTCCGGCGTTTCGCCGATTGGAACGCGCTGGCCTGCTGGACTGCGAATGGCGAACCTCCGAAAACAATCGTCGCGCGAAATATTATTCCTTAACAAAAATGGGACGACGAAAGCTGGCAACGGAAACGAGGGAATGGGGACGGCAAGTCGCGGCCATCGGCAAAATTCTAGAGACTGCTTCCTAGGAGGCCAGGCCATGGCATTTTTGCGAAATGTGACGCGCGGATTCCACAGCCTCTTCCAGAAGGAAAGCGTGGAGCGCGAACTGGATGAGGAATTGCGCGAATTTGTGGACGCCAACGCCGCGGAGAAAATGCGCAGCGGAATGGGACGCGAGCGGGCCTATCGCGAGGCAAAAATGGAATTGGGCGGGATGGAAGCGGTGAAGGAAAACGTGCGCGAGGCAACGTGGGAATCATGGATTGAGACGCTGGCAAGCGATTTGCGATTTGGTTTTCGGTTGCTGCGCTTCAATCCAATTTTTGCGATAACGGCGATCCTTTCGCTGGCATTGGGGATTGGCGCCAATACCGCGATATTTCAACTGATTGACGCGGTGCGATTGCGAACACTCCCGGTGCGCAATCCTCAGGAAATTGTGCAGGATTGCCATCGACGGTCGTCACGGAGCGAGCGGCAGCTTTTCGAGCCGCTACCCCGATCTGACGTACGCCTTGTGGGAGCAGGTCCGCAACAAACAGGAAGGCTTTTCCAGCCTGTTTGCGTGGTCGCCCGCGCAATTCAATATTTCTCCCGGCGGCGAAGTGCACAATGTGCAGGGCTTGTGGGTCAGCGGAGAATTCTTTTCGACGTTGGGCATCGAGCCCGAACTCGGCAGGCTGCTCACACCCGAAGATGACCGGGCGGGCTGCGGGTCGACGGGCGCAGTGATCAGCAATTCGTTCTGGCACCGGGAATACGGAGGAGAACAATCGGTACTGGGGCAGAATCTGGCGGTCAACGGTCATCCCATACCGATCATCGGCGTGACGCCCGCGGATTTTTACGGCGTGGAAGTGGGACGGTATTTTGACGTGGCACTGCCGGTGTGCGCGGAACCGCTCGTTAATGGAGAGAATACTCAGCTGCAAAGCCGGATCGGATGGTGGCTCGCCGCGATGGGCAGGCTGAAGCCGGGCTGGAGTGTGGGGCGGGCAGGCGCGCAATTACGCGCGATTTCGCCGGGGATTTTCGAAGCGACCCTGCCTGCGGAATTCAATCCGCAGAATGCCAAGACGTTTCTGCAATTCAAGCTTGGAGCATTTCCCGCGGATTCCGGGGTTTCGGATTTGCGCGCAAGCTATGAGAAGCCGCTGTGGCTGCTGCTTGGCCTTGCGGGCCTGGTGCTGCTGATAGCCGCGGCGAATCTCGGAAACCTGATGCTGGCGCGGGCCAGTACACGGGAAAAAGAGATGGCCATGCGCATGGCGGTAGGGGCAGGCCGCGCAAGGCTGGTGCGCCAGCTTTTGGCGGAGAGTCTGCTGTTGGCGGGAATCGGCGCGGCGGTTGGCGCGGTGCTGGCGCGCAGCCTGAGCCAAGTGCTGGTGACTTCGATGAGCACGAAAGACGATCCGCTGTTCATGAACTTGGGAACGGATTGGCGCGTGCTGGGATTTACCGCGGCGCTCGCAGTGCTGACTTGTGTGCTTTTTGGGCTGGCACCGGCGTTGCGGGCCACCAGCGTAGCGCCGGGATTGGCGTTGAAGGAGAGCGCTGGGGGAGGAAGCAAAGGGCGTTCGCGCTTTGGACTGCGGCGCGTGCTGGTGGTTTCGCAAATCGCTCTGTCGCTGACGCTGCTGGTCGGGGCACTGCTGTTTGCGCGCAGCATGAACAATTTGGCGAAGGTGGATGCGGGTTTTCAGCGCGACGGTATTTTGGTAACGGACATCGATTTCACCACGCTGAAACTTCCGAATCAGGGCCGCCGCCAGTTTGCGGATGAACTCTTGAAACATGTGAGAGGCATTGCCGGTGTGCAAGCGGCGGCCATTGCGGAAATCGTGCCGTTGAGCGGAAACGGAATCGCCCACGACATCTTCATGGGGGATACCGGACAGCCGGAAGGAGAAGCGCCAGTCGCAACGTTCAATCGCGTGAGCCCCGATTACTTCAGAACGATGAGCACACCGCTTCTTGCCGGGCGGGATTTCGACGAGCGAGATATGGCGAATTCACCAAACGTCGCGATTGTGAGTGAATCGTTTGTGAAGAAGTTCGTGAAGGAAGGAAACCCGATTGGGACGCGGTTCCGGGTGCGGCGCATGAACCAGACCTCCGCGCCGTTTGAAATTGTTGGCGTCGTGAAGGACACGAAATACGCCGACCTGCGCGAAGAGTTCCAGCCGCTGGTGTACACGGCGATCGCGCAGTACGACCATCCGGACAACGACGCGCAAATTCTGATTCGTTCGGACCTTTCGCTGTTCGGGCTGATCGCTTCCGTGAAGAGCGTGGCCAGCGAAGCGAATCCGAATCTCGACGTGAGCTTTGTTCCATTTCGCAAAATGATTGACGATGGATTGCTGCGCGACCATTTGATGGCCAGGCTTTCCGGATTCTTTGGCTCTCTTGCGGTGCTGCTTGCCGTGATCGGGCTGTACGGCGTGATTTCCTATATGGTGGCAAGCCGGCGAACGGAGATTGGAATCCGAATGGCGCTGGGCGCGGGACAGCCGAACATCGTGTGGCTGGTTTTGCGCGAAGCCTCGCTGCTGTTGGCGATCGGGCTGAGCATCGGAACGGCGCTGGCGCTGGCGATGGGCAGGGCAGCCACGGCGATGCTGTTCGGTCTGAAGCCTACCGATTTTGTCACCTTTGTGGCGGCATTGGTGGTGCTTTCCATTGTGGCGGTTGGAGCTGCACTCTTGCCGGCATTTCGCGCGGCCAGCATCAACCCAATGGCCTGCCTGCGCAACGAATGAGGCAGGCTGTTATCCGAGCCTCAATCATGGGCTGACACGAAAAGTCAGCGCTAAACGGACAAACTAAGAGGTAGTGCGGCTGTTACTCGGGCGCCAGGGCGACGGGATTTGTGGGTCCCCGAAAAAATAATCAAAGCATTGAGTCAAACATAGTACAACTGGTGTCTAAGAACCAGCATCCCACTGCGCAAATCAGGGAGGCTCGCACATGCGCGTTCACCGCTTTTGTGTCTTTGTGTTGTTTTCTGTTGCAACGATGGCGCAAAGCACCCCACAAAAACAAAGTAATCCATCGCCGCAAGCTCAATCCGCCGAAGCAAACAGCAACTCGACAGCGGCAAAAGAGGCCAGAGAGCCCGAGCCGACAACGGCTGTTGCGCTGCCCGTGAAGAGAGTCGTTCTGTACAAGAACGGCGTCGGATACTTCGAGCACACGGGACGCGTGCGTGGAAGCCAGAATCTGGGAATCGAATTCACGACCGCGCAATTGAATGATGTGTTGAAGTCGTTGACGCTGGTGGACTTGAGTGGTGGCCGTATTAACGGAGTGCGCTACAACTCCGTGGCGCCGCTGGAAGAGCGATTGAAGAGCCTGCAGATTCCCCTGAATGAGAATGTGACCAGCGCGGCATTCCTGATTGCGTTGCGCGGCACCAGAGTGGAAGTGCGGAACGGCACAACGACGGCGTTGGGGAAAGTCTTCAGCGTGGAAACGGTGCAGAAGGAAACTGTGAAGGGCGGAGCGATCACCGCGACGCAATTGGGGATCGTGACGGACGCGGGAGAGCTGAGAATATTCGAACTGGGGCCATCCGTAACGGTGCGTTCCGTGGACACGGAAATCCATCAGGACGTGAATCGGTATTTGAATTTGGTGGGCTCGACGCGGTCGAAGGACGTTCGGCGAATGACGATCAGCGCTACCGGAAATGGCGATCGGGAGCTATTCGTCAGCTACATCAGCGAAGTGCCTGTTTGGAAGAGCACCTACAGGATCGTATTACCGAAGGCTCCGGGCACGCCGTTTTTGCAGGGCTGGGCAATTATCGACAACACCGTGGGAGAAGACTGGAAAGATGTGCAGCTCGCGCTGGTGTCGGGAGCGCCGCAGTCGTTTGTTCAGGATATTTCGCAACCGTACTATACGCGGCGGCCGGTGGTTCCTTTGCCAGAGTCGATGATGCTGACGCCGCAAGCGCATGAAGCGAGCATGGAAGATAACCGACTGCAAGCATATGCAAAATTGGAGGGAGGAGTGCCGGGTGGAATGGCCGGGGGAATAATCGGAGGTGTTGTTGGAGGCATAGGTTCCGGCAGCGGTGGAGGTGTAGGCGGCGGAAGCTATTCAGCAGGGCCACCACCGCCGCCGAACAGTGCGATGTTGAGCGGCCGCGTGGCGGATCCATCAGGCGCGGTGGTTCCCAATGCTGAGGTTGTTCTGCGGAACAGCGCGACAGGAGCAGTCGAGAGCGCGCGCACGGACAGCAACGGGAACTACAGTCTCTCGGGTGCAGCGCCGGGTCTATATTCGCTAAGCATCAGCAGTCGTGGGTTCCAGACGTCGCAGTTTTCGCAAGTAAGCCTCCGGCCGGGATACAACAGCAACATCAACGCGACGCTGAACGTGGGTTCAGCCGCGGAAACCATAGAAGTGTCCCCGGTGAGCACGTCACAAAACAGCTTGTTAACCACGACTTTGCGGGGCGCAAGCTCCGCGGCAGAAGGAAGCGCGCTGGGCGAATTGTTTCAATATTCGCTGAAGGAAAAGATCACCGTATTGAAGAACCAGTCGGCGCTGGTGCCGATTGTGCAATCGCCCATCGACGCGGAAAAAGTGACGCTGGTGACGGCGAACGACAATAGAGAGGTGGAAGGCACGCCGCTGCGAGCACTGTGGGTTACCAATTCGTCGGGGCTGACGCTGGACGGCGGCACATTCAACATTTTGGAGCAGGATTCGTTCGCCGGCGAGGGAATCATGGAAGTGTTGCATCCGGGAGAGAAGCGGCTGCTCTCCTACGCCGCAGACACGGCGGTGCATGTTACGGCCGAGAGTGAATCGGAATCGCGGGCGGCGACGCGAGTCACGATCTTGCATGGAGTGATGAAGATCCAGCGAGTGCAGCGCGACGCCACCACTTACACGATTCACAATGCGGATACCACGTCGCGCCAGGTGGTGGTTGAACATCCGATCCAGGAAGAATGGAAGCTGGCAGAAGACCTGAAACCTGCAGAAGCCGGAACCAGCCACTATCGTTTCCGCGTGGCTGTCGGGCCCGACAAGACAGAAAAACTGGTGGTGAACGAGAGCAAACCAGAGGAATCGACTATTTTCGTCAGCACGATTACGGACAATCAAGTGGCCGCGATGGTACAGGAAAAGACCATTAAGCCACCCGCGGAGGCGGCGCTGCGAAAGGTAATCGAAAAGAAAAACGAGATTGCCGGCGTGGATCAGGAGATCAAGACTCGGCAGGCGGAGATGGAGTCCATCGATCATGACCAAGCGCGGCTGCGAGAGAACATGAAGGCATTGAAGGGCAGCGCGGAAGAGAAGACGCTGCTGCAGCGGTACACCAAACAATTGGACGCGCAGGAAGACCGGCTAGCGGAACTGCAGAAGGAAATCAAAGAACTGAGAATGAAGCGAGCGGCGTTGCAGTCTCAATTGGACGTGATGGTAGAGGAGTTGGCACTGGACGAGACACTTTAAAGGATGAAAACCTGCCGGTTGTGCGATTTCAGTCTTAAATGTAGTGCGGAGCTTTATCCCAGCCCAACCGTTCGCTGACATAAAAGTCAGCGCTACGTGGGAGAAGGAAGGCCGGCGGGGCTAGAGTGTTTTTTTTGTGGCGTCATACAATTCTCATTTTGTAGTACAATCTAAACGTATGCGCTCCGCGATTCAAGCGAGACTTGACGAACGGTCCAAAAAGAGGCTGAGGGCGCTTACGCGCGAATTAGGGTGGAGCCCATCTCAGATTGTCAGAGAAGGCCTGCGCATCCTGGAAGCGAGCTATTTACGCCGGAACAAGCGAGGCATCATTGGTTTGGGGTGCTTCCGTTCGGGAGTCTCGGACCTCGGGTCCAATAAAAAGCATCTCTGGGACTTTGGCAAATGAAGCCCATACTCCTGGACACGGGAGTGATTGTGGCGCTGCTCGACCGGAGTGAGAAACTCCATCGGAAGTGCGCCGAGGCTGTGCGGAAATTAGATGCACCACTCATCACGTGCGAAGCCGTCATGGCGGAGAGTTGTTACCTGGTACGAAGCCTGCCCGGGGCGCCAGAGGCCATCATCGCAAACGTGAGCGAAGGGATCTTCCAGATTCCCTTCCAACTTTCACGGGAAGCGGTCGCGGTAAGGTCGATTCTCCGAAAATATCGGGATCGCGCAATCGACCTGGCGGACGCATGCCTGATTCATTTGGCGAATGAGTTTGAAACAGGAGACATCTTCACCCTGGATAAGGATTTCCAAATCTATCGCTGGGGAAGGAACAAAGGCTTTCGTCTGCTGCCAGAGCGGACCTAGGGCCCTATCTCGAGGGGCCATTCGTTTCTCCAAAAAGCCAGCGGCGCCAGCCTTTTGGCAATTTCGGCAGACGACCAAGACCCGCGGCGCTAGCTACGGACGAAGCAGCCCAAAGCAACCGGTAGACAACGATACCAACGACAAACAGAACCGTGACGAACGAGGCAATCATGGCTGACTTGTTCATGATGGAGCACCTCGCGGGGATTGTAGCACCGCGACGGCACTTCAGCGAGGGCCATAGTGGTCCGGCACGCTAAGCTGAGCTGCGAAAAGGGGTGTGACGAAGGTCTTTGACGCGGTGGAAATGCGAAGGCTATACTTCGGGGCATGGGAAGAGAAAAGAGTGAGGGCCCGTGGGTGTCATAGACCAGCGTTTTGAGAAGAACGTCTTAATTACCTCCGTCGATTACGTATTCAATTGGGCAAGAAAGAGCTCGCTCTGGCCGCTGACGTTTGGGTTGGCGTGCTGCGCGATTGAGATGATCGCGTCGACCACCTCGCGGTTTGACATGGCGCGCTTCGGAGCCGAAGTGTTCCGGCCGTCGCCGCGGCAGGCGGATTTGATGATCGTGTCGGGAACGGTGACGCTGAAGATGGCGCAAGTGATTCAGCGCGTGTGGCAGCAGATGCCGGACCCGAAGTGGTGCATCTCGATGGGCGCTTGCTCCAGCGTGGGCGGGCCGTTCAATGCGTATTCGGTGCTGCAGGGAGTTGACCGGATCGTGCCCGTGGATGTGTACGTGGTGGGGTGTCCGCCGCGGCCAGAGGCGCTGTTCTATGCGCTGATGAAGCTACAGGACAAGATCGATGACATGAGCCTCGCCAAACGGCCAACGGAAGTGCGGCTGAAGTCAGAGATGGTGGACGAGTTCAAAAAGAGCGTGATGGTGGCGCAGGTGGCCGAGCCGCAGTAGGCAGTCATCAGTTATCAGTACTGCGCTAAGAACTTGCGCCCGCGACGGTTGATCGATTCGACGACCCTTAGCGAATAGCGCGGAATCGCTTCAGGCGAGCCGCGGAGGAAAAACCAATGGGATTTGTTCGGGCGGTGAAGAAGGCGGAGATACCCGCAGGCACTGTGCGAGAGTTTCAGATCGAGGGCAAAGCCATTGCCTTGGCGAACGTCGGAGGAACGATCTACGCGATTAACAACACGTGTCTGCACCGTGGGGGCCCGCTGGGGCAAGGGATACTTGAGGGCAAGATCGTGACGTGTCCTTGGCACGGATGGCAGTATGACGTGACCAACGGGAAAGTGGTGCAAAATCCGGCGGCGGGTGTAGATTGCTACCCGACCGAAGTGCGCGGAGAAGACGTTTTCGTGGACGTTGGAGCCTGAAAGAGCCGGCGAATCGTCGATTGTTCTGTAAGCATAAGATAATAAATAACATACATTGATATTGGCCCGCACCTCGTGTCAAACTCGGGGTTTTCCACCGCCAATTCCCCCTATCCCTCATATTTTGTTTGGTTTTCGCCTAGCTAACGTGTATATTTCAGCCGAATCTGGGGCCGATGGCGACCGTAACCTCTCAAACACGACATTATTGGATCTTCAGCGCAGACCCACACCACTATCACTGGGATACCTTATTCGTAAAAGGCAAAGAAATGTGGCACGGGGCTGCGGGGAAACCCGACGCCATCCGGGCGCTGAAACAGGTGAGAAAAGGCGACCGGGTACTGTGTTACCACTCTGCGCCGGAGCGGTCGTTGTATTCGATTGCCGAAGTGACGCGAGACCCCTACCCCGACCCGCACGATACCAAAGGGAAAAACCTGGTGGCGGACTTGCGGGCTTTTGAAAAACTGCCCAGGCCGGTGACGCTTGCGGAGATGAGGGCCAATCCGGCGGTGCGGAAAATGAAACTGTTGAAGAATGTGCGGCTGCTCATTTCGTCGATTTCCGACACGGAATATCAGGAATTGCTTCGGATGGCAGGAATCGTGGCGACGCCCGGAGTGCCGCTGCCCTGAAGCGGTGCTGCGGCGGAAAATGCCGATCGGCAATCCTCTTTTCGCAAACCATCCAAACCTTTTGAGAGATTCGTTGAAGATTCTGAGCTGAAGGAGGATTCATGCGCGGAGCGATTCGGTGGGCTCTGGGGCTGCTGCTGGTGGGAATGGGTTCGTACCTGGCGCCGGGGCAGGAAGCGCCATTGTTGCTGCAGGGCCCTACGCTGAGCAAGACGGAAATCGTGTTTGGCTACGGTGGATATTTGTGGAGCGTGCCCAGGGACGGTGGTGCAGCGCGGCAATTAACCACCGGAGGCCACGAGAGCAATCCGGTATTTTCGCCGGACGGGAACTGGATTGCGTTCAGCGCGAACTACGACGGAAACCGCGATGTGTACGTGATGCCCGCGGCCGGTGGAGAACCGAAGCGCTTGACGTGGTACCCGGGGCAGGACGGCGCGTTGGGCTGGACGCCAGACGGAAAGCGCGTGCTGTTTCTGTCCGATCGCGATGCCTATGCGGATATGACCCGGATGTATACCGTGCCGATGGAAGGCGGCGTAGCGGAAGTGCTGCCGATGTGGCGCGCATTTGACGGCGGCTATTCGCCGGACGGAGAGAAGATTGCCTACGTGCCGAACTTCCAATGGCAGCAGGCCTGGAAGAGGTATCGAGGCGGACAGACCACGCCAATCTACATTGTGCGGCTGAAGGATCTGCAGCTGGAAAAAGTGCCGCGTGAAAACTCGAACGACTCGAATCCGGCGTGGTTCAAAGAAAAAGTGTACTTCCTGTCGGACCGCAACGGCCCGGTAACGCTGTTTTCCTATGATCCGAAGACGAAGAGCGTAAAACGCGAGATAGAAAACAAAGCTCTGGATTTCAAGTCGCTGTCAGCGGGACCGGACGCGTTGGTGTACGAACAGTTCGGAGGAATTTATCTGTACGATCCGGCGAGCGGGAAGCCCAAACAGGTGCACATCACGGTTTCGGCGGATCTGCCGGACACCAGGCCGCACTACGTCAAAGCCGCTGAGCAAATCCAGAATGCCGGAATTTCGCCGACGGGCATGCGTGCCGTATTCGAGGCGCACGGAGAAATTCTGACGGCGCCCGCGGAAAAGGGCGATGTACGGAATCTGACGCGTACGCCAAGCGTCGAAGATCGAAATCCCGCGTGGTCGCCGGACGGAAAGTCGATCGCCTATTTTTCGGACGAGTCGGGCGAGTACGCGCTGCACATCGTGGATCAATCCGGGCTGGGCGCGGTGAAGAAAATCAACCTGGGAAACCCGCCATCATTTTTCTATAACCCGTTGTGGTCGCCCGACAGCAAGAAGATTGCGTACACGGATAAGCGGCTGAATCTGTGGTACGTGGACGTGGAAAAGGGAACTGCGGTGAAAGTTACGACGGAGCTGTTTGAGGATCCGTCTAGCGCGATGAATCCGGCGTGGTCCCCCGACAGCAAATGGCTGACGTACACAAAATTCCTGGAAAACCATTTGCACACCGTGTTTGTGTACTCCGTGGAGGCCAGTAAGGAATCGCAGATCACCGACGGAACAGCAGACTCGCGTTTTCCGGTGTTCGATAAAGATGGAAAGACGCTGTATTTCGCGTCCAGCACGGACGTGGGACTGACGGAGGGGTGGTTGGATCTTTCGAGTTATCAGCACCCGTTGACGCGCAGCGTTTACGCCGTGGTGCTGAAAAAAGGCGATCCCAATCCTGTAGAACCGCAGAGCGATGAAGAGAAGATGGCGGCGAAGAGCGAGGAGAAGGGAAAGGAAGCCGACAAGTCTAAGGGAAAAGAGACGGACAAAGACAAGGGGAAGGAAGGCGAAAATAAAGAGAGCGAGAAGAAGGATGAACCGCCTGTAGTAACCGTCGATCTGCAAGGAATAGGCCAACGGATTGTGGCGTTGCCGATTCGCGCGGCGAATTATGTCCTGCTGTCACCGGGGAAAACGGGAATTTTGTTTCTGGGAGAAATTCCAGACGTGCCTCGCTTCGAAGACGATGCGCCTCTGATCACCGTGAGCAAATTCGACTTGAGCACGCGTAAGACCGAGCCGTACGTAGGCGGGGTGAGCAAGTTTGCGGTATCCGCGAATGGAGAGAAGGCGCTGTTCAAGCAGGGTCCGGCGCCAGCATCGCCTTGGATCATCGCGGCAACCGCGGCAGCCCCGAAGCCGGGAGATGGAGTGGTGAATTTGGGGGAGATGGAGGTGTACGTCGATCCGCGAGCGGAGTGGAACCAGATGTACAAAGAAGTTTGGCGGATTGAACGCGACTTTTTGTATGACCCAAATCACCACGGCCTGAATATCCCGGCAGCCGAGAAGGAATACAGCGTGTACCTGGCGAAACTCGGCGGACGCGAAGATCTGAATTACCTGTTCACCGAAATGCTGGGCGAAATCACAATCGGGCACATGTTTATTGGTGGCGGAGACGTTCCGAAGCCAAAGCTCGTGAGGGGCGGACTGCTGGGAGCGGATTACAAAGTGCAGAACGGGCGCTACCAGTTTGCGCGCATCTATAACGGAGAAAATTGGAATCCAGATTTGCGCGCGCCACTTACGCAGCCTGGCGTTGATGTGAAAGTTGGCGAGTATCTTCTGGAAGTGAATGGCAAAGACGTGCGGCCGCCGGCGGAGGTTTATAGTTTCTTCGAAAACACCGCGGGGAAGCAGATCAAGATCAAAGTGGGTCCAAACCCCGATGGCAAGGACGCGCGGGAAGTCACAGTCGTTCCGGTGGACAACGAATTTGCGTTGCGCAACCGGGCTTGGGAAGAAGACAACCGCCGGAAAGTGGATGAATTGAGCGGAGGCCAGTTGGCATACGTGCACGTGCCGGATACGGCTGTGGGCGGATACACAAACTTCAACCGTTTCTACTATGCGCAGGTTGGCAAGCAGGGCGCGGTGATCGACGAACGCTACAACCACGGCGGAGAAATTGCCGATTACATTATCGACTACCTAAAACGGCCTCTTCGCAACTGCGCGGTTTCCCGGGAAGGCGAGAAGTTCTGCTCGCCGCTGGCGCAGATCTATGGACCGAAGACCATGGTGATTAACGAAATGTCTGGCTCCGGCGGCGATGCTTTGCCCTGGATGTTCAAACAAGATGGCGTGGGGCCGCTGGTGGGCACCCGGACATGGGGCGGGTTGGTGGGCATCTACGGCTACCCGCGATTGATGGATGGCGGCGGCGTGACGGCTCCGCGAGTGGCGATTTATGGGCTGCACGGAGAATGGGAAGTGGAGAACCATGGAGTGGCGCCGGACATCGAGGTGGAAAATGATCCGGCGTCTGTAGCCGCGGGACATGATCCGCAATTGGAAAAAGCGGTGCAGGTAACGCTGGAGGCGCTAAAGAAAAATCCCGTGGTGATACCAGACCATCCGCCGTATCCGAATTACCACCAGAAGTAAGGCGTGGCGGTCATAAAAGACAGCGCTACATCTAAGAAGGAAGAGCCTCGGGCCGGCGAAATGGCTAGCGTGACTTGGATAGCATCCAGGTCATGAGCTCAGGGTCGGCGTAGGCGTTGTCCCAGGAATTGTGGCCGACGCCAGGATATTCCGTGTAGCGGACATTGCCGTCCGCGGCCTTGATGGCTTCATTGAGCTTGCGCGAGCCGTCGACCGGCACGACGGGATCGGCACCACCATGGAAAATCCAGACAGGAGTCTTGCCGATTTTGGCGGCGACGTCGGCGTAGCTTTTGGGATCGTCCGTATAGGCAATTTTGTCCATCTCCGGATGTTGTTGGCGAAGATGCTCGGGCAGGACGATTCCTCCACAGATCGGCGCGATGGCTGCGAATTTATTGGCATTTTGCACCGCAATCGCCCACGTGCCATAGCCACCCATGGACAGCCCGGTGAGATAGGTGCGCTTGGGATCGCCCTTGAATTCCTTGCTGGCGGCGGCAAGGGTGGCCAGCGCCATTTCTTCCATCGCTGGTTCGGACCACCAGGAATTCGTTATACATTGCGGCATAACAATAATGGCGGGAAAGCGCGTGCGGTCTTTACGGACAGCGGTGCCGATGCCGACCTGCGTTTGGATCAGGCCATCGGAACCGCGTTCGCCGGCGCCGTGAAGAAACAGAATAATGGGCCATTTCTTGTTGGAAGCCCAACCTTCCGGCAGGAAAACCTGATATTTGTAAGTGGCGTTGTGCAGAGAGAGAGTGCGATCAAGGAAGCCGGTATCGGGTTTGCGGGCAAACGCGAAGGAAGAGACGGCCAGGAACACAACTGCCGCGAAAAAAAAGCGCCAACGATGAGAGATCAAGGGAGCCTCCAAAAAAGGAGTAGAACTCATTTTGCAGAGTGGAGCAAGAAGATTTCCAGGCGCGCGGCAAGTTTCAGAGTGATCGCAAGGAATATGGTAGGGTGAAGGATTGAGAATATTATGCCGGAACTGCCAGAAGTCGAGACTGTCGCTCGAGGATTGCAAAAAGAAGTAGCCGGAAGGCGCATCCTGAGCATCACTATCGGTAAAAGCGATTTCATCGATAATCCTGCCGATATCGAGCGGGAACTGCCTGGGCGAATCATTCGCGAGGTGCGGCGCTATGGGAAGTTTCTGCTGCTGCGATTGACGCCTGCGAAAAACGCAGAGCAGCAGGACGAGGAATCGGCGCTGCTTGTGCACCTGGGAATGACGGGTATGCTGTGGCCCCGCCCGGTGAGCGAACCTCAATTGAAACATACGCACGTAGTGATGCTGCTTGACGACGATAGAGAGTTGCGCTTCATCGATGCGCGCAGATTTGGTCGCATCGCTTATCTGCCGAAAGAAGTGCTGCAAAAAGAATTGTTACGTTTTGGGGCCGATCCTCTGGAAGTGGGGCTGGAAGAATTTCAACAACGGATGCACCGGCGAGCGCGCGTGAAGGCGCTGCTATTGGATCAGCGGGTGCTGCGTGGCGTGGGAAACATCTATGCGGACGAGAGTTTGTGGAAAGCAAAGATTCATCCGGCGCAACTCGGAATGCGATTGGTGCCAAAACAGATGAAAGAGTTGTACCGCGCGCTTCAGGACATTCTGAAAAAGGCGATTGTGCTGCGCGGGTCGTCGATCTCGGACTTTCTTGACGCCGATGGGCAGCCGGGAGAGTATCAGCAGCATCATCGCGCGTACGGACGAGAAGGAAAAAGTTGCGCGCGGTGCAAAACGCCGATTCGCCGTGTGATTGTGGCTGGCCGGAGCAGTTATTTTTGCCCGAATTGCCAGAAGACTCCGCGTGGTTGGAAAAGAACGCAGAAACGGAAGTTGCAAAAGCCAGGAAAATCATGAGAGCGGTTGTACAGCGTGTGAGCCGGGCAAAGGTGACGGTGGAAGGCCAGGTCACGGGAGAAATCGGACCCGGGCTGACGGTGCTGCTCGGCGTGGGGAAGGAAGACAACGCGGGCATTGCGAAGACCATGGCGGAAAAGGTAGCGAATCTGCGCATCTTCGAAGACCAGCAAGGAAAGATGAACCTGTCGCTCCTGGAAGTGAAAGGCAGCGCGCTGGTTGTTTCGCAGTTCACGTTGTATGGCGATGCCCGAGGACAACGGCGGCCTAGTTTTATCTCCGCGGGTCCACCGGAGCTGGCGAAGAAGCTGTATGAGGATTTCTGCGAAGCGCTACGAGCACTTGGTTTAACCGTGGGAACAGGAATTTTTCAGGCGATGATGTCGGTGGAGCTGGTCAATGAAGGCCCGGTCACAATCCTCCTTGATTCGGACAAGACGTTCTAGCGGCAGGAATAAGGCGCGCACGGCCGGCGAGACATGGGACGCCAAGCGAGTGCTGCGTGAACTGCGGAGTTTGGGCACCAGGCGAAATGTCGAGGGAATGGCGCGGTTCGGAATTGTGGCGAAAGACGTTTACGGCGTGTCGAAGCCAAAGCTCGACGAACTGGCTCGCGAAATAGGACGAAATCATTCATTGGGACTGCAGCTTTGGGAAACTGGAAATCATGACGCACGCATCCTGGCTGGATTAATTGCGGAACGCAAGCTGGTGACGAGCAAGCAGATGGAGCGATGGGTGCGCGATTTCGATAACTGGGATGTCTGCGATGGCACTTGCTGTCACCTGTTCGTGTTTGCGGCTCCTGCGTGGCAGAAGGCTCATTCGTGGAGTCGGCGGAAAAAGGAATTCGAGAAAAGGGCGGCTTTCGCGCTGGCGGCGTTTCTGGCCTGCCACGACAAGAAAGCGCCTGACGCGGAATTTCGCGAGTATCTGGAAGTGATCGAACGCGAGGCGTGGGACGAACGAAATTTTGTCAGGAAGGCCGTAAACTGGGCGCTACGAAACATTGGGAAACGAAACCTGGCATTGAATCGCGCGGCAATCGCAGAGCGCCCAGAGGATCGCGCTGCAAGACTCCCGCGCGGCACGTTGGATTGCCGCGGATGCCTTGCGGGAATTGAAGAGCGAAGCGGTGCAGACACGGTTGCGCCGCCGCGAAGCATGAAGAGATGACGTCGGAGAACAGCGTTAAAATTCGGCGGGCGAGGGCGGGCGATGCGGCAAGAGTCGCGGAGCTCTCCGGGCAACTCGGGTATCCCACGCCTGCAAGGGAAATGTCGAAGCGATTGAGAAGCGTGCTGAAAGACCGGGATGCGGCGTGCTTCGTGGCGGAGACGAAAGAACAAGGAGTGGTGGGATGGGTGCACGTGAGCACGACGCCGCTGATCGAAGTGGGGCGGCGAGCGGAAGTGAACGGCCTGGTAGTGGATGAAACGGTTCGCAGCCAGGGGGCTGGATGGCTGCTGCTCGACGCCGGTGAGAAGTGGGCGAAGAAACGCGGGTGCAAGGGTATGTCGGTACGCTCGAACGTGCTGCGCGAGCGCGCGCACGGTTTCTACGCGCGCCATGGGTACGAGCATTACAAGACGCAGAAAGCCTTCCGCAAGACCTTCTAAGCCAAATTGCCGGGTTGTAAATTCGATACTGCCGGACGAACCTGCCTCTGGCGAAATGTATCGTAATACGATAGAGTGGATGGATGAGCGAAAAGATCACCGCGAACGAGTACCGCGGACTGGCGGAACTGCGTTATCGCATCCGGCGATTCCTGCAAGAAGGTGACGACACGGCGCGGCAGGCGCAGCTTGAGCCGCAACATTACCTGTTACTGCTGGCGATTCGCGGTCTGCCGGAGGGGCTAGAGGCCACCATCCGGACGCTGGCTGAACGGCTTTCATTGCGGCACCACAGCACCGTGGAGCTGGTGGACCGCATGGAAGCACACGGATATGTGAAGCGCACGCGAGGGCGGGAAGACCGCCGGCAGGTGCTGGTATCGCTGCAACCGCGAGGCGAGAAGCTGCTGGAACACGTGGTGCAACAGCGCATTATCGAACTGCGGGCGAACGGGCGAGCACTGGTCGAAGCCATCAGCGGATTGCTGGAGAAGCGTCCAGAAGCGACGGCGTCTTCGGCGAATCGAGCGCGAAGAGCGGCGTCAAAAACGAAACGAACCAAGCGGAAGCGAGAAACAAGCCATTGAGTAAGCAGAAACACACGAAAAATCCGGCACCAAGCGTGAACCAGCGCAGCGAGGAACTTGGGGACTTCACGACGACGTGGCGCGTCCTTCCCATTTCGTTATTGGCGATGTTCATCGGCGTACTGTGTGCGTTTGTGGCGTTGGTGCTGCTGCGATTGATTGGTCTGTTCACGAATCTTTTCTATTTTGGGCGCTGGAGCACCGCGATGGTGTCGCCAGTGGGAAATCATCTGGGACTCTTCAGCGTGCTGATTCCGATTGGCGGCGCGCTGATTATCGGAGTGATGGCCCGTTATGGATCTGAGCGAATCCGTGGGCACGGAATCCCGGAGGCCATCGAAGCGATTCTGATGAACGGGAGCCGCGTGGAGCCAAAAGTCGCGCTGCTTAAGCCGCTTTCCTCCGCGATCTCGATTGGTTCAGGCGGTCCCTTCGGCGCGGAAGGCCCGATCATCATGACCGGCGGCGCATTTGGGTCAATGATTGCCCAGCTTTTTCATCTGACTGCCGCGGAGCGCAAAACATTGCTGGTGGCAGGCGCGGCGGGAGGCATGTCGGCGACGTTCGCTTCGCCGGTGGCCGCTGTGCTGCTCGCGGTGGAATTGCTGCTGTTCGAATGGAAGCCGCGCAGCTTAATCCCCGTGGCGTTGGCAAGCGCCGTAGCCGCGGTGGCGCGCCGATACATCCTGGGATATGGCCCGCTATTTCCCGTGCCAGCACACCCGTTGTTCATCGGACCCAAGGCGCTGCTGGGCTGTGCGCTGGTCGGGATTCTAGCCGGAGCGCTGTCTGCTCTGTTGACGCTGTCGGTGTACGCGGCTGAGGACGCTTTCCAGCATCTGAAAATTCATTGGATGTGGTGGCCGGCGATTGGGGGATTGGCAATCGGTTTGGGCGGCCTGGTCTTTCCACAGGCGTTAGGCGTTGGCTACGACACCATCGGAGCATTGTTGCAGGGAAGCGTAACGACCAAGGTGATTCTGGGCGTGCTGCTGGTGAAATGGTTTATCTGGGCGGTGTCGCTCGGTTCTGGCACCTCGGGAGGCGTGCTGGCTCCCTTATTGATGATGGGTGGCGCGCTTGGCGGCCTGGAAGCAATGTTTCTTCCGAATGAGGGAGCAGGGTTCTGGCCGCTGATCAGCATGGGCGCAATACTTGGCGGAACGATGCGATCGCCGTTCACAAGCATCGTGTTTGCGTTTGAGCTGACCCACGACGCGAATGTGTTTCTACCGCTGCTGGTAGGCAGTGTAATTGCGCACGGGTTCACAGTGTTGACATTGAAGCGATCGATCCTGACGGAAAAAGTCGCGCGACGAGGATTTCATCTTAGCCGCGAATATGCGGTGGACCCGCTGGAACTTTTGTATGTGCGAGAGGTAATGGAGACAGAATTTCTGGCGCTTCCTGCGGCAAGCACGTTGGCGGAGACGATGGTCGCGCAACACGCGGCGGCAACCCAGGCGCAACGCCTATTGCCCGTGGTGGATAACGATGGAAGCGTGGTCGGCGTGGTCACACGAGGGGATATTCGAAAGAGAATGGACGAAGAGGGCGACGGCGCGCTACAGAGGGGCATCAGCGAACTTACGCGCGCCGAAACAATGGACGTTTATCCCGATGAAACGCTGCGAGTGGTGGTGTACCGCATGGCGGATAAAGGTATAACCAGCATGCCGGTGGTTGAGAGGGGTACGAGAAGATTGCTGGGTATCGTTTCGCTCGACGATCTGCTAAAAGCGCGTACCAGGCACCTGGAAGAAGAGCGCCGGCGGGAGCAGGTGCTGCGATTCCGTTATTTCAGCCCCGGGGGACCCTCGACAAAACTGCCGGCAGATAGCGGGCTTTCGACTACGAGTGAAGATTTGGATCTTAAAATATCAGGAAGATAGCCGCCTTCTTGCGAGAGCACAATCACCCAACATGACCGAAACGACTGAAAAGAATCTGTGGTGGAGAGCGCCATTCGCGCGGTGGGAAGCTTTCCGAAACACGCGCGAGGAGCAAGTATTCCTGGCGCTCACGCTGTTAATCGGAGCCTTGGTTGGCCTGGTAGTGGTGGCGTTCATCCTGCTGACGGAGCGAGCTGGCGCGCATCTCTATCCTGTGGGGAGCACTCCATGGAGGCGATTATTGGTGCCGGTCGTTGGCTCGCTGGCCATGGGCTATCTGCTGTACCGCTACTTTCCGGATGCGCGAGGCAGCGGGGTACCGCAAACCAAGGCGGCGCTGTTCGCACGGGAAGGACGCATCACCCTCTCGACGGTATTCGGAAAATTTTTCTGCACGTCAGTGACACTGGCAAGTGGAATTCCACTGGGGCGCGAAGGGCCCGCAGTGCAAGTGGGCGGTGGAATTTCGTCGGTACTCGGAAGAGTGCTGGGGCTGCGGCCCGAGAAAGTGAAATCGCTGATTCCCGTGGGCGCCGCAGCTGCAATCGCGGCAGCGTTCAACACGCCATTGGCAGCGGTGTTGTTTGCGCTGGAAGAGGTGATGAGCGACTTACACGCACCGATTTTGGGGTCGGTGGTGCTGGCTTCAGCGACGAGTTGGGGAGTGATGCGGCTGGTGCTGGGGAACGATCCCCTGTTTCAGGTGCCGCAGTACCAGCTGGTGAATCCGTGGGAACTGGTGATCTACGGATTCCTGGGAATTGCCGGAGGACTGGTCTCAGCAGCATTTTCGCAACTGTTGCTGCGAACGCGCGCGCGTTTTCAGAAATTTCCAAGAAAGACCCTGTGGTTTCAACCCGTGGCCGGCGGAATCGTCGTCGGCGCGATGGGCTGGTTTGTGCCGCAAGTCCTGGGTGTGGGCTACAAATTTGTGGGAGACGCGCTAAACGGACGGATGGCCCTGAGGCTGATGGTTCTGCTGCTGGTGCTCAAGCTGGTGGCCACGGCAATCAGCTACGGCTCTGGAAACGCCGGCGGTATATTCGGACCGAGCTTGTTCCTGGGAGCGATGCTCGGCGGAGCAATCGGAAGCGGTGCGCAGCACTTTTTTCCCGGTTACGTAGCGACGCCCGGCGCTTACGCGCTGGTGGGCATGGGGACGGCTTTCGCAGGCATCGTTCGCGCACCGATGACGTCGGTGGTGATGATCTTTGAAATCACCAGAGACTACGCGGTGATTGTGCCGCTGATGATCTCAAACCTGGTGAGCTATTTCATTGCATCGCGCATTCAGAGAGAGCCGATCTACGAGCTGCTGGCGGAACAGGATGGCATTCACTTGCCACGTCCCGGTGGCCACAAGAGAAGCAGGCAAGTGCGGCAGGTAATGCGCCCGGCAAGCGCTATTCTGCCGGCGGAGGAAGCATTGTCTGTAGCTCTTGCGCGGGCAAGAGAATCGTCAGAGCCAACCTGGCTGGTCAGCGATCGTGACGCACTCGTGGGATTGGTGACGCGAGCACAACTGGAAAGCGCCGTAGCGGAAAGTGACTCGGCGAAGCGAGTGGGAGACTTGGTGCCGCCAGGTGAATTCCCTCATCTTCATGCGGATCACTCACTCGATATGGCGCTGGATCGCATGGGTGCGCTTCACCTGGATCTCCTGCCGGTGGTCAGCCGAGCCAATATCCGTGAGCTATTTGGAGTTGTGAAGCTTGCCGATGTGTTGGAAGCGTATGGGCTGGGCACGAAGAAAGAAAGCTAGAACCCGCCGCCGCCACCACCGCCGAATCCACCACCAGAGAAACCGCCGCCGCCGCCGAAACCGGAGCCTCCGGAACTGCGCGGAGCCGAGGCCATGGCTGTGCCTGCGAGCGTGGACATGGAGTTGAGGTCGCTGACGAACATGTTGGGATAGAAGACCGGGCCGTAGCTTCCCTGATACCACTGTGGAGGTTGCGTGTAGATGCCCTGAAACGCTTTGCTCCAGTTCTTCTCGACGCCTAAAGCCATGGCGAAGGGCAGGAATTTCTCAAACATCTCTGGAGTCCTGATGGTGCGATTGAAGCGATCCGCTTCCACATGCGCGAGGAAATCCTCAAAACCCAAAATGCCTTCCAGAGCGCGGGCGCCGGTCTGGGTGCGCGCCGGCATGAACCAGCCAAAGCCGCAAATGACGATTCCGGTGAGGATGCCAGCAATCACAAAAGGCAAAGACGCCATACCCGAATGTTGCGCCAGCCAGTTGCCGCCGGCGATCAGAATAAATCCAGCAATAAAACCAAACACGATGTAGTTGGAACGCACGCTGTCGGGACGCTTGGCGTAGTAGCCCTTGCCGACCAGAGAAGCAAAAATCTGGTCCTTGATGCTGGGAATATTCTTGTAGAAGTGATTCTGGAGATCGGCGAGAGAGACGGTGTCACCCGCGTTGCCCGTGGAGAATAAGCCCGCGAGAAGTTGTTGTTCATGGGTCTTAAGAATGCCCCACTCCGCTTGAGGCTTTTTCAAATGAAAGAGGTATTCCTTGCTGTGCGTGAGCCCGAGCAAATGATCCTTGGTCTGTTGCTCGATGACCATGAAGCCGCGAACAGCGAGATCGACGATCGAGGCAGTAATATCGCGCATATCCACGGCGTTATCAATTAGCGTCCCGACTTCTCCGGGAGACAGCTGGTCAGGCGGCTCGTACTGCGCGGCGATGGGGCGGAGGCGAGGATCGCGGCCGCGCAGCCACCACAAACGGAGCATGAGGAAGAAAGCAAGTATGGGAATGGCGAGGGGCCAATTGCTGCGGAGGAAGCGCCACGCCCTGGCGAGGCCGGAGGGCTCTTTGAACACACCTTTATCCACCGCGACGGCAACGGTGAGACCTTCGTGAATGCCGAGAGGCGAAGTGGTGGCGACGTCCACGCCGGTGCCGACGATTTCCGCGACAGCCTCGCGGCCTTTGGAGTGATAAGCGCCGGTGTAAGCGTTGGCGCGCAGTCCGGTGACGTTGCTGGGGAAAACGATGTGGGCAGCGGCAGATTCGATGGGCACGTCCCACTCGTCGCCGGTGACATTCCAATAAAACTCATCGTGTTCGTCGAAGAAGCGCAGGGCGTCAGAGACTGCATATTCAATGGAAATCGTGTGCGTGGAATTGTCGGCGTTGGGAATGAAGATTTTCAGCTTGCGATACTGGCGTTCACGGCTGGACTCATAGCGTAACGGTTGGCCATTCTCGTCGGAAACGCGTTTCACGTCGAGGAACAGTGTGAAGTTCATGCCGTTCGGGCCCGAATATTCGATGGGGATCTTGCGATAGATGCCGTGCCAGGGTCCGCCGATGAAGCGGAAGGTGATGTTCTCGGTGACGTCGACGTCGCCATCCGGAGTGACGACAATGTCAGAAACGAATTTCTTCAGCTGTTGTTCGCGATGCTGCGCAGAAGCGGGACTAACCGTCAGCGCCAGCAGGGCGCCGAGCAAGGCGCTGGTCCAGCGTAGGAATCGTTTGTTGACGCACATAACGGGCGGACAGCGGAATCAGGCGGTTGGCGCAGCGGGATTCCCGAAGCTGACTTTGGGAGCCTCCCGTTCCGCGGGGGCTGAAACCTCGAAGAACTCGCGCTGCTTGAACCCTAGCATGCCGGCGAAAATGTTTGTGGGGAACTGAAGGATCTTGGTGTTGAGGTCGCGAACGACAGCGTTGTAGTAGCGACGGGCGTTCTGGACGGTGTCCTCAATCTGGGTAAGTGAGTTTTGAAGCGACGTGAAGCTCTCAACCGCGCGCAGTTGCGGATAGGCTTCCGACAGTGCAAAAAGGCTCTTCAAGGCGCCAGAGAGCAGGTTCTCTGCCTGGGCTTTGTCAGCGGGACCTGCAGCGGTCATGGCGCGATTGCGGGCATTGATGACGGCTTCGAGGGTGCCTTTTTCGTGGCCGGCATAGCCCTTAACGGTTTCAACGAGATTGGGAATCAGGTCATAGCGGCGCTTGAGCTGAACGTCGATGTCGGCCCAGGCATTGTCCGTCTGAACTTTCAGGCGAACCAGACTGTTGTACATCCAAACGACAACCAGCAACAGGACGACAATGGCCACAAGAATGAAAGCGATCATCGGAGAACCTCACGATACCGAATCTGTGAGCAATTGCTTCTTCACTATACGTGCGGACGAGTGGTGAGTAAAGACGCCCGGAACCTTATAAGCACGATAATATTGAAGGATTATTGTCGTACCTGTAGCGTACCGTCGCGCACCATCGCCGACCTGGATGCCTCGGCAAATATCGAGACGAAGCACCTCAGCGAAGCAATTCAATACCGGACTCCGGACAGAAACTATGGGGCCTAGAGTCCGGGAATTGCCCACCGGAGAGCCGCAAACAACCTTCCGTCATTGCAACAGCGCAAACACCGGGGATTGGGGATTGTTGTGCGGCAGTGAACGCGCCTGCTTCATTGCTTGCTCAAGCTGCTCAGGGGCGAGTTGCTGTTTGAGCGCTCGCAGAGTGGCATCACCCCGAGGATCGCCCTGGAGTGAAGCGGCGGAAAGCCAGAAATAAGCGGACTGCAAGTCCTTCTTTGTGCCGCGTCCTGCGGCCAGCATGGAACCCAGCATAATGCGAGCGCCGGAATGTCCCTGGAGCGCGGCCTTTTGAAACCACGAGAACGCGACAGACTCGTCAAGAGGAACGCCGGTACCGCGGAGATAGAGGTCGCCGAGGTTGTACTGCGCTGTGGGTTCGCCGCGCTCCGCAGCCTGGCGGTACCAGCGGGCGGCTTCGGCGCGATTCTGAGTCACGCCGAGGCCTTGATCGTACAGGTAGCCAAGGTTGACCGCCGCGGCCAGGTCACCTGAAGTAGCGGCGGCCTGGAAGAAACGGGAGGCTTCGCCAAGATCCTGGCGAACGCCGCAACCTCGCGAATACAAGATGCCGAGATCGAAAAGAGCGGGTGCGTAGTTGTGCGCCGCGGCGGCGCGGAACCAGTAAAGCGCGGTCCCTGCATTTGGAGCAACGCCCCAGCCAGCGAGCGATGCCACAGCCAGATTCACCTGCGCGGCCAGCGAACCGTGGCGCGCGTTGTTTTCCAGCGTCTTGTACGCATCTGACTGTTCGCGGACGATCGTCGCCAATGCGGCGGAATTGTTCGTGGCTGGAGTCGCTGCGTCGGCTCTGCCGTGGAAGGATGGCGCCTGGACGGAACTCACGCGGACGGACTGCTCTTCTCGAACAATCAGCGAAGCCAGATTCGCTGGCGCGCATGCCGGCGGCGCGAGATTTTCCGTTTGCTGGGCGGGAAGCCTGGCGGGAACCAGCAATAGCGCCAGAATTGCCACAAAACAGAGACCGGAAAGGCAGCGAGATGGCGACAAACCGAAGTTGGCGATTGAGTTTTGCATGACAAGCCTCCTGAAGAACGTCGAGAACGGACGGCAGAGGACCAAAACGGTAGAAGTGCTACCGGTAGGTGTTCTACCTATACACCTAGACGTTCTACTTGTCAAAAAGTTCCCTGAAAACAGAAAAAATTATGAATTGGGCCTATTCGTAGCGCAGGGAAGTACTAGGAGCGACGCGCGTGGCGCGCCGGGCGGGAATCCAACAAGCCAGCAGGCCGACAGTGAGGAGCAGGGCGACTACCTGCGCCAATAACAAGGGGTCGTGTGGAGGAACGCCCCAAAGCTGGCTGGAAATAATTCGGGAGAGAGCAAAGCTGGCGGCAAGGCCGATGATGATTCCGAGGGAAAGCAATCGTAGACCGCCCCGGAGCACCATTTTCACGACGTCGGTGGATCGCGCGCCGAGGGCCATGCGGATTCCAAACTCGTGAGTGCGCCGCGAGGTGCTATAGGCAATCACACCGTAGACGCCGACGGTGACGAGGAGCAGGCCAAGGACGGCGAAGACGGTAACCAAACGAAGGGCAAAGCGAGGCTGGGCAAACGTATACATATCCAGGTAATAGGCAAGGGTTTGCGGCTGGGCCATCGCGGCAGTGGGGTCTGTGGCCCGGATTTCCCGGGCAATGTCTTTGACCAGAAAAATGGGATTACCCGTCGTGCGCACCAGGATGCAACGTTGGCCAAACCCGGTGATGGTGTAGGGAATCCAGACCTCAGGATCAGTGGGTTCTTGCAGGCCCTGGTTTCTGACGTCCGGAGCCACGCCAATCACTTCGAACCAGCCATCCTTGACGGGTTCGGGGATTTTTTCCAGTTCGTCGATGAAAACACGCTTGCCGATGGGGTTTTCGTCGCCGAAATAACGTCGCCGAAAAGATTGATTGATAACGGCGAGCTTGCGTGCGTCATTGATTTCGGCCGGCGAGAAGAAACGACCGTCAAGAAGCCGCATTCGGAGCACCGAGAAATAGTCTTCGCTGACGAGTTGGACCAGGCTCCGCCACTCATCGGAATGGGATTTTCCGAGGACCTGAACGCTGCTGCGAAATCCGCCAAAAGGCGGCAGTGTGCTGGATTCCGCAGCGTAAGCGACGCCGGGAAGGGATTTCAGGCGAAGCAGAAGCGGTTGAAAGAAGGAGGTGAGTTGCGCGGAGGTTTGATAACGCGTGGGAGGAAGCGGAAGGCGCCCCCAGAGAACATGATCCGGCTGAAAGCCCAATTCCACGGATCGAAGGGCCATGAAACTGCGCGCGAACAGTCCCGCCGTGAACAAAAGTGTGAAAGAGAGCGCAACCTCGAGAACGATGACGGCATTGCGAACACCGGTGCGCCCGGCAGAGCTGGAGAGGCCTTTGCCGGAATCTCGCATGGAGTCTGCCAGGTTACAGCGCGAGGCCTGGAGCGCCGGAAAGAGACCGAAAAGAAAAACCGTGCCCATGCTGACGATCACGGCGAACAGCAGCACGGCGCCGTTCATTTCGATAACCGTTTCAGAAGCGACGGTGAACTGCGGCATGGTTGACGACAAGGCTCGCACGCCCGCCCAGGCAAGCAAAACACCAAGAAGGACACCACCTCCGGCAAGGAGGGAACTCTCCACGAGTAACTGACGGATGAGGCGAGCTCGGCTGGCGCCCAAAGCGGTTCGAACCGAGAATTCTTTTTCGCGAGTAATGGCGCGGGCGAGCAGCAAGTTGGCGACGTTGCCGCAACTGATGAGCAAAAGCAGTCCCACAGCGCCGCAGAAGATGAAAAGCCAATTGCGGAATTGCGGAGAGACGACAGCGTAGGGAAATCGAGTGACCTGAATTACGAAGCGCTTGGGATAGTCTTTCGGGTAAATTGACGATAACTGTTTGGCAACGACGTTAAGGTCGGCCTCCGCCTCGCGAGGGGATATGCCGGCCTTCAGATGGCCTATTGCGCCCCAATACGCGGGGAAAGGACGGCCAGGAAGGACAGAAGGGGAGACGGGGTCGCCGGGGATCCACAGATCAATGCCGCCCCAGGCGAAGCGCGGTGCGGCAATGCCGACGAGGGTGCGAGGGATTCCATTTAGTGTAAAGCTTTGGCCGATCAGCGAAGGATCCGCACTGAACTGCGCAACCCAGGTGGCGTATCGCATCACGAAGACTGGGGGAGCGCCAGGCGCATAGTCCGGAGGCTCGAGGTTTCGGCCGAGGTACGGAGCAACGCCCAGGAGTTCGAAAGAGCCGGGAGTCACATAGTTGGCGCCGAGCCGCAGATTGCTGTCGCCGAACGAGTAAACGACGTCGTCTTCTGCGTTGCCGATCATGGCATCGAAAACATGATTTTGTTTCAGGTAATCTTGAAATTCCGGGTAGGAATACTGACCGCGGCCGCCGCGTTCCTGATTGTCCGGATCGTCAAGGTCATGGACGGCCATGACAACCAGATTGCGCTGGTCCTTGTAAGGGAAAGGCTCGAATAGAGCATTGTCGACAACGCTAAAGATGGCGGTGGAAGCGCCGATGCCAAGGGCGAGGGCAAAGATGGAAACGAAGGCGAAGCGGCGATCTTTCCTCAGTCCGCGAAAGGCAAACTGAAAGTCCTTTACGAGAACATCCAGGTGGTGCTTCCAGCGGGCATCGCGGCACTCCTCTTTGAAGCGCTCCAGGCCGCCAAATTCCAGGTTCGCCAGCCGGCGCGCCTCTGCGGGAGCCATTCCGTTGGCGAGATTAGCGTCAACCTGCTGCTCCAGATGAAAGCGTAGCTCAGCGTCGAGTTGCTTCTCGGCTTGCGGTGTGCGCCAAATACGGCGAAGCCAGCGGGGCCAACGCATCGGAGCGCTCCTACTCGGCAGTACGAAGAATCAGCGCCACGGCGTCGGAGAGCTGCTCCCAATGGAGCATCTCGGTTTCCAGCTGCTTTCGGCCCTTTCGCGTGAGGGTGTAGAACTTGGCTTCACGGCCGGTGTCGGTATCTTTCCACTCGGCATCGAGCCAGCCCCGTTCCTCCAGCCGGTGGAGGGCCGGGTACAGCGAACCCTGAGGGACCTGGAAAAAATCACGGGAGATTTGTTGAATGCGCTGCGAGATGGCGTAGCCGTGAATGGCACCCGTGGCGACGACTTTAAGGATCAACATATCGAGAGTTCCCTTGAGGAACTCGGCTTTTTCCGGAGGCATATTCTACACCTAGCACTACTACCTGTAAGACTTCTACTTATGAGCCGGCGGGTGGAAAATGTCAAGTGAAAGAAGGGCGGGTTCGAACGACCCGGATGAAGAAGGTGGTACGAACGATCTGGATGAATTAGTGCTGTAGTCCATTGACTTGGGTTCGCGCGCTGTGTTACGGATAGGTACGCTTTTTTGCGCTTGGTTAGGCCGCGTTGGCGGTCAAAGAATGGCGCCCGAGACCAAACACTTGGAAGTGACTCTGGAGACGCATGTCGAGAGCGTGAATCTCGCAGAGGAGATGTGTCTGCGGGTGGCGGAAGCGGCGGGGTTCAGCGAAGACGAGTGCTACCGCATCGGAATGTCTGTCCGGGAAGGTGTAATCAACGCCTTCCACTACGGAAATCAGGAAAAACCGGACAAAAAGATCCACTTGGGTATCGACCTGACCACCGACAAGATGGTGATCCACGTCATGGATGAAGGGAAAGGGTTCCTTTTGTCGGATGTGCCCGACCCGCTGGCCGAAGAGAACCTGCTGAGCACATCCGGCCGCGGTATATTCCTGATGCGGACGTTTATGGATGAATTCAACGTGGTACCCGGGCGCACGGGAGGCGCGGAGATTATCATGTCGAAGAAGCTGCCGTTTCCCGGTGAATCTCCCAGTAACGGAAACAATGGAGCGTCTAAATCGGGTGCGCCGCACCAGGAAGCCTAGGAAGACCTATGCCAGCCCTTTATGCCACGGCACGCGAAGATGGAGTGATTACGGTAGTGGATCTGAGCGGCCGTATCGCTCTGGGAGAGGGTAGTGCGCTATTGCGGACCACGATTCGCGAGCTGTTAGATCGCGGACGAAACAAAATCATTCTAAACCTCGGGGACGTGACGTATATCGACAGCTCGGGAATTGGCGAACTGGTGAGCGGATTCACGGCGGTCCGCAATCGGCAAGGCGAACTGAAGCTGCTGCATCTGACGAAGAAAGTGCACGATCTTCTGCAAATCACCAAACTGTTCACCGTTTTCGACGTGTATTCCGACGAGGGCACGGCGGTCAGAAGCTTCCTATAAACTTGCCGGGAACCGTAAGTCAGACTGCAATGGTCCTAGTTCGCGCTGCGCGAAAATCCCCCTTCTCCGAAATTTCACACAAACGGTAATAACGAGGAATTGTGGGAGGTGCAGCCAGACGCTTGGAACGCGCCCGATAGGGGCTTTTAAGCCATGAGATACCGAATTCTGAGGCCGTTTGACGAAACGGACTAAATCCCTCCAGTTCTGGCATGGCCATTTTCGTGCTTTCCCATATGGAGCAACCATCAGTCGAGGGCAGTACTAGCTCCACATTCCACTCAGGGAACTGACTGATCACGAAGCACTCTTTGCGGCTTCACTACAGCTGCCGGAAAGTGCCGTCGGGGGAAGCTCATCATGGAAGTGTTTGTTGGTCTGGACGTGGGGAGCGTCAGTGCGAAGCTCGCCGCGATTTGCACACCACAGACATCCGACGCAGCACTTTGTCTGCGCGACAACTCTGCTTTCTTCTTGGCGAACCAGGAACTTGAGCAGATCGCCGGCGCTGCCGTATTGCTCTCCATCTACCGGCGCACGTTTGGGAATCCGGTTCAGACCGCTACGGACCTGCTGGAGGAGCTATTGGCGTGCTTTCCGTCTCGCCCGAAGATCGCGGGTTTACGCGTAACCGGGTCGGGAGGGCGGCTGATCGCGGAGTCGCGCGGTGCGAAAACGGAAAATGAGTTTAAGGCCATTGCCTGTGCCATTGGTCACTTTTATCCGCAAGTGCGAACGGTATTTGAAATTGGAGGGGAGAGTTCCAAGTACCTGAGGCTGGCGGAAAGCCACAACGGCCACCACGCCACTGGCTCGAACGGGAATACGTACGCCACCGGAATTGCCGACTATTCCACCAGCGGGGAATGCGCGGCGGGAACGGGGTCGTTTCTCGATCAACAAGCCACACGGTTGCAATATCGTGTGGAAGAGATCGGCGAGGTCGTAACGCACGCGAAATGCGCGGCGCGGATTGCCGGTCGTTGCTCCGTGTTTGCCAAGTCCGACATGATTCATGCCCAGCAAAAAGGATATTCAACGGAAGAAGTATTGAAAGGGCTGTGCGAAGCAGTGGCGCGGAATTTCAAGAGCAACATCGTTCGCGGAAAACCGGTTAGCGCCCCGGTAGCGTTGATCGGAGCGGTTTCGCAGAATCGTGGCGTCGTACAAGCGCTCGCGGAGGGATTTCGGCTAGGCCAGGGGGATCTGTTCGTACCGCAAGAATATGCCTGGATGGGAGCGATCGGGTGTGCGCTGCTGGAGCGCGAGCAACGGAATGAGCCGTCGCGGCGGAAGAACTCGACAGCGCTTAGCATCAAAAAGTCCGGCCAGAACGCGAATAACCACCAACTGGAACGCTTATCCCTCGAGAACGTACTGCTGCTTCGAGACCACCCGGAAGCATCGCGGACCGAGGCTCTGTCGCGCGACGGTGAAAGAACTTCCACGTATCTGGGAATCGACATCGGATCTGTGAGTACGAATCTTGCGCTGCTCGATCAGCGCGGTCGCCTGCTTCACGGAATTTACCTGCGAACCGCCGGGCGTCCCATCGATGTGGTGCAAGAGGGCTTGCAGGAAATCGATCAGCTCTTTGGAAACAAAATCCTGGTATGCGGAGTAGGTACAACTGGTTCGGGACGTGAACTGATCGGAGAGCTGGTCGGCGCAGACACAGTAAACGACGAAATCACGGCGCACAAGACGGGCGCGATGTATGTGCACAAGGCTATGGTAAAGAACCGAGCTGGATCAGACTTCGAAGGTGCGATTGAGCTTGATGATGTCGACACGATCTTTGAAATTGGGGGCCAGGATTCCAAATTCATCTCCATCGACAACGGGGTGGTCGTGGATTTCGCGATGAACGAGGCGTGCGCCGCAGGAACAGGCTCGTTTCTGGAAGAACAAGCGGAACGAATGGGTATTCAAATCAAGGACGAATTTGCGATGCAGGCGATGGCGTCTGAAGCCCCGGCGCGGCTAGGCGAGCGCTGCACGGTGTTCATGGAACGGGATGTGACCGCGTGGATGCAGCGAGGCACCAACATCAGCGACCTTGCAGCGGGGTTGGCGTATTCCGTGGCGGTTAACTACCTGAATCGCGTGGTTCGAGGGCGAAAAATAGGCAAGGTCATCTATTTTCAGGGTGGCACGGCGTACAACGATGCAGTGGCGGCCGCATTTTCGCAGTTGCTGGGAAAACGGATCATTGTGCCGCCGCACAATGGAATCATCGGGGCAATCGGCATGGCGCTGATTGCGCAGGAAGTGACGCAGGTGAAAGAGCGCTTGCAGCAGCGCCATCAGGGTGTTGTCAGCCCGAGCTTGCTGGCGGCAGCCGTCGCCGCTGGGGAATCGTATTCGTCGTGCGGCGGAACGATAGCGCTTGCCAGCGAGCCCGCCTCAATTTCCACGTTCCGCGGATTTGATTTGAACAAAGCCAGTTTCGACACGCGTGATTTCGTATGCAAGGCGTGTTCGAACTACTGCGACATGAAAGAGATCACGGTACAAGGCCGCAAGACGTATTGGGGCGACAAGTGTTCTGACAAGTTCCGGAAGCACGCGCGCACGGAACGCCGGCCGATCATTGCGGACCTGCTGTCATTTCGCGACCGTTTGCTGCGGGAAGGTTATCGCGAGCCTGGTCCAGGCAAAAGCTCCGGCAGAATACGAGTGGGAATTCCGCAAGCGATGTTCTTCTACGACCGATTCCCTTTCTGGCGCACCTATCTGAAGAAAATCGGCTTCGAGGTGGTGCTCTCCGGGGCGACCGACCACAGGGTGGCAACGCAGGGCGCGGAGTTTAGTCTGGCCGAACCGTGCTTTCCGGTGCAGATTGCGCACGGGCACGTAGACAGCTTGCTGAAAGGCACGGCAGAGCGTCCGGGAACGGATTTTGTATTGCTGCCGAATGTGATGGACATGGAGGCGCCCGAATCGCCGGTAGGGTCTCATCTTTGCCCGTGGAACCAGACGCTACCCTTTGTGGTGCGCTCGGCGCCGCGATTCGAATCCTTTGCCGATCAAATCCTTGCGCCTACGATTCATTTCCGGGCCGGGCAGAAGCACGTTAAAAATCAGCTGGCTCATTATTTTGAACGGGACGGAGTTACACGCAAGCAGAGTGACGCGGCCGCTGACGCTGCGTTCGCCGCACAAGGCACGTTTGCGAGAAGGCTGATTGAAGAAGGGCACAAAGCCTGCGCGACCCTCCGTGCCACCGGCGAACCAGCCGTACTGCTGGTCGGACGCGCGTACAACTTGTACGATCGGGGCGGAAACTGCGATATTCCCCGCAAACTGCGCGACCTTTACGGCGTCAACGTCTTGCCATCGGATTTTCTGCCGTTAGACGAGCAGCCAGTGGATGACCTTCACCCCAACATGTTCTGGAATTCGGGGAGACGGATACTGGAGGCAGGGCGCTTCGCCAGGCAACATCCCAATGTGCATATTATCTACATCACGAATTTCAAATGTGGACCGGACTCGTTCATCAAACATTTTCTGCGGGATGTCGCCGGCGCGCCTTTCCTGGTTTTGCAGTTTGATGGACACGGCAATGATGCCGGCTACCTGACGCGATGCGAAGCGTATCTCGATAGCAAGGGGCTGTTGCGATGCACAGACAGCAATTGAAAGCTTCGCGAACCATACCGCCGAGCCATCCGCTGTTTGGGAAAAAGACCTATCTTCCGCGAATGGCGGAGGGTAGCGCGCGTGCTCTCGCCGCTGTGATTCGTTCGCTGGGAATTGATGCCACCGTAACTCCGCCTTCGGACCAGCACAGCCTTGATCTAGGCGGAAAATTTTCCGGTGGCGACGAGTGCTACCCTTTGAAAATTACGCTCGGCGACTATTTGGGGGCTCTGGAGTTGCCGGGGTTTGACCCGCAGAAGACCGCATTTTACGTGCTGACCGGGCAGGGCCCCTGCCGCTTCGGGCAATACGCGAATTACCTTCGATTGGTCCTGAAGCAAATGGGATACCCGGAGATCACGGTTTTCTCGCCCAGCACAGAGAAGGGTTATAGCGATTTTGGCGAAGCTTCTTCGCTCTATACGCGCGGTGCCTGGCGCGCCATCGTTTCGGCGGACATTCTGCTGAAGCTGCTTTTCAAGACGCGCCCCTACGAGGTGAACGCAGGCAGCGCGGATGCGGTCTATGAAGAGAGCGTGGAAGATCTCTGCTCGGCTCTGGAGATCTCATACCCGGACGACGGCGCGCAACTGGAAGCAGTGCAGCAGTCTTTGCTGCGAGCCCGCAATCGCTTCCGGCAACTCGCCATCCAATTTGACCGTAGCCGCCCGGTAATTGGCGTGGTGGGCGAGATTTTCTGCCGGCTCACAGAATTCAGCAATAACCAACTGGTGCGCCGATTGGAGGACGCCGGAGCGGAAGTTTGGATGAACGATATCGCGGAATGGATCTGGTACATCAATGCTGATCAGTTCAGCCGGCTGAGACTGAAAGGCAAGAGCGTGTCTTTGGAAGCGTTAGGCGCGCACGTCCGCAATCATATTCAGCACAAAGACGAGCGCGCACTGATTTCCCTGTTCAAAGAGGATTTTCAGGGCTATCAGGAACCGAACGACATGCAGGTGATTCTGGATCTTGCGGAGCCGTACCTTCCAGCCTCGGGAGCGAACGGCGAAATGGTGGTAAATGTCGGCAAGGCCGTTTATTTTGCGCGTAAGGGACTGGATGGCGTGATCGACATCAGCCCCTTCAGTTGCATGAACGGCATTGTGGGCGAAGCGCTTTATCCAAAAGTGAGCCGGGATAATGCCGGCATTCCCATTCGCAACTTCTATTTCGATGGCACGCAATCAGATCTGGAGCGCGATCTGGGGATTTTCGTCGAGCTTGCCAAGTCCTACCAACGAAACAAGCCATGGCATCGCGAACTGCCGCCGATCGCGAAAACGGCATCCATTTCGTAGATAAACCGCCGACGAATCGATCAGTAGAACGTAATTTCCTTCATAGGGTAGTGGCGACGATTCCGTGTCCAAAGATCGAGTTTGTGGATGGAAGCGGCGGCCGCTATCAGCGCATCTCCAAGCTCAACATGGTGGCTCTTTGAATATTGGCGAAGATAGTCTCCTGCCCGTTGGCCGGTTACCAGGTCGATTGGCACGCAGTCGATGGCTTTAAACAGCTCGTCGAGCGCTGCATGCTCCAGTGGACGTGCACCGTGCCAAAGCTCTGCGACCGTCACGGGTGAACAAAACAACGGCACGGCGCTCTGACTCAGGTTTTTCCAGCGGGACAGGATTAGATCATCGCGAGCCCGCGATACCTCGATCAGGATGTCCGAATCAATCAGGATCGATTTCAAGAGACGAGTCTCCGCAAGCGCTTTCCTTTTCGCAACTGGCGGATATATGTGGCGGAATCAGGCAAGTCTTCCCGGTCCTTCCGAATTCCAACCACCGCCATCATGGCTTGCTGGCGGCTGGCCTGAGATTTTCCGTACTTCTCACGAACCGCTTGGCGCACCAACTCCGAAATGGAGGTGCCTGACTGTCGCGCTCGAATATGCAGGGCCTTCCAGATGCCTTCGTTCAGGTAAAGCTGTGTCCGTTTCATGATGTATAGTATACATCAATTTGTCCACGGGGCAAGATGCGGGTTCAACCGACTCCGGTCTTGAATCAAGCTTGACGGATAAGGTGCTTCAGGTGCTGCTTCACGCCGGGCCACTCGGAGGCCACGATCGAATAGCGAACGGAATCGCGAGCTGTGTAGTCAGCAGCAATTCGATGAGCTCGCAGAATTCCTTCAAACTTTCCTCCGATCCGTTCTAGCGCGGCGCGCGACCGCTGGTTGCGCGCGTCGGTGTGAAAGCACACGCGAAGCACCTGCCAAATCTCGAACGCATGAGTCAGCATAAGCAACTTGGCTTCGGTGTTGGCCGCGGTGCGGATTGCCGTGGGGCTCAGCCATGTGTAGCCGATTTCACAGGCGTCGGGTTCGCCGCGTTCCTGGCGCGAATGGCCTGGCGGCCATGACCACCGTTCCAGGTTCCAGAAGCGCGTTGAGCCGATAACGGTGCCGTCCTCTACCCGAACAGTGGCAAATGGTACGGCAGTCGCGGCGTCTCGCCAATCCAGCGCGGTTTCGACGTATTTGGTAACTTCCGCCGCGCCTCGCGGAACGGGACTCCACTGATAGAGCGATGCGTCGTCGCCTGCCGAGGCTGCGACCAGGCCTTCGACGTGGCGGCGGTCGAGCGGTTCCAGACGAACGTACTTACCGTTTAGCACGAGCCCTTCTGTTCCCATGTTTCTTGGCGTCCTCAACGGTCATTTATAGCATCCCATCGAGCCTTGGTGTTGCGTTTGAAACGCAGATCGCCGATCGCGAATCAATCGGTAGTCAATCCTTCGCAGACGCTTCGAATTTACGGCACAATCGAATCATGGGAACCAGCGCTGACACAATCTGGATCAGGGAACAGGCGCGCTCGATCGGACTCGATCTGTGTGGCGTGGTGCGAGCGGAGAATTTTCCGGAGTTGGCGCGATTCGAAGAATGGCTGGGACGCGGCTATGCCGGCGAGATGAAGTATCTGGAAGATCCAAAGCGCAGGAATCCATTGCTGGTGCAGGAGGATCTTCGCACGGCTATTGTTTGCGGCCTGAACTACAACACGGCGCATCCCTATTCGGTTGAGGCAGCAGCGCGTCCGCAAGAAGCAGAGCCGCACGGATGGATTTCGCGGTATGCATGGGGAAGCGACTATCACGAAGTGATGTGGGAAAAACTGAATGCGCTAACTGACGCGCTGCGCGAGCGATTTCCACAGGGATTCCATTCGCGGGCTTACGCCGATACCGGGCCGGTAGCGGAACGAGTGTTCGCCAAACACGCCGGGTTAGGATGGTTGGGCAAGAACACGTTGCTACTGAACGAATCGATGGGTTCGTGGTTCTTTCTGGGCGTGATTCTTACTTCGTTAGATCTGGCGCCGACGCTGGCTGCGGCAGTTTCTCCCCCGGCAGATTTATGTGGCAATTGCAGACAGTGTTTAGATGCGTGCCCGACAGGAGCTCTAGTCGAACCGTATCTGATGGATGCGCGGCGCTGCATTTCGTATCTGACAATTGAGCTGCGAGGGAGCATTCCACACGAACATCGGGAAGCGATCGGTTGGCAAGTGTATGGCTGCGACATTTGCCAAGATGTCTGCCCGTTCAATCGGGAGGCCCCCCAGACCGCAAACTCCAAATTCCAGCCTCGCCAGGGCAATTCGGGTGAGTCGTTGCTGGAACCGAATCTGGTGTGGCTCGCAGGGTTAGACGAGAGCGAATTCCGCGCAATATTCCGGAGCAGTGCGATCAAGAGGACGAAGTGGCGAGGCATGGTCCGCAATGCCTGCATCGCGTTGGGCAATGCACGGCTTTCACGACAGAACGCAGCGCACCGTAGTGCAATCGACGTTCTGGAGCGGCTGGCGAGCTCGCAAGAATCGGTGATCGCGGAATCTGCCCGATGGGCGCTGTCGCGCATCCTATGAGTGCAAAGCCAAACGGAGGCTAGATCGGAAGATACAGGTTCTCCCGGGTTGAGCAGCCGTTGGCGGGAGGGCTATAATCTGCCGGCAAGCCGAATCGCCCACCGAAGCTGAGGAGCTCCCATGAACCGCCGGAAGTTTCTGGTGAACAGTGGCTTTGTCGGTGCGGGCTTATTTGGGGCGGGAAAAACCGCGCCAAGTCTGCTTGCTGCTAGACCCAGGTCGGATTCCAAATCGCATCTCAATATGGAGGACAAACCCGTGGCATTCACTGTGCCCCCACTGCCGTACTCGTTCGACGCGCTGGAGCCTTACATCGACGCAAAAACGATGGAGATCCACCACGACAAGCACCACGGCGCCTATGTGACTAATTTGAACAAGGCGCTCGAAGGCCATCCCGATCTGCAAGCGAAGTCGCTCGATGATCTGCTGAAAAACCTGGACGCCGTACCGGAAAACATTCGGATGGCGGTCCGAAACAATGCCGGAGGCGACTGGAACCATACGCTGTTCTGGCCACTGATGAAGAAAGGAGGCGGAGGCGAGCCCAAGGGGGATCTTGCCGCCGCAATTAATTCCAGCTTTGGATCCTTTGCCGGGTTCAAGGACAAGTTCAAAGCGGCAGGCCTGGGGCGATTCGGCTCCGGCTGGGCGTGGCTGGTGGTGAAGGACGGGAAACTGGCCATCGACTCAACGCCGAACCAGGACACGCCGTATTTTCTTTCAGCAAAAGCCGTGATTGGCATAGACGTCTGGGAACACGCCTATTACTTGAAATACCAAAACGTGCGAGGCGACTACATTGACGCCTGGTGGAACGTCGTGAATTGGGATAAGGCGGCGGAGTTGTACTCAGCCGCTCGCAAGTAAGCAACTAATTCTGCAAAAAGAAAAAGCCCGGTTCCCTGAGGGAACCGGGCTTTTCTTAATTAGAGCAGAGAATGGGCTTCGGATTCAGGCCATCATTCGAGCGCGTGCCAACGGCAAAATGTTTCCGGTATGCCGCGGAGCCCGGTAGGCTTCGGGTTCGGCAGCGAAAGGGCCGAATTCGGGCGAGGAAGAGCCGACGGCCGGCGGCAGAGACTTCATGGAGTGTTGGGAAGCCTCGCGCATCAGTTCCATGCGGCTGTGCACTTTGTATTTGGCCAGCAGCGAAGAGACGTGGAACTTCACGGTGCGCTCGGAAAGATTCAGTTCGTTGGCGATTTCTTTGTTGGCAAGGCTGCGGAGAATGCCCTCGAGGACTTCTTCTTCGCGGCGGGTAAGCTTGACGGCGCTCTTGGCGCTGTGTCCGGCTTCGAGAAGTTTTTGAGCTTTTTCGGCAAGCCCGCTGACGCAATCGGGAGCTGCCTGAACCATGATGAGGTAATCGCTGGGCGACTGACCGCGAACCATGCAGTGCATGGCAAGCAGGCCGGCCGCGTGGTCGACAGGGAGTTCGCCGTCAGGGCCAGCCTCGACGTGGAAATGGGCAGTCCCTGAAGTTTTTTCGTAAAATAAATAAACACTGGTGCGGGTGGCTGGTTTGGAATGGCTGAGCGTGTGCGCTGCGGCTGTTCTGCGGATGAACTTCACGTGCACTCCTCCGTTTATGCCTCGCGTGGGGACGAAGCGTTCCTGTGGTTTTGGACTTCGTTTTACCTCCGAGGGAGGTCGGCCGGAATGACCGCGCAAGCAAAAAGGGGTCTGACTGGGTCAGGGCCAAATACCCCAGAGTAACGAACCCTCAGTTCACGACCAGGGGTAAGCGAAGGGATTCCCCGATTTTTTGCTTGCTACCGTAACACCTGACCTCAGGACTGCTGAGCATCCCGGCTGCCGGAGTGGCGAATTTCTTAGAATGCCCTTTTTCAATGACTTAGGCGACCTACAATACCTGTTAATACTGACAGGTGCTGTAGATTTTGCTTGATGACCGAATTTTTTTCTCGGTGCTGGGTGATGAGACCCGATTACGGAGTTAAAACGCGCGTTTGTTCCGGAGAGATCAGTTCGTATTCGATGCCGCGCCAGCGCAAACGACGGCCAATGAGAGAGGAGGTAAAGTTTACTATATATAAATAGGGCACAAAGATGGATAAGATAATATAAATCCAGGACTGGCCCATGACTTGCGCGCGAACAGCGGGCAAAGATTCCGATACACCAATCACGCGAATAGCCCCTCGGATGGCGGCAAGAAGTAAGGGCAGGGCTACCAGCGTCGCTATTTGAAACGCAGGGCGCGCGGCGACCGCAAGGCTCAGCCACACATAAAGTCCAAGGGGCAACGTAAGGCAATAAAGAGAATGTGTAGCGAAGGCAGTCGCCCACATTTTCTGGCGATACACCTTGGTGATGCGCACCTGGCGGTTCGTAAATTCAAGCAGACCAGGGAAGTCCGTTTGGACGTAGGAAAGGGTGAGGCATTCCGGCAGAAAGACGATGGGCCGGCCGGTGCGCTCAATCATCATGGTTAGAGAATAGTCGTCGCTGAAGGAGTACTGCCAAACCTCCAGCATTCCAATTTGTTCAAAAATGGCCCTGCGAATCGCGGTGCCGCCTCCCCAGCAAAAGTTTCGCGAGTGACCGCCCAACATCGTCACGACCGAAGCGTTCCAGGCAGCGAGGAGAGCGGTGGCCAGGTCCGTGCGATTGGGAATGAACCAGCGCATGGTGGTGGTGGCGCCAATACGGGAATCGGTTAAAGGCGCGACCATGTGGTGCAGCCAAGTCTTTCCGGGGCGTCCATCGGAGTCCGTAAAAACCAGAACCTCGAACTCCGGAGGAACCTGCTCGACGGCTGTGCGCAGATTGTTCACTTTTTCGCTGCAATTTTCGGGTTTGCCCGCGATGATCACCTGCGCTTTCACGCGAGAGGTGCTGGCGACGCGTTTCACAGTGCTATAAGCGGGATCCGACTCGGACGCCAGCACGAAGAAGATCTCGTAATTCTGATGATCGAATTCGCACAGCGAGACGAGGTTGCGTTCCAGGCCTGGCTCCATGCCGCGACAGGGACAAATCACCGCAGTGCGCGGGGCGTAGAAGCCTGGGTCGGTTTTGAGGCGCTTCTGGACATACGTCAGCCACTGAATGCCCTGCCAGAGCAGAAAGAGGCCGGAAGCGACCTGTAAGATCGCCAGGATGTCAAAAAGAGTTTCCACGTACGACGAGAATAGCAGAGGAAAGCAGGTGTTGTGGGGCAATGTCCAGAGGTAGAATCGCACCGGTAAACATCCGCTTTAAGGAAGAGGGCGATTATGACAGGGCGAGTGGATTCTTCGATGGTTACGACAGGGACGGAATTACAAGGTTATCGAGTGGTGAGGAATTTTGGCGTAGTGCGGGGAATTACGGTGCGATCGCGAAGCGTGCTGGGGAATCTCGCCGCGGGAATACAAACGATTGTCGGCGGGAATATTACGGTATTGACGGAACTTTGCGAAAAAGCGCGCGGAGAAGCGTATGAATTGCTGCTGGAACATGCAGGGCAGCATGGAGCTAACGCGATTCTGGCGATGAGATACGACGCAAACGAAGTGATGCAGGGCGTCACGGAAGTTCTGGCATACGGTACCGCCGTGCAGGTCGAAAAAATCAGCTAAGACGCTTGCTGCTTCGCTCCTGTGCGCAGGCAATGGTAGAATCGCGCCGATATGTTTTGTATTTCTTGTGGCACGCGGTTGTCTGACAATGCACGATTCTGCGCGAATTGCGGTACGCGCGTCGAAATTGATATCGATACGAATGCAACCGTCCTGGGAGACGAAGCGCTCCTCGAATCCAACCTGGAGACCATTGCGCCTGAGCAGCAGCCGGCTGTGCGTCGCTCGTCGCCGCAACCGGTAAGAACTCCCGCCGCGGCCGCGCAGTGCCACGGCCAGCAACCCGATACTCACAAGCAGCGACCCAATTGGCGGAGGACGATTTACTCCCGGTGCGATCATCGGGGAGCGTTACCGAATTGTGGCGTTGCTGGGCCGCGGCGGAATGGGGGAAGTGTATCGGGCGGAAGACTTGAGATTAACGCAAGTGGTGGCGATCAAGTTTCTTCCTGAAGCGCTTTCCAGAGACGCATCCGCGCTGGCACGGTTTCATTCCGAAGTGCGCGTGGCGAGGCAGGTTTCGCATCCAAACGTTTGCCGTGTATTCGACATTGGCGATGCTGAGGGAATTCCATTTCTCACGATGGAATATGTGGACGGAGAAGATATCGCATCGTTGATCCGGCGAATCGGACGGCTACCTCAAGACAAAGCCACTGAGATTTCCAGGCAGATTTGTGCCGGACTGGCGGCGGCGCACGAACGCGGCGTCGTGCATCGCGACCTGAAACCGGCGAACGTGATGCTGGATGGTTCCGGCAAAGTCCGGCTTACCGATTTTGGTCTCGCCGGAATCGCGTCGACCATTCAGGGAGCGGAAATCCGCGCAGGAACGCCTGCGTACATGGCCCCGGAACAACTGTCCGGGAAAGAAGTGACCACGAAGAGCGATATCTACTCGCTGGGCCTGGTGATGTATGAAATTTTGACCGGCAAACGAGCTTACGACGCGGCAACATTACCGGAGCTGATCAAGGCAAGAGAAGAAGCCGCCCTGACAAATCCATCAACGCTGGTGCGTGACCTGGATCCGCTGATCGAACGAGTGATTCTGAGGTGCCTGGAAAAAGATCCGGCGAAACGACCCGCTTCTGCGTTGCAGGTGTCAGCGGCGCTTCCCGGCGGCGATCCATTAGCGGCGGCGCTGGCGGCCGGAGAGACACCGTCGCCGGAGATGGTGGCGGCGGCAGGCGAAACCGAAGGACTGAATCCGCGGATCGGATTGCTTTGCCTGGTGGGCGTGTGTCTACTGCTGGCGGCGCTGTTGGGAATCGCGAAGCGATCAAAGATGGTTTCATACATATCGTTCGGGCCGAGCCCCGATGTGCTGACAGCTAAGGCGAACGACATCATTCGCTCATTTGGCTACACGGATTCGCCGGTGGATACGGCGCAAGGATTCGAGTTGATGCGGGATTACCTGCAGCATATCGCCGAGACGGTGAAAACACCGCAACGCTGGGATGTATTGAAGCAAGATGAGCCGCCAGCTCTAATGTTTTGGTACCGGCAGAATCCGCGAACACTCGTAACGTTTTCTCCGGTGGACAACCTCGTTTACGGGCGAATTCAGCCGGATGAACCGCCGATGACCGCTTCCGGAGGGCGCTCCATCGAACTATCGCCTCAAGGGAATATGCTGGTGTTCCGGGCGACACCGCCGCAAGTGGATGAACCGCTGACGGAGCCTCCAGCTGCGCCAGACTGGAGCAAGTTGTTCGTGGCGGCAGGATTAAACCAGAGCCAGTTCAAGAGCCGTGCCGCCGCGATGGTATCCGCTCGCTTGGGGCGACTCCCGTGCGGCGTGGGAAGGCACGTGGCCCAATCACCCGGAAATTCCATTGCGCCTCGAAGCGGCGGGCTATCGCGGAAGACCGATTTTCTTCACAACCATTTCTCCGTGGGACAAGCCTACGCGAATGGAGGCGCCGACGCGGTCGCGGCAGAATTCAGTCGGGCAATGGTTCTCGTTCGGGTTACTGGGGACGATTCTGGGATTAGGGATTTGGATGGCCTCGAGGAACGTGCGCGCTGGGAAGAGGTGATCTCAAGGGAGCGACCAGGCTGGCATTGTTTGTGGCCTTGGTGGGAATCGTAAATTGGGCGTTACTCGCTCACCATATTTCCTCGCAGCTGGAAATCGTCATGTTTATCCTGGCGGTGAGCGTGAGTCTGTTTTTTGGGTTGTTAACGTGGTTGCTGTATGTGGCGCTGGAACCGTATGTGCGGCGATATTGGCCGGACACGTTGATTTCGTGGTCGAGGTTCCTTGCGGGGAAATTCCAGGATCCAGTGGTAGCGCGAGACGTGCTGCTGGGAACGCTGTTCGGCTTGGCGTCGGCAGCATTGGAGCAATTGCAACCGTATGCAGAGGCCTGGCTGGGGAGGGCGCCCCAACGACCGCTGGGATTGACCACCGCGTACACGCTGGAGGGATTCAGGGGAAGCATCGCGACGGTTCTGTCTCAGGCGTCTTCGTCCTTCTCGGGCGCATTCATAATTTTTTTCTTCTTCTTCCTGCTGCGATTCATTTTGCGGCGGAACTGGCTGGCGGCTGTGGTGATGTCGCTGCTGTTTTGCATCCCCAGCCTGGCGGCGCAGAATCCGCTGATTGATGCGCTGTTCACCGCGCCATTCTTTTTGGCCTATTTGTACATATTGCATCGCTTCGGACTGGTGACGCTGACGGTGTTGTACTTCGTCGACCAATTGGCAGATAGCATGCCGCTGGGCACGTCCGCTGGGTGCGTGGTACACCGAGGGCGGTTTGGTGGCGATGATCACGATTCTGGCCGTGGCGTTCTACGGATTTTACGTATCACGCGCGGGAAAGCCCGTGTTCGAAACGGCAGCATTGGATTTGTAACGAAATCGCCGGGACGTGCCGCCACGAAAAATCCGAAGCCGGCTATTTCTCGCTTGGCGAGTTCTGCACGACTGCTTCGGTGATTTCTACGGTGAGGATCTCCAGATTGCTTAACGCGTGGCTTGCGGCCATGCGGGCCTTTTCCATAAACGAAGAATCCAGAACGAAGGCGCAGCGATCGACAAAGGGATGATTAGCGACCTCGAAGGGCTTGCGTTTTCGTTGCGATGTGCCGGCCCGCGCAAGAATCTCTTCATACATTACCAGATCGGATTGAAACTCCAGGGCATCCCCCGCATTCCAGCGCTGATGCCGAGTGAGGGCGCTGAGGAATTTTTGGCGAAACGAAAGCGCGTCCTTGCGTGTCAACGGTTTGAGTTTGGCGTTTTCCGCAGTGACGCCGCCTTTGCTGACGATCTCCAACGCGCGCGCGGAAGCGGCGAGTAACGCTTCCCGCTGCAACAGAGCAAGCAAGTCGCGGTACAAGGGTGCGTGCACCTGCAGGCCGTAACGACCGTGCTCGACGACGTAAGAATCGACGAAGCGAGGAACGAGACGCTCGCGCACGAGCGATTCGCTCAGTCGCTGAGCCAATTGAGCGGCAACGTCAGAGGTTGCGCCCCTGCTTTTGGGTGGCAGAGTCATGCCGGATTCTCATAGTAACAGCAACTCGCGTACGCGACATTCGTCCGAAAGTGTAGGCCAGGTCTAGGCCAGAAAAGCAAAAGGCCCGGAGGAACTCACCGGGCCTTTCGTTATTTCCAGTTTATGCCGCGATCAGTGGACCGCTCGCGGGCTGTCGCCGACACCGGGCTGCTGTGGTTCCGGCTCAGGCACGACCGGAGCAATGGGTTCCTTCTCCAGCGCGTGCTCGAGAACTTCGTCCAGATTGCGCACGTAAGTGATCTTCAGATCACCGAGAATTTCCGGCGGAAGATCGGCGACGGCGTTGGGTTCGTTGTCCGCCGGCAGCAGCACATGATTGATGCCGGCGCGTTTTGCGCCAAGCACTTTCTCTTTGACGCCACCGATGGGCAGCACCACTCCGGAGAGAGTCATTTCTCCCGTCATCGCCAAGCGATTCTTTACCGGGCGATTCGTGAGCAGGCTGACAAGCGAAGTGACCATGGCCGCGCCCGCTGAAGGGCCATCCTTTGGCACGGCGCCCGAGGGCACGTGGATGTGGATGTCCTGCTTGCGGAAGAAGTCCGGGTCGATGCCGTAGCGCTCAGCATTGGCGCGAGTCCAAGTGAGCGCAGCGGTCATGGATTCCTGCATGACTTCGCCGAGATGGCCAGTCATCGTGAATTGCTTACCTCCACGCATGCGGCTGGCTTCGATGAAGACGATGTCACCGCCGACGGGAGTCCAGACGAGGCCGATAGCCACGCCGGGCTTCTTGACGCGCTCTTCGACTTCGCGCTCGGTACGGAATTTCGGCACCCCGAGGAATTCGCGCACGACTTCGGGCGTGACCACCATCTTGTCGGTCTTGCCCTCGGCGAGGCGTCGCGCCTGCTTGCGGACCAAGGTTGCGATTTCACGTTCCAGGTTGCGCACACCAGCTTCGCGAGTGTAGCTGTGGATGATCTCGCCCAAGCCTGCTTCCGTGAATTCCAGTTGTTCGCCTTCCTTGATTCCGTGTTCCGTCGCCTGCTTGGGAATCAGGTATTTGCGCGCGATGTTGATCTTTTCTTCGCTGGTGTAGCCAGGGAGTTCAATGATCTCCATGCGGTCGCGCAGAGGCTCAGGAATCGGATCCATCCAGTTGGCCGTAGCGATAAATGTGACTTTGGAAAGGTCGAACGGCACATCCAGATAGTGATCGCGGAACGAATTGTTCTGTTCGGGATCCAGCACTTCCATCAGCGCGGAAGACGGATCGCCGCGGAAGTCTCGTCCGAGTTTATCGACCTCGTCCAACATGCAGACCGGGTCGTTGCTTTCGGCGCGTTTCAAGCCCTGAATAATCTGGCCGGGAAGTGCGCCGATATAGGTGCGTCGATGACCCCGGATTTCCGCCTCATCGTGCATGCCACCGAGAGCGATGCGAACGAACTTGCGTCCCAGGGCTCGAGCGATGGATTTGCCGAGCGAGGTTTTGCCCACGCCTGGGGGGCCCACGAAGCAGAGGATTGGTCCTTTCATACCCGGCTGGAGCTTTTTGACCGCCAGGTAATCCAGAATGCGTTCCTTGACCTTCTGCAAGTCGTAATGATCTTCGTCCAGGATCTCGTGCGCCTTCGGAATGTCGATTTCCGAGCTGCCGGAAGACTTGCTCCAAGGCAGCGAGGTCATCCACTCTAGGTAAGTGCGCGAAACCATGTATTCGGCGGACGCCGGAGTCATTTTAGCCAGGCGCTTCAGTTCGCGTTCGCACTCTTTCTTGGCTTCCGCGGTCATGCCGGCTTCCTCGACCTTTTTGCGCAGCTCTTCGATTTCAGCCTGCGCGTCGTCGATTTCGCCCAGCTCTTTCTGAATCGCCTTCATCTGCTCGCGTAGGAGGTATTCGCGCTGGTTCTGGCTGACCTGCTCCTGCACCTGCTCGTTGATCTTGCTGCGCAGTTCCAGAACTTCGAGCTCTTTCGATAGTTCGCGGATCAGCATTTCCAGGCGCTTGCGCACGTTGGAAGTCTCGATCAACTCCTGGCGGACCAGCGTGGTGAGGCTGGGCAAGGTACCGGCGATGAAGTCAGAGAGCTTGCCCGGATCATCGATGTTCATCGCAACGTTTTGCAAATCGTCAGAAAGTTGCGGTGAATGACTGACGACGTCACGGAACAGGTCTTGCGCATTCCGCTGCAGCGCCTCTAGCTCGTTGTCCTTGTCCCCGTAGATATCGGGCTCAGAAGCGACGGCGGCGCGAAGAAAAGGGCGCAGCCCCAGCAACTCGACGATGCGAATTCTCTGTAGACCCTCAAGGAAAACGACGACGTTGCCGTTGGGCATCTTTACGGTCTTGTGGACCTTGGCAAGCGTTCCAACTTTGTGCAAGTCCGCCGCAGCAGGGTCTTCCACCCGCGGGTCGAGTTGGGCAACCACGCCCAAAAGCTTTTCTTCGCCGGTCAAAGAGTTCACCAGCGCCAGCGAGCTCTCACGCCCGACGGTAAGTGGTAGAACCGCTCCCGGAAAGAGAACGGTGTCTCGAACTGGCAAAACCGCCAGTGTTTCCGGCACGATATGTTTTTTTTCAGCCATGATATCCCCTCAAATTCAGTAGCAGGAAAGCCACCTTGGAACAGTTAGATGCAAAGGAACAGGAAAAGGTGCCAATCCTACGCAAGCCATCCGCAATTAACTTTAGTCGATGAGACTAAGATATTATCAAATCCTCTGTACAAGGGCAATACCTCCCGTAACCTATTGAAAATAAACTCCGTTCGACCCACGCTTATCGCCATTCCCTCTTCCTTTATCGGCCATTAACACCGTTAGAGTAGTTCCGACGGACAAACGCGATCGCCTGGTCCTTGGTTTGGAGCGCCCCGTCCAACTGGGCGTCCTCAACGGCCGTCAGAATCCTCTGAAAAGCGGGACCCGGCTGGAAACCCATGCCTACCAAGTCGTCGCCGCTCAAGAGCCTGGGTGGCCGAACCTGCTCCGCTGGCGTGGCAGCGAGAAAATCCTGGACCGCCTGATAGATGTCCAGACGACCGTGACTTGCGGAGCAATCCAATCGATGCAACTCCAGGTGTTCGGCAAACCTGGGCTGACGAACGAACCTCTTCAACGTGGACTTTCGCATTTGCGCTACATCTTTAAACTTCATGTGATTTGCTACAAGAGCTTTTACCTGCTCGGTTTCCTCGTTCGCAAACCGCAGCCGACGGCAGATGGCCTCAGCCATACGAACGCCCACGTCTACATGTCCATCAAACCGAATCCTGTCGCCTGTCTCCGAGGCCGGGCGAAAAGTCGGAGGCTTTCCGATGTCATGAAGAAGCACGCCCCACGCGAGAGTAGGAGAAACTCCGACTGGCAAGCCCTCCAGCATCATGCGGGTATGAATCCAGACGTCGCCTTCGGGATGATATTCCGGAGGCTGCTGCACGCCATTCATTAGAGAGATTTCCGGCAATACTTCGCGAAGCAGTCCGGTGTCGTCGAGAAGCTCAAAGCCACGCCGTGCGGCACCTTCGCTGAGCAACTTGGTGAGTTCGTCGCGAATGCGTTCTGGGGACACGGAATGGATTTCCGAGGCATGTTTTCGAATGGCGGAAAAGGTGTCTGGGTCGATCGTGTATCCGAAGCGCGCGGCGAAGCGCACCGCGCGCAGCATGCGCAGCTTGTCTTCGGTAAACCGGCGCTCGGATTCGCCAATAGCGCGAACAACGCCGGCGGCGAGGTCCGCGCGTCCGCCCACATAATCCAACACTTCACCGGTGTCATGTTTCATGAGCAGGCCGTTGATGGTGAAGTCGCGGCGCGAGACGTCTTCCTGCGGAGCGCGAGCGTAAACGACCTGGTCCGGATGGCGGCCATCGGAGTAGCCAACGTCGCAGCGGAACGTGGCGACTTCAACCTTGTTGCCGTCGCGGGGAACAAGGACCACCCCGAATTGGGCGCCGACACCAAGTGAATCAGGAAACAACTCCATGACTTGAGCAGGCGTGGCGTCGGTGGTTACGTCGTAATCGGCCGGATCGCGATTGAGCAGAATGTCGCGGACACAACCGCCGACCAGCAGGGCTTGATAGCCGTGCTGTTGAAGCGTTGCGCAGATCGAATTGGCGAGTTCCCTGGAATTCACGTGTTGATTATGCGCCAGCCCGTGGCGGCAGACCGAAATAAATGAGATTCAGTTTGGGGATAGAAGTTACTTGCAGCGAAGGACCAGGCAGGTGATGTCGTCGGACTGGCGGGTTTGCGCCACAAAGGTCTCGACACTGGTCATGAGGAACTGCAGCGATTCCTTCGCGGGGATCGTGGGAAGATTGCGAACCAAATTCACCAAGCGCGCGTCAGAGAATTCCTCGCCCGCGGAATTGAAGGCTTCAACGACACCGTCAGTAAAGAGGACGAGAAGGTCGCCGGCGTGCAATTCAACCTCAGCGGTAAGGAAGGTGGCATCCGTCGTGATGCCGAGCGGCAAACCGCCGGATTCCAACCGTTCCGTGCGGCCATCGGCGCGGCGAATGATGGGAGAATTGTGGCCGGCGTTGACGTAGGCGAGCTTACGGGTGGACGGATCGTACTCACCAAGCACCGCGGTGGTGAAGCGTTGTCCCCCCAAGCTATGTTCGCAGGCGTAGCGATTCAAACGGACAGCGAGTGGAGTAAGCGGCAGGCCCTCGGAGGCAAGCGTGCGCAGGCTGGCCTGCAGCGTGGCCATGAGTAGCGCGGCAGGGACGCTTTTTCCGGCGACGTCGGCCATTACCAGCATCAACTTGCCGCCAGATGCGGCGTCTCCGAGCGGATAGAAAGCGTCGTAATAATCGCCGGCGACGGAGTTTTGCGGGCGGGTCCAAAAGGCGACCTCAGCATCGGGAATCGCCGGCGGCTCGGAAGGAACAAGCCAGGTTTGAATTTCACGGGCGATTTCCAGGTCGCGCTTCATGATGACTTTGTCGGCGAGTTCCAGTGACAGAAGGAAAAGAAACAGCAGCGCCGCGACAAACTGGAGATTGACGTCGACATTGCCGTTGCCGTTATTGCCGGAGCTAATTCTCACGTTGGAGAACAGAAGCATGATCAGCCCTACGAGGAGAAGTACGCGGCGGGCCGGGCTGAGTTTGTTCATCAAAGCCCAGAAGAACTGCCGCACGACCGGAAAAGCGCGCTTCCAGCGCGGTAATTTCTGAATTTCTTCCCAATCGACGTCTTTGCCGTAGAAACCGTAGCTGGAGCGCGCGTCCGCGGCGAACTGATTCCACAGGTCGTCGAGGGCGCGGCCTTCACTCACGCGTTGCCAAAAATTCTGGAGGCGCTCGATAGGCGCTTGGCGCGGAGCCGCAGTACCCGGGGTTGGCGGGGCGGAGGCACTCATCGATTGCAGTATAGGACATTGCAGGGCCACGCGCGAAATGGCGAGTGATGGAAAATTGATCGCGGGGAAGGAAGATCAGTGATCATCGCGACGAAGCGAGCCGCCGAATTGCACGCTGCCAAAACCAAATTTGTCGCGCAACCGGTCGGTGGCCTCGGTGAGTTTCTTGAGTTTCTCGCGGCGGTCTGCTTCGAGCAGGTCGAGCTGTTCTGCGCCGTGGGAGAGGGCCGAAAGGGCAACGCCAAGAAGGCGCACCTTGCGTTTGGCGTCGCGATGCTCGCGGAAGAGCTCGAGAAACACGGCAAATACGTCGGGATCGAGTCGAACCGGATCCGGCACAGTCTTTGAGCGGGTGTAGGTTTGAAATCCGGCGTAGCGGATGGTGAGCGTGAGGGTTCGGGAAGCAAGACCGGCTTCGCGCAGGCGCTTGCAGGCTTTTTGAGAAAGGTGACTGAGCGTCGATTCCATTTCCGCGACGTCGCTGGTATCTTCGCCGAAAGTGTGATTGTGTGAAATGGACTTGGGTTCCGCGTCGATAAGAAATTCGTAGGCATCCCCGCCCCGCGATTTGCGGAAGAGCGCCGTGCCCCACTGGCCGAAGACGGATTCCAGCTTTTCCTGGGAGTGAGAGGCTAGCTGTTCGACCGTCTCGATGGCCAGGGCGCGGAGCGCGCGCTCCGTAACTTCGCCGATCCCGGGAATTTTGCGAATTGGAAGAGGAGCCAGGAAACGTGCTTCCATCCCCGGGGCTACCCAGACCAGACCGCGTGGCTTCGCTTGATCGGAAGCAACCTTGGCGACCAAACGCGTAGTGGCCAAGCCGCCGGAACAGGGAAGCTGCGTCTCTTTCGTTATGGTGCGGAGAAGCTTGTCTGCGGCGGCGAATGCCGGGCCGTAAATACGCTCGGTTCCGGAAAGATCGAGGTAGGCCTCGTCGATAGAGACCATTTCCACGATGGGCGAAAACCGGGCGAGTATTGAGGCGACACGATCACTCCACTCGCCGTATTTCTCGTGATGACCGTCGAGAAAAACCGCATGCGGGCAGAGGCGCCCCGCGGTGCGCAGCGGCATTGCCGATTGAATGCCGTATTTGCGAGCCTCGTAGCTGGCGGCAGTAACGACGCCGCGTTGATCAGGCCTGCCGCCGACGACCACGGGCTTGCCGCACAATTCCGGCCGGGTGAGCAATTCCACGGAAACAAAAAACGCGTCCATGTCGACGTGCAGGATGGACGAGTGCAGCGGATGGTCGCGTTCCTCGATAGGATCGTGCTTGGCGCGGAATCGGGCCAGGTCCGGCATGGGTTAAGACTACGACTTCGCGACAGGCGCTACAACCGTTCTGCGGAGAGGACCCGAGGAATATCCGCCAGATCATGGGCGATAGCAATGTTGGCCCACGCGGGAGTTTCCAACAGCGGCTGAACCGCGGGAAGACTATCATGGCCTAACTCCAGGACCAGCAGGCCACCAGGCTTCAGGAAGCTTTGCGCCTGGGCGACGAGCGCGCCAAAAAGTTCGTAGCCTTCTTCGCCGCCGTAAAGAGCCAACTCCGGTTCATGATCGCGAACTTCACGCGGGAGAGAATCAGTTTCCCGGCGACCGATGTACGGGAGATTGCTAACGATCAGATCGAACTTGAGCGGCAGGAAGCCGTCAAATAGATGCGATTCCAGGAAGCGGACGCGGGCCGCAAAGCCAAGCCGCTGCGCATTGCGTCGCGCGACTTCCAGAGCGGCCGCCGAAATGTCACTGGCGTAGACGATGGCGGAAGGCAATTCCTTTGCAAGCGCCAAGGCAATGCAGCCGGAGCCTGTGCCGATATCGGCGATCGTGACACCTTCGCCCGAAAGTTTGGGGGAACGGCCGGCACGGAGTTCACGAACCGCCAGACGGTCCAAGGCTACTTCGACCAGATGCTCGGTTTCCGGACGCGGGATCAGCACATCGGGAGTCACCTGAAACTCCAGTCCCCAAAATTCCTGCCTACCGGTGAGATGCTGCGTTGGCTCACCCTGACAGCGGCGATCAATGAGAGCGAAAAATGAGCCGATCTCTGCGGGAGGCAAAATCTCCTCGGGGTGAGAATATATCCAGGTACGGTCGCGCCTTGTGACATGTAACAAAAGAAGTTCTGCTGCGAGAGTGAAGGACGGAACTTCGGCTTCGCGGAGACGCGCGATACCCTGCCGCAAAACTTCGCGCACGGAATTAGCTGTACTCACGGAAGTCATTCCAGAAGATGTTCCTTTTGCCGGCCACTGGCCTCTAGTGCGCCATAAGCGACTCCGTTTCCGGCATAAGCGTATCGACCAACCGCCAGTCCGCCCAGGGCAGCTTCACCGAACGCCAGTCCGCCCATCGCTCGCCAACCCAGCGCAACTCCAGCGACGGATAAAAGGCCAAAGGACAGGCCGCCGATCGAAATTACGCCGAGCGACAGACCGCCGAGAGCGATAAATCCTGCAGCGATGCCGCCGAGAGCAATCACTCCAGAAGCGCGGCCACCCACGGCGATGATGCCGTGCGCGACCGGCCCGTAAGAGAACAGCGGCAGACCCGCGATGTGGGTCGGCGACTCATAGACGTGGTCCTTCGAGAGTGCAATAGCGGTGATGAAGTGCGTGAGGACAAGAATTGCGAGCAGATAGAGAATAAAGAATGCCCAGAAAGGCATCATGACGGTACGGGTGCGGTCGGGATCCGCAAGTGAATCACTGATTTTGCGCATCCAAGCCGGACCAGGTTTGGAACCGGGGCGGGTAAGCATGGTTCCCTCCACAGGGACTGATTAGACTTCAGCGAGCTCCTGTTTGAGCCTCGCAGCTTCGTAGTGCGTCACGAGTGCATCAACCAGGGGAGCGAGCTTGCCATCCATCACCTCGGTGAGCTGGTGGATGGTCAGGCCGATGCGGTGATCACTGACGCGGTTCTGAGGATAATTGTACGTCCGAATTTTCTCCGAGCGATCACCCGTTTTAATTTGTCCCCGGCGCTCGGCTCCGATCGCCGCCTGCTGCTTTTCCATTTCCATTTCATAAAGACGGGCGCGAAGAACGCGCATAGCCTTGGCGCGATTTTTGATCTGGGACTTTTCGTCCTGCTGAGAAACAACCAGGCCACTGGGGAGGTGGGTGATTCGCACCGCCGAGTAGGTAGTGTTGACGGATTGTCCACCCGGCCCGGAAGAGCAGAACGTGTCGATACGCAGATCCTTGGCTTCAATCTTGATGTCGATTTCGTCCGCTTCAGGAAGCACGGCGACGGTAGCCGCGGATGTGTGGATTCGCCCCTGCGTTTCAGTTGCCGGCACACGTTGCACGCGGTGGACACCACTTTCGTATTTCAGCTTGGAGTAGACCTTGTTGCCCTGGATCGCGGCAACCACGTCCTTCAGTCCGCCAAGAGACGAAGGCGAGCTTTCCATCACTTCGACTTTCCAGCCTTGCGATTCCGCATAACGCGAATACATGCGGAAAAGGTCCGCGGCAAACAAAGCGGCTTCATCGCCGCCGGTACCGCCGCGGATTTCCAGGATGATGTTCTTGTCGTCGTTCGGATCCTTGGGAATCAAGAGAAGCTTTAATTCCTGCTCGACAGTTTCTTTTCGGGCAGTGAGTTGCTTTTCTTCCTCCTGAGCCATGTGCTTCATTTCGGGATCTTCGGATTCCTGAACCATCTGATGAGCACCTGCGAGATCCTTTTCAATCTGCTTGAATTCACGATGCTTGTTGACGATATCCTCGAGTTCAGCATGTTGTTTGGCGAGCTTCTGGTAACGCGCGGAATCGCTCACCACCGCGGGCGTGGAAAGTTCCTGGGTCATTTCCTGATAACGGACGTCGAGCTGGTCGAGTTTTTCAGAGAGTGTGAGGCCGGCCATGAGAAATCCCTTTCTTGGCGAAATTACGTGTCACTACGAGGCATAGTGACAATTGGGTGTTGAAATGGATGAAGGGAGATGGAAACGCGCGCCCAGGAAGGGCGAGGGATGAAGGGCAGCTAATAGAAAGAAGCGAACATCTGTACGCTCAACAAAACAACAATAGCGCGAAATGAGAGGTACCGCAATCGGGTAGCCGGGCGCGTGGCCGTCTTAACCGTGCGATCGGGATGAGGCTGGGTTAAACTGGGCAACCTATGGGCGTCATCGACGAAGTCCTGGCAGCAAATGAAATCTACGCGCGCACGCACGAGTTGCGCAAACTCACTCCGCGACCCGAGCGTAAGCTCGCGGTACTGACCTGCATGGATACCCGGCTGTCGATCAGTACCTTAGGTCTGAAGACGGGAGATGCGCACATTATCCGAAATGCGGGCGGCATTGTAACCGACGACACGCTGCGTTCGCTGATCGTCTCGCACTACCTGCTCGGCACCGAAGAAATCATGGTCATCAATCATACCGATTGCGGGTTGATGCACACGAATGAGCAGGACCTGCGCACTCGAATCCAAAATCGTGCGGGAACCGCGGCGGTCGCTCCGGCATTCTTCTACACCTTCCAAAACATCGAGGAAAATGTCCGCCATCAATTGCAGAAGCTTCGCAGCCATCCGTGGATTCCGGAAAGCATCGTGGTGCGCGGATTTGTCTACGATGTGACAACTGGACGATTGCGCGAAATCAAGGATTTCTGATGGCTGAACTATTTAGCAATCAAGGTTTCGCGACACGGGGCTGGTTGCTGCGGCGAAGCGCGTGTACTACGATGCGGTCTGGCAACAGGATTCAAGATTGCGAGTGATCGAATGAGTGAGGCAGCACGCGTGGCAACGGAGAATTCGCCCGAAATTCTAAGGGAGACTACGCCTGAAAGCGATACAGGATTCTTGTGGGACTTCTGGTATCCGGCGATAAAGAGCCACGCCATTCGCGGGACGAAGCTAGCGACGGCAATGCTGCTGGAAGTTCCGCTAGTGCTGGGCCGCACGAGCGAAGGCAAGGCGTTTGCCATGCGCGATACTTGCCCGCACCGGGGCATTCCTCTTTCGTACGGCCATTTCGATGGAAAAAACGTGCAATGCAGCTATCACGGCTGGGAGTTCGAGGCTTGCAGCGGGCGCTGTGTAGAGATTCCATCGCTGACGAGCCACGACAAGCTTAGGGTGGAGCGAATCAGCGCGGTCAGTTTTCCGTGCGAAGAACGAGACGGCTACGTGTGGGTGTATATGAATGCGCCAGGGTCGCGCGTGCCGGAGACGATGTCGGCGGCGCCGGAACTGCCAAAATTCAGCGCGAAGTACAAGATAACGCGGCTGGATTGCGAACTGCCTTCGCACATCGATCATGGAATCATCGGCCTGATGGATCCGGCGCACGGGCCTTTTGTGCACCAGTCATGGTTCTGGCGCAGCAAAAAGAGCATTCACGAAAAGTCCAAGCAATTTGAGCCCATACCGCTGGGCTTCCGCATGAGCAAGCATTCGCCGTCGACTAACAGCGCTCCTTACCAGTTGTTGAAAAAAATGACCGGCGAGGCGGTGTCTACGACGATCGATTTTGTGCTGCCGAACATGCGTTTTGAAGAGATTCACAGCGGAAAACTTTGGTTCTCCAGCCGGGCGACCGTCACACCGGTGCGGCGCGATTTGTGCCGTATCGATTTCGTTGCGGCGTGGAACCTGGCGCTGCCCGTTTCGATCTTCCGGGCGTTTGCGAAAGTATTTCTGCGACAAGACCAACAGACGATGATTCAACAAGCCGAGGGATTGAAATACAACCCGCGGCTGATGCTGATCGACGACGCGGATCGACCTGCAAAGTGGTACTTCGGCTTGAAGCAAAACCTGCTGGAATCGCGACGAAGCGGCGCGCCGATGCTCCACCCGATGGATGGACCCGTAACTTTGCACTGGAAGAGTTAGCCGGGAGTCCGACAGTTGGGGCGGTTTACTTCAGCTTGTCGAGGTCAAACTTGGCCGATACGTCTTGCCCGTCTGGAGTGAGGACGTGGACTTCGGTGTCGTCGGAAGGCACGTTGCGGGCGTCGTATTCGACCCATACCCATGCACCAATCAGACCGCCGGACGCCCCATTACCATCCGTTTGGGAATATTGCGGCTCGCCGTGGGTTGAGCGAGGCTCGATCCAGTCTTGTTTTTGCTTGATGCCGAATCGAAAATCCTGCCAAAAATCGTCCGCGCGCAGCGTGATTCCTTTTTCGCTCGCGGCGTCGCCCGAAGAACGCTGTGCATCAATCTGATTGTAGGTGGGGGTGAACTCGATATGGATTTCGAGGAGGATGGAGTCACCCCGTCCGCGATAGTCGAGTTGTGCCTGCTGTGCGCTGTAGATGCCAGAGGCGGTTTGCGATACTTCGACGACCTGCGCCAATGGAGTGAGCAGACGTATCTCCGAAATATAAGGACCACTCTTGGGAAGAGGCAAGTGGCGGATGTAAGGCTCGAAGAAGGCGCGTGTTTGTTGGTCGCGGTGCTGGCCAAGAAAGTAGGCGTTTCGGACGGCGGTATCGGAGAGTTCCACATCATATGCCGAAGAAGGCGTCGGAAACAGCAACGTCGCGACCAGCAAAAATGCGGGAAGTCGGAATCGAGGGAATGGCATGGGTGCCTCGTATTAGTTAGGCGAACGACGACAGACGCGTTGCCTCAGATACGCCGCGTGATGTTCGGGAAATCTAACCAAACTTTAATGCCGCAGAAATGGGAGCCTTCCGTGCAGATGGGAGTAGTGATGCCGGCGCGCAAATGGCAGGGAGGGCCAATATAGCGAGAGAGTTGCGGGTGAACTTCGTTGAGTTGGGTAATCTCGTCCATCGAAGCGTTGTAGATTTCTTCCTGCGCATTGAAACATGTGCGCATGGTCCATTTGTGCAGGAGGTGCAGAAGAGAACCCGTTTCGACCAGGCGGATGGACCTGGCGTTGGGGAGAACGTAAAGAGCGATCTCCGGGGGAACGCCTCGGTCGAGCAATTCGTTCTTGGCGGCCCAAGCGTCTTGCATGGCGCGCGTGTAAACCTCTTCTGCGCGAGCATTGCCCGCCAGAAGCATGGGCGTAATGTAATCGGGATCCCGTCGTATCGGCCAAAGTAAGCAGGGGGCGTGAGCCCGGCACCATACGATGGCGTTGATCCTGGCTGTCCGCAGTGTGACTAATTTTCTTGGCAAACGTGTAATTGGCGTGCTGCATCGCGCGCATGAGCGGCGCATGCACGCCGACGTTGAGCGTCTCCAATCGATAAAGGTTGCGAGCGGGGTTGAGCAGGCGGTCGATTGCCTCGTTGTCGCTACAGGCCGACTCCGGGAGTCCCACCACGGCGCGGTAGGCCTCGGCCATGATGCGCGGGGCGTTTGCGGAATAGTCCACGAGGCGAGAAGTCCTGCCGTGGAGACGCGCGTCGAATTCACGAATAAAGGTTTCGGCACTGGCGTTGGATTTCGCGGGCGTGAAATCCTTCCATTCCGGCAGTTCTTCGAGGGGAGTGGTGCCGAAACGGTCGAAGAATTGTGGATCGACTTGCCGCACCAACGCGACCATTTCGCCAATCACGGCGCGTGCCTCACTCGGGGTGTCGGAAGCCGAACACATGCGCCAGAGACGATGCAGCACGATGCCAGATATGGTGTGCACCATGGTGGTGAAAGCCGCCAGGGGCAAAACATATCGAGCGATTTCGATGGAGCGCTTTCCTGCCGACTGCTCGATTTTCTGAATACGTTTGGGATGAGACATCGGCCCAATGTGCCAGATGTCATTCAGAATGTTACGCGCCTCGGGAACCAGAAGCGCGGACAACTCTCGATAATAGGCCCAGGAGCGCGCGATGGAAGTTTCATAGATCGCGCGCGACCCTTCGTCGAAGAAAAGCGAAACGGGAGGGATGTAGGCCTGTGCGCGGTCGAGACGCACATAACGCTGGCTCTGCTGCTCGGAGTTGTAGAAGGGATGAGCGTGAAGAAAGGACCAAACAAATTGCCGGCTGACGTTCTCGACCCCAAACTCGAAGTGAGCGTGTTGATATACGGTGTGATGCCCGCTATAGAAAGTGGCGGCGCCGATGTTGAGGCGCTGCTTGTCGGTGATTTCGTCGCAAGCAATCAAGCGGGACGAGTAGCAGGTTCGTGCAGCAGCAATCGCCGAATCGAAGGGATGAGAAAAGGCATTTCGGAGTGTGATGCGTGGTGGCGCCGTCTCGACGGAACCAGGAGAAGGCGAACCTTCGAACATGCGCGATTGGGTAGCCACGTTGAGAAGTCATTCTACACGGACGGAGAAGCGAGGACAAAAGGGTAGAAAAGAAAACGGACCGGTAGTTGACCGGTCCGTCGGAAAGCGAGACGAAAATAGGGAATTACTTCTTGCCTGCGGCAGCGGGAATGTTGGCGTACTTCTTCTGAAAACGCTCGACGCGGCCGGCTGTGTCGACCAGCTTCTGCTTACCGGTAAAGAACGGGTGACAGCCAGAGCAGATTTCGACGCGCAGCATGTCGCCTTTGATGGTCGAGCGCGTCTGGAAAGTATGTCCGCACGCACAGTGCACAGTGACGGGATGGTAGTCGGGGTGGATACCGGATTTCATTGTTCTCCAATCTATCGTGGCCGGTCTGCGCGGGAACCGAAGAGAGAGGGTTACAGCCGCGTCGCTAGGTCACGAGACAATCTGTAATTATAAAGGAAAGCGACAGAAACGCAAAATGGCCGAGAAGTCGAGGGATGCGAAGCGGTCGAGGGCTACGAAATGAAGTGACAGCCGAGGCGGAATGCTCCTTCAGAGGTCCGCCGGCTCCAGACCGGCTTGAGATAGACGCGAACGGGCGGAAGAATCGGAACATGCAGAATGGCCAGAATGCTTTCCGACAGTTCCTCTGCCTGTTCTAGTTCGAGAGCTACGCCACCAAAACCCAGATCGATAACGCGAGCGCGGCGGTCTCCCCGTTCCCCAATAACCGCATAAGCGTTCGTTCCGACCATCGAAACGCGCTCCGCCTTTCGTTGAACCTCGTACGAGCTTGGAGAGTCTGCCGAGTGGAGCGCCTGATTTGTGAGCGGGTGCGTAGCACTTGCAGCGGCAATCGGCGAGCCAGCAGAAGGCTGTTCCGGTGTTTGGCGGGATTCGATGGAAATCGGTTCGCGAAAAGCGGCAGTGGGAATTACATCGGAATTGGACTGCGAGTTACTCCTGGAGCCAGTACGAGAGTGGTTGGCGTGCTTCAGGCGATACAGACGTTCATCCGCGACGCGGATCAACAAATCCGACTGGTCGCCGTCTGGAGGGAAGGTGGCGACGCCATGATCCATCGCGACGCTGATAGCGAGATGCAAAGGTTGCAGGGTCTCCGCGAAAACCGTGCCAACGCGGCGGCTGAGGGCGAGCGCTTGCGCAGCATCGGTCTGCGGAAGCAATAAGGCGAACTCGTCGCCGCCGATACGAAACGCAGAGTCCGAAGTACGCAGAGCCTTCTGTAGAGTACTCGCAGCGGCACGCAGAACATCATCGCCGCGCGGGTGGCCGTACTTGTCGTTCACTTCCTTGAAGCGATGAAGATCCAGGATGACAATGCTGAGCGGCAGTCCATAACGGCGAGCACGATTGAGTTCCTTTTCAAAAGATTCGGTGAAGAGACGCCGATTGTAGAGACCCGTGAGCGGATCAGTGGCTGCGTTTACTTGCAGCTTCTTGAATTCGCTGTATTCCACGACCACTGGAACATGAATCAGTCCCGCGGCGGAGAGAACATCCATCAGTGCTGTATGGAGCGAGACGGAACGGCGGAGCTGCTCCGACAGTTCGCGACGGCGCAATAGCATCTCTTCCCAAATTTGAACACATTGGCTTTCGCGAAGGTCGAGTTGTGTGGTCGCGCGAAAATAGCGCTGCAGGAACTGACTGCGCGCAGGAATATCCATACTTTCGAGCGTGTCTGCTAATAGCTCGAAATAGGCGTCTTCCATAGGTAAGCGCGGGGCCAGTGAGGCACCGGGGCTGGGCATAGCCGACTTTTCCTATTTTCTGACCGTCCCCGCGGGGTTTGGGGCGAGCACAGTAAGGTAACTAGCTAAACGGGAGCAAGCCAGATACCACTTGTACTGTGGGTGCAACCAAACTGCGCGATCGGGGACAGCCTCGGAGACGTGGCTATCCTATTACAAAATACGGAGATATGGGAGTTCCAAGAGAGAGAGTGTCGAAAGAATAAGGAGGGCAGAATCGGACCCCAGAGAGCTATTTTGAGACGGGGCCAGTTTGGGACAGAGAATTACTCAAGAGGGCGCAGGAATTCCAGTCCGAAGAGCCGGACGTCGCCTAAGATATCCTGTCGCTTAACCCGGGCAATGATCGGGGGGGTCTCACTAGGAACGAGACTGGAGGAGGCTGGGGAGGGGGCTGGTATCGTTAAGTGCACAGTTTGCTCGGGGCGCAAGATATGCGAAGAGGTAATGCAGGCGCCGGTCGCACTAATATTAAGGGTTTTCGTAAGCTCGATAAACTCAAGGCCTGTAGCATCGGAAGCCCTAAGAAAGACGGGGACTTGCAGACGTAGGCGCGGCGAGCGACGCGTATGTGAGGAATCCACGCGAGACTCCTCATTAATTTGGTCGAGGCGGATATCCATAATAGTACCTGAGCACTAGTACAAAAGTTAGCAGGTTGGGTGCCAGTTCGCTGCCGACTCCGGCATCGAGTAAAATAATGATTACAAGAGAGTTAAAATGAGGTTCAAAGTCGTCCTGTATTTGCTGCGGACTTTCAGGGAAGGATTGAGCAGGCGAGTTCCCTAAATGTGCAAATGGAACGCATTTGCCATTGACAGGCCGGGGGGTCTCTGTAAGTATGAGGCCTCTACCTAGGGAAAACATTTTCCACATACCAAGGAGCCGGATTGGAGAACATGAGCAGCCCCGCCCCGACGTCATTGGGAGACAATGCAGCCTTGGCAGCACAGGAACTACCCCTGGGGCAGGTTCGAGGCCTGCTGGAGAGCGTCGACAAGGGCTTGGTGGTAGCCGATCGCGAAGGTGTAGTGCTGGTGGCGAACACCCGGGCAAGGAAGTTCCTGGAAGAGCAGGGAAAATCCGAGAAAAACTCCTTAAATATCCTGCGCGAAATGCTGAATGCCGATCCCAAGGAGATCTCTCAGAGGATTCAGAAAGGCGAGCACGAGATCGAACTGGCAGGAACTGTGAAGGGCCGGAGTTTTTGCGCGCGCGTCAAATGGATTCCGGAATCGGATTGGCTGGTGATCCAGTTCGTGAACGAAGAAGGCGATAAAACCGCGAGTGCAGGGACGCAACTTACGGTTCAGGAGCTATTACAAGAACGGGAAATTACCTACCGGAATTTACTCGCGGCGTACCTCAAGCTGCAGGAAGTGAATCGGCAGAAGACCGTTTTCCTGGCCTCCGCGGCGCATGAACTGAAGACGCCGTTGGCGGTTATAAAAGGCTATTACGATCTACTTTTGACTGGCTCGCTGGGAAAACTCACGGAAAAACAAAAAGACATTCTGGAGGAATCCAAGGAGAGCTGCGAGAGACTAGTGCGGCTGGTCTCGATGTTTTTAAATTATTCGGCGCTGGAAAGCGGGAAACTGGTGCTGCAGCTCAGGGAGAACGATCTTCGAGACTGTCTCGATGAAGTAGCGAGATTGCGCGTGGAAGGATTCCAAAGAAAAGGCGTGAAACTGGAAACGCAATTGGATCCCTCCATTCCGACGTTCCGATTTGACTACCAGAAGGTGCAACAGGTTGCGGCCAATCTGCTGGACAATGCGTTGAAGCACACAACCGCGGGTGGCTGCGTCACGCTGCGCGCCAAGCCTCACTTTTGGGAGCGGCGCGTCGCCGAAGTGGCTCCCGTGCAAGAGCGGCGAAGATTCCGGCTGCCGCGCCCGAATAGCGTGGAAGTGAGCGTCACTGATTCAGGAGCGGGAATCGCTCCGGAGCATCACCAGGAGATTTTTGAAGATTTTGTTCGCGTGGATCGAAATACATCCGGGATGGGACTGGGACTGGCAATTGCGAAACGGCTAGTCCAGGCGCACCGCGGCAAGATCTGGGTGGAAAGCGAACAGCATCGCGGTAGTACGTTTGCCTTCTTGTTGCCAATGGACCAGAACTAGCAAACGGGGGATACAAAAAGGGGAAGACCGATGGCAGTTAAAGAACGAATCCTAGTTGTGGATGACGAGCCCAGCATACGTAAATACCTTCAGACACTGCTGGAGGTGGACGGCTTCGATGTGGAAGCCGTTAGCAGCGGCCGGGAAGCAATAAACCGTGTGAACAAAGGGGAACGGCCGGATTTCATCATTCTGGATGTGTTGATGCCGGAGATGGGCGGGTTGGAAACGCTGCAGGAACTGATGCAGATGGACCGCAACCTGAACGTCATCATGCTGTCCTGCTCCAATGAAGTGGGTACGGTTGTCGAAGCGATCCGGCTGGGTGCGCATGACTACCTGACCAAGCCATTTGAAAAGACGGAACTGGACGCCGCGATGCTGAAGTCGCGTCAAAAGAAGCAGTTGACGCAGGAAAACCAGGCGCTGCGTGATTACTGCGACCAGGTAACCGAGGATCTGAGTTTTCTTGCGGCCAGTCCGCAGATGGTACGGATTCGTCAGCAGATACTGCAGATTGCTCCTGTGGACGTCCCGGTATTTGTTTGTGGCGAGAGCGGCGTAGGCAAAGAAGTCGTGGCGCGCATGATTCACTTGCGCTCGAAACGAAGAAATCAAGCGTTTGTCAAAGTGAATTGCGCGGCGCTGCCAGGTGAGTTGCTGGAATCGGAGTTGTTTGGATTCGAGCAAGGGGCATTTACTGGAGCAGTTAGAGCGAAGCCCGGAAAATTCGAGTTGGCCAACAAGGGCACAATCTTTTTGGATGAGATCGCGGAAATGTCCGTGCACCTGCAAGCGAAGCTATTGCATGTATTGCAGGATCATCAGTATTCAAGACTCGGCGGCAGACACCTTGTGGAAACCGATGTACGCGTGCTGGCCGCAACCAACGTGGATGTGCAGGAAGCGATGAAGGACGGCAGATTCCGCGAAGACCTGTATTACCGGTTGAACGTCTTGTCCATCAATGTGCCGCCACTGCGCGAGCGCACGTCGGAAATTCCTTTGCTGTTCAAGCATTTCCTGGAAAAGTACAGCGAAAAATTTGGCAAGAACATGCAGACGCCCTCCAAACACTTGCTGGATGCGGCCATGAATTATCCCTGGCCGGGTAACCTGCGGGAACTGGAGAATTTCGTGAAGCGTTACGTCATCCTTGAGGATGATGAAGGCAGTCTGCGGGAATTGATCGAGATGTCCAAGCTTCGCCAGAAGACCGCGCCTCGGGAAGAATCGCGTGTGCCGCGCGAACAGGGATTGAAAGCGCTGGTGCGCGGACTAAAGGACGAAGCGGAGATGGAAGCGATCGCCGACGCGTTGGAAAAGACCAGGTGGTGCCGGAAGGATGCGGCCAAGATGCTGGGAATCAGCTATAAGGCGCTCCTTTATAAGATGCGGCAGTTCAACCTGGACACGCCAAGAACTCGGCGTTCCTCCACAGCAAAACCAGAAGAGCCGCAACCGCCGGAGGATGGTACGGCTACCCCAATTGGGGTTAAGGCGGAATAGATAGCGGCGTCTATCACATTGACGGTTTACGGCACGCCGTCCAAAAAACAAAACTTGCACGATAGCCCTCTGGCAAGGTATTGTGCGCATCGAAATGTAAAGCAAGACCGACAACAAAAAGCTGTCTTTCTGGCAAGAGTGTTTCTGTGGTGCCGAACGGAGGCAGGGGAGATAGCGGCTTGTCGGCTCATCTGCAGTGTCTGTCCAGTGAAACCTGTATTGTGTGGAAACAGTGGGTAGAGAAGTATCTGAACACATGAGAGTGGAGGGATTTTGCCTGCTCGTATGTGTCGCCGCAGAATAAGGTAACAAAGACGGTTGGAACGCAAACCATGCCTGGTAGTGGCGCAGAGAGCAGTGGCCACAGACGGAGTAACGAATGGGGGTAATGACAGAACGTCGGACCGCAAGACGGTATGACCTGACGCTCCCGATAAGCATTCGCTTCGCCGTAGAGAAGATTATCGGGCGGCAGGACGGCAGGACCCGGGACATTTCAACCCGGGGCTTGTATTTCGTAATAGATAAGGATATGGATGCGGGCTCGGAATTGGATATCACTTTGACACTGCCGGCAGAAATCACTCACGGTACCGATGTCTATGTTCGTGCGCAGGGAAAAGTGGTGCGGGTGGAGAGGCGCGTGGAAGAAGGCGAGCCGCGATTGGGAGTTGCGGCGGTCATCGAGAGGTATGACATCATCCGAGGCGAGAAGGTGGGCTAGCGAAGCGTGCGCGCGGGTTAAAGCAAGGAAGTAGCAAGAGAATGGTTAATTAAGAGAAGAAAGGTTCCTGCGTTTGTGCCGAGAGTTCCCGTTCAGGGAAACTAACGGTCAACCGGGGCGCGGTGTTGGTTTTAGTACCTACCTGCAATTCAAAACGTATCCTCTTAACAATAAACGGTTTAATTTTCGCGGACGTACTATTTGGCTTGTTTCCATCTTCTGCTGTTTGGGCACGGATGTGCACCCGAAGCAGCGGAATGATTATGGCCGAAGAGACCGCCAAGAAAAGAAGCAACGGAGAAAGACTGAACCTGGTTCCCCCGGAACACGTTCTGTTTGGACTTTCCCGGACAATGGCGGAGGTACGAAACCGCGCGCAAAAGATTTGTCATACTAACATCCCGATTTTACTTTCCGGAGAAGGCGGGACCGGTAAAGAAGCGTTGGCGCGTTGGATTCATGCCAATTCAGAATACGGCTCAGGCGAATTCGTTAAGGTGAATTGTGCCGCTATTCCCGGGACGCTTCTAGAGAGCGAGCTTTTTGGCTACGAGAAGGGCGCATTTACGGGAGCGCTGCAATCGAAACCTGGGCGAGTGGAACTGGCTCACCGCGGCACACTGTTTCTGGATGAAATCGCGGACTTGGATTTGAATCTGCAGAGCAAGCTTTTGCATTTTCTGCAGGACGGCACATTCGCGCGAATTGGCGATCAATCAGAACGCCGAGTCGATGCACGGTTACTGTGTGCAACAAACAAGAACCTTGAGGAAGAAACGGAAGCGGGAAGATTCCGGCAGGATTTGTACTACCGCATTCATGTTTTCCGTTTGAAATTGCCGGCATTGCGAGACCGGCGAGAAGATATTCCCCTGCTCGTGGAGTTCTTCAGACACCAATTTGTGAAGCAATTTGGCATGAAGGCGGATCCCATTCCCACGGAATTGATGGAATATTTGCAGAATCTGAATTGGCAAGGGAACATCCGCGAACTGTCCAATGGAGTGGCTCGTTACGTATTGATCGGTCCGGAGGCGGTAATCCAACAGGAGAATGGACAGAGGCGGTCACGCATTCAGGCGACTGGAGGAGATACGGCCGCTCCGATCAGCTTTAAGCGGCTGGCGAAAGTTGCCATCAAAGAAATGGAACGGAACGTTATCCTCGAAACGCTACGAGCAAATCAGTGGAATCGGCGAAAGACGGCTGAAGCGCTAAAAATCAGCTATCGGGCGCTGATTTACAAGATACGAGACAGCGGTCTGGCACAGGCGCGAGGGATAGAACGAGGCTTGCGCGACTAGTAACTCGCAAAAAAAAGAGTTTTTCACGTGTCCTCGCATTCCCGCAGCAAAACCATCGTGCCCAATAAGAGGCGTTGCAAACCATTGATCTAGTCTGTTTTGGGCGCGACCCCCAATCGTCCTCTAGCAGACTGTGTCGCAATGACCACTGGGGTAGGTAAGCGAGAAGTTGTGGGACAGGAGTACGACTGTCCCGAAATTGTTCCTCCTGCCAGTATGAAACATAGTACTAAAACCCATATGCTCCACGCAGGTAATAAATGCCATGGAGGAACTAGGCATGAGAGTCGCCCGTGCGGGAGAGGTCCGGCAGCTTCCAGACCCAATCCGCACAAGAGCCGTGAGTTTTGGTAAGCTTCTCAGCTTCGGAACCGCGCTCTCAGCGATTCTCTTGTGTCTAAGCGGATGCGCAGGGCTCATCAGCGGTCCAAGCGGTAACAGCACTCAAACTGGCTCCCTGCAGCTGAACCCGGGCAGCGTTTGTTTTGGTCGAGTCGGCCTCGGCAAACAATCTACGCAAACCTTTTCGGTTACGAATCCGAACCAAAGCACGGTCACAATCACCAAACTGAATGTATCCAATCCGCAATTCACCGTGGCTTCTACAGCGCTGCCGCTCTCGCTTCCCTCAGGACAGGCCGCTAACATTTCGGTTTCCGTGAAGCCCACAGCGGCGGGCAACATGAAAGGAACGCTGTCGGTTGGAATCGATTCGGCAGCTACACCCGTGGTGTTGAATCTGACCGCGACTGGGGTGAGTCCGCAGCAACAGATTTCTCTTAGCAGTGCGACGGTGGACTTTGGCACCGTGAGCGTAGGCACGCAAGGGACGCAGAACGTTGTGATCACGAATGCCGGCGCTGCGGACCTGACCGTTTCCATGGTTGCACTGACGGGTTCAGAATTCTCACTCAGCGGAATCGCCACACCGAAGATAATCAGTTCTGGGCAAACTGCTGCGCTGACGCTCACATTTATTCCGACAGCAGCCGGTTCTGCCAGCGGAAGTCTAGCGATCACCAGCAATGACCCGGCGAATCCGACGGTCAACCTGCCATTGACGGGCAGCGGCACAAACACGCCATTAGGACAGCTGACGGCGACTCCGGCGACACTCAGCTTCGGAAACATCAGCACGGGAAGCAGCGCTTCCAAGCAGGTGACCCTCACAAACACCGGAAACGCCGCGGTGAAGATCTCGCAAATCAAGGCTGCCGGTGCAGGATTCAGCACGAGCGGATTAACACTCCCAGCAACGCTGAATGCCGCTCAGAGCGCTACCGTGACAGTTGCTTTTGCTCCCGCTTCGGCGGCGAGCGCCTCGGGAACGATTACAGTGACCAGCGATGCGAAGAGTTCGCCTCTTTCGATCGCGGTTACCGGAAGTGGTGTACAGGCCGGGCTCAATGTGTCTCCAACAACGTTCAATTTTGGGAGCCTCGTTAAAGGCCAGACAAAATCGCAAGTATTCAGCATAACCAACAATGGTTCGGCATCACTGACCATCCAAGGTTTGGTCGTAAGTGGCGCGGGATACAGTGTGAGTGGACTGACTACACCGGCCACGCTGGCCGCTGGGCAAAGCGCATCATTTACCGTGGAATTTGCGCCCACGACCGCAGGAAATCTCGGGGGAACTGTAACGATTTCCAGTAATGCGCCCAGCTCGCCTGCGAAGGTGGCAATGAGCGGCACGGGGGTTTCGGCGTCATTGACGCTAACCGCGAACCCTGTGCAGCTGGCATTTGGCGGCATTAATGCCGGGAGTTCCAGTTCCAAGAGCGTGACCTTGACGAATAGTGGCAACACCAGTGTCACGATTTCGCAGATCACGGCGACTGCAAAAGATGTGCACACTAGTGGAATCACGACGCCACTGGCGCTTGCCCCTGGGCAAGCAAAGGTCATGAACGTGTCCTTCTCTCCGACCGCAGCGGAAAACGTCAGTGGAAACGTAACGGTCACATCTTCGCAAGGGTCCAACGCTGTGATTGCCGTTAGCGGCGCCGGACTGCAGGCAGGATTAGGCTTGAATCCTTCGAGTGTGGCTTTCGGCAATGTCCCCGTTGGCTCTGCGAATTCTCAGACCGTTCAAGTGATCAATTCCGGAACCACTGTGCTGACCATCAGCCAGATGAACACGGCTGGTGGCGGATTCAGCGCCAGCGGAATCACGCTGCCCTCATCCTTAAAGCCAGGAGCAACGAGTACATTCAACGTGCAATATCTGCCTGCTACGGCAGGAACAGTCGCCGGGAAGCGTATCGATAGTCAGCAATTCGCCTTCTTCGCCCACTGCGGTGGCCTTGAGCGGGACTGGAGTGGCCGCAGTACGCACACTTGCATTCACGACGATGAGCATCAGCTTTGGAAGTGTGGCAACCGCCGGATCTGTCGCGGAGAATGTTGGCATAACGAACACCGGAAACTCCGATGTGACGATTTCACAGATCGTCGCAAGTGGTGCGGGCTTTGCAGTGAATGGAGCGAACACGCCGGTTACACTTTCGCCCGGGCAAAATCTTACCATTGCTCCTAGCTTTAGTCCCACATCCGCAGGAAGCGCAAATGGGACGGTGGCGATAATGAGCAACGCAACAGGATCGCCGGCGACGATCAGCCTCACCGGCACTGGAGCACAGCCCAGCAGCCACACGGTCGCGCTGAGCTGGAACGCAAGTACGTCCAATGTCACTGGATATAACGTTTATCGCAGCACAACGAGCGGCGCGGGATATCTGCGGATTACTACATCTCCGGTGACCTCTCTAACCTACGTGGATGACACGGTGTTGAGCGCGACCACTTATTTCTATGTAACCACGGCCGTGGATGAGAATGGGATCGAGAGCCCCAGTTCCAACGAAGCGGAAGCGGTTATTCCGTAGATTCGGGAGATCTATCCGACGCGCTTGGGGTTGCCTGCCGTCGAGACGAGAAACCCTTCCAGTTGGCATAGAACCATACGAACATCTGTGCCAAGAGAGCACCGAAGGCATCAATCGCAACGTCCCGCACCCTCGGCTCTCGCATGGGCACGAAAGATTGATGCCATTCATCCAGGCTGGCGTAGGCAACCGCAATCAACAGAGTGGCAAGAGCCCACTTGAAGCTCCAGCCGGAACGTCCAGCACGAATTCCATGGAACACGGTTATGCTGAACAGACCGAATTCAGTGACGTGGGCTAGCTTGCGAATCCCGAAATGCATCAGGCGCAGCAAGTGTGGGCTTGCTCCAGGGAAAAGCCAGTGCAGGACAGGGAAAATGAACTTGGCGGTCTCCTCGCCGCTGAAATAGTGCGTGGAAAACAGCGAGATCATCGCTGCGACGACGATTGCAGGGATCCAATAGTGGAAACGCCGATCGTCAGAGCCAGTTTGGTTCATCACTTTTAACTATACAGAGGATGTCGATGTTGCGGATACCCCACTAATCAGGATTCGTGACCGTGCAGGCAATGCCGATTCGCGCTGCGGTCCGCGCTGTCGCGTCGCAAGCAAGAGTCTAATTCAGAAATTGGCGTAGAGAATCAACCGCCGGCCAATTCAGACAAGGTGTGTCGCGCCTGGTCGGCGACAGGCGACTTTGGGTTGAGCTCGATTACTTTTTGCAGTTCGACCTTTGCGCGAGAGGGATCGTTCAGTTTCTGATAGGTAAGTCCCAAGTGATATCGATAGGTCTGGTTGTCCGGAACTTTTTTGACGGCGTCCTCCAGCAAGGGCGCGGCGACAGTATAAGCTCCGTTACTGTAGTAGGCCCAACCTAGAGTGTCCGCGGAATTTGGCAGGTTCGGCAAGCCTTTGCGCGCCGTTTGCGCCAAAGTCAAAGCAACGTTAGGACTGCCGCCATGTTCGAGCAGCAGGTAGGCGAGATTATTTGCCGCCAAAGGATTCTCCGGCTGAATTGAGAGTGCCTTCTGGTAAGAGGCTTGAGCCTGTTGCCAGTTTCCCGTCGATTCGTACAGGCTGCCGAGAGCGTAGTGAAGGCGTACGTCGTTGGGGGACAACTCGATGGCATGCTGATAATTTGCCACCGCCTGATCCGTTTGGCCCTTGGCAGCTTGGAGTTGGGCGAGAAGCACAAGAGCGCCCACGCTGTTTTTGTCCAATTCCACAGCCTTGGTGGCGGAGGCGAGCGCTTGATCAGCATCTCTTGCGCGCAGAAATAGTTCCGTCTGCAGAATATAAAGCGCAGGATTAGTGGGATTTTTCGTGACTGCTTCGTTTACCAGCTTCATGGCTTCCGCAGGCTTGTTCTGAAGGATAAGCACCTGAGATAACCCGCGCAGCGCTTCGACGGAACCTGGGTCGTGGCTAAGCGCTTGACGAAACAGTTTTTCGGCGTCGGGAATGCGTTTTTGAGCCAGGCGCAATTCTCCCAGCTTTGAGTACGGCAACGCGCTCTGCGGAGCCATTTGCTGCAGGTGGATGAGGTCGGCCTCAGCGCCGAGAGCGTCTCCCTGATTAATTCGAGCGGTCGCGTGATCCAGGTAAGCTTCGGCGGAATTCGGTGCGTACTTTTTCAGCTGATCGCTCACATCTTCCAGAGTCTTCCAATCACCTTTGGAAGTGGCGCTCGAACCCAATGCTACCCATGCCTCGGCGAGAGCAGGGCGCAACTTAACTGCCTGGCGCCACTCGCTGTCCGCCTGCTCGTTATTGCCTTTCGCCTTGTAGGCCAGACCCAGCTGATAGTGCGCGAACGCATTGTCTGGAGAGGCTTTCAGAGCCGCCTGCAGGGTGGTGATCGCCTCGTCCTGTTTTTTCTGCTGGAGTAGCAGTTGCCCTTTCATGACCAGTGCTTCTGTATCCTGCGGTGACTTCTTCAGAATCTCTTCATTAAGTTGCGCGGCTTCGTCGAACCGCTTGTTCAAAAGCAGCAACTGCACGTACGTTTTTCGGACGGCAAGATCGTCGGGATATTTCGCGGAAAGCGCTGCGAATTCGGAGAGCGCCTTTGGCATGTTGCCATGGCTCAAATAGAAATCGCCCAACATGCGGTAAGCCTTTGGGTCGGAGCTCAGCTGCTCTTTGGCGTCGGCGAGCGTCTGTTCCGCTTGAGCGGGTTGGCCCTTGGGCGACATACATGTTGGCGAGCGCGGCTCGAGCGAGCAAATCTTTTGGGGCAACCTGAATGGCAGTCTGGTATTCCTTTTCGGCATCCTGCCAGCGTTTCTGCTGCTGGTAGAATGTTCCCAGTGTCATGTACGGAAGGACCGCCTTGGGATCAAGAGATTGCGCCTTTTTGACGCTGTTCTCCGCGTCAACAGCCTTGCCAGTGCGAAATTGAATTTGACCCAGGTTGAGGTACACCACAGGCCGGTCTGGAGCCATCGATACCGCGTCGGCCGCTTCGCGAAGGGCTTCAGCGGGATTTCCCAGGCCAAGATCCGCGTTCGAGAGAAGAATCTGCGCGTCAGAGTTTGTGGGAACACTTTTGAGGATGGTCAGCGCGCGGTCTTTGGCGTCCTGTCGTCGGCCACCAGCGAGCTCAATTTGCCCCAACTCCAGTTGAGCCGGCCAATTGTCGGGTTGTAACTCCACGGTGCGCCGCAATTCCTGATAGGCCGAAGGCCAGCTGCCCATTTTTGAGTATGTCTGAGCCAAACGAAAATGTGCTTCGACAAATCGCGGGTCGACCTGTATGGCGCGACTAAAATAAATCGAGGCCGCGGAATAGTCCCCCTTGTCAAAAGCTTGATTACCCTGCTGCAGGAATTTTTGTTTCTGGACGTTGGGATCACGATGGCAACCAACGGCGAGAACAGAGACAAGAAAAAGGAGGATCGTGAATGTTTTTCGCAGGAAAGAAAGATAGGGGGATCGGTTGGCGGCGCGAACCATTCTTATAGTCACGGGAGCATCCTTCTTCGTTTTTGCATTGGCATTCTATCCCTTGAGGGGACCTGTATGAATGGATATCTTATCGCATCTCAACACTCGCAGAATGAATGAGATCAGACGATGTAGCGTAGATGGTAGCGGCGGTGCCAGCGTCGAGCCGACTCAGGCGGAGGGCAAATTGAGGGACAATGTGGATAGTTTAGTTCCCTCCCGCCGTTGGATTCGCGCGGTAAACGGGTGATACCCTGCCTACCATGTACACCGGATTCCGCAAGTAATTGAAATACAGTACATTAGTAGGAGGGCTCGAATTTGGCCGTGGCTCGAGGCCGTGGTATCGTCCGTGCTTCTCTATTCCGTGGGATTCATGCGAATTGGGGATGTGAAATAGATTAGGATAGGGAACTATCCCTAGAGTTGAGGCGAAGGAAACATGGTAAGAAATGGCGAAATTGCCCTGGCAGACGTGAAGCGGAGCCTCCGCAGGCACTGGTGGATTCCCTTGGTGACCACGGTGCTGCTGGGATTGGCTGGGATCATCGCGGTGTTGGTGCTTCCCAAGAAATACACCTCTACGACGATGGTCTTGGTGGAACAGCCAACCGTCCCGGTCGAATACGTGAAGCCGGTGGTCAACGACGACCTGAATCACCGTCTGGCATCAATGAAAGAGCAGGTGCTTAGCCGGTCGCGGTTACAACCGATCATCGAGAAGCTCAATCTCTATCCAGAGCAGCGTAAGAAAGCGCACATGGAAGAGCTTGAGGATACGCTGCGCAAGGCGGTTGAAGTTGAGTTGATGCAGCCCATGCCAGGCTCCGTGAACAAACAGCCGCCCGGATTTCAGATCAGCGTGACATTTGGCAATCCACAAGTGGCTCAGCAAATCTGCACGGACATCACGTCGATGTTCATCGAGCAAAACTCCAAGAGAAGAGAACAGCAGGCCGTCGACACGACACAGTTCTTGAGCCAGCAGTTGGATCAAGCCAAGGCGAAGCTCGACGAGCAAGACGCCCAGTTGGCGCAGTTCAAGAGGCAATACCTCGGCTCGCTTCCTGAGGAAGAACAAACCAATTTGAGCATCCTGACTGGCATGAACACACAATTGGAGGCGGTGATCCAGGCGCTGAGCCGAGCACAACAGGACAAGGCTTTCAACGAGGCTATGCTGAGCCAGCAGGAAACGAATTGGAAACAGACGACGAGCGGAAATCAGAATCCCGAGACTCAGGAACAACAGCTCACCCAGCTTGAGGCGCAGCTTTCTGATCTGCTGGCCCGCTACACGCCCGAGCACCCGGACGTGCTCAAGGTGAAGTCTCAGATTGAAGAGCTCAAGAAGAAGCTAGCGCAAGAACCCGCGTCCAAGGCCCTCAACGGTTGCGCAAGCACCGCTTCATGAACCACCTCAGATCCAACAACTTCGTGCCAAGATCAGGCAAGACGACCTGGGAATTGCCGAGCTTGCGAAGAGACAGAGCCAGATCCAGGAACAAATTCGACTCATACAGGGGCGTGTGCAAGCCAGCCCCATGGTCGAACAACAGTTCAAGGAAATCACCAGGAATTACCAAACGGCTTTGGAACTCTACAACGAACTTCTGAAAAAGCGCGACAGTTCGACGATGGCGACTAGCCTCGAACACCAGCAAGAGAGCGAGACATTTCGCATTTTGGATCCGCCAAGTTTGCCCGCTACACCTTCCTCTCCCAATCGACTAGCCCTGATAGGCGGAGGTATGGGTGTCGGACTAGCCTTGGGATTTGGAGTTCTTTATCTGCTCGCGATGATGGATAAAGCCATGTACACCGAGCGAGATGTGGAAACTTGCCTGAAGTTGCCTGTTTTGACCACGGTGCCCTGTTTTGATCCCAGTGTGTATGGACAGAGCGCAGGGCCCAGTGATTCTGTAAGAGTTCAAGATGAGCCAGTCATCTTGAAAGCATAGTAAGTTGACGAAAGGGATTGGTAACAACACAAGATGAGCCGGATTCACGAAGCACTGAAGAAGGCCGCCCAGGAACGCAATGACCAAGCGTCCACACGGCCGGTCTCCGATTTCCTCGATCTCTCGACTCCGGTGCGCCATAGCTCCGCCAGTCGATGGTGCACCGCCCGGAGGGCCTGACAGGTCTGCCGCCAGCGACCGACACGCGATACTTGCGATTCGAGGAGTTCGCCAAGCGCTGTTCGCGTCCCGGGTGGAAAATCGGAGCCGCGGCGAGTGTGCTTTCCGTGCATACCACCAACGCCATTGGCACCGAGAAATTCCGCACCCTGCGTTCACGGCTCTACCAGATTGCTTCGGCACATCCGCTAAAGAAAATTGTGATCACCAGTGGCATGCCGGGAGAGGGAAAAACGTTTGTCACGACGAATCTAGCCCAATCTTTTGTACGCCAGACGGATCGCCGGATTCTGTTGATCGATGCGGATCTGCGAGCATCCCGACTGCATATGCTATTGGGCGCTCCTGACCGGCCGGGTCTGACCGACTATCTCCGTGGAGACGCAGACGAGTTTCAAGTCACGCAGGTAGGGCCCAGCGGGAATCTTTGCCTGATTCCAGGCGGACAGGAGGTCACGAATCCTAGTGAACTGTCTGCACAGTGACCGGATGAGACAACTTCTTGAACGGATGTCTCAGGTGTTCGATTGGGTGATTCTGGACTCACCGCCGGCAATGGCAGTGCACGATTCGAGTATTCTGGCGGATATGTGCGATGGGGTAATCTTCGTGGTGCGGGCGGGTTCCACTGACTTCGAAGTCGCGGCCGAAGGCTTCTTCGGAGTTCCGCGAAAAGAATCTGCTGGGCGTCGTGCTCAATCGCGTTGAAAAAGGCGACGCCTATGGCGACTACTACTACGGCTACGACTCCGCAAGCAGTTCCCGAGGAAAGTAAAAATAGGCAAGATCCCGATTCTTCGGCGCACCAGCCAGTCTGTGTGCGCATAAGTCAGTCGAAACAAGATAATCACCACATCTTTTGGCCATCGTAAGGTGGCTGGCGATTTGGTTTGATTACGATTTTCTTTCGAGCCCACTCGGCATCAGCGGAAGTGTTCGATCTCGCACTTCAGTGATAATGCGTCTTATATACGCCCACCACGGTGTGGGAAGCGGACCTATCTCCAGATGAGAAAGCAAACGAGAAGGAATAACTCTAACGGACACCCGTTTCGAGTTGCTATTGCAACTAAGGGTCAGATTTCCGGACACTACCGGTTCGTTTTTTGCCCTTAGTGCATCGAGTGAAATAAGAGCGTGCTTGCTGTTAAACGGCGTGGGCTGGAATTCCAAGCAGCTCGTTTCCGGTGGCAAATCTAATTCGCAGTGTCGGGAATAGAGAAGAATCAAGAGCGTGCCATCCGGCCGTCGGGAATAATAGTAGTTTGATCTGGCGATGTCGCCGACGCTACACCATTTTGGTTTTCCAATGCCATTGATCGAATTCGCCCACTTTTCGAATTGGCCGTAATTTCCTACGCAATTATTGTGATGTGCAAGACGATAACCGGGTGTTCTAGGAAGGTGAGTAAACGGATATCGATATCCAACGGTCCGATGCGATGGAAGACGGGCAGAGAGCCCGTCCCCAGGGATTGGGCAAAATTCGAACCCGGTATCCGCGGGCCACTGGCGTTTCGAATTCCAATAAAGTAACGACGGTAGGGAGACGCAGGCCCCCTCAAACTCTAACAGCGCCATAGCGCTGGCAAAATGATCAGCAAACGCGCCGTGAGGTGCAGCAATAATGCGCGCCACGGAAAGTCGCGACTTCCTCTCAAACCGTTCAGCTCTCCGCAACCCCTCGGCGAGGGTGGCCACAGCTATTGCATCGCTGCATTCCTGTCCAAGTTCGTTTAGGGTGTGGTTTACGCCATGAAGAAGAAGAGAGAGTCTCTTCGGGTTGTCGCGGAAGATCGCGACCGCAGCGGCGTTTGTATACCAGAAATCGAGAGGAATGGTCGCGATTGATGCATGGTAATTGTGCTGTTCCGCATGCCTAGCAAAATTCCTGAAATCGATGAAGCCATACCGCGTGCCGTGCAGGTTTGGGTCATCGACGATGATGGATGCGCGAGGTTGGGTCTCAAGCCAGCAGGAGGCAGGCAAGCATGCCTTTAGAAAGCTCAGGAGGGGAAGAACTCTGAACCAGGAATTGTCTCGAAAAAACTGATTAAAAAAACCATCCGGATCGCAGGAGGGTAGATCCACGCCAACACTGTCAACGCTTTGTGTTTCCAGTTGCTCCCGTATCCAGACTGGGAATCCGTCGATCGAAGCGAAAACATGTTGCCCCGTCGTCAACGTACAAAACGTCGTCAGACTCGGATCGGTGAGAACCTGTCCACGAAACGCTAAATGGAGCGCATCCGTATTGGAGAATTTTACTGTCTTCGAGTGGACAGATTGTTGTGGACCAGAAATCCGAAAATGCAAAACGTTTAGGCCAGATGCTCTACAGACTTCCTGGCCAGAGGGTGAATCTGAGAATAACAGGATTCCCGAAAGGTCTGAGTAATCGCCGACATCTCTGGGTTCAAAGGCTAAGCTGCAAGGCCTTTCCCAATATGAAGAAAAATGAGCGGCGTTCTGCCAATGCCGTCTTTGGAAAGATCCCGATTTTCAAACCCTGGGGTTCCCAGCCGCATCGTCACTTCCTTCCGAGTGGTCGCAGCCGAGTTGAAAACTCGCGGAGTGTTGCATTCATGTTTAGAGGAATCCCAACCTTAGCGATTGCTCGTGCTGGGTTTCCCTGAACTACCGTCATAGGGGGGACCGAAGTTGTCACGACACTCCCGGCCGTGACGACCGACGCCCTGCCGATCGTCACATTCGGCATGATAATGGCACCGGGCCCTATAGATGCATCCTCTTCGATAGTTACACCGCGCAATTCGAGGAAGTGCGCAATAATTACCGCACGAATCCCGATGGTCACCCCGTCCTTGATTGTCACGAATTCCGGATAAGATGTCTCAATAATTGCGTCATATCCGATCCAGATATTCCGGCCCAAGTTTACGCCTCGCCAGCGGTGCAGGAGCACGCGTAAACTCTTCGCGCCTGGGGCGCTTCGCGCGAGATTCTGAAGTATGCGGATTTTCGTCTGCTGCAGAAAGCTGAACAGGCTCATCCTTAGATTCTCTCTCGACAAATTCGCTTACAGTTACAACCTGTAACACAATTTCTTGGCGCCTAGTGGAAATAAGTTAGCGATCCCTTATGCTACCCCGGCCCTTTCCAGTGGTTCCTGGACCTATAAGTCATTGATAATAATTGACATAGTTCGTAGTTGACCTGAGTTACCCCCGACTCGCAGGGGGGCTTCTGTCTCGATTCCGCACGGACGGTTTAGGTAATCCTTTCTCGACCTCTCGTCGTTTCTGAGCGCCGATACAATATCCAATGGCTAGGTTTTGAAATTGTACCTAAGCCAGACAAGCTTGAGAACTATGAGCAAATTCAGTCCGAAGCCTGGTGCTAAGAAGTCACATGCAGTTGACACGACGGAATAGGGAAGCTAGGCTTTCGAGCGAAGGAGAATACAAAACAGAGATCCGGCTTGAAACTGCAGACGTTAGTGAAAAGCAGGTTCAATCGAGAAGACACAAGGAATACTTCGTAAGAGGGGCTATGACTGCATATACGAAAGAGGACGTGAGGGACTTTTTGCTGAAATTTCTGGCGGGTAAGTTGAAGGAACGGGGCAACGAACTCCCTGAAGATGTGCCTAACAATTGTAATCTGCTATTGTCCGGATATCTGGATTCCTTGGGATTTGTCGAGTTGATGGCGGCCGCTCAAGACCGTTTTGAGCGAGAGATTGACTTCGATCGGCTAGATCCTGACAAGATGGTTGTTTTTGGATCTCTGAGTGAATTTGTTTCTCAACAATTGGCGAATCAGGTTTGAAGTTAGGACGCCCGCTCGGATCCCTTCAAGTGAACTTGGCTGTGTTTCTAATCGGCTCTTCCAGAGTGTCCAGAAATCTCGGAATTATCGGTTGCGGGCCCCACGCCGGTACAGAAATGACGGATTTCGGTTGTTCCCAACGACCGCCCTTCGCAGAATTATCGAGCTCATTTCGATTGTGGACTGCTATCCGGGAGTTTGAGATGCACCTTCTCACATGAACTTCCTCTCAGCCCTTGAATTGATCCGATGCCAAGTTGTCGAGAGTACAACCCTACGAAAGTTGTTCCTCGCCTGTGGCTTTACACCCGTTTATCTTCCGGTGTTTATTAACGCCCAACTGATCACCTTCGAGCGCGAGAGGAAGAACGAAATCAAAGCCGGCCTATTCGGTGATCTTCTGGGCAATATTCAACGTGGGCGAACCTCTGATTGCGAGGCCCTAACTGGTCACTGTCGAATGGTCTGATATCGACCCTCGTCTCGGCATTCGGACACTTGGTGGATGGCGTACTTCCGATCTTCCTTCCATTCTTTCCGCAGTGGAACAGCAATTGGCCCGCCTAAGCGAAGCCCTTACGGCTGCAGCCCAGGGTGTTCCGATTGCGCTCTCCCTTCCCACGCTACCCCTACCTCCACTCTTCCATTCCCGTAGTATGCAAGCAACTTGCCGAGCAAGTCCGATTGCAGGAGATCGTAGCTGCTTGTGCCGCGTATCTCGTATCCCTCAAGAATATCCGGCTAGTCAATTCGGCGATCCCTTCTGGAAGATTCACCGTTTGCAAGTCGCTTCGACGTCAAATCCGAAATTGTCAGCGGCTTTCCCTACTCGCTCTCGCATGCCTCCGCTCTTGCCGGCCACCTCGCTGCTCTTAATTGCAAATTCGACGCGCCGCAAAGGCCTGATCACGGACCTTGACGACACACTGTGGGCAGGCATTCTCGGTGAAGTCGGTGTTGACGGAGTAAGCTGGAGTCTCGATCAACACACGCAAATGCACGCACTCTATCAACAGTTCCTAGCTTCTCTTGCCAGTGCCGGAACTCTGATTGCCGTCGCCAGTAAGAACGATCCTGCTCTGGTCAATGAGGCGTTTACACGCAAAGATCTTCTCATATCGAAGGACTCCATCTTCCCGTTCGAGGTGCATTGGAATCGGAAATCGGACTCCGTGCGGCGGATTCTCCAGGATTGGAACGTTTCACCCGACGCAGTGATATTCATCGATGACAGCCCGATGGAAGTCGCCGAGGTCAAGGCGGCGTTTCCGCAGATGGAATGTATCGTTTTCCCTAAAGAAAATTTCCAGGGCCATTTGGGATTTGCTCAAGAGGCTCCGCAATGACTTCGGTAAGGCGTCGCTTTCAGAAGAAGACGCTCTTCGGCTGCAAAGCCTACGGAATTCGAAATTGGTGCAGCAGTACCTGGCTTCTGCTCCGAATTCAGATGAATTTCTAAAGAGCGTTGACGCCCACGTTCTTGTTACGTCCGTGAAGGACAGAGACGACCCCCGCGCGCTGGAGTTACTAAACAAAACAAACCAATTCAATTTGAACGGCAGGCGCCTGACAGAAGGACAGTGGTCCAAGTACCTCGCCGATCCTTCCTCGTTTGCCCTGTTGATTTCTTACAGGGACAAGTTCGGTCCCTTGGGCAAGATCTCCGTGCTACTTGGCAAGTCGGCAGACGGCCGAATTGAGGTTGATTGTTGGGTTATGAGCTGCCGCGCATTTTCGCGCCGAATTGAGCACCAGTGCGTAAATCATCTGTTCGCGAAATACGGTGCCTCCGAAATAACCTTTGACTTTAAGTCTACTGACCGTAACGGTCCACTGCAGGAATTTTTTAAAGAAGTTTTGGGTCACGCCCCGGGCCTTCAAGTTACACTCTCTCGCACCACTTGTTCTTGAGAAACGGCCCAAGCTATTCCATCGCGTCGAGGAGAACATGGATGAGTGAAATAGACGATCATCGAAAGGGCGCTGACATGAATGGCTCTACTGCAATGCCGCGGAATGGGCGCCTACAGTTCATTCTTGCGTTGCCCCGATCTGCATAAATCGGGAAACCAGGTCGAAATCCGGAAGTGGCGTTTATTGCTAAGAGTTGGGAATTGTGTTCATAGAAGTTCCGGGTGTCGTTTCGCCACGCCGCAACAACCCATACACTGGCAACAACAGCGCCAAACCGATTAGAAAGAAGACGACTCCCCCCCGGTGATGCAGCTTTCCGTACAAAAAATCGCGATCAACGTAGTTCGCCAGCAAAGTGAGAGTGGCAATGCGGATGCCATTCTTGATGAGCATCATCGCGAGGCCGGCAACTACAAAAACCACCTTTTTCCAAAAAGGACGAAAGGCGAAGTGTGCGACGAGTAGCGCCAGAATCAGAAGTGCGATGCTGGAACGGATTCCGCTACATTCCTGGGCCACCTCGATGCTTACTTCCGGTAAGTAAAAGTAGAATCCCTGTCGTAGAACCGGAACTCCACTGAGATTGAACAATAATTCAGCAACCGCAGCTGACCCCGATTGCAGCCAGTAAATCGTTTTGTTTAGGACACTGTCCGGGAGGGGCACTGCGAAAAGCAGAATAGCGAGAGCAAACCACGAGGATTTTGCCGTATCTTTCCCGAGAATGGCGATGAACCCAGCGACCAGCAGAAGGATCAGGGCGAGAATGAAGCCGGACAGCGTTTCTTTGGGCGTGCATGATGCGCACCGCAGTACTAAACAAGTTAACAAAAGTGCTGGAAGCGCGAAGAGCAGCGCCGCGCGAAATTCCAGCGAATCTCGCACCTGCAATTGTTTTCGCTCCGTGTAGATCAGCCATGCTGCGATGAATGGAACTAGGATGATGTGCGAAGCGGTCTCATCCTGCTCGGCCAGATGGAACAGCGCGAACACCGGTTTCCAGAAAACCAACACGCAAAGCGCAACCCAACCCAGATATATCAGCCATGTTCTTCGGTCTCGCGAATCGGTCATACCCAAAGCATTTCCTCGTGCCCGAATGTCCGCAATAGGAGATTTCCGCAGTTGCGTCGCGGAGCGCATTCGGATTGTCTCAAAACACGCGGCATATTGGCATGACAATATTCAAGAAAACCTCGGAGCACTGTGTTTACCGAACCGCTATATACATGCCTGTATAAGGCAGAAGCCCGAGGAATTGGGAGTTGCAATCCAGCCCGCGGATGGGTAGAGTTTGTTCTCCGCCGCCATTAAAATGTTTGGTTTGTGACATTTACTCCGCCTGACCGCTGCACCAGGGGCGTGGAACCGGATTGCAACAATAGGGCATCCGTTTTCTCTTCGCACTGCGAAAGCAAAGTACTGGCCCAGCTGGACGAATTCAATGTGGGACTAACATGTCTGTAATCAACCACATGGAAACGCTTGGCAATCCATGTCTACGTGGTTTCCCCGATACCAACTGGCAGGGCAATTGCCATATAACTGCGGTCGGGCCCATTGGGACTGTAAAGGCGATAGCCTGCCGAGAAAATGAGTTTGATCGGGTGGGATACTGATTTGGAAACTCTAATGGAAAGCACGGCAAGCGCTCCCTCGCCTAGTGTGTCTTGGTATGCCTTACAGGTGCGGTCCCGCAAAGAAAACCACATTGCGTCCCAGATCGCCGGGCGGGGTTACGAATGCCTGTTGCCGATGTACCGGAGCATCCGCAAATGGTCAGACCGCCTCAAGGAACTTGAGCAACCCCTCTTTCCGGGATATCTATTCTGCCGGTTTAATATTCACGATCGTAGACCGCTAGTTACTATACCGGGAGTCCTTCAGATTGTTGGAAGCGGACGTACCGCGATTCCGGTTTCCGACGAAGAGATCCATGCATTACAACTGATAGTTTCCTCGGGTGTCTCGAAGGAACCTTGGCCATATTTGGAAGTAGGTCAACGTGTGCGAGTGGAATACGGTACATTGACGGGGTTGGAGGGTATTCTGGTTAACTTAAAGGGAAATCATCGAGTCGTTCTGTCGGTGACGCTGCTTCAAAGATCGGTCGCGATGGAAGTAGATAGTGCTTGGTTAACACCAGTGGAGGCTGTTGTACGTACGAGCGTGACACAACGAGTACTGCGCCCGATTCGCGTGTCACTGGGAAGTTAGATCAAAACTAGCGGAGTAAGAAAATGAGTCCAATGGAAATCGAACAACAACGGGCGCAGAGAAAAGCCAAATTGCAGGTTCGGGCGCATCTGTCCGTTCCGGACATGGGCAATAGTCCTGCCCGCCTTTTGCTGAATGAAGATGCATTTGTGTCCATGCTGTACCTGGAGCGCCGCCGGGCCGAGCGGGCCGATAAGCGATTCGTTCTAATTCTGATCGACGTGAAGAAGACGCTTGCTGTGGTGCATAAAGATCGCACCATACTCGCGTTGACAAATGCTCTTTCCGAAGCTACTAGAGAGACTGACATTATCGGTTGGTATTTGGAAAACAACCTATTGGGCGTCATCGGCACCGAACTGGGGAAAGCCACCAACCAGGTCGTGCAAGAAAGATTTGTCAGCAAGCTTCGAACTATCTTTGAATCGGCCTTGGGGGCGGAAAGAAGTTCGTCCATCTCCGTCTCCTTTCATTTCTTCCCGGAAGAATACGAACACGGGGACACCGACCATTCAGCGAACATTGCGCTGTATCCCGAATTTCAAAAGAGGGAAAACACGAAAAAGGTTCCGCTAGCGATCAAAAGGTTCATCGATATCGTGGGCAGTGGTGCAGCTCTGGTTTTTCTTTCCCCGGTGTACGTTGCGATCGGTTTGGCTATTAAAGCGTCCTCGAAGGGACCGGTGTTGTTCAAGCAAGAGCGCCTGGGGCAATATGGCAAACCGTTCACGGTTCTAAAGTTTCGCTCGATGCGTACTGACTCTGATCCGAAGATCCATCAGCAATACGTGGAACAGTTCATTGCCGGCCAGGTGGACGGCAATTCCAGCCATGCGGAGAGGCCAGTCTTCAAGATTCAGAAGGATCCGCGAGTTACATCGATCGGGAGATTCATCCGAAAGACGAGCTTGGATGAGCTACCGCAGTTCTGGAATGTTCTCAGCGGTGAGATGTCTCTTGTCGGACCGCGCCCACCTATTGCGTATGAGTTTCGGGCCTACGAAGCTTGGCACCGCCGGCGCGTTCTGGAGATCAAACCAGGCATTACCGGATTGTGGCAAGTAACTGGCCGCAGCCGCACACGTTTTGACGATATGGTTCGCCTTGATCTGAAGTACGCGCGAGCCTGGTCGATCTGGCTCGATCTTAAAATTCTGGCTCAGACACCTGCCGCAGTTATTAATGGTGAAGGCGCTCATTAACCCAGAACAGTTCTGCGCCGTGGCCTTTCTTGAGTCGATGCACAGAGTTCGGCCCTCGAGAGAGTCTGAAAAAGCGATTTCGTCCTTCGTTATTCCCATCCATCCCCGGCCCCAATCGCCAAGTTGCTCGCTTAGGTTCCAAGGAGACACAAGATGCGTATCGGTGTGATCGGCTATGGCTACTGGGGTCCTAACATCGTTCGAAATTTTCATTCGCAGGACAATTGTGAAGTCGTGCTTGTGGCCGATCGCAATCCGCAGGCGGAAGGCCGATTGAAGAAGATATTTCCGTCGATCGCATTCACCACGGACGAAAACGAGATCCTAACCTCGCCAAAAGTCGACGTTGTAGCGGTTGTAACTCCGGTCTGGACGCATTATGAGTTGGCGAAGCGCGCGTTAGAGAATGGCAAGCACATTTTCGTGGAGAAGCCGTTTACGGACAGCGTTGCGCTGGGCGAGGAACTGGTAGAGCTTGCGGAGCGCAAGAACCTGAAGATCATGGTTGATCACACGTTCTTGTTCACCGGAGCAGTGCGGAAGATCAAGGAACTAGTGGATAGGAAAGAGCTGGGCGAGTTGTATTACTACGACGCGTTGCGCGTGAATCTCGGCCTGTTTCAGCACGATGTGAACGTGATCTGGGACCTTGCACCGCACGATCTTTCAATCATGGACTATGTGATTTCGCAGAAGCCGGAAGCGGTGGTGGCGACCGGGGAAACGCACCTGAACGGCGTGGAGGACGTGGCATTCATTACGGTGTACTTCCCAAAGCACATTATTGCCCATGTGAACGTGAACTGGCTTTCACCGGTAAAAGTGCGAACGACACTGATTGGTGGCGAGAAAAAGATGCTGGTATGGAATGATCTTGAGGCCGACGAGAAAATCAGGATTTACGACAAGGGCGTCAGCATGTCTATGAATCCCGGCAATTTGCATCAATTGCTGGTGAGCTATCGTTCAGGTGACATGTGGGCGCCGCAGTTGGAGCAGGTGGAAGCGCTGCGGGCTGAGACAGCTTACTTTGTGAAGTGCATCGAAGAAAACTGCAAACCGTTCAATGACGGAGAAGCGGGCCTTCGTGTGGTGCGGATTCTGGAAGCTGCGGACCATTCGATCCGCAGCCGAGGGCAGGCGGTATCGCTGTGAACGAGTACGTGTGCATTGCGCCCAGCGTGAAATTGGGGAAAGACGTGAAGCTGTCGAAGTTCATCAATCTGTATGGGTGCGAGATCGGCGATGAAACGAAGATCGGCGCCTTTGTGGAAATTCAGAAGAATGCGCGCGTGGGCCGCTGCTGCAAGATTTCCAGCCACTCGTTCATTTGTGAGGGCGTGGACATAGAGGATGACGTGTTTATCGGCCATAGTGTGACCTTCATCAATGACACCTATCCGCGGGCGACCGCGGCTGGTGGCGGTTTGCAGACGGAGGCGGACTGGAAAGTTGAAAAAACCAGAGTGTGCCGCGGAGCGTCGATTGGCTCTGGATCCACGATTCTGAGCAATATCACGGTTGGCGAAAATGCGATTGTGGGGGCCGGCAGTGTGGTCACGAAGGATGTGCCCGCGAACGCGATCGTGGCGGGCAATCCCGCAAAGTTTCTGAGGTTTGTGAACGAGGAGAAAAAGTAGAATATGGCCAATCCGACGAAGATTCCGTTTCTTGATCTAGTGGCTCCTCATCAAGAGCTGGAAGCCGAACTTTTGGCGGTCGTCAAGAAAGCATTCGCCACCGCTGGGTTCATCGGTGGGCCGATGGTTGAGGAATTTGAACGTGAGTTCGCGGCCTTCTGTAATGCGAGATACTGCGTCGCCGTTAACAGTGGAACGGATGCACTGCGGTTTGCGTTTATGGCTGCCGGTGTTGAAACGGGCGATATCATCATCACCGTGCCTCATACTTTTATTGCCACGACCGAAGCGATCTCCCAGGCCGGTGGACAGATCGCGTTCGTCGATATTCACGAGCAGACCTACACCATGGATCCCGCAACACTTCGGGAATACTTGGAGACACGCTGCGACTTTGACAGCAAGAATGAAAAGCTGATCGAACGTAGTTCGAAGCATCGCGTTGCGGGAATCGTTCCTGTGCACTTGTATGGGCAGATGGCGGACATGGACGCAATCCAGGAACTGGCGGAAAAATACAATCTGTTCGTGATTGAAGACGCATGCCAGGCGCACGGGGCACAGTATTTCTCCAAAAGAGACAACTTTTGGAAACCCGCGGGATCGATCGGGAATGCAGCTGCGTTCAGCTTTTATCCAGGCAAGAACCTTGGCGCTTGTGGAGAAGGCGGCGCGATAACGACAAACGATGCAGCCATGGCGGCGCAGATGAAAATGATTCGCGACCACGGACAAGCCAAGAAGTATTACCACGACATCGAAGGCTACAACGGCCGTCTGGATTCGATTCAGGCTGGGTGGCTCTCCGTGAAGCTGCGCCATCTTGCGGAGTGGAATGCATCGCGCCGCGGGATCGCACACCGCTACCATGAACTATTTGGCGAAGCCATAGAGGGACTTACTCTGCCGGCAGAAACCGAGTGGACACGCGGCGTTTACCATCTCTACGTGATCCGTGTGCACGACCGCGACGCGCTTCAGGCGTACTTGACAGAAGCAGGTATTGGAACAGGCATTCACTATCCCATTCCACTCCATCAACAGAAAGCCTATCAGCAACTAGGGCATAAGACGGGGGACTTTCCCGTCACGGAACGTGTTGCTGCGGAGATTCTGTCCCTCCCGATGTTTCCGCAAATGCTTCCGAGTCAGCAGGACGAAGTTGTCAGTAAAGTCAAATACTTTGTCGGCGCGAGAATAACCGCGTCACGCTAATTGCCCTCCGCTGGTGTCGGAAACTCATATCCGAACGTGCGTCTTGGAATTCCAAAGAAAACCTGAATGAACCTACCTCGTTTAGACAGGCTCGCGACGCTATATATTTCCTTTCCTCTCACCCAATTGCTGGGGCCGAGGGCGGGGACTCGCGTTCCTATCCTTATGTATCACAGCATCTCCGACAACCTCTTTGGCATGTCGCATCCCTACTACCACATCAACACGCCGCCACGAGTTTTCTCTGAACAGATGCGCTGGCTCAGAAATCATGGATTTCGCTGCGTGAGCCTTGAGGATGCTTGGAACGGACTTGAGACGAATGCAAATCTTTCCAAAGAAGTGGTCATCACTTTCGATGACGGCTATCGGGACTTCTATACCGATGCAATGGATGTAATAAAACAATGTGACTTCACGGCGACGATTTTCCTGACGACTGACCGAATCAAGAATGCACCCGCGCGTATCGAGGGCGCTGACTATTTGACCTGGAAAGAGGTGCACGAGCTCCACCGGGGAGGCATCCGGTTCGGTTCCCATACGGTGACGCACCCAGACCTCCGTTCTCTAGGGCCAGATCAAATTGAGTACGAAGTCGGTTATTCCAAGGAAACGATTGAACAGGAACTTGGTGAGTCGACCAGATTCTTTTCCTACCCGCATGCCTTTCCTGAAGAAGACAGGACCTTTACACGCTTTCTTGAAGATGTTCTGCAAAATCAGGGATTCGAGAACGGTGTATGCTCAAGCATTGGGCGGGCGCAACGAGAGAGCAATAGATTTTTCTTGCCACGCGTTCCAATTAACAGATGGGATGATCCCGGGCTGTTTCGCGCTAAAGTGATGGGCGGCTATGATTGGCTGCATGTTCCTCAGCTATTAAAGAAGTGTATCTTTCACAATGCGCCTCTCATGCAACGTGCTGTCCAGTTCGAATCAAAGGAAGTAATCTAAAGTGGTTAGCTTTTTGGGATGCTGATCAGTTCCGAAGAACGCCGCGAGTGAAGGAGTGATCGCTGCTTTTGGCTCTGTCCGAACTCTCTAGCTAAAGGAAAGCTGTATCTTTAGTTATAGATCAGCCTTCGGGAAGAGAGCTCCGTGCTAGAATCAAATAATCGTGAAGCCTACAAAGGAAGATGCGCCGTCGAGTACAAAGAAGATTTGGATTGATCTCGACAATTCGCCGCACGTCCCCTTTTTTATTCCGATCACCAAGGAGCTGGAACGGCGAGGTTATAAGGTTATCTTGACTGCGCGTGATGCTTACCAGGTTTCGGAGCTTATCGAGTTCCATGGACTCAAGTGTAGGAAAAGCGGGCGTCATTTCGGGAAAAACAAACTCCTAAAGGTATTTGGGGTTTGCTCAAGGGCTCTTCAGTTGATTCCGTACCTCCTCAAGGAACGACCAACTCTGGCGGTATCACATGGATCGCGCGCCCAAATCTTGGCCTCCTCCCTCTTAGGAATTCCCTGCGTAGCCATGGGCGACTACGAGTTCGTGCAGGATTTGGTCTTGTTCCGGCCAGGTTGGATGATTGTTCCCGAGATCATTCCGGACGATGCTGTTGGATCCTGGAAGGACCATCTGTTGAAGTATCCCGGCATTAAAGAAGATGTCTATGTACCTTTCTTCAAACCTGATCCTGCAGTTCGTGAGCATCTGGGCTTGTCCCACATCGACTTGGTCGTTACCATACGGCCCCCGGCCAATGAAGCACATTATCATCGCCCTGAAAGTGATGAATTGTTCTTGGCGGTCATCAAGCGTTTGAGTTCTCAGCCGGATGTTCGGATGGTAGTGCTTCCCCGGAATTCGAGACAAGATATTCAAGTTCGCCAACTCTGGCCTGAATTGCTCTTCAGCGGAAAGATGATTATTCCGGAGCAAGTGGTGGATGGCTTAAATTTGATCTGGTTCTCAGATCTGGTGGTGAGCGGCGGCGGAACGATGAACCGTGAAGCAGCGGCGCTGGGTGTTCCAGTGTACAGTATCTTCCGGGGAAAGATAGGAGCTGTGGATCACTATCTTGCAGAGCAAGGACGACTCATTCTGATCGAAAAGGTTGAGGATATTTCTAATAAGATCAAGCTGGCACGGCGAGACAGATCTGCTCAATTAGAGGTTGACGGACGTCCGGCCTTACAGATGATCGTAGAGCACCTTATCGCAATCCTTGAATCCAAGGACCCCCTCCGCTTCAAGACACAGATGGCGGATTAGTTTGAAGAATTTGCATCACCGGCATCTTTGAACTGTTGTGAAGTCATTCATGTCGAGTAACCTGGACAGAATCATGAAGATCCTGACAATCGTGGGAGCACGCCCCAATTTCATGAAGGCTGCGCCGATCATTGCGGCCATCAATGAGCATAACCGAAGGATCGCATCACGAGTTGACGGCGACAACGTGAAAGAGTCAATTGAGCACGTCCTGGTTCACACCGGTCAACATTACGACGAGATCATGTCCGGCTTATTCTTTACCGATCTGGGATTACCGAAGCCGGATATCGACCTGGGTATTGGTTCCGGCACTCACGCTGTGCAGACTGCGGAGATCATGAAGAAGTTTGAACAGATTGCTCTGTCTGAAAAGCCAGATGTTGTGATTGTGGTTGGTGACGTGAACTCCACCATGGCCTGTGCCCTGGTCTCCGCGAAGATTTCGTTCGACTCTGTTGGCACGAGGCCGCTAATCGTTCATGTGGAGGCTGGCCTGCGGTCTTTCGATCGCTCCATGCCCGAGGAAATCAATCGAATTGTAACCGATCATGTTTCTGATCTTTTGTTTGTGACGGAAGAGAGTGGACTTAGGAACTTGGCTCGAGAGGGTGTCGCGTCGGAAAAGATCCACTATGTCGGCAACACCATGATTGACTCACTGCTTGCTTTCAAAGACAAAGCAGATTCCTCCACCAAACTGGAGGAGTTAGGCCTTAGGTCATACCAAGGGCAAAATGGCGAGGGCAAGAAGGTTGCGCGTTATGCCCTTCTCACGCTACACCGGCCTGCTAACGTCGACAATCGAGACTCGCTACGAAGCATTCTTGCAGGGCTTCAGGAATTGGGGAAGGACTGCCCCATCATTTTTCCAGTTCATCCGCGCACACATAAACGCGTCAAGGAATTCGGGCTTGATCTGAATGATAATGCGGCCGCCAAAACTGTTGCTGCCCGGCAAGAGCCTGGCGGTGGCCATGGGGGAATGATTTTAATCGACCCCCTGGGGTACTTGGATTTTCTTTGCTTGATGAAGAATGCGTGGATTGTCGTCACGGATTCTGGAGGTGTCCAGGAAGAAACCACCTGTCTTGGCATCCCTTGTGTCACGGTCAGGGACAACACCGAGAGACCTGTGACCGTGGAGAAGGGCACAAACATCATTGCCGGAACGAGCCAGGAGGGTATTCGAGCTGCGATTCGGACCCAATCACAGAGAAAGGTGGACGTAAATATTCCCATGCATTGGGACGGCAAAGCCGCTGTGCGCATTGTGGAAGTGTTGGTCCGAGTTCGAGCTGACCAAAAACTCTCTGTGCGGCCAGCTTTGGTCTAATTGCGAAATTGCTTTGGTCACTTTTATGCCTAACAAAAGCAGCTCGAGGCCTGAAAATAATTTGAGCGAAACGCTCCGGAACCGGAAACTATTGGCGTACTGCCGTCAGAATGATTGGGCTGGTCACGATCCCTACGATGCATTGAACAGCAAGATGTTTGATACGTTCCCAATCCTCGACTCAAAGATCCCGCGGTCCGTGATGACGCAGGCGCTCAGATTTTCTGATTTTCGCCGCTGTGCCTGCCCGATGGCTGGGTGCGAAATTGCTTTTAGACATGCACGAAATCACGCCTGAATTCTACCGATCGAAATACGAGATTGACGAGAATTCTTGGGTGACTCGGATATTGCAATTCCAGGAAAAGATCAGCTTTGATTTTGCGGATCATGTTTTAACAATCAGCGATCCGGTTCAGGACCTAATGATCAAGCGCGGGTTGCCTCCCGGGAAATCGACGGTGATTATGAATGCTGTCGATGAAGCGCGGTTTTCTTCAGGATCGCAACTGCAGGTAAAGACGAATTCCAACACGTTTTCCATGATGTACCACGGTACATTGACCAGAATCTACGGACTGGATCTGGCGATCGAAGCGTTTAAGATCGCGCATAAGGACATGCCTGGAGCAGAGCTATGGATCGTCGGCCCAGGGCCCGAACAGAAAGCTCTCGCCAATCTCGCCGAACAGTACGGATTAACATCCAAGGTGAAAATCGTGGGTCAAGTTCGACCAGATGAGATTCCGAAGTGGCTGGAAAAATGTACGGTAGGGATTCTGCCAATTCGAAGCGATGTTTTTCTGCAATACGCCTTTCCGAACAAACTGCCCGAACTGATTATTAATGGCAAACCGGTCCTGATGTCGCGCCTGAAGGTAATAAGGCACTATTTTAGCGAAGAGGCTCTCGCGTATTGTGAGCCGAATAACCCTGTGGATCTGGCTCGACAAATGGTGTCACTTTATCGTGACCGAGAAAGGGCAGTTAGGCTGGCGGCAAGAGCTCGCTTGGAATACGAGCCCATCCGTTGGGACGTAATGAAAGCGAGGTACTTGTCCTTAATAAGTGACCTTAGCAAAGCGAATGCGGGAGTTTCTGCAGCTGCGAAGCCTACCGAGGAAGGCGCAAACTCTTGAACGGTACTGTAAGGTCTGCCGGCACGAATGGCGACATTTGTGGAGCTGCAGAGTTGTGGTTCTCCATCGCTAGATTCTGCGGTTGGCTCGAGTCCGTCCGAGGCCTCAGCTACGATCCTTACGATATTATGGGTACTCGCTATGGAAGAATAGCGCGACGCCTTTATTACGAGAAACGCCTCTTGGGGATGGCGATGACGGCGCCTCTGATTCTTCTGGAGATCGCCAGCCCGAGTCTGCGAAGGCTCTTTGTAAGAAAGGATCACTTTCCGACTGCGGATGCGCAGCTTGCGCTAGCTTTTCTGAACATCCACGAACTTCATGGAGCGAGTATTATTGGTGTCGTCGAGGGGAACAAATTGGGCACCGAGCTGGCTCAACTCTCATTAGACAAGGCGAAAGTCCTGGCCGACGGACTCTTGAAGCAGTCTATCGCCGGATACAGCGGATACTGCTGGGGATATCCCTTCGATTGGCTAAGCGTGAAGGGTCTAATCCCCAAACGCACACCGCATATCACTGCTACGCCATACTGCTACGAAGTCTTCACGAGGCTGTTTGATCTGACAGGCGAGCAGCCGTTCTTGGATGTGGCGCGCTCCATAGCTGGATTTGTTTGCGATGATCTAAACGATACCCCGACGGGACCCGATGCGGCAGCGGGCAGCTACACGCCGCAGGATCACAGCAAAGTGATAAATGCGACGGCGTATCGCGCCTATGTGCTTTTCGATGCTGCCAGGCGTTTTCAGATAGAGACCTACCATACAAAAGCGTGGAGAAATCTTCAGTTCATCCTGCAGAGTCAACGAGAGGATGGCTCATGGCTTTACGCTATCGATAGTCCGCGCGAGTCCTTCATCGATCATTTCCATACGTGCTTTGTGCTGAAGAACCTGTTCAAACTCAACCGGGAGCTCAGGAGTGCCGCGGTGAAGCGTGCTATTTCAAAAGGGTACCGCTACTATCGTGAAGCGTTGTTTGATGCCGAAGACATGCCAAAATCCTTCGCGATCTCTCCACGAACCCAAATCGTCAAACTCGAAATGTACAACGTGGCTGAGTCCATTACCCTGGGAGTGCTGTTGAGAAACGATATCCCCGCCGCGTTCGCGCTCGCACAAAAGCTGGCCGCCCGCCTGGTGAGACGGTACCAACTGCCCGCCGGACATTGGATTACCCGATTGTACTTAGGCGGGATCAAGCATACCGTACCATTTTTACGCTGGCCACAGTCGCAGTTGTTCTATGCCCTTACCAACTTGCTTGGCGCTCTGCATGAAAAGAGTGAATTGGGACCGATCCGCTCGATAGCAACAGCCGGTCAGGAATAGTTACTCTTAGGGATGCAGTTGGCGACTTGTGGGTAAACAACAAACATGGTTCCTCGTTTTTTCATGGCTCCAACAACCACAAAATCCTGATCTCCCAGAGACTACTGGCTAGGGTCTGAATTATTGTGTCTCTTATGGTTGCGAATTTTCTTAGCTATGCGATCGTAACTCCTGCGCGAAACGAAGCAGACTTCATTGAAGACACCTTGAAGTCAGTGGTTGGCCAGTCGGTGCTACCAGTCCGATGGGTGATTGTGAGTGATGGCTCGACCGATGGGACGGATGAGATCGTGAGTCGTTATGCGACTTCCCATCCGTGGATAGAACTTGTCCGGATGCCTCCCCGCAGCCAGCGGGATTTCGCCGGAAAGGTTTATGCCTTCAACGCGGGCTATGCAAGATTGAAGGGGGTGTCATACAGCGTAATTGTTAATCTCGACGGCGACACTTCGTTTGATGAAGGGTACTTTGCCTTTCTGCTGAGTAATCTGCAGGAAGATCCGGCTTTGGGTGTTGTCGGGACTCCCATTCAAGAAACCAGCGGGATTATCTACGACTTCCGCTACGTGAGCATCGAGCATGTTTCCGGGGCTTGTCAAGTATTTCGCCGAGAATGTTTTGAGGAAATTGGCGGGTACGTGCCATCCAAAGCGGGTGGCATTGATCACGTTGCAGTGCTTACAGCCAGGATGAAAGGCTGGAAAACGCGGACATTTCTTGAGAAGGTTTGCCATCACCATCGAAAAATGGGGACTGCCGAGAGTGGGGCATTGATGGTCCGATTCAAGGCCGGTGCTTTGGACTATGCCCTGGGAAGCCATCCTCTGTGGGAGTTATTCAGAACGGTCTACCAGATGAGTAGAAAACCTTTTGTTGTAGGAGGCCTGTTTTTGGGCGCCGGTTATGGATGGTCACTGCTCCGAAATGGGAAGCGGACGGTATCTTCGGAATTGGTCTCGTTTCGTCGTGGCGAACAAATGAAGAGATTGAAGAAGCTATTTAGTAAGAGTAGTTAAGACCGTAGGTCGGACCGCGCAGCGTCGCTAGATGTCGAATTTCAGTGGGCGGACCGAGCGGCGAAAGGAGCATCTGGGCTTAGGAAATGGCCAAACATAGGCCCGATTTCGAAGATGATCGCATTGAACAAAACTGACGCCATTGTCCCACTTAAGGACGAGTTGGGGAGAGATAAAGGAGTAACAGCGAACCGGGGCGTGCTTATCATCAACGCCGATGATTGGGGAAGGGACCGCAGGACGACTCAGTCGATTCATGATTGCGTTGTCCGCAAGACGATATCTTCTGCGAGCGCTATGGTGTTTATGGAAGACTCTGAGCGGGCCGCTCAACTGTCACGCGAATGTGGAGTGGATCTTGGTCTCCATCTTAACTTGACGACTCCATTCACTGCAAAAGAGTGTCCTCAGACATTGGTAGAGTTGCATCGCAAGGTCGCCGCCTACTTGCGGTCCACTTCTGTGGCACGGGTACTTTTTCACCCCGGCCTGACAAGAGCCTTTGAGTATGTGGTGGCGTCACAAATCGACGAATACCAACGTCTTTATGGGTGCAAACCCGACAGACTTGACGGCCACCATCACATGCACCTCAGCTCCAATGTGTTGTTCGCTAAGTTGCTTCCGGAAGGAGCGATCGTTCGACGCAGTTTCACTTTTCAATCGGGTGAAAAGAGCGCATTGAACCGGATGTATCGAAGAATGGTGGATCGCAAGCTGGCTCACCGGCACCGTCTTACAGATTTCTTTTTCTCGCTCGCCCCCCTCGAACCACCCGCGCGACTTCAGCGAATTCTGTCATTGGCGACTAGCTATACAATCGAAATCGAGACGCATCCGGTCAATCCTCAAGAGTACGAGTATCTGATGGGTGAACAAATGTCGCAGTTGAGAGCAAACGTGGAACTCTCAGATCGATACTACATTCCAAAGTAAGCTACTGCTCGGGAGGTCGTCAGTGGGGGACGCGATCTTAGAAACAATTTCTGAAAAGGTGAACGCGCTGTTAAAAGGGAATCCTCAGATTAAAGTATTGGAGGCAGGCTGCGGGTCCTCCACTCATGTTAACCTCCTCAATGTGGCCCATGCCGTGGGGATTGATATCTCCCAAGAACAACTGGAAAAGAATGTCATGATTCAGGAAAAGATCCTGGGGGACATCCAGGTTTTTCCCTTGCCAAAGGCGGAGTTTGATGTCGCCATCTGTTGGATGGTCCTGGAACATTTGGACCGACCGAAAGACGCATTGCTCAATATGTTTGCAGCGCTCAAGCCAAAGGGACTCCTGATTCTGGGGATTCCCAATCTCATATCGGTCAAGGGTATGGTGACCAAACTCACTCCTTTCTGGTTTCACGAATTCTTTTACAGATTGATGGGGTATAAGTCGCATCCCTTTCCGACCTATCTCCGAGCGTCGATTATCCCAGCCCGTTTGGTAAAATTTGCTGAACAAAATGGATTTTCAGTTGAGTTTTATGAACTTTTGGAAGGCACTACGGCGAAGAAATTCAAAAGCCGCTTCTGGACGGCAAAGGTTGCGTTTTCTGCCATAGATTCGTTTACCCGCATCGCGACACTTGGCAAGACACCATCCCTCTTGCTGGATAACTGTTTCCTGATCCTGAGGAAACGTGACCAGTCGGTTGCCCCAGTAGGCCCGGTGCCCGAACAGGTCTCTAACCAGATTCCTTGAGGTTATGAAGGCCCTTACAGATGAATGAGGAAGTAAAAAGCGCAGGACGAAAGCATATTACCGTGTGTATTTGTACCTACAAGCGTCCCGAGTTTCTAAAACGAGCGATTGAAGGGCTGCTTCATCAAAATACCGGAGACCTTTTTACGTATTCTATCCTGGTTGCAGATAATGATCGGCTGGAGTCAGCCAGGTCTCTCGTGGCGCGGTTCGCTTCCCAAACGACTATTGGTATCGGTTACTGTGTCCAGCCCACACAAAACATCGCGCTCAATCGGAATAAGGCCGTCGAAAATGCGCACGGAGACTATGTGGCATTTATCGACGACGACGAATTCCCCACCGACAGCTGGCTCAAGACGTTGTTGACCGCGTGTCGGAGCTACGGTGTAGACGGAGTGCTCGGACCGGTCAAGCCGCACTTCGATGTAAAGCCCCCCAAGTGGGTCGTTGCTGCCAAGTTCTATGATCGCCCGACTTATCCGACGGGCTTTGTGATTGATTGGCAAAAAGGCCGAACCGGCAACGTGTTGCTGAAACGTGAGATTTTCGTGCCAGGCGAACAGCCATTCCGTCCGGAATTTCCGACGGGAGAAGATCAAGATTTCTTTCGGCGAATGATCGAAAGGGGCCACAAGTTCATTTGGTGCAACGAAGCCGTGGCTTTTGAAGTTGTCCCTCCGATTCGCTGGAATCGTAAATTTATGCTCCGAAGGGCATTGCTCCGCGGAAAAGCTTCTTTGTCCCATCCGACATTCGGTGCGCGAGAAATCTTCGTATCAACGATGGCGGTGGGAGTTTATACCGTGGCCCTGCCCTTCTCGTTATTAGTCGGACATGACAAATTTATGTTAGCGCTGGTGAAACTTTTTGATCACCTTGGGAAAATACTCGCCTTTTTGGGTTTGAACCCGATCAGAGATGCTTACGTCACGGAGTGAAATGGGTGATGGAACAATTGATGCACGACGATCTCATCATAGGGCACGATGATCTGATTCTCGTGACCGGGGCCACCGGATTTATCGGACAAAAGGTCGTGGCCAGTCTATTACAGCTCGGGTTCTGCAACCTGCGCTGCTTTGTCAGGCCCTCGAGTCCAACGGCAAAGGTCCGGGCCCTCTCTGCCCTCAGTAGGGAGCAAATGCATGTGGAAGTCCTAACCGGGAATTTATTGTCCCGCGAAGATTGCACTGCAGCCACTGCGAAAGTCTCGGTAATCATTCACCTGGCCGCCGGCCGCGGCGAGAAATCTGTTCCCGACGCCTTCATGAATTCCGTTGTCACCACGCGAAACCTGATGGAATCCTCTGTCAGTCATGGATGTCTAAAACGATTTGTGAATGTGAGTTCCTTCTCGGTTTATAGCAATCGGCACAAACCTCACGGAAGGTTGCTTGATGAATCGTGCCCGGTCGAAACACAGCCAGCATTGCGCGGCGATGCTTATTCCTTTGCGAAAATTAAACAGGAAGAAATGGTCTTGGAACTCAGCCCTCGGCTGGGAATCCCATACGTCATCATTCGGCCAGGCTATGTGATTGGCCCAGGCAATCCTGGAATCTCCGGCCGCGTCGGAACCGCATCCTTCGGTATCTTCCTACATCTTGGAGGTTCCAATTCAATTCCATTCACGTACGTCGATAACTGCGCCGAAGCCATCGCAGTTGCGAGCGTCAAGAAGGGAATCGATGGTGAGGTATTCAATGTCGTGGATGACGATCTGCCTTCGAGTCGTCGGTTCCTTCGATTGTACAAGAGAAATGTCCGGTCTTTTGGCTCCATCTACATTCCCCACTTATTGAGCTACACGCTTTGTTATTTGTGGGAGAAGTATTCGGGTTGGTCGCAGGGACAACTCGAGCCTACGTTCAATCGCAGAACCTGGCACGGTTATTGGAAGAAAACGCGGTACAGTAACAAGAAACTTAAGACGCAACTGGGTTGGAGTCCCAAAGTATCGATGTCCGAGGGTCTTCAGCGGTATTTCGAAAGTTGCCGTGACGGAGAACGGCATGCTTAGAGTTGCTATCGTAGGCTGTGGAAAAATCGCCGACTCCCACGCATCGCAGATCCAGCGGATCAAGGGATGTAAAATAGTGGGAGTTTGCGATCGAGAACCGCTGATGGCTCGGCAATTGTTTGAACGGTTCCCGGTCGAGAATCACTTTAGCGATCTGCGGAAGTTCCTCGATGAAGCGAAGCCCGAAGTCGTTCACATCACTACTCCCCCGGAAAGTCATTTTGCGATCGCAACGCAATGCCTGGAAGCGGGCTGCCACGTCTATGTCGAAAAACCGTTCACGCTCAATGCGGCAGATGCCGAAAGTTTGACAGTGCTTGCAGAGGAGAAAGGCCTTAAGTTGACAGCCGGGCATGATGATCAGTTCAGACACGCGGCCCGACGGATGCGCTCGCTGGTGCGGAGCGGCTATTTGGGTAGCGAGCCGGTCCACATGGAGAGTTATTACTGTTATGAACTCGGACGCTCGGGATATGCAGGGGCCTTGTTAGGCGACAAGCAGCACTGGGTCCGCAAGCTCCCCGGAAAACTATTGCATAACATAATCAGTCATGGAATAGCCCGGATCGCAGAGTTCATACCTACAGACTCGCCGGAGATCATCGCCCATGGGTTCATCAGTCCACTTTTGAAAGGCATGGGTGAAACCGAAATCATCGATGAGCTTCGAGTCATCATCAACGCCGACGATCGCGTAACAGCCTATTTTACGTTCTCTTCCCAAATGCGTCCTTCGCTTCATTGTTTTCGAATCTATGGTTCCAAGAACGGACTGGAATTAGATCAAGATCAAGAGACCCTGATTACCTTGAGAGGGAATCGTTACAAAAGTTACGCAGAGAAGTTCTTGCCCTCTCTCGAATTTGCGAAACAGTATCTGGGAAATGTGAAGACCAACCTTGGCTCTTTCTTAGCCCGGGATTTCCACATGAAGTCCGGCATGAAATACTTGATCGAATCGTTTTACCGTTCCATCCAAGAAGGCGAGTCCGTACCGATCCCTTACAGAGAGATTATCCTGACAGCAAAGATTATGGACGAAATCTTCTTGCAATTAAAAGAGGATTCAGTGAGTTCAGTTCAGCACGAAGCGCCGCTGCATCCCCTTGTGACTAATTAGATGGGTTTGGAGATTCGGAACAGTTGTCGACAGCGTCGCGCCAATACTATGGGGTTGGAAGGATGTTTTCTATCGGAGGAAAGTTCATGGGTGGGTCAGTCCTCGTTCCAAACAAATCGCAAGCGGTAACTGACAACACTTTTGAGGTCAGTATTAAGGGGAAATGGGTCAGAGTCCCAGCTGTGGAACTCTGTGGCGACATCATAATCGTTCAAGGGAAATGGGTAAAGATGGCCGCCGTCAATGATGAGGAATGGTTGGACCACGAACTCGAGAATCCTGGACTCTACGTGGAGCGACTGAAGGAGGATCTGGCGCGGGGATTTCGTGCGGACATCTTCACCTTTTCCCAAAAGCCCCCGCTGACGGTTCCAAAGTATTCCTATTACATGGAACAGGACAGTATTGCGGCCATTGAGCTTAAGAGTTTTGCGCAATGGTGGGAAGAACTGCCCCAAGAAGGCCGCAAAAACGTGCGGAGAGCGCAAAAACGGGGTGTCGCGATCAGTGTGAGGGGCCTTGACGATGACTTGGTGAGGGGGATTGTGGAGTTAAATAATGACTCCCCGATTCGACAGGGAAGGCCGTACGCTCATTACGGCAAATCGTTCGACCAGGTGAAAAAGGACCATTCCGCATTTCTGGACAGAAGTGACTTCATTTGTGCCCATTTCGCTGACGAATTAATCGGGTTCCTCAAAATCGTCTATCGGGGGGATATTGCTTCAATTCTTCAATTGACGCCGAGGGCCAGGCACCACGACAAGAGACCCGCCAATGCGCTGCTCTCAAAGGCTGTTGAGTTGTGCAGCGAAAAGGGAATGCAATGCATAACCTACGGGAAATACTTTTACGGTACCAGGCGCCATAGCCCACTTCTCGAATTCAAGATGCGAAATGGCTTTGAAGAACTATTAATACCAAGGTACTACGTGCCGTTGACGAACTGGGGGCGGCTCGCCAAGGCCATGAACCTCCATCGCGGCATTCTGGGAGTTCTTCCACAAGGCGTCACTAACATGGGCGTGAGACTTCGGGAGAAATGGTATAGTGGAAAGTGCTGAGCCGGTGTAGCTCAACGCTAGAGCGGCCGAATCGTATTCGGCAGATGGAGTGTTCAATTCCTCCCGCCGGCTCCAGCCATTCATTGCTGCACGAACTTATTCTTTTAACCACCCATCCCTTCCTTAATCTGGATTGTGAGTTGATCTTAAAATGCCCGGAATCGTAGGACTCATTACGAAAATGCCTCGTAAGAGTGCGGAGCCGCAATTGCTGCGCATGGTTGAAGCACTTCGTCATGAATCATTTTACAAAAGCGGGACATGGATCGATGAGTCCCAGGGTGTATATGTTGGTTGGGTAGCGCGCAACGGTTCTTTCGCCGAAGGAATGCCACTAACCAACGAAACAGGAGACGCTGTTCTCGTCTTTTCGGGAGAGGAATTTCCAGACCCACAAACGCGCCGTACGCTGAGGGACCAGGGACATTCTTTCGATTCGAAAGGGCCCGCTTATTTGGTGCACCTTGCCGAAGAGAACAGCTTTCCGGAGAAGCTGAACGGACGGTTTCACGGCCTGTTGGTCGACCGTGCCCGCAATCAGACCATGCTCTTCAACGATCGCTACGGCATGCACCGTATTTACTGGCACCAGTCCAAGCATGCCTTCTACTTTGCGGCCGAAGCAAAGGCCATCCTGGCCGTTTGCCCTGAACTTCGAAAAATCGATGAGCAGGGTCTCGGTGAATTTATATCCTGCGGCTGCGTTTTACAGAATCGCACCTTGTTTCGAGGAATCGGCGTGTTACCGGGGGCCTCCTCTTGGGTGTTTCGTTCGGGAGTTCTGGAAAGTAAGAAAACCTATTTTGATCCTCAAGAGTGGGAACAACAGACTGTCGTAGATGATGAAGCATATTATCAGGAGCTTCGCGAAGTCTTTTCGCGAAACCTTCAGCGATATTTCGAGACCGACGAGCGAATCGGGGTGTCTCTGACGGGAGGCTTGGACACCCGGATGATCATGGCCTGGAATAAGGCATCTCCCGGATCTTTACCCTGCTATTCATTTGGTGGGGTTTATCGAGATTCTCAGGACGTAATTGTCGCGCGCCGAGTAGCCGAAACTTTGGGACAACCGTACGAAGTCATTTCCGTCGGGGAAGACTTTCTGTCACGATTTGCCCACTATGCAGAACGCGCCGTGTATCTGACCGACGGCTGCGTGGATGTTAGCCGTTCCCCCGACTTGTACGTAAATGAAAAGGCCCGTGAGATCGCACCTGTCAGACTCACTGGCAACTATGGCGGAGAGGTGCTCCGGGCGATTCGAGCATTCAAGCCTGTTGAACCGACCAAGGGCCTTTTCAGACCCGAGTTGCTCTCTTACGTTAATGTTGCAAGGAAGACCTACGACGAGGTAATCAAGGCCCACCCAGTCTCTTTTGCCGTCTTTAGGCAGGCCCCGTGGCATCACTATGGACTTCTTGCGTTAGAGCAAACGCAACTCTCACTGCGGTCGCCGTATCTCGATAATGAGCTTGTACGCACTGTTTTCCGCGGTCCGAGTTCAGCTCGCGCGACCAGCGACCCTTGCCTGCGATTAATCTCAGATGGCAACTCGGTCTTGCGCAGACTCCGAACCGATCGCGGACTTGCTGGAAACGAGGGACGTCTGTCCGCGACTATTTCCCGAAATATCCTTGAATTTACGTTTAAGGCGGAATATGCCTACGATTACGGCATGCCGCAGTGGGTCGCTCGCACCGATTACCTGTTGTCGCGTTTCCATCTCGAACGACTATTTCTCGGGAGACACAAGTTTTACCATTTCAGGGTGTGGTACCGGGATGCGCTATCCAATTACGTGCGAGAAATCCTTCTAGATTCCCGAACTCTTTCCCGATGTTACATTGAACCCAAAGCACTGAGAGCGGTAGTACAGTGCCATCTCAAGGGAACTAAGAACCACACGACGGAAATCCACAAGGTGTTGACACTGGAACTTCTGCATCGCTTGTTCTTGGATTCCCAATGATTTATGGGCGCGAACCTTTCAGGAAGGTGAGCCGCTAATGCCGCCAGCGATCGCCGCCATGGTCTTCGTAATCGGGATCTTGGGGCTCTTCAACCTCAATGGGGACAAGTCTGTCCACACTTCGAAAGCACTCTGGATTCCGGTGATTTGGTTAATGATCAACTGCTCGCGTCCCGTCAGCATCTGGCTGCAATCAAAGCCGCTAATCTCCTCACCCGACCAATACCTTGACGGAAGTCCTCTGGACGCGCTTGTATGGGCGATTCTCGTGGCCGCAGGCGTTATTGTACTCGTTGCCAGAGGAGGAAGGGTTGGACGAGTCCTGCTAACGAATACACCGATCCTACTGTTTTTCGCCTACTGCGCCATCAGTGTTACTTGGTCGGAATATCCCTTCGTATCGTTCAAGCGATGGATCAAGGCGATCGGCGATCTGGTTATGGTTCTCATCATCATTACTGATTTCGACCCGGAAGCTGCGCTCAAGCGAGTTCTTGCGAGGGTAGGGTTTGTGTTGATACCCCTATCTGTTCTTTTCATCAAATATTATCCCGACTTGGGACGCAGCTATAACCAGTGGACGTGGACTCCGATGTTCAGCGGTGTCACGCTGGGCAAAAATGAACTCGGAATGGTCTGTCTGATCATTGGACTAGCATCCCTCTGGCGTTTCGGTAGTGTTTACGGGGACCGAAAAGACCCCTTCAGGAAAAGAAGACTCTTGGCCCACGGCGTCATTCTTACCATGGTGATATGGCTGTTTTGGATGGCCAATTCAATGACGTCGCTGTCTTGTTTTGTTATGGCCGGCACTTTGATCGTTCTTACCCGTCTTAGGATGTTCGCAAGACCGGCAGCCGCGCATTTGCTGGTAATCGCGGTGATCGCATTCTCTTTTTGCGCCCTGTTCCTCGATTCCGGAGGGAGTCTCGTAGCCACAGTAGGCAGGGATGCCACCCTCACGGGTCGTACGACCATCTGGAGAGTGGTACTTTCCTTCGTCGAAAATCCCATGCTCGGCACCGGTTTCGAGAGTTTTTGGCTCGGGCGCAGACTGCTTAAAATATGGGACCTGACCGTCAAGGGTCTGCAAGAGGCGCACAATGGTTATATCGAAGTCTTTTTGAACTTGGGTTGGATCGGCATCATCTTATTGTTCGTCGTCATCGTGACTGGTTACAGAAACATCATTGCACTGTTCCGACGAGACTCAGACGCCGGTCGTATTCGACTGGCCCTGTTCGTTGCGGGCTTGCTCTACAGCTTAACCGAGGCGGGGTTTAGAATGATGGGGCCCATATGGATCGCCTTCCTTCTAGCAACCGTGGCCGTTCCAGATTCGATCTGGAAGGTAGCGGCCGAAGAGCAGTTTGTCTCGGACTCTTTGAGTTCGGATCTTTCTATGGACGATCCGACATACATCGCAGTGAATTCAAAGTGATTGTCTACCTTATAGATTCATATTGTCCTAGATCAAAATGAAAATTTCTGTGATTTTTGGGACTCGTCCTGAGGCAATAAAACTGGCGCCGATCGTTCTGGCCCTTCGTGCGGATCGTCGCTTTTCGACACACGTTTGCATAACGGCACAACACCGTCAGATGCTCGACCAAGTGTTAGAGGTTTTCAGCATCGTTCCCGATGCCGATCTCGATCTCATGCGTCCGGCGCAGAGCTTGACGAGTCTGACTTGCAGCGCGCTCACCACGGTGGGCGAGTATCTGAAGGTCGAACGGCCTGGCCTCGTCTTGGTTCAAGGGGACACGACCACCGTACTCGCCACGGCGTTGGCAGCATTCTACCAAGAGATTCCGATTGGTCACGTCGAGGCGGGGCTGCGCACCGGGAACCTCAAATCACCCTGGCCGGAAGAAGCCAACCGCGTCCTAACCAGCCACTTGGCGACGTTGCACTTTGCCCCAACCGAAGTGAGCCGAAACAATTTGGTTCGTGAAGGTATTCCACTAGAGCGGATCTTTGTCACAGGCAACACCGTCATCGATGCGTTGCATCTGGCAATCGACCTCATACGAAAGAATGCGCCCGTGATACCCCAGCTCGATCCTTCGCTGATGAGCGAACGTCGAGATGTGCCGGTTGTGCTCATCACAGGCCATCGGCGGGAGAGCTTTGGCGAAAAGCTTGAGGCCATCTGTAGAGCCATCTCGCAGTTGGCTGAGCGGTTTCCTCACGTACAGTTCGTTTATCCCGTTCACCTGAACCCGACCGTCCAAGCGACAGTTTCGAAATTTCTTGCGCCAAGTTCAGATGGACGATTGAATTGCTCCAACGTTCATCTCATTGAACCACTGTCGTACTTACCGTTTGTTGCCCTCATGGAGCGTTCGACTTTGATTTTAACCGACTCAGGCGGCGTTCAAGAGGAAGCTCCGAGCCTGGGAAAACCCGTGCTGGTCACGCGAGACACGACAGAACGGCCCGAAGCTTTGCGCGGGGGCACCGTAAAACTAGTCGGTGCTGACCCGAGCAAGATATTCACAGAAACTGCGCGACTTTTAGAGGACAAGCTCTACTATAAGTCTATGGCCCGCGTTGAGAATCCGTTTGGTGATGGTTCTGCCACGCGACAGATTGTCGACGCAATCTGGAATTACCCGAGACAGCGCTGAGCGCCACTTTTGCTGCTGCCCGTTGTGAGGAATAGGAATGCAAACGGAATCTGATAGGTATTCTCCGCATATCCTCTGCATTATCCCCCTGTTTGCGCCAGCCGCCTTGGCCGAGGCCTTCTGCGGCACAAAAATGGTGCAAGCTCTCATGAATCGCGGCGCCTCCGTTACGGTGTTGTCCAGCGGAAACCTTTGGTCCGGAGTGCCTGCGGACAGTTCAGGCATATGGGAATCGGTGCAAAAGGTAAATGTCGACGTGCCTGTATCTGCCAGGCGGAATCCGCTCCACGCGATTCTGACCGCGCCGAGGTTTCAGACTCCATTTAATGGACGATGGCTTACCAGTGTGCTTAGAACGGCAAAGAGGCTAGATCGAGAGAGAAAATTTGATTTGGTCTATACCCGGTCGCTGCCTATGGTTAGCCATATTGCCGGTTTCTGGTGTGCGAGAGAACTCAATCTCCCATGGATCGCTAACATCAATGATCCATGGGGATTCCACTTCTTCCTCGAGGCAGCTCGCAGAATTGGATACTCCGTCCCTGCGAAAACTGATGCAGCACATCCGAAGCTTTCAGCGTTTCAGCGTCATGAGCAACTGTTCTGGCTCAAAAGGACCTTACGAACTGCTGATTTGGTCACCTACCCTTGTAAAGGTCTTCACAACTTTCACACTAAACTGTCCGGGATTGATCATGCGGCGGAGATTATCCCCCACGTCGGTTATAGCCCGAAGGGGGGGATTTCCAATTCCGATAGCGACTTCCGGCTGGTCCATGCTGGAAGCCTTGGTTCGTCCGAAATCACGGGGCGCTCAACGAATGCGCTTCTGCTCGGATTGAGAGCCTTTCTTGCCACCTCGCCGGAAGCGATCACGCGGACTAAATTGGTCCTTGTGGGCCCGGAAGATAGAGAAACGCAATCCCTGGTCATGAAATTGGGCCTAGAAAGAAACGTTGAAAACGTGGGAAGGGTTAACTATGAGCAAAGCGTGGATTACATCGGCTCCGCTTCCATTTGTATCTTAATCGAGGCCAGCATGGAGGAGAGCATTTTTTTTCCTTCAAAGTTGGCCGACTATCTTGCATGTCGGAAACCTGTTTTGGCCCTCAGTCCAAGCAGGGGCCTCGCTGCCCAGCTGGCCAGGAATGGGGAGCTCGTTCACGTTGGTCAAAACGACCCAGAGGCGGTGCGAAATGCAATTTGTCGGTTTTATTCAGAGTTCAAACAAGGCACACTGAGTTCCTGCGGTCCGAGTGATGAACTCGTTTCACAGTTAGAAGGCAATGCCGTCGCTGACAAATTCCTCACCGAATGTCGAGCACTGACCACACGCTCAAACACGGAATACCGTGAAGCACGATTGAAGCGAGTCAGGGAACAAAGATCGGTGCTCGGGTAGTTCATGGCCCTCTCGTCTCTACGCTCTGAAAGGCCGGTCGAATGTTCGCGCATTTAGCCTCACGAATCTCACGCAAAATGAGGAAGAGTGTACTTGCCGTCAGCCGGGCGCACCGCTGGAGGCAGGTCTCGGGCGGATTTTCAATAATGATTGATCCAACGGAATTTCATGATCGCGCTTTCTACCTCGGAATCTACGAACCAGAAGTGACCGCGCTAATTCGAGAGGTTGTAGTTGCGGGAGACACCAGGTTCATTGAAAGCGGCGGAGTTCACGGTTAGGGATTTGGAGGAACCGTTGTTGAGCCTTGGGTATACCTTCGCCGCCATTGAGTGCGACCGAAACCTGGCCTTCGAAATCAAGCCGCTCAGGAATTTAGTTCGCTATATCGAGGAGGGCGGATTTGGGTATGTCAATGTGGCCGTCCTGCGGCCGGAACGGCTCGAAAATTTGATCGGAGAAAGAGTCAATTGCTTGTCGAGCACCAGGCCGGGTACCGCGAGTCGGATTGAAATGTTTTCAAATTCCAATTCATCTAAACGGCGCAGGGGACAGACCACCAAATGAGCATAGGGGATTTCGTAATTGGTCTTCTACCCAAGCAAATTGCTGATCGCGTCGCGAAGGTTCCCTTTGTCCGAAGGCTTGCTCGCGGGGCGTTCTGGGTTTTGGCGGGTGCAATCGCGGCGCGAATTCTCAGGATACCCATTTCCATAATCTTGGCGCGCTTCATGGGGCCGACAAAGTACGGGGAGCTCGGCATCGTCAGCGGCAGCATCGACCTCTTCTCCACATTTGCAGGGTTTGGACTTGGTCTGACCGCGACAAAATATGTGGCGGAGTTCCGTCACCGTGACCCCCTACGTGCCGGACGGATTCTAGCGGCGTCGACGATTATCGCGGCAGTCTCGGGCGCGGCATTCGCGATTCTGCTCTTCGCCGTTGCGCCCGAACTAGCTACTCGCACGCTTGTAAATCCGCACCTGACTGTTCCTCTGCGGATCGGTGCGCTGGCAATGCTGTTTTCTGCAATGAATGGGGCGCAGATGGGGGCGCTTTATGGATTCGAAGCCTTTCGCATTGTAGCCTATTTACAGGCAGCTCTAGGCGTACTCGATCTACCCTTCATGTTGACGGGGTATTTCGTCGGAGGCTTGAATGGAGTGCTGTGGGGGATGACCTGTTCACGATTCTCGGCTTGGCTGCTCATGGGGTTCGCTCTGCGGTCAGAAGCTCGGCGCCATAACGTCCACATTATTTTCCATCACTGGAAACACGAATTGAGTGTTCTTTGGCATTTTAGCCTGCCTGCTGCGCTGGGTGGGGTGATGGTCATGCCAGTCAACTGGATTTGTTCCACAATCCTCGTAAACCAACCCAACGGTTACGCGGCGATGGGGATATTTAATGCTGCAAATCAGTGGAATAACCTGCTTTTGTTCCTCCCGGCGGCACTTGGGGGCGGTTTGCTTCCCATACTTTCGGATCGGATGGGTGAACAAGACGGCAGGAGTTCAAAGAGCATACTGAAGGTGATGATGCAATTGAATGTCGCCATCGTGGTGCCATGTGCGATTGCGATGTCCATATGTAGCCCTTGGATCATGCGGATGTACGGTTCCGGCTATCGGGGGGCTTGGTCAACTCTGATCTTGGTTGTGTGGACTGCGGCAGTCATGGCAATCATTAACCCTGTTAGCGACGTGATTGCAGCATCGGGTAGGATGTGGCTCGGTCTATTGATGAATGCCGGCTGGGCCGTGATCTTTATCAGCGCGACGCTCTTACTTGTGCATGGAGGGGCGCTGGGATTGGCCTCTTCGCGGTTAATCGCGTATGCGGTTCATGCAGTATGGACAACGGCATTCGCCTACCGGGTGATTTCAAAACACGTGGGAATAGCAACACCAGAGCAAGGTCCAAAACCAGAGCCAGTCTCACTTTGAATCGGACTAGATCTCTAGGTGCTCACGAGCACAAGCTGCCGATTCATCAATTACCGGGAAACGTAGGGCAAAATCAGAGCGGGATTTTTGTGACGCCTGGAGAGTCGGGTACGCCGTAAGAACGAATTGGGGCATGTTCGCAACGTGCAAGGACTGACCTAGGACTTATAGGATGAACCAACACAACGAATCGAGGTCTCCGAATTTAGGAGCTCACGATATTCCCGTCCAGCCTGGCGACCTGGATGGCGTCTCGATCCTGCGATATGCCCACCTCTATCGGGGACGTACATCCGGTGGGGTTGAACAGTATTTGCGGCATTTGGATCGTGGTCTCCTCCAAAGGCACGAGCTCACTGTATTCCAGATGTATCTGACGACAGACGAAACAGACGACGCAATTGCCGTTGAGCAGATCGGAAGAGGACGCATTCTTTGGGTGCCAGTGCCCGTCCTGCAGACAAAATCGACGCTGATCGACGTGCCAAAAAGACTGAGCTTCGTTTATCGGCGGGGGCTCGGGGCTAGACAATCAATAAATACCGGGCAGCCGCAGGCATTGTTTTCACCTTTGTTTAATCTGTTGAGCAACCTGGGTGGCCATCTGCGGTACAAGACGACCATTTTGAGCGGTCATCTGCGGGATCTGCTGGCTACACAAAAAGTGGATCTCCTGACACTGCACTGGTTTAGTTATGACACGGATGCCCTAATCTCGCGGGCGAGAAAGATCAAAGTACCTTTTGTGTTCATAAATCATTTCGAGAACACCCGGTTGATGACGCATTGGACTCAAAAATGGATTCCTCACGCCGCAGCGATTGGGACTGTCTCCAACCGGGGCATCCCTGATGATCTGCGGGCCCGATGCGTTAATTTATCCGATGCAGTCGATACCGGTTTTTTTAACCCAGAAAAGGCGCGGCCGATAGCTGCCCCGGAGCATCCAGTTGTTCTCCTGCCTGCACGAATCGGAGACGGTAAGGGTCACCGCGATATGTTGGAAGCAGCGCGAATACTAAAAGGGAAAAAAATCGACTTTGTCCTGTGCTTTGCTGGTGCCGTAGATTCGGAGCCGTTGTATCAAGGACTTCGCAGGTCAGTCGAAGATATGGGCTTGGATGGAAGAGTACTTTTTCTTGGTGAGAGGAGTGCGGAAGACATACGGGACTGGTATGCAAAGAGCAGCGTGGTGGTGTTGCCAAGCTACTCAGAGGGTCTGCCGAGGATTGTTATCGAAGCGCAGGCCATGAAAAAGCCAGTTGTGAGCTACGATTGCGGTGGAATGAGAGAAGCATTATTGCCGGATGAAACAGGATTTGTTGTGAGGACCGGCGATGTGCATGCTTTGGCGGAAAAGATCAGCTTTCTTCTGAAGAATGAAAGTGACGGATTACGAATTGGCGAGATGTGGAAGAGAGTTTGTGTCCCACAAGTTCAGTCTTGCTGCCTTGATTCAGCGACATGAGGCCTTCTACCTCAATGTGCTCTGCGGCGACAGGTCGAAGCGTCATGGCAGTCGGACGATCAATACGCGACAGATACGAGGTCGGGACTTGGTCCCCAGCATATCCGAGCGGAGCGCGAGGGGTGCAGCTGTTGAGGAGCCATTGGTATCGATACTCGTTCCCGCCTTCAATGCAGAAGAATCGATCGCCGAGACTCTTCGCTCGGCCATAGGACAAACTTGGCAACGAAAAGAGATCATCGTCGTGGACGATGGTTCCACTGATCAGACGGTAGCGATTGCCAGGCAATTTGAGTCTTCGTCTGTACGTGTTGTCACACAAGAAAATCAGGGTGCGGCGGCCGCCAGAAACAAAGCATTTTCTCTAAGCAGTGGGGATTACATCCAATGGCTCGATGCGGATGATCTTTTGGCTCCTGACAAGATCGCTAAGCAGATCATGATGCTCGAAGAGTGTCGAAGCAAACGGACTCTCCTCTCCTCGGCTTGGGGAGTATTTATGTACCGATCCTATCGGGCGGAGTTCATTCCGACCGCACTATGGTGTGATTTGACGCCCGTTGAATGGCTATTGCGCAAGATGGGCCAAAACCTATATATGCAGACTGCTTCGTGGCTCGTAAGTCGCGAATTGACAGAGTCAGCGGGTAAGTGGGACACCAGGCTTCTGGGAGACGATGACGGTGAGTACTTCTGTCGGGTTCTGCTCGCGAGTGACGGTATAAAATTCACACCTGATGCGAAGGCGTACTACCGTGGTCCGGGGCTAGCATTTCGCAGTCTTAGCTACATTGGCCGTTCCAACCAAAAACTAGAAGCCCACTGGCTGTCGATGCAACTGCACATTCGCTATCTGCGTTCGATGGAGGATAGTGATAGAGTTCGCGCTGCATGTCTGAGATACCTACAAACCTCACTAATTTATTTCTACCCAGAGAAGCCCGAGATTGTTGAGCACGCAGAACAGATGGCAAAGGAACTAGGAGGACAGCTGGGACTTCCACAGTTGTCCTGGAAATACTCCTGGATGAGACTGCTTTTCGGATGGAATCTAGCCAAGAATGGTCAACAGGTACTCCTCAAGTCAAGATGGTCGATGGAGAAAATCTGGGACAGAACCCTCTTTCGCATTGAGAATCGCCGGCTTCCGGAAGATGTATACAGTGAAAGGCTCCATTGTCCCGCAAGTGAACCTAAGGGGGGCACTGAAAGAATTTCATGAGTTCGCACTTACTCACGTGCTTGACGCCAAATCCACGAAAATGCAGGATTCTTGCGCGCATCAGGTTCCACGGGACAGGCAAGAAGCACCGTCCTTTTGTTGGTCCTTTGGCCAGTAGAGGCAATACAACCGCACTGCTAGGCTGCTCTGCTGGGAAGACTTGATCACGGGAGGTCATGGGTCCGGATGAGGTTCAAACGGTGTTTCCAATTGTCGCTGATTTTGCTGTGCATCCCCGTGAGCGCACACGCACAAGCTTGGTCAGGAATTATTGACCCCAGTCGGGCGGTGGACTGGTCGAATTCAGGGGTGCCAGGTGGCATTCCGAGTCGCACCAAGACGTGTACCGTGCTCAATCCTGGTGTGACGGCCGCCCAGATAACGGCTGCTATCGCTGCCTGTCCGAATGGTGAAACAGTACTTCTAAGCGCAGGCACCTATAGCCTCTCGGCTGGGATTAGTTTCAGGGGCAAGAATAATGTGACATTGCGGGGTGCAGGACCTGATAAGACGTTCCTTGTCTTTACTGGGGCAATAGATTGCGTGGTCTACCAAGCTAGCATTTGCCTTTCTGGCTCGTCCTACTCAAACGTGGAGAATCCAACAAATTTCCCCAATGCGCCTCGTGGGAATGGGGGGCCTATCCATCAATGGACGGCTGGCTTTTCTCAGGGAACGACTGTTTTAACCTTCGATTCCACATCTGGCTGGGCTGTAAATCAGGTTCTTATCCTTGACCAGTTTGACGACACAGCAGATACGGGTGGGGTGTTCGTAGGAGACAAAACGCAAACATTCATTCAGGAAGGTGTTACCGGACGGCATTGCCCCAACTCATTCGACCTCGGATGCGGGTCTAGGAGTGGTTCCAGGCTGCAAAACGAGATCAAGATAATCACCGCGATTAATGGGAACCAAGTCACAATCTCGCCCGGTTTGTATATGCCGAACTGGAGGGCGTCGCAGGCACCGCAAGCTTGGAGCCCCGGCGTTGCAGGAGGCAACGTGGGAACGATGATCGGCATTGAATCGCTATCCGTTGATTCTACAAATGACGGATCCGCTGCAACTTCCAACATCGAGGTTGCGAACTGCTATGCCTGTTGGGTTAAAAATGTCCGTTCCGTGAAAGGCAACCGGAACCATGCTTGGCTCTACCAGTCTGCTCGAAGCGTTGTCCGCGATAGCTACTTCTTCGGGACTAAGAACGCCCAATCTCAGAGCTACGGCGTCGAGCCCTTTATTGCGAATTCGGATAATCTTGTTGAGAATAATATTTTCCATAAAGTTACTGCCCCCATCGCAATGGGGCATAGCACCGGCTCGGTATTCGGCTACAACTACACGATCAACAGTTTCTTTACGAACCCAGCGACTTATATGGCAGCGGCCATCGCGGGAAATCATGATGTGACTGGTATGAATCTGTTCGAGGGGAATAACACGAATCAAGTTATCAACGACAATATTCACGGTACGTCGAACCTGCGAACATTCTTCAGGAATCGAATTCGTGGGTATGACACACCTGCCCCGGGAAATGGAACCTGGCCCTACGATTCGATGGCGTATAATCGGTTTGATAATCTGGTAGGGAACGTCTTCGGCACGCAGGGAATACAAACGATCTATCAACTCGCGAGTGCCAGCGAGCCCTGTGAGAACGATTACCGCACGATCTTTGTTTTTGGCTATGGAGGTGGCTGTGTTTCTGGAGTGCCTGGAATAGCGTTTGACAACCTTGTGCAGAGTACTTCAATCCGTTGGGGGAATTACGACGTAGCCACAGGAACATCCAGATTCAATTGCGCGGAGGTTGATCCGGCTGGTGCGGTCCCCTACAGCAGAGCTAATCCGTGTCCCGCGACGCAAAATCTACCGAACTCCTTTTATCTCTCTGCGCGGCCGCCATTTTGGAGCACTCCGTTCGGAACTCCGCCTTGGCCCGCAATCGGTCCAGACGTAATCGGAGGAACAGCCAAGGACGGGGTTGCTGGCCATGCGAATCCCATTCCTGCGCAGCTTTGTTTCGAGAACACCCCGATTGACCCGCATTTTGGCAGCAATAATGTTCTGCTCTTCAGTGCCACGAATTGCTATAACAGCGTCGGCGGACCCGCTGCTCCGACTGCACTCAGCGTCGTTGTTCAGTGACTTCATTCTGAAATTTGTGCAGGCGGAGCGAGCTGTTAAGATATTTCGGACTTCACTTGGTCGCGATAAAGACGCTCAATCATCAAGTCGTGACTGCATCTCGTTTATGCTGTCCCCAATTGTGATCAGATAAAGATCTGAGTATCAGACATCTTACTATACCCGGTCCGTCAACATTTCACGTAACAGGACCAGACGAAATATGCATCTCGCGCTTGGATGTGGTGTAGTGGAAGCATTCGTAAAGATGAATCGTTCTCAATTGATGCGTCGACGGGATACCGTTTCAACATGATCTTCGAGGAGACAAGGCTAAAAGGGGTTTTTGCGATTCAATTAGAGCCCTCATGGGATGAGCGGGGATTTTTCGCCCGCACCTGGTGCCAGAATGAGTTTGGAGCCCATGGACTCAGCAAGTTTTTGCTGCAATGCAGTGTATCCTTTAGCCCCCGAAGCGGAACGCTCCGAGGAATGCATTATCAGGACGAGCCGTTTCGAGAGGCCAAACTCATACGCTGTACCAGAGGAGCGATCCATGATGTGGTGATTGATCTTCGCCCGCAATCACCCACTTTCAAACAGTGGATCGCGGTGGAACTCAACTCTCTGAATCGGCACTCGGTCTACGTACCGGAAGGGTGTGCGCATGGCTTTCTGACTCTGGAAGATGAGACGGAAGTGTTCTATCAAATGTCGGAGATCTACAATCCGCAAGCTGCGCGAGGAGTCCGCTGGAATGATCCCGCGTTTCGGATCGTGTGGCCGGGCGAAGTGCATGTGATTTCAGAGCGGGACCAATCGTATGCCAACTTTGAATAAGAAATGAGACTTCTTCGGGAACTCGATCAGGTAAGCCGAACACAATTTGGCAAGGATATGCACGCCTTCGCGGCAGAACTTTTCCCGATGTGTCGGAGCATTACCGGGGACGGTCTCCGAAAGACGCTGTCACTTATCAAGAATCGGATTCCGCTGCAGATGTGCGAGGTAGCCACAGGCACCCCCGTATTTGACTGGACGGTACCCAAAGAATGGAATATTCGAGGCGCCTATATAGCGGACCTGAGTGGAAATCGAATTGTGGACTTTCTCGAGTCGAACCTGCACGTCATGAACTACAGCAGACCGGTACATGCCACCATGCCCCTGTGCGAAATCAAGCCGCACCTTTTCACTCTCCCGGAGCATCCTGACTGGATCCCGTACCGAACGTCTTATTACAATGAAGCCTGGGGATTCTGCTTATCCCACAACCAGATGCTGACACTCGCGGATGGTGAATACGAAGTATGCATCGACTCGTCCCTGGAAGATGGGCATTTGACCTACGGAGAGTATTTTTTGCCTGGACATACAGCCAACGAGGTTCTAATTTCTTGCCACGCCTGTCATCCATCCTTGGCTAACGACAACCTTTCCGGCCTAAGCGTGGCCACTTTTCTTGCGCAATTACTGTCTAAACAAAAACTTCATTACTCTTATCGGTTTCTGTTTATTCCGGGAACAATCGGAGCGATTACATGGCTTGCCCAAAATCAAGCGTCGGTTGGGAAAATCCGTCACGGCTTGGTCTTAACTTGCGTCGGCGATAACGGACAGTTTCACTATAAGAAGAGTCGCCAAGGGACTGCCGAGGTCGACCGGGCGGCACAGCACGTTCTTTCCCATCTAACCGAGTCCTCGGAAATTATGGAATTCGCGCCTCATGGTTACGACGAGCGCCAATACTGCTCGCCGGGATTTAATCTTCCGGTTGGTTGTCTTATGCGGAGCGTCGGGGGAAGCTTTCCGGAGTACCACACCTCGGCAGACAATCTTGATTTCATCAAACCCCAACAACTTTCGGGATCCCTCCGAGTCTGCGCTGCCATGATTGACGTGCTTGAAAATAATGACCGTTACCGCAACCTCAGCCCATACTGTGAACCGCAACTGGGGCGCCGAGGTCTGTATCGACCCACGGGCGGTCAGGGGATAGAGTCGGAACTCAATGCGCGCCTTTGGGTCTTGAACCTATCAGATGAAAATCACTCACTACTGGATATAGCAGAACGCTCGAAACTCCCGTTCGATGACATTCACGATGCTGCAGAACTTTTGTGCAAAGCCGGGCTGCTATCAAGGATTCCGGATACCGATTGATGAAAAATAATTGAGGACCGAGATGCGCAGTCGGGAACGGGAACGATTACCGCAAATTGCAGCGATTGGTATTTTAGGGAGTAGTTCGGGCCTGAATTAAACCAGGGGTTCTATGCGAGTCCTTTTGACCGGACATAAAGGTTACATCGGTGCTGTTGCGGGACCCGTTTTGGTTTCTTCCGGATATGATGTTGTGGGACTGGATTCTGACCTCTTTGCCGGCTGCGATTTCGGAAAGATTGGTCCGGCCATCCCTGAGCTTCACAAAGATCTTCGTGACCTGAACCGAGCGGACCTTGATGACTTCGATGCCGTCGTCCATTTCGCCGCATTGTCGAATGATCCCTTGGGAAACCTAGATCCAAGACTTACCCACGATATCAATCATCATGCTACGGTCCGCCTTGCCGAATTTGCAAAAGCATCTGGCGTAAAGCGCTTCGTCTTTTCCTCTTCTTGTAGCACCTATGGTGCAGCTGGTGACGAGATGCACGACGAGACAACCCCACTCAACCCGGTCACACCCTATGGCGAGTCAAAAGTTCTCGCCGAACGAGACGTCGCTACAATCGCTGATGATCAGTTCAGCCCCACGTTCATGAGAAATGCAACGGCTTATGGTGTGTCTCCAAGACTACGTCTGGACATCGTTTTGAATGATTTTGTGGCTTCGGCTCTTACGATGGGACGGGTACTGATCAAAAGTGACGGGACGCCTTGGCGCCCCATCACGCACATTCGGGACATTATTGCCGGCGTACTGGCAGTCCTCGAAGCTCCTCGCGAGATCATTCACAACCAGATTTTCAATGTTGGCCGAACCGAGGAAAACTATCGCATCTCGGAATTGGCGGCCATCGTCACGGATATCGTACCGGGTAGTAGCGTAGAATATGCTCCCGGCGGCGGTCCCGACAAGCGATGTTATCGTGTTAGCTGTGACAGGATATGTCGCATGTTACCGAACTTTCGCCCTCAGTGGACCGCGCGGCAGGGCGCTCAAGAACTCTATGACGCGTTCCGTGCGATAGGGTTCTCGGGAAAAGACTTGGCACGCGGGCGCTACACCCGAATCAACCATATCAAACGCCTGCTCAATGCGGGTGAATTGCAATCATCCTTGCGTTGGACAGGGGAGAGAGAAGAAAAGAGGCGAGCGTCGAAACCCGCAACCTGAGATTCCTAATACTACGAACACCGGATTAGAGAAGAGACTTTATGGGTGAGCTGTTGACGGACTTAAAGTCGCATCGCCATTTTGGAGTCTTTCTAATCGGCCGTATCATCGGATCAACGTCGGTATTCATGTCGAAACTATAGCGCTGCTTTCAAAACCAACAAGGAAATCCAGATTCAGATCGATGGTCCCACGAGTTCAATCCTGGATCAAATACTTGCTCACACGTTTGGGGGGCACTCCTTCCATCCCGCGAAATCATAATCGATGGGGTTCTGGACTTCCAAGTAACAAGACAGACCTCGCTTATGCTGTTGTATCCTCCGAAAGTCGTCAGCACAGAACGTAGATCGCTGATTGCCTGCCGACTTTTGAAAGAGAGTACGGACATACTGTATGGTGACAACGAAGCAACCTGTTGAACCCCGACAGCAAGTGCTTAGTCACTGCCGCTTCTGTGGCGCCGGTCTCCGGAGAACATTTGTTGATTTGGGAATGTCCCCGCTTTGCGAGACCTATCCGTCTGCAGACGAACTAAATCGCCCAGAGACATACTACCCGTTGCACGCTTACGTCTGTGAATCATGCTTTCTGGTGCAACTCAATCAGTACGAAACCGCAGAAAAGATTTTCGGAGATTATCCCTATTTTTCTTCTTACTCAGATTCGTGGCTTAAGCATTGCGAGAATTACTGTGAAAGGATGCGAAAGCGTTTTAGTTTGGACGAAACGAGCTTCGTAGTTGAGGTTGCGAGCAATGATGGTTACCTGCTGCAGTATCTTGCCTGTCACCGAGTGCCAGTTCTCGGCATCGAGCCAGCCGCAAATGTGGCCAAGGTAGCTGTTGAAAAAGGGGTGCCCACGCTAGCCCGCTTTTTCGGTAGCGAACTCGCCAACGAACTCGCGGGTAGGGACAGATTCGCAGATTTGATCGTCGGTAATAACGTGTTGGCGCAGGTGCCAGAACTGAACGACTTCGTAGAAGGGTTAAAGATTTTGCTCAAGCCGCGCGGGATCGTAACACTGGAGGTCCCTCATTTGCTGCAATTGATCGAGCAGAACGAATTTGACACCATCTACCATGAGCACTTCTCCTATTTTTCGTTGCTCACCACAGCTCGCATTCTTGAAGCGCACGGCCTGAAAGTGTTCGAGGTCGAGGAATTGCCGACACACGGTGGCTCGCTTCGAGTCTTCGCTTGCCGGACCGAAGATACAGTGCACCGTATCCACCCAAGCGTCAAGAAGCTACTTGACCAAGAAAGAAGGGCGAGACTGGATTCAGTCGCGGGTTACGAGAGTTTTGCTTCGAATGTGAAACAGACTAAGTTTGCCTTGGTGGATTTTTTGCTCAAGGCCGGCCAGCAGGGTAAAACAGTTGTGGGATACGGCGCTCCAGGCAAGAGTGCCACGCTGCTCCATCATTGCGGGATTGGAAAGGATTTGATCGCATACACCGTCGATCGGAGCCCTCATAAACAGGGCCGGTTTCTGCCCGGCACTCATATCCCCATCTGTCATCCAGATCGGATCCGTGAAACCAAGCCGGATTATGTTGTAATCCTGCCTTGGAACCTGAAGGATGAGATCATCGATCAATTGCGTTTTATTCGGGAGTGGGGCGGGCAGTTCATCGTGCCAATCCCCAAAGTTACCGTTTGTTGAGGTGGTGGCAGGGAGGTGACGCATGAAAGTTGTCCTATTTTGTGGCGGTGCGGGCATGCGGCTCAGGGGCTATTCGGAAGACGTGCCGAAACCCATGGTAACCATTGGTTCGCGCCCCGTGCTATGGCATGTGATGAAATACTACGCTCATTTCGGCCACAAGGACTTCATCCTCTGCCTGGGTTATAAGGCGAGCGCCATCAAGAACTATTTCCTGGAGTACGAGGAGTCGGTTTCCAACGATTTTGTGTACTCACAGGGCGGCAGGAAGCTCGAGTTTATGCAAAGAGACATCGACGACTGGAAGATTACGTTTGTCGACACAGGATTGCACACCAGCATCGCGGACCGACTGCGTCTCGTCGAACCCTTCCTCGAGGATGAGAAAATCTTTCTGGCCAACTACAGCGATGGCCTGACGGATTTCTACCTTCCACAAATGATTGACGAATTCTCGCGTCGCGACAATTACGCTTCTTTTCTTTCTGTCCAACCCCGATCCAGCAGCCTCGACACGGTTCAAATGAACGAAGACGGTTCCGTCCGCTCGATCAAATGCATGAAAGACTCGAACATTTGGGTCAACGGTGGGTATTTTGTGTTGCGAAATGATGTGTTTCGCTACATCAAACCCGGGGAGGAACTCGTCTACGAACCGTTCCAGCGAATGATCTCCGAAGGCAAAGTTTGGTCGCACCGGTACGAAGGATTCTGGCAGTGCATGGATACCTTCCGGGACAAACAGATTCTGGATGAATTCGAGGCCTCCGGAAAAGCTCCGTGGTGCTTGTGGAAGAATGGTCATCCGGCGGCAGGAGTAGTGGCTTGATTCAACTCAGTCTTCCCTCGAATGGCTCAAGCTCCCTTCAGATCCTGTGCCTCGGCGCGCATTCCGACGATATCGAGATCGGCTGCGGAGGGACGGTCCTTCGGCTGGCGGAACAGTATCGCAGTTGCGTGTTTCACTGGGTCGTGTTCAGCGCCATCGGGGTTCGTGACGCCGAAGCGCGTCGCGGCGCCTCCTTGTTTGTCGGCGGCAATAATTTCAAGGGACCACTACTGAAAGCTTTTACCGACGGATTCATGCCCTTTGTGGGCGCTGACGTAAAAATGGTCTTTGAAGAATTGAAGAAGGAAGTTTCCCCGGATCTAATTTTTACCCACCACAGCATGGATGCACATCAGGACCATCGTCTTATCTCGGAATTGACGTGGAATACGTTTCGGAACCATCTCATTCTCGAGTACGAGATACCCAAATATGACGGAGACATGGGACAACCGAATGTCTTTGTGCCCCTTGAAATGGAGCTGGCACAAAAGAAGATTGGCTACATCATGGATGCCTTCTACTCGCAGCAGAGCAAACCCTGGTTTCAGCCCGATACATTCCGCTCCCTGCTGCGATTGCGCGGCATGGAATGCAATGCTCCCAGCGGAAACGCTGAGGCTTTCTATTGCCGCAAGCTGGTACTGTAAAGCTGAACTACCGGGAATATGGATCTCACGGTCATCATCGTTACGTACAATCGGTGCCAAAGTCTAGCCAAGACCTTGGAAAGCGTGGCAGCTTCGTCGCTACCAAGGTCAGTCGAGTGGGAAGTTCTGGTCGTTGATAACGACTCCACCGATCAGACGCGACAAGTCGTGGAGGACTTCCGCTTTAGCTATCCCGGTCGGTTTCGCTATCTGAGCGAACCAAATCCAGGCAAATCATTTGGCCTGAATGCCGGAATCCTTGACTCTCGGGGAAACATCCTGGCCTTCATCGATGACGATGTTACGGTTGAATCGACGTGGCTCCAGAATTTGACGGCAGCTTTGCTGAGCGGGGAATGGGCGGGCGCGGGAGGACGCATTCTTCTGGACAGGAACTTCTCGCCTCCGCGTTGGCTGGCACTCGACGGGCCGTGGAACATGGGAGGCATGTTGGCCGGGTTCGATTTGGGCGATAACGCTTGTGAACTACATGAGGCGCCTTACGGCGCGAACATGGCGTTTCGCAGGAGAATGTTCGAGAAGTACGGTTTATTTCGCACCGACCTCGGTCCGAGCCCCAATCGCGAAATCCCTCGGCCTAATGAAGACACGGAGTTCGGGCGTCGTCTGATCGCAGCCGAAGAGCGTCTTGTATTACGAACCGTCGGCAGTAGTGCATCACCCTGTGCCGCAGGAGCGTCTCACAAAGAGAATATTTTCTGGCTTGGTGGTTCGACTATGGGCGCGCTCGAACGCGAGAAAAGGGAAAGGGCGCGCCAGTCTGGGGTATTCCTCGACACTTCTTCAGCATTCCGAGAATGATCGCGACACATCTATCGACAAGAGTATGGCAATGGCTGTGGACGGTGGATCCTCAGCAGCGATTCTTTCGCAAGGGTGTGGCGTGGATGTCAGCTGGGCAGATCGTGGAGATCTACCGACTTGCGCGCGACGATAAGAAACAGAAGACCAGTGCCCCGCAAGAAACTAAGATAGGTTGCAATGTCCGAACCTGATGCTGGCCAAAATAACGATGAGAAAGTGCGCCACAACACGATTACAGTAATTCTGTGCACCTACAATCGTTGCCAGAGCTTGTCGAAAGCACTTCAGAGTGTCGCGGCCTCAGAAATGCCGACTTCTGCAATTTGGGAAGTCCTCGTGGTGGACAATAACTCGCACGATCAAACACGCGAGGTTGTCGAAGACTTCTCCCGTCGATACCCTGGCCGGTTTCGATACTTGTTTGAACCCAAGCCTGGAAAATCGCATGCCCTAAACGCGGGAATCCGAGAGGCGCATGGAGAGATTCTGGTTTTTATTGATGACGACGTTACCGTCGACAAGAATTGGCTGAGCAATTTAACTGCTCCCTTGGGTGGCAATGCGTGCGCCGGCACTGGGGGACGCATACTTCCGCAAGAATCCTTTTCACCTCCGCCGTGGTTGCCGCTCGATGGCCCCAACAATATGGGGGGCATTCTGGCCCTATTCGATTTGGGTGCAGAGCCTGTTGAACTAGACCAACCGCCCTTTGGCACCAACATGGCTTTTCAAAAGAAAGTGTTTGAAAAGTATGGTGGCTTTCGACTCGATCTGGGACCACGCCCGGGCAGCGAGTTGCGAAACGAAGACACGGAGTTTGGCCGCCGGTTACTGGCGGCCGGAGAACGCTTACGCTACGAACCTTCGGCGATTGTCTACCACAGAGTTCCGGAAGACCGACTCAAGAAGGAATATTTTCTCACGTTCTGCTTTGACCATGGGCGCGCTCTAATTCGCGAAACTGGAAAACGTCCCGACATTTGGGGGATTCCGCGGAACCATCTGACGCTGCTGAAAATAGGAATGCTTTTCGTTGGAAGGTCGCTGCGTTGGATGTTGACCTGCTGGAATCCCAAACTGAGATTCTATCGCAAAGCGATGGCATGGATGACGGCTGGAGAAATCGCAGAAGTTTGGTCTCGGTCTCGCGAGGACAAGAAACAAACCGGCAACCCTGTCCCAGACGCCGAGAGACAATTGCATCCTAGAACGTGATGTGGATGGAAAGGCAACTTTGAGGCCTGTATTCATGCGGCCAAAGCGATCCTCGAAGATCATGAACATCACGGTCATCTTGTGTACGCATAATCGGTGCCAGAGCTTGGCTAAGGCCCTTGCAAGCGCCGCAGCCCTAAGAGTTCCCGAGTCTGTTGAGTGGGAAGTGTTGGTAGTGGACAACAATTCGAGCGATCAGACCCGGCAAGTTGTCAGGGAATTCGTTAGTCAATATCCAGGCCGTTTCCGCTATCTGTTTGAACCGCAGCCCGGCAAGTCTTATGCGCTTAATTCTGGAATTCGAGAAGCTCGAGGAACGGTATTGGCGTTCATGGATGACGACGTCACGGTTGAACCGTCCTGGCTTACGAACTTGACGACGACTCTGCACAGCGGAGAATGGGCGGGTGCGGGAGGGCGCATTCTTCCCGAGAAGAATTTTTCGCCTCCCCGATGGCTATCGCTTACAGCTCCGCGAGGCAGATATGCATTGGCTCCCCTTGCGCTATTCGACCTTGGTGAGCAATCTGGTCAACTGACGGAACCACCGTTTGGCACGAACATGGCATTTCGAAAAGAGATGTTTGAGAAGCACGGCGGTTTTCGAACCGACCTGGGGCCTCGTCCCGGCAGCGAAATACGCAATGAGGACACGGAGTTCGGGGCTCGGTTGTTGGCGCAGGGAGAGCGTATACGCTACGAACCCTCGGCGGTCGTATATCACACCGTGTCCGAGGACCGAGTCCGGAAAAAATATTATCTGGATTGGTGGTTTGATAAGGGCCGGGCGGACATTCGCCAATTTGGCATTCCACACGATGCCTGGTGCATTCTCGGGATTCCGCTATACCTCTTTCGCCGTGTTTCCGTGTGGACGCTGCGTTGGATGGTGAGTCTCGACCCGACTCGCCGTTTTAACAGTAAACTTGCCGTTTGGGCCAAGGCCGGAGAGATCCTGGAGTGCTACCGCCGTTCGCCAGCTGACATGAAAGCACGCAATGTCCAAAATTGACAATTTCGGCGAAACCGGCAACGGAAATGTCATTTGCCGAATCGCGCCGGCTCCAGGCAAAAAGCCATTCGCTCATCCCGGGTGGTGCGCACACTTACGCAAAGGGGGATGACGAGTATCCGGAGATAGCCCCTGCGTTTATCGTGCGTGGCGAGGGGTGTCACGTCTGGGATGTCGACGGAAACAAATTCATCGAATATGGAATGGGACTCAGGTCTGTGAGCCTGGGGCATGCGTTTGCCCCGGTCGTTGAAGCGGCGCAGCAACAAATGAGAATGGGTTCAAACTTCACGCGTCCCGCCAAAATCGAGGTTGAGTACGCAGAGGAACTTCTCCAAGTCCTGACCAACGCTGACATGGTGAAGTTCGCAAAAAATGGATCTGACGTCACAACCGCCGCTGTGAAACTCGCGCGTGCCTACACCGGACGCGATATGGTTGCGATCTGCGCTGATCACCCGTTTTTCTCCTGCGATGATTGGTTCATAGGAACGACGGAGCTCAATGCCGGGATTCCGCAACCTTACCGCGAGCTCACCGCATCGTTTCATTACAACGATCTGGAAAGCGTCAAGGAATTGTTCGACAAACACTCCGGCCGGATCGCCTGCCTGATTCTGGAACCCGCCACCGCCGAGGAACCGCGCGATGATTTTCTTCGTCAACTGAAGGAACTTTGCGAGAAGCACGGTAGCCTGCTGATCCTGGACGAAATGATCACTGGATTCCGCTGGCATCTCGGTGGAGCGCAGGCAAGCTACGGTGTCGTTCCTGATCTCTCTACGTTTGGAAAGGCCATGGGCAATGGATTTGCCATTGCCGCGCTGGCCGGGAAGCGCGAGATCATGAAACTCGGCGGACTGGATCACGCCGGTGAGAGAGTATTCCTGCTTTCTACAACACATGGAGCGGAAACTCATGCGCTTGCCGCTGCCCGGGAGACGCTGAATATCTACCGGCGCTGCCATGTCGTCGAGCACTTGTACCGGCAGGGAGAACGGCTGCGGGCGGGCATCAATGACTGCATTGCACGCCACGGAATTGCCGGCCAGTTTGAGGTTCTAGGCCGCGCGCCAAACTTGATCTACGCTACGAAAGACGCGGATGGCAAGAGTTCCCAGGGATTCCGCACATTGTTTCTCCAGGAAATGATACGTGGCGGAATCATTGCTCCATCGTTTGTGGTCAGCTTTTCTCATTCCGACGAAGTCATAGATCACACGATTGATGTTGTCGATCGGGCGCTCGGAGTATACGCGCGAGCGCTCGCCGAGGGACTCGAGAAGTATCTGCTCGGACGTCCGGTGAAGCCCGTCAACCGGAGATTCAATTGAGAACGCAACTCCGCGAACTCTACAAATACCGCGAACTGCTGTACATGATCGTGCTCCGTGATATCAAAGTCCGCTACAAACAGTCGGTGATGGGATTTCTCTGGGCGATTCTCATGCCCGTGCTGATAGTCTCCGCTGGCGTCCTGGTCCGGTACGCTTATGGCATCGCATCTCACAAGCCATTGGCCATGTCAGACGTTGTTAGTGTGGCAACGAAGTCCATTCCGTGGGCTTTTCTGGTTTCCTCTATTAAATTCTCCTGCCAGAGCCTGCTTGCCAACCACAATCTCGTAACCAAGGTGTATTTTCCCAAAGAGATTTTTCCGATTGCGGCGGTGCTGGCGCAACTGTTCGACCTGTTCATCGCCAGTCTGGTGCTGGTGATTCTACTGGTGGTCGCCAAGGTCAGCCTGAGCTTGCAACTTCTCTGGGCAGGTCCGTTGTTGGCTCTAACGATCGTTTTGGCGATTGGCATTGGACTCATCGTCTCCGCAGGCAGCCTATTTTTTCGCGACGTCAAGTACATCGTCGAGGTGTTTCTCACCTTCGCTATCTTCTTCACACCGGTGTTCTATGACGTGAGCATCGTCGGCGCGAAAGGCAAATGGTTGCTGCTGAATCCGGTGGCCCCGGTTCTTGAGGGATTTTCCTCGATCGTGCGTGGCCAGGCGCCAAACTGGAATTGGCTTGCCTATAGCCTCATTTTTGCCACTGTCATGGTGCTGTTGGCGTATGGCCTGTTCAAAAAGGTTGAACCTGCATTTGCCGAGAACATCTGACGACCAGCAATGTCGTCGAGAGATTGACGAAATGTTAGACGTAAATCCAGTACGAGGGGCATTGATGTCCAGTTTCGCTGTCCGCCTGGAACATGTTTCGAAGAAATTCCGCAAGGGAGAGCTCCATGATTCTCTGCGGGATTTGGTTCCTGCTTTGGCGAGTTTGCTGTGGAAACGAAAATCGGATGATCTGGGCGATCGCGGCGAGTTTTGGGCGCTGCGGGATGTCACCTTGGAGATCCCTCGCGGGGAAGCGTTTGGTATCGTCGGGGCCAATGGAGCAGGGAAGAGCACGCTGCTCAAGTTGATCAGCAGAGTCATGAATCCGACCAGTGGCTCGCTAGAAGTTCGCGGCAGGCTCTCGGCGCTCATCGAGGTTAGTGCTGGCTTCCACTCCGACCTGACGGGTCGAGAGAACATTTATCTGAACGGTACAATCCTGGGTATGACGCGCCGCGAGATCGATACCAAATTCGATGAAATCGTAGAATTCTCTGGCTTGTCAGAGTTTCTCGATACGCCGGTGAAACGGTATTCGTCTGGGATGTATGCGCGCCTCGGTTTTTCCGTTGCGGCCCACGTCAATCCTGACGTGCTGATCGTTGACGAAGTTCTCAGCGTCGGTGATTTCGTCTTCCAGCGAAAATGCGTCGACCGTATGAAAGAAGTGATCAGAGCAGGGACCACGGTCCTTTTTGTCTCCCACAATCTGAAAACAATCGCGGAGTTCTGCCAGCGCTGCGTGTTGCTGGAACGCGGACGGCTGCTGAAAATTGGAACGCCCAATGACGTAATCCAGTCGTACATGAACAGCACCCGCACGTCTCGCGCCATGGACGATTCCAAGCCTATCGCTATCTCCCAAGTGCGCATACGTTCCCAACACGGAGAGAACGTGCGTTTTGAATCCGGTGAAACCGTGTGGGTCGACATCGAAGTTGTTGCTCGCCGTTCCTGCGCGAAAATGGCGGTCGTCCTCTTTGTCACCGATGAGGCTTACTACGGGGTGTTCAATACCTCGACCGAGCGGCTAGGTTGCGGCAGTTTCAATTTAGAGCCCGGCGAAACGTTTGTCTGCAGCTTTGAGCTGCAACTAAACTTTGCCGATGGCACGTTTCATCCCTCGGTGCTTGTCTATCGATACGATACTCAAACCGAATACGATCGTTGGGAGTCTGCATCAAGCATTTACGTGGGATCCGCAACTGATGTCCGCGGTGCGGTTAACTGTTTCCCCAAAGTGATCAAGCACGAAATTGTGAAGCCTAGTGGCGTTCTCCCTGACGTTGAAGAGCAGCGGTTGTTACGTCCCGGCATCGTCGCCAAGGAAGATTCGTGAAAGTCGCTTTGCTGACGCCGTATGACGGTGGCAACCTGGGTGACGCCGCCATCCAGGAAGCCTTGATCTGCAATTTCCGGAAGTATGACCCGCAAATTCATCTCTACGGAATTACGCTGTATCCAGAAAGTACCGCAGCGCGTCACCGCATTCCATGTTACCCATTGGCGGCAATTTCCCATCCGTATTACCACGCACAGAAGGAGCCGGCAGTTACACCCAACAATCAAGCTGTAACATCGCGCATCGAAGGAGGCATCGAGACGCCAGGATTTGTTACGCGTCTTAAGCGAGCGGTCCGTGGTCTCCTTTTTCGGATAGGTCTTAGACCTCTGGTTTGTCTCGTTCAAGAATGTCTTCACATTCTTCGAAGCCACCGTGTGCTTCGTAGCATGGACATGCTGGTGATTGCTGGTGGCGGTCAACTCGATGAGGAGTGGGGAGGCAGTTGGGCGCACCCTTATGCGTTGATGAAGTGGGCAGTCCTCGCTCGAGCGGCTGGAACCTCCGTAGTGTTTCTGAGCGTGGGAGGTTGCCGCGCGGAATCGCGGCTTACCAAGCTGTTCCTAAGGATCGCGTTATCGCTCGCTTGCTACCGATCCTACCGAGATGAGGGCTCGCGGCAACTGGCTCTCGCGATCACGCCATCCGCCGATGGCCCAGTAGTGCCCGACCTTGCCTTCAGCCTCTCCGTTACCAAGCAACCCCTTATGGCCGCTTCGAACTCAATGGGATTGCGTGTGGGAGTGAGCCCGATCGCATTTGCTCGCCCTGGGATGTGGCCTACTGAAGATCCTGCGCAATATGAGCATTACATGAATGAGCTAGCCTTGTCTGCAACTGCTCTGCTTAGGCGCGGGATTTTCGTCACTCTATTTTCTTCTTGTCCACCGGATGACCAACTCTTCGATGATCTCCGTGCCCGTATCGATCCCAGTCTCGAAACCGAAGCGCGCGCGCGCCTCTTGTTTGGCAACGCCGCATCCGTTCAGGATCTTCTTTTGCTGCTTCACTCGCTGGACTTTGTTGTCGCGAGCCGTCTTCACGGCCTCGTTCTGTCTTTCCTTGCCGGCAAGCCCTGCGTTGCGCTTTCTTATGACCGCAAAGTGAACACTTTGATGACGGATGTTGGACTGAAGGCCTATTGCCTGGACATTCGCTCGTTCACGAGCGAAAAGATGCTTGCGACATTTCTGAATCTCCAGGCCAATGCCCCGTTGGTAGGATCCAAGTTAAGCGTCATCTGCTGCCACTACGATCAACTTCTGCAGAGTCAATATCGTCTCGTCGCGGAGCTACGCGACTCGGGCTTGTCGGGTTCGCATTCGGACTGCGCCGTTGTCGCTCCGGATGAGCACCTTTATGAACCCAGATCCGATGTTGGACCTCATGGCTAGGATTGCCGTTAATTCTAGCCTCTGACCCCGGGCGTTTGTTGAGGACGAAATCGAACAAGACCATATGGCAAACAGTGTTTCCGAAACGAGCAAGGATCCAGAATATCCACACGTCAGTTTCGTAACCCCATTCTTTAACACGGAAAAATATCTTGCAGGCTGTATCGAGAGCGTGCTCCGCCAAACCTACCAAAACTGGGATTATACCTTGGTCAATAACCGCAGCACGGATGGATCCGCAAGGATCGCGGAGAAGTATGCCAATCAATTTCCGGAAAGGATCCGCGTCGAACACAACTCGGAATTCCTTTCACAAGTTCAGAACTACAATCACGCTCTGCGCTTCATTTCCAGTGGGAGTCGCTACTGCAAAGTAGTTCAGGCGGATGATTGGTTGTTTCCGGATTGCATCAACAGCATGGTGGCGGTGGCCGAGGCGCATCCCGCCGTCGGGATCGTTGCTGCTTACGAACTCGAAGGTGACGAGGTGCGTTTGGACGGTTTGCCGTATCCGAGTCCCGCGGTTTCGGGAAGGGAAATTTGTCGACTCTATTTTCTTGAGGGCAAGTATCTATTTGGAACGCCAACGTCGCTGCTTTTACGGTCCGATCTGGTCCGTTCGCGTGACCCTTTCTACGATGAGCGTCTCGCGCCGTTCGAGGATGGGCATGCCTGCTTCGATCTGTTGAAGACCTGGGATTTCGGTTTCGTGCATCAGGTCCTGACCTTTTCGCGGCGCGACAATGAATCGATTCTTTCGCGCGTCAGACCTTTTAACCTTGAACTTCTGATACGACTCTCAATGCTCGTGGCGCATGGCCGTGATTTTCTGGAACCGCAGGAATTTGATCACTGCCTGAAAGAAGCCGAGCGCAACTATTTTCACTACCTTGCCAAGTTCGCGTGTGCGCGACATCGCAAGAGCCCGGATTTTTGGAAGTATCATCGAAATGGGTTGGCGACGATCGATTATTCCCTTGATTGGCGTCTTCTGGGAAAATGGATCCCTGGGGCATTGCTTGAGAAGACGTTTGACACAATCTTGTCAGCCTGGGAAACGGTTTTCGATTAAGTCGTCACGGCCTGAAATTGAACAAGGCGAGGGTTTGTCAGGGAAGTGGGTTGACGGTGACAAAGTAGGCCTACGACTCAACTAGCGAGCATATGAAAATCTCTGTCATATTTGGTAGGCGTCCAGAAGCCATCAAACTTGCCCCGGTAATCCTGGCTCTTCGGAGCAAACCGCGTTCATCACATTCCGGTGGGACACGTTGAGGCTGGACTCCGGACCGGCAACATGCAAGCGCCATGGCCCGAGGAAGCCAATCGCGTTCTCACCACCGACCTGGCCACGCTTCATTTTGCTCCGACGGCACTGAGCCAGGTAAACTTGCTACGCGAAGGCATCTCGTCCGACCGTATCTACGTCACAGGGAACACCGTGATTGACGCCCTGTTTCTCGCGGTAAAAAAGGTTCGCTTTACTACCGTCGAAATCCCCGGACTCAATCTCGAGATCATGGATCCCACTTCGCGTCAGCCGCTTGTTCTGATCACCGGGCATCGCCGCGAAAATCTTGGCGATAAGCTCCGTTCCATTTGCTGTGCCGTCGACGATCTTGTGACCGCCCTTTCCTCACGTACAATTTGTCTACCCCGTGCATTTGAATCCGAATGTGCGTGCCGCCGTCTCGGATATTCTGATTAACGAAACTACGGGTGCCACCCGGCGCGCGAACATCCATTTAATCGAACCAATGGCCTATTTGCCTTTGTCGCTTTGATAGAACGAGCAGCCCTCATCCTCTCCGATTCTGGCGGCATCCGGAAGAAGCTCCAAGCCTGGGAAAGCCGGTGCATGGCCCACGCTGATTGTTCTGCTGATTACCAGTGGAATTTACGCACTGCTTACACCCGTTGGCGAGATCATGGCTGCCGCTGGGAGAATGTGGCTGGTTTTGCCACCAACGTTGCCTGGGTCGTTGTCTTGATCGTCGCGACCTTTTTTCTCGTTCGCTGCGGTTCGTTCGGATTTGCTTCTGCGCGGATGATTGCCTATTTTCTACACTCCATTTGGAGTTTCGCGCTTGCTTATATCGTGATCTTACGCAATCCCATCCCGTTTCAGGAAGTCATTGACCTTCAGGTTGCAAAAGCTGCCACAGAAGCTGACCCCGCCGGGCCCGCAGCTGACTAGACGCGCAAAGCACTCTCGAGAATTGAACTAGCTAAGCTAGGCCGCACTTGGATGCGAACCGCTATTTGCTGCAGCATTATCCCTGAGTAAGTGAACTCCGGGATTTATCATGGTGGCAAGGAGTTGTGCTGTTTCCAAAGCATTTCAACTGATCGAACCTCTCAAGGATTGTCGCTGGGACAGCTTTCTTCAGCATCATCCTCGCTCGTCCATTTTTCACACCAAATCGTGGCTGCAGGCCTTGCACCAAACGTATGGATACCAGCCGGTGGCATTTACAACCACCCCTGCCGAGGAAGACTTGGAGAACGCGGTTGTGTTTTGTGTCGTGAAAAGTTCTCTGGTGCGCCCAAGGTTAGTCTCGTTGCCGTTCTCGGATCACACTGATCTTCTGCTCGACAATCAGAGCGATCTTTCAAATTTGTTGATACTCTTGGAGCAAGGTCAAGCCGAAGGAAAATGGAAGAGCGTGGAATTCCGGCCTCTCGATCACGGAAATCGATTTGTGGATTGGGCCAATTTCCAGGATGGAACCAACTATGTCATCCATCGTCTGGATTTGCGTCCGTGCTTGCAGGAATTATTCGAGAGACTTCACAAGGACTCCATCCAACGCAAAATACATCGCGCCACCCGAGAAGGTCTCAAGTATGAAGAAGGCAGGTCCGATTCATTGCTGCGCCAGTTCTACCGGTTGACAATGATCACCCGCCGCCGTCAAGCTCTCCCGCCTCCCCCATTTGCCTGGTTCCGCAATGTCGTGGATTGCCTGGGTGAGCAGGTTAAGATCCGTGTTGCGTCTGTTGGGGATCGCGCCGTTGCCGCTATTCTTACTCTGTTTTTTAAACGCACGTTAATTTACAAGTATGGTTGCAGCGATGCCCAATTCCACAATCTGGGGGCTATGCCGTTCTTGATGTGGCGGGCAATCGAAGACGCCAAGCTCCACGACTTATCTGAACTGGACCTGGGAAGGTCGGATATAGACAATGCCGGCCTGATTACCTTCAAGAATCGCTTTGGGGCAACGCAATCAAGAGTCACCTATAAGAAATTTCCAGAAAGCCAGGCCGCGCGGGGGAGACACGACTGGCAGCTGAAAGTGGCCAAACGCGTTTTTGCAGCGATGCCTGAACGAATGCTGGTTATGGCTGGAAAACTGCTCTACCCCCATATTGGGTAACTTTCCCGGGATATCGATTTTTAACGTTGGCAGTTCTGGAGAATCGCATGCACAGCATCTTCTATGACGCGGCGGTGTCCGACGAAGTCCGTCGCAGCAATCTTTTTCGGGGCCAACTGTACGTTTATTCTCCACGACCCATCTCCCTCGAGCTCTGCAAGCTCGCAAATGAAATGGCCGAAGAAGTCTTCGCCCCGCACCATCCGCGCGACGCACAACATCATTTGCCCGTGGATCAATTTGCCAGAATCCTGGCGGAGCTGAAACCTAGATTTATTCATCATCCGGAGTGCAAGCGACTGCTTCCCGAACTCCTGCGGGACCTCGGCTGCGATCTCGACCGAACCTATTTCGACGTTCCTCGTCTGCGCACCTCCACAAGCGACAATTTTCTGAGCACAGGTATTTCCTATGCTTTCCATCCGCACCGTGATACCTGGTACTCAGCCCCACAGTGCCAGCTCAACTGGTGGATTCCGGTATTCGAGGTTGTTCCAGAAAACGTTATGGCTTTTCATCCTCATTACTGGAGTCAGCCCGTTCGCAACAGTTCTCGAGTTTATAATTACGCAGAATGGAACCGCGTGAGTCGCTTCAATGCTGTGCAACACATTGGCAAAGACACACGTATCCAGCCAATGCCCCAGGAGGAGATGCGGCTTGACCCGCAAATCCGCGTTGTTCTTCCCGTCGGAGGCATTCTCATTTTTTCCGGCGCCCAAATGCACTCCACCGTTCCGAACACTTCAGGAAAAACGCGTTTCAGTATTGATTTTCGCACCTTGCATCTCGATGACGTTATTTCTAAGGTTGGCGCTCCGAATATCGATTCCGCGTGTACCGGCACCAGCCTCGGTGATTTTCTCAGAGCTTCGGATTTGGCTCGTATTCCCGAAGAGTGGGTAGCCTCCTACGACACTCCTCCAGCAACGGACGATTCCGCCGTCGAGGTCTAGTCTGCCGTTGCCAGCAGAACTCGTTGGAGAAGTCTCGCAAAATCTGTTCGTATTTTTGCCAACAGGCCCTCTCTCAACTTCTTCAGTCTTCCGTCCCCGCGCTGATTCGCTGATTCGTTACGTTCCCACCTCTCATTCGCTCTGTTTTCCTTCTAATTGGTGTGTCAACACATTACTGCCGTTTTAACGCTACGATTATAATTCGCGTATACTCGTGCTTGCTCGAACTTTCGAACTTTCGAAGAAGGAATGTCGGCAA